>CAWGCX010000010.1:0-463969 GCA_963821255.1 uncultured Alphaproteobacteria bacterium | reverse complement strand
CATATGGTTACGCTCCGCCCACGCCGCCAAGCAGTACCTACCCGCCCGAGAATGGCTACGGCGACTACCTGCCCCGAGAACGGTTACGGCGAGTACCCACCCGAGAACGGCTATTGAGTAACCTGGGTAGTACCGGTTGCTGGCTTAAGAACTATGCGAGCCTGACGGCGTCGCCTCTATCTTTGTCATGCGCTTGTGGGTGAAACCGAGAGATCGCAATCCTCCGAAGGCAGAGGTCACAGGTTCGAATCCTGTCGGGTGCGCCATAAAAATCAAGGACTTAAGGCGGGCCAGCCACGCTCTTTTGCGGGCCCGTCGCGGCTTGATGCGACGGCTTTTCGTGCCGCGCGGCGCGACGCCAGTGGAAACCAATCGGCGCGTCTATGGTTTTTCATATCGCGGTCCGATATTTTCCATCTCCCGCGCCCGAGGGGACATCACCCAAAAAGCAGCGAGGAGAGCCCAACGGAGGAGAATTTCACCATGCGCAGATTTCTTATGATCGCGGCGGCCGGCGCGATCGCTCTTGTCGGCCTGTCGGCCAATCAGTGCGGCAGCGAGCAGAAGCCGGCTTCGCCGCCGGCCGAATCTTCGCCGCCGGCCTCGCCGCCTCCCGCGGAGTCGCCGCCGGCTGAGACGCCGCCGCAGCAATAACGCAAACGGACGAAGAGGAAGGCCGCCGGGCAAGCCCCGCGCGGCCTTTTTCTATTCCCGCTCGCGGGTCTCGTCGCCGTCGTCGCCGGCACCTGGCGGGCACCGGGCATTCCAGAGGATCGCCACGCCGATCAGCGCCGAGACGATCGAGGCGGCGAACACCGCGATCTTGGCCGCGGCGAAATCGTTGGCCGCGGGGAAGGCCTGGCTCGCGATGAAGAGCGACATGGTGAAGCCGATGCCGGCGAGCGCGCCCGCGCCCAAGAGCTGCCGCCAGGAATAGTCGTTCGGCTTCACCGCGAGCTTGAGCCATACAGCAAGCGCCGAAGCCGCGAGGAGCCCGAGCGGCTTGCCGATCACGAGCCCGGCCATGATCGCCGCCATGAGCTGCTCGTGACCGCGCACCACCTCCATCGAGAGTTGCACGCCGGCATTGGCCAGCGCGAAGAGCGGCAGGATGATGTAGCTCGAGCGCGCGCCGGCATAGCGCAGCAGACGGTCGGCGGGGGATTCGAGGCGGTCGTGGATGGCGTCGAGCGCGCGTAAGGCCGGCACCGATGGCCCGTGCCGCAGCACCTCGTCGCTGTGCCGCGCTTCCGCCGCGAGGATCGCGTTCGCCTGCGCGGTGAGCGCGTTGAGGTCGGGCGGCGGCCGCGTGGGCACGAACAACGCGAGGATCACGCCGGCAAGGGTGGCGTGCAGCCCGCCTTCATGCACGCAGAACCACAAGAGCACGCCGAGCAGCGCATAGGGCGTGACGCTATAGACCCGCGAGCCGTTGAGCAGCCAGAGGGCGGCTGTGACCGCGGCCGCGGCCACGAGATATTCGACATGGATGGCGTCGGAATAGAACAGCGCCACGACGAGGATCGCGCCGATATCGTCGACGATGGCCGCGGCGGTGAGAAAGATGCGGAGCGCGACCGGCACGCGCGCGCCCATCATCACGATCAGCGCGACGGCAAAGGCGGTGTCGGTCGCCATCGGCACGCCCCAGCCATGCGCCAAGGGCCCTGACGGGATGATCAGCATATAGAGGGCGGCAGGCACCACCATGCCGCCGATGGCGGCCGCGACCGGCAGCGCCGCCTCGCGCGGGCTCGCGAGATGCCCCACGGTGAACTCGCGCTTGATCTCGAGGCCGACGACCAGAAAGAAGATCGTCAGCAGCCCATCATTGATCCAATCGATGAGCGGGAGCGCGAAGCTCCGCTCGCCGAGCCGCAGGCCGAAAGTCTGCTCCCAGAAGGCGTGGAAGGCGAGACCCCAAGCCGAATTGGTGAGGATCACCGCGAGCACCGCGGCGATCAGCAGCAGGATACCGGCCGACGGCGCCCAGGTGGCGAAGTCGAGCGCGGCGGCGCGCACGCGATGGCCGAGCCGGCCGAGCATCGCGTCGGCGAACGAGCTCTCGTCCCACGGCCCGTCATAGCGGCGTCCGTTGATGAAGAAGGTCGGCGTGATCATCACGCCGCTCGCTCGTGCGCTTTTCTGATCGGCGGCGACGCGGGCCTTGGCGCGCTTGACCTGCTCCTTGCCGTCCTTGGTCGTGTCCTTGGGCAGGTGCAGCTCGTCCGCCACGGCCTTCAGGTCGTCCTCCGTGAGCTCACCCGAGCGCGACATCAGCGCGACATGGGCCTCCCAGAAACTCTTCGGGTCGGGCGCGCGCTCGGCAAGCTCGGCGGCGCGGCGAGCGAGATCGCTCCCCGTGAGCGGCTTGTGGCGGAAGACGTAGCGCAGCCGGTCGCCGAGCCGGTCGCGCACCTCGGCGATGCGTGCATTCGCCGCCCGGCAATGTGGGCAGGCATAGCTGCCATATTCGACGAGCGTAATCGGCGCGTCGTCTTCCCCGAGCACATGGTCGCGCGCGGGATCGACGGGCCGATCGAGCCGGTTGTTGAGCCGCCTGCGTGCCACGTCTATTTCAGCGCCGCGGCGTCGCGCAGTACCTCTTCCGCATGGCCCGGCACCTTCACCTTGCGCCAGATGCCGCGGATCACGCCCTTGCCGTCGATCAGGAAGGTCGCGCGCTCGATTCCCATATATTTGCGGCCGTACATGCTTTTCTCGACCCAGGTGCCACAGGCTTCGCAAACCTTGCCGTCCTCGTCCGACGCGAGTGTGAAGGGGAGCTCGTGCTTCGCCTTGAATTTGTCGTGGCTCTTCACCGAATTGCGCGAAATCCCGACGATCGCGGCCTTAACCTTGGAGAAATCGGGAAATGCGTCCCGGAAGGCGCAAGCCTCGGCCGTGCAGCCCGAGGTGTCGTCCTTGGGGTAGAAATAGAGGACGACGGCCTTGCCTTTCAGGTCTTTCAGGGCAATCTTCCCGCCGCCATCCTTGGGCAGCGTGAAATCCGGGGCCTTGTCGCCGACTTTCAGGCTCATGCGTCTTTCCTCTCAAAATCCGGCGCGGCTTGGGCGATAATGGCCCGATCGGCGGCACCCCCTCCATACCCACTCCCCTATAGCAGTCATCATGATCTGGGAACTGCTCGTCCTCGCTTTCCTCGTTCTGCTGAACGGCTTCTTCGCGATGGCGGAGCTCGCCATCGTGTCGGCGCGGCGCGTGCGGCTGCAGGAGATGGCGAAGGCCGGCAAGCGCGGGGCCGCGAGCGCGCTGCGGCTGCTCGACGACCTAGTCGGCTTTCTCTCCACGGTGCAGGTCGGCATCACGCTGGTCGGCATCGGGGCCGGTGCCTATAGCGGCGCGATCTTCGCCGGACCGCTCGCCGAGCAGCTCCGCGCCGTCACGCCGATCGACCGCTACGCCGACGAGATCGCCTTTGGCATCGTCGTGGTGGCCGTCACTTATCTCTCGCTCGTTATCGGCGAGCTCGTGCCGAAGCGTATCGCGCTCAACCACGCCGAATCCATTGCCGCTTTCGTTGCCCCGCCGATGACGCTCCTCGCCAAGATCGGCGCGCCGTTTGTCTGGTTCATGCGCGCGAGCACGCAAGCCGTGATGACCTTGCTTAGGCTGAAACCGGCGCCTGACAGCATCGTCACGGAGGAGGAGGTGAAGGCGCTCATCGCCGAGGGCGCATCGGCCGGCGTGTTCCACCCGGCCGAGCAGGAGCTGATCGAGGGCGTGCTCAAGATCGGCGACCGGTCGGTGCGCTCGATCATGGTCCCGCGCACGGCTGTGATCTGGCTCGACGTCGAGGATTTACCCGAGGAGATCTACGCCACCATCGCCGAGACCGGTCACTCGCGCTATCCCGTGGCGCGCGGCGACATCGAGGACGTGATCGGCGTTGCCCACACCAAGGACCTGCTCGAGCAGCAGAGGAAGCGCGGCACGATCGACGTAGCCGCCGCGGCGCGCGAGCCGCCTTACGTCGTCGACCGCATGCCGGTCCTGAGGCTGCTCGAACGCTTCAAGGCCTCTGCCGTGCATTTGGCGATCGTGGTCGACGAGCACGGCTCCTTCGAGGGCATCGTCACGCCGACCGACATTCTCACGGCCATCGCGGGCGACCTGCCGGAGAGCGAGGAGGCGGTCGAGCCGCTCGCGGTGCAGCGCGACGACGGCTCCTGGCTGCTCGACGGGCTGATGCCAGTGGACGATGCCGAGCGCACGCTAGGGCTCGAGGGCATGGGCGAGGAGGGCGACTTCAACACGATCGCGGGCTTCGTGCTGAACCGGCTCGAGCATTTGCCCGAAGCCGGCGAGCATTTCGACTGGCGCGATTTCCGCTTCGAGGTGGTCGACCTCGACGGCCGCCGCATCGACAAGGTCCTTGTGATCCCCCCGCAACGGCCCGAGGCCGACGCGCCTTAGCCACGGCGACGCCAAGTGTGACGGACACCCTGCGAGAACATCTCTCAATCATCGCGCGCCTGGTGCGTCACGGCCTGTCGCTGCTATGCTCAGCGCATGCCCAACGAGGGGCCCACACCCAAAGAAATCGTTTTACTGGTCATTCCAGATAAGCGCTATTGCTTCGACTTCCTGCGCGAGAAGTCGAGCCTGGCACGCGTTGTCGATGCGCTAGGCCGGAACAACCACACCGAAGGAGCTAGGCTCATCGTCGCCGAATGAGACTTGTTCTGCAACCCGGCTGATCTCGCTTCGGGAAGATAGTTTCGCGGACACGAGAGGCTTCGAATTCTTCGTCACGATGCGCCGCTCAGGCCGCGGTCCCGGTCTCGACAGGCTTTCTCTCCTGTTGCGCAATGCTTCGGAGCACTGATTGGGAACAATCACGACACATCTCTTTGCGCTCTCCCGCTCGGCCTCGGCTTCGAGTGGCGGGACCTCCCACAGGGAGGAGGTATGGAGTTACTTGGAGGCCACGAGCGCCACGACGCGGGCAGGGCCGCCCGAGCCGCCGGCGATCTTCATCGGCAGCGCGATCACGGTCGCGCCGACGGCAGGCAGCGCCTCCAGATTGGTGAGGTTCTCGATCCCAGCCACGGCGTTCGCGGCGGCGAGCCGGTGCACGGGAAAATCCTGAGAAGTGCCGGGATCGATGCTCGCCGTGTCAACGCCGATCATGCTCACTTGGCGCTTGCGGATCAGGAACTTCGCCGCTTCCAGCCCGTAGGACGGGAAATGCAGGTTGGAGGCGTCGCCCGGTGTGTCGTCGCCAAGATAGCGGCGCTTGTCGGGCCAGCGCTTGCTCCAGCCGGTGCGTAGCAGGACCGCGCTGCCGGGCCGGATCTTGCCGTGCTTGGCCTCGAACGCCGTCACGTCCGCGACGCTTAGCGTGTAGTCGGGATCCTTCGCCGCCTTCTCTCTCACGTCGATCACCACCGCGGCGCGGATGAAGCGGTCGACCGGGATCTCGGCGTTGGTCCATGTCCCTTTCGCGAAATGCACCGGCGCGTCGAGATGGGTGCCGCCATGTTCGGGCGCGCAGAAGGCGTAGGCCGAATAATAGAAACCGCGGCCCGTCAGCCCCTCATGCAGCGGCTTGAGCTCGAAGCCCGAAGGCGAAGTCGGCCAATAGATCGTGTCCTTGTCGAAGGCGTGGGTGAGGTCAATTACGCGCGCAGACGCAAGATCGATCGGCTGCGCTTTCCGCAGAGCGGGGGCGGCACCGCAAAGCAGAGCAAGACAAACAACAGGGAACAGGGCCGTGTAGCGCATAGTGGTGCTCCTTGCCGTTCATGGGGCGGAGATCAGGCGCTCCACCATGGTCCAGATGGCGGCGATCTGGGGCGCGTCCTTGCCGAGAAAGTCGAGGCCGGTATAGCCCCACCAGTCCCAGCAGCCTTGCGGGTTCACGCTGCTCGCCGAGACCTGCGGGAAGAGCACGACGAGCCGGTTCATGTCGGCGACCCTGGCGAAGCCCGCCTCCTTGACGAAGGTGTAGCCGACCTTCTCCCGCGACTGCGCGCAGCCATGCAGTGCGACATGCACGCGGCAGCCTTTCTGCTCCTCGCAAGCCTTCGGGATGTAGACCACGCCTTCGGCGGCGAGCCCCGCGCCGGACCCGCCGAATTCGCTCTGGTCGAAGACCACGAACCTTCCGTGCGGCTCGGCCGGCGCATTGGAGAGCGGGCCGTAGATCCAGCCGAGGATCGCCTTGGCCTGGTCGTAGTCGCAGTCGGTGACGTAAGGCGCAGCCGAGATGCCGCAGGCCGCGCCGCCTTCCTCGGTGATGAAGGCATGCCCGCCGTCGCCTTCCACCAGGGTGAGGTTGCCGGCCTCGACGCCGGCCGCCTCGTAGAACCGCTCGGCCTCTTGCACCACGGGCCGCGTGACCGTCTGGTCCTTATTGCCGGAGAAGAGATAGACGTTGTCAGACTTGAGACCCTCGAGCGGGTCGATCTTGCCCGCTTGCGCCAACTCGGCCGCGCGGCGGGCAAGCGCTTCGCCGTCTGGCTTGCCCCAATAGGTCTTCATGCATTTGAAGGCGGCCTGCGAGGCGTTCTGCGCGACCGCGGTCGGCCAGAACGGGAAGATCAGCGAAGCGGGGCTCTCGGCGCAGGCATAGGGCCCGCCGGCGACGATGCCGGCGCCTATGATGTCCTTGGAATGCGCCACCTGGAGCTGCCCGGCCATATAGGCGCCGGATGACAGCCCCGAGACCGAGGTTGCGCCAAGCTCAGCGCCCAGCTTCGGCAGCGCCTTAGGCTTAAGCGTCTCGGGCGCAGGTGCCTCGGGCGCGGGCGCCTCAGCCGCGCGGGCCGGCTCCATGGCTTCCGCGCCGAGGAGCAGCACGGCAAGGACGGCAACCCAGTTTCGACCCACTACAAGCCACGACCGCACCTCTCTTCTCCCCTCGACCTCGGCTCCCGCCGGAGCATGCTCGCTACGTCATAGCGACGCGCTGGGGCAAAAACTTCTTGCATTCCGTGGCGCATGGTGCAAATAGCGCGTCGTTTGACTTGAACATCTGCTGGTTGGGGAGGACGCCATGTCCAGTGACGCCCTCTTCCAATTGGGGATGGACTTGGATCATGGTTCAAGCACCGCCCAAACGGAAGAAAAGCTTTCCCGGTGCACCCACTCCGAAGGAGAGGGGCACAAGGACTTTTTCTGTGAGCGTGATGGGGTTCGTTTCGCCGGAACTCATCTCATCATCGATCTCGTTCGGGCAGAGCGCCTCGACGACATAGATCACATCGACAGGACGCTCAGGCGTTGCGTCGAGGTCTCGGGTGCGACGCTGCTGCACATCCATCTGCACCACTTCACGCCGAATGGCGGGGTATCGGGCGTGGCCGTGCTGGCCGAATCGCATATCTCGATCCATAGCTGGCCGGAATACGGCTATGCCGCGCTCGACATCTTCATGTGCGGCCAGACCAACCCGCGGGCGTCCATCGACGTGCTGAAGGAGGCCTTCTCGCCTCGCAAGGTGGTGGTCAAGGAGCAACTGCGCGGGAAGGAAATGCATCGATGGAACGGTGGGTCGAAGAGACGCTACACCGGGGTTTCCGCGTCCGTCTGAAGGCCGACCGCGTCCTCTTCGACAGCGAGACCGAGCATCAGCATCTCGTCATCTTCGAGAACGAGGATTTCGGCCGGGTGATGATGCTGGACCACGTGGTCCAGCTCGCCACCAAGGACGACTTCATCTATCACGAGATGATGGCGCATGTGCCGCTCTTTGCGCATGGGCGCGCGAAGAAGGCGCTGATCATAGGCGGGGGCGACGGGGGCGTGCTGCGCGAGGCGCTTAAGCACCCGGAGCTTGAGGACATAACACTCTGCGAGATCGACCGCTCCGTGCTCACGCTCTGCCGCGAGCATTTCCCGGATATCTCGGCCGGCGCCTATGACGATCCGCGCACGCGTATCGTCATCGCCGACGGCACCAAGTTCGTGGCCGAGACCGACGACCGCTTCGACCTGATCATGGTGGACTCTACCGACCCGATCGGGCCGGGCGCCGTGCTGTTCACGAAGGAGTTCTATACGGGTTGCCGGCGTTGCCTTAAGCCCGGGGGCATCCTCGTCACGCAGAACGGCCTGCCGTTCCTCCAAGCCGACGAGCTCAAGCAGAGCGTCGGCTTTTTCCGTGGCCTGTTCCGCGATGCGTTCGCCTATCTCGCCACGACGCCGAGTTATTTCGGCGGGCCCATGTCCTATGGCTGGGCCACGGACTATGTCGAGGCGCGCCGCTACCGCATCGACGCGATCGAGCGGCGCTATGCCGATGCCGGCGCCTTCCCCACGCGCTACTGGCGGCCCGACGTGCATGTCGCTTCCTTCGCGCTGCCAAACTACATCCGCGAGCTGGTTGAGTAGCGGTGGTTCGAGGCAAGCGCCGTCATCCTGAGGTGCGAGGGCGAAGCCCGAGCCTCGAAGGACGGCGCTTGCACCTCACCATGACGAGGCCGAGCGAGTGGGGGTACTCCTGACGACAAAGAAAGCCCCGCGCGAATGGCGGGGCTTCTTGAGACAACTTGGCGCCGAGCTATTTGCAGGTGGTCATGGTGTGCATGGCGGCTGGGCCTCGCCCAAATTCGGGTACTTGCCGAGCATCTTGTACTTCTTCACATCTTTCGGCTGGGTGCGCATGGTCACGCACTTCTTCGTCGTCATGTCGAGCATGACGAAAACCTCATCAGCGAGCGCGGGCCCGGTGAACGCGAAGATCAAGGTCGCGGCATCAGATATTTCTTCATGGGGAGCTCCTTTGCGAGTGCTCTTGACCCGCCGATCAAAGCATCGAACCTCCGCTCCCGGGCAATCACGTTCCGTGACAAGTAATTGATCATAAAAGACGAATCGTCGCAGCGGCAGCTAGAGCCGCTCCATTTTCGGCAGATCTCCGACCAGCGGCAGGCAGTAAGCGTGGAACGCCTGCGTGACGTCATTTGAACCTGCGATAAACTCCGCCGGCATGTGGCGCGTGCGGCGTGCCACCGCCGCAAGGTCGGCGCGGCGGCATTCGCTGCGGTAGGCGTCAGGCGCATTCGAGGTGCGCACCATGATCACCGAGGCCGATGCATCGCCCTTCGCGGCAAGCTCGGCGGCATGGCGGCCGACGGCGCGTGCCTCCTCCACATCGACCGGAGAGGTGTATGGCCAGCAGCGCTGCAGATAGCCGAACGTGTCGGCGCGCACGCGCGGCGCCTTGCCGCCTGCGGGCGTCAGCCCCTTCTTGACGAAGTCGGCAAGTCCGTCGCCGAGCGCGTCTGAGCCCGAGAGCTGCACATTGCCGTGCGCGTCGCGTTCGTCGGAGCGCATCAGCTTCGGCCCGATCTCCGCGCCCGTCTCGTCGCGGATGCCTTCGCTCACCGCGATCTGGCAGCGGCCGAGCTGCGCGTAAACGGCCTCCACGTCGGCAAGAAAAGCGTCGGTCGAGAACGGCACCTCGGGCAGATAGATGAGATGCGGGGCAGGGCGGTCTGCGGGCGCCGCACCGTCGGTCGCCGCGCCACGCGCGAGCGCCGCGGCGGCAGTGAGGAAGCCCGCGTTCCGCCCCATCACGACATTGATCTTGATCCCGCCGAGGCTCGCATTGTCGAGCGCGTCGCCCATATGCGCGAGCGCAACATAGCGCGCGGCGGACGGGAAGCCCGGCGTGTGATCGTTCTCGAGCAGATCGTTGTCGATCGTCTTGGGCACGTGGAAGCAGCGGAGCTCGTAGCGCGCGGCTGCAGCCTTCTCGCTCACGATGCGGCACGTGTCGGCCGAATCGTTGCCGCCGATATAGAAGAAATAGCGGATGTCGTTGCGGCGGCATCCGTCGAGAATGCGCTCGCAATAGGCGTCGTCAGGCTTGTCGCGGGTCGAGCCGAGCGCAGCCGACGGGGTTGCGGCGATCGCTTCAAGCTTCGCTGTGTCGATCGCGGCCAGATCGACCAGCCCCCCTTCGCCTTCCTTGACGAGGCCGCGGACGCCGTGCCGCATGCCGAGGATA
This sequence comes from uncultured Alphaproteobacteria bacterium, assembly GCA_963821255.1. GTDB lineage: Bacteria > Pseudomonadota > Alphaproteobacteria > Rhizobiales > Methyloligellaceae > Methyloceanibacter. Next base: position 453,990 of record CAWGCX010000010.1, on the reverse strand, counting down.
CGCTTGACCTTGCCAGAGGTAGCGAGCCCGGCCTGGAGCCCTTCGACGAGTCCTACGAGCGACTGGTTGATGACTGCGGTCGGCCCGCCTGACTGGCCGATCACCGCATTCCCCGAAACGAACTCCGGCATGCCTAGCCTCTCGAATCTGAGGACGCGCTAGGCTGGCCTTTCAGCATTCCGACGATCGAAAGGTCTTCGTCGAGGCTTGGCCAGTGGATGCCCATAGGCATGATTTCGTAATCGCCGCACTCGGCTGCGGAAGCCTTGAGCAGCCGCGGATACCACGCAAGCGGGGTTACGATCTTACGTCCGTCGGTCAAAGTGACGACGAGGTCGGTCGGAGTGAACTCCACCGAGGCCGCCTGCAGGTCGCCGACTTCAATCTCCAAAATAGTCATTCCACGCTTCCAAGAGCTCTTCGCTATGCGTTTCCAGGTGGCGGATGATATCGCTGAGTTCGCGCGCCGGGAAACGGAAGTTAACCGCTACGGTCAAATCGCTCAGCCAGACTTTGGCTTCCCGGTTGCCGGACCGCACGTGGACATGTGGCGGTTCGTCGCCCTCGTCGGAATAGAAAAGGGCCAATAGCGCCCCCAGCGCAGCACGGTCGGCATCCCGCGCCCCCCTAAACGTCTTCACAAGTGCAGCAGATGCAGGCTGAAGAGCTGGGCGGGATCGGTCCAGGCCTTGACCGGCGTCCAGCCTGAGTCGGCGGCGAGCGCCTGGAACTCGTCGACCGCGTATTTGTGGGAGTTCTCGGTGTGGATACGCTCGCCGCGCGCGAAGCGGAACTCGCGCCCGAGCACGCGCACGCGCTGGCCGGTAAGGCTCTTGAGGTAGATTTCGACGCGGCCCGCTTCTTCGTTGTAAATCGCCTCATGCGCGAAGCGCGACAGGTCGAAATCGCCGCCGAGCTCGCGGTTGATGCGTTCGAGCAAATTAAGATTGAAAGCCGCGGTCACGCCGCGCGCATCGTCATAAGCCGGCACTAGGATATTCTCGGGCTTCTTCAGGTCGACGCCGATCAGGAAGCGGCTTCCTTTACCAAGGAGACGCGCGGCGCCGCGCAGGAAGTCACCCGCTTCGTCATGGGTGAAATTGCCGATGGTCGAGCCTGAGAAGAAGCCGAGCTTCGGGCGGATGCGCGCGAATTCAGGCAACGTCACGGGCTTGGTGAAATCGGCGACGACAGGCTCTGTGTTCAGGCCAAAGTGCCGAAGCGACAGCCAGCCGGCCGCCTCTTGCAGGCTTTCGGCTGAGACGTCGATCGGAACGTAGGCGACGAGATTGCGGAGCGCCGAGATGAGCAGGCTCGTCTTGCGGCTCGATCCCGAGCCGAACTCGATGAGCACGCGGCCCATCCCGACCAGCGCCGCGATCTCGTTGGCATGCGCCTCGAGCAGCGCCGTCTCGGTGCGGGTTGGGTAGTACTCGGGAAGCCGCGTGATCTCCTCGAACAGCCCACAGCCCTGGGCATCGTAGAAGAAGCGGCAGGGGATCGAGCGCGGCGGCCGCGCCAATCCGGCGAGCACGGCGGTGGCGAATTCCTCGTGCTCGCCTTTGCGCCGCCTCAGGCTCGGAAACGGCTCGGAGGCGGCCTCGGCGTCTTGCAGGAGGAGAGAGAGGTCGGAGTCCATCACGCGTCAGCGGCGAGGCGCAGGCCCGTGAACTGCCAGCGCTGGTGCGGATAGAAGAAATTGCGGTAGGTCCGCCGCACATGGCCGTCGGGCGTGGCGCAGGAGCCGCCGCGCAGCACGAACTGGTTCGCCATGAACTTGCCATTGTACTCGCCGACCGCGCCGGGCGCCGTCTTGAAGCCGGGGTAGGGGAGGTAGGCGCTCGCCGTCCACTCCCACACATCGCCGAACATCTGGAGAAGGCCCGTACCTGGCTTCGCAGGCATCGGCCTTAAGCAGTCCTCGCCGAGCGTGCGGCCTGTGACGGGCACGCTCGCCGCCGCCACCTCCCATTCGAACTCGGTCGGCAGCCGGTAGCCGGCCCAGCGCGCGAACGCATCGGCCTCGTAGTAACTGACATGCGTGACGGGTGCCGCGAGATCGACGGGGCGGAAGCCGAGCAAGCTCATCTGCATGTATCCGCCTTCGGCGTCTTCCCAATAGAGCGGGCCCTGCCAATCCTGCCCCTTCACCGTGGCCCAGCCATCGGCGAGCCAAAGCGTCGGCGCGCGGTAGCCGCCGTCCGCGATGAACTCGATCCACTCGGCGTTGGTGACGCAGCGGCGCGCGAGCTTGAACGGGCGCAGCAGTTCTTCGTGCAGCGGGCCTTCGTTGTCGTAGGCGAAGCCGCCGCCGTCATGCCCGATGTCGTAGATGCCGCCGTCGAACGCAACGAAATCGAGCGGCAGCGCCTCGCGCACGACGACGCCCGGGCTCGCCTGGCGATAGGCAGGCTTGAGTGGCTCGGCGGCGAACAGGCTCAGAGTATCGGTGAGCAGAAGCTCCTGGTGCTGCTGCTCGTGATTGATGCCGAGCTCGATCAGCTCTGCCGCCTCTTGCGGAAGGTCGCCCTCGAACAGCCGGCCGAGCGCCGCGTCGACGTAAGCGCGATAGGCGCGCACCTCTTCCGCGGACGGCCGCGTGAGCAGCCCGCGCTTGGCGCGTGGCTGGCGCGGACCGACGCTCTCGTAATAGGAGTTGAAGCAATATTCGAAGCGCTCGTCGAACACGCGGTAGCCGCGCAGGAAGCGCTTCAGCAGGAACGCCTCGAAGAACCAGGTCGTGTGCGCGAGATGCCACTTGGTCGGGCTCGCGTCGTCATTGGCTTGCGCCAATTGGTCTTCGTCGGAGAGCGGCTTGGCGAGCGCGGTGGATAGCGCGCGCATGGCGGCCAGACGCTCTTTCAGGGAACTCAGCTTCGATTCGGTTTGCTCGGGGAGAGCGGCGTGCTGCACACTCATGGACACTCCCTCGGACTTTGGTCCTGGTTCGCAAAAAGCCCGGATCTTGCCGGCTGCCGCTCCATCCCACAACGCGGGTTTTTAGCAGCTTGTTCCGCTGCCCGAAATACTTAACCATGCACATTCTGGTGAGCGGGATTTGCGTTCGCAAGGAGACTCGAGTGCTGGAATCCGATACCGTCAACGACGAGTTGTGCGTCTTCGACGGCAGGCAGTCGGAAGCCGCGGCTGAGCTGCAGCGCGGCGTGTGCCGCGCCTTCCGCGCGCTGGGTCATTCAGTTGTCACAGAGCTTCCGCTTGCCAATGGGCGGCGCGCCGACGTGGTGGCGCTGTCAGGGGCGGGCGACGTGCATATCGTCGAGATCAAGTCGTGCCTCATCGACTACCGGACTGACCACAAATGGCACGACTATTTGCCCTTCTGCGACCGGCTCTATTTCGCCGTGGCGCCGGACTTTCCCTGCGAGATCATTCCGGGCGAGGTCGGACTGCTGCTCGCAGACCGCTATGGCGCTGAGCTTGTGCGCGAGGCGGAAGAAGCGCGGCTTTCCGCCGCACGCCGCAAGGCGATGATGCTGGCTTTCGCGCGCGCCGCGGCGCTGCGCTTGCAGCTCCAGCTCGATCCGGGCTGCGGCTTCGAGCTTTAGCCTCGCCCTCTCAACCTTCGTCATGGCCGGGCTTGTCCCGCCTACGCGGGCCGAAGCCGATCGTTGGCGCTGACCAGCAGGGCAAATCCCGGCCTCCGCGTCTTGCTTACGGCCACGGCCGAAATTCGTGGATGCCCGGCACTTCGGCCGGGCATGAGGGGTGGAGAGTAAGTAACTATTTCGGGGCGCGCTTGGCGAGGATGCGCTGCAAGGTCCGGCGATGCATGTTAAGCCGGCGCGCGGTCTCCGAGACGTTGCGGTTGCAGAGCTCGTAGACGCGCTGGATGTGCTCCCAGCGAACGCGATCGGCAGACATCGGGTTCTCGGGCGGCTGCGGCTTGGCGGTGGTCGAGGCGATCAGCGCGCTATAGACGTCGTCCGCGTCGGCGGGCTTGGCGAGATAGTCGACGGCGCCGAGCTTCACGGCGGTGACAGCGGTCGCGATATTGCCATAGCCGGTCAGCACCACGGCGCGTGCTTCGGGCCGCAGATCCTTGAGCGCCGCGATGACGTCGATGCCGTTCCCGTCGTCAAGGCGCATGTCGACCACGGCGAAGGCGGGCGGACGCCGCCTCAGCGCGGTGAGCCCATCCTCGACGGAGGCCGCGGCCTCGACCTCGAAGCCCCGTGTCTCCATGGCGCGCGCAAGCCGGGCGAGGAAGGCCCGATCGTCATCGACGATGAGCAGAGTATTGTCCTGAGGCGGCTGCGCGGGCATCTGCGGCGACATCTGCTGGGCTTCCATGGCAAAGCTCCTCCGGCGGGCTGATCGCCCCGGCCTTAAGCGCAAGCTCCTCGGAGCAAGCTCCCTCGGAATGTGGGCTTCTTGTTGGCGCCCCTTGCAAAGGGACGCGTGAGAGACGGCCTAGAGCTATGCACTTCAGGGCCGTTCGGCAAGGGCGCCAGGCACCCGAACTCAGCTCGGCGTGAATGAGACCCGCACGATGTGGGGGCGATCGGTGCCGCCCTTTTCGAGCTCCTGCGCCACGACGAGGGTCGCGACGATGAGGATGGCGATGATGAGCATCTCGTAGGCGATGTTCATGGCGCCCTCGTCTTGAGGAGGCTCCAGGCTAGCGCCCGCATCGTTAACGAAAGGTAAACCGGCGCTAGACCGGCGTCGCAGCGCCCTCACGCTTATCGGCGGCCTGCTCGAATTTCGCGCGGGGCCAGGTCACGGTGACCACGGCGCCCGCCTCACGCCCCGGACGGTTGGCGAGGTCGAGCCGCGCGCCCGAGCGCTCGAGCAGGGTCTTGGCGATGAAGAAGCCGAGGCCCATGCCGATATGCTCGTCGGGCGCCTCGCGATCGAGGCTGCGCGAGGGGCGCGTGGTGACGAACGGCTCGCCGAGCTGCTCGAGCACATAAGGCGGGAAGCCCGCGCCGTCGTCGGCGATGACGATCGACACCTCATCCGCGGACCAACGCGCCTCGACTTCGACCTTGCCCGCGGCGAAGTCCACCGCGTTCTCCACGAGGTTGCCGAGTCCATAGAGTACGCCCGGATTGCGCTGCGTGATGGGCTCCTGTGCCGCGCTTCCGCCCGCTATGTCTGGGGCGGGCCCCGATCTCACCTCGATCGGCACCGCGACAAGACGATGCGGCGACACGACCTCCTCGATCAGGTGGCTTACGGGCAGGCGCGACACGATCAGGTCGAGCTGCTCGCGGCGGCCCGCAAGCTCGGCGAGGATTTCGCGGCAGCGCTCGGCCTGCGCGCGCAAGAGCACGACGTCCTCGTAATGCCGGTCCGACGGCTTGGTGTCGCGCATCAGCTCCTTGGCGACCACGGCGATGGTGGCGAGCGGCGTGCCGAGCCCGTGTGCCGCCGCGGCCGCCAACCCGTCGAGTGCCGACAGCTTCTGCTCGCGCGCCAGCACCATCTCGGCCGCGGCAAGCGCTTCGGCCATGCGCCGCGCTTCCTCCGCCGTGCGCCAAGAATAAAAGCCGATGAACAGGATGCCCGACACCACCGCGGCCCACACGCCCATCACATAGGGGAAGGGCAGCAGCAAATTGGTGTGATGGAACCAAGGTAGCGGATGATGGAAGCTCGTGAGCAGCGTCGCCGCGATGATGGCGAGCGCGCCGAGCGCCGCCGTGATCTTGATCGGCAGCGTCGAGGCCGACACCGTCACCGGCGCGATCAATAAGAACGCGAACGGGTTCTGCAACCCGCCGGTCAGATAGAGCAGCGCCGCGAGTTGCAAAATGTCGTAGGCGAGCATGACGAAGGCATAATTGTTCTTGAGGCGGTGGCTCGCCGGATAGCGGATGCGGAGCGCGACGTTGAGCCACGCCGAGAGCGCAATCACCGCGAGACAGCCCGCGATCGGCAGCTCGATGCCGAGCACCCAACAGGCGCCGACCACGGTGAGGGTCTGGCCGATCACGGCAAGCCAGCGCAGCCGCACGATGGTCTGCAGCCTGAGCCGGCTTTCGCCTGCGCGCAGCCATTCCGATACGGAGGCCCAGCGCGCGGTTTGACTATTGTCGATGGCGGTCATAGGTGAAGTCTAACATAGGGGGCCATAATTCCGACAAAGCCGACGAGCAGCGCAAGGTCATGGACGAAATAGTTGGCGGTTCTGGCAGTGTTGCCGGCACGGGTGCGGTTTGCGCCTCCGTGCCCGTGGTCGTGCGCGATCTGGTCAAGACTTACGGCGCCATCAAGGCCGTAGACCATATCAGCTTCAAGCTCGAGCCCGGCACGACGGTCGCGCTGCTAGGCGGCAACGGCGCCGGCAAGACCACGACCATTGCCATGCTGCTTGGCCTGGTGATGCCGACCGCTGGCGAGGTGCGCGTGTTCGGCGCCGATATGGCCCGTGACCGCGGCGCCGTCGCGCATCGCATGAATTTCCAGAGCCCTTACGTCGACTTGCCGATGCGCCTGACGGTGCGCGAGAATCTCACCGTTTATGCCGGGCTCTACGGCGTCGCCAACAAGGCCCAGCGCATCGCCTATGTCGCCGACGATCTGCACATCGAGCCTCTGCTCGATCGGCTGACGGGCAAGCTCTCGGCGGGACAGAAGACGCGCGTGGGCCTCGCCAAGGCCCTGCTCAATGCGCCCGAGCTTCTCCTGCTCGACGAGCCGACCGCCTCGCTCGATCCCGACACCGCCGACTGGATCAGGCAGAAGCTCAAGACCTACGCCGAAACCCGCCGGGCCACCTTGCTGATCGCCTCGCACAACATGGCGGAGGTCGAGCGCCTCGCCGATCGCGTGATCCTGCTCGACGCGGGCCGCATTGTCGAGGATGGCACGCCGCAAGCGCTGATCGAGACCTACGGCCGCGAGACGCTCGAAGACGTGTTCCTCGACGTCGTGCGCGGGCGGAGGCAAGAGACGCCCGCCGAGGCTGATGAAGCGCATGCGCCGGAGCGTCAGGCCTCATGAGCACGGCAAGCATGATCCGCGCGGGCGCCGAGCCCGTCATCCTGCCGCCGACGGGGCTTGCCGCCTCGCTCCGCCGCATCGGGTCGCTTGTCGCGCGCTATATGTATCTCTTGCGGAGCTCAGGCGTCAGGCTGATCGAGCTGATCTACTGGCCGTTCCTGCAGATGCTGACCTGGGGCTTCCTGCAGAAATATCTCGCCGACACCAAGGGCCCGCTCGCCATGGCCGCTGGCGTGCTGATCGGCTCGGTGCTGCTCTGGGACATCCTGTTCCGCTCGAAGATCGGCTTCTCCACGACCTTCATCGAGGAGATGTGGTCGCGCAATCTCGGCAATCTGCTCACGAGCCCGCTGCGGCCGACCGAGCTGATCGCGGCGCTCAGTGCCTGGAGCATCATCAGGCTCTCTGTCGGCATGGTTCCGGTCGCGATCGCGGCGCATTGGATCTTCGGCTTCAACCTGCTCGATCTCGGCCTGCCGCTCGTCGCCTTCTTCGCCGTGCTCGTGCTGACGAGCTGGGCGCTCGGCCTGATCGCCGCCGGCATCATCCTGCGCTACGGGCTCGGCGCCGAGGAGCTTGCTTGGTCGATGGCGTTCCTGCTTCTGCCGCTTTGCTGCGTCTACTATCCGGTGTCGGTTCTGCCGGACTGGCTGCAGCCGCTCGCGCTCGCGCTGCCGCCGACCCATGTCTTCGAAGGCATGCGCTCGATCCTGCTTCACGGCGTGTTCGACGCATCGGAGCTTTGGTGGGCGCTCGGCCTGAACGCTGTCTACCTGGTCGTGGGCTATCTCGTGTTCACCTGGTTTCTCAGAAGCGCGCGCGAGAACGGCACGCTGCTCAGGCTTGGAGAATAGGCGATGCGCTCCCGTCTCATCGGTGTGGTCCTTGCCGGCTCCCTCATCGGGGCGCTTGGCGGCGCGGCAGCCCTGGTCCTGACCTTGGCCGCGCCGGGGCCGAAGGTCGAGACGAGCGGCAAGGCGCTGATCGGCGGCCCCTTCGCGCTCACCGATCCGCAAGGCAAGACCGTCACCGACCAGGACTTCCGCGGCAAGCACATGCTGGTGTTCTTCGGCTTCACCAACTGCCCCGACATCTGCCCCGCCGAGCTTCAGATAATGGCGGCAAGCCTCGATGACCTCGGCGCCAAGGCCGACAAGGTGGCGCCGGTCTTCATCACGCTCGACCCCGCGCGCGACACGCCCGAGGCGGTCGGCGCCTATGTCGAAAATTTCGGCCCGCGCTTCATAGGCCTGAGCGGGTCTCCACAGGACATCGACAAGGCTGCTAAAGCTTACCGCGTGGCCTACTCGAAATTCGTGCCGGAGGGTGGAGACGAAACGAGCCGATATAGTGTTGATCACACGGCATTTGTCTATTTTATGGGCCCTGATGGCAAATATATTACGCATTTCCCCTACGGGACACCTGCCGCGAAAATGGCAGAAACTTTGCGCCGCTACCTTTAGTCGCGCGGCCGATCAGCCCCCGCGTCAAACTGTCGTTGCGCTGCAACAAAGAATCACCATCTCTTTGTGCGACGCAGCATTCAGATTAGGCTACTCAAGGGGTACGGATGCTTTATCACCTATACGAGCTGAATCAGGCGGCGCTGACACCTGCGCGGGCGGCGGCGGACGTCTATCGGCTGCTGTTCCGCAATCCGCTGAACCCGGCCTCGCACACGCCACTCGGCAAGAGCGCCGCGGCAGCGCTCGAGCTGTTCGAGCGCACGACGCGCCGCTACCGCAAGCCCATTTGGGGCATCGACGAGGTCGAGATTGGCGGCCGCAAGGTCGCGGTGCATGAGCGACCGATCATCGAGAAACCGTTCTGCAAGCTCATCCGCTTCGAGCGCGACGTATCGCGCTGGCGCCGCCTGACCGACAGCAAGATCCTGATCGTTGCGCCGCTCGCAGGTCACTACCCGACGCTGCTCCGCGGCACGGTGCGCGACCTGTTGCCCGATCACGACGTCTACGTCACCGAATGGCAGGACGCGCGCTTCGTGCCGCGCGCCGAGGGCCCCTTCGACCTCGACGACTACATCGACTACGTCATGGAGTTCATCCGCTATTTCCATGGCGACGTGCATGTGATGGGCGTGTGCCAGCCGACCGTCCCAGTGCTTGCGGCGGTCTCGCTGATGGAGGCTGACGGCGATCCGGCAGTCCCCCGCTCGATGATCCTGATGGCCGGGCCGATCGATGCGCGGCAGAACCCGACCGCGGTCAACTGCTTCGCTGAAAGCAAGGAGCTCGACTGGTTCCGCCACAACGTGATCACGCAGGTGCCGTGGCCCTATCCCGGCATGATGCGACTCGTCTATCCGGGCTTCCTCCAGCTCTCGGGCTTCATGGGCATGAATCTCGACCGCCACATGAAGGCGCATCGCGACCTGTTCCATAACCTCGTGAAGGGCGACGGCGACTCGGCCGACAAGCACCGCGAGTTCTACGACGAGTTCCTGGCGGTGATGGACCTGACCGCCGAGTATTACCTCCAGACGATCGAGACCGTGTTCCTTGAGCACAAGCTTCCGAGGGGCAAAATGAAGCATCGCGGCACGCCGGTTCAGCCCGCCGCCGTCAACCGCGTTGGGCTGATGACGGTCGAGGGCGAAAAGGACGACATTTCGGGTCTCGGCCAGACCTACGCTGCACAAATTTTGTGCAAGAGCTTGCCGCCCCTCCTCCGCCAGCACCATATTCAGGAGGGTGTCGGCCATTACGGCGTGTTCAACGGCTCTCGCTTCCGCGCAGAAATAATGCCGAAAATCCGCGAATTTATAGCAACCCACCAGCGCCGTAGAGGGTTATTGGCGAGGGCACTGCGTCTGTCTGCCTAAAGCAGGGGCGCGCGCTCCCCTCAAAGCCTGTGCTACTGTACCGGCCTCCGATTCGGGGGGCCCGGTCGGCAGTAGGGAGCGTATCGATGCTTAAGCGCCTCAATCTCGGCCGCGGAGAGACCATCGAGGTCAAGATCCGGGGCTTGGGCATTCCCATGGTCCTTCGGCGCAGCGCCCGCGCCCGCAGGTTCAGCCTGCAGGTGAGCGAGGCGCGCCGCGGTGCCGTTCTCACCATGCCGCTCTATTCGAGCTTCGGCGATGCCGACGAGTTCCTCTCGCGCCATCTCGACTGGCTTAAGGAGCGCGTCGCGGGACTGTCCGAGCCCGTGCCCTTCAGCCATGGCGCTATTGTGCCTCTGCGCGGCTATGCGCATGTCGTGCGCTTTGCCGGATCGGTGCGCCGGCGCGGCGTCGTTTGGATCGAGGAGGCGGAGGACACCAAGGCTGCGCCAGCCTGGCCGGGCGGCGCGCGCGTCTCGTCACGGCGGCTGCCGCGCCTGCATGTTACGGGCGAAGAAGAGCATGCGCCCCGCCGGCTGCTCGACTGGCTGAAGCGGAAGGCCCATCACGATCTCAAAACGCGCGTCGATACGCATGCCTATCGCCTCGGGCTCGAGCCGCAGCGCCTCTATGTGCGCGACCAGACCACGCGCTGGGGATCGTGCTCGACGAGCGGCGCTCTCTCCTTCTCCTGGCGGCTCGTGCTCGCGCCGCCTTTCGTGCTCGATTATCTCGCCGCGCACGAGGTCGCGCATCTCGCGCACATGAATCATGGACCGCGCTTTTGGGCGCTGGTCGCGCGCACCATGCCGCGCCACGAAGAGGCGCGCAACTGGCTGCGCAAGCATGGCTCGAGCCTGCACCGCTACGGTGCGGGCAGCGCGCTGCCGTCCTCGCGCGGCTCTTCGCCCAAGCGCAGCATCGAGTAAACCTTCATTTGACGATATGCTGTGTCCGTCATCCTGAGGCGCGAGGGCGAAGCCCGAGCCTCGAAGGATGACGGCCGTGAGCTAGTTTCCGCTGAAGAAGCCGAGCACGCGCTGGAAGATCTGCCGGCCTGAGCCCTCGCGCCGCGTCTGGTTCTGGTTCCAGGGCAGCCGCGCGATCGCGTCCGGCAGGGTCCGCCCGCGCGTGCCGGGCAGCGACTGCGGGTCCTTGTCCTGGTGCGCGTGGAGCATGACGTCGTGCCAGAGCTTGGCCGGCAGCGTGCCGCCCGTGACCTTCTTCATGCGCGTGGCGTCGTCATTGCCGATCCACACGCCCGCCACGTAATGCGCCGTGTAGCCGACGAACCACGCATCGCGCGAGCCTTGCGTCGTACCCGTCTTGCCGGCTGCGATATGGCCGGGGAACGCCGCACGCTTGCCCGTCCCGCGCACGATCGTCGCGTTCAGCATGTCGTTCATGGCGCCGACATAGCCGAGCGCCACGACCTGCCCCGTGGTGATGCGCCGCCGCTTATAGAGCACTTTGCCCTCGCTGTCGCGCACGCGCGTTATCAGATGCGGTAGCACGCCGTGGCCGCCATTGGCGAACGGCGCGTAGGCCGAGGTCAGTTCGAGCAGCGTCACCTCCGCGGTGCCGAGCGCGATCGAGGGGTTCTCGTGCAGCGGCGACTGGATGCCGAGACGGCGCGCGGCGCGCACCACGCGCCAAGCGCCGACATCGGCGGTAAGCCGCGCCGACACCGTGTTCAGCGAATGCGCCAGGCTGTCGCGCAAGGTCACCTCGCCCTGATAGGTGCCCGTGTAATTGCGCGGCGACCAGCCGGCGATGGTGGTCGGCCCGTCATAGGCCATCGAGTCGGGCCGGTAGCCGCTTTCGAGCGCGGCGAGATAAACGAAAGGTTTGAAGGCCGAGCCGGGCTGGCGCAGCGCCTTGAGCGCGCGGTCGAACGGGCTCGACACATAGGAGCGGCCACCAACCAGAGCCTTCACCGCGCCGTAGGGGTCTAGCACGACCACCGCGCCTTCGCCGGCATTCGCCTTGCCGCCTTCGGTCTGGAGCAGGCGCCGCAGCGCCTGCTGCGAGGCGCGCTGCAGGCTCGGATCGATGGTGGTCTCGACGATCAGCTCGTTCTGGTGGTTGCCCACGAATTCCGGCAGGAGCTCGGCCACCCAGTCGACCGCATAGGGAAAGCCGGTGTCGTCGTCCTTCGCGCTGAGCCGCAGCGGCAGCTTGCGCGCGGCCGCGGCCTCCGCCTCGGTGAGGAATCCTGCCTCGACCATGTTGTCGAGCACCTCGGCGACGCGGGTGCTGGCGAGCTTCGCGCTCCGCGTCGGGGCATAGCGCGACGGCGCTTTCAGCAGCCCCGCAAGCAGGGCCGCCTGCGGCAGGGTGACGAAGCGCGCGGATCTGCCGAAATAGCGCCGCGCCGCGGCCTCGATCCCGTAGGTGCCGCCGCCGAAATAGACCCGGTTGAGATAAAGCTCGAGGATCTCGTCCTTGGTGAAGCGCTGCTCGAGCCAAAGCGCGTAGATCACCTCTTCGAGCTTGCGCGTGAAGGTGCGCTCGGGCCGGAGGAACAGGTTCTTGGCGAGCTGCTGCGTCACGGTGGAGCCGCCTTCGACCACCGCGCCTTCCTGCGCGTTGCGAAAGCTCGCGCGCACGAGCCCGAGCGGATCGATACCGAAATGGCTGAAGAAGCGCCGGTCCTCGGTGGCGAACACCGCGTTGACGAGGTAAGGCGGCAGCACGTTGAGCTTGACATGGCCGCGGCGCAGGCCCCGCTCGGCAAGCACGGTGCCGTCGGCAGCGAGCACGGTGACGTTAGGGGGGCGGTCGTCGAGCGTGGCGAGAACCGGGTCGGGTGCGCGGGCGATGAAATAGATCACGGCAAGCCCGATGAGCGCCGCGCAGCCAAGCGCCGCGAACGCCGTGTAACGCAAAGCTGCGCGCAAGAACCGGCGGCCGCGGTCTATGCGCCTGCGCCGCGGCGTCCGGCGCATGATGCGGACGGGCTTGCGCCGAGGCAGTGCGCCCTGCCGCGCGCCGAACGAGGGCCCGCTCTGCCTTGGCCCTTTGCCCGAGGCCCCGCCGCTTCGCCGCGCGCCTTGCATGGATATTCGCCCGTTCCGAACACGCGAAAGCGGGCTCCCGCGCCGGCTTTGAACCTCGCGCGGAACCCCACCCGCGAGGAGCCTAGGCGTCCCGCATTGACACAGCGTTAAGGGATTGCGCGATCAGTCCCGCACGGCTCACTGTTGGGAACGCGCTTTAGGAGATTTATCAAACCCCTCCACCGTCATGGCCGGGCTTGTCCCGGCCATCCACGATTTGCAAACTCACCGCATGCGGGGTGGTTGGGTTTACATACTGACTAACAAGCCAAATGGCATCCTCTACACCGGGGTGGCCCGCGACCGCGCACGCTGGGTCTGGCAGCACCGCGAAGCCTCCGTAGCAGGCTTCACGCAACGTGACGGACTGAAACGCCTCGTCGGGTGTGAATACCGAGACCATCATTGGCGCGATTCAGCGGGAGAAAACCATCAAACACTGGCGGCCAGCTTGGAAGGTTCGCTTGATCCACGCAGATAATCCCGACTGGGACGATCTCTACGAAACGATCAATCAGTAAATCGTAGATGGCCGGGACAAGCCCGGCCATGACAGAGGAGGGGGTGTGAGATATCAGTCAAGCGCCGTCAATCGGCGCTGACCTATACGTCGAGATTGGCGACTTGCAGCGCGTTAGCCTGGATGAACTCGCGGCGCGGCTCGACCACGTCGCCCATCAGCCGCGAGAAGATGTCGTCGGCGTCCTCGCCTTCCTTGATCTTCACCTGGAGCAGGGTGCGCGAATCGAGATCGAGCGTGGTCTCCCAGAGCTGCCCCGGGTTCATCTCGCCGAGACCCTTGTAGCGCTGGAGCGACAGGCCCTTGCGGCCCGCGGTCATCACCGCCTCCAGCAATTCGCTCGGCCCGTGCACGACGAGATTCGTGTCCTTGCGCTTCAAGGTGGCGGGCTTGGCGTAGACCTCCTGGAGATGCGGGGCGAAGTTGTCGAGCTTGAGCGCGTCGGCCGAGGCGATGAACGGCCCGTCGATAAGATGCGACTCCATCACGCCGCGCAGCTCGCGCCAGAAGCGCAAGCCGCCCTCAGGCAGCGCCTCGCCGTGCCAGCCGCGCTCGGTTTCCTCCGACAGCGCGTCGAGCCGCTTGGCGACATAGGCGGCGGCCGCCTGGGCGTGCCTGGTCTCCTTCAGCAACTTCGGATTGAGCGCGCCGGCAATCGCCACCTGCTCGACGATGAAGCGTGAATAGCGGCTGTGCAGGCCTTTCAGGATGGAGCCAATCTTGCGCGCAGTCTCCACGATGTTACGCAGATCCCCGCCGCCGCGGCTTGCGCTGTCGCCGGTGACGAGCAGCGCATCCTCGAGCCCTTCGCCGATGAGATAATCCTCGAGCGCCTTCTCGTCCTTGAGGTAGCGCTCTTGGCTCCCGCGCTTGACCTTGTAGAGCGGCGGCTGGGCGATAAAGAGATGTCCAGCCTCGATCAGCGACTGCATCTGCCGGTAGAAGAACGTCAGCAGCAACGTGCGGATATGTGAGCCGTCGACATCGGCGTCGGTCATTATGATGACCTTGTGGTAGCGGAGCTTCCCGAGGTCGAACTCGTCCTTGCCGATGCCCGTGCCGAGCGCGGTGATCAGCGTGCCGATCTCGGCGCTCGATAACATCTTGTCGAAGCGCGCGCGTTCGACGTTGAGGATCTTTCCGCGTAAGGGGAGCACCGCCTGGAAGGCCCGGTCGCGCGCCTGTTTGGCGCTGCCGCCAGCCGAGTCGCCCTCGACCAGGAACAATTCCGACTTTGCCGGATCGCGCTCCTGGCAGTCGGCGAGCTTGCCAGGCAGCGAGGCCATGTCGAGCGCGCCCTTGCGGCGGGTGAGCTCGCGCGCCTTCCGCGCCGCCTCGCGCGCAGCCGCGGCCTCCACGATCTTCTGCACGATGTTGCGCGCCTCGCCCGGGTTCTCCTCGAACCAGCCCGACAGCGCGCCGGCCATGACGCTCTCGACCACGGGGCGCACCTCTGAGGAGACGAGCTTGTCCTTGGTCTGGCTCGAGAACTTTGGATCTGGCACCTTGACCGAGAGCACGCAGGTCAGGCCTTCGCGCGCGTCATCGCCGGTCAGCGCCACCTTCTCCTTCTTGGCGATGCCGGACTCTGCCGCATAGGTGTTGACCGTGCGCGTCAGCGCCGCGCGGAAGCCAGCGAGATGCGTGCCGCCGTCGCGCTGCGGGATGTTGTTGGTGAAGCAGAGCACGTTCTCGTGGTAGCTGTCGTTCCACCAGAGCGCCGCCTCGATGATGATGGCGCCTTGCTGCTTCTCAACCACGATCGGCTCGTTGATCAGCGGATGCTTGGTGCGGTCGAGGAAGCGCACGAACGCACGCAAGCCGCCCTCGTAACGCATCTCTTCCACCTTAGGCTCGACCCCGCGGTGATCGGCAAGCACGATGCGCACGCCGGAATTCAGGAACGCGAGCTCGCGTAGGCGATGCTCTAGCGTCGCGTAGTCGAACTCGACCATGGTGAACGTGGCTTGTGAAGGCACGAAGGTGATGCGCGTGCCGGATTTGCCGCCCGACTCGCCAACCACCTTGAGCGGCGCCTCGGGCACGCCGTCGGCGAATCGCATGAAATGCTCCTTGCCGCCGCGCCAGATCGAGAGATCGAGCTTGGACGAAAGCGCATTCACCACCGAGACGCCGACGCCGTGCAATCCGCCCGACACTTTGTAGGAGCTCTGGTCGAACTTCCCGCCGGCATGCAGCTGCGTCATGATCACTTCAGCGGCGGAGACGCCTTCGCCTTTGTGAATCTCTGTCGGGATGCCGCGCCCGTTGTCCTCCACGGTGACGGAGCCTTCCGCGTTGAGCGTCACCAGGATATCGTCGGCGAAGCCCGCAAGCGCCTCGTCGATGGCGTTGTCCACCACCTCGTAGACCATGTGATGCAGGCCAGACCCGTCGTCGGTGTCGCCGATATACATGCCCGGCCGCTTGCGCACGGCGTCGAGGCCTTTCAGCACTTTGATGGATTCCGCGCCGTATTCCGCGGCGGCGTCGGCCTTGCGTTTTGAGGCTGGCGTCATGGTTCCCTGGGGCAGTTTTTGGGTCTTTTGAGCGGGCCTTGGAGGTCCCGTGAATCAGGTTCCGATCTTACCCCGATTCACTACGAAATTCTGGGCTTTTTGCGTGAGCGGCGCGAAAAGTTCCTGGTCTGTTCCAGTCATCCAGGCCTGCACTTCAAGCCTTAGAATCTCGGCAAAAAGCGCCTCGCGCCTGGCCTGGTCGAGATGCGCCGCGACCTCGTCCAGAAGCACGAGCGGTGAGACGCCGGAAACCTCCCGGATCAGCTCGGCTTTTGCCAGGACGAGGCCGATCAGCAGAGCCTTCTGCTCGCCCGAGGAGCAGTGCGCGGCTGGCGCATTCTTGGGGCCGTGAGTCACGATAAGGTCGCTGAGATGCGGCCCTTCAAGGGCGCGCGATGCCGCACGGTCGCGCTCGCGGCCCTGCTCCAGCACGAGCCGGAACGCGTCCTCGATCTCGGTCGCGGGCCGGCTGCCCACGCCCGCTTCGAGCGTGCCTTCGAGCGCGAGCACCGCATGCGGGAAGGGGCCTTCGCCTTGCGCGAGGCGCGTCCGCTCGATCAGGCCGGCAAGCCGCGCGATCGCATCGACGCGCGCGGCGGCGATCGCCGTTCCGGCTTCCGCCATCTGCTGCTCGAGCCCCTCGAACAGAGCGCGCGAATATTCGCGCAGCTGGAACAGGCGATTGCGCTGACGCATGGCGCGCTCGTAGCGGCTAAGCGGCCTGCGCATGAGCGGATCGACGGTGACCACGAGCCGGTCGAGGAAACGCCGCCGCTCCGACGCAGGCCCCGCGAAGAGCCCGTCCATCGCCGGGATCAGCCAGACGAGCGGGACATACTCGCCGAGCGCGCCCGCGCTCTCATTCTTGCCGGCGATGCGGACGCTCCGCCCGGTGACGTCCTCGCGCGTGCCGAATGGGATGCCAGTGCCGATCTCGACCTCGCCGTGGCGGGACATCACCCGCGCGGCGACGGCAAACCCGCCCGCGCCCTCTTTCCGGCAAAGCTCGGCATAGGGCCGCGCGCGTAGGCCATGGCCAGAGGTCAGTAGCGAGACCGCTTCGAGCAGGTTCGTTTTACCCGAGCCGTTGTCGCCGACCAGCACCACGGGTCGCTCGTCGAGCTCGAGCTTGGCTGAGGCGTAATTGCGGAAATCGGTGAGCTTCAGCTCGCCTACGAAGAGCCGCCGCGCGAGCCCTGCCAGCGTGAACTGCTCCCCCTGGTCCTTGCGCGTCGCCCTCATACCCGCATCGGCATGAGCACGTAGAGCGCGGACGCGTCCTTCACGTCGCGCACCATGGTGGGGGAGCCCGGATCGGCAAGCTGGAACTCGGCGGTGCCGCTTTCGAGCTGGCCGGAAATGTCGAGCAGATAACGGGCGTTGAAGCCGATCTCCAGCGGATCGAAGCCGTAATCGACGGTAAGCTCTTCCGTCGCGCTGCCGCTGTCGGGGTTGTTCACCGAAAGGGTGAGCTTGCCGTCACTGATGGTGAGCTTCACCGCGCGCCCCTTGTCACTCGACAGCGTCGAGACGCGGTCCACCGCCTGCGCGAAGGCGGTGTTGTCGACCTCCATGCGCTTGTCGTTCCCTTGCGGGATCACGCGCTGATAGTCGGGGAACGTGCCGTCGATCAGCTTCGAGGTCAGCACCACGCGCGCGGTCGTGACGCGGATTTTCGACTGCGACAGCTCGATGCGCACATCACCATCGGCGTCCTCGACGAGCCGCGCAAGCTCTAGCACCGTCTTGCGCGGCACGATCACGCCCGGCATGTCCTTGGCGCCCTTGGGCAGTGGCAGCTCGGCCTGCGCAAGCCGATGGCCGTCGGTGGCCACGGCGCGCAGCACCGGCTTTCCGCCGCTCTCAGCGGCGTGGAGATAGATGCCGTTCAGATAGTAGCGCGTCTCCTCGGTCGAGATGGCGAAGCGCGTCTTGTCGATCAGCCGCTTCAGGTCGGCGGCAGGGAGCGTGAAGGCGTGGCCCAGGTCCTCGACGCTGAGAGCCGGGAAATCGTCGGCCGGCAGCGTCTGCAGCGAGAACTGGGCAGGCCCGCTCGTCACGGTGAGCCGCCCCTCCGCGCCGTCGCGTTGCAGCGCGATGTCGGAGCCCTCGGGCAGCTTGCGCACGATGTCGTGCAGCATATGCGCGGGCACGGTGGTGGCACCTTCGCCCTTGGCGGTCGCCGGCACGGTCTCGACGATCTCCATGTCGAGATCTGTCGCGGTCAGCGTAAGCTCGTTATTGCCGATCGAGAGCAGCACGTTGGAAAGGATCGGGATGGTGTTGCGTCGCTCCACCACGCTCGCGACGTGAGCCAGCGCGCGCGAGAGGCTAAGTTTGTCGATGCTGAGCCGCATGGTTCACCGATACAAGATTTTGGCGCTTCGAGCTATGCGCGGGCAGGGGGCCGAGGGCGCCCTCGCGCCAGTGCCGATCCGCCCGAATCCGTGCTGAAAGCTAGGAACTCCCTCCCGAGACCTTGCCGCGACGGGAGGCAGAATTCAAGTGCCGGAGCGGCCTAAAACGGGTGGGGGGACGCCGCACCGCTAGCTAAAGCCCCCCTCCCGCCTTCCCTCTTAATCGCGCAGCAGCCGCTTCAGAAGCTCGATTTCCTCGCGGAGCTGGTTGTCGTCGTTCATGAGCTGCTCGATCTTGCGGATCGCGTGCAGCACGGTCGTGTGGTCGCGATTGCCGAAGCGCCGGCCGATCTCCGGCAGCGAGCGCGAGGTGAGGAGCTTGGCGAGATACATGCCGATCTGGCGGGGGCGCACGATCGACCGGTTGCGCCGCCCGGACAGAAGGTCGCCGCGGTTCACGCCGTAATGCTTCGACACGGTCCGTAGAATGTCATCGATGCGCACGCGCCGAGGCTCCGCCCCGCGCATCAGGTCGCGCACGATCTGCTCGGCGACCTCTATCGTTACGGGCTGGTCGGTGAGCTGGTAGCTCGCGCGCAGGCGATGGATCGCACCCTCGAGTTCGCGCCCGCTCTCGGTGAGCCGCTCAGCAAGGAAATCGAGCACGGTGTCGGGGATGGCGAGGCCTGCGGTGTCCTTACAGGCTTCCAGCGCGCGCTTCTCCAGGATCTTGTGGCGGAGGTCGTAGTCCATCGCGCCGATCTCGGCCACGAGGCCGCCGCCGAGGCGCGAGCGCATGCGCATGTCGAGCTTGTCGAGCTGGGTCGGCGCCCGGTCGGCCGCCACCACGACCTGGCGCCCGCCATCGATCAGCGAGTTCAGCGTGTGACAGAACTCCTGCTGGATGGTCGGGCCTTGCAGGAACTCCATGTCGTCGATCAAGAGGATATCGATCTTGCGCAGCTTGTCCTTGAAGGCGAGCGCGTCGCGCGCGCGAAGCGCCTGCACGAAGCCCGACATGAAGCGCTCGGCAGTGAGGTAGAGCACCTCGGCCTCCGGCTTGCGCTTGGTCACCTCCCAGGAGATCGCGTGCAGCAGGTGGGTTTTTCCCAAACCCACATTGCCGTGCAGGAACAGCGGGTTGAACAGCGACTGCGCGTTAGCGAAGGCCTGTGCCACCTCTTGCGCCGCAGCATGCACGAGCCGGTTCGAGACGCCGACCAGGAAGCTCGTGAAGGTGAGGCGCGGATCGAGCGGCGAGCCTTCGAACCCGCCGGAGCCCGTGCGGAGCGGCATTGGCAGGCCGGTAGCCTCGGTGAGCGAGGGTGCCACCGGACGCCGCTGGCGCAGCGCCTCTTTGGGGACTTCACCGCCGAAATGCGGCTGCCTCACCTTGAACTCGACGCGCTCGACGTCAGGCCATTCGGCGCGCGCGAGCCTCAACACGAAGTCGTAGTAATGCGACCTGAGCCAATTGCGGAGGAAGCGCGTCGCGACGGTAAGATGGAGGACCTCGCCGTCTGCTCCTCCGAGCTCGACCCCCCGGAACCAGCTTGCGAACACATCCTCTCCAAGCTCTGCGCGTAGCCGGCCCTTGACTCGCGCCCAAGCCTCGCTCGGCGCGACCTGCTCTTGCTGTGCCACGGTTCTTGCTCTTTCCCATTCTTCTTGTTCGCGCCGTTACGCACCGCACGCCTCTAACATGAGCAGTCAACAAGATCGACGCGGACAGCATGTCCGTCCCTACGGCTTACCTTACCCCTAGCCTTGCTGCCAGGGGAGGCCTGCCGCCTTCCATCCTTCCAGCGCGCCGCGATGCCTCTCGTCGTCGAGCGGCCCTTCAAAGCCTCCGCCGACATTGTGGCAATTGCGGTAGCCTGCCGCAGCCATCGCCTTGGCGGCTGCCAGGCTCCGGCTCCCTGAACGGCAAATGAAGAAAAGGTCGTCCTCCAGTTGGATGCCGAGCGCCTTGAGCTCGCCCGTGAGACGCTCGACGAAACGCGGATCGACCGTCTGGTCGGGAAAGGTCTGCCACTCAACGAGGACAGGCCGCTTGCCGAGCGAGGCAAGATCCGGAATCCCGACATACGTCCATTCCGCGCGCGTGCGCACGTCGATGAGCTGCGAGCCCCCGCCTGCCGACAGCCCTTCCCAGGCTGTCCCCACGTCGACCTCGTCGACCGCGTCTTCATCGCCTGGTGCGCCCAAGAGAATGCTTCCTCGCTCGAAAACAAGAGCACGACCCAAGAACAAATTTGGTGCTGACCACTATCCGTGGTGGCTAGTCACCCTTAACAACATGACTAACCACAGCTTACGCACGAACGTTCCACAAGATTTCCACCCTCCTTACACCGAAGACAAAGAAAACCTTTGCCGGCGACAGCCAGTTTCAAGGTTACTCGATTGTATAGAGGGGAATGCCCCGTTCGGATGGTTGGACTATACACATGCCCCTCGCGGCGATCAAGGGAACCGCCCTGCCCGATTTCCCCGGAATTCCCTGCAAACCGAGCAATCAGGCTCTCTCGACAAGCCTCTGTGGCGCAAGCCTGAATCTCTCCGTCATCGAGATTCCGATTACTCGATAACGCCGCGTCAGCGCCCGCGGTTCTACACGATTTTTTTTGGCACACCGCAGCGTGAAGCTGAGCATAAGGGCGGGCGCGTGCGCCGTCCGGACGCAAGCGGTTGATATCTTCGTCGAAATGACATGGTGCAGGGCGGCGGGCGCGAGGCCGCCGTGGCAGGGGCGCAACAGTTGCGGTTTTTTTGTCTTTACGAGACCGCCTCTACGAGACCGCGTCTCTAGGAGGCCGCGCCCATCGCGCCGACGCGCTTGGCAAGGCGGGAGACTTTGCGCGAGGCGGTCTTGCGGTGGACCATGCCCTTCTGGCCGGTGCGGGCGATGATCGGCTCCGCTTCCTTGAGCGCGGCCTGCGCGGCCTTTTTGTCGCCCGAGGCGATCGCCTCCTCGACCTTGCGCACGGAGCTCCGCATGTGGCTCCGCCGCGCCTTGTTGGCGGTGGTGCGGCGTTCGGTTTGGCGAACGGCCTTCTTCGCCGATTTCGTGTTTGCCATTTCAGGATCCTTTGCGCCGTCCGAGGGCGTCAGGGCGGGCCGGCTCTTAGGGGCTGTATAGTCAGGGGCCGCAAACGCGTCAACCGGCTGATTTTCCGCGATTCATGGCCCTGAGTTTAGTTGACAAGAGGGGCGGGGGCGCCATGATCGCTCGCCCTCGTTGCCCCGATCGGAAGCGAACCGCCCCTTGTCGGCCGACAAACCGAAAAAAGCACCCGCTCCCGAGTCGAAAAAGGCGCCCCCTTCCGCGTCAAAGGAGGCGCCGCCCTTCCCGTCCAAAAAGGCGCCCGCTTTCGCGGCGTTTATCAGCTACGCCAAGGACGATTTCGAGAAGGCGCAGGAAATCGCCGATCAGCTGGAAGAGCACGACTTCAAATGCTGGATCGCGCCGCGCGATGTGCGCCCGGGCCGCTCCTACGGCGACGAGATCATCAAGGGCATCGAGCGGGCGCAGTCCTTCATTCTTGTGCTGTCGAGCGCGAGCAACAACTCGGGTTTCGTCTCGCGCGAGATCGAGCGCGCCGTGAGCAAGAACAAGCACATTTTCACGGTGCGCGTGGAGGACGTGCAGCCGGCGCCGGCGCTCGAGCTGTTCGTCTCCTCGACGCAATGGATCGACGCCTTCGAGGGGAGGCTGGCGCCCCATATCGACCAGCTCGCGCAACAGCTTGCCGACGATGACGACGTCGCGATGGCCAGCCTTGGGTCGAGCCTGATCGCCTCGCTGTAATCGGCACCCTGGAGTAAATTGGGATATCGACAACCCGGGGATTGAGGAGCGATCCCACGCCTAGAAGGTCGCGATGCCAGACCCATCCTCGATTCCCATAGCCTTCATCAGCCATGCCAAGACCGACGCCAAGCAGGCCGCGGACATCGCCGCCGCGCTTGAGAGAAACGGCGTCAAATGCTGGATCGCGCCGCGTGACGTGGAGCCCGGGCGTAATTTCGGCGACGAGATCATCAGGGGTATCGAGGCGTCGCGCGCCTTCATCCTGGTGCTCTCGACGCGAGCAACGGCTCAGACTTCGTGGCCAAAGAGCTTGCCACCGCCGTCGGCAAGAAGAAGACGGTCTTTCCGATCCGCATCGAGGAGGTCGAGCCATCGCCCTCGCTCGCGCTCTTCATCGCCGGGACGCATTGGATCGACGCCTTCGGTGGCAGGCTCGGCGCTGAGGCTGATCGCCTGGCGAGCCTACTCTCGGGTCAGCCGAAGCCTGCTCCCGCTCCGCTTCCCCATTCGGCAGAGTGCGCGGCCGCGCTGGGTGCGCCGCGCTGCGGTAGCGATGGCAGCCGCCGCCGCTCTGACCGCGCTGATCTTTAGTTGGCCCTTCGGCGGGCAGACGCCCGTCAGCAACACGCCGACCGTCGATCCCGTCGTGATCGACCCGTCGACTGTTCCGGAAGACGTGCCGCAGATCGCCGATACTGGCCAGGACACTGACGTCCTCGTTGGCCAAATGCCCGCCGGGAGCGAGCTCAGGCCCTGGGAAGGCAACGCGATGCCAGCCGACGCCCTCCCGGCTTCTCCGCCGGCCGGGGGCATGTAGCCGGCTACCGGTTCTTGAACTCGGGCTTCCGCTTCTCGATGAAGGCGGCCATGCCCTCTTTCTGGTCCTCGGTGGCGAACAGCGAGTAGAACTGCCCGCGCTCGAAGCGCGAGCCTTCGGCAAGCGTCGTGGCGAACCCGCGATTGATCGCCTCCTTGATCATCATCACCGCGTGCTGCGAGAGGTTGGCGATCTTGTCGGCGACCTTCATCGCCTCAGGCAACAGCTCGTCCGCCGGAACGATGCGGCTCACGAGGTTCGAGCGCTCGGCCTCCTCGGCGTTCATGTAGCGGCCGGTCAGGCAAAGCTCCATGGCCTTGGCTTTGCCGACCGCGCGCGTAAGCCGCTGCGTGCCGCCATTGCCAGGCATGATGCCGAGCGTGATCTCCGGCTGGCCGAACACGGCATTGTCGGCGGCAAGGATGATGTCGCACGCCATGGCGAGCTCGCAGCCGCCGCCAAGCGCGTAACCCGCGACCGCCGCGATGATCGGCTTCCGGTAATGGCTGATCTTGTCGAAAGGGGCGAGGAAGTCGCTGCCATAGGCCTCGACGAAGGTTTTCTTGTGCATCTCCTTGATGTCGACGCCGGCGGCGAAAGCCTTCTCGTTGCCGGTGATGACGATGCAGCCGATGGAACTATCGGCCTCGAAGGCCTCGATCGCGCGGTTGAGCTCGCCGATGAGCTGGGCGTTGAGCGCGTTCAGCGCGTGCGGCCGGTTGAGCGTGACGAGGCCGACTTTGCCCCGGCGCGTGAGCAGGATCGTCTCGTAGGCGCCGTTAGCCTTCCGCTCTTCCGGCTCCTTGAGTGAAACATTGTAGTTCATGCGGTTCCAATTCCCCTAGCGTTGACAGGCTGGACAATAGAAGGTGGAGCGTCCTCCCTGGACGATGCGCCGCACGGTTCCGCGGCACGATTTTCTTGCGCAAGGTTTCCCCTCGCGTCCGTAGACCTTGAAGCGGTGCTGGAAGCGCCCGAGCCGGCCGTCGGCGTGGCGGTAGTCTCGCAACGACGAGCCGCCGGCCTTGATGGCGCTTTCGAGCACCGATTTTACGGCCACGACCAGAGCTTCGATTTTTGGCGTCGGCTTCCCGGTCTTGGTCGGGAGCGTGCCAGCGAGCTTGAGCGGCGAGATACATGCGGCGAACAACGCTTCGCACGCATAGATATTGCCGAGTCCCGCGATCAGCCGCTGATCAACCAGCGCCGATTTGATCGGGGTGGCCTTGCCCTTCAGCCGCGCGGCGAGCCATTCGGCTGTAAAGGCAGAGCTGAGCGGCTCGACGCCGAGGCCCTTGAACAGCGCGTGGCTCTCGAGGGCGCCCGCCGTGATCAGGTCCATATAACCGAAGCGACGCGCATCCGCGTAGCGCACTGAGACGCCGTCCTGCATGTGAAAGACGATGTGTTCGTGCTTGGGAATGCTCTTCACGATCTCGGCACCAGTCTGCTCACCCCCCTCCCTATCCCTCCCCGTCAAGGGGGGAGGGGATTCCTGCGGCGCGGTGCGGTGCTTTTTCTTCACCTCCCCCTCAAGGGGGGAGGTCGGCCGGTCGTCGCCTTGGGCGAGGACCGGCCGGCAGGGGGGTTCCTTGGAATTGCTGGGGTCGATGCGGAACTTGCCGCTCATGCCGAGATGCATGACGAGCACCTCGCCGTCGTCGAGCCGGGCGAGCAGATATTTCGCGCGGCGGTCGAGCGCCTTCACTTTGCGGCCCGAAAGCCGCGCGCCGAAATCCTTCGGCAGCGGAAAGCGCAAGTCCGGGCGCCGCTGCTCGACGCGCGCGAATGCGTTGCCCACCAGGATGGGCTCCAAGCCTTTGCGCACGGTCTCGACCTCGGGTAGCTCCGGCATGCCAGCCTGCCATAGTGCAGTGCTGAAGAAGCTTCGCTGCAGTGCAACAATAGCCTGAACTTGGGCCTTGCGCTATTGTCCCAGCGCAATGTCTGAGACCGCCGACAAGACCCGAAAACCGCCCGGCGAAGCGAGCTTTGGCTTCGCCAAAGTGGGCGTGGAAGCCAAGCAGGGCCTGGTGAACGACGTATTCACCAAGGTGGCGCCCCGCTACGACCTGATGAACGATGTCATGTCGGGCGGGCTGCACAGGGTGTGGAAAGGCGACCTGGTTGCCTGGCTCGGCGCCCCGAAAAGCGCCGTCCCCTATGCGCTGCTCGACATGGCCGGCGGCACCGGCGACATCGCGCTGCGCGTCCTGAAGGATGCGGGCGTCGGAACGCGCGCAGTGATCTGCGACATCAGCGCCGAGATGATCGAGACGGGCCGCGCGCGCGGGGAGGGCGAGGGGGAAAGTGGTCGGCTCGCCTTCGTGCGCGGCAATGCCGAGGGTCTGCCTTTCGCCGACAAGAGCTTCGACGCCTATACGATCGCCTTCGGCGTGCGGAACCTCACGCTGATCGACGCGGCGCTTGCCGAGGCGTTCCGCGTGCTGAAGCCCGGCGGCCGCTTCCTCTGCCTCGAATTCTCGCATGTCGATGTGCCGCTGCTCGACAGGCTCTACGAAGTCTATTCCTTCGGTGCGATCCCGATCCTGGGCGGCCTGGTCACGGGTAACAGCGCGGCGTATCAATATCTCGTCGAAAGCATCCGCCGCTTTCCGGATCAGAAAGCCTTTGCCGGCATGATCGAGGCCGTGGGCTTCGAGCGCGTGCAATATCGCAACCTGACCGGCGGCATCGCCGCCATCCACTCCGCCTGGCGATTATGATGAGTAGTTTGAGCACATGAACGCGATCGCCAATATGGTCCGGCTGACCAAAGCGGGCGCCGTCATCGCCTGGTCGGGCGCGCGCGTGCTCCCCGACGACGCGAAGCTGCCGCCGCCTTTGCGCGTGTTCAGCCGCGTGACCGCCCCGCTCCGAAAAGAGGGCGAGGCAGGCAACGGCCACGAGGCGCGGCTCTCAGACGCGCTCGCCTCGCTTGGCCCGTCCTACATCAAGCTCGGGCAGTTCCTCGCCACGCGCGACGACATTATCGGACGCGAGCTTGCGCGCGACCTCTCGACCTTGCAAGACCGCCTGCCGCCCTTCTCGCAGAAGGAAGCGCGCGCGGCCGTCGAGGAGGCACTCGAAGCGCCGGTCGACAAGCTTTTCGCCGAGTTCGGTTCGCCGGTCGCTGCGGCCTCGATCGCCCAGGTGCACAAGGCCAAGGTGCGCGGGCCCGACGGCACGCTGAAGCCGGTCGCGGTCAAGGTGCTCCGCCCCGGCATCGAGCAGCGCTTCAAGCGCGACCTCGACTCCTATTTCTTCGCCGCGCGGATGATCGAGCGAATGCACCCGCCCTCACGGCGCCTGCGCCCCATCGCCGTGGTGGACACTCTCGCGAAATCCGTGGCCATCGAGATGGACCTCCGCATGGAGGCGGCCGCCATCTCCGAGATGGCGGCGAACACCAAAAACGACGAGGGCTTCCGCGTGCCTGGGGTTGACTGGACGCGCAGCGCCCGGCGCGTGCTGACGCTCGAATGGATTGACGGCATCCCCATCGCCGATCACGCCGCGCTCCGCGCCGCCGGCCACGACGTCAAGGGGCTCGGCGCGCGGCTGATGCAGACCTTCCTCGTCCACGCCATGCGCGACGGTTTCTTCCACGCCGACATGCACCCCGGAAATTTGTTCGTCGACGACAAAGGCCGCATTGTCGCCGTCGATTTCGGCATCATGGGCCGGCTCGGCATGAAGGAGCGGCGCTTCCTCGCCGAGATCCTCTACGGCTTCCTCAACCGCGACTATCAGCGCGTGGCGGAGGTGCATTTCGCGGCGGGCTACGTGCCGCGCAAACATGCGGTGGCGCAATTCGCGCAAGCCTTGCGCGCCATCGGCGAGCCGATCATGGACCGGCCGGCGAGCGAGATTTCCATGGCGCAGCTGCTCGGCCAGCTCTTCCAATACACCGAAGTGTTCGACATGCAGACCCGGCCCGAGCTGCTGCTGCTGCAAAAGACCATGGTCGTGGTCGAGGGTGTCGGCCGCTCGCTTGATCCCGAGGTGAATATGTGGGTCGTGTCGGAGCCTGTGGTGCGCGACTGGATGGAGAATACGCTTGGCGCGAGCGCGCAGATCGAGGCGGCGGCGGAAGGCGCGGTCAGCGTCGGCCGCTTCGTCGGCGAGATCCCGAAGCTGCTCGGCCAGGCCGAGCGCGCGGCGGACGCCTTCTCAGCCATGGCGGAGGAGGGGTTGCGGCTTGACGACCATACGGTCGAGCGGCTCGCCGAAGCGCAGGCGCGCGAGGGCCGCTTGAGCCGCATCGGCATCTGGATCGGAGCGCTCGCGCTCGCCGCGATCGCGCTCTCGCTACTGTTCTGAGGGTCGAGGCCGTTCAGGGCTGCTGCTGGGCGCGCCCTTTGGTCGGACATTCGGACTTTCAGTGCCCGGCACCGGGTTTCACCTTGGGCTGGACCTTTGTGGGCGGGGCCTTGGGTGCGCCCTTGTCGGCGTCGTCAAGCAACCAGAAAGCCTCAACGACATTTTTTGGTGCAGTCGTCTAAACACTGCTTATTGGCTTTGGTGCCAGGTTTTCCACACTCCCTTGCATCAGCGCTACAGGCGAGAATGCAATCCCCGCGCTTGGCCTTGGCTTCGGGGCGTTGCTTAGTATCGGCGGTCTCGACCTCGGCACGCGCGTCGGGCCAGCCGCTCAGCCTCGATCCATTCAGGATGAGCGAAGAGTTCCGCGGCGGTCGCCTTGCGGGCGAGCAGATCGGCAAGCGATTCGGAAGATTGCGCTCGCGGTTGCGTTCGCGCGATCGTCTCGGCGCCCGCAGTCGAAACCGGCAGGGCTAGAACGAGCAGCGCCGAAAGGAATAAGAGTTCGCAAGACTTTCGAGTGGACGGCCATGCAAGCCTCAGACGCCACCAAGCTATCACGCGCCGTTCGGCCGTCATTGTGAGGGTTGACCCTAAACCCTATTTCATCGTCATGGCCGGGCTAAGGCCCGGCCATCCACGATTTGGTCTAGAAGAAGACGTGGATGCCCGGCATAAAGCCGGGCATGACGAACGGTAAGGACATGCAAGGCAAGCGCATCCTGCTCATCGTCGGCGGCGGCATCGCCGCCTATAAGAGCCTCGACCTCGTGCGCCGCTTGAAGGAGCGAGGCGCGTCCGTGCGCGCGATCCTGACGCGTGGCGGGGCCGAGTTCATCACGCCGCTCTCGCTCGCCACGCTCACCGAGGAGCGCTGCTTCACGGATTTGTTCGACCTGAAGGACGAGGCCGAGATCGGCCATATCCGCCTCTCGCGCGAGTCCGACCTTGTCGTGGTGGCGCCCGCGACCGCCGACCTGCTCGCCAAGATGGCAAACGGTCTGGCCGACGATCTCGCCACCGCAGTCCTGCTCGCCACCGACAAGAAGGTGCTTGTAGCGCCCGCCATGAACGTCCGCATGTGGGAGCACCCGGCGACGCAACGGAACCTCACGACGCTGCGCGCCGACGGCACCCACTTCGTGGGCCCCCATGAAGGCGAGATGGCGTGCGGCGAGTATGGCCTGGGCCGCATGGCGGAGCCTGCCGCGATCCTAGGTGCCATCTCCGATCTTCTCGGCGCGAGGGCAGCCGCCGCCACCAAGCCCACCCCGCGCATCGTCTCTGACTCCGGCAAGCCGCTCGCCGGGAGGCATGTTCTCGTTACGTCGGGGCCGACACAGGAGCCGATCGATCCTGTGCGCTATATCGCGAACCGCTCCTCGGGCAAGCAGGGTCACGCGCTGGCGCGCGCGGCCGCCGCGCTCGGCGCAAAGGTGACCATGGTCAGCGGCCCGGTGACACTGCCCGATCCGCCAGGCGTGCGCGTTGTTAAGGTCGACACGGCGCATGAGATGCTCGCCGAGGTGCTGAAAGCGCTGCCCGCCGATCTCGCGATCTGCGCCGCCGCGGTCGCCGACTGGCGCGCGTCGGACGAGTCTGCGCAGAAATTGAAGAAAGAGCCCGGGAGCAACAGCACCACGCTCAGTCTCAGCCTCAACCCCGACATCCTTGCGACGCTCGCCACGCCTGGGCCGCAGCGCCCGCGTCTCGTGATCGGCTTCGCGGCCGAGACGGAGAACCTGATCGAGAACGCGAAGGCGAAGCGCGCGCGCAAAGGCGCAGATTGGATCGTCGCCAACGACGTGTGGCCGGGGACCGGCGCGATGGGCGGCGACCGGACGCAAGTCCATATCGTCACCGCTGGAAGCGTCGAGGACTGGCCCGCCATGAACAAGGACGAGATGGCCGCGCGCCTGCTCGCTCGCGCCGCAGACGCGCTCGCAGCACTTCGTCCGGCCGCCGAATGAGCGAGCCACCCGGAACAAAGCGAAGCGTCATGCTCCGCGCCGTGCGCCTGGCGCATGGGGAAGGACTGCCGCTTCCGTCCTATCACTCCAAGGTTGCCGCCGGGCTCGACATCGTGGCTGCGGTTCCCGAGACGAAGCCGCTTGAGCTTGCTCCCGGAACGCGCGCGCTCGTGCCCACGGGCTTCGCGCTCGAGCTGCCCGAGGGATACGAGGCGCAATTGCGCCCGCGCTCTGGGCTTGCGCTGAAGCATGGGCTGACGCTCTTGAACAGCCCCGGCACGATCGACGCAGACTATCGCGGCGAGGTCATGGTGCTGCTGATCAATCTCGGTACCGACACTTTCCGCGTCTGCAGGGGCGACCGCATCGCCCAGCTCGTCGTGGCGCCGGTGACCCATGTCGAGGTCGAGTGCATCGAAACGCTCGAGCCGACACAACGGGGGCAGGGCGGCTTCGGCTCCACGGGGTGACTTATCCCCGCCTCGCAAAGCTTCATTAGACTGCGCGTCACCTCATCCGTTGAGGGGCGCGGCTCTAGAGGCGTCTTGAGAGCGGGATGAGGGCGGGCGCCCTGCGAGTCTCGTCGCAACGAGACGCCCGGGCGGCATGCGGAGCACTCCCGGGGCCCCTACAAGCCCCTGCCTGAGCTTGCTGACGTTTGATGTCGCGCTACCGGCCTCCGGCCTATTTGAGTGCGGTTGATGTCGCGCTACAGGCCTCCGGCCTATCGGAGCGAGGGCATCAAAGGAAAGCGGAGCCGATGCCGCAAACGTCCGCAAATGAGCATGCGCTTGCCGCCGTCGCGCATGTGGCGCGCCGAGAGCGCCCGCCGTGCTCCGGCACGGACACATAAGGTTTGCGCTTTTCGGCGCGCCACCCCCTCATGCCTCGCTGGTCTCACCCGGCGAGGGCTTTGGCGCGCGTCTATAGATGGCCTACATTCCGACTATGCTCACACCTGACGAAATTCAGCGCTACAAGCGCCAGCTCGCGTTGAAGGAGATCGGCGGCGAAGGCCAGCAGAAGCTGAAAGCTGCGCGCGTGCTGATCATCGGCGCGGGAGGCCTCGGCTCGCCGGTTATCCTCTATCTTGCTGCGGCTGGCGTCGGTGCCATTGGGATCATCGACGACGACCATGTGAGCCTCGACAATCTGCACCGGCAGATTGTCCACGATACGTCGGGCATCGGCACGGTCAAGACGCAGAGCGCCGCCGAGACGATTGCGCGCATCAACCCGGAGGTCGCGACCGAGCTCCATACCACGCGGCTCGTGGCCGAGAACGCCTCCGACATCGTCCGTGCTTACGACATCGTCGCCGACGGTTCCGACAATTTCGCCACGCGCTACCTCGTCAACGATGCCTGCTTTTTCGCGAAGCGGCCGCTCGTCTCCGCGGCGCTCGGGCCGCTGGACGGCCAGCTCACCACGTTCCGCGCCTTCGAGACGGATGAGCAGGGCCGTCCCCGCCCATCCTATCGCTGCCTCTTTCCCGAGCCGCCGACGGAAGGGAGCGTGCCGCCCTGTTCGGAGGCTGGGATCCTCGGTCCAGTCGCCGGGGTGATCGGATCGCTGCAAGCCGTCGAGGTGGTGAAGGAGCTGCTCGGTCTCGGCCAGAGCCTGGTGGGCCGGCTGTTGCTTTACGAAGCGCTGTCCGCGCGGTTCACCACCGTGACCTATGCGTGGGATCCGGAAAATCCCCTGAACGGCAAGAGCCCGCGCTTCTTCGACCTTTCCCATCACCGTGTTGCGCTGGCAGATGTCTGAGGGCGCACGGGCGAACGGTTGGCGGCCTTCGCGAACGTGACACGCGAGAAGGGCGGTGTCACGGACCGGAACCCTACCTGCGCGCGTTGATCTCTGTCCTCGTGAGGTCGGGCGATGGAAAATCGGCAACCGAGCCCCTACGTAATGGACGAGGGATAAGAGGGATGGTCGACAAAACCATCACGACGCGTTGTGCGATCGCCGGAGGCGGACCGGCCGGGATGATGCTCGGCTTCCTGCTCGCCCGCGCGGGCTTCGATGTGGTCGTGCTCGAGAAGCATCCCGATTTCCTGCGCGACTTCCGCGGCGACACCATCCATCCTTCGACGCTGGAGATCATGCACGAGCTCGGCCTGCTCGATCAGTTTCTCAAGCTGCCCCACTCGAAAGTGCGTGAGGTCGGCGGCATCGTCGGCGATGACCAGATCGTCTTCGCCGATTTCACGCATCTGCCGACGCGCTGCGGCTTCATCGCCTTCATCCCGCAATGGGACTTTCTCGATTTCCTGGCAGACCAGGGCAAACGTTATCCGGGCTTCAAGCTCAAGATACAGGCCGAGGTCGAGGATCTAATCTGGGATGGCGATCGCGTCGTGGGTCTCAAGGCCAAGCTCCGGCGCGGGCACCTCGACATACGCGCCGATCTCGTGGTCGGCGCCGACGGCAGGCACTCGGCGGTGCGCCGGCTCGCCGGGCTCGAGAGCGTGGATTTCGGTGCGCCGATGGACGTTCTGTGGCTGAGGCTCTCGAAGCGCCCCGGCGATGGGACCCAGACACTCGGCCGCATCAAGGCCGGACGACTCTTCGTCATGCTCGATCGGAGCGACTATTGGCAATGCGCTTATGTCATCCCGAAAGGCGGCTTCGCGGCGCTCCGTTGCAAGGGCCTCGAAGCCTTCCGCCAGGATCTCGTCATTCTCAACCCGGCGCTCGCCAACCGCGTCTCCGAGATCGGCTCATGGGACGACGTGAAGCTGCTCACCGTACGGGTCGATCGGCTGAAGCGCTGGCATCGTCCGGGTGTGCTTTGCATCGGTGATGCGGCGCACGCGATGTCGCCAATCGGAGGCGTCGGGATCAATCTCGCCATCCAGGATGCCGTCGCCGCCGCCAATATCCTGGCCGAGCCGCTGCGCGAGGGCACTGTGACCGAGGAGGTGCTCGCCAAGGTGCAGAAGCGGCGGGAGTGGCCGACCAAGATAACGCAGAGGCTTCAACTCCTGGTGCAGAAGCGCATCATCAGCAATGTCCTTGCTTCAACCGCGCAGCCGCGCGTGCCGTTTGTGTTCAGCCTTTTCAAGCGCTTCCCGTGGCTGCGCCGCATTCCTGGGCGGCTCATCGGCATGGGCTTCCGCCCCGAGCATGTCTACACGCCGGAAATAAAGCATCGGTCCACGGTCCGCGAGCCGACGGCGCACTAATTGGGATCGAGCACGGGACCTTCGGCGTCCGGCTGCCGCCTGACCTCGTAAATCACGACGTAATGCGCGTTGCCGCTCCCCGTCCGGGATGGGCTGGTCGAGGTCGAGCCATCGCAGCCGCCCGAACGGCCTGGCTGCCGCAATTTCTGGAGCAGCGCGAGCGGGATCGTGACGTCGTCCTTGCCGATGAGCTCTCCGTCTTCCTCGCATGTGTCGAGATTTGGGGGACGAATGTCCGTGGCTGCGTGCGACGTCGCACAGAATCCGGACCAGTCGTCCTGCTCATAAGCGCCGATCACGAATGAGATGGGGCCGGGCATGCCCGCCTCGTGGAGTCCCAGGCGTGATTGTAGTCTTCGTCGCGATCCTCCGCGGGAACGGCGCACCATTTCAGATTCCGCGCGTTTCCGTCGCTGTTGACATTCCCGCACTCGCGGGAGATCAGCTTGTAACCGAGCGCGCTGCAGACGAAAGCCACTTCATCTGCTCCGGGCCAATCCCATCCGGTCTCGTCGAGAGCTTGGAGGGTGAGCGTCCTCAGGGAGAAGCGCGGTCCCGCAGCGACGCCGGGGCCAACAGTGCCGCCAGGACCTCCAGGACCTCCGACGGCTTGCGCGCCGGTGGATTCGGCAAAGGCGAGCGCCCCAAGCAAGGCGAGCGCACCGGCAAGGCGCGTTCGCGCCACCTGGAACTCGCGGCAGACGGCGATTTCCGTATCGCCGGTCAGAACATCGCGGGGTGCACGCGGTCGGGCGGCGCGTGCCCGTCGAGGAAGGTCTTGATGTTGATGATGACCTTCTCGCCCATGTCGACGCGGCCCTCGAGCGTGGCCGAGCCCATATGCGGCAACACTACGACCTTGTCGCTCTTGAGCAGCTTCGGGTTCACGGCGGGCTCGTGCTCGAACACGTCGAGGCCCGCGCCGGCAAGCTCGTTGTTCTCGATCATGCGCGCGAGCGCGTTCTCGTCGATCACCTCGCCGCGTGCGGTGTTGACGATATAGGCGGAGGGCTTCATCAACGAGAGCCTGCGCGCCGAGAGCAAGTGATAGGTCGCGGGCGTGTGCGGGCAGTTGATGGAGATGATGTCCATGCGCGCGAGCATCTGGTCGAGGCTGTCCCAGTAAGTCGCCTCGAGCGCCTGCTCGATGTCGGGCGCCACGCGCCGGCGGTTGTGATAGTGGATCTGCAGGCCGAAGGCCTTGGCGCGCCGCGCCACTGCCTGGCCGATGCGCCCCATGCCGACGATGCCGAGCCGCTTGCCGAAGATGCGGTGGCCGAGCATCCAGGTCGGCGACCAGCCCTGCCACTCGCCATTGCCCTTGAGCAGGATCGCGCCCTCGGTAAGGCGGCGCGGCACCGCGAGGATGAGCGCCATGGTCATGTCGGCCGTGTCCTCGGTCAAGACGCCCGGGGTGTTGGTCACGAGGATCGAACGGTTCCGGGCGGTCTCGAGGTCGATATTGTCCACGCCTGTGCCGAACTGGGCGATGAGCTTGAGGTTCGGGCCGGCCTGGCTCAGCACGGCGCGGTCGATGCGGTCGGTCACGGTCGGAACCAGGACATTAGCGGTCTTCACCGCGTCGATCAGCTCGTCCCGCGAAAAAGGCCTGTCGTCGAGATTGAGCCGCGCGTCGAACAGCTCGCGGAGGCGGGTCTCGACCACGTCGGGGAGCTTGCGGGTGACGATAACGAGAGGTCGGTCAGGCATGCTGGTTCAGCCGGATTGAAGATGCGGGGACGCGGGTTTCGCGCTCTTTAGTGTTGGGATGCCTAGGGAGGCCCGCCCTGTCTAACAGAATGGGCTTTCCGAGATAAAGCGTCATGTTGCCTTAGGGGCCACGATACGTTCACTTTTCTGGTCCATTTGAGAGACCGCCAATTCGGGGGAGCATCGGGCAGGGTGAGGGCAGTGCGGCATCTTGGGGTGATTGCATCGGGCCTTGCTGTCTGGCTCCTTCTGAGCGGAGGCACCCTGCCGGCCTTGGCGGAAGAGGGAACGCGCCAGGCGGCGGCGGCTGCGACGGATGGCAGGAAAGCCCTGCCTGTGCCGCGCTTCGTGAGCTTGAAATCTGACAAAGTTAACGTGCGCAGGGGGCCGAGCGCCGACCAGGCGATTGTCTGGGTGTTCTCGCGCGCAGGCCTGCCTGTCGAGGTGATCGCCGAATCGGAGAACTGGCGGCGCGTGCGCGACAGCGAAGGCGCGGACGGCTGGGTGTTTCACAGCCTACTCAGCGCGCGGCGGACCGCGCTCGTGCTCCCCTGGTCCAAGGGAGACGAGAGCGTGCCGCTCTACAACAGCAAATCGACAAGCTCCCGCGCCGTGGCCGCGCTCCAGTCCGGCGTGCTCGGCAATGTGCTCTCCTGCGACGGGGAATGGTGCGAACTGTCGGTCGACGCCTATTCCGGCTATGTGCAGCAGGAGAAGCTCTGGGGCGTCTATCGCGGTGAGGAAGTGAAGTAGCCCTAGCGCCCGGTCTTGCTGACGAGGCGGACCAACACATCGACGCGAGAGATCGCCATGCCGTCGGGCGCTTCGGGCAGGCCCTCAATGCGGATCTTGCCGGTCGAGATGTCCATCAGCCTGCCGGAATGCTCGCAGAAGAAGTGGTAGTGGTTCGACGTATTGGTGTCGAAATAGGTCTTCGCGCCTTCCACCGCCACCTCGCGCAGAAGCCCGGCTTCGGTGAACTGATGCAGCGTGTTGTAGACCGTGGCGAGAGACACCGGCACCTTCCGGGCGATCGCTTCTTCGTGCAGCGCCTCGGCTGTGATATGGCGGTCGCCCTCGGCAAAAAGGAGGTGAGCGAGCGCCACCCGCTGGCGGGTTGGCCTCAAGCCCGCTCCGCGCAGGAGCTTGGCAACATCTGCGGTGGGGGTGTCGGTTGGCAAGATCTTTGCGCCCGCGAACGTTACTCTCATCTCGGCCGGCGGTGAGCCGGACACGAAGCGAATATAGGCGGAAGCCTTGTGTGCCGCAACGAGGCCTCCTGCCACGTCTTTTGCCATTTTGTCCGCTTCTTTACCGGGGGCGGAGCGGGTTCTTGAGCTTCGGCGAAACGCCGCCCGCAGGCTTTTGATAGGCCCTCGTCTGTGTTAGGAAACCAACCCATATCGTTAAGTCATTGGGAGGCGTGGCCAAGAGTGCAGAAACCTACGGGAGAACGGCGGTCCCGGTTCGATTACGAGGACCTTTTGGCCTGCGCCCGCGGCGAATTGTTCGGCCCCGGCAATCCGCAATTGCCGCTCCCGCCGATGCTGATGTTCGACCGCATCTCTGAGGTCGAGGAGGCGGGCGGCGAGCATGGTCATGGCCGCATCGTCGCCGAGCTCGACGTGAAACCCGACCTCTGGTTCTTCCCCTGTCACTTCAAGGGCGATCCAGTCATGCCGGGCTGCCTCGGGCTCGACGCGCTCTGGCAGTTGCTCGGCTTCTTCCTGGGCTGGCTCGGCGCACCGGGCAAGGGCCGCGCGCTGAGTGTGGGCGAGGTCAAGTTCTCCGGCATGGTGCTGCCGGCGATGAAAAAGCTCGAATATATCGTCGAGCTGAAACGTGTGATCCGGCGCAAGTTCACCCTTGGCACGGGCGACGGCTGGCTCAAGGCTGACGGCGAGACGATCTACACGGCCAAGGATTTGCGGGTTGGCCTGTTCCTCGCGGGTGAAGCCGCTGAAGTCAGTGGCTGACGCTTCGACTTTCGACCAAAGGACGTGAACCCATGAGACGCGTGGTTGTGACCGGCATGGGCATCGTGGCCTCGATCGGCAACAACACCCAGGAAGTGCTCGCCTCGTTGCGCGAGGCGAAGTCCGGCATCGTCAAGGCCGACAAATACGAGGAGCTCGGCTTCCGCTGCCAGGTGCACGGCGCGCCGAAGCTCGACTGGGAAGGCATGATCGACCGCAAGGTCAAGCGCTTCCTGGCAGAGGGTGCGGCCTGGAACTACATCGCCATGCAGCAGGCGATCCGCGACGCGGGGCTGGAGGAGAAAGACATCTCCAACGAGCGCACGGGGCTGATCATGGGCTCGGGCGGGCCCTCGACCCGCGCCATCGTGCAGGCGGCCGACACGACCCGTGAGAGGGGACCGAAAAAGGTCGGGCCGTTCGAAGTGCCGAAGGCCATGTGCTCGACCAACTCCGCTACGCTCTCGACGCCTTATCACATCAAGGGCGTGAGCTATTCGATCTCGTCCGCCTGCTCCACCTCCGCGCACTGCATCGGCAACGGCGCCGAGCTGATCCAGCTCGGCAAGCAGGACCTGATCTTCGCCGGCGGCGGCGAGGAGCTCGACTGGACGCTGTCGGTGCTGTTCGACGCCATGAACGCCATGTCGTCCGACTTCAACGACAGGCCGGAAGTCGCAAGCCGCGCCTATGACTCCGACCGCGACGGCTTCGTCATCGCCGGCGGCGCGGGCGTCGTGGTGCTCGAGGAGCTTGAGCACGCCAAGGCGCGCGGCGCGCGAATCTATGGCGAGCTCGTGGGCTATGGTGCGACGTCCGACGGCTACGACATGGTGCAGCCGTCAGGCGAGGGCGCTGTGCGCTGCATGCGCATGGCGATGCAAAATCTTGACGGCGAGATCGGCTACATCAATCCGCATGCGACCTCGACCCCGATCGGCGACGTGAAGGAGATCGAGGCGATCCGTGAGGTGTTCGGCGACAAATGCCCGCCGATCAGCGCCACCAAGTCGCTCACCGGGCACTCACTCGGTGCCGCCGGCGCGCACGAAGCGATCTACTCGCTGTTGATGATGAATAACGGCTTCATTTGCGAATCCGCCAATATCGAGACGCTCGACCCGGACGTGGCGGACATGCCCATTGTGCGCAAGCGCAAGGACAATGTCGCCATTAACGCCGTCATGTCGAACAGCTTCGGTTTTGGCGGGACCAACGCCACACTCGTGTTCCGCCGGTTTGACGGATAAGCCGCGGGGCGCGGAAGGGGATCGGATCAAACCAGAGTACGTGTCATGACAACAACAAGAGACATAGCCGAGCCGGGCCCGCTGATGGCGGGAAAGAGGGGGTTGGTGATGGGCGTCGCCAATGACCGGTCCATCGCCTGGGGCATTGCGCGCGTTCTGCACGGGCAGGGCGCCGAGCTTGCCTTTTCGTATCAGGGCGGCGCGTTCGGCCGCCGCGCCGTTCCGCTCGCGCAAGGGATTGGTGCCAAGATCATCGTGGAGGCGGACGTCGAGAATCTCGACAGCGTCAAGCACGTGTTCGACGTGATCCGGAAAGAGTGGGGATCGCTCGATTTCGTCGTGCATGCGCTTGCCTTCTCGGATCGCAACGAACTGAA
This sequence comes from uncultured Alphaproteobacteria bacterium, assembly GCA_963821255.1. Classification (GTDB taxonomy): domain Bacteria; phylum Pseudomonadota; class Alphaproteobacteria; order Rhizobiales; family Methyloligellaceae; genus Methyloceanibacter. The sequence goes on along the minus strand of CAWGCX010000010.1, from coordinate 416,296 downwards.
GGGCCGTTATTGCGATACGACGCGCAAGAATTTCGAGCACACCATGGTGATCTCGTGCTTCTCCTTCACCGAGATCTGCAAGCTCGCCTCCGAGCTGATGTCGCGCGGCGGCTCACTGCTCACGCTGACCTATGGCGGCTCGACCCGGGTCGTGCCTTGCTACAACGTGATGGGCGTGGCGAAGGCGGCGCTCGAGGCTTCAGTGCGCTATCTCGCGTCCGATGTCGGGGCGCAGGGGATCAGGGTGAATGCGCTCTCGGCCGGCCCGATGCGCACGCTGGCCGGCGCCGGCATCTCTGACGCGCGCACGCTGTTCCATTTCCAGCAGCGCCACGCGCCCATGCGCCGCTCGCCAACGCTCGACGAGGTCGGCGGCGCCGCGCTCTATCTTCTGTCGGATATGTCCGGCGCGGTCACGGGCGAGGTGCATTTCGTGGATTGCGGCTACTCGACCATCGCCATGCCGAACCTGTCCGCGCTGAAGGCATTGGAGCAGAGCGAGGAGCTCGAAGCCGCGGCGGAGAAGGCGCTGCGCGAAGCCGCGCAGTAGCGCAGCCCGGCTTTCCGATCGGTAACGTGAAAGCGTGGAGGCGCTTGGCTAAGATACCGAAACCGTTGTAGGAAAACGGCCTGCGCGGGATCTATCGGCGCGCGGCTCGGGGAGAAAATGGAGGTACGGGCATGGCTGCCCATCTTGTGATCATCGCGTGTCTGGTGGCGCCGCCCAACACCTGCGGCGAGGTTCCCTTGCAGGACGTCACCAACGAAGACGTGACGACCTGCATCCGCGATTCGGGCAAGAATGCCCATGAGTGGCAGGAGAAGAACACCGACAAGTTCGTCATCGGCACGAAATGCGTCAAGACTGACTGACGCTCGCTGCTCTCAAAAATACATGGCCGGGACAAGCCCGGCCATGACGCGTGTCGGATAAAACAGAGCGGCTAGCTCGCTTCGGCCTTCTCGAGCTCCTTGCCGGTCTTCTGGTCGACCACCTTCATCGACAGCCGGACCTTGCCGCGGTCGTCGAAGCCGAGCAGCTTCACATAGACCTGGTCGCCTTCCTTGACCACGTCGGTGACCGCCTTCGGACGCCCATCCGCGAGCTGCGAGATATGCACGAGCCCGTCCTTGGCCCCGAAGAAGTTCACGAAGGCACCGAACTCCATCACCTTGACGACCTTTCCCTTGTAGATCTCGCCGACCTCAGGCTCGGACGCGATGGACTTGATGCGGTTGATTGCGGCGCGGATCGATTCGGCGTTGGCCGAGGCGATCTTGACCGTGCCGTCGTCGGAGATGTCGATCTTGGCGCCGGACTCCGCCACGATCTCGCGGATCACCGAACCGCCCGAGCCGATCACCTCACGGATCTTGTCGACCGGAATGTGGATCGTCTCGATGCGCGGCGCATATTCGCCAAGCTCTGGCCGCGCCGTGTTGAGTGCCTTGTTCATCTCGGCGAGGATGTGCATGCGTCCATCGCGCGCCTGGTCGAGCGCGACCTTCATGATCTCCTCGGTGATTCCGGTGATCTTGATATCCATCTGCAGCGAGGTCACGCCCTCTGACGTTCCGGCGACCTTGAAGTCCATGTCGCCGAGATGGTCCTCATCGCCGAGGATGTCGGAGAGCACGGCGAAACGTGCGTCGTCCTTGATGAGCCCCATGGCGATACCGGCGACCGGCCGCTTCAGCGGAATGCCTGCGTCCATCATGGCGAGCGAGGAGCCGCACACTGTCGCCATCGACGAAGAGCCGTTGGACTCGGTGATCTCCGACACGATGCGGATCGTGTAAGGGAAGTTCTCGCGGTCGGGCAGGACCGGGTGGATCGCCCGCCAGGCAAGCTTGCCATGGCCGATTTCGCGCCGCCCGGGCGAGCTCATGCGGCCGACTTCGCCGACCGAATAAGGCGGGAAGTTGTAGTGCAGCATGAAGGTCTCTTTATAGGTGCCCTGCAGCGCGTCGACATATTGCTCGTCCTCGCCGGTGCCGAGCGTGGCGACGGCAAGCGCTTGCGTCTCGCCGCGGGTGAACAGCGCGCTGCCATGCGTGCGCGGCAGGATGCCGACCTCGCAAGAGATCGGCCTGACGGTCGAGAGGTCGCGCCCGTCGATGCGCTTGCTCGTATCGAGGATGCTCGAGCGGACCACGTCCTTCTCGGCCTCCTTGAACGCGCTAGCGGCCTTCGCCGCCAGCACAAGGTCGGGCGCCTCCTCGGGCGACACTGCGAGCAGGACCTGCTCCTTGACGGCGGCCACGCGGTCGCGGCGCTCCTGCTTGCCGGCGATGGCGTAAGCCTCGCGCAAGCCCGCCTCGGCGAGGCCGCGCACCCGCGAAGCAAGCTCCGCGCCGTCGTCCTTAGCCTTGATCTCCCAAGGCTCCTTGGCCGCGCGCTCGGCGAGCTTGATGATCGATTCGAGCACGGGCTGGAAATGCGTATGGCCGTACATCACGGCGCCGAGCATGATCTCCTCAGGAAGCTCTTTGGCTTCCGATTCGACCATCAGCACGGCATCGCCGGTGCCCGCAACGACGAGGTCGAGTGCGCTCTCCGGCATCTCGTCGATCATCGGGTTCAGCACATATTGGCCGCCGATATAGCCGACGCGCGCGGCGCCGATCGGTCCGAGGAACGGCACGCCCGACAAGGTCAGCGCGGCGGAGGAGGCGACTAAGGCGACGATATCGGGGTCGTTCTCCATGTCGTGCGAGAGCACGGTGGCGATGACTTGCGTCTCGTTCTTGAAGCCCGGAGCGAAGAGGGGCCGAATTGGCCGGTCGATCAGGCGGGAGGTCAGTGTCTCCTTCTCCGTGGGGCGCCCCTCGCGCTTGAAATAACCGCCAGGAATCTTGCCGGCGGCGAAGGTCTTTTCCTGGTAGTTCACGGTCAGCGGAAAGAAGTCGATGCCCGCCCTTTCCTCTTTGGCGGCGACGACGGTGGCGAGCACGCAAGTATCGCCATAGGTGGCGAGCACGGCGGCGTCGGCTTGGCGTGCGATGCGCCCGGTCTCAAGCTTGAGGGGCCGCTTACCCCATTCGATCTCTACGGTGTGTTTATTGAACATGGTGGATTCCCAGTGGGTGTGGATTAAGCGGCCCGTGCCGCCAAATTGCGGACGAGCTCATGCGCTTTGAAAGTCTTGAGACGGTAACGAGGGGCGGGCTTCGCCATGGCGGTGGCTGTCACCGGCGAATTCCGAGCCGGTTGATCAGCTTCTGGTACCGGTCCTCGTCGGAGGATTTGACGTAATCGAGCAGGCGGCGCCGCTGGCTCACGAGCTTGAGCAGGCCGCGCCGCGAATGATTGTCCTTGTTATGGGTCTTGAAATGCTCGGTGAGATTGGTGATCCGCTCGGTCAGGATCGCCACCTGCACTTCGGAGGAGCCGGTGTCTCCGGCCTTGGTCGCATATTCCTGGATGAGCTCTTGCTTGCGCTCAGCGCTTATCGACATCGTATGATCCTTGCTGTTGGGGTTGATAAGGGCCGGGCCGGGATGTCGTCCAGCACGGTCGGGAAATTGTGCATTTGGGGGCGGGAAGGCCTCCGCGCAACGGCTGCAATATAGGGATAATCGGCCGCGAGGCCAGCCTAATTTGCGGCCCTTCACCGCGGCAGGTTGAAGATGCGCCGCGGCTTGAGCTGTCCCTGTTCCATCTCGCAGAGCGCAACCAGCGCCCCGCGCGACGTGGCGTAGAGCGTTCCGGTGAGAATGGGTGCGTCCCGCCCGCGCAAGATGACCGCCTGCCCCTGTCGGAGTCTCCCCGCATCCGAGGCGCTGACCGCAAGCGCGGGCAGGTCGCCGAGGCCGGCTTCGACCGGCAGAAGCGCTTCGAGGAGGGTCTCGCGTCCGCTCTCCGAGAGATTCTCAAGCTTATCGAGCGTCACCGCCTGCTCCTCGCCGAACGCGCCGACTCGCGTGCGACGCAGGGCTGCGACATGGCCATATGTAGCAAGTGCGCGGCCGAGATCGCGGGCAAGCGCCCGCACATAGGTGCCCTTGCCGCATTCCGCCTCCAATACCGCGTGGTCCGTGTCGGGGCTCTCTATGAGCGTAAGCCGGTCAATGACGACCGTCCGGGGCGCGAGCTCGAAGGCCTCCTCGTCGCGCGCGAGCTCGTAGGCGCGCACGCCTTCGACCTTGAGCGCGGAGAAGCGCGGCGGCACTTGCTCGATCTCTCCGGTGAAACCCGGCAGCACGGATTCGATCTCGGCCCGCGTGGGACGCTTGTCGCTGGTCGCGACGGGGCGCCCCTCGGCGTCGTCGGTATCGGTCTCGCTGCCGAAACGGACGGTGAAACGATACGATTTGCTGCCGTCCATGACGAAAGGCACGGTCTTGGTCGCCTCGCCGAATGCGATCGGCAGCACGCCGGTGGCGAGCGGATCGAGCGTGCCAGCATGCCCAGCCTTCGCCGCCTCGAAAAGCCGCTTCACGCGCGCGACCGCCATGGTCGAAGTCATGCCTCGCGGCTTGTCGAGCACGAGCCAGCCGTTGACGGGTAGACCTTTCCGCTGCCGCGCCATCAGGACGATCAATCGTCCAGATCGCGGGCGACTTCAGGCGAAGCGAGCAGCTCGTCGATGCGGCGTGAGCTCTCGAACGACGTGTCGACCTTGAAGCGCAGCTCGGGTATGAATTTCATGCTCACGCGCCTGGCAAGCTCGCCACGCAGGAAGCGCTTGTGCTTCTCCAAATGCGTGACTGCCTCTTCCGTTTCGCCGCCGCCGAGCGTCAGCACATAGACGGTGGCAAGCTTGAGGTCCGGCGTCATGCGCACCTCGGGCACGGTGAGCGAATGCCGGCTGAGCACGTCGTCCACGATCTCGCCGCGGTTGAAGATGTCGGCGAGCGCGTGCCGGATCAGCTCGCCCACCTTCAACTGGCGCTGCGAAGGCCCTTTGGGTTTGTCGCAATTGGTCATGACGGCGCTCTCTCATTCGCTCGTCATGCCCGGGCTTGACCCGGGCATCCAGGGCAACCGGCATTGAGCACGCGGCTCCTGGCTCGCCGGGTCAAGCCCGGCGATGACTTGGTTCAAGCGGAAGCCTAAAGCGTGCGCTGGACGTGCTCGACCTCGAAGCACTCGATGACGTCGCCGGGCCGCATGTCCTGATAGCCCTCGAAGGCCATGCCGCATTCCTGGCCGGCGGTCACCTCGCGCACCTCATCCTTGAAGCGCTTGAGCGTCGAGAGCTTGCCCTCGTGAATCACCACGTTGTCGCGGATGAGCCGCACCTGCGCGCCGCGCTCGACCTTGCCTTCGGTGACGCGGCAGCCGGCCACTTTGCCGACCTTGGAGATGGCGAAGACCTCCAGCACCTCGGCATTGCCCAGGAAGGTCTCCTGCCGCGTGGGAGCGAGCAAGCCCGACATCGCCTGCTTCACCTCGTCCACGAGGTCGTAGATCACCGCATAATAACGGATCTCGACGCCGTCACGCTCGGCGGCGTCGCGGGCCTGCGCATTGGCGCGCACGTTGAAGCCGAGCACGACGGCGCCGGAGGCCGCGGCAAGCCCAACGTCGGACTCGGTAATGCCGCCGACGCCGGCATGGATGATGCGGGCACGCACCTCGTCGGTTCCCATCTTTTCGAGCGCCGCCACAATGGCTTCGACCGAGCCCTGCACGTCGCCTTTGACCAGAAGCGTAAACTCCTTGACGCCGGCGGTCTTCAAATTGTTCATCATCTGCTCGAGGCTGCCGCGCTGACCGGCGACGGCCAGGCGCTTGCGGCGCTCGCGCATGCGGTAGTCAGTGATCTCCCTAGCGCGGGCCTCGCTCTCGACGACCGCGAACTGGTCGCCCGCTTCCGGCGCAGAGTCGAAGCCAAGCACCTCGACCGGGACCGACGGGCCGGCGCTTGTCACCTGCTCGCCGAGTTCGTTGATCAGCGCACGCACGCGGCCATAGGCCGAGCCCGCGACCAGGAGATCGCCGAGCTTGAGCGTGCCGCGTTGGATCAGTGCGGTGCCGACCGGGCCACGCCCGCGCTCGAGCTTCGCCTCGACGATGACGCCCTCGGCAGCGCGGTGGGGATTGGCGGTGAGCTCAAGCACCTCGGCCTGCAAGGCGATCGCATCGAGAAGCTTGTCGAGGCCGGTCTTTTTCAGTGCCGAGACCTCGATCTCCAGCGTGTCGCCGCCGAGACTCTCGACAACGATCTCATGGCTGAGCAGCTCGGTACGGACGCGCTGGGGATCGGCGCCTTGCTTGTCGATCTTGTTGATGGCGACGATCATGGGCACGCCCGCGGCCTTGGCGTGATTGATGGCTTCGATCGTCTGCGGCATCACACCATCATCGGCTGCGACCACCAGCACGACGATGTCCGTCACCTGTGCGCCGCGTTGGCGCATGGCGGTGAAGGCTTCATGCCCCGGCGTGTCGATGAAGGTAATCTTCTGCCCCGACGGCGTTTCGACCTGATAGGCGCCGATATGCTGGGTGATGCCGCCCGCTTCCTGGCTCACGACATTGGCGGAGCGGATCGCGTCGAGCAGCGAGGTCTTGCCGTGGTCGACATGGCCCATGATGGTGACGATTGGCGCGCGCGGCGCCAGGTCCTCGGCGTGGTCGTCGGCACCGATAAAGCCTTCCTCGACGTCGGCCTCTGACACGCGCCGCACAGTGTGGCCGAACTCCTCGGCGACGAGCTGTGCCGTATCGGAATCGATCACGTCCGTGATCTTGTGCATCTCGCCGTCTTTCATCAGGAACTTGATGACGTCGACGCCGCGCTCGGCCATGCGGTTGGCGAGCTCCTGGATGGTGATGACCTCGGGGATCACCACCTCGCGCTGGATCTTCTGCTGGGCGAGGGGACCGGAGACCTGCTTTTTGTGCCGCTCTTGACGGCGCTTCAACGAGGCAAGGCTACGCTGGCGCTGCTCCTCGTCGAGCGCGTTGATGATGGTCAGCCGTCCGCGCACCCGCTCTTGGCCGCGGCGCGGCGCCACCGGACTCTTCTTGTGGCGCAGATCGGGCGAGCGGGCGGGCTCTTCCTCTTCCTTGAGGTGCTTGCGGGGCGGCGCTTCCTCGGCCTTCTCCTTGGCCTTGGCCTCGCCCTTGTGCCGCTCTTCCCGCGGCTTCACCACTTCCACGGGCTCTTCCGCAACGGGTGGTACCTCGGGGACAAGCTCTGTCACAACCGGCTGCTCGGATTTCAGCCGCTCTTCCTCGGCCTGCCGCTGGCGCGCCTCGACGAGCGCGCGCGTGCGCAGGTCCTTCTCCTCGTCGGAGAGTTGCTTCAGCACGACGCCGGTGCGGCGCTGGGGCTCTTCCTGCTTCGGCTTGACCTCGGCCACCGCCGCGCGTTGCAGCTTCGGGGGCTGCTTCGGCTCCTCGAGCGGCTGGTCCGCCCCGCCGATCACGCGGCGCTTCTTCTTCTCGACGACGACGGACTTCGAGCGGCCATGGCTGAAGCTCTGCCGCACATGGCCGGACTCCACGGTCCGGCGCACGTTCAGCGTCATCTTCTGCCCGCCGCGAGCGGTCTTTTCTTCAGTTTCGGTGTCTGTTTCGCTCATTCCGTGTCCGTATCTTTCACTTCCGGGGTGAATGCGGCACTGCCCTTGCGGTAGCGCTCCAAACGCTGCGCCGCCGCGAGAAACCTTCGAGCCGCTCCACCCTGGATTAAGGCTGCATGTATCACATTTGTCCGGCCCGATGCCAAACCCAATTCGTCCGTGCCGAGCCCGCAAATGGCCGGAATCGGGGCTCCAGCCCTTGCTGCGCGGGCCTTTCCGTCAAGCTTGCGGCGACCGTCCTCAGCCGCCTCACGTGCGTGAAGGAGCGCCAGGACGGGGGCTTTGGCCAGCACCTCCTCCACCTTGGCGTGCCCGAAAACGACCTCTCCCGCCTTGTTGGCAAGAGCGAAGGCGCCCAGCGCGGCTTCCGACAGCAGTCGGCCGACCAGATCTGCAAGGTCGGGCGAGGCCTTGGCTTGCGTCTTCAGCGCGCGGGCGAAGACATTCCGTTTGGCGCCCTCCGCCACGATGTCGTGGGCGGCGGTGAGCCAGACGCCGCGGCCCGGCAGCTTCTCTTTCAGGTCGGGGACTACAATGCCGTCGGGGCCGAGCACGAAGCGAACCAGGTCTTCCTTGGGACGGCGCGCGCGTGTGAGGGCGCAGCGGCGGACTGGATCAGCCGCCGCAAATTCCTCTACGTGTTCCTGCTCCGCCGTCGCTTCGTGCAAGTCCTGGAACTCCTAGCCGGGTCATGACGCGGCGCCTGCGCCGCTTTGAGAGCCAGCCGCTTCGGTTTCCGCTTCCGTGTCCTCGCCCTCTGCCTCCTCGGGCTCTGGTACGAGGTCGGCCTCGGTGATCCAGCCCGCTTTGACACGCGCGGCGAGGATCAGCTCCTCGATCTGCGGCTTGGTCAGGCCAAACTTCTCGAGCAGGCCGTCGTGATGGATCGTCTCTTTTTCCTTGTCCTTGCGCTCGTTCCACCCGGAGAGATCGTCGGTGGCGCAATCGGCAAGGTCCTCGACCGTCTTAACGCCATTCTCGCCGAGCGCGACCAGCATGGCGGTGGTGACTCCCGGCACTTCGGCGAGCGCATCCGACACGCCGAGCGCCTTGCGCTTGGCATCAAGCTCGGCCTCGATCTTCTCGAGATGCTCGCGCGCACGGGTCTGGATCTCGGCCGCCGTGTTCTCGTCGAAGCCCTCGATCGAGGCGATCTCGGACGGCTCGACAAAGGCAACCTCTTCAACGGAGCTGAAGCCCTCCGAGGCAAGCAGCTGCGCAATCACTTCGTCGACGTCGAGCGCCTCCATGAAAGTCGCCGAACGCTCGGCGAACTCGGCCTGACGCCGCTCAGATTCGGAAGCCTCCGTCATGATGTCGATGTCCCAGCCGGTAAGCTGAGAGGCGAGCCGCACGTTTTGTCCCTTTCGTCCGATGGCGAGCGAAAGCTGCTGGTCTGGCACCACGACCTCGATCCGCTCGGCATCTTCATCGAGCACGACCTTGACCACCTCCGCGGGCGCCAGCCCGTTGACGATGAAGGTCGCGGCGTCGGGCGACCACTGGATGATGTCGATCTTCTCGCCCTGCAGCTCGTTCACCACGGCCTGCACGCGCGAGCCGCGCATGCCGACACAGGCGCCGACCGGGTCGATCGAGGCATCACGCGAGATGACTGCGATCTTGGCGCGGCTGCCGGGATCGCGCGCCACCGACTTGATGGTGACGATGCCCTCATAGACCTCGGGCACCTCCTGCGCGAACAGCTTGGCCATGAATTCCGGGTGCGTGCGCGAAAGGAAAATTTGCGGTCCGCGCTGCTCGCGCCGCACGTCATAGACGTAAGCGCGGATACGGTCGCCATAGCGGAAATTCTCGCGCGGCAGCGTCTCGTCGCGGCGCACGATGGCCTCGGCCCGCCCCAGGTCGACGATCACGTTGCCGTATTCGACGCGCTTGACGATGCCGTTGACGATCTCGCCCACGCGGTCCTTGAACTCGTCATATTGACGCTCGCGTTCGGCCTCTCGCACTTTCTGCACGATCACCTGTTTGGCGTTCTGCGCGGCGACGCGGCCGAAATCGAGCGGCGGCAGCTCCTCTGCGATGAAGTCGCCGACCTGCGCCGCGGGGTTGCGCCGGCGGGCTTCGTCGAGCGAGATCTGGGTCGCCTCCATGGTCACGTCGTCCACCACTTCGAGCAGCCGCGCGAGCCTGATCTCGCCGGTCTTCGGATCGACCTCGGCCCTGATCTCGTTCTCGCTGCCATAGCGGGACTTGGCCGCCTTCTGGATCGCGTCCTCCATGGCGGCAATCACCACCTGGCGGTCGATCGCCTTCTCGCGCGCGACCGCGTCGGCAATCTGCAAAAGCTCCAGCCTGTTGGCGCTTACGCCTGCCTGAGCCATGTCACTCATCCTCCATCGAAAAAACGTCTAACTCGGCTTCTTGCCGGAAAGGTCGGCCCTTAAGTTCTGCATGTCGGCGACGAGCCTCGCCTCGCTGATCAGCGAGAAGGGAAGTCCGATCACCACCGGCTCGGGCTGGCCCGCAAGCTCGATCTTGAGCCACGCCTCGTCCTTCGCCACGCCCTCGATCACGCCCCTGAAGCGCTTGCGCCCGTCGACCATCTCCTTCAGCTCAACCTTCGCCTCGTAACCCGCCCAGTTCGCGAAGTCGCTGGGCCTTACCAGCGGCCGGTCGATGCCCGGCGAGGAAACCTCGAGCCGGTAGCGTCCGGGCATCGGATCGTAGGCGTCGAGCACGGGCGAAAGCCTCCGGCTGATCGAAGCGCAATCCTCCACGCTCATCTGTCCATCCGGCCGCTCGGCCATGATCTGCACGGTGCCGCCATCGCGCCCCGACACTTTGACCCGCACCAGCCGGAAGCCGAGTTCTGCGAGCACCGGCTCCGCAAGGTTGGCGATGGTCCGCTCGGAACCGGTCTCGCGGGCGAAGCGGCGGTCGGCGTCGGCGACGCGGTTCGACATCAGGCGATGAGGCCTTGGCTCTCGCGGCGCCCGGAAGGCGCCGAACCTAACAAAAAGGAGCGGGCGACGGCCCACTCCTGATCAAACCAATCATGAGTTTCGAGCGATAATATACGAGCTTTTTCCGGCGTTTCAAGCGGCGCCTCACTCCCCGATGATCTGCTGTTTGATGCGGTCGAAATCGGTGACCCGCTCATAGCTCAGCGCGCAGAAGCAAGCCGAACAGTTGCCGCCGGTCGCCGTGCCGCCGAAAGCGAGCCCGTCCTCGAAGGCGCAATTCGCATCGGGGAAATCGATCCATTTCTTCTGGGCGTCGGTCAGTGCCTTTAGCTGAGACTCGGGCGGCTGGTCCATCTCTTTGGCGGCTTTGCGCACCGCCTCTTGCAGCGCTTCATAGCCTTGATTGAGCAGCCGGTCGGCCTTGTTGGCCGCGCGGGAGAGGCACGCCTTGAATTCAACGTTCGAATCGTTCTCGGCCTCGCAGTCGCTATAGCAGGCGGCAATGATGTCTGCCTTCGCCGTGGTCGCAGGCATCAACAGGACAAGAGCGACAAGATATATAAGACGCATTCTTTTGCCTCCCGTGCTCATCCGGCCGGCGGGGTGCCGTGCAGCGCAACCTCCCTGCTGAGCCGCTGCCGCCCATTGCGAAGCTCAATTTGCACGATGCCGCCAGCTTCATCGAAGTGAAGCACGACGCCGTGACCGACATCTTCCTGTTTCGCGGCCGGCACATCGGCGAAAAGGACATAAAACGCGTCGCTGTTCGAATTGTAGGTAAGGTTCATGGATTGGGCACTCCCGGAGCAAGCCAAGGGCAGAAACTAGCCGAGGCCCTAGACAATCGGGAGCCTTTTGAACCGCAAATAGATCGATTTCCGCCCTTCGCCGCCCGCCTTCCGCTCGTAGCGCGTCTCGGGCCAATCGGCTGGCCGGGCTCGCCAGTCGGCCGCGTTTTCCGCTAGCCATCCGAAGGTACCGCTCCGGTCAACGGTAAAGAGCGTAAGGGCGGCGTAGTCGCTATCGTCGCTCGCGAACCGAAGCTCGCTGCCCGGCGCGAGCACACGCGCGCACGCGGCGATGGTTTCCGGCGAAACGAGCCGGCGCTTCTGCTGCCGCTTCTTCGGCCAAGGGTCTGGGAACAGCAGGAAGAGGCGGTGGATCGAGCGGACAGGCAGCCAGGCGAGCACGTCGCGCGCATCCCCATCGTGTATGCGTATCGTCTGCAAGCCGCGATCCTCGATCGCGCCGAGCAGCGAGCCGACGCCATTGATGAAGGGTTCGCAGCCGATGAAGCCGATGTCTTTATGCTGCTCGGCCTGCCAGGTGAGGTGCTCGCCAGAGCCGAACCCAATCTCGAGCCACACTTCGCGCAACGTCACCGGAAAGAGCTCCCGCAAGTCCTTTGCTGGCGCTGCTTGCAGATCGAGGCGAAGTGCTGGGAGCAGCTCTTGGAACAGGCGCTCTTTGCGCGCGCTGAGCGGCTTCGACTTGCGCCTTCCATAGGATCTGAGCGGTGGCGTTTGGGTCATCGAGGGCGCCATTTAACCTCCCTCCTATGCCCGCGGTTTGGCCGCGCATCCACGATTTTGTCGGTGCCGTAGATGCGCATGACCGCGTTTAGGCCCGCTATGTCGGGGTCTCAAGCGTATGGGTGTTTATGCGGGACCGACCGCGGGCACGGTCGCGTTGTCCGCATCGGCCGACCTAAATCGCTACGAAAGCTCGCCGCGGATCGGTTCGACCAGGTCGAGCCGCTCCCAGGAGAAGCCGCCGTCATTGTCGGGTTGGCGGCCGAAATGGCCGTAGGACGCGGTGCGCTCGTAAATCGGGCGCGACAGGCCGAGATGCTCGCGGATCCCCCGCGGGCTGAGGTCCATCACCTGCCTGAGAGCCTGCCCGAGCGCCCCCTCATCGACGCTGCCCGTGCCGTGCAGATCGACATAGAGCGAAAGCGGCTGCGACACACCGATGGCGTAGGAGAGTTGCAGGGTGCAGCGGTCGGCGAGCCCGGCCGCCACAACGTTCTTGGCGAGATAGCGCGCTGCATAGGCCGCAGAGCGGTCGACCTTGGTCGGATCCTTGCCGGAGAAAGCACCGCCGCCATGCGGGGCCGCGCCGCCATACGTATCGACGATGATCTTGCGCCCCGTGACGCCGGTGTCGCCATCGGGTCCGCCGATCACGAAGCGGCCGGTCGGGTTAATGTGGAACTTGGTATGGCCGTTCACCCAGCCCTTGGGCATCACCTCATCGACGAAGCCGCGCACGATCTCCTGTACGCGCTCCTGGCTCACGTCCTCGCCGTGCTGGGTCGAGACCACGACGGAATGGGCGCGCACCGGCTTGCCGTCTTCATAGACGAGCGTCACCTGGCTCTTCGCGTCGGGCCCGAGCTCGGGCGTCACGCCCGTGTGCCGCGCCTTCGCCATCTCGTGCAGGATACGGTGCGCGTAGAAGATCGGCGCCGGCATCAGGGGCTCGGTCTCGCGGCAAGCATAGCCGAACATGATGCCCTGATCGCCCGCGCCCTCGTCCTTGCCGCCTTCGGCATCGGCATCGACGCCGCGGGCAATATCGGCCGACTGCTCATGCACGTAATATTCGAACTCGGCGTCCCGCCAGTGGAAGCCCTTCTGCTCGTAGCCGATCTCGCGCACCGCGCGCCGCGCGGCTTCCTCGATCAGTTCGGGCGTAACCGTCTCCGGCCCACGCACCTCGCCAGCCATGACGATACGGTTCGTGGTGACAAGCGTCTCGATGGCCACGCGCGAATAGGGATCGGCGGCAAGGTAGAGATCGACCACAGAATCGGAGATGCGGTCGCACACTTTGTCGGGATGGCCCTCCGACACCGACTCGCTGGTGAAGAGATAGTTTGCGCGGGGCACCTGGCACTCCCTGTCTGCGAGGAGAAGGCTAACGGCGCCGCGAACGGCGGCCGAGGCGGCTCTCGCAAATCATGGATAGGCCGGGCGGTCAAGCCCGCGCGTGACAGGCTCAGTTTCCGGAGCCGTCCACGTTGCTGCTGAGCGCGCGCACCAGGTCGACGACGCTCTTGCGGACCTTCGGATCGGCGATCTTGACGAAAGCACGATTGAGCTCGAGCCCCTCGCGGCTATTCAGGAATTCGAGGATGAAGCCCTCGGAATCGGGCTCGGCCATTCCGCGTACCGCGCTGCCGTCCCCGACATGCGGCGCCTCCTCGAAGAAGAACTGCACGGGGACGTCGAGGATCTTGGAGATCTGAAACAGGCGGCTCGCGCCGATGCGGTTCACGCCCTTCTCGTATTTCTGCACCTGCTGAAACGTCAGTCCCATGCTCTCGCCAAGACGCTCCTGGCTCATGCCGAGCAGCATGCGGCGCAATCGAACGCGGCTCCCGACATGCTGATCGACCGGATTGGGCTTCTTACCTGCCATCTCCTCACTCGCAAGATTCACGTCGCGCAAAAACAAGCGGACTCATGGACTTGATGGAAAAGTTCCCGTCTGGTGGTCGTACATAGGGGTGGGACTTACCCCCGTCAAGCATGCATCAGTGGCGCGCCGCATTTGTCGCGATTAGGTCGCGCGACGAAGCCGAAGTGGTCGCACGCGACAGGCAAGCCAGCATGCAAACGCAAGAGCAAGCAGCGAAGTTTCAAGAATGCTTCCGAACTGCACAAATAAAGTCGGCGCGATCGCATGTGGCAAATTGGCGTCGGCGACACCGCTTTCGCCGAGGCCGATCTCGGCGAGAATGCGGCCATACGGATCGACCTCCGCAGAGATGCCGGTATTGGCGCCACGGACGAGCGGCAGTCCTTGCTCGACGGCGCGCACGCGCGCTTGATGGAAGTGCTGGTAGGGCCCCGCGCTGCTACCGAACCACGCATCGTTGGTGAGGTTAAGCAGCCAGCCTGGCCGCTCGGTCCTGCTCGCGATCTCATCGGGAAAGATGATTTCGTAGCAGATGAGCGGACGCGCTTGCGGGGCGCCGGGAACGTTGAGCAGCAGCGATCCTGCGCCTTCGCTGAAGCCGCCGCGCACACCCGTCATCTGCATGAAGCCGAGGCTCTCAAGAAAATCTTGGAAGGGTAGATACTCGCCGAACGGCACGAGATGCCGCTTGTCGTAGGCGTCGAGCACGGCGCCCTTGTCGTCAACCACGAGCAGGCTGTTGTAGATGCGCCGCGCGGCAAGTCCGCCTTGCGCGTCGCCTTCCTCGACGAGCCGCGCCGATCCGACGAGCAGCGATGTTTCTTGCGGCAGCACGTCGCCGATCAACGCGAGCGCGTCGCGCGCATCGGCGAGCAGGAACGGCACCGCCGTTTCAGGCCAGACGACGAGATCGATCGCGTCGAGACCGCCCGACCTGGTTAGGTCGAGATAGCTCGTGAAGATCTCCTCGCTGTTCTCTGGGCGCCACTTGTCGGCTTGGTCGACATTCGCCTGGACGATGCGGACCCGCACGCCGGTGTCGGCGACCTCCGCCGAGGCAAGCCTCTGCTCGCCCCATACATAGCCAAGGCCGAGCGCTGCGAGCATCAACGCGGCAAGTGCAGCACTCGGCCAGCGTCCGGCAAGACCCGATCCTGCCGGCGCGAAGAAAGATGCGGGACTTGCGAACAGAAGCACGGCGATCAGGCTCAATGCGTAGACGCCCAAGAGCGCGGCAAGCTGCATGAAGGGCAACGTGCCGAGAAGTGCGTAGCCAAGCAGATTCCAGGGAAGGCCCGTCAGCACGTGGCCACGGGCGAACTCGGCAAGCCCAAAGGCGATGGCGAGCGCGAAGATGCGGCCCACTCCGGGCAACCACATCGCTATGGCGAGCGCGCAGGCAGCGGCGAAGAACAGCGCCATGCCGCCGGGCATCGCGGTCATGACGAAGGGCAGGAGCCAGGCGTGCCGCCAGGGTTCCACTAGGAAGGCTTCGGCGATCCAATAAAGTCCCGCGAAGAAGAAGCCAAAGCCGAACCGGAAGCCGATAAGCGCGGCACATTTCAGTCTCGGCGCGAGCGACGCGTGGTGCGCGTGGCAGCCGTCGAGCAGAAAGACAAGCGCCCCGAAAGTCAGGAACAAGATGGGCCAAGCGTGGACCGGCGCGAAGGCCAGAACCGAGAGTGCGCCGGCGACAACCGTAAACATAGCGCGCCGCCAACCTCGAAGCCCCGCAATGCCGGTCGCCACCCGCGTCATGCTAAACGCCCCTTCCAACGACCACGTCATGCCCGGCCCTGAGCCGGGCATCCAGGGGCAACAGGCACGGAGCCAGCTGCCCTGGATTGCCGGGTCAAGCCCGGCAATGACGAGTCAATTGAGACTGGTCAATCCTCAAGGCGGGGGAGGGAACGCGATTGCGCGGCCTCACGAAGCGCTCTGCTCCTCGGTCGCCTCGGCCGGAGGCACGTGGATGCGGAGCTTTTTGATGCGGCGCGGGTTGGCCTCAAGCACCTCGAACTCGACGCCGCTCGGATGCGTCACGCGCTCGCCCTTGGCGGGGATACGGCCTGCAAGAGCAAAGACCAGCCCACCGAGAGTGTCGATGTCGCCGTTCTCCTCCTCGCCGACGAGCTTCAGCCCGAGATGCGTCTCGAGGTCTTCGACCGGCATGCGCGCATCCGCCACGAGACCGAGCCGCGGGTCACGGCGGATCAGAGGCTGTGCCACCTCGTCGTGCTCGTCGGCGATGTCGCCGACCACCTCCTCGACCAGGTCCTCGATCGAGACGAGGCCGTCCGTGCCGCCATATTCGTCGACGACCAGCGCGAGATGAATTCGCGTGTTCTGCATCTTGAGCAGAAGGTCGATCACCGGCATCGAGGCGGGGACATATAAGATCTCGCGCGTGATGTTGATCGCGGCGACGATACGCTTGGGATCGACCCGGCCGAGATCGAGCGCTTTGCCTTCGCCGCTTTCCGCCTCGGCCGTGATCCACGACATGAGGTCGCGGATGTGGATCATGCCGCGCGGATCGTCGAGCGACTCGTGATAGACCGGCAACCGCGAGTGTTCAGCCTCGCGGAACACTTGCATCAACTCGTTCACCGTGATGCTTTCGTCCACCGCGATAATGTCGGCGCGCGGCACCATCACGTCCTCGACCAAGAGCTTGCCGAAATGCAGGATGCGGCGAAGCATGCTGCGCTCCTGCGCGTTGAGCGTATCACTCTTGCTGCGCGCGAGCGCGTCCTCAATCAGCTCACGCAGATCGGGCTCCTCGCCGAGCCCGAAGGACTGAAGCAGCCGCTCGAACCACGACGCCTCCTCGTCGGGCGGTCGCTGCTCCTCGGCCGGAACGTCGTTTTCGGCAATACGATCGGTGTTGCTCACGACAATAGCTCCGAGACGTGCGGCTGATCCGCATATGGGTCTGCGATGCCAAGCGAGGCCAGCGCTGTGCGCTCGATCGCCTCCATGCGCTCGGCTTCCGCATCGGTCGCGTGATCGAACCCCAGAAGGTGCAGCACACCGTGCACGACGAGGTGGGAGACGTGATCCTTGAGCGCGAGATTGCGCTCGCGTGCCTCGTCGCGGATCGTCTCGCAAGCGAGCGCGACGTCGCCGAGCAACCCAGGCCCGCTCAAGGACTCGCTCGCGGGGAAGGACAACACGTTGGTGGGAGCATCCTTGCCGCGCCAGGTGCGGTTCAGCGCCCGCATCTCTTCGTCGCCTGTCAGCAGGATGGTCAGCTCGTAATCGCCGGCGGGAAGGGCAGGGGCTTCTGCGAGAGCCGCCCGCGACGCCCGCACAAGCATCTGCTCGGCGATTTCGTCCCAAGCCCCGTCATGGCGCACAACATCGACTTCGAGCCGCATGCCCGCCAAAAGCGCAGCGCTGTCGGGACTAGGGCCACACTCAGCCATGGCGTTTACCACGGCGCTCGGCCGCTTCGTAGGCATCGACGATATGGCCCACGAGCTCGCGGCGGACGACGTCCGCTCTGGTGAAGGCGATATGATCGATCTCCTCGAGTCCCTCCAGGATGCCGATCGCTTCGAGCAGGCCTGAATCCTTGCCAGCCGGAAGATCGACCTGGGTCGGGTCGCCGGTGACGATCATCTTGCTCTCGTCGCCGAGGCGCGTGAGAAACATCTTGAGCTGCACCGGCGTGCAGTTCTGCGCCTCGTCGAGAATGACGATGGCATGCGACAGCGTGCGGCCGCGCATGAAGGCGAGCGGCGCGATCTCGATCACGCCGGTGGCAAGTCCGCGCTCGACCCGCTCGGGCGGTAGCACGTCGTAAAGCGCGTCGTATAGCGGGCGGAGATAGGGATCGACCTTCTCGCGCATGTCGCCGGGAAGAAAGCCGAGCCGCTCGCCCGCCTCGACCGCAGGCCGCGAGAGAATCAGACGGTCGCACCGTCCGCTTTCCAGACAGGCCGCGGCATAAGCAACGGCGAGATAGGTCTTGCCGGTGCCGGCGGGGCCTGTGGCGAAGACGAGACTGTTCTGTTCGAGCGCGTCGAGATAGGCGCTTTGCGCGGGCGTCCGCGCCGTGATCAGCCGCTTGCGCGTGCGGATCTGGCGAGCTTCGGGAACTTGCGTGCCGGGCTCGTCGATTTCGCCGGGCTCGACGGCGCGGGCATGGCGGATGGCGCCGACCACTTCGCCGACGCCGATCATTTCGCCCTGCGCGAGCCTGACGTAGAGCTGCTCCAGCACCGCCTTCGCCGAGGCACAGGAATTCTCCGGCCCGCGCAGCGCAACCGCATTGCCGTTGACCGTGGCCTCAACGCCGAGCCGGTCTTCGAGCACGGCAAGGTTTGCGTCGTAGTCGCCGAGCAGGTCACGCACGAGCCGCATGTCGTCGAAGAAGACGATGGTCGGCTCGTCGCCGCCATTGGCCTGCTGGACGCCGCTCGGCGCGCGCTTATGCGCGGGCCCGCGCCCGCGCGCCAACGATGCTTTCCTGCCACTGGCCTTGCTGGTCACACGGCCGCCTGAACTGGCCCGCGCCATTCAAACCCCGAATTGATGACACCGGTGAGACTGTTCGGGCCTGCGGCCAAGATGTCAACCTCCGCGATCTGGCCGATCAACTCGGCCGGCCCCTCCACGTGAACGGCCTGGAGATAAGGTGAACGCCCGGCGATCTGGCCGGGTTTCCTGCCTTTGCCCTCGAACAGGACCTTCAGTCGCCTGCCGACCGTGGCCCGATCGAACGCGTGGCGGTCTTTGTCGAGCAGCGCTTGCAAGGCCGCGAGCCGCTCGCGCTTGACCGTCTCCGGCACCTGGCCGGGCAGGTCGGCCGCAGGCGTTCCCGGCCGCGCGCTGTATTTAAAAGAGAAAGCTTGCGCGAAACGGACGTGCGAAGCAAGCGCAAGCGTCACCTCGAAATCGGTGTCGGTCTCTCCCGGGAAGCCGACGATAATGTCTGTGGACAGCGCGATATCGGTCCGCGCCGCCCGCACCTGCTCAGCGATCGCTTCATAGTCTTCGGCCGTGTGCTTGCGGTTCATCGCCTTGAGGATGCGGTCGGAGCCCGCTTGGAAGGGCAGATGCAGATAGGGCATCAGCTTCGGCTCTTCCGCGAACAGCGCGATCAGCTCATCGTCCATGTCGCGCGGGTGGCTCGTCGTGTAGCGCAGCCGCTCGATGCCCGGCACTTCAGCGAGCCGCCGCAGAAGTCTAGCGAGCGACCAGGACGCGCCGTCGAGACCCTCCGCGCGATACGCATTGACGTTCTGGCCGAGCAGCGTGATCTCGCTTGCGCCGCGCGCGGCAAGCTTCGTGACCTCGCCCACGATCTCGGCGGGCGCACGCGAGAACTCCGCGCCGCGCGTATAAGGTACGACGCAGAACGTGCAGAACTTGTCGCAGCCTTCCTGCACCGTGACGAACGCGGAGGCTGGCGCCTTGCCGGCAGGGCGCTCTGGCAGATGCGCGAACTTGGCCTCGGCCGGAAAATCCGTGGCGACAAGGCTGCCGCCGTTTCGCGCCGCCTCGGCAACGAGGTCAGGCAGGCGGTGATAGCTCTGCGGCCCGACCACGATGTCGACCACCGGCGCCCGCGCCGCAATCTCGCGCCCCTCGGCCTGAGCGACGCAGCCCGCCACCGCGACCAGCGTATCGCGGCCTTCCGCCTTGCGCCGCGCCTTGGCAAGCCGCACGCGGCCAAGCTCGGAATAAACCTTCTCAGCCGCCTTCTCGCGGATATGGCACGTATTAAGAATGACGAGGTCGGCCTCTTCCGGATCACGCGTGAGCGCATAGCCCGAAGGCGCGAGCGCCTCCGCCATGCGCTCGGAGTCGTAGGCGTTCATCTGGCAGCCGAACGTCTTGATGTGGACCTTCTTGGCCGAAGGTCTTTCCGGGGGAGCGGCCATGTCCCGTTGTTGGGGCACCGACACGGCCCTCGTCAAGGGTCGAGCGCGGCAGGGGATGAACACCCCGGGGCATTGCGTTACCGAGGCGAAGCAGCTATCTACCCGATAAAATTGATAGAGATTTAGAAAAGCATTCCCAAGTGATCTCGCAAAAGGCCAAATATGCTCTCCGCGCGCTCGTTGCCCTGGCGCGCCAGGGCAACTCGATGATGATCGGCGAGATCGCCTCCCGGGAGCGGATCCCGCGAAAATTCTTGGAGCAGATCCTGCTTGAGCTGAAGCGGCACGGCATCGTCATGAGCCGGCGCGGCAAGCTTGGCGGCTACGAACTGCTGATGCCGGCGGACCAGATCACTTACGGCCAGGTTTTGCGGATCATCGACGGCCCGATCGCGCCGCTTCCCTGCCTGAGCCGCATCGCCTATCGGCGCTGCGCCGATTGCCGGACCGAGGACGAATGCGAGATCAGGCGCGTCTTCGCGCGGGTCGCAACCTCCGCCCGCGAGGTGCTAGACCGCACCACCATCGCCGATTCCCTTAACGCCGCCATCTTCGACATTGCCGAGCCGGTTTCCTAGCCCTCGCCCGTTCGTCCCCGGCGGGGCGGTTTCGCGGCCATTGGAAACCAATTCTCCTATTCAGCTGTTTCCCAGCCACAGGCAGTTTGCACATTCTAAAATTGTGGTAATGTGCCCCCTTGCGAATGTCTACTGAACAGATAGAGTTTAGGGTCTTCAGACACCTAACACGAAGTGGGAGATCACAGTCATGAGATTTCGAAGCACCCTAGCCGCCGGCGCGGCGCTAATTCTGACGAGTTTCGCGGCGGGCGCGGTGCTCGCCGACGCCACTCTGCTCAACGTTTCCTACGACCCGACCCGCGAGCTCTACAAGGCCATCAACCCGCTCTTCATCAAGGAGTGGAACGCGAAGAACCCGGATAGCCCCATCACGATCGACCAGTCGCATGGAGGTTCCGGCAAGCAGGCTCGCGCCGTCATCGACGGGCTTCAGGCCGACGTCGTAACGCTCGCGCTGGAGGGCGACATCGATCAGGTCGCCAAGGCCGGCCTTATCACCGATCCTAAATGGCGCGCGCGCCTTGACAATAACAGCTCGCCTTACACCTCGACCATCGTGTTCCTGGTCCGCAAGGGCAATCCCAAGGGCCTCAAGGACTGGGACGATCTGGTCAAGAAGGGCGTCGAGGTGATCACGCCGAACCCGAAGACCTCGGGCGGCGCGCAGTGGAACTATCTCGCGGCCTGGGCTTTCGCCGACGGCAAGTACGGCCACAACGAGGAGAAGAACAAGGAGTTCCTGAAGCAGCTCTACGGGAACGTCCCGGTGCTCGATACCGCCGCGCGGGGCTCGACCACGACCTTCGTCCAGCGGGGTATCGGCGACGTCCTGCTCGCCTGGGAGAATGAGGCCTTCCTCGCGATTCAGGAGCTCGGTCCCGACCAGTTCGATATCGTCGTACCTCCGCTCTCCATCAAAGCAGAGCCTAAGGTTGCCGTGGTCGACAAGGTCGTCGATGCCAAGGGCACGCGGAACGCGGCCGAAGCCTATCTGGAGTTCCTCTATACGCCGGAAGCCCAGAAGCAGATCGCCAAGAACTACTACCGCGCCTCCAAGCCTGAATACGCCGACAAGGCAGATGCCGCGCGCTTTCCCGAGGTGAAGCTCGTGACCATCGACGATCCGCTGTTCGGCGGTTGGACCAAGGTGCGCGAGAAGCATTTCGCAGACGGCGGTCTGTTCGACCAGATCTACCAACCCAAGTCCACGAACTAACTACGCAAGAGGGAAAACGCGTATGGCCGGCGCCCGCGGCCTTGCGTTGAAGAAGCCGAGCGTCATCCCGGGGTTCGGGTTGGCGCTCGGTTTCACTTTGACGTATCTGTCGCTCATCGTCCTGATCCCACTTGGGGCCCTCATTCTGCATGCGGCCTCGCTCGGGTTCAGCGGCTTCTGGAACATCATCACCGAGCCGCGGACGCTCTCCGCGCTCAGGGTGAGCTTCGTCATTTCGCTCGTCGCCGCGATGATCAACGTCGTCTTCGGCGTGATCGTCGCTTGGGTGCTGATCCGCTACCGTTTCCCCGGCCGGCGCTTTCTTGACGCGATCGTCGATCTGCCGTTCGCGCTGCCGACCGCCGTGGCCGGTATCGCGCTGACCGCGATCTACGCGCCGAATGGCTGGGTCGGAAGTTGGCTCGCGCCGCTCGGCATTAAGGTCGCCTACACGCCGCTCGGTATCGGCATCGCGCTTGTTTTTATCGGTTTGCCCTTCCTCGTGCGCACCGTGCAGCCGGTGCTCGAGGATTTCGAGCGCGAGATCGAAGAGGCTGCCGCCTCGCTCGGTGCTAATCGCCGACAGACGGTGTTCCGCGTCATGCTACCGAGTCTGCTTCCGGCGATCCTCACGGGCTTCGCGCTCGCCTTCGCGCGCGCCGTCGGCGAATACGGCTCGGTGATCTTCATCGCCGGCAACATCCCTTACGTCTCGGAGATCGCGCCGCTCCTCATCGTCATCAAGCTTGAGGAATTCAACTACGCGGGCGCGACGGCCATCGCCACGGCGATGCTCTTCATCTCCTTCATGGTCATTCTACTGATCAATCTCATCCAGGCCTGGCAGCGGCGGAGATTTGCATGATGAGCGACGTATCGCTGGGCCTCGATTTTGTCGCCGACGATCGCGCGCGCTCGGTCGCCACCGAGCGGCGCTGGGTGCGCAACAGCTTGATCGCCATCGCCGTCGTGTTCCTGACGCTGTTCCTGCTGCTGCCGCTCATCACCGTGTTCGTCGAGGCGCTCCGCGCCGGCCTTGGCGCCTATTGGGCGGCCATTACCGAACCCGATGCGCTGGCCGCGATCCGGCTGACGCTGCTCGTCGCCGCAATCGCCGTGCCGGCCAATCTCATCTTCGGCCTCGCAGCTTCATGGGCCATCGCGAAGTTCGAGTTTCCCGGCAAGAGCTTCCTCAATACGCTTATTGATCTTCCCTTCTCGGTCTCGCCGGTGATCTCGGGTCTCGTCTTCGTGCTGCTGTTCGGACTGCAGGGCTATTTCGGCGCCTGGCTGCAAGAACACAACCTCCAGATCATCTTTGCGGTGCCCGGCATCGTGCTCGCCACGATCTTTGTCACTTTCCCCTTCGTCGCGCGCGAGCTTGTGCCGCTGATGCAGGAGCAGGGCACGCAGGACGAGGAGGCCGCGCTGTCGCTCGGCGCCTCGGGCTTCAAGACCTTCCTGTGGGTAACGCTCCCCAACATCAAATGGGCGCTGCTTTACGGCGTGATCCTCTGCAACGCGCGCGCCATGGGCGAGTTCGGCGCCGTGTCCGTGGTGTCCGGCCATATCAGGGGCAAGACCAACACCATGCCGCTGCATGTCGAGATTCTGTACAACGAGTACAATTTCGCGGCTGCGTTCGCGGTGGCCTCCTTGCTGGCGCTCCTCGCACTGGTCACGCTCATCATCAAGTTTGCGCTGGAGTGGCGCTTTGCCGACCAGATCGCGGCCGCGGGCCGGCATTGAGCTCGCTCGGAGGCCGGGTTCCTGAAAGTGCCGCAAAAACATTCGGTTAAGTAGAGCCGCAAATCCGCTTTGACGCCACTGCCTCGGAGAAAATTCATGGACGCTTTGGTGACAAATGAGGTGAACTACGAGGCTCAAGGCTCGTTACAGCCCGTTGGGGGAAAGAGCTGGGATAAGTCGATGCAGGTCTCCGTCGAAAACGTCGTCCGCACGTTCGGCACGACGCCGGCCCTCTACGGCGTGTCGCTCGACATTAAGCCCGGCGAGCTCGTGGCGCTGCTCGGACCCTCGGGTTCCGGCAAGACCACGCTGCTCAGGATCCTTGCCGGCCTCGATTTCCCGACCGAGGGACGTGTGCTGTTCGACGGCGAGGATGCGGCGAAGCTCACCGTGCAGGAGCGGAACGTCGGGCTGGTGTTCCAAAACTATGCGCTGTTCCGCAACATGACGGTGCTCGACAATATCGGCTTCGGCTTGAGTGTCAGGCCGCATGCCCGGCGCCCGTCCCGCAAGGAGATCAAGCGCCGCGCGCTCGAGCTGCTCGACTTCGTGCAGCTTTCGGGGCTTGAGGCGCGCTATCCCTCGCAGCTCTCCGGCGGGCAGCGGCAGCGCGTGGCGTTTGCCCGCGCTTTGGCTATCGAGCCGCGCGTGCTCCTGCTCGACGAGCCGTTCGGCGCGCTCGACGCGAAAGTGCGGCGCGACCTCCGCCGCTGGCTGCGGGAAATCCACGACAAGACCGGGCATACGACGGTGTTCGTCACTCACGACCAGGAGGAGGCGCTCGAGCTTGCTGATCGCGTCGTGGTGATGAGTCAGGGCAAGATCGAGCAGATCGGCACGCCCGACGAGGTCTATGACGAGCCGAACTCGCCTTTCGTTTTCTCCTTCATCGGGGAATCCAGCGTGCTGCCAGTCGAGCTCAAAAAGGGCGCCGTCCTACTCGACGGGCGCAAGATCGGTCTGTCGGGTGAAGGGTTGCCCGATGGGCCCGCGACGCTTTTCTTCCGCCCGCATGACGTTGCAGTCGGCAGCGATCTCCAAGGCGGCATCGAGGGCATCGTATCGATTACGCGGCGCAACGCCGGCGCACGGCGCGTTGAGCTGGAGATCGGCCCAGATGGCGACCGCCGCGTCGAGATCGAACTCCCCGCGAACTACAAGCTCAGCATCTCAGGCAGAGTCGTTTTCCTGCCCAAGCATTACCGCATCTTTCCCGACACTGCCGCCGAGACTGCGACGAGTTAAAAGAAGCCGCCTCGAGGCCTCCGGGGGGGTCGCAGGGCTTTCAACTCGAGGCGGCTTGCCGACTGGACGCCTCGCGAGAGGCAAAGCGTCAGCAGCTATCTGTTGGGCGTAAAGATTACGCTCTGCATTCAGACAGGCTCTTCATGGCAGCTTCGGCCGCGGCTTTCGTCTTGTAGCCGTCCGAGCCGACCATGGTAAGGGCCTTGCCGTCGGGCCGCTTGGACACGATCGAGCATTTATGGTTGCTCGTGCTTTGCGCCACGTAGAACTCGGCGGCGAGCGCCGGCGTCGCAAGGCCGGCGATCAGGAGAGCTGCAATCGCATATTTCTTCATGGGATCACTCCTTCACGGGTTGTCCCGCTCCTCCTTGGGAGTTTCCTCTCCAAGGCTTAGCAGCCTCCGCCCCCATTCCGGCGCGCGTTTGGCGCATCCCCGCGCAAGAGTGTCGCGTGTCGTAGAGACGCGCGACAGTTTGCGATCTAACAGGCCCTTGAGATCGGCGCCCCGCGCAAGCAAGAACTGGGCGCAAGGCATTGAGCCCTACGCCCAGTTCGCGCGCGTCGGCTTGAAGCGCCGAATCTAGCTTAACCGCCGCATTCAGTCAGGCTGCGAATGGCCTGCTCGGCCTCGGCTTGAGTCTCGTATGCGCCGCTGCCGACCATCTTCATGGTCGTGCCGTCTGGCTTCTGCGCCAAGACGTGGCACTGCTTCGTTTCCAGATCGAGCCCCACGTAGAACGGTGCGGCAAGGGCAGGCGTGGCGAGCGCAAACACGAAGGCGGTTGCCATAAAATATTTGTGCATCGGGTGGTCTCCTCGAAGTGAAGGTTGGACCGCCCCTCCCAATTCGAGACCCTAGCGGCGCAATCGGGCCATCGTCTGACGATACCGTGCCGTCACTTGAGCAAAAGCTTGAAATTTTTAGGCGACGTCGCGGGCTCGATTTGTTCGAACGTGCATTGGTGCGGGCTCTTGTCGGGACGGAAGCGCACGAGCCGCGTTCCGTGGCGGAAGCGGTCGCTGGTCACATGATCGTAGCGCACTTCGACCACGAGCTTTGGTTTCAACGGTTCCCATTCGCTGGTGCGCTCGGTGCTCCAGCGCGATGGACCGCCCGGCGCGTCGCCCGTGAAGCCCGGCGGCGCGATCAGAGTTTCGAGCATTTTGGTCAGCGCGGCACGTTCGGCATTTGAGATCGTCGAGGTGAAGCCGACATGGTCGAGCTTGCCTTCGGCGTTGTAGAGACCGAGCAGCAGCGAGCCGACGAGACGGCTTCCGGTCTGATAGCGAAAGCCCCCGACGACGCAGTCGGCCGTGCGCAGGCGCTTCACCTTGAGCATGGCGCGCTCGCCAGGGATATACGCGCCGTCGCTGCGCTTGGCGACGACGCCGTCGAGGGCGCCGCGCGCTTCGTCCAGCCAGTGCTCGGCCTCCGCGCGCTTTGCGGTGAAGGGGGACAGCTTCAGCGACCGCTTCTCGCCCGCCTCTTTATAGAAGCTCGCGAGCGCGGCGCGGCGATCCGTGAGCGGCCTCTCGATCAGTCTTCGCCCGCGCGTATCGAGCAGCATATCGAACAGGATCAGGATCGCCGGTGTCTCGGCCGCGAGCCTCTTGATGCGGCTCTCGGCGGGATGGATGCGCTGCTGCAACGCGTCGAATGACAGCGTGCCGCCGAGCGGGATGGCGAGCTCGCCGTCGAGCACGAAGCAGGAGGGCTTCAGTGAGGCAAGCAGCGCGACGACTTCGGGGAAGTAGCGCGCGAGCGGCTTGCCGGATTTCGCGCGGAGATCGATTTCGCCTCCGGCACGATAGGCAAGGCAGCGGAAGCCATCCCATTTCGGCTCGAACTGCCAGCCTTTGTCCTCGGGGAGCTCGGTGACGAGCTTGGCCTCCATCGGCTCGATGCCGACCGGCACCGCGAGGTCCGAAAGTGACGTGGGACGGGCCACCTACTGCAAGCGCACGACGACGCTGTCGACCGCGCCGGCCGCGTCCGTCACAGTCAGCCGCACGAAGCCCGGACCGTCGGGCTCGAAGAACAGGGTCCGCGCGCTTTCCCTGGTGGCAAGCGGCATGCCGTTGAGCAGGACGTTAAGCGGAGGCGTGCCGCCTGCGATCTTGATGGGGATGGGATCCGGAGCCTCGCCGTCCAGTCCGGCAAGCTCGAGGCTCGAGCCATGCGGCGGGAACACGATCTGCACCTTCGGCACGGACGAAAGCCGCGCGTCCCTGAAGGATGCGAAGCGCCGCAGCGGCGGTGGCAGTTTGACGGTGCTCGCGACCACGGCGCCCTTAGGCCGCGGCGGCAACGCTTCGAGCGATTGCGCAAGCCGTGCGAAGGCATCGAACAGGATCGGCGCCGCAGCAATGCGCCCCGTCAACCCTGCGACCGGCGCGCCGTCGGGGCGACCGGCCCATACCCCGATCGTGCGCTTGCCGTCGAAGCCGATCGCCCAGGCGTCGCGATAGCCGTAGCTCGTCCCGGTCTTATAGGCGATGCGGCCACCGACCGCGTTCTCGGGCGCCGGTGTGCCGAGCAACACGTCGGCGACATACCAAGACGCGACCGGTTCGAGCAGGCGCCGTGGCGGCAAAGGCTCGGCACCCTGCCGCTCGACAAGCGGCGCGACGCTGCCGCCGCGCGCTAATCCCGCATAGAGCATGGCGAGATCGGTGAGCCGCACGCCGATGCCGCCGAGCCCAAGCGCAAGGCCGGGCGCCTCGCGCTTCGGCAGCACAAGCGGCGCGCCGGCTTGCGCGAGCCGCGCGATCAACCGGCTCGGTCCCACCTCTTCGAGCACGGCTACCGCCGGCACGTTCAGCGACATTTGCAGCGCGCGGCGTACGGTGACCGTGCCCTGGAATGTGAGGTCGAAATTCTCGGGCCGATAGCCGCCATAGTGGATCGGCCGGTCGTTGATCAGCGTCTCGGGATGGATCAGCCCATCCTCGAAGCCGAGCCCGTAGATGAACGGCTTGAGCGCGGACCCCGGCGAACGCACCGCGCGGGTGAGATCGACCTGGCCCGCGCGGCGCTCGTCGAAATAGTCGGGGGAGGCGACCCGCGCCAGCACCTCTCCGCTTCGATTGTCGACGACGACGATGGCAACCGACATGTCGGCGCCGAGCGCTAAAGCGCGCTCGCGCGCGAAGCGCTCGAGCCGCTTCTGCACGCGGCCGTCGATGGTCAGCCGCAGCATGGGTTCGTGCGGAGTCGCGCTCTTGGCTTCGTCGGCGGCATGCGGCGCGATCAGCGGCATGGGCTTGCGCTCGCGCGGCACAGACTCGAGCTTGGCGCGCGAGATCTCCTCGTCGCTGAACAGGCCATGTCCCGCGATCCGGTCGAGCACGCGGTCGCGCGCGCGTTGCGCCACCTCGGGGAAACGATCCGGACGACGCAGTTCCGGCGATTGCGGCAGTGCGACGAGCAGCGCCGCCTCGCCGAGCGTAAGCCTGCGCGGCTCCTTGCCGAAATAGGCAAGCGAGGCGGCGCGCACGCCTTCGAGATTGCCGCCCATCGGCGCGAGCGTCAGATAAAGCTTGAGGATCTCGTCCTTGTTCAACGTCCATTCGAGCTGGAGCGCGCGCACCGCTTCGCGGAGCTTCACGTAGAGCGACCGCTTCTGTCGCGGCTCGATCAGCCGCGCGACCTGCATCGTCAGCGTCGAGCCGCCGGAGACAATGCGACCGTTGGCGACGAGCTGAAAGGCCGCGCGCGCTAGAGCGAGCGGGTCGACGCCGTGATGCTCGAAGAAGCGCTTGTCCTCATAAGCGAGCAGGATGTCGAGATAATCCGGATCGACCTCCTCGCGCGCGGCAGGCAGGCGCCAGCGTCCTTCGCTCGTGAGATAAGCGCGCAGGAGCTTGCCGTCGCGGTCGAGCGCAAGCGTCGAGACTTCGAGATCGCGGCCGAGATTGGCCAGCCCGAAGCTGTCCATCAGCCCGGTGATGGCGCCGGCTGCCACCGCCGCGAGCCACAGCACGCCAACGCCGACAAGGATCGCACGCCGTTTCCACCTGCTCGGCGGCGACTCCCTCTCCCCTGTGGGGAGAGGGTTGGGGTGAGGCGGGTCTGAACTCTCAGGGGAAGTGCGTTCCCCGTCACCCGGCGTGCTTCGCACGCTGACCTCTCCCCCCTGGGGAGAGGTGAAGCGTCTTGCGTCGTTCATCTCAATCTTCATCTCGCAGGCGCGACCGTCACGGCACCGGTATCCGTCCGGCCGAAGCGGTCGGGCCGATACATATCCTCGACCACCGCTTGCGGCAGCACATAATCGCCGGGCGCCACGGCGCGCACGATATAAGCGACGGTATAGGTCGGCGAATTGTCCTTGCGCCGCTCGAACGCCGCGACGAAGCGGTCGTCGTGGAATTCGGTATGCATCGGGGTGCCCGCGTCGCTGATCCAACCGAGCGTGCCGGCGTCGCCCGACGACACGAGCCGCGGATTGTCGATCTCGAAACCGGCCGGCACGTAGTCCGTGAGCGCGACGCGTGCGAATTGCGGCTTCTGCTCCGTCACTTTGAGTAGCACCACGAAGCGGTCGTTCTGCTTGGCCTTGGTGATGTCGGCCTCTTCGCCGGCGAGCATATGGAAGCTGCGCTCGAGCTTGAAGCCGTGTTCGGCGGCGGGCTCAGGCGTCACAGGCGCGCCGCTCACCGTCACGATGGTGTCGAGCGAAGTCTCGCCGGTATTGGTTACCGTCACCGGCGTCGCTTTCAGCTGCTCTTCCGTGAAGTTGCGATAGAGCGGACCTTCCTGACCGCCATCGTTCACGTCGAGGCTCACATGCTGCTTGCCGAGGGCACGGGCTGCGAGCACAAGCCAGGCGTCTTCCTGGGTCGAGGTGAAGCGCACCTTTTCACGCGCTTCCTCGATACGCTCGGTGGCGCTGGCGAGGATCAGCTGCGGCGCATCACCTTCGGCCGCGAGCGTCACCACAACTGCGGCGTCGCGGAGCGGCGAGCCGAAATCGACGCGGCCATCGTCGAACTTCGGATCCTCCGGCAACGAGGCGAGCGCGGCGGCAAACGCCTTCTCCGCGCGCACCTTGTCTCCGAGCATGGCTAGCGCCGCGGCAATCTCGGCTTTGGCGGTCGCCGTACCGAGCTTGTCGAGCTTCACGTCCGCGATGTAGCGGAGGTCGCCGACCGGCGCCATGCCGTTGCGGGCGAGCACGTAGAGCGCATAAGAAAGCGCAAGTCCGCCATCATTCGCGACGTCTGGCGCCGTGCTCACATAGTTCCGGAGACGGTTCAGCGCGAGCTTGAACTGGTCGTCCGAGACGGTAAAGCCGCGCTCCCGCGCGCGCGTGAAGAAGTCCGTCACATAGGCGTCGAGCCAGGCATCGTCGCCGCCTGGCGACCAAAGGCCAAACGCGCCCTCATAGCCCTGGCGCGCCAGCACCGTCTCGATCGCCTTCCTGATGCGCTCGTCGATTCCTGGATCGACCGTGAGCTGCGGATTGGTGGACAGCTCGCTCACATAGAGCAGAGGCAGCGCGCGGCTGATGATCTGCTCGGTGCAGCCAAGCGGGTAGCGGTCGAGCGCGGCAAGCAAGGTCGCAACGTCGAGCGCCGCCGTCGGCGTCACCGAGAGCGCCGCCTTGCCGGTTCCGGGCACGAGCCCAGCGAACACGTCTGACGAGACGGTGATGCTTTGGCCTGAAGCGACCTGCTTCACCGTGCGCCGTGCGAGGATATGCGTCGACGGGCTGACCGCGAGCGTGTAGCGCCGTTCGAGCGCAAAGTTCTCGGGGCCCGTGACAGCGACTTGCACCGTACCAACGCCCACTCCGTTCGCCTTTACCGGCATGAGCACGGCGCCGCGCTTCTTGGTATCGAGCGCAATGGTCTTGTCTGGGTTCTCGACGGAAAGCGGGCCTTCGGTGCTCACGGCGATCTGGTAGTTGCCGGTCTCGCCCTCGACATTGTCGAGGTCGAGACGGAGCGTGGTCTTGTCGCCAGTGAGCAGGAAGCGCGGCAAAGTGGCCGTGACAACCACCGGATCGCGAATGATCACTTCGCCCTCGCCGTGGCCGACCTTGTCCTTGCCCCACGCCACCGCCATCACGCGCGCCGAGCCCGTGAAAGCGGGGATCGGGAACGAGACCTCAGCGGTGCCGTCGGGGCCGACGGTAACGATGCCCGAATAGAGCGCGAGCGGTATCTGAGTTGGCGGGCTTCCCTGCAAGCCGCCGTCGCCGCCGTCGCCGCCGGTGCGGATCTGGCCTTTGTTGCCCTGCATGCCGTCGATCAGCTGGCCGTACAGGTCGCGGACCTCCGCCGAGAGCTTGCGCTGGCCGAGATAGTAATCGTCGGGTGAAGGGGTCTTGTAGTTGGTCAGGTTGAGGATGCCGACATCGACGACCGACACCACGACCCGTGCTTCTTCGTTCGGCGCTAGGCCGGCGAGTTTGACCGGGACGCGCAGCGTGGTCTCAGGCCTGATCTTGTCGGGAAGGTCCAGCGACACGCCGATCGTGTGCGCGGATTTGTCGATGCTGAACCATTGCACGCCAATGGCGCGGCCCGGCATGCGCTTCTCGGCTTCATCGAGCGGGCGGCGGAGCGTCGCGAGCACATAGGCACCTGTGCCCCAAGTCTCTCCAACGGTGAGCGGCAGCTTGACGAGACCCGGCTCAACGTCGGTCGTGGTGGTCTCGATCAGCCGGTCGCCGATCACGGAGAGCGTGACCTTGCCGGCACTGCGCGCTGTCACGGCGACGGTCATCGTGTCGCCGGGCTTGTATTCCGACTTGTCGAGCGCGATCTCGAGCATGTCGGGCGTGTCGGCCGAGGCTTCCGCATACCAGCCGGAATCGAAGCCAACCGTGGTCTCGGGTCCCTGCGCCTCGGGGCTCACCACTTCAAGCCGGTAGCGTCCCCAAGTGACCGGAACCGAGATCTTGCCGGGCTTTTCGGGAGCCACGTCGATGGTCCCGTCGGCGACGCGTCGCGTGATCTTGACCGGCTCGTACTGCCAATAGCCGCCCTGGCGATACCATTGATATTTCGACTCGATGCTGAGGAGCTGCCATTTGAGGCCGGTCGCCGCGAGCTGCTTGCCGTCCGCTCCCACCATGACCACGTCGAAGCTTGCCGAGTCGTTGTCGCCGAGCGATTTGCCGGCGAAGAGCGGCTTAACGCCGATCATCGGCGCCGACGGCGTGATCGGCAGCGTGAGATTGCGCTCGACCGCGCGGCCGCCGGGATCGGCGAGGCGGAGCACGACAGTCGCTTCAAGCGGGCGCGTCGAGGCAGGGACCTCGGAAAGCGCTACGTTGAACGTTGCCTTGCCGTCCGGCCCGGTCTGCGGCAGCCCTTCGAGCGGCATGCTCTCGGGGCGGAACTCGTCGTCGTCAGACGAGCCGTCGAGCCCGAACTGATAGCCGGAATACCCTGGGCGTTCCTTGGCGAGCGCAATATTGACCTCGCCTTCGAGGTCGAGTTCGGCTGCTGGCGCGCCATAGAGGAAACGGCCGTCGAGCGTGACTTCGGCCGGAGACTTTACCGAAATGCTTTTGGCCTCGGTGGTCAGGTCGAATTCGAGCCGATCTGGCACATAGTCCTCGACCAAGAAGCTCGCCTCGCCGATGCGTTTCTGCTTGGGATCCGAATAGACGGCGACGCGCCATGTCCCGGTCGGCGCCGAGGAAAGTATCGGCAGGTCGAGCGAGCGTCCGCCGATGCCCTGGTCGGGCACCACCACGCGCCGATACTCGATGCCGTCGGGCCGCTCGACCACGAGCGTGAGGTCCATACCGGGAACCGCGACGCCCTCGGCATCGCGCAGCAGCGTCGTGACATAGACCGTCTCGCCGGTGCGGTAGACACCGCGCTCAGTGAAGACGTAAGCATCGAGGCCCGCGGGCGGCTCACGCCCGGCGACGCCGCGGTCGGTCAGGTCGAACGCCGACTGCTTCAGACTGAGGAACGCATACCCGCCGCTCGCGCTCGAGGCGACGAGTAGAGCCGGAGAAAGCCCGCCTTCGCCGCGCGAGAGGCCGGGCTCGAAGCTCACTTTGCCGCTTGCATCGGTCTTCTTGGTCGAGAGTACCTCGTTGTTGCGGGCGAGCAGCCGCACCTCGACGCTGTCGAGCGGCGCGGTCGTGGCGAGCGAATTGACGAAGGCATGGATGCCGTCTGTTCCCGAATAAGATGTCAGGCCGAGGTCTGAGACGATGAACCATTGCGTGGTCCGCTCGCCATAATCGCTGCCCGGAACGTCGCCAGGCCGCGCGGATAGGATGTAGAGACCAGGCTCGAGCGTGGGCACAGCCTGGGTGACGGGGAAGGCGGTGGTGATCTCGGTGTTCAGCTCCTTCTCGACTTGAAGGTCGCCCGTCCAGACCTTCTCGCCGCTCTCGTCGGCAATCCGCTCGAGGTCGTAGCTGTGGAGATTGCGTTGGAACTCCCAGCTCAGCACGCGCTCGAGCAAGTTCCGGTCGCCGACCCGATAGATCGTCACGGCCACCGTGCCGGTATTCACGGTGACGAGCGGGATGCCCTGCTGTCCGGTCTTCGGCAGCAAGTAAGCGTTGCCGGAGAGGCGCACCGACGGGCTGCGGTCGCGTACATAAATGTCGAACTGGGCGTCCTTGAGCAGCGCCTCGTCGACCGTGGAAGGCAGGTCCGCGCGGAGCGTGATGGAATACGTCTCGCCGTGCTTTAGTCCTTCGACGCAGAGCTGCTTGTCTTCAGCGGAGAGCGCGGGCTTGTCCTGGCCGGCCACCGCGACGAAAGGCGAGAAGTCCGTGCGCTTCGGCAGCGGCTCGGTGAACTGGAAGCAGGCGCGCGGGCTCGCCGCATCGGAATCGACGCTGTAGTTCGCGACGCGGAAGCCGTACTTCTCACGCATATCGTCGTAGGTTTTCTTGAACTCGGGAGTCTCGTCGAGCGTGAGCGCGAGCTTCAGCGCGTTGAGCGCTTGGCGCCATTCGCCGCGCTTGCCCGACGCGTCGGCGTAAACGACGAGGGAAGCCGCCTCTTCTTTAGGGGTGCCCGAGCGCTGATAGGCGATATAGGCCGCGGTGCGCGCTTGCTCGAAGCGTTCCGAGCCGTCGTCGTCGTCGGTCTTGGGGATCTTGAGCCAGACATTGGCGAGCGCGCGCCACGCCGAAGTGTCGTCGGGCGCTACGGTCACGATCTGTGTGAAGACCTTGGCGGCGGCTTGCAGGTCCTGCGCGAGAAGGAGCGCTTCAGCCTCTTCCTTGAGCTTGGCGACGGGCTTCTCGACAGCGCCGGCTTCTTCCTTGAGCTCGTCCTCGAGCGTGATCGCCGCATCGTCGAGCGCGGGATCTTGGAAGGTCTTTTCTGCGGCAAAAACGGGGGTGGTGGTGGCGATAACAAGCAGCGCGGCAGCCAAGCTGGCGCGAAACCATACGAGCATTGACGTCCTCCGGAAGCCCGCCTCGTGGGGGGTGCGGGCATGACGCCATGCTAGTCGAGGCCGCGCGCGGAAACCAGAGGGCGCTTTTGCTTTAATCGGGCAAAACTGTAGGCAATTGCCATCCGTACAGCTCGGCGGCGCGTCGGATCAGCGCTTCGGCAAGGATCGAGCCGTTGTCGGAGTTCGTCATCACCACAAGTCCCTGGCCGCGCCCCGGCAGCAAGACGAGATAGGCCTGGTAGCCGACATTCTGCCCGCGCTTCAGCACAACCGGTGCGCCTTCGTCGTCGGCGATCGCTGCGCCAAGGCCGTAAGGACCGCCGTTCTGCCGCGTGAACATGTCGCGGGCGGTTTCCGGCGCAAGAAAGAGGCGGCTTTCACCCCGCCACGCACGGCCGACAAGGATGAGGAGGTTGGCGAGGTCGCTCGGCGTCGACCATAGTCCGCCCGCGGCGCGCTCCGGCACGATGCGCCAGCGCCCGGGCACCTCCTTCCCGTCGCCGAGATGTCCGACCGCCGCCTCGGCCTCGCGGTGTTCAGAGAGCGGCTGATCGAAGGTGCTGTTGGTCATGCCGGCAGGCTCGAAGACGAGATCTTGCATGACCTCCGGGAAGGGCGCGTGGCCGACGTCTTGCACAAGCGCTTCGACGATCTCGTAGCCGCCGCCCGAGTATTGATAGTGCGACCCCGGCACGGCAACGACGGTGACCGGAGGGGACGTGGCTGGCGGTATGCCGTCGAGGATGTGCTTGAGGTCGGGAAGCGGTTGGCCGACCGCGTAGCCTGGAAAGCCCGGGACGGCGATCCCAGCCGTCATGCTGAGGAGCCCGCGCAAAGTCACGGGGTGATCCTTGTCGAAATCGTTGTCGGGAACGCTCCAGGACGTGAGCCGCGTGTCGACATCTTCATCGAGGCCGATCTGCTTGGCATCGACCAGGCGCATCGCGCCGACCGCAGTCACGAACTTGGAGAGCGATGCCGCCTGAAAGAGCGTCTCGGGCGTGGTACCTGCGCCGTAAGCGCGGGCGAATTCGATGCGATCCTGATCGATCAGCGCGAGGCTCACCGCCGGCACGTTCAGGAGCGACATCGCCTCTTTGAGGCTCACCAGGCGCCGCGTTATCTTGATATCGAGATTGGCCTCGATCTCTACGGGCTCGACGGCGCGCGCCGGAGTCAGAGTGACAACCCCAAACAGCAGCAGGGCAAGCCGGCACAAAAGGGGTGAGTAGCGACCGCGTGCCTGAGAAGTTCGCGCCATC
Organism: uncultured Alphaproteobacteria bacterium; assembly: GCA_963821255.1. Lineage (GTDB taxonomy): Bacteria > Pseudomonadota > Alphaproteobacteria > Rhizobiales > Methyloligellaceae > Methyloceanibacter. Next base: position 381,072 of record CAWGCX010000010.1, on the reverse strand, counting down.
TAGGCTGCGTTCTCGATGTCGCGGGCGACGAGGGACAGCTCGCTGCGCACCCATTGATGGCACTCGTCGCGGTCGTAGCTCGAATGCCACAAGAGCCTGAGCGGGAAGGCAATCGGGTCAAGTGGCGGGGCGATGCGCACCGCGCCGAATTGCTTTTCCAGCATCAGCGCGAGCGAAGCCGGGAGGGTGAGCAGCGCATCGCTGTTCAACGCGAGCAGCAGGCCGACCAGCACCGAGGGGACTTGCGCGGAGATGTTGCAGGAGAGTTTGCGTGCGGCAAGCGCGCGGTCGATTAGCGCGATGGCCGGAAGCGAATCGACGGCGATGTGGTCGGCGCCGGCGAAGGTAGCGGCGCGTGGCTTTCGCTCGGCGAAGGCATGGCCGGGGCGGACGAGGGTGGCGAGCTTGTCGTCGAACAGCTTCAGCGCACGGATGTCCGGGGCTTGTAGCGGCGCGCCCTCGATGTCGATGACGAAATGACAGCGCCCGTAGCGGAGCGCGTCGGTACTCTCATCGCCGTTCGACTTCATCCAGCCGAGCCGCACATTTGGCGCAAGCGGCTGCAAGCGTTGGCGCAGCGGCTGCACCAAGATCAGCTCGCCTGCTTCGCTCGCGGCGATGGCGAAATCGCGCACCGAAAGCGACGGGTCGAACGGCTTGTTCGGCCTGAGCAGGCTTTCCATGCCCGCAAGGATGACGTGGACGGTGGGGGCGAGCTCGAGCGCTTTGGCGGTCGGCACGAGCTTCTGGCCGGCGCGCACGAACAGCTCGTCGTCGAAGATTTCCCTAAGTTTTGCAAGGGCATGGCTGATCGCGGAGGCGCTGCGGCCGAGCCGCTCTGCGGCGCGCGTGACGCTCGCGTCGACGAGCAGGGCGTCGAGCGTCACGAGCAGATTGGCGTCGACCTCTTTAAGGTGCATGGCTTGCAAATATTCGACTGAAAAGAGTTCACTTCATGCATGTTATAGTTTGGGCTATCGTCTTGACAAGGCATCCGGCCGCCCAGCCCGGGTGCCCGAAACGTCCGAGGCGAAAGCCTTGGACGTTTCCTCATCTCAACCTTGCGGCGGCCCGGAGGCTCGGGCCCGAGGGCCGTCGCAAATTTCTGCAAAGGGACACGGCGATTCCGCCAGGGCCCGCGGGGGAGGCGAGGAATATGGCGACATCTGGGCCCGGGTCATTTTAAGGAGCTTCGATGATTCGACTTCGTGCGAATGCCCTGCCGTGTGCACTGCTTGCGGCCAGCCTTTGCCTTGGCGCCGCGCCCGCCTTCTCTGAGCCCGCCGCGGCTGTGAAGGCCGTGCTCGAGAATTATGCCGACATCGCGCAAGCCGGCTATGAGGACGCGCGCGATATTGCCGGGACGCTTAAGCTCGCGGTCGAGGCGCTTCTCGACAAACCGACCGAAGCGAATTTGCTTGCCGCGCGCGCCGCCTGGATTGCCGCGCGCATCCCCTACATGCAGACCGAGGCCTACCGCTTCGGCAACCCGATCGTCGACGACTGGGAGGGCAAGGTGAACGCCTGGCCGCTCGACGAAGGGCTGATCGACTATGTGGCCGAAGCCTATGGGACAGAGTCGCCCGAGAACGAGCTTTACGTCGCCAACGTGATCGCCAATACCGCGATCACCATCGGTGGCAAGAAGCTCGATACCGCGAAGATCACCAAGGCACTGCTCGCCGAAGAGCTCCAGGAAGCGGGTGGCGTCGAGGCGAATGTCGCGACCGGCTACCACGCCATTGAGTTCCTACTCTGGGGTCAAGATCTGAACGGCACTGGGCCCGGCAATGGCGCGCGTCTCGCGACCGACTTCGACGCCAAGAACTGCACCAGCGGCAATTGCGCGCGCCGCGCCCAGTATCTGCGCACCGCCACCGAACTCCTGGTCGACGATCTCGCCTGGATGGCCGACCAATGGAAAAAAGGCGGCGAGGCGCGCAAGGCCGTGACCGAGGCAAGCGAGAAGGCCGGGCTCACCGCCGTCATGACGGGGCTAGGCAGTCTCTCTTATGGTGAGCTCGCCGGCGAGCGCATGAAGCTCGGCCTCATGATCCACGACCCGGAGGAGGAGCATGACTGCTTCGCCGACAACACGCACGCATCGCATTTCTTCGACGCGCTCGGCATCCGCAACGTCTATCTCGGCTCGTACCGGCGCGCCGACCGCTCACTCGTCACCGGCCCGAGCGTGTCGGATCTCGTCCGCGCCAAATCGTCGAAGGCCGACGACGACGTGAGGGCAAGCCTCGACGCAACGATGCAGGCGATGAACGCTCTCTATCTTCGCGCGCTGACCGTCGAATCTTACGACCAGATGATCGGCGAAGGGAACGAGGAGGGCAATACCGTGGTGCAGCGCGTGGTCGATGCCCTGCTCGAACAAACCAAGGCGATCGAGCGCGCGGTTGCGGCGCTTGAGCTTGAAACCATTGAGTTCGAAGGCTCGGACAGCCTGGACGCCCCGGAGAAGATCGAGAAGGTGAATGCAGGGGGCGAAGGCGGAGGGTAAGCGCGTCGGCTTGCAGGAGACGAACTGAGTTCTTGTTAAAGTATAACAACCAACGACCACGGCTGGGGCTGCGGACATGAGGAACGAGAGCGCTAGAGGCGGCCGCATGACCGGTTTTGCGGCCAATCGATTCCAATTGCTTCGAGGTGGCCTGCGTACAGGTTTCGCGATGCTCGCGGCCGCGGCGCTGATCACCGTGCTCGCAGCGGCCAAGGCGCGCGCCGATTGCGACGTTCCGGACGACGGAACCGGCATCCGCGAGGACGTCGCCTTCAGGGCCGATGTCGGGGGAACGCGCGCAGCGCTCGCCAATGCCGGCATTGGCATAGGCGGCGTCTATTACGCCGAGGCGTTCCAGAATTGGGGCGGCATGCACGACGGCAGCGCCTATGACGGCGTGCTCCAGCTCTACATCAATGCCGACATGAAGAAGCTCGGCCTTTGGAAGGGGCTCTGCTTCTTTGCCAACGGCTACCAGATTCACGGAAAGTCCATCACTGCGGAATATGTCGGGGCGCTCATGCCGATCTCGAGCCTCGAAGCCTCGCCCGCCACGCGCCTGTTCGAGATGTGGTTCCAGCAGAGCCTGTTCAACGACAATGTCACCGTGAAGGTCGGCCAGCTTGCCGCGGACGCCGAGTTCATCCTCAGCGAGGGCGGCGGTTACTTCCTCAACGGCACGTGGGGCTGGCCGTCGATCACCGCGGCCGATCTGCCGAACGGCGGCCCGGCCTATCCGCTTGCCACGCCCGGCGTGCGCGTCGCCATCAATCCGAGCGAGCGCTACGGTGTCATGGTCGCCCTCTATAACGGCGACCCGGCCTCGCCTTGCAGGAGGAGCGAGAACCCGCAGGTCTGCAACGACCACGGCGTCGATTTCCTGATGGAAGGTCCGCCGCTGCTCATGGCCGAAGGCATGTACAATTACAGCCCTAACGGCTTGAGGGGCATTATCAAGGTCGGTGGCTGGAATCATTTCGGCGATTTCGACCACATGCGCTTTGATGTGGCAGGCGGGCCCTTCGAGGTCAGCGGCAATCCCGCGCGCATTCTCAACGACAATTGGGGTCTCTACGGCATCATCGACCAGTTGATCTGGCGCGTCCCCGGCAGCGAGGACCCGCACGGCGTCGGCATCTTCGCCCGCTTCATCGGCGCGCCCGACGACCGCAACCTCGTCGACTTCTATTTCGACGGCGGGTTCACCTTCAGCGGAATGATCCCCGGCCGTCCTGACGACGCGATTGCTATTGGCTTCGCCTATACCGGCATTTCCGACCAGGTCTCCGCTTTCGACCTCGATACCGGCGCGCCGGTGGCGCGCAACCACGAGTTGCTGATCGAGGTGACCTATACCTATCAAATCAATGCCGGCTGGAATGTGCAGCCTACGTTCCAATACGTCTTCCAGCCTGGCGGCAATGTTGCAGGGGTCGACGACGCGGCGGTCGTGGGGGCACGCTCCAGCCTAAATTTCTGACAGGACGAGTGCACCCAACCGATCCCAAGTTCCGCGATGATATGGCGGAGTCACCGAAGAAAGCATCGAGAAGCCGGGCGTGCGCCCGGCTTCTCGGCGCGATCGTGTTCGGCGCCGCGCTGCCGCTGGCTGCGGGCGTCTGGCAAACCTACGGCGCGGACACGCAAGAAGTGGATGCGCTGCTCGCGCCGACGACCGATTTCAGCAAGATCGAGCAGGGCGAGGACAAGCCCGGCGGCGGCGCGACCTCGCGCGGCAGCGTCGACAGCGCCAATGCTTTCTCGCTGTCTTCCGGGAACATGAATTTCAAGCGCGAGCTCGACTTCAAGATCGGCAACAGCATCTTCCGCCGGAACTGGGTTTCCGCGCCGGCCTCGACCGACTCGACGGACGGGCTCGGGCCACTTTTCAATTCCCGCGCCTGCCAGGCCTGCCATCTGAAGGACGGGCGTGGCCATCCGCCGCTCTCAACCCAGGTGCCAGAAGACTCAGGCTCGATGCTGGTCAGGCTCTCGGTCCCGGCCGCCAGTGCCTCCGACAAGGAGAAGCTCGAAGCCCATAGCGTCAATTCGCTACCCGAGCCCACCTATGGCGGCCAGCTCCAGGACCGGTCCATCCAGGGCCACAAGGGCGAGGGCAAGCTCAAGATCGAATACACCGAGCGCCCCGTCACCCTTGCCGGCGGGGAGGTCGTGAATTTGCGCGCGCCGCATTACCAGCTCGTCGATCTCGGCTACGGACCGATCAGTCCCGATGTGATGATCAGCCCGCGCGTCGCGCCGCCGATGATCGGGCTCGGCCTGCTCGAGGCGGTCCCCGAGGAACAGATCCTCGCCAATGCCGATCCGGACGATCAGGACAAGGACGGCATCTCCGGCAAGCCGCAACGCGTGTGGTCGCGTGAACAGGAGAAGGTGACGCTCGGCCGCTTCGGCTGGAAGGCCGGCGTGGCGACCATCGCGCAGCAAGCGGCCGAAGCCTTCGCGGGCGACATCGGCATTTCATCGACCATGATGCCGTTCCCATCGGGCGACTGCACCGAGAAGCAGCCGGACTGCCTCGCGGCGCCGAGCGGCGTCTCGCCGAAGCATGACAATGCCGAGGTGAGAGACGAGCTGTTCGATCTTGTCACGTTCTATTCGCAGAACCTTGCCGTGCCGCCGCGGCGCAACCCGAGCGCCCCCGAGGTGCTGAAGGGCAAGGAGCTCTTCTATAAGTCGGGCTGCGCGGACTGCCACACGCCGAAATTCATGACCGGCGACGTGCCGGGCCAGCCGCATCTCTCGCGCGATCTCATCTATCCCTATACCGACATGCTGCTGCACGACATGGGCGAGGGGCTTGCCGATCGCAGGCCTGAGGGCGCGGCTGACGGTTACGAGTGGCGCACCCCGCCGCTTTGGGCCGTCGGGCTCACCGAGACGGTCAGCGGGCATACGTTGTTCCTGCATGACGGGCGCGCCCGCAACATCACCGAGGCGATCTTATGGCATGAAGGCGAGGGCAAGGCGTCACGCGACGCTTTCGCCGAGCTGTCCAAGGAAGACCGCGAGCGGCTCGTCGCCTTCGTCAATTCGCTATGATGAGCATCATGCTTTACCCCGCCGCATTCCGCCGGTCCCAAGCGGGGAAAGGCGCGCCCTTTGCATACATGGCCGCCGCTTGCATCCTTGTCGGCAGTGTCACGGCGGCACGCGCCGAGGTGGATCATGCCGCCATCGCCAGCGCCGCGCTCGACGAGGTAATACGGCCTGGCTTCGCGGCTCTCGCCAAGAGCACGACCGACCTCGATGCTAGTGTCGCGACGCTCTGCTCGAAGCCATCGGCCGAGAGCCTTGACGCCACGAAGCGGGCGTTCGCGTCCACGGTATCAGAATGGAGCAAGGTCGAGATCCTGCGCTTCGGGCCGATCATCCAGGATCGCCGTTATGAGCGCCTGTTCTATTGGCCCGATCCCAAAGGCCTTGGTACGCGCCAAATCAAGGACGTGCTCGCCAAGAAAGATCAAGCAGTCACGGAGCCGGCGAAACTCGCCGAAAAGAGCGTGGCGCTGCAGGGACTGCCCGCGCTCGAATATCTGCTCTATGGCGACGGCTCCGAAACGCTTGCCCAAAGCGGCGGCGACGAAGAATTCCGCTGCCGCTTCGCCGCCGCCGTCGCGGCCAACATCACGACCATTGCCAAGGACGTGCAGGAAGGCTGGTCGGACGGTGCTCCCGCCGGGAAGGCTTTCCTCGAACCGGCCCCCGACAATCCCGTCTATCGCACCCCGAAAGAAGTGACGCTCGAGCTGTTCAAGGCCTTCACCTCCGGCATCGAGCTCGTGCGCGATCAGAAGCTAGCCAAGCCGCTCGGCGCCTCGCCGGAGCAAGCCAAGCCGCGACTGGCCGCGCTCTGGCGAAGCGGGCTCGCGTTTGCCAGCATGGCCGGCAATCTCGAGGGCGTGCGTGAGCTGTTCGCCCAAGGCGGCCTTGCGCAAATTGTGGCGCAGGACTTGCCGGGCGCAGAGAAATCGGTCCTGTTCGACCTCGACCGCACCATCTCGGTCCTGCGCGGCATCGGCGTTCCCGCCGACGAAGCATTCCGAGACGTTGACCTTCGCGCCAAGCTCGAAGCGTTGCGCGTCTCCCTGAAAAGCGCGCGCGATACCGCGGGCGACCTGATCGCGCGCGGCGCTGGGCTCAGCTTCGGCTTCAACGCCATGGATGGAGACTAGCCATGCAACTCGACCGGCGCGTGATGCTAACCGGGCTCGCGTCCAACGCTGCGGTGTTGTTGCTTCCGAGCCGGGCGCGGGCGTCCGTCGAAGCCGAATATTTCGCCGCCGCGCGCAAGGACGATCGCGGTATCTATTCTGCGGCGCTGTTCAATCTGGAGAGTGGCGATTTGCGCGCGGTCGAACTGCCCGGCCGCGGTCACGACATCACGCTCAAGCCGGACGGCAGCGAGTGGGTCGCGTTCGCGCGCCGGCCCGGAAGGTTCGGGGTCGCGGTGCCGACGGGCTCGCGTCCGCCGGTCTGGTTTGCCGCCAAGCCTGATCGGCATTTTTTCGGCCACGGTGTTTTTTCATCCGGTGGGCGGCTGCTCTACGCCACCGAGAACGACTATAAGAACGCGCGCGGCATGATCGGCGTGCGCGATGCGACGGACGGGTATCGGCAGATCGGAGAGTTCGACGCGCGGGGTATGGAGCCGCACGACATTGCGCTGCTCGGTGACCGCCGGACCATGGTGATCGCCAATGGCGGCATCCGCACCCATCCTGACAGTGGCGCCACGGAGCTCAACCTGCCCGACATGCGGCCCTCGCTTGTCTATGTGGATGTCGAAACCGGCGACCTCATCGAGGAGCAGAAGCTCTCCGCCGATCTGCATCAGCTCTCGATCCGGCATCTCGCCGTCGCCGCCCGCGATATCGTGGTGTTCGGCTGTCAGTTTCGCGGGCCGGAAGACGAGACGCCGCCGCTGATCGGCTTCCATCGCCGCGGCGATGCGCCGGTCATCGTGCCGGCGCCCGACATGACGCAATCGAGCCTGCGCAACTATATCGGTTCCGTCACGGTGGATAAGAGCGGTGGCATCGTCGCCGCCTCGGCGCCCAAGGGTGGGCTTGTCACCTATTGGGACGTGGCGGGCCGCCGCTATCTTGGCACCTCGGAGCTGAGCGACGGCTGCGGGCTCGCGCCTACGCATCGCAGCGCGAACTTCCTGCTGACGAGCGGCGAGGGCTGGCTTGCCACCGCCGAGGCGAATGGCAGAATGGCGCGCCAGCTTTCGAGCTTCCATTGGGACAATCACGCGATCCTGGTGCGCTAGGGGACCGCGGTCATTCGCGCTCCGGGCTCAATCCCACTTCCTATTCTGACCTTATTTTTCGGGCTAAAGTCTTGGACCGGTCGGATAAATGCAAGAAAAACCACATTATAGGGCGCTTGCGTCGTTGCGCGCGCGCTGGCGGACGCTCAATCCGCGCACGCGCCTCGTGCTCGCGATCGCGGGCGGCCTGGCCGGCGTGCTTTCGCTCGCGCTCGTCGCGGTCAATCTCCTCATCTCGGCCGACTGGGTGCGCGAGCGCGTCGCGCAGCGCGTCAAGGAGGAGACCGGGCGCGAACTGCGCGTGAACGGCCACACCGTGCTTCTCTTCACGCCGGGTCCCCGTATCGTCATCACCGACGCGACGTTTATCGATCCGGAAGCGCGCGCCGGCTCGACCGATTTTTCAGTGGCGCGGCTGGCTGTTGATTTGAGCTTTGCCGACCTGTTCAGCCAGGAGATCGACGCGCGCAAGCTCGTGCTGGTGCGTCCAGTCATGACGGTCAGGCTTGGCCCGGACAGTGCCTTCGGGTCTCGGAGCGATGCCGGCGAGAAACCCAGGCCGCGTCGCTTCGCGAAAGCCGACGCAACGGGCGGCGGAGACGCGTCCCGCCGCGAGATCAGGCTGAGCAACATGCGCATCCACGACGGCACGATCAACATCCTCTATGACGACAAGGGCACGATGCGGCGCATCGAGCGCATCAATGCGAAGCTCAGCCTGCCTTCGGTCAACGACCCGCTCACCGGCAAGGGAACGTTCGACTGGAAACAGCAGACGGTCGAATGGAGCCTTGCACTGACCTCGCCCGCCGACCTCCGCCGCGACCGTCTGGCGCGGCTTGAGGTCGGGTTCGATACGTCCTCCGTCGCTCTGCGCTTCGACGGCAGCGTGCGCGGCCGGCCGGACTTCTCCGGCGAGGGCCAAGTGTCGGCCAAGGTGCATTCGATCCCCTCGCTGCTCGCGTGGATGCGCGAGACGCCGCCGGCATCGTCGGCGATCGGCGACGGCGAGCTTGCCAGCCGCGTGACCTGGAAGGCTGGCGAGATCAACTTCGACGACGCGCGCTTTGCGCTCGAACATGCGACCGGGCAGGGACAGGCCGTCGTCACCTTGCGCAGCCCGCGCCCGCATGTGCGCGCGGCCCTTGCCTTCGATCGCCTCGACCTGAACCCGTTCCTCGCGCGCGCGCCCGGCCGCACTGCTGGGTCGGTCGCCGCGCGGCAAGAAACGCCCAAGGCGCCGCTTGTCGCCTCCGATGAAGGCGCACCCGCATCGGCCGACCCTGCCTCTGACGCAGCGGCACCGTCGCTGGATATAATGCCTGTGCCCTCCCAGCAAGCCGCTCCCGCTTCACCGGTGGCGCAACCGGCCTCCTTCGATGCCGACGTCAATCTGAACGTGCGCAAGGCGCGCGTCGGCCATCTCGACATCGGGCCAAGCTCGATCGGCTTCGCTCTCCGTGACGGCGTTCTCAACGCGATGCTTGGCGGCATGGAGCTCTATGACGGGCGGGGCAGCGGCAGGCTCGTGGTCGACGCGACGAAGCCCGTGCCGGAATTCACCGGCAATTTCGAGCTCGACGGGGTGCAGATCAGGCCGCTTTTGAGCGATGCGACTCAGTTCAACTTGCTTTCGGGCCGCACCAAGCTTGATCTGCAGCTCAGCGGCGCCGGTTCCACCAACGAGGAGATCAAGGCCTCGCTGCAAGGCGAAGGCAATATCGCCATCAGCGAGGGCGCGATCGAAGGCATCAACCTCACCGAACTGATCGGCGCGGTCGGCGCTGGCGAAATGCCCAATTTGCGCCAGGGTTCCGGCGCAAAAACCGCTTTCAGCGATCTCGGCGGAAGTTTCACGATGACGAACGGAATCGCCGAGACGAGCAATCTGCAGATGGTCAGCCCGCTGCTCAAGGTCGCGGCGGCGGGCACGGTGGACCTCACCAAGGACAGCATCAACATCCTCGCCCATCCGCAAATCGTGGACGGCGAGGCGAGTGGGCGCAAGAAAAACGCGCTCGCCGGCCTCTCGATACCCGTGCGCATCGAAGGCCCGCTGCAAAATCCGAGCATCAGGCCCGAGGTTAAGGGCCTGTTCGCAAGTCCGGAGCAGGCGGGTGAGACGGTCAGGCAGCTCGGCGATGCCATCCAGAAGAAGTTCAAGGGTAAGCCGGTCGGCGAGGCGCTTGGCAGATTCCTCGGCAATGTCGAGATCAAGCGGCGCGGCGGCGGGGACGCGGAGCCACCGGCAAGGCGCGCGCCCACCGCGCCGGGTTTGGCGCCCACGACGCCGCCCGAGGACTCCGATCCTCAGGTCGACAATATTCTGCGCTGACGCGCCGGCGCGCTTCGCTCAAGCAGCGGCTTCGGCGGCCGAGCCTGATCCTTCCTCAGGGTAGGTGATCAGCGTGCGCATCTCCGGATTGCCGACGCCGACGCACATCGGCGCGCGGACCCCCGGAATGAAAGCAGCGTCGAACAGCTTCCGCACGACGCCCTCGGATGCAGGATATTGCCGGTGCGCGTATCGACGATATAGGCGCCGCAACGCGGCTCCCCGTCGCGCGCTTTGTGTTGCCGTCGAGCTCGAGCCCCTTGAAGGCGCCGTCGCGCGGCAGCGACGTGCCGATCAGCGCATAGCCGCGCCAGAACGAGAGCCCCCGCGCCAAGCCCGGGCAGAACACCACTTGCTCGGCCTTGCCCGAATCGGGATCGACGCGGCAGAAATAGCCGCGCCCTGAATTGAGCACCCACAAGCGTGCCTGCGTTGAGCCGCGGCGAGCGCTGACGCCGCCGCAAGCTCGGCATCGCCGGCAGGCGCGCTTCTCGCGAAAACGCGCTTTGTTTTCGCGCTCGATGCCCGAGCTTCTCAGGAACCTTTTTCGCCGCCACCTCGGTCTCCTTGGTCGCCTGCGCGACGTGCGCCGCTAGTTCACCTGCGCTTGCCGACGCTTGTCGAGCGCCGCGAGGCCTTCGGTGAAACCCGAAAAGTCGGCGGCGGTCTGCACGGCCCGCCCATCTAGCGTAAAGACCCTGAGCGTGCCTTTCCCCGACGTCTTGATCTCCGCCTTCAACTCCTCCGGGACCACGAGCAGCGCTCGGCATCCTTGGGCAACACAGGTCTGAAACGGCAGCCGGTAGACCTTGCTCGCCTCGGCCTTTTCCGCAGCAGCAGAAGCATCGGCACCCGGTGAGAATTCAATGCCTCTCTGCAGCGCGATGCCTATCGGGCCATCGACCCGGAGTACGAGATGGCCTTGCGGCCCATAGGACAGAATGATACGAAACAAGAGCTTCTTGGAGTCGCGCTCGACGAGCGCCTGGACGAGCGAGCAGGATTCCTTGACGTCCTTGCTTCCCTTGGGCATGCCGCAGACCAACGCCCATTGCCCATAATTGCCGACGACGGCGGGGGCATTCGGACTGGCGGGCTTATTCGGAGCCGGCTTGGCAGCGCTTGGCTTCGCGGCATTCGGCTTTGCCGCACTCGGCTTCGCCGGTTTGGGCACCGCGCTGCCTGGATTGCCCTCGCCGCCTCCTTGCGCGAGCGCGACCGAAGCGCTCGACAGGATCATGGCCAAAATCATCGGCGCGATCCTAGCCAAAAACCCCGCCACGACGATCCTACTCGGTGTTGCTGCAATGAGAGGCAAGTATAGCCGGAATTCGCTAGCCTTTCGGCAAGCGCCCAGCCATCGCCAGGCGCCGCAGCCTGGTCCCTCCGTGGAGCGCGGCCGGCACGGCTGATAGACCGGGCTCCCGCTCTCGCCTATAAGCGCGCGATGTCCGCGAACCCGCAAAAGACCCCGCCGCGCATCGGTTTCGTCAGTCTCGGATGTCCCAAGGCGCTGGTCGATTCCGAACGCGTCATCACCCGGCTCCGCGCGGAAGGCTACGACCTCTCGCCGAGCTATGAGGGCGCCGACGCGGTCGTGGTCAATACTTGCGGGTTTCTGAATAGCGCCAAGGAGGAGTTGCTTGCGGCGATCGGCGAGGCCTTGGCCGCAAACGGTCGCGTCATCGTGACGGGTTGTTTGGGCGTCGAGGCTAGCCGCATCCGCGAAGCGCATCCCGGCGTGCTCGCCGTCACCGGACCGCATCAATACGAGGCGGTCGTCGCCGAGGTGCACAAAGCGGTGCCGCGTCCGCACGATCCGTTCCTCGATCTCCTGCCGCCGCAAGGCGTGAAGCTCACGCCGCGCCATTACGCCTATCTGAAGATTTCCGAGGGCTGCAACAATGCGTGCAGCTTCTGCATCATCCCGCAACTTCGCGGGCGCCTTGAGAGCCGGCCGATCGGCCCCGTGATGCGCGAGGCCGAGCGGCTGGTTGAGGCTGGCGTCAAGGAGCTTCTCGTCATCTCGCAGGACACGAGCGCTTACGGTCTCGATATCGGCTATGCCAAGAGCAAGTGGCGTGGCGAAGAAATCGAGACGCGCTTCCTTGCTCTAGCCGAAGCGCTCGGCTCGCTCGGCGTCTGGGTTCGGCTCCATTATGTCTATCCCTATCCGCACGTGGATCGTGTCGTGGAGCTGATGGCGGACGGCCGTGTGCTGCCCTATCTCGACATCCCCTTCCAGCACGCGAGCCCTTCCGTGCTGAAAGCGATGCGCCGCCCCGCACATCGGGAGAAAACCTTGGCGAGGATCGCGCGCTGGCGCGAGATCTGCCCGGACCTTGCCATCCGTTCGACCTTCGTCGTCGGCTTTCCCGGCGAGACCGAGCAGGATTTCGCGTTGCTACTCGACTGGCTGAGCGAAGCGAGGCTCGCGCGCGTCGGCTGCTTCAAATATGAGAACGTGGATGGTGCGGCTGCCAATGCGTTGCCGGATCACGTTCTAGGAGCGGTGAAGGAAGAGCGCTACGATCGGCTGATGCGGCACCAGCAGGCGATCAGCGCCGAGCTTCTTGCTTCGCGCGTCGGCAAGACCGTCGAGGTCATTGTCGATGAGGCGAACGGAGGCGAGGCGGTGGCCCGGTCGGCCTGGGATGCGCCCGAGATCGATGGCACGGTTTATCTCGATGGCGCTACCGGTCTTGCGCCGGGCGACCGAGTAAAAGTCAAGATCAAAGAGGCCGACGAATACGATCTCTGGGCACAACAGCCGGCGCGTCCCGGGTAGGCGAAACAGGTCGAGGGAAGCGTCAGTAAGCCAGCTTACACGCTCGGGCAGCCCGCCTCCGTTTTGGTCACCTTGAAGGTCTTTCGCGGCCTCGCATAGAGGGTTCGCTTCATCTCGAACGCGCTTGCGCTTCGCTAAGCAAGCGAAGAGACTTCAATTCGACTTAACTTGCATCTAACGCGCCTCACCTAGCCTCGACGAACCTCGCGATCGAAACGCGACCAACGAAGGGGACGATCGAGATGAAGGCGGAGCTTCTGTGGTTCGCCTTGGACCGAGCGGCGCGACGGCCACCGAGTACAGTCTGCTCGTCGCGCGTATTGCCCTCGCGATTGCGTCGATCATAGGCCAGGTCGGAACGCACATCGCCGGCGCGCTCGACCGGGTAGCCGCGAGCCTGCAAGGCGGTTGAAGCGCCACGTACGGCCGGAATGAAAGACCGACTCTTGCAGTTCGGCTTGGACCGGCAGCGACGGCCGTCGAGTACGGGATCATGTCTGGTATAGCCGTGGCCGGCGCCGCCAGCGTTAATCACATCTGTTGTGAGCTCGATAACAACTTCAATCGCACGGCAGCAACGGACAATAGGGCCTCGCCGAACTATAACCCGCGGCCGCCGGTTAACCCGCTTTAAGCCTTCTTAAGCCAAAGTCGCGCGCAGCACCGGGGGAAAGGGCGCGAACTGTCATGATCAGAGACATTCTCTTGCTCACGATCTTTCCGGGCGCCATGGCGTTTGCCGCGGCGACCGATCTCTTCACCATGACGGTCCCCAACCGCATCGTGCTCGTTCTGATCGCGGGCTTCTTCATTATCGCGCCAATGGTGGGGCTCGGCTGGGCGGACATCGGCGTGCACGTCGCGCTCGCTTCCGTGGCGTTGCTCGTGACCTTCGGCTTGTTCTCCAAGGGCTGGATTGGCGGAGGCGACGCCAAGCTCTTCGCCGCAACCTGCCTTTGGCTTGGGCCTGGCGGCGTGGTCGCTTATAGCATCTACGCCGCCTTGCTCGGCGGCGCGCTGACCCTGGTCCTGCTGTTCGTGCGAAACATGCCGCTACCCGCGACCCTGCTCTTCCAGGGCTGGATCGTCAGGTTGCACAGCCCCAAGGAGGGCGTCCCCTACGGCATTGCACTCGCCGCCGCGGGCCTCATGGTCTATCCCGAAACGCCCTTCATGGCCGCGCTCGCCGGCTAGTTCCCTCCCGTTGCCTTCCAGGTTTCGCGCGGGCCGCGCAAGTCGCGAGCGCGCAACGGATTTTCGCGCGCGCCGGCCGGCCAAATTGGCACGGCCATTAACTTCGCGTTGAGAGTTTCAGGGTCAGAGTGAAGCGTTCGTTGCTTCGACGCGAGGGCGCTCGAAAAGGAAAAGTCCATGAAAAGGGCAAGAATTATCGTGCTCGCGATCGACCGGCGAGCCCACCGGGTCGAAATGGTCGCCCGCGCAACTACCTCTGCCCGAGCGCGCTAACGTGAGCGAGGAGGTCGGCGATTGATCGGTGACGCCGCATATTCGCTGAACTTGGCCGCCGGAGGCGACGCGGTCTACGAGCCGGCCGAGCCGGCGTCCGAGACGCCGCGCGCGCGGCCGATTCCGCGCGTCAATATCCGGGCCTTCTGCGAAGATCAGGAAACGGCCGCGGTGATCCAGAAGGCGTCGGAAGACCGGCGGCTCTCCAAGGCGCATGTCAGCATGCAAATGGGCGGCGTGCAGGCCGCCGTTGCCTTTTACAAGAACGCATCGACGCCGAACCTGATCATCATCGAGTCGCTTCTCGACCGCCGCGATCTGCTCGTCGATCTCGACCGCCTCTCGGAGGTCTGCGATGCCGGCACCAAGGTGGTTGTCATCGGCCATGTCAACGACGTGCTGCTCTATCGCGAGCTCGTGCGGCGTGGCGTCAGCGAATATGTCGTGGCGCCGGTTAAGGTCGCGCAGATCATCGAGAGTATTTCCACGATCTATACCGACCCCCAGACCGGGCCGATCGGCCAGGTCATCGCCTTTGTCGGCGCCAAGGGCGGGTCCGGATCAAGCACGGTCTGCCACAACACCGCGTTCGCCATCGCCACTTCCTCGAAGACTGACGTGGTGATCGCCGATCTCGACCTGCCGTTCGGCACGGCCGGCCTCGATTTCAACCAGGACCCACTCCAAGGCATCGCCGATGCGCTTGCTTCGCCCGAGCGGCTCGACGAAGTGCTGCTCGACCGGCTGCTTTCGCGCTGCTCCGACCATTTGAGCCTGTTCGCGGCCCCGGGCTCGCTCGACCGGCCCTACGATCTCGACCCTGTCGCGTGCGAGACCGTGCTCGACGTTGTGCGCGAGAATGTGCCCTGGATCGCGGTCGACTTGCCGCATCTATGGACCGCCTGGGCCAAGCAAATGGTGCTCCGCGCCGACCACGTGGTCATCACGGCCGTCCCGGATCTCGCCAATCTGCGCAACACCAAGAACCTGATCGATCAGCTCAAGGCTTCGCGGCCCAACGACCGACCGCCCATTCTGGTGCTGAACGAGGTCGGCATGCCCAAGCGGCCCGAGATCTCCGTCAAGGATTTCGGCCATGCGGTCGAGCTCGAGCCGAAGATCGTCATCGACTTCGACGCCCAGCTCTTCGGCACGGCGGCCAATAACGGCCAGATGATCGAGGAAGTGTCCGACAAGTCGAAAGCCGCCGAGGCGTTTCGCACGCTCGCCAATCTCCTGACCAACAAGTCCGAGCAGAAGAGCGAGAAGGCGTCGTCGTTGCTTGCGCCGATCCTTGCGCGCCTGAGACTGTCCAAGACGCGGGCCTAAGCACGATGTTTGGTAAGCGGAGCACGACTGCGGCAACACCACCACCGCCCGATCCGGTGCCCGCACCGGCACAGCCCCGCGCCGCCGAATCCCCCTCGCATGCGCTTGAAGCGCGTCACGGCAGCGCGTTTGCGCGACGGCTCGCGCAAGACCACTCACGTCACCGAGGTGATCGGCCTCGAAGGTGATGGGGTAACTCTGCATGCCGGAAGCCTGCCGCACGGTAAGGACTGATTAACCTCTGGCTTCCGCCTTCCGGCCTCTGAGCTCCGCCTCCGCGCCGTCGGTCCACGCGGCGATCGCTGGCATGGCTAGGATCGCATCGGCATAGGCCGAAGCCGTGCCGTCGTCGCCGAACGCGGCAACGTCGACCGCATAAGTACGGAAGCGTGTGGCGACCGGCGCAAACATCGCGTCGGCATTGGTGAAGGCTCCGAATAGGTGCGGCCCACCGGCGCCGAAGCGTGCGCGCGCCTCCCTCCAGATCGCGATGATACGCCGGATCTCGGAGGCAAGCGCATCGCCGATGTGTGGCGAGGGGAGGCGCGCGAGCAGGTCCATCGGCATCTCGTTGCGGAGGGTCGCAAAGCCCGCATGCATTTCGGCGGAGATGCTGCGTGCCGCCGCGCGCGCAGCAGGATCCTCCGGCCAGAGGCGTTTCTCCGAATGGCGCTCGGCGAGGAATTCGAGGATCGCGAGGCCATCCCAAATCACCTCGCCGCCGGCCTTGAGCGCCGGCACTTTGCCCGAGGGCGAGTGGCGCAGGATCGCTTGCTTGGTCTCCGGCTGCCGCAATCTGACATGCTCTTCGGCGAACGGGATGCCGGCAGCCTTCATCGCAAGCCACGGCCGCAAGCTCCAGGATGAGAAATTCTTGTCGCCGATCACGAGTGTGTAGCCAGTCTCCGCCATGCGTCGCCTTCCGCCATTGTCATGCACGCGCTCCCCTGCCATTAATGCGCGGCCCTAAGCAAGCCCCGACTCATCATGCCCAGCAAAGCGACGACGCTAGAGGCCACGCGCCGCGGATTGGAAGACCTGCTGCTCGACGCAAGCGCCGGCGCGGACGCCGTGCCCATTAGACTTGTCGCATCGGAGAATGACGCAGGCCTGGCCAAGCTCGGAAAGACCGAACGCCGCTGGATCGAAGCGCAGGGCTGGACCCCCAAACAAGGCGCCGTGCTGCTGCTGCCCGATGCAAGCGGCGGCGTGTCTACAGTCTTGCTTGGCACGGGCGGAAAGGACTGGGACTCGGATACCCCGCTCCTGACGGGTGTGCTGCCGAGGGCGCTCCCGGAAAGCGCGTACCGCTTCGCCTCTGCGCTTCCCGATCCAGACCTCGCGGCGCTCGCCTTCCTTGCCGGAAGCTACCGCTTCGGCCGGTACAAGAGTGGGAACGAGGAGAAGCCACGGCGCCTCGTCCTGCCCCAGGGCGCAGACAGGAGCCAGGTCCTCGCGCTTGCCGAGGCGCTCTATTTCGGCCGCGACCTCATCAACACGCCGGCCAACGATCTCGGCCCCGCCGAGCTCGAGTTGTCCGTGCGCGAGCTTGCCAACGAATTCGGCGCGAACGTCAAGGTGACAGAGGGAACGAGCCTGCTCTCCGACAATTTTCCGCTGATCCACACCGTGGGCCGCGCAAGCGACCGGGCGCCGAGGCTGATCGATCTCCGCTGGGGATCGGAGCGCGCTCCCAAGGTCACGGTCGTCGGCAAGGGCATCTGCTTCGATACCGGCGGCCTCGACATCAAGCCTGGAAGCACCATGGCGCTGATGAAGAAAGACATGGGCGGTGCCGCCTCCGCGCTCGCCTTCGCGCTGCTCGTCATGCGCGCGAAGCTGCCGGTGCGCCTGCGCGTGCTGATCCCCGCTGCCGACAACAGCATCTCCGGCAACGCGTTCCGGCCTGGTGACGTGCTGCCGAGCCGTGATGGCATGACGGTCGAGATCGGCAACACGGACGCGGAAGGCCGCCTCGTGCTCGCCGACGCGATCAGTCTCGCCGACGAGGAGGCACCCGATTATCTCGTGACCATCGCCACGCTGACGGGCGCGGCGCGCGTGGCGCTAGGTCCCGACCTGCCGCCGCTCTATGCCGATGACGAGGATTTCGCCCGCGGGCTTCTGGACTCCGGGCACGCCGTCGGCGATCCGCTTTGGCGCATGCCCTTCTGGAAACCTTACGACCAGCTGCTCAAGAGCACGATTGCCGACGTCAACCACATCGCCGAGGGCTCGTTCGCAGGCTCGGTGATCGCGGCGCTGTTCCTCAAGCGCTTCGTGCATGAGGCGAAGCGCTTCGCCCATCTCGACATTTTTGGCTGGGTGCCGCGCGAGCGTCCCGGCCGCCCTAAAGGCGGCGAGCCGCAAGCTGCGCGTGCGCTCTTCGAATATTTCCGCAAAGAGCTCGGAACCTCGTGAGCAAGATAGACTTGCCGGATCCGCGGCTTAACGCTTATCGCGACGACCTCGCCGATGACACGTTGCGCGGGCAGGTCGACGCGCCCCGTTACGTGAAGGGCGAGCGGCGCCAGGTTGCGGCCCCTGTGCTGCCCGTCCGGCGCGAGCCGCGCTTCGATGCGACGCTCGACACCGAGGCCCTGCTCGGCGAGACCGTCGCGGTCTTCGATGAGAGCGAAGGCTGGGCCTGGGTGCAGCTCGCGCGCGACTCTTATGTGGGCTACATGCCGAGCGATGGCCTGTCCCGCAAGATCGTTGGGCCCACGCATCGCGTGGCGACGCTCAGGACTTATGTCTATCTCGAGCCCGACGGCAAGGCGCCGGCGCTCCATCTGCTGAGCCTGAATGCGCGCCTGACCTGCGACGCCGAAGCGGGGAAGTTCCTGGCGCTTGCGGGTGGTGGCTATGTTCCGGCCCGCCACCTCGTGGTGGAAGGCGAGACTGCGCCGGATCACGTGGCCGTCGCCGAGTTGTTTCTTGGCGCGCCGTATCTGTGGGGCGGCCGCACCAGCGTCGGGCTCGATTGCTCAGGACTCGTGCAGCTCGCCGCCGAGGCCGCCGGCCATTTCTGCCCGCGCGACGCCGATATGCAGGCCGCCGCGCTTGGCAATCCGGTCGATCCAGCCGCGCTCAGCCGTGGCGACCTCGTGTTCTGGGAGGGCCATGTCGGCATCATGACGAGCGGCGAGCATCTCCTCCACGCCAATGCCCATCACATGGCGGTCGAGCTCGAGCCGCTCGCGCTTGCACGCGAGCGGATCAGAGCTGCCGGATATGAGGTGACATGCGTGCGGCGGCTGCCGCGCAAGCATGGTTAGCCGCTTGAGGGCTAAAAGACGCCGAACAGGTAGAGCAGGATGATGATCGGGATCGGGATGCCGATCAGCCACAAAAGAACACCGCGCATTGTCTCAGTCCTTTGTTCCATGTGCAGGGAAGTTGCTCGGAGCAAGAACTGCGAGGACCGGCTTTAAGTTCCGCTTAGGTTGAAACGGCGGACGTGCGGCGCGCTTCGAGTTCGAAAGCGGCCGCGAGCAGCGCCTTGGTGTAGTCGGTCTTGGGCTTGGAGAAGACTGTCCGCGCCGGCCCTTGCTCCACGACCTTGCCATGCCGCAGCACGATGATCGAGTTGGCGAGCGCGCGCACCACCTTTAGGTCGTGGCTGATGAAGAGATAAGCCAGCTTGTGCCGTTTCTGCAGGTCGCGCAGCAGGTCGACGATCTGCGCCTGCACCGAGACATCGAGCGCGCTGGTCGGCTCGTCGAGAATCAGGAATTTCGGCTCCAGCACGAGCGCGCGGGCAATGGCGATGCGCTGACGCTGTCCGCCCGAGAATTCGTGCGGGTAGCGGTCGCGCATTTTCGGGTCGAGGCCGACCTCTTTCAGGGCGCGCGCCACCCGCGCGTCGCGCTCGTCGCGGGTGAGCCCCGAATTCTGGACGAGCAGGCCCTCCTCGATGATCTGCCCGATCGAAAGCCGCGGCGAGAGCGACCCATAGGGGTCCTGGAACACGATCTGCATGTTGCGCCTGAACGGCCGCATGCGCTTCGAATCGAGCCCGTCGATGCGGTTGCCGAGATAGACGATGGGGCCCTCGCTCGAAATGAGGCGGAGCAGCGCGAGGCCAAGCGTGGTCTTGCCCGAGCCGGACTTGCCAACGACGCCGAGCGTCTGGCCTTGCTTGACGGAGAGGTCGATGCCGTCGACCGCCTTGATGTGGCCGACGACGCGACGCAGGAAGCCGCGCCTGATCGGGAACCACACGCGCAAGTCTTTGGCTTCGAGGATGGTGGGCGCCTTGGCGTTGGCGGCGGGTGGTGAGCCCTTGGGCTCGGACGCGATCAGGTGCTTGGTGTAGGGATGCTTCGGCGCGGCAAAGATGTCGCGGGTGACGCCGCGCTCAACGATCTCGCCGTTGTTCATGACGCACACCCGGTCGGCCATCTTGCGCACGATGCCGAGATCGTGCGTGATCAGCAGCATCGCCATGTTGAACTCGTCCTTGAGCTTGAGCAGCAGGTCGAGGATCTGCGCCTGGATGGTCACGTCGAGTGCCGTGGTCGGCTCGTCGGCGATGAGCAGGTCCGGCTCGTTGGCGAGCGCCATGGCGATCATGACGCGCTGGCGCTGCCCGCCGGAGAGCTGATGGGGGTAGGAGCCCAGCCGCCCTTTGGGATCGTCGATGCCGACTTTGTTGAGCAGGTCGAGCACGCGAGCGCGGGCGGCGCGATCTGACATGCCGCGATGGATCTTGAGAACCTCGCCCACCTGTTGCTCGATCGTGTGCAGCGGATTGAGCGAGGTCATCGGCTCCTGGAAGATCATCGAGATCTTGTTGCCGCGGACGTGGCGAAGTCCATCGAGCGGAAGCGCGAGCAGATTCTCGCCCTTGAAGAAGATCTTGCCGGAAGGGTGCGACGCCGACGGGTAGGGGAGGAGCTTGAGGATAGACAGCGCCGTCACGGTCTTGCCTGAGCCTGACTCCCCGACGAGGGCCACGGTCTCCGCATCCCCGATGTCGAAGGACACGTTCTTCACCGCGTGTGTGACGTTCTCTGCCGAGCGAAAGTCGACCGACAAATCTTCGACGGAGATGAGCGGGGTGCTGCTCTTTTCGGCCATTACGCGTGGGCCTCCTCATGGCCGGCATCGGCGCAGACGCCGCGCTCGATCTCGATCGTCGCGTGGTTGAGGCCGAAGCGCTCCTTAAGGCGCGCCTTGATGGCCTTGACGGCTCGGTCGGAATCTTCCGTCTCGCATATCGAGGCGTGCAGCGTCACCATGCGCCGCGCTTGCGTGATCGACCAGACATGCACATGGTGCACGTCCTCGACGCCTTTGACGTTGGCGATGAGGTCGGGGCCGATGGCACGGGTGTCGAGCTCCTCGGGCGCGCCTTCGAGCAGGATGTGGCTCGCAGCCGTCACGACCTTCCAGCCGCTGCGAAGGATAATGACCGCGACCAATAGCGACAGCAGCGGGTCGATGGGCATCCAGCCGGTGAGCAGGATCACGGCGCCTGCGGTCAGCGCCGCCACCGAGCCGAGCAGGTCGCCCAGCACATGGATGGTCGCGCCGCGGATATTGAGGTTCTCCCGGTCGGCGCCTTGCAGCAGCCAAAACGCCACGATGTTGACTAGAAGCCCGAGCACGGCGACGACGACCAGGATGCCGCCCGCGACCTCATGCGGGGACATCAGCCGCTCGATAGCCTCGTAGACGATCCAGGCGGCGATGGCGAAAAGCGCTAGCCCGTTGGCGAAGGCGACCAGGATCTGGAAGCGGTCGAAGCCGTAAGTGCGCTTCCAGTCCGCCGGCCGGCGCGAAATCCGGAACCCCAGCCATGCGAGCGCGAGCGAGGCGAAATCGGTGAGCATGTGGCCGGCATCGGCGAGCAGCGCGAGCGAGCCGGAGATGATGCCGCCGGCCACCTCCGCCAGCATGAAAGCGCCGGTGAGTAGCGCGGCGAGACCGACGCGCCACTCGTTATTGGCGTCGACCCCAGGCGCGTGGCTGTGGTCGTGACCGGCGTAACTACGGGCGTGCGATCCGTGCATCCTGCCTCACGCGAGCGTCTTGCGCGGGTCTAGTGCGTCGCGCACCGCCTCGCCGATGAAGATGAGCAGCGACAGCATGATGGCGATCACGAAGAACGCCGTCAGCCCGAGCCATGGCGCTTGCAGATTGTCCTTGCCTTGCGCGAGCAACTCGCCGAGCGACGGCGAGCCCGGCGGTAGCCCGAAACCCAGAAAGTCGAGCGAGGTCAGCGTGGTGATCGAGCCGTTCAGGATGAACGGCATGAAGGTGAGCGTCGCGACCATCGCGTTCGGCAGAAGGTGCTTGAAGATGATCTTGGTGTTGGACAGGCCGAGCGCGCGCGCGGCGGTGACATATTCGAAATTCCGCGCTCGAAGAAACTCGGCGCGCACCACGCCGACCAGCGCCACCCAGGAGAAGGCGAGCAGGATGCCGAGCAGGATCCAGAAATTCGGCTCGATCACAGCTGCGACGATGATCAAGAGGTAAAGCTGCGGGACGCTCGTCCAGATTTCGATAAAGCGCTGGAAGAGGAGGTCGGTCCAGCCGCCGAAATAGCCCTGCACCGCGCCGGCTGCCACTCCGACGAT
This sequence comes from uncultured Alphaproteobacteria bacterium, assembly GCA_963821255.1. Lineage (GTDB taxonomy): Bacteria > Pseudomonadota > Alphaproteobacteria > Rhizobiales > Methyloligellaceae > Methyloceanibacter. The sequence goes on along the minus strand of CAWGCX010000010.1, from coordinate 358,758 downwards.
CGAGGAGAAGATCGTCAGCACCAGACCGAACAGCACCGAGAGGCGGAAGCCGTAGATCACGCGGGCGACCACGTCGCGCCCCTGGTCATCGGTGCCGAGCCAGTTCCATTCGAGGGTCTTGTCGCATGGATGGAAGCCGCGCTCGACCGCGAGCTTGCAGTCCTCATCGGTGAGCAGCCAGGTGGGCTTGACCGGGAAGGCCATCGGCGGGTTCTTGTTCTGCGTGTTGTAGGAGAAGCGGATCGGTGGCCAAAGCATCCAGCCGCCCTTGTCGATCATCTCCTTGACGACAGGATCGCGGTAGTCGGCCTCAGTCTCGAAGATGCCCCCGAACGCGGTCTCGGGATACGACTTGAAGATCGGCCAATAGGTCTGCCCCTCGTATCTGACGAGGATCGGCTTGTCGTTGGCGATGAACTCAGCGAACAGGCTGATGACGAAAAGCGCAAGAAAGATCCACAAGCACCAATAGCCGCGCCGATTGGCCTTGAAGACCTCCCAGCGGCGGCGCTGGAGCGTCGAGAGCCAGGGCCGTGCGCGCGGAATCCCTTGGGCTGCGACCTCCTGGACGAGAGCGGTATCGATCGGAGCGTCCATGCCGAGCTCACACCTCGCGCGTCTCGAAATCGATGCGCGGATCGACCCAGGTATAAGTGAGGTCGGAGAGGAGATTGATGAACAGGCCGAGCAGCGAGAAGATATAGACCGTGGCGAACACGACCGGATAGTCGCGGTTCACGATCGACTCGAAGCCGAGCAGGCCGAGCCCGTCCAGCGTGAAGATCGTCTCGATGAGCAGCGAGCCTGCGAAGAACGCTCCGATGAAGGCGCCCGGGAAGCCGGCAATGACGATCAGCATGGCGTTGCGGAACACGTGCCCATAAAGCACCTTTTGCTCACTCAAGCCTTTGGCGCGCGCCGTCATCACATATTGCTTGCGGATTTCCTCCAGGAACGAGTTCTTGGTGAGGAAGGTCGTAGTGGCGAAGGCCGACAGCGCCATCGCGGTCAGCGGCAGCACCAAGTGCCAGAAATAGTCGAGGATCTTCATGTACCACGGGAGCTCGGACCAGTTCTCCGAGACGAGTCCGCGCAACGGGAATATTTGGAGAAACGATCCGCCGGCGAACAGCACGATCAGGAACACAGCGACGAGAAAGCCCGGAATGGCGTAGCCGATCACGATCACCGTGCTCGTCCAAACGTCGAAACGCGAGCCGTCGCGCACGGCCTTGCGGATGCCGAGCGGAATCGAGATCGCATAGGCGAGAAGCGTCATCCAGAGCCCGAGCGAAATCGACACGGGCAGCCGCTCGGCGATCAGCTTCAGCACGCTCGTGTCACGGAAATAGCTCTCCCCAAAATCGAACAGAAGATAGTTCTTGATCATCATCAGGAAGCGCTCATAGGCCGGCTTATCGAAGCCGAACTGCTTCTCGAGGCTCTTGATGAATTCGGGGTCTAGGCCTTGCGCGCCACGATATTTCGACGGCGCGGCCGCATCGCCCGGCATGCCGCCTTGACCCGGCTTTCCGGCGCCCGCCATGTCTCCGCCGCCGCCGGTGAATTTCGAGGTGGCGCCCGCGTCCGTGCCGGTGAGCTGCGCGATGATGCGCTCGACCGGCCCGCCCGGCGCGAACTGCACGATGACGAACGTCACAAGCATGATGCCGAGCATGGTCGGGATGATCAGCAAGATGCGACGAAGGATATAGGCGGTCATTTCGTTCCGGCCGGTTTTCTCGGCCTCAGGATGAAGTAACCCGAGACAAGGACCGCAAGCACAAGCGCAAGCATGACAAAGGGGGAACGCGAACTTGGGCTTTCCGCCGCTTCCTTGGCCGCGGCAACCTTGGCGGTCAGTTTCGCAGCTTTGGCCTCGTCATACCACCACGTATCCAAAATGCCGCGATCGAAACGCGGTTTCGTCTCGGGCCGCGCGAATTTGTCCCAATGGGCCACATGGTGCGAGCCTTTGTACCAGTGCGGCACCCAGCAATGGCTGGCGCGCAGCACGCGATCGAGTGCGCGCGCAGCCGTCTCCATGTCCTCGCGGCTCTTGGCCGCCACCACCCGCTCGATCAGCGCATCGACCGCGGGGTCGGAAACGCCCGCAAGGTTCAGCGAGCCGTTCATCGCGGCGGCCTGCGAGCCGAAATAGCTCCTGAGCTCCACGCCCGGCGTGTTGCGCATGACGTAACGCTGGGTGGTCAGGTCGAAATCGAAATCCTTCAGGCGCTGCTGGTATTGCGCGGGGTCGACCATGCGCATGCGGGCGTCGATGCCGAGCAGCTTGAGGTTCTTGAGGTAGGGCGCGAACACCCGCTCGAAGGTAGGCTCGAACATCAGCATTTCGATCTTGAGCTGCTCGCCCTTGTCGTTGACGCGGACTCCGTTCTTCACCGTCCAGCCCGCGGCGTCGAGCAGCTTGCCGGCCTCCTGCAGGAGCTTGCGGTCCTGTCCTGAGCCGTCGCTCTTGGGCGGGAGATAAGCGGCCCCGAGAGCCTCCTCAGAGACCGGCACCCCGAGACCATCGAGCAGCGCGCGCTCGGCTTCGGACGGTTCGCCTTCGGCTTTCATCGGCGAGTTCTCGAAGAAGCTCTGGGTGCGGTCGTAGAGCCCATAGAAGATGTTGCGGTTGGTCCACTCGAAGTCGAAGGCGAGGTCGAGCGCCTTGCGCACGCGCGGGTCTTTCAGGTGGTCCCGCCGCGTATTGAGGAAGAACCCTTGCGTCCCCGACGGCGTCTCGTCGGGCAGCACCTCCTTCTTGACCTTCCCGTCGCGGATCGCGGGGAAGTCGTATTCCGTCGCCCAGACTTTGGAGGTGAACTCCTCGCGGAGATCGTAGGCGCCGGCCTTGAATGCCTCCATGCCCGCGGTGCGGTCGCGGAAATATTCGTAGCGGATCCTGTCGAAGTTCCAGCGCCCGCGATTAACAGGCAGGTCCTTCGCCCAATAATCCGGGTTGCGGCGATAGACGATGCTGCGCCCTTGCGCGATCTTGTCGACAAGATAAGGCCCGGAGCCGAGCGGCGGGTCGAGGGTGGTCTCGTCGAAAGGCTGCTTTGCGTAATAGGCCTTGGAAAGGATCGGCAGGGCCGCGACGGTCAGCGGCAGATCGCGGACGAGCTCGCCTTTGAACTCATAGCGCGCCGTCTTTGGATCGATTGCCTCAGCCTTCACCACGTCCTGCAGCATCTGATGGAAGATCGGGTGACCCTTCTCCTTCAGCGCCTCGAAGGAGAAGACCACGTCTTCCGCGGTGACCGGTGTGCCGTCGGCGAATTTCGCCTCGGGCCGGAGATAGAACGTCACCGACATCTTGTCGTCGGCGACCTCGGCGCTCTCGGCGACAAGGCTGTACACGGCGTCGGGCTCGTCGGTCGCCGGGATCATCAACGAGTTGAACAGAAGCTCGAGCCCCTGCGCGGCGTCTCCTTTGAGGATGTAGTTGTTGAGGCTGTTGAAGGTCGTCACGCCGCCCCAGCCGATCAGCGAGAGCGTGCCGCCTTTCGGCGCATCGGGCTTCGCATAATTGAAATGCGTGAAGTCGGCCGGGTAGGCGAGGTCGCCGAAAGCCGAAAGCCCATGCTTCCGCTCAGCGGACTGTGCCGGCGTCACCAGCAGGGACAAAAGGAGCAGCGCGCAAGCGGCCAATCGCGCGTGCGGCCGGAGGCCTGGCATCAGAGCTTCGACGGCCCCGGCAGGCGTGAGGCCAGCTTCTCGTCGAACCACCAGACCTGGAGGAAGCCGGGCGTCAGCCCCGGCAGCACCTTCGGCTGGCCGTAGCGGTCCCAATAGGCGATGCGCACCAGGGGCGAGAACCATTGCGGCACCACGAAATCGTGCCAGAGCAGCACGCGGTCGAGCGCGCGCGTCGCCGCGACCAGCTCCTCGCGATCCTTGGCGAAGATCACCTTGTCGATCAGCTTGTCGATCGCCGCGTCCTTGATGCCAATCAGATTGGTGCTGCCTTCGCGGTCGGCCGATTCCGTTCCCCAGAAATCGCGCTGCTCGTTGCCCGGCGAATCCGACTGCGCGAAGTTCCCGACCACGATATCGTAGTCGAACACGTTGATCCGCCGCGTGTATTGCGCGGAATCGACCAGGCGCAGCGCGCCTTTGATGCCGAGCCGTTCGAGATTGCGCAAATAAGGCTGCACGAGGCGCTCGAACATCGGCGAGACGAGCAGGAACTCGACCTTCATCTGCTGGCCGGTTTCCTTGTTGGTGAGGACGCCGTTCTTGATCTCCCAGCCGGCCTCCTTGAGCAGCATTGCGGCCTTGCGAAGATTGTTGCGCGCATCGTCCGTCGTCGCGTTCAGCGGGTTCTTGTGCACCTCGGTGAACACCTCCGGCGGCACGCCGTCCTTCACTTCGTTCAGGATCTCGAGCTCGCGCCCCTGCGGCAGCTCGGCGGGCGCGGCAAGCTCGCTGTTCTGGAAGTAGCTGCCCACGCGCTCATATTGGCCGTAGAACAGGTTCTTGTTGGCCCACTCGAAATCGAAGGCGAGGTTGAAGGCCTGGCGCACGCGGCGGTCCTGGAATTGCGGGCGCCGCAAGTTCAGCACGAAGCCCTGCATGGGCTGCGAGCGCCGAAGTTCGATCTCCTGAAGCTTTACGAACCGGTTGCGCACGGCCGGGAAGTCGTAAGACGTGGCCCAGCTCTTCGCGCTCGTTTCCTGCCGGTAGTCGAGATTGCCGGCCTTGAAGCTCTCGAGCGCCACCGTGTCATCGCGGTAATAGTCGAAGCGCACCTCGTCGAAGTTCCACATGCCCCGGTTTACGGGCAAATCCTTCCCCCAATAGTCCTTCACGCGCTCGTATGTGATCGTTCGGCCCGGCGCGACAGTCTTGATGCGATAGGGGCCCGACCCGACCGGAGGCTCGAGCGTGGTCTTCATCGGGTCACGCTGATTGCCGCTTGCGTCGGTCCCGGTCCAGTAATGCTTCGGCAGGATGGTGAGCTGGCCCATGATCATGGGCAGCTCGCGGTTGTTCTTCACGTCGAAATAGAAGGTGACCTCGTTGTCGCCGGTCTTCTCGGCGCGCTCGACGTTCTTGTAGTAGAGGCCCATGCGCGGATTGGCCTCCTTGTTGATACCGAGACTGTAGATCACGTCGTCCGGCGAGATGGGTTTGCCATCATGCCAGCGCGCCTCGTCGCGGAGCTTGAAGGTGACCGAGGAATAGTCGGACGGGTAGCTCGCCCATTCGGCGATCAGGCCGTAAGAGGTCGAGGACTTGTCAATGCTGTCGGCCATCAGGCTCTCGAAGACGAGCGAGAGCCCGCCGGCAGCTTCGCCCCTGTAGAGGATCGGGTTGAGGCTGTCGAAGCTGCCGATATCGGCAAGCCGCACCGATCCGCCTTTCGGCGCATCGGGATTGACGTAGCCGAAATTGGTGAAGCCAGCCGGGTATTTCGGCTCGCCGATCAGCGAGAGCGCGTGATGTTTGACGGGTTCCTCGGCTGCTACCGCCGGTCCGGAAAGCATGCCTGCAAGGACCACGGCGAGGGCGAGGCGAAGCAAGGTCATAACCGCTCGAGTGCTCCTGCTGGAGGGATTGGCATGGCTTGGCGAAAGTCGCCGCCCGCGAGCAATGCCGCGAGCGCCAAGGCCCCGAAGAATCCCGCAAAACGTAGCACGACAGGGCAGATGACCAAATGAATTATCGGTCATCTCTCGGCCGTCGATCGGCCCTGGGAGGGATAGCGGGCAGAAGCGGAGCGCCGGTGCTACTGCCCGGCAGGCGCGTCGCTAGGATATTCCGGCTGCAGCCAGTTCGGATTGGGCGGCTCGCCGGCGGGCGGCGTGGTGTCGGCGGCTGGGGCCTCTGCGCCTTCCGGCGGTCCGCTGGGATATTCCGGCTGCGGCCAATCCGGGTTGGGTCCCTCGCTCGCTGAGGGTGCGGGCGTTTCCTCGGCGGCGGCAGGCTCCTCGGCCGGCGCGGGCTCCTCTGCAGCCGGCGGAGTCTCGGTCGATGGCGCAGGCTCCTCAGCGGCCGGTGCGGGCTCCTCTGCAGCCGGCGGAGTCTCGGTCGATGGCGCAGGCTCCTCAGCGGCCGGTGCGGGCTCCTCTGCAGCCGGCGGAGTCTCGGTCGATGGCGCAGGCTCCTCAGCGGCCGGTGCGGGCTCCTCTGCAGGCGGCGGAGTCTCGGCCGATGGCGCAGGTTCCTCAGGGGCCGGTGCCGGCTCCTCTGCGGGTGCCGGTTCCTCTGCGGGTGCGGGCTGCTCGGCAGGAGGCGTCTCAGCCGATGGCGCAGGCTCCTCCGCGGCCGGTGCAGGCTCTTCCGCTGGCGCTGGCTCTTCGCTTGCGGCGGGCTTCTCGTCCTCTGCCGGAGCAGGCTCGCCAGCGGGCGCCGGCTCTTCGGCGGCGGGAGCGGGTTTCTCCTCCCCTGAGGGCTTGGGCTTTTCCTCTCCGGCCGACGCGGCCTCGGGCAGCGGCGGCGGGTTGTCGTTCTTGGTGCGCAGGAAAGCGATGACGTTCGCCCGCTTCTTGACATCCGGAATGCCGGGGAAGGCCATCATCGTCCCGGGCGCAAAGGTTTGCGGATTGTGAATGAGGGCGTCGACCTGCTCGTAAGTCCAGTCCCCCGTATGCTCCTTCAGTGCGGGCGTGTAGTTGAACCCCTCGACGGAGGCGATCTTGCGTCCGAGCACCCCGTAGAGATTGGGGCCGATTATCGCAGCGCCGCCCTTGTCGAAGGTGTGGCAAACCTTGCAGAGCCCCGCGTCGGCCTCTCCGGCCGCGGCGTCCGCCGTGGCCAGCAGACCGAGCACTTCCGACTGCGCCGCCGCAGGTTGCTCGGCGGGTTTCTTGCCGTCCTTCGGCTTTTCGCTGGTGGCGACGTCGAGGCCCGGCTTTTCCCCGTGGCCCTCTTCGAAGGCTATGTTGACGATGGTGCGGGTGCCGAAGAAAAGCAGCAGTGCGAACAGCACGGCCATGGCGATCTGATTGAAGCGGTAAGCATTCATGAGCGGTGTCCCCCGGCAAGGCAGAGGCTACTTGAAGTAGCTCTTGCGGCACGGGCGAAAGACTATAGGGCGTGCGCGTTTGTTGCAACTCGCGCAATCGCTTAGCGGGGCCAGTCGCTTGGCAAATTTTCCCGTGCTAAGCGAGGCGCCATGTCAGATTGCCTCATCGTGATCCCCGCAAGGCTCGCGGCCACCAGGCTTCCCGGCAAGCCTTTGGCCACCATCGCGAAAGCGCCCATGATCGTGCATGTCTGGGCGAGGGCGTGCGAGGCCGGTTGTGGGCCTGTCATCGTTGGGACTGACGCCCCCGAGATTGCGCATGCCGTGCACGAGGCGGGCGGCGCGGCGGTCATGACGCGCGAGGACCATGCGAGCGGCTCAGACCGCGTGTTCGAGGCGGTATCGAGCTTCGATCCGGCGGGCAAGTTCGCAGTCGTGGTTAATCTGCAGGGCGACCTGCCCACGCTCGACCCGGCGCTCCTGCGGCGCTGTATCGTGGCGCTCGGGGAGGGGCCCGCCGACATCGGCACCATCGCCGCAAAGATCGTCCGCGAGGAAGAGCACACCGACCCGAACGTGGTGAAGGTCGTCGGCACGCCGATCGGCGACGGCACGACGCTCCGCGCGCTGTACTTCACGCGCGCGACCGCGCCCTACGGCGACGGCCCGCTCTACCATCATATCGGCGTCTATGCTTACCGGCGCGCCGCGCTCGAACGCTTCGTCAAGCTCCCGCCGTCCCCGCTCGAGCGCCGCGAGAAGCTCGAGCAGCTCCGCGCGCTCGAAGCCGGCATGCGCATCGACGTTGGCCTCGTTGACACCGTCCCGCTCGGTGTCGATACTCCGGCCGACCTTGCCCGCGTGCGCGAGTTCCTCGAGTCCCGCCGCTAGTCCGCTCGCCTCCCGAGTCCCATGGCCAAGACCCGCTCGAACAGAATCGCCTTCCAGGGCGAGCCCGGCGCCAACTCGCATCTCGCCGCGCGCGACGCCTATCCGCGCATGGAGGCGCTGCCGTGCCCGACCTTCGAGGACGCGCTCGCCGCGGTGAAGACTGGGCAAGCGAAGCTCGCCATGATCCCGATCGAGAACTCGGTCGCGGGCCGCGTCGCCGACATTCATCATTTGCTTCCGCATTCAGGCCTCTACATCGTCGCCGAGCATTTCGAGCGCGTGCGGCACCAGCTTCTCACGCTGCCCGGCGCCAAGCTCTCGGAGCTCAAGACGGTGCACAGCCACATCATGGCGCTTGGCCAATGCCGCAAGACGATCCGCGCGCTGAAGCTCACGCCGGTGATCGAGGCCGACACCGCCGGCGCCGCGCGGCATCTCCGCGAGCTCGGCGACCGCACGCGCGCCGCAATCGCCTCGCAACTCGCAGCCGAGGTCTATGGGCTCAAGGTCGCCAAGGCCGACATCGAGGATGCCGCGCACAACACCACGCGCTTCGTCGGGCTCGCTTCAAAGCCAGTCCGCACCCGCGCGAGCGACGGCCCCGTCGTAACGAGTTTCGTGTTCCGCGTGCGCAACGTGCCGGCCGCGCTTTACAAGGCGCTCGGCGGCTTCGCCACCAACGGCGTGAATATGACCAAGCTCGAATCCTACCAGCTCGAGGGCTCGTTCAACGCCACGATGTTCTATGCCGACATCGAGGGCCACCCCGACGAGCGCCGGGTGAAGCTCGCCATGGAGGAGCTCGGCTTCTTCACGAGCGAGGTGACGGTGCTCGGCACCTACCCCGCAAGCCCCTTCCGCGCCACGCTCAAGACCTCGGAAGGTTGAGGCGCGGCGACCGACGGCATCGACGACGCGCTCAATGACCTTGCCGGCGGCAAGGTCGATTACGTGATCGCAGGCTATTATCCGGGCATCGCCGAAGCCGCCAGGTTGGGACTGAAGGACAAGGTCGAGGCGGTCGAGCCCGGCCTGCTCTCGGCCGAGATGTTCGTCGCCTTCTCGAAGAAATCGCCTTGCGCCACGCTCGCGCAAAAATTCGGCGAAGGCATCACGGCGATGACCACCGACGATCGCTTCCGCCAGATGCTGGTTAAGGCGATGGCCGATTGGGACGCCGCGCAGGCACCGAAGCAATAGCGCGTTTCGCGTGGGTTGCCACGGGGGGCGGCATCTCCGATATAGTGCGGCGGGAGGTTGGCGGCAGGCGCGTGCCTCGCCAATCGGGTCAGGTCCGGAAGGAAGCAGCCCTAACGAGCGTTTCGCGGGTTGCTCGTCCAGCCTCCCACCCTGCCTTCTAGCGTTATAATGTGGGCGTGGGGCGCATCCGGCCTCCCCGCCAGCATTTCCCGCGTGAAAGTCCTGTTGTCCGATGGCCGAACCCGAAGATCTGAAGACTGCGCCCAAGCGCTCGCCCGCCACGGAAAGCCACGCGGCGCTGGCCCGCAAATACCGGCCTAAGACCTTCGCCGAGCTGATCGGGCAGGAGGCCATGGTGCGGACGCTCCGGAATGCGTTCGCCTCGGGCCGCGTCGCGCAGGCCTATATGCTCACCGGCGTGCGCGGCGTTGGCAAGACCACGACCGCGCGTCTGATCGCGCGCGCGCTGAACTACGAGGCGCCGGGAGCCGACGGGCCAACCCTCGACATGGAGGGTGAAGGGATCCACTGCCGCGCGATCCTGGAGAGCCGTCATCTCGACGTGGTGGAGATGGACGCGGCCTCGCATACCGGCATCGACGACGTGCGCGAGCTGATCGACAGCGCCCACTACAAACCGAACACCGCGCGCTACAAGGTCTACATCATCGACGAGGTGCACATGCTGTCGAAGCAGGCCTTCAACGGCCTGCTCAAGACGCTGGAAGAGCCGCCCGGGCACGTGAAGTTCATCTTCGCCACGACCGAGGCGCGCAAAGTCCCGGTCACGGTTCTGTCGCGCTGCCAACGCTTCGACCTGAGGCGCATCGAGATCGAGCCGCTCACCGCGCATCTCGCCTCTGTGGTCGAGCAGGAGGGAGCCGCAGCCGAGCGGCCGGCGCTTGCGCTGATCGCGCGCGCGGCGGAAGGCTCGGTGCGCGACGCGCTCTCGATCCTCGACCGCGCCATCGCTTTCGGCTCGGGACGCGTCGAGGCGGATGCCGTGCGCGGCCTGCTCGGCCTTGCCGATCGGGGCCGCGTCTTCGATCTACTGGAGACCGTGCTCAGGGGCGATGCGGGCGGCGCGCTGACGCTGCTCAGCGCTCTCACGGCTGACGGCGCCGAGCCCGGCCAGGCGGTCGCGGACCTGGCGGATGCAGTGCATGCCGTGACGCTCGCCAAGGCTGCCGGCACCGCCGACCCCGCCGCAAGCGAGGCCGAGCGCGCGCGCGCGGCCGATCTTGCCGCGCGCCTGAAGATGCCGGTGCTCGCACGGGCCTGGCAGATGCTGCTCAAGGGCTATGACGAGGTGCGGTCAAGCCCCCGCCCGCAGGCTGCCGCCGACATGGTTCTGGTGCGGCTCGCTTACGCGGCCGACCTTCCGACGCCCGGCGAGCTCGCGCGAGCCTCTCGCGACGGCGATGCGGCGCCCGCGCCGCGGCCTGAGCGTGCCGCACCGCAGCCTTCGCCTGCACCGCGCAAGCCAGCGCCTGCCGAATCTTCCGTTAAGGCTATGCCATCCGCCGAAGCCGCTCAGCTGCAGCCCGATCCAGCAGAGGACGTGAGCTTGCAGAGCTTCGATGATGTGGTCGCTCTCGCAGAGGCGAAGCGTGACTTAAAGCTCAGGAACGCGCTGCTCGAACAGGTGCGCCTCGTGGATTTCAAGCCCGGCGCGATCCAGCTCAAGCTGCTGCCCAACGCGCCCCGCGATCTCACGCAAGATTTAAGGAAGAAGCTCGCGGGCTGGACGGGAAGGCTTTGGAGCGTAGACTCCAGCGAAAGCGAAGGCAAACCCCCACTGGGGCAGCAGCGCCGCGAGAAAGAGAAGCGCGAGATCGACGCGGTCAGCGAGCATCCGGCCGTGCGCGAAGTGCTTGAGCACTTCCCCGATGCGAAGATCGTCGCGGTGCGCCCGGCGCCGCGCGAGGACGCGGAGACGGACGAGGGTCTTGCGCCTGAGGACGTCGAAGCCTTCCCGGAGGACGGAACCAACCGATGAAGAACTTCACCGAGATGATGAAGCAGGCTAAGGATCTGCAGAGCCGCATGGCCGAGATGCAGGCCGAGATGGAGCGCGCCAGCGTCGAGGGGCGCGCGGGCGGCGGCATAGTCGTCCTCACGCTGAACGGCAAGGGCGACCTCGCCGGCGTCAAGATCGATGCGTCCCTGCTCAAGCCCGAGGAGGCCGAGATCCTCGAAGACCTGATCATCGCGGCGCACGCCGACGCCAAGGCGAAGGTCGAGGAGCTGATGAAGGACAAAATGCGGAGCCTTACGGGCGGCCTGCCGCTGCCGCCCGGCATGAAGCTCTTCTAGCTGAACGACGTTGTCTAACGGCCGCGGGCTTTCGGGCGGCCCTCCACCTCGAAGGTGATCTTGCAGGTCACGCGGTAGCGCTTGATCTTGCCGTTCTCCACGCTCGCCGAATGGTCTTGGATCCAGACGGACTTGATGGCGTGGACGGTCTTGGAGGCCTCGGTCACGGCTTCCTTGGCGGCGTCCTCCCAGCTCTTGTCGGAGTCGCCCATGATCTCGATGACTTTCATAACCGACATGACGTATTCCTCCCTACTAACGTATTCTTTTGAGGTGTGGAGACTATAGCAAGTCGTGAGCGGATGGGGTAACGCCGCTTTGGGCTTGGTGTCTGTCGCGTAACCAGGAGGAGGCCGTCATGGCGAAAAAAGAGAGTTTCACGCCTGAGGAATGGACCAAAGTGCTCGAGAGCTCGATGCTCGCCGGCATGGCCGTGACGGCAGCCGAGCCGAGCGGGCTGTGGGGCTCGATGAAGGAGGCTTTCGCGAGCAGCGCGGTGCTCGCCAAATCGCGGCAAGATCCCGGCGCGACCGAACTCGTGAAGACGGTCATCGCCGAGTTCGAGAGCCCGGAGGGCCGTGCCAAGCTCCAGGAAGCCTTGAAGCAGCGCCTCCAGGGCGCGAACGCCGCCGAGATCGTGAAGCGCTCGCTGGAAAATCTGCGCGAGGTGTCCGCCATCCTCGATGCCAAGGCGCCGGGCGACGCGGCGGCTTACAAGGCCTGGCTGCAAGGCATCAGCCAAAAGGTCGCCGAGGCCGCCAAGGAGGGCGGCACGCTCGGCTTCGGCGGCGTGCAGGTGAGCGACGCCGAGAAGCTTGCGCTCGAGGACATCGCCAAGGCGCTCGGCACGGCGTAAGCCGCGCGCGCGGGGCGCTTGCGCAACTCGGCAAGGCCCGCTAGGCCAACCGCGCATCTTTAGGCGCATTGGCTGGCGGAGGAACGATGGCGCGAGCTGCGGCAGGACCTGAGATCGAGCGGCTGATCCAGCTGCTTGCGCGCCTGCCCGGGCTCGGGCCGCGGTCTGCGCGCCGCGCCGCCCTTGCCCTCGTGAAGCGCAAGGAGCAGCTACTCGAGCCGCTCGCCGCCGCGCTCGTCGAGACACGCGACGCGATCCTCACCTGCGAGACCTGCGGCAACATCGACACGCAGAGCCCATGTGCGCACTGCCGTGACCCGCAGCGCGACCGATCGCTGATCTGCGTGGTGGAGGAGGTCGGCGATCTCTGGGCGCTCGAGCGCGCGGGCGTGCTGAACGGCCTCTATCACGTGCTTGGGGGCACGTTGTCGCCGCTTGACGGCGTGGGCCCCGAGGACTTGTCGATCGCCACGCTGATCGAGCGCGCGCGCGACCCGCACGTGAAGGAGGTCCTGCTTGCGCTCAACGCAACGGTCGAGGGCCAGTCCACCGCACATTATCTGATGGACCAGCTCGCGGGCGCGAATGTCACTGTCTCGCGGCTCGCGCATGGCGTTCCGATCGGCGGCGAATTGGACTATCTCGACGAAGGCACGCTCGCCGCCGCGGTTAAGTCCCGCAAGGCGATGTGAGCTAGACTACTCGGCGGCCTCGTGCAGCACCAATCGATGATGGCTTGCATCGCGTCGCCAAGCTGGGCCCGGCAGTTCTCGTCGAGATTTGCCCGCGTCAGGAGCACGAGCATCACGTCCTGCTCGGTCTCCGCGCCAACCCAAACCCCGCCCACGAAGCCGACGAGAAGCGCGGCACGCGCCCACGGCCCACCATAGCTTCGCGCCGGACTTCACGACGAGTTCGCCTCGGCTTCGATGTGCTCGCGCTGCTCGATCTCGGCGAAGGCGCCGCGCTGATAGAGATAGACGAGAAGCGCGAGGCCGGGAATCGCGGCGAGCGCCGTCAGCGCGAAGAACACGATCCAGCCAGTGCTCTCGGCAATGAAGCCCGAGACCGCCGATAGCGTCGTGCGTCCGACCGCAGCGAGCGCTGTGAGCAGCGCGAATTGCGTGGCGGTATGCGCGGGGCTCGTGCAGAGCGCCGAAAGATAGGCGACGAACACCACGGTGCCGATGGCGCCGGTGAAGTTTTCCACGGTGATGGTCGCGGTGAGCGCCGCGTGATTGACGCCGACCCAGGCCTGCCAGGAGAAGACGAGGTTCGAGAGCATCTGCAGCAGCCCCGCATAGAGCAGGGCCTTCGGCAGCGGGATCGCGCGCGCCATCAAGCCGCCGGCGAGACCTCCGAGCAGTGCCGCGATCAGGCCGACACCCTTCACGATCGCGGCATAGGCTTCCTTCTGGAAGCCGATATCGAGCACGAACGGCCCGGTCATCACGCCGGCGAACGTGTCGCAGAGCTTGTAGAGCACGATGAAGAGAAGGATCAGTAGCGCGAAGGGCTTGGCGAGAAAGTCGGCGAAGGCGTCGTAGGCCGTGCGCGCAAAGCGCATGACCGGATTACCCTGCCGCTCGCCGAGCGCCTGCGCCTCGGCCTCACGTTCTTCCTCGCGCGGCTCTTCCGCGAGCAGCGCCGCCGCCATGCCGACCAGCACAAGCAGCGCCATGGCGGCATAGCCCCAGAACCAGACGACGCTCCGGTCCACGCCCCGATGTTCGAGATAGGCGACGAGTGCGACGGCGCCCGCCGTCGAGACCAGCATCCCGAGACGGTAGGCGGCGACGAAATAGGCCATGCCCGCCGCCTGCTGATCAGTCTTGAGATATTCGACGCGGAAGGCGTCGATGACGATGTCCTGGGTGGCCGCCGCCGCCGCCACGATCACCGCAGCGAGCGCGACCATCAGCGGCGCTTTCAGCGGGTCCTGCGCGCCGAGCAGGACGATCGCCGCCATGAGCAGGAGCTGGGTGAATACGAGCCAGCCGCGGCGATGGCCGAGTGCGTTGCTCAGCACCGGCACCTTGAAGGCGTCGACGATCGGCGCCCAGAGGAATTTCAGCGTGTAAGGGATGCCGACCAGCGCATAGAGGCCGATCGTGCCGAGATCGACGCCGACATCTTTCATCCAGAGGAGGAGCGTGGAGCCGGAGAGCGCGAGCGGCAGGCCCGAGGCGAACCCCAGCACGAGCACGATAAGCACGCGCCGGTCGAGGAACACCGCTGCCGCGCGCAGGAAGCGCTCGGCGAAGCCCGGCCGATCTTCGCTGGTTCCCCCGGTCACCGTCATTGTTGCGCTACATAGCAGTCTGCCGCCTTTGCGTCTCTCCCCGAAACGTGGCCATCCATAAAGGTCTGAACGGGGGCGCCATTGCGGCGTTATGCTGACGCCCGGCGGGCCGGGAAGTGGAGAGTGTCATGGTTCGCGTGGTTGGGATCGATCACCTGGTGATCCGGGTCGGCGACTACGAGACGTCGAAAGCTTTCTACGACAAGCTCCTCAAGTTCCTCGGCTTCAAGGTGCTCGACGAATATGCCGACATGATCGGCTGGACCAACGGCAAGACGCGTTTCTGGATCGGGCCGACCGACGCGCAAGGGCGCAAGCGCGGCTATCGGATCGGCGATATCGGCTTCCACCATTATGCCTTCGAGCTGCGCAGCCGCGCCGACGTCGATGCGCTCCAGGCGTTCGTCGAAAAAGAAGGCGCGACCATCGTCGATCCTGCGGGCGAGTATTACGACGACTATTACGCGGTGTTCTTTCTGGATCCCGACGGGCTGAAGCTCGAAGGCATGAAATGGGGCGAGCGCCACGCCAAGGCCGCCCGCGCTGCCCGCAAGCGAAGCGCAGCGAAGAAGAAGAAATAACCTCTTTTGCGGGGAGAGGTCGGCCGCGAAGCGGCCGGGTGAGGGGGTTCAATGCGATCTTCTCTCTTCTCAGGCGGCTTGCTTCAACATGAAGTGCAGCTGGTGATGATCAATCGCGATCAAGCGTCGGACTAAAAATTTGTTTGCGATGGCCGACTCTGTTTGTCAGCAGACCATCGCCGCAGGAGGCTCGCCTAAAGAAATGGCGCGCGCTGTGAGCTGACCTCGCGATCGCGTCAGCACAGGACCTGCTGAGCGTGACTGCAACGGAAGGCGCAGACTTGAGGACTCGTTTATTGGGCATGGTCATGAATTTCCTCTGCCGACTTTTCTCCGGGCGTTGTGATCCAAAGCAAGATCAAAATGCTGGAACCACAATACGCGCCGATCTGGGGCAGAAAGAAGCGAAGAATGAAGCGTTGAGCGAAGAACAGCTTCGGCATATGGAAGGCGGACCAGTAGCCAAATCCGCGCAACGAAAGAAAGCAAATCCGCCTCGATAGCGGATGCCCCGTGCGGCCCCCGGAAACTGCTGCACACAAATATATACTCCGCTTGTCCTCGATAAGCGCCGGAGCGTCGTAGCCATGCTTCGACGCCGCTGGTCCACTACTGGAGCCGCGCTCATTTCCACAGCAAAATGCCAGGCGCTACCGCGCTACGGAACGTGGCGAGACAAGTTGAGTTGTTAAGATGACGGGTGGCATGCCGATTGGAGGCTGCCATGAACGGCACTCAACTGGTGCTGACGGGTGTGGTGCTTGGCGCGATCGCCCTGAATCCGGCAGTGCCACACCAGTGGAAAATGGGCCAAGAGCTGCACGCGGCCGTTACGGACATGCCGGAAATAATCGACATGTCGCACGCGGATCCTAGAGCCTGGCATGGGTTGCCGCGCGGCGGTCAGGTCTACTTGGCCGAAGAAGTGGGATTTCCAAGTCACTTCGGCAGCCGAACCCGTCCGTTCTAAAAGGTTGTGTCGGCTCGGCGGCTGGCCGAGCGGTGGCCGATCCGCCTTTGATGACTATGCGTCTGGCAGCGTTGCAAGCTGTTGGGACTCTTCTTTCAACTAAGGGAGGAATGTCATGGCAGTGGCCAAAGGCGCGATCTATGAATGCAGCACTGCCCCCGGTGATTTCCCTCCCCTCGTCGTCGTGTTGATGGACGGAAAAGTGCCAACCTGTCTTGTCGATACAGGAGGGAGAAGCCGTTTTGGCGGAGATGATGGACGGACTGACGGCGATGGCGGCGCGTCAATAGGCATGCGTTGAAGATGCAGAATGGAAAGAGATCAATCCTCGTACTTCGCGGGCCTGGTCTCGGGAAGCAGGAACCAAGCAAAGATGGTAGACAGCCCAGCGATAACGGCGAATGACATGAATGTGGGCGCATGTCCCAGCGCGCCGAAAATAAATCCGCTCGCGGCAACGCTCAGGGAAGATGCTATTCCCGAGAGCATTGTCACGGCACCGCCGACGAGATTAAAGCGACCCGTACGTGCCGTTAGATCTGTGATGATTAAAATCGCAAGAACTTCCACGATGGCGCTCGTTACACCATCCAGAACTTGGCCAACTAACATAAATTTGTAATCCGTTGTAGCGGCTAGAAGGACCGAGCGAATGGCCTCGACACCAAAACCCAAAAGCAAAAGCGGTTTTCGCCCATATCCCTCCGACAGGTATCCGACCCAGGGCGCCAGAAGCATCACCACAAGCTGCGTCGAGACAATGAGACCGGAGATCTGAAGCGAAGAATTGGCCGCTTTGCTTTTTCCGATCTCTTGACTGAGGAGCGGCACAGTCGATGCATCTGCAAATTGAAAAAGCATTAGACAAAATACGAAAGCGATAAGCGGGCGATTGCGTATGAGCTGTCCTACGCTCTGAAATCGCGCGCCATCGGCAGCCGATGCATTGCGCGCACGCGCATAGTCAATTTCATTAGGTCTTATATAACTTAGCGCCAGAAGAGCGAGCGCGCATAGAATCGCAGTCGTAAGGAAAATCGCATTCTTTGACACATAGCTTCCGATTAAGCCTTGGGCCAATGCGGTGATGGCAATACCAGCAGCGGCGAACCGGAAATTTCGCCCAATCCGCGAGGACATGGCACGACGCCCGACGAGACCTAGGCTAATCGCTGCGACTGCCGGCGTTACAATCGCCGCCGTTAAGCCGTCGAGGGCCTGCGCAACAAAAACAAGTGCAAATAGAGGTGCAATTGCCAGAATTAGGGCGGCGCCCATACTCATCAATATCCCGCCAGCCGCGAATCCTCGTTTCCAAGGTATTGCATCAGTGATGGCTCCGCCCGGGATCTGTCCAACTACGCCTGCAATCTGGCTGGTCGCTAGCGCGAGCCCAACGCTCTCCTTGGACCATCCCAAATCAGCCAGATAAAAGGCGACAAATGTCCCCAAGCTGGCTTGAATACTACCAATCAGGAAATTCAAGCAGTCCAGGCCATATCGGCTTTGCAGGGATGCAGGGGATCGCATCCACTTGCGGGCATCTGTATAGCGCCCGTATCCTCGTTGGAACGGCGGAGCGTGGGGCGGCAATGTCACGGTTGGCACAACGCTAGAAGTCCAAATCTGACTTCCGTCAGGTGGGTCCCGTGTTCGATTCCGAAGCTTTATCCACAATCACCGAGCTCGTCTCAACACCTGTGGCGAGGTGCAAGTCCGGATACTTGTCTACGTGGGTACCCGACGTCGCCCGCGCACCACGCGGATCAAATTGACTTCAGGTAATCGATGAGATCGCTCTTCTCTTTGTCGCTAAGCCGAAGGTTAAGATGCTTATCGTAATGCTCGATCACGTCATCGAGCGTTGCGCCGGCGCCACCGTGCCTTTTCCCTTGGATGGCCTGATGAAGCTTAAGTTTGCCGCCCCAAAAATCTTCGCTCCCGAAGGTATCGAACCGGAACGTTCGCACAGCATTTCGGTGGCGTGTTCTCTCAGCGATGGTTCGAGTTTGGCGTCGCCAGTCGGCTTTTTCCCGAAAGCTAGGTGCCAAGACGCCAGTAGAGCGACGCGACACACACCACTTGTAAGGAAATACCAATTTCGAAATTGTGACCCCATAACACGTGCCTCTCTCGAGACCGCTCTGTACAGGCGGAGCACCTTATTTTCGGAGCAACCTATCCAACGGTTGCGAGGATTAGATGCCGCTAGTGACAAAAGGTTCCCGCATTTTCTTGCGCGGTCAGAGCCAGTATTGGTGTCAGCGAACAGACCAAAGCCTAAGCGATTGGGCGCTCGCGCTCACGAAGGGCAAGGAAGAAGGCCGAGCTCGAAGAGGACGATGAGACCGACCCGCAAGCAAGGCAACGAACAAGGACAGGAGCAGCGTCGTCCCGCTCGGCGCTGAACTGGCGTTTGAAACAAAGCCGGATGTATGCCCCGGTGCGCTCGCAGGGGGCTTTCTTTTTTCAGCCATTCCTAAAGGCTGACTACCACCGCTTCTCTGGCTGATGGTAGGTGCCGTTTGCCGCTGCCCTTAGCCCCGCGCGATCCGTGACGACGATTTGTCCGCGCGATAACTCTATGAGGGCTCGGTCCTTGAGATAGTGCAAGGCAACCGTGACGCCTGCCCTTCGCACGCCCAGCATCAAAGACAAGAACTCGTGCGTGAGCGGAACTTCATCGCCGCGCAGGCGATCGTGAGCCATGAGCAGCCATCGTGCCAGCCGTTCCTCCAGTGTGGCAGTGCCATTTGAAAGAGCCGTGTTGGCGGTCTGATTCATGAAGCTGTGAGCAAATCTAAGAAGCGCTCGTTCAAACGACCGGCTTTGCGCGATAGCCTTGCGAAGCTTGTCGGCTGAGATGCGAACCGCATCTCCGGGAATCTGCATGAAGGTCTCATTGGGAGACCGGTCGTTGCCCAACACGATTGGGAGACCGGTAAGACCCTCACATCCGATCAAACCGACTTCGAGCCGCTTATGGCTATTGGCGGCGACAATCGAAGCCAATCCATAGGTAATGAAATAGCTATGCGTGATCGGCTTATTGGGCTTCTCCAAAACCTGTCGGAGCTTCAATGGGACAGGCTCGAGATCGGGCTCAAGCAAGGCTCTGTCGTCAGCCGATAAGCCTGAAAGAATCCGGTTTTTTTGGATTGGGGCCATTGGCTCCTCCCAGAGTTGGGGCGGGATCACCGAGTGACCTCTCCTAGCCGTCTGCGCCCGAAGCATCGTTGCAGACGATGGCTGGACACTACGCTTAGTCAGGCAGAAAGCCTAATTGTTTAATCACTCTGAAAAATACGGCTTTGTACGGGAATCAGACGAGCTCGCAGTTGGGCTTAGCGTCCTCGTGCAAGAGATGAACTTGCGTGAGCGCCCGGTGATTATTGTGCTCAAACCAACCAATGCGTCCTGCATTCTCGTCGTTGAAGACCATCCCAACGTCAGAGGCTTTATCGTTGGTCACCTGCGCGACGCGGGTTATGTCGTGCTGGAGGCTGCGAGCGGCGAAGAAGCAATCGCCATGTTGCGCGCGGCACAGTTTCCGCCGATCAGCGTCGTGTTCACCGACATTCAGCTAGGCGGATCGGTAACGGGTTGGGACGTGGCTGAAGCCTTTCGTCAAGCGCATCCCGAAATACCCGTGATCTACACTTCGGGGCAGATACAGAACCGCGAGAGGCAAATGCCCGGAAGCGCGTTTCTTCCTAAGCCGTATCTACCTTCCGACATTGTCGAACTCATCGAAGGCCGAAGTTCATGACGGTCGCTTCTGGCAGCTGGGCGATGGGACTAACCGCCGAAAAAAATCGGGGTGCCACTCAACTCAGGCAACGTCCCCAATCAGCTTCGGGTGCTGACGCGACTGGGCTCCTTTGAGCGGTCAGGTATCGTTGCCAGCACCACCTCGGTGAGCGTGTCGAAGTCAATGCGTCCAGAGCCCACGATACGCGCGACACCGAAAATCTTTTTGCGTAGTGCCTTCTGGCGTTCGCCATCCGAGGCAAGGTCGCGGAATGGCTCTCGCGCCTGCGTATATGCCCAAGCGACCTCATACACACGGTCAATGATCTCCAAGTCCAAGGGGTCAAATGCGAGCTTGAAAGGGTCCATGGCGACCTCCATGGGTGGCTTTCTTCCACTACCTGCTTATGGGGCGCGCAAGTCAAGATGGTGACAGTGCAGCGCGAAAACTTGTGCTGCATTTGCGTGTGCGACAGCGTACCGACCAGGCTTGGCGAAGATCACGGCGACCTCGAAACGGCGGTTGACGTTCTCAACGCCTCGGCAAAATCGGTCCTGTGAACAACGTGACTGTGCAACTTTCGGTCTGCACATTGAGGGAGGCCGACATGTCCGCTTCTGGCACCGATCGCGCCGTCCGGAAACCCAAGCGATACTCCTCTGACACGCCACTTCTCAAGCGCTTGATTCCCTCCAAAGTCCCTGGCTTTTGCATCTAAGAAGCTATGTTGTTGAACCTCAAGCCCGACTTGTGAGTTTGATGGCCGACTATGCCACAAGACCCAGAGAAATTGTGCCGACGGTTTGGCTTGATTCATGTCGAAACCAAAGATCTTCGATTGCGGCGTCGCCGCTTCGGGAGAGGCTTCGGCTATATCGATTGTGAAAACCGCACCGTCCGCGACAAGGCGCTAAAGTCGAGGATCAAGCAACTAGCCATTCCCCCGGCTTGGACGGAAGTTTGCATCGCTGAAGATCAGCGGGCGCACATTCAGGCAGTGGGTCGCGACGCCGAAGGGCGCTTGCAATATCGATATCATCCCGCATGGGAGCAGGCTCGATCTTTGACGAAAGCCGACAGATTGCTACGGCTCGGTTCGGCGCTTCCCCGTTTACGTGATGCCGTGAGCAAGGCTTTGTCCACGCCAAATCTCACGCGACAAAAGGTTGTCGCTGCGGTTGTTCGCCTGATCGATCGCGCGCTGCTTAGGCCGGGACATGAGGAATATGCTCGAACAAGTGGCTCACGCGGTGCATCCACCCTGCTCAAAAGCGATGTGGTCTTGGAAGGCGACAAAGTGGTGCTGGAGTTCGAAGGAAAAAGCGGCAAGTCGATAAAGCGTGAGGTCAAGGACCGATTGCTTGTGCGCGTGCTAAGGCAGCTTTTCCGACTAAGAGGAAGTCGACGCCTGTTCAGGGCACCGGATGACAACGGCGGCAGGGTGAGGCCGATTACGGCGCGCGAAGTCAACAGATTCATTGCGGACGCAAGCGGCGCAGATATTTCCGCAAAAGACTTTCGGACGTTTCGCGCGTCGGCAGAAGCGCTGGCGATTTTGACCGAGCACAACGGTCACGAAACCGAAAAGCTTAGGAAGCAGGCGGTTGTCCACGCCGCCGACACGGCGAGCAAAATCCTCGTAAACACCCGCAGTGTTGCGCGGTCGAGCTACATTCATCCCGGAGTGATCAAAGCCTACGAGGCGGGGAAATTAAAAGCACTTAAGTTTCGCGGCAGGGCGCGTAGCGGGCTCAATAAGATCGAAAGTGCGCTAATGCGATTTCTAGAGCGAGGTAAGGCGACGATCGAACGTCTCGATAAGTAAGGAAGATCGCGAACAATGAGGGACACAATCGTTTGGATCGGGCTAGTTGTGGCCGGCGTCGGCTTGTTGATCGCAGGGGTAGGCGCCGCACTTGCGCTTCTGACGGGGCACGCTCGGTTTATAGAGGTGGCCTGGGTTTCAATCGCGGCCTCTCTCTTTGTTTTGGCTTTAGAAACCTGGCGTAAGGGCGGACCGTAAGTCTGCTCTACGGGCGAGCGTGACTTACGTCTTCGGGAGGCGCTTCAGCGTTTTGCGTGCTATGTGATTCGCTAGGAAAATCGCTGAAAAAAACAAAAGCGATCAGAAGCAACACGAGACCCGTGATAGCGCCGATCATAGCGCTAAAGACTTTTCGGTCTATGCGCTCCATCACTCTCGCCTTGTTGCACCAACTGCTCGGCTTAAAGTTCTAACCCGAACTGCTTGGGAGGGCGTCGGGGGCCTTGATCGATGTTGTTTCAAGAGCGCACCGCCGCCGCTGTGATATAAAACAATGTGGATGACCAGACGTTCCGATCAAAAGCCCCGCTCAGTCGTCGCGCCATGGGCTATAATGCTGCACGAGCTAACGCAAAACGATGGAGGATGAGATTGGCTAGGAACCCCACCGCGAAAGCGAAACGCGTGAAACGTCGCGAATGGTCGGCTCAGGATGAGAGGGCCCTACGGAAACATTCGAGAAGCAAAACACCAGTCAAAACGATCTCGAAAGAAACTAAACGAACTCCCGGTGCTTTGAGGCAAAAGGCACGTCACCTTGGAATACCGCTTGGCCATCGTCGATAGGCTTTCCCGGGTTTTCCATTAGCAGAGGCTGGCCGGCGTCAGATGCGGTGTCGCGGAATGGCTCGCGCGCCTGCGTATACGCCCAAGCAACCTCGCTGCTTGGTGCCAACTCGGCCGGGAGCTCAAGACTCTGGCGATTCAAACCGCGAAACACGTCGTTCTAAACAACACCGCTTCCTCAGCTGGAAATGCTCGATCGCTCCGTCAATTTTGCGCGACCAGAGGAAATCCAATGGCCGCTCCACGCGCTTCTGAAAGGAATACCTGCTGTCGCTTGTTACGTGTCCAGTCGCTCTCTACTCCGCGTCAAGTCAGTCGGAAACAAAGCGCGCGGCTCACCGATCACTCAAGCGTGGCAGCTATGTCGAGATTGAACCGGAAGAGCTCGAGGCAGTCGAAGTCGAGAGCACGCGAGCCATCGATATCGATAAGTTTGTGCCTGAGGAAGAGATCGACAAGCGGTACTACGAGCGCCCCTATTACGTCGTCCCTGACGACAAGAGCGGTGAGGAAGCTTTCGCGGTGATCCGTGACGCGATGAAGGACAAAGGGAGGGTGGCGGTCGCGCGGATCATTTTTGCAAACCGCGAACACATTCTTGCGGTCGAACCCTGGGGGAAAGGAATGCTCGCTACCACTCTCCGCTACGAATACGAGGTCCGTGACGAGAAGAAGTTGTTCAAGAACATCCCAAGCCGACGCGTGAAGAAAGATATGGTTGCTTTGGCTAGTCACATACTCGATCAGAAGTCGGGACGCTTCGATCCAAAAGAATTTAAAGATGAATACGAACTCGCTTTACGAAAGCTCGTACGAAGAAAAGCTGCCGGACACACGATCGAACGCCCGGAGAAGGAGCCCCCGCCAACGAACGTGATCAACCTCATGGATGCCCTTCGCGAAAGTATGAAACATAGTGCATCAGGTTCGCGAGCAAGGCGTACATCCAGGAAAAAAGTGGCAAGGCGAAAAGCCAGTTAGTGAGTGCCTGGTTGCCAATACGGCATCGAAGGTGCCGGAAACCTTCACGACCATTTCGAGTTTGTCGGCGAAACGAAACCGAAGCGTAAGGCTGTACGCATTGCGACTTTGGCCTGCTGATATCTAACGGGCGTTTTCCCTGTCCGTTGCCGAGATGAACCTGGAGACGTGTCTCGGGGGCCGTATGGAAATAGATAAGAAATGTCCCGCCCTCATGGCATTGGGGCGCATGCTGCAATCAGAGGATTACCGATTCACCGCTGTTACGCCCGCCACGCACCGCCGAGTGCTGCAACGCCTTCCAAGTCCGACTACGCTTCGGTCGATTTTCGGTTGGAACCGGCCATTCAACCGCAACGATATTGCGGCGCCCATCTTGGACCTTCTCGAAGCCGCAGACGCCCTGGAGGAAATCAACGGCCTATACCGGTCCAGGGTGCGCTATGCGACGATCGGCGACTTACTGTTCGTCCATTCGGGCTTTCCAACGATCGAGCCAGATGCCGTCTTTTTCGGACCCGACACGTACCGCTTCACGCGGCTTCTTCGCGCTTCGCTCATGCATATGCCGGCGAGTATACCGCGCAAGCTTCTCGACGTCGGTAGCGGCAGCGGCGCTGGGGGTATCTGCGCGGCTCGTTGGCTCCAGGGCACGACAGCGCTAATTCTGGCAGACATAAACCCCAAGGCGCTTGCATTCAGCGCCGTGAACGCCGCTCTTAATGATCTTCCCGCCACGCAGACGTTGTTCAGTGACGTTCTTGACAGAGTTGAAGGGGCAATCGATCTCATCATCGCCAATCCTCCTTATCTTGTGGATGAGGAGCGGCGGCTCTACCGCCACGGTGGGGGCCAGCTGGGCATCGCGCTCGCACTGCAAATAGTAGAGCAAGGTCTGGCGCAGCTGAGCCCGGGCGGGCGCCTTATTCTCTACACTGGAACGCCAATTATCAGCGGGGTGGATCCTTTTTTTGAGACTGTCAGACCAATGCTGCAACTCCCTGGGCTGCAATTCGTTTATGAGGAACTCGACCCCGACGTTTTTGGCGAGGAACTCGATAGGCAGGCTTACGCGCATGCCGATCGGATCGCCGTGGTCGGCCTAACAGTCATCAAAGGATAATTCGGTGACGACCCAAGACCTCTCCTGGACGGCAGGTGCCGCGGCGCTCCAGGGTCCCGCGTTCACGCGCTTTCAGACCGAACTCGCCAAATACAACCGCGGGCAGCTCGAGCCGCGCTTTCCCGACGAGACCTGGCGCGAGGAGATCGACGATTACGCCCGGGTCACGCGCGCCGAAGGCGAATATGTCGAGGCGGTGCGCCAGGCGATAAGCCCGCTCGTGACGAACATCCCGAACGACGTCGACGGGTTCATTGAGTGGTTCGAGGAACTTAAGCACACCGGCCCAGGTCAGTGCGATCCACTCTTCCCATGGCTCGCCGAGGCCTCGACCCGCGAACACATGCTCTGGTTTTTGACGCAGGAAGTGGCGGGTGAAGCCGGATTCGACGACCTCCTCGCCATGACGCAGGTGAAAATGCCCGTCACCGCGAAACTGGAGATGGCGCGAAATTATTGGGACGAGATGGGCCGTGGCAGGGACTCGGCCATGCATGGGCCGCTGCTTGAGAGGCTCGCTGGTTATCTCGATATTGATGCGCAACCCGACCGCGTGGTTCCCGAGTCGCTTGCGCTTGGCAACGCCATGCTGGCGCTAGCGCGGAGTTGGCGCTATTGCTTTCAGTCGATCGGCGCGCTCGGCGTGATCGAGATGACGGCACCGACGCGCGCCGGCTTCGTGGATCAAGGCCTGAAGCGGCTGCGCATTCCTACCAAGAAGCGCCTCTATTTTACCTTGCACGCCGTCCTCGATATCAAGCACTCCGAGTGCTGGAACCGGGAAGTGTTGCGTTCGCTCGTTGCGGAGGACCCGCGGCGCGCCGCCGCGATCGGCGAGGGCGCCGTGTTACGCCTATGGCATGGTGCGCGTTGCTTCGATCGCTATCGCCAACATTTCGGCCTAGACACACAGCAAAACCGCGCAGCGTAGAATCCAAGGCTTCGCTAAGATGCGCTTCCTAGGGATTGGTGACGACGCCGATCTCGCATCTCTCTATCTTCGGCTCGCCGAAGACGGCCACGAAATCAAAATCTATATCGGCAACCCTCTTTGCCGCGGCACGCTCGCCGGTCTCGTAAACCAAGTCGCGGATTGGCAGACGGAACTTCAATGGCTCCGTGCTGCTGGCCGCGACGGGTGCATCCTTTTTGAGAATGTCGGCGCAGGGCGGGGAGAGCTTCAAGACCGGCTGAGAAATGACGGATTCAACGTTATTGGCAGCAGTACATATGGCGCCCGGCTGGAAAATGACCGCGCCTATGCCCAGCGAATTCTTGGTCAGCTTGGGCTATCCACGGCCGCCGTTTTCGAATTCTCGCAAGCTGCAGAGGCGCGCCGCTTCATCGACCAATGTCCTGCGCGTTACGTTGTCAAATCGAACGGGCCAAATGCCGCGACCTTTGTTGGCCGCCATCGTGCGGGTGTCGATGTCAGCGCGATTCTCGCGACCGACCCCCGATACGAAGAATCAAGCCTAATCTTGATGGAATTTATCGACGGCATTGAGATGGGCGTCGGAGCCTATTTCAATGGCGAAGATTTCCTCGAGCCGGCTTGCCTAGACTGGGAGCACAAGCGGTTCTTCCCCGGCGACCTCGGCGAACTAACCGGCGAGATGGGGACCGTTGTCACCTATTCTCGCAGCAAGAGGTTCTTCGATCTAACTTTGGCCAAGATGCGGGCCCTCCTCAAGGAGAACGGCTATTGCGGCTATATCAACCTCAACACCATGGTCAACGAAAGTGGGATTTGGCCGCTGGAATTCACCTGCCGATTCGGCTATCCGGGCTATGCCATCCTCGATCCGCTGCAGCGAACTTCTTGGGCCGATTTGTTTCGTCTGATGCTCGAGCGCAATGCCCTTCGTTTCGCGACGGAACCGGGATTTTCCGTAGGCATCGTCATTACCACGCCGCCATTCCCTTATTGTCGAGAGCAGGTGACCGAACCAATTGGACTGCCAGTGCTGTTCGACGACGATGTATCGCCAGCCGATAGGCGAAACCTGCATTACGGGGAAGTTGGTTTGAGTGGCGGCCTGCTGGTGACGAGTGGCTCAAGCGGCTACACGCTTGTCGTTACCGGGACGGGGGAGACTGTCGCGGTGGCGCAGGCGGCCGCGAATGTTCTGGCCGGGAAAATACTGGTTCCCAATGCTCGCTATCGCATAGATATTGGGCAGCGGCTTGTCCAGGGTGAATTTGCCAGGCTGGAATCGTGGGGAGTGCTCGATCCTGATTAACCCTGCTGCGACGGCAATTCGTATCGGAGCTGGGCTTGCCGCCACGGCGCCCGGTAGAGCGGTAACCTGGGTTATCCACCACCGGCGCCCTTATCCAATGCCCACAATTGGGCCCTTGCACCACCACAAGCCCGGAACTGAAACCGGGCGTTTGGCGTGCTCGGAACAGAGGTCAATCTGTCTGTCTCCACCACACACCGCACTTTTAGATTGGAGTGACCCGAATTGTTGATGACATGGCGAAAGCCTCTGCGTTGGCTTGGTCGTCGCTGCGATAGCCGGGACGATATGCTTCGTGGGTGGACTAAACATGGCGCGCGGCTGTCAGTCCTCCACGACGTCGACCGCAGGCTACCACCCCGAGGCCCGATATCACGCTGCCAACGGCTTGCGGGGCAGAGCAACCGGGGCCCTGATCTGATCAATCCGCTTCGTTCCTTTAGTCGAAACGCCGGTTTCGCCCAGGCTACGCTAGGTTTGATATCGATGATGTCGGTGTGCTTGGAATGGCTCAGAACCCGGAGCGGAGCCGCAATAGCAACCCCACGGAAACGCCGCGTAACGCCCAGGGAATATCGAGCGGCGTTCGCTGCACGGGTAAGGCAAGCACGGACTGGGGCTCACTACCCATTAGACGAAATGGCCCTGCTACTTGGGATCACCCGAGATACCTAGTATGAAGGCCGAGGTGCGTCGCTGATGCCGCATAACCTGATAGTGCCGTTCTGCCTCGCTTGCCGAGTTTCCGTGGAATGGCTCCTGACAGGCATAGGCTCCATCCGGTCACGCTAGGCTCCTGGGGCGAAGTCCTTGTACAATTGTCGCGTTCTACGACGCAACGCCCGTGCCGTTCCTAACTTCGCACTTTGACAGGTGTACGCGCATGCACCTACTGACTTTGCTGTGCACAAATGAGTTAGCAGGACGATTTTGCCGGCGGGGAACTCAAGGGCGTCACGATGAAGATTTGATTGACCCTTGTTGATCTGTCGGAACCTGGCCACCCTGTGTCCGAGACTGCGGTATAAGACGAACCCAGTTTCGCATCGCACTTCGTCCTCAAAGCCAAGCTCGGTGCCCGGAAGCAAACACACCGCTACGTTCGAGTCATCAACGGAAGCAAAACCACGCGTGCTGGTTCGGGGGAAGCCGGTCGATACTAACTTATCGCCCACCTTGGCAGGGCGGGATGCAACGAGCTCTAAGCTGTAGTCACACATTGAAGGTACCCCATGCTGTGAAGAGCACCCCGTCTCAATCACAATTGTAGTGAAGCAAAACGGCAATCTCTTGTCCGCATTGCGAATTCTGCCGTTGGCACCGCCTGGCTTCCGGGCTTACTGGCGCAGGAGATCAGGGGGTGGCTACTGGCTCACGTGAGTCAGTCTGGCAGCGGGATCGTGGCGTAAGCTCGGCATTGAGATCGGGCAGACCACGGTCGCTCAGCGCTACGTCCGGCCGTCCTGCTTTTTGTGCTACCCAAATGCTGCCTGCGGTTCCCGTGACCCAACGTGCTTTGGATCAAAACATTGAATAAAGAATGCCATTTCGCGCAATCCAGGAGGCTACTCGCCCCCCAACGGGGAGAGGAGGCACTCCATACAGCTTGAAACCCCAACGACCCGCGCCCAATTATTCTCTTGAGAATAAGTTGCAATTGCAATTATGCTGAGTTTGGGGACTGCGCGGACATTCAGGAGGACTCTGTGAACAGAGATTGGTTCGGGCGGCTCGGAGCCAGGGCCGTCGCCGTGGCAGGTGCGGGCCTCGTCGCGCTCGCTCTCGTGGTATTTGGGCTCGCCAACCTCAAAAGCCATGCGGAGTTGACGGCGCCCTCGGGCGAGAAGTTCCGCGTGGTGACGACCTTCACCGTCATCCAGGACATGGCGCAGAACGTTGCGGGCGACAAGGCCAAGGTCGTTTCGATCACCAAGCCCGGCGCCGAGATCCACGACTACCAGCCGACGCCCGGCGATATCGTCAAGGCGCAAGAGGCCGACCTCGTCCTGTGGAACGGCTTCAATCTCGAGCGCTGGTTCGAGAAATTCTTCCAGAACGTGTCCGATGTACCGAGCGTGACCCTCACCGAGGGCGTCGAGCCGATGGGCATCAGCGAGGGACCCTATAGCGGCAAGCCGAACCCGCATGCCTGGATGTCACCCTCGAACGCGCTGATCTATGTCGAGAACATCCGAAAGGCCCTCGCCGAGCACGACCCGGCGAACGCCGAGACCTATAAGCGCAATGCCGAGGCGTATGCCGCCAAGATCAAGGCGCTCGACGAGCCGCTCCGCAAGCGGCTCGCCGCCATCCCCGAGAGCCAGCGCTTCCTCGTCACGAGCGAGGGCGCGTTCAGCTACCTCGCCCGCGACTACGATATGCGAGAGGCCTATCTCTGGCCCATCAACGCCGACGAGGTGGGCACGCCCAAGCAAGTGCGCAAGGTGATCGACCTCGTGCGCGCGAACAAGATCCCCGTCGTGTTCAGCGAGAGCACGATCTCCGACCGCGCCGCCAAGCAGGTCGCCAAGGAGACCGGCGCGCATTATGGCGGCGTGCTTTACGTGGATTCGCTGAGCGCGGCAGACGGTCCGGTGCCGACTTTCCTCGATCTCCTGAACGTGACGGTCGAGACCATTGCCAAAGGCTTCGAGCGTGAACGCTCCTGACCGCATCCGCTCCGACGGCGCGCCGGCTGCGGGCACCGGCATCCTCGTCCGCGATCTCTCCGTGACCTATCCGAACGGCTTCACCGCGGTCCACAACGCCTCGTTCGCGCTCGACCCCGGCACGATCTGCGCGCTGGTCGGCGTTAACGGTAGCGGCAAGTCGACCATCTTCAAGGCGATCATGGGCTTCGTGCGGCCGTCCTCGGGTGAGGTGAAGCTCTGCGGCATGGAGGTCGATCAGGCGATCAAGCAGAACCTCGTCGCCTACGTCCCGCAAAGCGAGGAGGTCGACTGGAACTTCCCGGTGCTGGTCGAGACCGTGGTGATGATGGGCCGCTACGGGCACATGAATTTCCTGCGAAACCCCTCGCGCGAGGACCGCCGCAAGGTTGACGCGGCGCTCGAGCGCGTTGGGCTCTCAGCCTACCGCAATCGCCAGATCGGCGAGCTGTCGGGCGGGCAGAAGAAGCGCGTGTTCCTCGCCCGCGCACTCGCGCAAGAGGGCCGTATCATCCTGCTCGACGAGCCCTTCACTGGCATCGACGTGAAGACCGAGACGGCGATCATCGATTTGCTGCGCGAGCTCGGCGACTCCGACCATCTCATGCTGGTATCGACGCATAATCTCGGCAGCGTGCCGGATTTCTGCGACCAAGTCGTGCTGCTCAACCGCACGGTGCTCGCGTCAGGCCCGACGGCGCAGGTCTTCACGCAGGCGAATCTGGAGCGCGCCTTTGGCGGCGTGTTGCGCAATTTCGAGCTTGGTGGTCGCGCGCTGCATAAGGACGACGATGCGCGCAGCGTCACGGTGCTGACCGACGACGAGCGCCCGCTCGTCATCTACGGCGACAAGCCGCGCGCCAGGACGAAACGCGCGCGCGACAAGACCGGCACGGACGCGAAATGAGCGCGCTACTCGCCGAGTTGGCCGTCCCGTTCGCCTACGACTACATGCTGAAGGCGATGTGGGTCAGCGCGCTGGTCGGGGCGGTCTGCGCCTTCCTCTCGGCCTATCTCATGCTGAAGGGCTGGTCGCTGATGGGCGACGCGCTCGCGCACGCCATCGTCCCGGGTGTGGCGGCGGCCTATATCATCGGCGCGCCGTTCGCCGCCGGCGCTTTCTTCGCGGGCCTTCTCGCAGCGCTCGGCATGGGCTTCGTCAAGCAGCATACGCGGCTGCGCGAGGATGCCGTCATCGGGCTCGTCTTCACCGCTTTCTTCGCGCTCGGCCTGCTGATGGCCTCGATCTGGCCGACCTCGGTCTCGATCCAGACCATCGTGCTCGGCAACATCCTCGCCATCTCCGACGAGGACGCGACCCAGGTCGTGATCATCGCCGCAATCTCGCTCGCCGTGCTGCTGCTCATCTGGAAGGACTTGATGGTCACGTTCTTCGACGAGGGGCACGCGCGCAGCATCGGCCTCAACACGCGTCTGCTCAAGATCGTGTTCTTCACCCTGCTATCGGCCTGCACCGTGGCAGCACTGCAGACGGTCGGCGCGTGTCTCGTCATCGCCATGGTGGTAACGCCGGGCGCCACGGCCTATCTGCTCACTGACCGGTTCGGCTGGCTGATCGTGATCGCGGTCGCGTTCGGCGCGGTGACGAGCTTCGTCGGCGCCTATCTCAGCTATTTCCTCGACGGCGCGACCGGCGGCGTAATCGTCACGCTCCAGACTCTGCTGTTCCTCGCCGCGTTCTATTTCGCGCCGAAATACGGCGTGCTCGCCGTCCGCCGGCGCCGCACCGAAGCCGTTGAGGCCGCCGCATGAGCACGCTTTACGACTGGCTCATCGCGCCGCTCTCTTATCCCTTCATGCAGCGCGCGCTCGTGGTGTCGCTGCTGGTCGCAGCCGTCTGCGCGGTGCTCTCCTGCTATCTCGTGCTGAAGGGCTGGTCGCTGATGGGCGACGCGATCTCGCATGCGGTGCTACCCGGCATCGTGATCGCGTATATCGTCGGGCTGCCGCTCGCGCTTGGCGCCTTCGTCGCGGGCCTCTCCTGCGCGTTGCTGACCGGCTATCTCAAGGAGAACAGCCGCATCAAAGAGGACACGGTGATGGGCATCGTGTTCTCCGGCATGTTCGGGTTCGGGCTCGTGCTCTTCACCAAGATCGAGACCGACCAGCACTTGACCCATATTCTGTTCGGCGACGTGCTCGGCGTGACGTGGCGCGATCTCGTCGAGACGGCGATCATCGCCGGCGGCACGCTTGCGATCGTGCTGCTCAAGCGCCGCGATCTCTTGCTCTATTGCTTCGACCCGAACCAGGCGCGCGCCATCGGGCTGCCCGTGCGCGTGCTGCATTACGGGCTTCTGGTGTTGCTCGCGCTCACCATTGTCGCGGCGCTCAAGGCCGTCGGTATCATCCTGGTGATCGCCATGCTGATTGGGCCCGGCGCCACCGCCTATTTGCTCACCGACAATTTCGACCGCATGCTCCCGATCGCTGTTGCCGTGGCGCTCGTCTCGGCCGCCGTCGGCACGGTGGCGAGCTTCCACCTGGACGGCGCGACGGGCGCCTGCATCGTGCTCGTGCAGGCGGCGATCTTTGTGTTCGCCTTCCTGTTCGCACCGAAGCGGGGGCTTATCTCCTTGCGCCGCCCGATCAGCCCACCGTTGGAAGAGCTCGGACCGTAGCGTTACGACGCGCCCTTGTCGCCGAGCGATCGGGGCGCGCCGTGCCCGGTCCGGCGCAGGATCTCGATGATCAGCGCCGTCGACCAGCCGATCAGCATGATCCCGTTCAGCGCCGTCATCGGGCCGATCAAGTGCCAGCGGGCGATCGGCACCACGTCGCCATAGCCGAACGTCGTGTAGTTGCCGAAGGCGAAATAGATGAGATCGGTGCCTGGCGGCGCCGCATCAACCAGCGCATAGGTATAAGCCCACACGACCACCTCGGCGAAATGGCCGGCGACCAGCAGGGTGCCGGTCGCGACGATGACGATCGTATATTGCAGGAAGGCCGGCACTGCGCTGTCGCGCACGGACAAATGCGTAACGGTCCAACCACGGCGCCGAGCAGCACCGCGTGGATGATCAGGCTGACGAGGCTCGCAGCGCCTCCAACCAAAATCTGGCCGAGCAGAACGGTATCCATTATTCGCCCGAAAGCAGGCTCGCCTGTCGCCCGCCGCCGTTGCCGTTCCGCGTGGCCCCTTCGCCGCTGCGCGGGGCGGGTTGAGGTGAGGGGGCCTCGACCCGGGCCGCGGACGGCGCGTCCTCGAAATCCAGCGTCTCGATCTTGAGACCACGCGCGGCGATCTTCTCCGAAGAGGTCAGGATCTTCTCGACGTCCTGGTTCGCCTGGCCGAAATGGCGCTGCAGGTCGAGCACGCGCTCGCGGAAGCGGCCCATGTCGGCCATCAGATGGGCGACTTCGCGCTGGATGAGATGCGCCTGCTCGCGCATCTGCACGTCCTTGAGGATCGCCTGCATGGTCTGCACCGCGAGCATCAGCATGTTCGGTGCGCAGATCACGATGCGCGCGCGATGCGCCTTCTGCACAAGATCGGAGAAATGCTCGCAGAGATCAGCGTAGATCGCCTCCGACGGGACGAACAGGATCGCCGTGTCCTGCGTCTCGCCGGCGACGAAATAGCGCTCGGCGATGGCCTCGACGTGGCGGCCGACGTCCGCGCGCACCCGCCGCGCCGCTACTTTCTTATGCTCCTCCCGGCGCGCGGTGCGGAACGCCTCGAAGCCTTCAAGCGGGAACTTCGCGTCGATCACCACCCCGGCCTTGGTGTTCGGCATGTGCAGCAGGCAGTCTGGCCGCTTGCCGTTCGATAGCGTCGGTTGGAATGAGTAGGCGCCCTTGGGCAGGCCGTCCTTGACGATCGCCTCCATGCGCATCTGGCCGAACGCGCCGCGCGCCTGCTTGTTGGCGAGGATCTCCTGCAGGCTCACCATGTTGGTGGAGAGCTCGGTCAGGTTCTTCTGCGCGCTGTCGATGACGGCGAGCCGCTCATTGAGCTTGGAGATGGATTCATGCGTCTTCCGCGATGTCTCGTTGAGGTCGGTGCCGACGCGATGCGTCATGCGGTCGAGCCGCTCGTTGACCGCGCGCGCGATATCGCCCTGCCGCGCTGTGCTGATCTCGGCGAAGGTCTGGAGCCGGCCTTTCAACTCGGCGAGCTCGGCGGCTTGCGCCTCCGCCTCGCGCCGCCTGCGCCGCATATGCACGATGAGCGCGACCGCGAGCGAGAGCAGCGCGAAGGCCGCGAGCCCCGCAAGCGCGAGGGCGACATGCACCGGGTCGAGCGTGATGTCCCCAATATGTATGGGTTCGTAGGCCATAACCTCGCAACGTATCCCGATTCGGCGCCTGGACCAAAACGAGAACATTTATGGCGCGGCTCGATGGAGCGAGGGAAGTCCTGCGGTTGACCGCCCCGAACGGCCTGCTTATGTCAGCGGCTCAATGGCAATCCGTTCCATCATCACGATTCCCCATCCGATCCTGCGCAAGCGGGCGAGACCGGTCGAGCGCGTCGACGCGGAGCTTCGCCGGCTCGCCGACGACATGCTCGCGACGATGTACGATGCGCCGGGCATCGGGCTGGCTGCGCCGCAGATTGGCGTGTCGCGCAGGCTGATCGTCATGGACCCCGCCAAGGACGATGCGCCGAAAACGCCGATGGTCATGGTCAACCCCGAGGTCCTCACGCGATCGGAGACGATGCGCCTGCACGAGGAGGGCTGCCTATCGATCCCGGACTTCACCGCCGACGTCGAGCGGCCAGACCGCGCGCTCGTCGCGTACAGCGACCTGGAGGGCAAGCCGTGGGAGGTGGAGCTCGAAGGCATTTGGTCGACTGTCGTGCAGCACGAGATCGACCATTTGAACGGCGTTCTGTTCATCGACTATCTGTCGCGGCTGAAGCGCGACATGGTGGTGAAGAGATTTGCCAAGTCCAAGCGCACCGCCGCGCTTTAGGTTCACATGCGCATCATCTTCATGGGCACGCCGGATTTCGCGCTGCCGGCGCTGCGCGCGATCCTTGCGGCCGGATACGAAGTCGTTGCGGTCTACACACAAAAGCCGCGGGCGGCGGGCAGGGGCCTCGCGTTGCGGAAATCGCCGGTGCACATCGCGGCTGAGCAGGCGGGACTTCAGGTGTTGACGCCTGAGCGGCTCAGGGATCCGAGCGAGCAGGCGCGGTTTAGCGCGCTTCGTGCGGACGCGACCGTGGTCGTGGCCTATGGGCTGATCCTGCCCAAGGCAATCCTCGACGGCACGAAGCACGGCGCGTTCAACATCCATGCTTCGCTTTTGCCTCGCTGGCGGGGTGCTGCCCCAATCCAGCGCGCCATCATGGCGGGCGATCTTAAGACCGGCGTCTCGATCATGCGGCTCGGCCAAGGTCTCGACACGGGACCCGTGTGCCTCGCCGGGCATCAGCCCATCGGCCTGGATATGACTGCCGGCGAGCTTCACGACGAGCTCGCGCTGCTTGGCGCTCATCTCATGGTCGAGGCGCTGGAGCAGCTCGAGCGCCGCGAGCTCGACTGCAAGCCGCAACCAGGCGAGGGCGTCACCTATGCGGACAAGATCGCACCAGGCGAGACGCGGATCGACTGGAAGCGGCCGGCGCTCGAAGTGCACAATTTCATTCGGGGCTTGTCGCCGCACCCCGGCGCTTGGTTCGAGATGACGTTCAACGGCAAGACCGAGCGCGTGCGTGCGCTGCGGTCAAAGCTGGTCGAGGTCTCCGGCACGGCGGGCACCGTGCTCGACGAACATCTCACCATTACTTGCGGGGAGGGCGCCGTGCGCCTCGCCGAAGTGCAACGCGCCGGCAAGAAGCCGGTGGTGGCTGACGCCTTCCTACGCGGCGTCAAGCTCACTCCAGGGACCGCACTTATTTGAAGAACTCGTCATGGCCGGGCTTGTCCCGGCCATCCACGTCTTGCACGGTGCCGCTGGCCAAACTCGTGGATGCCCGGCACAAGGCCGGGCATGACAGGTGGTTAGTCTTGAGTGTGCTCATTTAGGCCATGCCACGCTACAAGCTCACGCTCGAATATGACGGCACGCCGTTTGTCGGCTGGCAGGTTCAGGAGAACGGCCCGTCGGTGCAGGGGCGGCTCGCCGAAGCGATCAAGGCGTTCGCGGACGAAGACGTGATTCCGGGCGGCGCGGGGCGGACCGATGCCGGCGTGCATGCGCTAGGCCAGGTCGCGCATTTTGATCTGGATAAGGACTGGCCCTGCTACAAAGTGCGCGATGCGCTGAACGCGCAAGTTCGCCCCGATCCGATCAGCGTGCTCGAATGCGAGATTGCGGCGCCGGATTTCGATGCGCGCTTCTCGGCCACGGCGCGGCACTATCTCTATCGCATCGTCAACCGCCGTGGGCCGCTCGCGCTCTTACGGAACCGCGCCTGGCATGTTGTGCCCGCGCTCGACGCTTCCGCGATGCACGAGGCGGCGCAGGGGCTGGTCGGCAATCACGACTTCAGCACGTTCCGCTCGGCCGAGTGCCAGGCGGCTTCGCCCGTGAAGACGCTCGACCGGCTTGCCGTCGTACGGCACCGCGAGGAGGTCTGGATCGAGGCCTCAGCGCGCTCCTTCCTGCACAACCAGGTGCGCTCCATGGTGGGTTCGCTCAAGCTCGTGGGCGCGGGGCGGTGGACGGCGCAGGACATGCGCCAAGCCCTCGAAGCGCGCGACCGGAGCGCCTGCGGCCCTGTGGCGCCCCCATGCGGCCTCTACCTCGCCAAGGTCGACTACGCGTAGGGGGGACTAGCCCCCTAGTGCCGCATAGACAGGCTACTAGCCCTGGGCTAGGCACTAGCCCCGAGGAGGGAGCCACCGGCAAGGCATGATCAGACGCATCGCCACCGTCGGCGGGCTGACGCTCGTCTCGCGCCTCACGGGCTTCATCCGCGACGTGGTCATGGCGGCCGTTCTCGGCGCTGGGCCCGTCGCCGACGCCTTCTTCGTCGCCTTCCGGCTTCCCAATCATTTCCGCGCCATCTTCGCCGAGGGGGCATTTGCCGCCGCCTTCGTGCCGGCCTATGCGCGCACGCTGGAGCAGGATGGGCTGCCGGTGGCCAAGGTGTTCGGCGACCAGATCGCCTCGGCGCTCGTCGTCATCAATCTCGTGCTGCTCGCGATCGCGCTCATCTTCACGCCCTGGGTGGTGAGTGTGCTGGCGCCGGGCCTGGTCGGCGATCCCGAGCGCTTCGATCTCGCCGTGGCGCTCACCCGCATTACCTTTCCCTATCTCGCGCTCGTCTCGATCGAGACGCTGTTCGCAGGCGTGCTCAACGCCAATAATCGCTTCGCCGCCGCGGCCGGCGCGCCGGTCCTGCTCAACCTTTCGGTCATCGCGACGCTCCTGCTGGCGCCGTTCTTCGAGAGCGCAGGCCATGCCGCGGCCTGGGGCGTGCTCATCGCCGGTGTCGCCCAAATGCTGCTGGTCGGCGGCGACGCGGAGGCAAACGGGCTCGGCGTCAGGTTCCGCTGGCCTAAGCTTGACGAGCCCACCCGCAAATTCCTCAAAGCTCTCGGCCCCGCGATCATCGGCGCGGGCGGCGTGCAGCTAGCGCTCTTCGCCGACACCGTGATCGCCTCGTTCCTGCCGACCGGCGCGCTGTCCGCGCTCTATTACGCCGACCGCATCAACCAGCTGCCCATCGGTGTGGTCGGTATCGCGGTCGGCACGGTGCTGCTGCCCGAGATGTCGCGGCGGATCGCCGCCGGCGACCTAAGCGGCGCAGCGTCGGCTCAGGCGCGTGGCATCCAGCTCGCGCTGCTGCTGACTGTGCCCTGCGCCGTTGCTTCGCTCGTGATCCCGGAGCTCATCATGCACGCGCTGTTCGCGCGCGGCGCCTTCACCGCGGCGGACGCGAGCGCAGCCGGTGCCACGCTCGCGGCCTACGCGATCGGGCTGCTCCCCTTCGTGCTGCTCAGGAGCTTC
Organism: uncultured Alphaproteobacteria bacterium; assembly: GCA_963821255.1. Lineage (GTDB taxonomy): Bacteria > Pseudomonadota > Alphaproteobacteria > Rhizobiales > Methyloligellaceae > Methyloceanibacter. The sequence goes on along the minus strand of CAWGCX010000010.1, from coordinate 321,356 downwards.
ACCGCGCCGTTCTATGCGCGCGGCGACACGCTTACGCCCGTCAAGGCGGCTCTGCTCGCGGCCGCCATCAATATCGGGCTGAAAGTCGTACTCATGGGGCCGCTCGCGCAAGTTGGCCTCGCGCTCGCCACCGCCGTCGGCGCCTGGATCAATCTCGGCCTGCTCGCCTGGTTCGCACGGCGCCAGGGCTTCGCCGTGTCGGGGGCGAAGATCGGCAGGCCGGTGCTCATGCTGCTGCTAGCGGGCGGCATCCTCGCGGCGGCGCTCTTCGCTGGCCACTATGCGCTCGACCACGCGCTTTCCGGCATGACCATCTTCCGCGACGAGACGACCCTCGCGATCCTGGTCGTGCTCGGCGCCATCGTCTATTTCGCGGCGGTGTTCCTGCTGCTCGGGCGCAATTGGTTCAATGGCCTGCTCCGGGAAGTGACGGTCGCGGTCGAGACCGAAGTGCCGCCCCCGGGCGGGCCGCCGGACCCGGTCGACGATTCCGCCGCGCTCCCCGATAACGAGCCGCCGCCTAAGACTTGAATGCGCTAGAACGTCCGCAAATCGACCAGCTCGACAGTCGCGGGATCGATGGCGCGGTTCAGGAAGATGGCGCCGACGCGCGCGAATCGTTCCGGCGAATCGGTGGCGAAGAAGCGCACCGTGCCGGCGTCCTCAGAGCCTGGCGCGCTCGCGAGGCCCTTGGCGGCCAGCGCCTCCGCCACAGCCTCGGCGGTGGTCAAAGCCGAATCCACGAGCGCCACGTCGGAGCCCACGGTGCGCCTGATGGCATCGGCCAGCACGGGAAAATGCGTACAGCCGAGCACGAGCGTATCGGGCTGCGCGGGCCCCTGAAACAAAGGTCCGAGATAATGCGCGGATGCAGCGAGCGTCGCCGGCGAATTGATCCAGCCTTCCTCGGCGAGCGCGACGAACACCTGGCAGGGAAGCTGCACGACCTCTGTATCGGGCTTGAAGCGCTTGATGGCTCGGACATAGGCGCCGCCCTTCACGGTGCCTTCCGTGGCGATCACGGCGATGCGGCCGTTGCGCGTGGTGGCGACCCCTGCGCGCGCGCCCGGCTCGATCACGCCGATCACCGGCACTTTCTCCCATGCCTCCTCAAGCACATAGAGCGCGACCGCTGACGCCGTGTTGCAGGCGATCACCAGCATCTTGACGCCATGGTCGAGCAGGAGCCGCGTCGCCTGCAGCGCATAGGCCTGCACGGTCTCGGCGCTCTTGGTGCCGTAGGGGAGGCGCGCCGTGTCGCCAAGATAGACGAAGCGCTCGCCCGGCAGCCGCGCCGCTAGCGCGCGCAGCACGGTCAGTCCGCCCATGCCGGAGTCGAACACCCCGATCGGCCGGGGATCACCCGGCATCAGGCACTCCGAAAGACCCGAAATAGCGCTCGATGAAGCGGCGATAGACCGCGGTAAGCTGTTCGAGGTCGGCGATCGCCACGTTCTCGTCGGTCTTGTGCACGCTGGCCGTGGTCAGTCCGAACTCGACCACCGGGCAATAGTCCTTGATGAAGCGGGCATCAGAGGTGCCGCCGTCGGTCGAAAGCGACGGTGTCAAGCTCGTAACCTCGTGTACCGCCTCGCTCAAGAGCGCATCGAGCGGACCGGGCTCGGTGAGGAACGTCTCGGCAGGCGGCTCGAACTCGAGCGCGAAGGCGAGCTCCGTACCGGAGAGCGCAAGCAGGATCTGCTCGCGCAAATGCGCCTGCAGCGAGTCCGCCGTATGTCGGTCGTTGAAACGCACGTTGAAGCGCGCCTCGGCGACCGGCGGGATGACGTTCGTCGCTTGATTGTCCACGTCGATGCTGGTCACTTCGAGATTCGTAGGAGAGAAGTGCGCGCTGCCGTAGTCAAGCGGCGTGTCGTAGAGCCTGGCGAACACCTTGACGAGGCCCTTGACCGGATTCTCGGCAAGATGCGGGTAGGCGACGTGCCCTTGCATACCTGTGAGCTTGAGCCTGCCGTTCAAGCTTCCCCGCCTGCCGATCTTGATCGACTCGCCGATCCGCTGCCTATTGGTGGGCTCGCCGACAATGCAGTGATCGAGCCGCTCGCCCTTCTCCCGCGTCCAGGCGAGCACCTTGCGCGTGCCGTTGATCGCGGGCCCTTCCTCGTCGCCGGTGATGAGCAGGCTGATCGTGCCGTCGATGTCGCCGCCGCGCGAGCTGACATAGTCCATCGCCGCGGCGGCGAAGCAGGCGATCGCGCCCTTCATGTCCGACGCGCCCCTCCCATAGAGCTTGCCGCCGGCGATCTCGCCGGCGAAGGGCGGGTGCTTCCACAATCTCTCGTCTCCTGGCGGCACCACGTCGGTATGGCCGGCAAAGCAGAGATGCGGCGGGCCCGCGCCGATGCGGGCGTAAAGATTGTCGACCGGCGCGGTCCCATCCTCGGCAAAGGGCAGGCGCGTGCAGTCGAAGCGCGCGGACTTGAGCGCAAGCACGAGCACGTCGAGCGCGCCAGCATCAAGCGGCGTTACGCTCGGGCAGCGGATCAGGTTTTGCGCGAGCGCAACAGCGGTGTCGCTGATTGTGGTCATCGGGGAGGGAAAATGGCCGGTGCGGCTCTTGGAGGCAAGCCTCTTGGAGGCAAGCGTGGTGTCGCCTTCGCCTCCAGATCGTCAGGGAGACACGCGAGAAACGTCCCCAGCCGGCGCTTCCGGCTGGGGCCTGTCTCGGAGGGGAGGCCGGTTAGCCGACCGCAGCGAGTGGATCGCCGCCGAAGCGGTTCGGGCCAGGCGTGCCTTTAAGGATGCCAAGCTCGATCAGGAACCAAAGCCCGACGCCGATGGTGACGAGATTAGCGATCCAACCGAGCGCGTTCGGCTCCTGCGGCGTGCCGGTCAGGCCGAAAGCCTGGAGCAGGCTCGCGATCAGCACGGGCACGAGGCCGTAAATCGCGGTGACGCCCGGCTTGTCGCGGTCCTGGAAGCGTTTCGCCGCCACGGCATAACCCGGATAGAACAGGGCGAGCGTGACGAGGGTCACCAGGATCGCGCCGAGGGTCGTGGGTCCTAAGATGGCGCCGATGATGAAACCGGCGATCAGGCTGATAATGCCGAGAATGACGATGCCGGCCCAGTACTTGGCACGGTTGATGCGCCCGTCGAACGACGTGAAAAGATATTGGAAATCCATTGTCCCCCCCTTTGAGGCCGTCCTGGCCCCGTCCCCCCTTAGTTGTAAGGCCGAATGGGCGCCGAGCGGAAGGGGGATGTGGGGCATGCGCCCGGCGTTGCCCGGTCTAACCCTAGGTTGGCTCGGTTTTGGCTTCGCCCAAGGGATCCGGGCCGAACCGGTTTGGGCCCTCTGTGCCCCGCATCCACCCGAGCGGGGATAGGAGGAGAAACACGAAGATGAAAGCTACCAAGGACCATGCGCGGCCAAAGGTCGCCCGCCAAACCGATAAACGTCGGCACGAAGAGCCCGAGCACCAATGGGACGGCGACAGGCCACGCAGGCCAGCGCGCGCCCTTGGCGCGGGCTCACCGCGGAGACGGCGGCGAACACAAGGACATATTCGGCGAATCGGAAATAGCGGAGCCGATTGGCTGCCGGGCTCACGTCCAGATCGGAGCTGCTTGCTTCAGCCGTCACGAAGATGTACCCGTCGAGGGATCAGGCCGAAGCGGTTCGGGCGGCCGCCGTCAATCCCTGAGCAATTCGTTGATCGAGGTCTTGGCGCGCGTGCGCTCGTCGACCGTCTTGACGATGACGGCGCAATAAAGCGACGGCCCTGGCGAGCCATCGGGCAGGGGCTTGCCCGGCATGGTGCCCGAAACGACCACGGAGTAGGGCGGCACGCGGCCCTGATGCACGAAGCCCGTGGCGCGGTCGATGATCTTGGTCGACTGGCCGAGGTAGACGCCCATTGAAAGCACCGAGCCTTCGCCGACGATGACGCCTTCGGCCACCTCTGCACGCGCGCCGATGAAGCAATTGTCCTCGATGATGACCGGGTTCGCCTGCAGCGGCTCGAGCACGCCGCCGATGCCGGCGCCGCCTGACAGATGCACGTTCTTGCCGATCTGCGCGCAGGAGCCGACCGTGGCCCAGGTATCGACCATGGTGCCGGAATCGACCCGCGCGCCGAGATTGACGAAGCTCGGCATCAGCACGACGCCCGGCGCGATATAGGCCGAACGGCGCACCACCGCGCCCGGCACGACGCGAAAGCCACCTTCCTTGAAGTCCTTGGCCTTCCAGTGCGCGAACTTGGTCGGCACCTTGTCCCACCAGGCGCCGCCGGCCGGAGCTCCGTCGATCTTGTGCGGCTCGTGCAGGCGGAACGAGAGCAGGATCGCCTTCTTCAGCCATTGATGCACGATCCAGTCGCCGCCCACCTTCTCGGCGACCCGCAGCGTGCCCTTGTCGAGCAGGGTCAGCACTTCCTCGACCGCATCGCGCACCACGCCCTTGGTCTCCGGTGTGATCGCGGCCGCATGCTCGTAGGCGCTGTCGATGAACGTCTTGAGATGATCGTAGCTCATGCCGCACGCTCCCGCCCGGCAAGCGCCGCGCCGATATCGGTAAGGAACGGCGCGAGCGCGTCGGTCCGGTGATGCACATGCGCCGGAAGCTCGGTCCAGTCGGCGACCGCCTGATGCTGCGGGTGCTCGGTGAGCGCGCAATCGACCAGCACGGTGGTCATGCCGATCGCATGCGCCGTTTCGAGATTGGCCGGCAGGTCGTCGAACATGGCGGCCTCGCGCGGTGCCACGCCATGCGCCTTGACGAAGCGCTCGAACGCCTCGCGCGCGGGCTTAGGGTAGATGTATTCGAGCGCGTGAATATCGAAGATGTCCTCGAAGCTCGCATCGAGCCCGAGACACGCCATCACGTTCTCCGCGTGCCGGCGCGAGGCATTGGTGAACACGAATTTGCGCCCCGGCAGCGTGGCAATGGCGCTGGCAAGCTCCGGTGCCGGCGCAACCGCGGAAAGATCGATGTCATGCACATAGTCGAGAAAATCGTGGGGGCTCACGCCGTGCCGTAGCACAAGCCCGGCGAGCGTCGTGCCGTGTTCGAAATAATAGGTCTTGCGCAGCATCTGCGCCTCTTCGATCGGCAGGTCGAAGCTTTGCGCGATGAACTCCCCCATGCGCCGGTCGATCTGCGGGAAGAGATTGCAGTGGCCGGAATAGAGGGTGTTGTCGAGGTCGAACACCCAGCTCTCGACATGCCCGAAGCCGCCGTGAAAATCTTGCTGCACCACTACGCTCCCCTCACGTCGTTCTTGCGTCTCCGCCGCTCGATCAACGTACCTGCGCCGTGCTCGGTGAACAATTCGAGCAGCACGGCATGCGGCACCTTGCCGTTGATGATGACCACGGCCTCGACGCCTTCGGCGATCACGTCGAGGCAGCTCTCGATCTTCGGGATCATGCCGCCCGATATGGTGCCGTCCTCGATCAGCGTCTGCGCTTCGGAGGTGGTCAGCGACTTGATGAGTCGTCCGTCCTTGTCGAGCACGCCCTCGACGTCGGTCAGCAGCAGCAGACGCTTCGCCTTCATCGCGGAGGCAAGCGCGCCGGCGAACGTATCGGCATTGACGTTCAGCGTCTCTCCGTCGGGGCCCACGCCGATCGGGGCGACCACCGGGATCAAATCCGAATGGATGATCACGTCGACAATATGCGGATCGACCGCGGCGGGCTCGCCGACAAAGCCAAGATCGAGAATTTCCTCGATGTCGGAGTTCGGCGCGCGCCAGCGCCGCTCGATGCGGCGCGCGCGCATCAGGTTGGCGTCCTTGCCGGAGATGCCGACCGCCTTGCCGCCTTGCGAGTTGATGGCGGTTACGATCTCTTTATTGACCGAGCCCGCGAGCACCATTTCGACCACCTCGACAGTGGCGCGGTCGGTGACGCGCAGGCCGCCTTTGAACTCGCTCCGGATATTCAACCGCTCGAGCAGCGAACCGATCTGCGGTCCGCCGCCGTGCACCACGACGGGGTTCACCCCCGCCTGCTTGAGCAGCACGATGTCGCGCGCGAAATCGGCCGCGAGCGCCGGATCGCCCATGGCGTGCCCGCCATATTTCACCACCACCGTCTGCCGGTCGTAGCGCTGCATATAGGGCAGGGCCTCGGACAGCACCTTGGCCTTGGCATGCACCGAGGCGAGCACGTCGGCGAGCGCGCCAGCCGGCCCTGGCTTGGGTACAGCGCGCTCCTTCGATTTGGCGGGAACTGGTTTGGTCTTGGCCACGGCCGCTTATAGCGGCGCGGGGCGGTGTGCGACAAGCCGACCCGCATTAAAGCGCATTCATATCCCTCGGCGATTCGGGCAGGATGGGGCGAAAACCGGGGAGGGGTGCGCGATGGCCGAGGGGAGGACGGAGAAACCGGCGCGGAAGCGCGCCGAGCCGAAGGCCGTATCCGCGGTTCCGAACGAGGGTCTCGACCGCATCTGGCGCGCGTTTCTCAACAGCATGCGCGGCTTGCAGGAAGGGCTGCTCACCGAATTGGCGATCAGGCAGGAGATGGCGATCGCTGCACTCGGTCTCGTCCTGTCGTTCTTCGTGGCCCGGGACATTTGGACCTGGATGGCGCTGGTCGGGAGCATGCTGCTCGTGCTTTCGGCCGAGTTCCTCAACACGGCCATCGAGCGGCTTTGCGACCACGTCCACCCCGACAAGCACGAGGCGATCCGCATCACCAAGGACCTTGCCTCAGCCGGCGTTTTCTTTGCGCTCGTCCTATGCGGGCTGGTCTGGCTCGCAGCGCTCTGGACGCGCTTTGCCACCTGATCCCGAGGCCAGGGTCGCGGTCGTTAAACTGAAACGATTGGGCGTTGCGACGCGTTCTATAGCTTTCAGGTTCATGCCTCGTCCCCCCCGAGGCCAAATAGAGGTTCCCCACATGAACGACATGCTTATGCTTACTCACGCGCTCGCGCTCGCCGCGGTCGTGGCCGCATTCGGCGCACCTGCGCACGCCGAAACCATTTCGCTGCCCCAAGGCGAGGCGAACGTCGAAAGCATCGCCAAATTCGCAAATCCGTGGGCGCTGGCCTTTCTGCCCGACGGCAGACTGCTGGTCACCGAGAAGCCCGGCAATCTCTACATCTTCGCCGACGGCAAGCTTTCCAACCCGATCGCGGGCGTTCCGAAGGTCGAGTACAAAGACCAAGGCGGCCTGCTCGACGTCACGGTCGACCCCGACTTCGCCAACAACAAATTCGTCTACCTCTCCTATTCCGAGCGCGCCGATGAGCAGCCGGAAGACGCCCAGGAGGAGAAGGACGCGCGGCTCGGCGACTATCAGGATTTGAGTGACAACGTGCTGAAGGGCATGGCGGTCGCCCGCGGGCGGCTTGAAGGCGACCGCCTCGAAGACGTGAAGGTGATCTGGCGGCAGGTGCCGAAGACCATCGGCCGCGGGCATTTTGGCGCCCGGCTCGCCTTCGCGCCCGACGGCAAGCTGTTCATCACCTCTGGTGACCGGCAGCGCTTCGAGCCGGCGCAGGACATGGCGTCCAACCTCGGCAAGGTGGTGCGCATCAATCCTGACGGCTTGGTGCCGGACGACAATCCGTTTGTCGGGAAGGACGGCGCATTGCCGGAGATCTGGACGCTCGGCCACCGTAACGAGCTCGGCGCCGCGATCAACCCGGCGTCAGGCGAATTGTGGATCCACGAGATGGGTCCGAAAGGCGGCGATGAGGTGAACATTGTCGTGCGCGGCAAGAACTATGGCTGGCCGCAAGTGAGCGAAGGCGCGCATTACGACGACCAGGACATCCCCGACCACAAGACCAAGCCGGAATTCGCCACCCCTGCCTATTCGTGGAACCCGTCGATCTCGCCGGCAGGGCTCATGTTCTATACCGGCGACAAGTTCCCGGCGTGGAAGGGCAAGGCGATGCTCGGCGGCTTGTCATCCGAGGCGCTGATCGTGCTGACGCTCAACGGCGACAAGGTGGTGAGCGACGATGTCATCAAGATGGGCCGCCGCATCCGCGACGTGGCGCAAGCGCCCGACGGCGCCGTGCTGCTGCTGGTCGACGGCGAAAGCGGTGGCGATCTCCTGCGGCTCACGCCGTCAGGGCGCGCCGCCCAACGCTGACGCAGCCACTGCCGCACGGAGCTCGGGGAGCCCTGAGCCCGTGCGGGCCGAGGTTGTGAGCACCACAGGGTAAGCTGCCGGGTGCTTGGCGAGCGTCGCCTCGACCTTCGCCTGAACGGCGGCAAGCTCGGTTGCCTTTGGCTTGTCGGCCTTGGTCAACACGACCTGGTAGGAGACCGCGGCTTCGTCGAGCAGCTTCATCGTCTCGATGTCGTTCGGCTTGATGCCGTGGCGCGCGTCGATCAGCAGGAACGCGCGCTTCAGCTCGCGGCGCCCGCGCAGATAATCGCGGATCAGGCGCGTCCAACCCTTGATCTCCGACTTCGCCGCGCGCGCATAGCCGTAGCCCGGCATGTCGACCAGATAGAGCTCGCCCTGCTTGCCGAGGGTGAAATAGTTGAGCTCGCGCGTGCGCCCCGGCGTGACCGACACACGGGCAAGCGCCTTCTGCCCGGTAAGCGCATTGATGAGGCTCGACTTGCCGACATTGGAGCGGCCAGCGAATGCAACTTCGGGACGCCCATCGGCGGGCAGATCCTCGATGCGCGTCACCCCTTTGGCGAACACGCACGGGCCCTTGAACAGCGCCTCGCCCCGGGCGATGTCGGCAGAACTGAATGATGGACTTTCGTTTGTCATCGCGGGGCTTGACCCGGCGATCCAGTAACCACCGGCGTCTTTAGGTTTGCGCGATCAGTGGGTGCTGGATTGGCCGCCTTCGCGGGCAATGACAAGCAGAGGAAAAGCTTATTCGCCAGGCTCGGCCTGCCGTTTCTCGCGCGTCGGCCGTTCCTTCTTGCTTTCGCTTTTGGTGTCCTTGGCGTCTTTCTTGTTGGGCTTGAAGCCGAGATTCTCCAAGAGCGGAATCTCGACACCCTGCCGCGCCATGATGGTGGCTTGCTGCAGCACCGACAGAAGATTGTTCCACGCCCAGTAAATCACGAGGCCTGCCGGGAAGGAGGCGAGCAAGAAGGTGAAGAACACCGGCATCCAGGTGAAGATCTTGGCCTGGATCGGGTCCGGGGGCGCCGGGTTCAGCTTCATCTGCACCCACATCGTGAGGCCCATGATGATCGGCCAGATGCCGATCATCATGAACACCGGCGGCTCCCATGGGATGAGACCGAACAGGTTGAAGATCGAGGTAGGGTCCGGCGCCGACAGGTCCTTGATCCAGCCGAAGAACGGCGCGTGCCGCATCTCGATGGTGACGAACAGCACCTTGTAGAGCGCGAAGAAGATTGGGATCTGCACCAGGATCGGCAGACACCCGGAGGCCGGGTTCACCTTCTCCTTCTTGTACAGCTCCATCATCGCCTGCTGCTGGCGCATGCGGTCGTCCTCGTAGCGCTCCTTGATGCGCTGCATTTCCGGCGCAAGCTTCTTCATCTTGCTCATCGCCACGTAGGACTTGTTGGCGAGCGGGAAGAGGATGAGCTTGATGAGCACCGTGACGATGAGGATCGACACGCCGAAATTGCCCACGAGCCGGAAGAAATAATCCAGCGCGAAAAACATCGGCTTGGTCAGGAAATAGAACCAGCCCCAGTCGATCAGCAGGTCGAACTTCGGGATGGCGTATTTCTCGCCATACTTGTCGATGGTGTTGACTTCCTTGGCGCCGGCGAAGACCTGGCCCTTGGCCTCGGCCGACCCACCGGCCGGCACCTGCAGCGGGCCCATGATGTAGTCGGTCTGGAAGCGGTCGCGGCCATTGACCTGGGTACCCGCAAACTTCGCCTCGAAGGCCTGGCCCTGCTCGGGCACGACCACGGTCGCCCAATATTTGTCGGTGATGCCGAGCCAGCCCGACTTGCTCTTGAAGGTGGCGGGCGGGTTCTCGAGCGCGTCGTGATAGCCGATCTCCTCGAGCCCGGTCTCGTCGAGCACGCCGATCAGCCCCTCATGCAGGATGAAGAAGCCCTGAATCGGCGGCATCTCGTGCCGCGAGACGAGCGCATAAGGATAGACCGTCACGGGTTCCGCGCCCGCGTTAGACACCTTGTCGGCGATCGTGAACATGTATTTGTCGTCGACCGCGATGGTGCGGGTGAAGGTGAGCCCGCTCCCTGCATCATAGGTCAGCGTGATGGGCGCATCTTGCGTGAGCGGTCCTTGCGTGGTTGCGGTCCACTGCGTGTCGCCGGCCGGCAGCTTGAGGTCCGAGGCGCCGGCGCCGGCGACGAAGCCGTGCTCGGCGTAATAGGCGCCAGGTCCACCCGCAGGCGAGAGCAGAATGACGTTCGGGCTATTGGGCTCGACCGTCTCCCGATAGTCCTTCAGCGTCAGGTCGTCGATGCGTCCGCCCTTGAGCGAGATCGAGCCCTTGAGCGCCGGCGTGTCGATGGCGATGCGGGGGGAGGCTGCAAGCGCCTCGTCGCGCGTCAGCGTCGCAGCGCCCGGCGCGCCAGGCTGCGGCGCGCCGGCTGTGCCGGGGGCCTCACCTGCCGGGCGCGGCGGTCCTGGCTCAGGCTGCTGCTGTTGCTCTGCCGTCTCGGGCGGCTTCGGCGGCGGCAGGAAGAAATACTGCCAGGCGAACAGCACGGCCATCGAGAGCACGATGGCCAGGATGAAGTTGCGGTTATTCTCGTCCATGGGGCTTTCTGCTCAAGGGCCGCATCGCACCCGCAAAGCGCGGACGAAAGGTGAGGCAAGATCGGGTCCGTGTTAAGGGCTTCAGCGCTTTTTTGCTGGGGCGGGCGCGTGCACTTTGGCGAGCGCGCGTTCAAGGTCCTTGATCAGCTCGGCGAAGCGTCGTTGTACCGTTCCCGCCCGCGCGATCAAGACATAATCATAGCCCCCTTTCGCATGGGCCGGAGCCGTCGCCCACACCGCCTCCTTCAGCCGCCGCCGCGCCCGGTTGCGCACCACGGCGCTGCCGAGCGTCTTGGTTGCCGTAAAGCCGAAGCGGGCAAGACCGCGATCGACGTCTTTGTTGTTGGCGCGGGCGCGCGCTTCGAGCACGAGCGAGGGCGCCGCGTAACGGGTGCCACCCTTGACGTGGAGGAATTCAGCGCGGGTCTTGAGACGTCCGATTTCCGTCACCGCCGGAGCGGGCCGCCGGCACTAGGCCGACAGACGCTTGCGCCCTTTGGCGCGGCGGCGCGCCAGAACCTTCCGGCCGCCCGAAGTCGCCATGCGGGCGCGAAAACCGTGGCGCCGTTTGCGGACGAGCCGCGATGGCTGATAAGTGCGCTTCAAGGCTGTCTCTCCTGGCGGATCGCCGAGCCAAAGCGCAATCTTGGGCGCTCAGGCTGCAAAGGCTTGGTTTCGGCGGCTTATAGGTGGCGCCCCGGCGCAAGTCAATCCGCCACAGGCGCGCCGAAGCCGCCGCCCTAGCCTAGCGAACATTGCGCTTTTTCCCGCCTATGCTGCTTCGCGGGGTGTTGTGGCGGCGCACAAAAGTCGGATAATCATATGGGCTTCTCCCGTCTCCCGGCGTGTCCGTCCGGCCTATCAGTCCGCGAAATGCCAATCCTCCAAAGCGCGACCAGAAAAGCGTTCCGCACCGGTGGAGGCGCGTCCTATCCTGCCTTGCCAAGGCAGGATAGGCAGGCCAAGAGTCGTGCCCGCATACGGCGGTCCGCAAGCGGATTGCGCGCGGGCGCCGGTCCCGGCACTGGGAAGCGGGGGCTTGGCATCGGGGTAAGGTCGTTCGGGCCTGGGGCCTGACGGGCGGCGAAGGGGGAAGGTCGGTCATGGAAGAGGTGCTGAAGCCCGACCTCTGCGTTATCGGCGCGGGCTCAGGCGGCCTTGCGGTGGCAGCGGCGGCGGCGCAGCTCGGCGTGCCGGTCGTGCTGATCGAAAAGGGCCGCATGGGCGGCAACAGCCTGAATTACGGCTGCGTCCCCTCCAAGGCCCTGCTCGCCGCGGGCAAGCGCGCGGAAGCGGTCCGTACGGCCTCGAATTTCGGCATCGACGTGATCGAGGCACAGATCGACCATCGCGGCGTGCACGACCACGTCCACGGCGCCATCGCGGCAATCGCGCCGAACGATTCCATCGAGCGTTTCACCGGGCTCGGCGTGCGCGTCATTCAGGCCAATGCAAGCTTCCTCGACAAATTCACGGTGGAAGCCGGTCGCGTGCTGGTCCGCGCGCGGCGCTTCGTCATCGCCACGGGCTCCGTCCCCGTGGTGCCGCTGATCCCGGGCCTCGACGAGGTGCCCTATTTCACCAACGAGACGATCTTCGACGTGAGCGAGCGCATTCAGCACCTCATCGTGCTTGGCGGCGGCTCGACCGGGCTCGAGCTCGCGCAGGCGCACCGGATGCTCGGCTCCCACGTCACCGTGTTCGACACCGGCGACATGCTGGCGGAGGAGGACAGGGAGGCGAGGAGCGTCATCTTCAAGCGCTTCGAGGACACGCAGCTGATGTTGTTCCCGAAAACGCGCGTGGAGCGGGTGGAGCGTTCGGTGCAGGGCGTGGCGGCGCATTTCAACAAGGACGGCGAGACCGTGCTCGCCAAGGCGACGCATATGCTCGTGGCCACCGGTCGCAAGCCGAACGTCAAGGGCCTAAGCCTCGACCGCGCCGGCGTCGCCTTCACCGAGGAGGGCATCAAGGTCAACGACCAGCTTAGGACCTCGAACCGGCGCATCTATGCGGTCGGCGACGTGATCGGCACCCCGGAATATGCCCACCTCGCCGAGTTCCAAGCCGGTGTCGTGATCCGCAACGCGATCTTCAGGCTGAAGCCCGACGCCAATGCCGTGTATGTCCCGCGCGTCCTCTACACCGACCCCGAGCTCGCCCAGGTCGGCCTCACCGAGGAGGAGGCGCATAAGCGCTATCGCCGCCGCTCGATCCGCATCTACCGCTGGCCTTATGCCGACACCGACCGCGCGCAATGCGAGAAGAAGACCGAAGGCTTCATCAAAATCATCACGAAGCGTGACGGTACGGTGCTCGGCTGCACCATCGTCGGCGCCGAAGCGGGCGAGCTGCTCCAGCTCTGGGTGATCGCCATGGCGAGGGACATCAAGATTGGCGAGCTCACGTCCCTCGTGCTGCCGTATCCGACCCTGTCGGAGCTCTCAAAGCAGGTTGGGTTCGCCCATTACGCGCCGACCTTGACCAAGGGCTGGGTCCGCCACGTCATCGGCATGCTCCGCAAATTCGGCTAGCAACCTCTTGCCCGCGCCGCCTCGTCATGGCCGGGCTTTGGCCCGGCCATCCACGAATTTCGCTGTGCATTTAACCAATTCGTGGATACCCGGCACTTCGGCCGGGCATGACGAAGTTAGTGTGTGAGGATAAGATGGAGCCGTGACGGACGATCCCAGAAATACGGATGTGGCGCCCCCGCGGGCGCGCCGGTTCCTGCCGGGGCTGTCGGGCAAGCTGCTCCTGCTCACCATCCTCTTCGTGATGATCGCCGAGGTCCTCGTCTTCGTGCCCTCGGTCTCGAGCTTCCGCAGGCAATGGCTCGTGGAGCGGCTTGCCGCAGCCGAAATCGCCTCGCTTGCAGCAGAAGCCGCGCCAGGGGGTCAGCTCCCCGACATGCTGCGCGACCGGCTGCTCGAAAGCACCATGGTGAAGGCGATCGCGGTGAAGCAAGCCGATGCGCGCGTGCTCGTCATCGAGATGGACATGCCGGCGGAGATCGACGCGTCCTACGACTTGCGCAACGCCTCCTGGCTCAGCCTCGTCGCCGACGCGCTCATGGTCTATGTCGCTCCCAACGATCGCGTGATCCGCGTGATCAACCATGCGAGCTTCGGCCATGCCGAAATGATCGACGTGGTGATGGGAGAAGCGCCGCTCAAGGCTGCCATGATCCGCTACGGCCTCGATATTCTCTGGGTGTCGATCATCATTTCCATCATCACCGGCGCGCTTGTCTATCTTTCGCTCGCGGCGCTTCTGGTGAAACCGATCACCCGGCTCACGCGCAATATCGAGAGCTTCTCGGAGCGGCCCGAAGATCCGAGCCGCATCATCGCGCCGTCGGGCCGCCGCGACGAGATCGGCACGGCCGAGCGTGAGCTGAAAGCCATGCAGGAAGAGCTTGCGGGCACACTCACACAGAAGAGCCGGCTCGCGGCACTGGGCCTCGCCGTGAGCAAGATCAGCCACGATCTGCGCAACATGCTGTCGAGCGCGCAGCTCCTGTCTGATCGCTTGATTACTGTGAAGGACCCCACCGTGCAGCGCCTCGTCCCGAAGCTGATCGCCTCGCTCGACCGGGCCATCAGGCTCTGCGCGCGCACGCTCGATTTCGGCCAGGCGCAAGAAGCGCCGCCACGGCGAAAGCGCTTCACGCTCGCCCCGCTCGTGGCTGAGGTCGGTGACGGCTTGGGGCTGCCGCGCGCGGGTGCGATCGCCTGGATCGTCAATGTGCCTAAGGACCTCGAGGTCGATGCCGACCGCGACCAGCTCTACCGCGTGCTGTCAAATCTCTGCCGCAACGCCGTCCAGGCGCTAGAGAGCGAGGGCGAGCCGGACGGCGATATCGCGATCAGCGCTTGGCGCGAGGGGTCGGTCGCGGTCGTCGAGGTTGCAGACACGGGCCCAGGCGTTCCCGAGCGCGCCCGCGCACATCTTTTCGAGGCCTTCCAGACCGTGGCGCGCAAGGAAGGCTCGGGGCTTGGCCTTGCCATCGCCGCCGAGCTCGTCAAGGCACATGGCGGCGAGATCGCCCTCGTCAGAAACGACGGCGGGGCGGCCTTCCGCGTGACCATTCCCGACGCCGTCGTCAGTCTCGCGCGCGCGCGCCGTATTAGCGCCTAGCGCGAACGTTACTGCACCTTCTCGGCAGGCGTGCCCGGACCGGACGTGACCGCCTTACCCTTCTCGTAGGCCGTCTTGATGTAGTTGCCGCCCTCCTTGGTGATCTTGGTCATCCAGCCGGACTCCCACTCGATCACGGCGCTACCCTCATCTTCCTTCCAGGTTCCGGCCAGCCCTTCGCCCTCCCGCGTGCCCTGGGCTTTGCCGTCGGCTGAGAGCACGATCTGGAATGGTTTGCCTTGGGTGTCCTGAACCTTCCACGTGCCCTCGAAGCTGTTTACCGCGAAGGTGGCGGCTGTCGAAAGCCCGATGGCGAGGATAGCGGCACCAATGCTGGCCGCGGATTTGCGCAAGACCTTCTTTGCCTTTGCCTTCATGACCGTTTCTCCCAGGATACGGGATCTAGCCCTGACCAACAAACGGTTGAAAAGCCGGGTTGTTCCTAGCCTTGCCTTTGGCTGGGGGACGCCCTAGGTAAGGCGCTCACCCCGCCACGCCGGCTAGACGCGCCCGTAGCTCAGTTGGATAGAGCGCTAGACTACGAATCTAGAGGTCAGGAGTTCGAATCTCTTCGGGCGCGCCAGTTCTCCACGTCCCTAGCATAGCATTCGCCGGTATCTTGGCGATTTACCGGGCCGTCTCCGGATTTATATAGGCGATGTCCCAATCGCCTCTGCGGATCGGCACCGCCGGCTGGAACGTGCCGGCAAGATATGCGGCGGAGCTGCCGCAAGACGGCAGCCAGCTTGAACGTTACGCGCAGGCGCTCAACGCCGTCGAGATCAACTCCTCGTTCTATCGGCCGCACCACCGCGCGACTTACGAGCGCTGGGCGCAATCGACGCCCGCGGGCTTCCGCTTCTCGGTCAAAATGCCGAGGACGATCACGCGTTTTGCCCGGCTCAACAATTGCAGTGCCATGTTCGACCGCTTCGTCGCCGAGGTTATGGGGCTTCACGAGGAGCTTGGCGTGCTCCTGTGCAGCTTGCGCCGAGACTCGCTTTCGACAAAGCGTCACTGACCAGTTCTTTCGCGACGTGCAGGCGCGCATCGAAGTGCCCGTGGCGCTGGAGCCGCGCCATGCGAGCTGGTTTTCGCCGGGGTATGGAGGAGTGGCTTGCCGAACGCCGGGTCGCGCGCGTCGCAGCCGATCCCGTTCCGGCCGCGGGCGCGGGTGTCTCAGGCGGCTGGGCAGGGCTTGTGTATTACCGGCTGCATGGCGCACCGCGGCGATATTACTCGAGCTACGACCGCACAGCCTTGGCGGAGCTTAGGCGGCAGCTTGATGCGCGCCGCGAGCGTGGCGCAGAAACCTGGTGCATCTTCGACAACACCGCATCGGGCGCGGCATTCGGCAATGCGCTTGCGCTAGCATCTCCAAGCGACCATCCCAAAAACTAACGGCAGCCGTCCCTACTTAAGGAGCGGCTGCCCGTAGTCAGCTTCGTCCTGCGCCGTTTGGCGCTCGCACCGATGGTTCGGTGCGAAAGGACCAAGCTACATCTTACATTCCTTTATGCCGGCCATCGCGGCCTTGGCCTCGCCCAAGTGCCCATCATCTTGTAGCGGTTCATGTCGGTAGGCTTCGTTCATCATCGTGCATTTCTTGGTCGTGTTGTCGAACACGATGTAGAAGCCCTCGGCGGCGAGCACCGGCGTTGCCAAAGCGCCAAGCAGAGCAGCTGCGATCAGATATTTCTTCATTGGGGTCTCCTTGTTCGAGGCCATGCGCCTCGGAGACCGGATCAGAGCACCGAGCCCAGCTCACATAAAATCAGGCCTGGGCGATCCTTCGTGACGCGCGCCGCGCCGCTTTGTGATGGCCGTGAGTTGATGTGATCTTGCGCCGGCACTACTGAGCCTGCGACGCGCATGTCTTCTTTTCGGCGTCCCACTTGCAGCCGAGCGAGACGTCAGTGTCGCAGACGCTTTCCGTCTCGTGCGCGGCGCAGGCGTCTTGGCCCGGAAGCGGGCCTTCGTAGCAGCCGCGCTTGTTCACGTCCCAGTGACAGCCAGGCTCCGCCATGCAAAGGGCCGCGTCGCCGATGTGGCACTTTTTGGTTTCTGCGCTCATGGCCGCGCTAAGGCTCGCTACTAACGTCACTGCGGCCAAGGCTAGGGTTAGCGTTCTCATGACGTTCCTCGATCGGTTGGCGGGCGAATGGCTTTCGGCTTTATTAACGCTTGTCCTGTAAAGGGTCGATACTTTAGCTCGGCTGTGGGGCATAAGGGACGGCAGGCGCCTATTAGGCACCTCTGTTGCAGTTTCTTCGAGTTCGATCCCGGCATGAGAAACTGGTTCAAGTGGCTCTGGATCCCGGTCGCGATCCTGCTTCTGCCGGCGGCGAGCGCCTACGGAATCGACAAACTGTGGCTCGCATCGGGTCTTGCCTCGCACACCGCGATAACCAGGGAACTTCCCCTCTTCGATCTTTCGCGCGAAGGTCTCGTCCGCATCCGGGCGAGCGGCATGGAGTTCCGCGCCCGCGTCGGCGGCTTCGACAACCCGAACGGCGAGGGCGTCATTCTGCTTCATGGTTTTCCCGAGACTTCGATCATGTGGGAGCCTCTGCTCGACCGGCTGGCCAAGGCCGGCTTCCGCGTTGTCGCCTTCGATCAGCGCGGCTACAGCCCCGGCGCGCGACCGTTCCGCGTGAAGTCCTATAGCGCCGGCAGGCTTGCGTCGGACGTCATGGCCGTTGCGGGCGCGGTCGGCTTCGAGCGCTTCCATGTTGTCGGCCACGATTTCGGCGGCGCGATCGCCTGGATCGTCGCCGATCGCTTTCCGCAAGAGGTGCTGAGCCTCACCGCGCTCTCGATGCCCCACCCCGCAGCTTTGGCTGAAGCCTTGGGCGATCCGGACGCCCAATGGCTCCACAGCAGCTATGTCCTCATGCACTGGGTGCCGCTGGTCCCGGAGCTCGTGTTCGGATTCGATCGCGCCGCTTATCTGCGCAATCTCAAATGGCAGATGCATGCGCCAGAGCAGGTCAAGGAATATACGCAGGTGTTCAGCGAGTTCGGCGCCTTGCGCGGCGCGCTGAACTGGTACCGTGCCTTTCAATTCGAACCGCGCGATCCCTTGCGCAAGATCAGGCAGCCGACGCTCTTCATGTGGGGCAACGAGGACCAGGCGTTCAGCAGGCTTGCCGCCGAGACGACCGCCAATCACGTGGAAGGACCGTTCCGCTTCCATCGGCTGAAGGCGGGCCACGCGTTGATGCTGGACCTGCCCGACCGCGTCTCCGATGAGGTCCTGTCGCATCTGAAAAGCGCGTCGCAGGTTGCGGGACAGTGGAGGTCCATGCAAGCGGCGGGGTCTCAACAGGACGCGAACTGCGCGAAGGCGAAGCCGCATTGCCTGCGCATCTTCGCGGCGCCTGACGGAAGGTCCTTCAGAATACGCAATCGCTGCGACGAGGCTTACCGGGGCGCGGTGCGGGTCTCCTGCACGGCCTGGCCGCAAGATGCCTTCATGGAGTACCGCTTCGACCTCGGCCCCGGCGCCGACATGATCCAGGAAAGCAACGGCTTCGCTTCGGGCGACTGCTATTACAGTCAGCGGCTGTGCGACGCCGGCCTTAGGAGCAATAGTCCTGGCCGCCTAGCTGTGGGCCGCTAGTCGACGCACCTGTTGTACTTTGCCTTCCACTTGTGGTTCCCCGTCTCCCCCCAGCGCCGGCCACCCAAATGCCGTTTACCCAGTAGCCGACGTGATGCGGCTTGTAGGCGCGGCGGACAGATTTGTAGGGATGTTTGGCGATGCTCCGAGTGCTTCTTGGCCTCTGACGGCGTGACGACAACCACCGTTCCGGAGACGAACACCGAGATCAATTTCATGATGTCCCTCCCTGTGGCGCCAAACTTCAGGCCATGGCGCCGTCTTGGTCCGATTCTCGAACGATAGCAAAGGTAGCCGCCCGGCGTCCGCAAACCCTGCGCGCCTCTCCCGCTCCTAAGCTAGAGTCCCGCGAGCGCCGCGACCCCGCCGAAGATCAGTGCCATGCCGCCGACCTGAGCCGGCGCGATTTCTTCTTTCAGGCACACGCGGGCAAGAACGACCGTGATGGCGCCGAAGGCCGAGGATACGACGGTCGCGAATTCCGGATTCGGCCAGTTCCCCGCTGCGATGATCGTCCCGAGCGCGATCACGTCGAGACAGCCCATCAGCGCGAGCAGCGGCAGCCATTTCGGAGGCAGCCCGGCGCCCGGCGTGCGCCAGAGATAGATGGGAAGGATGGTGATGAGCCCGAAGCAGCGCGCGAGCCAGATCGTCTGCATCTCGCCGAAAACCGGTACTGCCGCCTGACCCGCTGTCATCGCGACCGCGAAGCAGAAGCTCGCAAGGAAGGCGAGGCCGAGCACGGTCTTGAGGGTGCCGGGCGCGAGCTCGCCGGAATCTTCGAAGCGGCCGCCGCTCCGCGACACGATGGTGACGCCCGCCATCACCGCGGCGATTGCAGCCCATTGGGCCGGGCTTGGGCGCGCGCCTTGCGCCACGGCGAAGATCATGGCGAGCGCAGGGTACGAGCCCGCGATCGGCGCAACGATGGAGATCGGCCCGGCCGCGAGACCTGAGAACAGCGCAAGTGTCGCTAGCGTGAAGAAGACGCCGGTCACAACGACGAGCAGGATCTGCGGCCAGATGATCTTGGGTGGCGCTCCTGCGAACAGCAGCCAGGCGCTGAGCACGACCAGTCCGGCGATCGTGACCGCGAGCACGGTCGGGATCGGCCCCACAGCGCGCGACGGGAAGCGCGCGAAGAAATCGTGCAGGCCCCAGGAGAGCGCCGCGATCAGGCCGAGGACGGCTGAGTTCATGCTTCGGTTGCGATGCGCAAGTTGCTGTGACCCAACTATCCGCGTGTCATTGCCCGGCTTGACCGGGCAATCCAGTAGTCACGGCTATCGACCATCTGGAACCGGCGTTGACTACTGGATTCCCGCGTTCGCGGGAATGACAAGCTGAGATTACGGGCTGTTCGCCTTGACCAGATCGCCGCGCGCTTTTTCCAGATGCTCGGTGATGAGCGCGAAGGCTCCTTGCGCGTCGCGTCGGACAAGCGCGTTGAAGATGGCGCGATGCTGCCGGTTGTAGTCGGCGATCACGTCGGAAGTCAGGATCTTCTCCTTCATCGCGTCCCATTGTGCATGCAGGCGCACATGGTTGATCTGCCGGTAGACGCCGAGCAAAACCGGATTGGCCGAGGCCTGCGCGATTAGGAGATGGAACTCGCCGTCCCATTTGGAAAACTCGTCCTTGTCGCCGGTCGACTCTTCGGCATGCGCGAGCACCACCTCCATGTCGGCGAGGTTCCGCCGCGTTGCATGCAGGACCGCGAGCCGCGTGGTGTAGGGCTCGACCGCGAGGCGCGCTTCGATGAGCTGAAGCGGGCTGATCTGGTCGACCAGGTCGATATGCCGCCGGTTGGAAGCAGCCACCGGCCCGACAAATGTCCCGCTGCCAAGCCGGCGGGATACGAGGCCTGCCCGCTCGAGCTGATCGAGCGCGTGCCGCACTGTGCTGCGCGCGACGTTGAAGGTCTGCGCAAGCTCGCGTTCGGGCGGAAGCCTGTCGCCTTCGCTATAGGCGCCGGTTTCGATGGCCCGCTGGAGATAGGCGAGGATTGCGCCTACGCCGCGATGCGTCTTGCCGAGCCCGCGTAATGCGGTGCCTTCATCGGCGTTGTGCTGCTCGTTCACCGCAAGTTCCCTCCGACATCGAGCCCGCTTTGGGCCCAAAGTATAGAAATTGGTTTACAAGCGGTCCAGCCCATGCAGAATAAATCTGTTGAGGGTTGGGCGCTCAATGTCGCTTATTCTGTTCCATCGGTCCACAGCTAAGGACCAATTGCGGACCAATTCCATCGAGGGAGTTGGCCCCGCATGAGTCTCCCCGAAGCCGCCAAATATGTCGTGATCGGCGCCGGCATCCACGGCCTGAGCACCGCATTGCATTTGGCGCAAGCGCTGAAGGCGAGTGGCAGGGGTTCGGGCAAAGATATCGTCATATTGGACAAGACCGCGATCGCGGCCGGCGCCTCCGGCATCGCCTGCGGGGTCGTGCGCAACAACTATTTCCAGCCCGCCATGCGCGAGCTGATGGCCCATTCGGTCGATGTGTGGGAGAGCGACCCGCAAGCCTACAGCTATCACCCCGTGGGCTATATGCAGATCAGCCCCGAATGCATGCATGCCGACGTCGGCTCGATCTACGAGCAGCAGAAGGCGATTGGCTACGAGTCAGTGTTCGTCGAGGGTGCCGAGGACTCCGCCAAATATATGCGCGGCCTGTTCGATGACTGGCAGGCGCAGGGCATCACATCGGTGCTGCACGAGAAGCGCGGCGGCTACGCCAATAACAAGGCAAGCATGTACGGGCTTGCCGGCAAGGCGAAGGCCGAAGGCGTGCGCGTGTTCGAGGGCGTCGAGGTACTCGACTTCGAGTTTGGTTCGAACTCGGGCGCCGTAACCGCGGTCAACACGAGCGAGGGCCGCATCGGCTGCGAGACGGTCGTGGTCGGCGTCGGCCCCTGGGTGAACAAGATCTGGAACATGCTCGAGCTCCCGAAGGCGATCGACGTGAAGCAGAACGGCAAGCTGCACACGGACGTGCCGATGTGGAAGTTCTGGTGCCTAGAAGAAGGCACGCTCGGGGTCGATCCGACGATGCACCGGACCAATGACGGAAGCTTCCCGCCGGTTCTGCATGTCGATACCGACGTGCCGCTCTACTCGGAGGGCGACGGCAGGCTGATCACCGACAAGATCTGGGGCATCTATTACAAGCCTGATTTCTCATTCGGCGGCGTCCAGGGCGGGGCCTCGCCCTACAGGGTCGAGCAGGATCCCGACCAGGTTGCAGTCGATCCCTACGGCCCGGAGTCGCCCGAATTCGTCGTCGGTGAAGATTTCATCGACATGTGGTGCTCGGCGCTCGCGCATTGCCAGAAGCGCTTCGAAGGCAAGATGCCGCTTTACAGGCGCGAGGAGAATTCCGGTGGGCTTGGCTGCTTCACGCCCGACAATTTCCCGGTCTTCGACGTGTTCCGCGAGAATGTGTACGTCATTGCCGACTCGAACCACGGCTACAAGATGATCGGCGTGGGCAAGCTCGTGGCGCAGGAGTTGATGGGCGAAAAGAGCGCTCTGCTGCAGCCGTTCCGTTTCGCGCGCTTCGCCAAGGGCGAGTTGCATCCGACCTCGCATAGTCCGTTCCCGTGGAGTTAAGCGATAGAGCGAGGGGTGTTGGGATGAATCGCGTTGGGGAGAAGGTAAAGCCAGTCAAATCAACTGCACGAGCCAAGGCTTCCGGTCGGACCGATATCGAGCGCTTCGTCGAGGACCCAAAGCGCAAGAAGCTCGTCGCCGAGGTCCGCAAGAAGATCGACGCGCTCGGCATCGATTACCTCTATTTGCAATTCGTGTCGGTGACCGGCCGCATCATGGGCAAGGGCATCCCGGCCGACCATTGGGAGAGTGTGGCGCAGAAGGGCTTCCAGCTCGTCTACGGCGCCACCATGAATCTCTTCCTCAACCGCCGCGGTGACTATCTCGGCTACGGGCCTGAAGCTGCCGAGCTGATCGGCATTCCCGAGCCTGAGACCTTCATGCAGCTCCCCTGGGACAAACGGGTCGCGCGGCTCTGGTGCACGCTGTTCCGGAACCGCGAGGAGCGCGAAGAACCCGGCGCGTTCCTGACCGCCGATGCACGCGGCAATCTCCGCCGCATCCACGATGAGTTCAAGAAAGAGCACGGGCTCGAGCTTCGCCACGGCACCGAGCCTGAGATGATGTGGCTCAAGAAGGGCACGGACGGCCAGCCCGACGGCGGCTACTCGAACCCCTATTGCTATCACATCGACCAGTTCGAGAGCCTGCGTCCCGTCTATCTGCGCGTCATCGACTATTGCCGGCAGATGGGCCTCGACATGATCCAGGGCGACCACGAGGATTTGCCCGGCCAGCTCGAGCTGAATTTCACCTATGACGACGCGCTCCGTACCGCCGACCGGCTCGCCACCTACCGCCAGATCTGTGCGCAGGTGGCGCGTGAGTTCGGCATCATCGCTTGCTTCATGTGCAAGCCCTTCATGGGCGTCTCGGCGAATGGCTGCCACCACAACATCTCGCTGTGGCGCGGCGGCACCGACGAGACGAAGACACTCGGCAATGACGAGAGAAAGCTGCCCGGCATGGTGCAGAACTATCTGTACCGCAAGGGCGGCGAGAACACCTTCATGCCGGACACCGACGACATCCAGCTCCCCGGCAAGATCGGGCTCAAGGCGATCGGCGGCATCGTCAAGCATCTCGGCGCCTTGACCGCGATCGGCTGCTCGACGGTGAACTCTTATCGGAGGCTGTGGGACACAGGCTTCTGGGCGCCGGTGTTCTCCGATTGGGGCTTCCAGAACCGCACCACAGGCTTGCGCGTCTCGGCGCCAGGCCGGTTCGAGTATCGCGCGGTCGACGCCATGGTGAACCCGCATCTGATGGCCGCGGCTCTCATCAAGGCCATGGACGACGGGCTCAAGAACAATCTCGATCCCGGCAAGCCCGAGGAGCGCAACATCTACCAGGCCATGGAAGCGGGCAAGCAGGTCAAGAAGCTGCCAATGACGCTCGGCGATGCGCTCGCGGCGCTCGAGAAGGACGCCGTCATCCGCAGCGCGATGCCCGGCGAGATGTACCGGCTCTACGACGAGTACAAGCGCGACGAATGGGAGCGCTTCCTCCACACCGTGACGGAGTGGGATACCAAGACCTATCTCGACTGCCTGCCCTAAGCGGCGGCTGATGCACTAGGGAGAACGAAAATGTGCGGGATTGCTGGGCTCATTCACCGCGACGGCGCGACCAGCGTCGGCAAGGAGATGACGGCGATGCTTCTGAGCCTCAAGCATCGCGGGCCCGACTCCACGGGCTTCGCCGTCTACGGCACTTCGGCGCCCGGCGAATATGTCATGCGGCTGAAGCTTGCCGAGGCCGAGGACCTCACCAAGGACCATCAGATCCGCGACAAGATCAAGGCGCGCGAGGCGCTAGTGGACAAGCGGCTCGCGGAGCTCGGAGCGGACGTGATCGAAAAGGCCGAGGCGACGCCCTACGCGTTCCGCTATCGGCTGAGGCATGGCGGCGACACCCGCAAGCTCGCCACCGAGATCGAGCAGATCGAAGGCGCCGAGGTGCTGTCGTTCGGCAGCGCGCTCGAGCTGATCAAGGATCTCGGCGATGCGAGCCAGGTCTCCGAGCAATACGGGCTCGGCACGTTCCGCGGCACGCACGGCATCGGACATACCCGCATGGCGACGGAATCGGACGTCGATATCCGCTCGGCGCATCCCTACTGGGCCTATCCCTATAACGACATCGCCGTGGTGCATAACGGCCAGATCACCAATTACTGGATCATGCGCCGCGAGATGGAGCGGCTCGATCACCGCTTCATGTCGAATTGCGATTCCGAGCTGCTCGCGGTCTACACCGCCAACAACCTCGAACAGGGCGCGACGCTTGAAGATTCGCTGAAAGCCTCGATCAAGGACATCGACGGCGTCTTCACCTATCTCGTCGCCACCGACAAGGAGCTCGGCATGGCCAAGGACACCATGGCCGCCAAGCCCATGGTGCTCTACGAAAGCGACGATCTCGTCGCGCTCGCCTCCGAGGAGGTCGCCATCCGCACGCTCATTCCGCGCGAGATCGACACCTCCGACCCCTACGACGAAGAGGTGCGTGTATGGCAGAGATAGCGCGCGGCGAGATCGACGCGCAGGAGCTGCGCGCGCGCGACCTCGGCCTGCATGACGAGCGGCTCAAGGGCCGCTCGATCCAGAAATTCTTCGACATTGATCTCGATGCGCCGTCGCACGGCTTCGCGCTGCCAAACGCTTTCGATGTCGATTTCAACAAGCGTGCCGAGATTGACGCCTCGAATATGCCGGCCCAGCAGGTGAATTTGCGCATCCGCGCGTTGATGGCCGACGGCTACGGCACCATCGTCATCAAGAACCCTGGCGCCAAGCACTCGATCGCCGTGGGCATCCTCAACCGGCTCAATCTCATCATCGAGGGCTCGCTCGGCTATTTCGGCTGCGGGCTGCTCGACGGGCCGAACGTGCGGATCTCGGGCCGCGTCGGCTGGTCGTGCGCCGAGAATATGATGAGCGGCACGGTGTTCATCGAGAAAAACGCGGGCTCGCAGTTCGGGGCCGCGATCCGCGGCGGCGATCTTGTCTGCAAGGGCAATGTGGGCTCGCGCACCGGCATCGACATGAAGGGCGGCACGATCATCGTCGGCGGCGATACGGGCGCCTTCACCGGCTTCATGATGCAGCGCGGGCGCATGGTGATCTGCGGCAATGCCGGCAAGAATCTCGGCGATTCCATGTATGACGGCACGATCTTTATCGGCGGCGAGCCGGCGAGCCTCGGCGTCGACGCGGTGTGGGGCACGATGACCGATCTCGACCGCGCCTGGCTTACGCGCAAGCTCCGCATGTACGACCTGCTCCCGAAAGACGGCGTTGGCGCCTTCCGCAAGATCGTCGCCGGCAAGCAGCTTTGGAACTACGACAACCTCGAACCGACCGAGAAGAAATTGGTGCTCTAGGCACGGAGGCTGGGCAGCCATGAACAAGAGCAAGAACGGCAAAGGCAACGGGACGCGGGCGCCCGCCGAATCGCAGCGCTTCATCCTCGGACAAAGCCAGATCTTCACGCCGGAGGTCATCAACGACATCCATGTGAAGTCGGAGCTCGGCCGCTACCGCATGCGCGGCTTCTCGTTGTTCAAGAAGATCCCGCATTGGGACGATCTCACTTTCCTGCCCGGCACGCTCACCCGCTTCGTCATCGAGGGCTACCGCGAGAAATGCGACACCAAGACGGTGATCGGCCCGCGCGCCAAGCGGCCGCTCGAGCTCGACATTCCCGTCTATGTCACCGGCATGAGCTTCGGCGCGCTGTCCTACGAGGCGAAGGTCGCGCTCGCGCGGGGCGCCACCATGGCGGGGACTGCCACCTGCTCGGGCGAGGGCGGCATGATCCCCGACGAGCGCCGCTATTCGAGCAAGTGGTTCTATCAATGCATCCAGTCGCGCTACGGTTTCAACCCGCATCATCTCAGGCTTGCCGATGCTTGCGAGTTCTTCATCGGCCAAGGCTGCAAGGTCGGCCTCGGCGGGCATCTCATGGGTCAGAAGGTGACGGACCAAGTTGCCGAGATGCGTTCGCTCCCTGCCGGTATCGATCAGCGCTCTCCGGCGCGCCATCCCGATTGGCTCGGCCCCGACGATCTCGCGCTCAAGATCGAGGAGATCAGGGAAGCGACCGATTGGCAGATCCCCATCCAGCTCAAGCTCGGCGCCGCGCGCGTTTATGACGACGTGCGCATGGCGGTGAAGTGCGGACCGGACTCCATCTATATCGACTCGATGGAGGGCGGCACGGGCGCCGGCCCGCATATCGCCACCGAAGACACCGGCGTGCCCGGCATTGCCGCCATCCGCCAGGCGCGCCGCGCCATCGACGAGCTCGGCAAGCGCGGCGAGATTTCTCTCGTCTACGCGGGTGGCATCAGGAACGGCGGCGATGTGGCCAAGGCGCTTGCGCTCGGCGCCGATGCGGTGGCGATCGGCCACTCGGTGCTGATGGCGCTCAACTGCAACAAGGCTATTCCCGAATCCGATTTCGAGAACGAGATCGGCGTGCCCGCGGGCTATTGCTACCACTGCCATACTGGGCGCTGTCCGGTGGGCGTTGCCACGCAAGACCCCGAGCTCCGCAAGCGGCTCGATCCCGACGAGGCGGCCGAGCGCGTTTACAATTTCCTGCACGCGCTGACGCTCGAAGCGCAGATGCTGGCGCGCGCTTGCGGCAAGACTTCGGTGCACAGCCTCGAGCCGGAAGATCTCGCCGCGCTCACCATGGAGGCCTCCGCCATGGCGCAGGTGCCGCTTGCCGGCACGGACTACACGGTGGGCGTCGACAATTATCACAAGATCGGCTGAGGGCGCAGGCGATGGGCAAGAAGGACAAAAGCGGCAAGAGCGGCAAGAAACCTGAGGCGCAGTCGCAAGCGGATGTCGACAAGTTCCTGAAGGACGCCGCTGGCCTGGACAGTGCGCGCGAGCGGGAGATCGGCCAGCATATTGGCTATCGCTACGACGTGAACCTGGTGCCCGACTATGACCGGCTCACGCCCTACCTCAAAGACTATATGGAGTACATGGGCTGGGACGACCTCAACTGGCTCGAGGACGTGCATATGGGCTACGAGGCGGGCGAGCCGGCCATCTTCGACCGCAACATCAATGGCTGGGTGCGCATCCCGAAAGAGATGAAGCTGCCCAACAACCAGCAGGACCGTGACATGCTCGCGCGCGAGCTTCTGGTCAGGTTCCAGACCTCGCCCGACCATCCACTCAAGGAGCTGAACAAGATCTACCGAAAGTTCTGAGCATAGGGGGCTTTGGCGCTGCGTAGGATCGGCGCCACCTGTTACGCCGACTGCCGCAACTGCCTGACGCGGCACTGCCAAGCGAGGAACCGGTCTCTGCGCTTTCGGGCTTCTTTGTCCACGGAATTTTCCGCATGCAAACCGAGCAAAATCAGGGAGTTTACTTATAGGAAAATGAATTTCATCGTCGTTGACGCTGCTTACGGCAACGCCTAGCATTCGGGTTGTATGGGGGGAATCATCACAAACACTACCCACGCGCGGCAACAGGGCCTCTGCGCGGACGAGGGGAAGCCAAGACGCAGCTGATCGCGGCCATGCGCCGGGACGCGGGCGGGAAGTGCCGCCGCTCTCCGGGTGATGGCGAGAGGGGGTATATCAAATGGAAGGTAATCTTAATGCGCTGACGACGGTCTTCACCGAGTTCTACTACTGGGTGACGATCGTTTTCATGTTTCTGATCCATGTCGGCTTCTGCACGTACGAAGTTGGCGTTTCCCGCCGGCGCAATCACCTGAAAACACTGATGAAGAATGCGATGGCGATTCCGTTGGTGACCGTCACCTTCTTCTTCTTCGGCTGGTACATCTATTTTGCCTTCCCGAACGGGCCGGGAATCACCGGCGGGTTGATAGCGGCACCATATGCCTGGGCTTGGAGTCCGCTGATGGCAACGCATCTCTCCGGCGTCAGTCCCGGTGAGACCGGAGTCACCCCCGCCGATGCCGCGATTTGGCACCGACTCAATGGCGTGTTCTGGGGCGCGTTCCTCCTGTTCTCGATCACGACCGCCTCGATCGTCTCCGGCGCGATCATCGAGCGCGCCCGCTCCGGAGCATTCTGGATCATCGCCGTGCTGGTTGGCTCGGTCTTATGGATCCTAGACGCCGCCTGGGGCTGGCACCCGCAAGGCTGGATGGTGAAGCTTTGGGGCTATCATGATGCCTACGCCTCCGGCGTGGTCCATGCCATCGCTGGCGGCGCGGCGCTTGCGTTTTTGATAGTGCTAGGTCCCCGCATCGGCAAATTCCGTGCGGACGGGACGCCGCGGGAGATTCCGCCCCACAATGAGTGGCTCGTAGTGATCGGCCTATTCCTGATCTATACGGGCTTCTGGGGCTTCTATGCCGCGTGCAATATCCCGATCATCTCGCCCGCGACCATAGCGGGGCAGATCACCGGCGAGACGTGGACGGCGACAAACATCTATCTTGCGCCGACCACGCTTTCGGCGATTACCTTCAACTTCCTGATGTCGTTGTCGGGCGGCATGATGGCCGGCTATCTCATTTCCAAGGGCAATCCGTTCTGGACTTTCTCCTGCGGACTGTGCGGCATCATTGGTGCTTCGGCTGGAAATGATCTCTACCATCCGATCCAGGCCATGCTGATCGGCGCTGCCGTACCGACCATCGCCTACAAATTGCACTACTTCGTCGAGCGCCGGTTCAAGATCGACGATGCGGTGGGCGCTGTCGCGGTACACGGCTACGGGGGATTCCTCGGCGTGGTCGTAGCGGGCTTCATGCTGTGGGGTCAGCCGTCCTCTCCCTATGAGGGCTTTGCGCACATCAATCCGCTCGGCAATTTCGCCGGTGCTTGCTTGATGTTCCTGCTCGGGTTCATCCCGGTCTTGATCGTCTGCAAGATCCTCGACAGCGTCGGAATGCTGCGCGTGCCGAGGAAGGTCGAGCTAGAGGGTCTCGACTTTGCGCAGAATCGCGCTTTCCTGGCCTCGGTCCGCGAAGTAGGCGACGGCGAGAGGGCAATGGTCAAAGAGAAAGCCTAGAGGAGAGGGAAATGTCGACCAATGGAATGACAAGCTGGGCCGTCGACCTCAAGGATGTCGGCGCGATCTATCCGTTCCAGGGATGGGAGGTGGTGCTCGTCATCCTCGGACTGGCCTTCTGGCTGATGTGGCACATCATCCAGACGCGGCAAGAGAGTGCGGAAATCGAGTCCGATTTGAAGGCGGACCGCTCCGGCGAAGAAACCAAGGCCGCGATCGATCGCTACTACTAGCCGGAAGCCAATCAGGCTTGGAGGCGCCGGCATTTGCTGCCGGCGCCTCTTTCTTTTCAGCTAGCAATCGAGCGTCGCGGCGCGCTCCCATGGCGTGAGCTGGCGCGAGAAGTCGTCCCACTCACTGCTCTTTAGCTTGACGTAGGAATCCACGAATTCGTCGCCGAGCTCGCGGCGCAAAAGAGCAGACTTGCCCGTGAGCCTCAGAGCATCGAGTAGGTTGAGCGGCAACTTCCTGGTCCCGGCCGGGGCCTTATGGCCCTCGGCATACATGTCGATGTCGAGCGGCTTGCCGGGATCGGCGCCTCGCTCGATACCGTCGAGCCCTGCGGCGAGCAGGGCCGCGGGCAGGAGATACGGATTAGCGGCGCCGTCGGCGAGCCGGAACTCGAAGCGTCCGCTGCCCGGAACACGGATCATGTGGGTGCGGTTGTTGCCTGCATAGGTCACTGTGTTGGGGGACCAGGTGGCACCTGACAGTGTCACCGGCGCGTTGATGCGCTTATAGGAGTTCACCGTCGGATTGGTGATGGCGCAGATATCGCTCGCGGCGTCCATCACCCCGCCGATGAAACTATAAGCGGTTCGCGAGAGCCCGATGCCGTCATTACCGTCCTCGAACAGGTTCCTGCCGTCCTTCCAGAGCGACACGTGCACGTGGCAGCCCGAGCCGGTCAGGTTGGCGAAAGGCTTCGGCATGAACGTCGCGCGAAGCCCGTGCTTTTCGGCGACTGCCTTGACCATATATTTAAAGAACGCCTGCCGATCGGCGGTGACGAGGGCGTCGTCGTAGAGCCAATTCATCTCGAACTGGCCGTTAGCGTCCTCGTGATCGTTCTGGTAGGGCCCCCAACCGAGCTCCAGCATCGCGTCGCAGATCTCGCTGATCACGTCGTAACGCCGCATCAGCGCCGACTGGTCGTAGCAGGGCTTGGCTTGGATATCGGCGGCATCGCTGATGGCGAGACCGTCGGCGGAGAGGAGAAAGAACTCACACTCCACGCCGGTCTTCATCTGGTAGCCGTCCTTGGCGGCCTTATCGATGACCCGCTTCAGGATGTTGCGCGGCGCATGCTCCACGAGCTTGCCGTTCATATACGGGTCCGCGGCGAGCCAGCCGACCTCGCGCTTCCAGGGGAGCTGAATCAAGCTTGAAGGATCAGGGATGGCAAGAACGTCGGGATCGGCAGGCGTCATGTCGAGCCAGCTTGCGAAGCCTGCGAAGCCCGCGCCTTCCTTGGCCATGTCGCCGATCGCCGCCGCGGGCGCAAGCTTGGCGCGCAGCGTGCCGAACAGATCGACATAGGAAATCAGGAAATATTTGATCCCGCGTTTGCGGGCCTCCACTGCAAGATCAACGGCCATCTCGACTCCCCTTCGCTTAACTCGAGGCGGCCCTGCTCGCGCCGCCGATTACTCCACCTTCAATCCAGGAATCCAATCCGTGCCGGCAAGCGGCACCTTCGCCATGGCCGCTGCTTCGACGGTCAGCGCCACGAGGTCCTCGGGCTCGAGGTTCAGCACATGGCTCTTGCCGCAGGCACGCGCGATGGTCTGCGCCTCGAGCGTCAGCACGGAAAGATAATTGGCTAGCCTGCGCCCGCCGAGAATTGGGTCGAAGCGCGCCGCAAGCTCGGGGTCCTGCGTCGTGATGCCGGCGGGATCGCGTCCCTCATGCCAGTCGTCGTAGCATCCGGCCGTCGTGCCGAGCTTGCGATACTCCTCTTCGAGCGCCGGGTCGTTGTCGCCGAGCGCGATCAGTGCCGCGGTGCCGATCGAAACCGCGTCGGCCCCGAGCGCCAGCGCCTTCGCGACGTCGGCGCCGTTCCTGATGCCTCCGGAGACGATAAGCTGCACCTTGCGGTGCATGCCGAGGTCCTGCAGCGCCTGCACGGCGGGGCGGATGGCGCCAAGGATCGGCAGCCCGACATGCTCGATGAACACTTCTTGCGTGGCCGCCGTGCCGCCCTGCATCCCGTCGAGCACCACGACGTCCGCGCCCGCCTTGATCGCGAGTGCCGTGTCGTAATAGGGCCGCGAGGCGCCGACCTTGATGTAGATCGGCTTCTGCCAGTCAGTGATCTCGCGCAGCTCCTCGATCTTGATCTCGAGATCGTCAGGACCGGTCCAATCCGGATGCCGGCAGGCCGAGCGCTGGTCGATGCCCTTGGGCAGCGTGCGCATCTCCGCGACGCGGTCCGAAATCTTCTGGCCGAGCAGCATGCCGCCGCCGCCGGGCTTGGCGCCTTGGCCGACCACGATCTCGATGGCGTCGGCGCGCCTAAGGTCGTCAGGGTTCATGCCGTAGCGCGAGGGCAGGAGCTGATAGACGAGCAGTGAGGAATGATGCCGCTCCTCGTTCGTCATGCCGCCATCACCCGTGGTGGTCGATGTGCCAACCTGCGACGCGCCACGGCCGAGCGCCTCCTTGGCCTGCGCGGAGAGCGAGCCGAAGCTCATCCCGGCGATGGTGACGGGGATTTTCAGGTGCAGCGGCTTCTCGGCGAAGCGGGTTCCGAGCCAGACATCGGTATCGCAGCGCTCGCGATACCCCTCCAGCGGATAGCGGCTCATCGAGGCGCCGAGGAACAGGAGATCGTCGAAATGCGGCACGCGCCTTTTGGCGCCGAAGCCGCGAATGTCGTAGATGCCGGTCGCCGCCGCCCGGCGGATCTCCGATAGTGAGAACTCGTCGAAAACGGCGGATGGGCGTGGGGCGGTCCGGGGCGTCGAATCCATCAATAAGCTCCCGCATGGTCGACATGGAAATTGTAGAGCCTGCGTGCCGATCCGTAGCGCCGGAACTCGGACGGATCGATCTCGCCGTTGAAGCCCGCGCGCCCGAGCAGCGCGTGCAGCGCCTGCTTATGCTCGTCGCGTATCGGCTTCTCAACGCAGTCGGCGCCAAGGCTCTTGACCTTGCCGCGCACGAAAAGCCGCGCCTCGTAGATCGAATCGCCGAGCGCGTCGCCCGCATCGCCGAACACGACGAGGGTGCCGGCCTGGGCCATGAAGGCGGTCATATGCCCGACCGAGCCCTTCACGACGATGTCGATGCCCTTCATGGAGATGCCGCAGCGGGAGGAGGCATTGCCGTCGATCCGGAGCAGGCCGCCGCGCCCCGTTGCGCCAGCCGACTGGCTCGCATCGCCTTCCACATGCACGAAGCCCGACATCATGTTCTCGGCGACGCCTGTGCCCGCGTTGCCGCGAATGAGCACGGTCGCGAGCTTGTTCATGCCGGCGCAGTAATAGCCGACGGGCCCGTTGATCTCGACGGTGATCGGTAGATCGAGGCCTGCCGCGATGGCATGGCGCCCGGCGGGATGGGTCACCACCCAGTGCCGCTCGTTGGTATCGGGGCGGAGCCCATGCAGCGCGGCGTTGAGCTCTCGGAGCGGCGTCACGCCGAGATCGACGTCCGGCATGGTCAGCGTTCCCAGAAATAGACGGTCGCCGGCTCCGGCTCCCAGATGCGCGCGGTCTCGATGCTGGGAAGCCCTGCGAGCGCGCGATATTCCGACCCGAACGCGACGTAGCGGTCTGTCTCGGCCATGATCGCCGGCTTGCAGGCGATCCCGTCGCGCAACACCCCGAAGCCGTTTTCGGTGCCGACCACGAAGGTGTAGAAGCCGTCGAGATCGTCGAGGCTCACTTTCAGCGCATCGCCGAGCGGGAGCCCCTCGCGCATGCGCCAGGTCAGGTAGCCGGCCGCGACTTCGGTATCGTTCTCGGTCTCGAAAGAGAGCCCCTCGCGCTTCAACACGCGGCGAAGGTTGTTGTGGTTGGACAGCGAGCCGTTATGCACGAGGCACTGATCGGAGCCAGTTGAATAGGGATGCGCGCCGTCAGTGGTTACGGCAAACTCGGTCGCCATGCGGGTGTGGCCGATCGCATGGGTGCCGCGCATCTCGGCGAGGCCAAACCGCTCGGCGACTTTCTCCGGCAGCCCGACCTCCTTGAACAATGCCATGCGCTTGCCGCGCCCGACGATCTCTGTCTCCGGCGCCTCGTGTTGAAGCCAATCGAGAAGCGCATCGACTTCGCTATCCTGCAACGCGACCACGGCGTGGGTGTCGTGCAAGTCCACGCTCGCGCCTTCAAACGCATGCATGATGCGCCTAGAAACGTCCTTAATCGCCTCCGCAGAGGCTCCGCGCAGCGTAAACTTGCTCTCGCCCTCGCATCCTCCGCCATAAACGGCGAAACCCGCGCTGTCAGGGCCACGATCGGACATGGTTGCGAGCATGCCGGCAGTCAGCCGGCCAAGCTCCGGCTCGAGCGAGGGGTCCTTGAGAAATAGTCCGACAATGCCGCACATAAGACGGGAAGCTCCTGTAAATGGCCGCGTTCAACATGCTACGGCGGCGCGGGCGTCCGTCAACCCACGTGAAATAATGTTTCCTGTGGAGAAAATCTATGAGCGCGGGTAAATGATGATCGAGAGGTACGTCATGGGCCGCTCGATCAGCTCTTCCGGCCCGTGCGGCGCGCCCGCATCGAAGAATAGGGAGTCGCCCTGCGTCATCGGATAGAGCTTGTCGGCGTGCCGGTACACGACCTTTCCGGACAGCATGTAGATGAACTCGACGCCGTCGTGCTGAAAGAGCGCGTAGGCCTCGGCGTCTTCGCTCAGGGTAATGAGATAAGGCTCGACTACGATGTCGCCGGAGATTGAGTGGCCGAGCAGCTCGTAGCGGTGACCCGACTTCGTGCCGCGCCGCTCGATATGCAGCCCTTGGCCCGATCGCACATAGGAGCAGTCGCGGCGCTCCTCGAAATCGGCGAAGAAGCTCGTCATGGGCACGTTCAGCGCACGCGCGAGCGCCTTCAGCGTCGAGAGCGAAGGCGACGTGCCGCCGTTCTCGATCTTCGACAGCATGCCGGGCGAGAGCTGCGCTTCGGCGGCAAGTTCGGTCGCGGTGAGCTGCAGACGCTGGCGGAGCAGCCTGACGCGCCGGCCGATCGAGACTTCAA
The DNA here is from genome assembly GCA_963821255.1 of uncultured Alphaproteobacteria bacterium. Classification (GTDB taxonomy): domain Bacteria; phylum Pseudomonadota; class Alphaproteobacteria; order Rhizobiales; family Methyloligellaceae; genus Methyloceanibacter. The sequence goes on along the minus strand of CAWGCX010000010.1, from coordinate 287,080 downwards.
GCTTCAACTCGCCCGTGGTCGGCGCGTTGGAGCCGGTGGCGTAGATTTCGGGCTTGGCTTGCACGCCTGGCGCGGTGCGCGCCGATCGCGCGCGGCGCCTCGCATTGGCTCGCGCCTTGAGCGCCTTCGAGGACAGCCGCGTTTCCATCCTGTCTCGCCTTCGCTACCAGATCGGCAACAAATTAACTCGTTAGCCCAAGCTTGTCCCGGCCATCGAATGTGCCGGATCAAACCGGGGCGTGACGCGGCTCAGGCGCATTGCGGGTACGGCTTGGCGGTTCGTTGAAGGCCTGCCGGTAGGCGCGGGCGAACTGGCTCGACGAGGCAAAGCCCGTGGCGAGCGCAACGTCGAGCACCGGTAGTGTCGTCTCGCGCAGGAGCTGCCGCGCCCGATCGAGCCTGAGCATGCGGTAATGCGCGTGAATGCCGTGGCCGACATGGTGCCGGAACAGCCGCTCGAGCTGGCGGAGCGACACGCCTGTGTCGCGGGCAAGCGCGTCGCGCGGCAGCGGCGTCTCGAGATTCTTCTCCATGGCGCGCAGCGCAGCGACGAGCTTCTCGTCGGCCACCCCGAGCCGGTAGCGCAAATCCATGCGCTGCGGCCCGAACCCTTCGCGGATATGTGTGTGCAGGAACCAGTCGCCGACCGAGGCCGCAAGCTGGCGCCCGTGGTCGCGCTCGATCAGCGCTACCATCATGTCGAGCGCGGAGATGCCGCCCGAGCAGGTGATGCGATTGCCGTCGATCTCGAACAGCGACGGCGCGACCTCGACATCGGGGAAGGCTTCGCGGAAGGCCGGCTGATGTTCCCAATGCAGCGTCGCGCGCGCGCCCTCGAGCAGCCCGGCTTTCGCCAGGATGTAAGGCCCGCCGGAAATGCCGCCGATGGTGACGCCTTTGCGCGCGAGCCGGCGCAGCCAGGCAAACGTGCTCCTGTCGTCGAACGGGGCCGGATTGCCGCCGGCGCAGACGAACACCATGTCGGTCGCACGCTCGGTACTTGTGCCGCAATCCGGGATGATGGCGACCCCGTTCGACGCGGTGACCGGCTTCCCGCCCGGAGCCGCATGCCACCAGTGATAAAGCTCGCGGCCAGACAGCAGATTCGCGGCGCGCAGCGGCTCCACCGCCGCGGCGTAGGACATCAGCGCGAACCCCGGCACCAGCAGGAAGCCGACAGTCTGGGGGGCGGCGTGACCCTTAGCCATGTCGCAAAATGTCAAGCAAGCGGCGTGGATTGTCAATTATTTCCGGCGCGACGGAGCAAGATGGGCGCATGCGCTATTCGCTCGCGAGCCTTCTCGCCAACGCGGTGACCGGCAACCGGAACTGGAAGCCGCTCTGGCGCGAGCCTGCTCCCAAGCCCTCTTATGAAGTCGTGATCGTGGGCGGCGGCGGCCACGGGCTCGCCACGGCCTATTACCTCGCCAAACAGCACGGCATCACCAATGTCGCGGTGGTCGAGAAGTCCTATCTCGGCTCGGGCAATGTCGGGCGCAACACGACCATCATCCGCTCGAACTACCTGCTCCCCGGCAATCTGCCGTTCTACGAGTGGTCGATGAAGCTCTGGGAGGGGCTCGAGCAGGATCTCAACTACAACGCCATGGTCAGCCAGCGCGGCGTGCTGAACGTGTTCCACTCCGACCCGCAGCGCGACGCCTATGCACGCCGCGGCAACGCCATGCGGCTCCACGGCGTGGATGCTGAGCTGCTCGATCGCGAGCAGGTCCGCACGCTGGTGCCGTTCGTCGATTTCGACAATGCGCGCTTTCCCGTGCGCGGCGGCCTGTTCCAGCCGCGCGGCGGCACCGCGCGCCACGATGCCGTGGCGTGGGGCTATGCGCGGGGCGCCGACAGTCGCGGTGTCGACATCATCCAGAATTGCGAGGTCACGGGTATCCGCATCGAAGATGGCCGCGTGAAAGGCGTCGAGACGGCGCGCGGCTTCATCGGCGCCAAAAAAGTGGCGCTCTCCGTGGCCGGCAACACGTCGCGGGTCGCGGCGCTCGCGGGGCTCAGACTCCCGATCGAGAGCCACTCGGTGCAGGCCTTCGTCACCGAGGCGGTCAAGCCGGTCATCGACGTGGTGATGACATTCGGCGCCGGGCACTTCTATATCAGCCAGTCCGACAAGGGTGGGCTCGTGTTCGGTGGCGACATCGAGGGCTACAATTCCTACGCCCAACGCGGCAATCTGCCGGTGATCGACGATGTCTGCGAAGGCGGCATGGCACTGATGCCGGCGATCGGGCGCCTGCGCATCTTGCGCACGTGGGGCGGGCTGCTCGACATGACGATGGACGGCTCGCCGATCATCGACACGACGCCGGTGGACGGTCTCTATCTCAATGGCGGCTGGTGCTATGGCGGCTTCAAGGCGACGCCGGCTGCTGGCTGGTGCTTCGCGCATCTGATCGCACGCGGCGAACCGCATCCTTACGCCGCTGACTATCGCCTCGACCGCTTCGCGCGCGGCGCCGTCATCGACGAGAAGGGCATGGGCGCGCAGCCCAATCTGCATTGAGGTCGGACCATGCGCATCAAATGTCCCTATTGTGGTGAGCGGGCGCTGGAGGAATTCACCTATCGCGGCGATGCGACCGTTCGGCGTCCGGAGAGCCTCGACCCGAGCGCGGCGGAGGCGTGGACCGAATACGTCTATCTCCGCGACAACCCTGCCGGCCCGCACAAGGAGCATTGGCACCACAGCGCCGGCTGCCATTCCTGGCTCGTAGTGACGCGCGACACGCGCACGCACGAGATCGTCGCGGTCGAATTCGCCGGCAACGGGGAGGGGACATGAACTCCCAGCCCAACCGGATCCGCGAGGGCGGTCTCGTCGACCGGACCAACACCCTTCGCTTCAGCTTCGAGGGGGAAGCTCTGACGGGCCATCCAGGCGACACGCTGGCCTCGGCGCTGCTCGCCAATGGCGTGAAGCTCGTCGGCCGCTCTTTCAAGTACCACCGCCCGCGCGGAATCCTGACAGCGGGCTCGGAAGAGCCGAACGCGCTGGTCGAGCTCCGCAACGGCGCGCGGCGCGAGCCCAATACCCGTGCCACCACGATCGAGCTGTACGAGGGGCTCGATGCGGCGAGCCAGAATCGCTGGCCGTCCCTGAAATTCGATGTGCTGGCAGCGAACCAGCTCTTGGCTCCGATCTTCGGCGCCGGCTTCTACTACAAGACCTTCATGTGGCCTGCGTCTTTCTGGGAGAAGGTCTACGAGCCCACGATCCGCCGCGCCGCAGGCCTCGGCTACGCGGCAGATCTGCCCGACCCAGACCACTACGAGAAGGGCTACGCCTTCTGCGACGTGCTGGTGATCGGCGCAGGGCCCGCAGGTCTTGCCGCGGCGCTTACGGCGGCTCGGTCGGGCGCGCGCGTGATCCTGTGCGATGAGGATTTTCGCCTCGGCGGGCGGCTGCTCTCGGAGCGCCACGAGATCGACGGCGGCCCCGCGGTGGCGTGGGTAAAGAGCGCGGAATTCGAGCTGGAAAGCCTGGCCGATTGCCGCATCCTGCGCCGGACGAACGTGTTTGGCGTTTATGACGGCGGCACCTATGCCGCGCTCGAGCGCGTCAACGACAATGTCCCCGTGCCGCCCGCGCATGAACCGCGCCAGCGCCTCTGGCGCATCGTGGCGAAGCGCGCTGTGCTCGCCGCTGGCGCCATCGAGCGGCCGATCGTATTCGGCAACAACGATCGGCCCGGGATTATGCTGGCCGGGGCCGTGCGTTCCTACGTGAACCGCTTCGGGGTCGCGCCGGGACGCCGCGCGGTCGTCTTCGCCGACAATGACCATGCCTTCCTCGCGGCTACCGACCTTGCCGATGCCGGCATCGAAGTCGCGGCGGTCATAGATGCGCGCGGCGCGCCATCCAAAGTCGCGCAGGAGGCTGCCGCGAAGGCGAGGGCACGCCATCTTCCGGGCGCGGTGATAAAGCGCGTGCGTGGGCGACAGGCAGTCAAGAGCGTCGAGGTGCGGGACGCCGAGGGTGAAACGCACCGCTTCGAATGCGACCTGGTCGCCGTGTCGGGCGGCTGGAATCCGTCGCTTCACCTTACCACGCATCTCAACGGCAAGCCGGCATGGGACCAGGCGCTCGGCACTTTGGTTCCCGGCGATCTCCCGCCGGGGATGACCGTCGCTGGTGCGGCTTCAGGCAGATACAGCCTTGCCGCTTGCCTCGCGTCGGGGCGTGCGGTGGGCGCCGAGGCCGCCTCCGCCTGCGGCTTCACGGCGCCCACGGCACAAGGTCCGACCACGACCGAGGAAAGTACCGACGCGAGTGCGGCCTGGCTGGTGGAGAAAGGCCGCGGCAAGGCCTTCGTCGACTTCCAGAACGACGTGACCGTGTCCGACGTGAAGCTCGCCGTGAGCGAGGGCTTTCGCGTTCCAGAGCACCTCAAGCGCTACACGACGCTCGGCATGGCGACCGACCAAGGGAAGACCGGCAACCTGAACGGAGCGGCCGTGCTCGCCAGTGTCACCGGACGCTGGCTGGGTGCCGTTGGCACCACGACCTTTCGCCCGCCCTACGTCCCCGTCGCCATCGCCGCCTTCGCCGGCCATCACCGCGGAAAGGACTTCCGCCCCACGCGACTTGCGCCGTCACACACATGGGCCGAAGAGCAAAGCGCCGCGTTCGTCGAGACCGGCCCATGGCTGCGCGCACTTTATTATCCGCGCCCGGGCGAGGAGCCGCAGGAGTCCGTGAACCGCGAAGTGGCGAATGTGCGCGAGCGGGTCGGCGTATGCGACGTCTCGACCCTCGGCAAGATCGATGTGCAGGGCACGGACGCCGGAACCTTCCTCGATCGGGTCTATGCCAACACCTTCTCCACGCTGGCGATAGGCAAAGCGCGCTACGGGCTGATGCTGCGCGAGGACGGGTTCGTGCTCGACGACGGCACGACCGCGCGGCTCGCCGAGGACCACTACTTCATGACGACGACGACCGCTAACGCCGTCCGCGTCATGCAGCATCTCGAATTTTGCCAGCAGGTGCTTTGGCCTGAGCTCGACGTGCAGCTCGTTTCGGTTACTGAGCAATGGGCGCAGTTCGCGGTCGCGGGCGCGCGCGCGCGTGACGTGCTGCGCGCCGTCGTCGATCCCGAGCACGACATCTCCAATGAGGCCTTCCCCTATCTCTCGGCGGGCACGGTGACGGTCTGCGGCGGCACGAAGGCGCGCCTCTTCCGCTTGTCGTTCTCGGGCGAGCTCGCCTACGAGATCGCGGTGCCGGCGCGCTTCGGCGATGCGCTTTTCCGCGCCATCATGGAGGCGGGCGCGCCGTTCGGCATCCAACCCTACGGGACGGAACCGCTTGGCGTGCTCCGCATCGAGAAGGGACATCCGGCCGGTGGCGAGCTGAATGGCCAGATCACGGCACACGATCTCGGCATGGGCAAGCTGCTGTCGGCCAAGAAGGATTTCGTCGGCCGCTTCATGGCCGCGCGGCCCGCATTGACCGACCACGAGCGCCCGACGTTGGTGGGCTTGAAGCCTATAGATAAAGACGCGCGCATACGCGCCGGCGCGCATCTGGTCCCCAAAGATGCCGAGCCGATCGCCCGCAATGACCAAGGCTATGTCACGTCCATCGCCTACTCGCCGAGCCTCGGCCATTGGCTCGGCCTCGGCCTCATCGCACGCGGGCCTGAGCGCCATGGCGAGGTCGTACGCGCCTGCGATCCGCTACGCGGCAGCGACATAGAGGTCGAGATCTGCCATCCCGGCTTCATCGATCCGGACGGAGTGCGGCTCCGTGTCTAGTCCGCTCAAATCCGCCTCAGGCATTGCCGGCTTGGCCGCGTCCGGCCGCTACGGCAAGCGCGATGGCGGTGCGGGCGTCACCATCAGTGAACGCATCGGTCTTGGTCTTGCGACAGTCGCCGCGCGGAAGGGGCAGGCGCGCTCTCTGCAAGACCGGGTACGCGAAGCCTACGGGGTCGATCTTCCGCAGACCTCCCGCGTCGTCGTGGGCCGGGACGTGAGCTTCGTGGGCTATGGTCCGGGCCAGTGGCTGGCCGTGTCGGAGACGCTTGCCAGCGAGGCGCTGGCGCGTGATCTCGCCGAGCGCCTCAAGGGCCTCGCCTCGATCTCCGACCAGAGCAGCGGCCGCACCGTCATCAGAGTGAGCGGCACGCGCGCGCGAGACGTGCTCGCCAAGGGGCTCCCCATCGACCTCGATCCGCGCGCCTTTCCCCTCGGCAGCGCCGCGACGAGCACGATCTCGCTGATGGGTGTCCAACTCTGGCAGGCTGACGATACCCGCAGCTACGACATCGCCGTGTTCCGCAGCCTTTCGGAAAGCTTCTGGCGCTGGCTAGCGGCTTCCGCGGCCGAGTTCGGCTACGAGGTCGTGGCGCCCGACTAGCTTGCCTTCTTAGGAACCTTCTTGCCCTTCTTGCGGGCCTCGGAGAGACCGATGGCGATAGCCTGTTTGCGGCTCTTCACCGTCTTGCCGCTGCCGCTCTTGAGCGTGCCGCGTTTCTTTTTATGCATCGCGCGCTCCACATCCTTCGAGGCGGACTTCGAATATTTGCGTGCCATTGACGAACTCCTTTGAACGCCGACGCAAACGTCCGGCGTCAAAGCGAGTTCCAGAGGTGCGGCGATGCGAGCGGCTGGGTTTCCATCGCCTCACCGACACAACCACCCTGTCGCCGTTCACGCGCGGCGTTGCTCTGCAGCAAATCGCGTGCGGCATCCGCAAACGGGCGGGGGTCGCAGGGCGGCCCGTCCTAAGCAAAAAGATTGTCGGCGGGCCGATTCAGCGCCAATCATGGGCAGACTTGCCTTCCAGGGTCCTGGGGCAACGCGGACAATGGGCCCTGGCGCGACCCTGCCACTCATGCTTTCCGCCGAAGGTCTTCGATGCCGCACACGCCGCCGCTCGTCTCCACGCTCGCGATTGGCCTTGTGCTCGCCTTCACCTTCGGGGTCGTTGCCCAACGCTTCAAGCTGCCGCCGCTGATCGGCTACCTGATCGCGGGCATTGTCATTGGGCCGTTTACACCCGGCTTCGTCGCCGACCAAAACATAGCCAACCAGCTTGCAGAGGTCGGCGTCATCCTCCTGATGTTCGGTGTGGGACTTCACTTCTCGCTGGAAGATCTCTTGTCGGTCCGCGCCATAGCCGTGCCCGGCGCGATTGCGCAGGCTCTCGTGGCAACGCCGCTCGCGATGGCACTTGGCTGGTGGCTTGGCTGGACGCGCGGGGCGGGCATCATCTTCGGCATTGCGCTGTCGGTCGCGGGCACCGTCGTGCTGTTGCGGCTCTTGCAGGAGCGCCGCCTGGTCGAGACCGAGCGCGGTCGCATCACCGTGGGCTGGCTGATCGTACAGGACATCGCCATGGTGCTGGTGCTCGTGATCCTGCCGGGCTTGACCGAGCTGTTCCGCAATGTCGAGGCAGCGCCGAACTCCGCTGAGATCGTCCGTTCGGTCGCTGCCATGCTCGCGAAGTTCGCGATCTTCCTCGCCATCATGCTGATCGTCGGCAAGAAGCTGATTCCTGCGATCCTGCACTATGTCGCTCATACCGGCAGCCGCGAGCTGTTCCGTCTCGCGGTGCTCGCCATCGCCATCGGCGTGGCCTACGCCGCCGCCGAGCTGTTCGGCGTGTCGCTCGCGCTTGGCGCGTTCTTCGCCGGCATGATGCTGAGCGAGTCGCGGCTGAGCCAGCAGGCTGCGACGGAGTTGCTTCCCTTGCGCGACGCCTTCGCCGTGCTGTTCTTCGTCTCGGTCGGCATGCTGTTCGATCCGACGATCATCGTCGAGGCGCCGTTTTCGGTGTTGGCGACCGTTTTCATCATCGTTATCGGAAAATCGGTCGCGGCCTATTACGTCGTGCGCCTGTTCGGGCATCCGCGTTCCACCGCGCTGATGATCTCGGCGTCGCTCGCGCAGATCGGTGAGTTCTCCTTCATCCTTGCCAATCTCGCGCTCCGGCTCGAGCTCATGCCGGAGGAGGCCAGGACGCTCATCCTTGCCGGCGCCATCATCACAATCCTGCTCAATCCGCTCCTGTTCATTGCGCTCGACCACCTCAAGGCGCGTCGCGAAGCGGCGCCGGGCGAAGCTGCGCCTGCCGTAGAAGAAGAGGAGGTGCTCGCGCGCGAGCCGATCCGTCCGACGAGCCTCAACGACCACGTCGTGCTTGTCGGCCATGGGAGGGTCGGAAGCTTCATCAGCGCGGACCTCGCCGCCAACAATGCGGGGCTTTTCGTGGTCGAGGACAATACCGACACCGTGCAGGCGCTCAAGGACCGGGGCATCGAAGCGATCAGCGGCAATGCCGCAGACCCGGAGATCTTGGTCGCGGCGAATCTGGGGAAGGCGCGCTGCCTCCTCGTTGCCATCCCGGACGCGTTCGAAGGCGGCCAGGTCGTACAGCAGGCGCGCACACTCAATCCTGATCTTCCCATCATTGCGCGGGCCCATTCGGAGACCGAGATCGATCATCTCTTGGCGCATGGCGCTAGTCTCGTCGTCATGGGCGAGCACGAGATTGCCAAGGCCATGCTGGAGACCGTAGGTAAAATGGGCGTGCATCCCGAGCCTCGCGCCGAAATCCAAACACCCGTAGCGCGTCGCCTGGACTGACGGAGAAGCTGGCGGCCAGAAATGGAGAATAGCCAAGTCTCATGCCGCATCATGCGCCGCTGATCTCAACCATCGTCGTTGCGCTTGCGTTGGCCTGGGCGCTCGGCGCGCTGGCGAACCGCTTCAAGTTGCCGCCGCTGGTAGGCTACCTGCTTGCAGGCATTGCCATCGGGCCCTTCACCCCTGGCTTTGTCGCCGACCAGAATCTCGCCAACCAGCTCGCCGAGCTCGGTGTGATCTTGCTGATGTTCGGCGTAGGCCTACATTTCTCGCTCGAGGACCTGCTCTCGGTCCGCGCCATTGCCATCCCCGGCGCCATCGCCCAGATCGTCTGCGCCACGCTGCTCGGCGTGGGACTTGCCGCGTGGATGGGCTGGTCGGTCAAGGCCGGCGTCGTGTTTGGGCTCGCGCTGTCGGTGGCGAGCACGGTGGTGTTGCTGCGCGCACTACAGGAACGCAGACTGATCGAGACCGAACGCGGGCGCATCGCGGTCGGCTGGCTGATCGTCGAGGACATGGCCATGGTGCTTGCCCTCGTTCTGCTGCCTGCTTTCGCCGGGCTGTTTGGTGGCGAGTTGGGCGCGAGCGCGGCCTCCATCGCCACGGCACTCGGCATAACGGTCGCCAAGCTCGTCGCCTTCATCGCCGTGATGCTGATCGTCGGCAAGCGCGTGATTCCGTGGATCTTGCATTACATGGCGCATACCGGCAGCCGGGAGCTGTTCCGATTGTCAGTGTTCGTCATCGCGCTCGGCACGGCTTTTGCGGCAGCCGAGCTGTTCGGCGTGTCGTTCGCGTTGGGCGCGTTCTTTGCCGGCATGATCCTGAGCGAGTCGGCCTTGAGCCAACAGGCCGCGCAAGAAACACTACCCCTCCGCGACGCCTTCGCCGTACTGTTCTTCGTCTCGGTTGGAATGCTGTTCAATCCGTCGATCGTCGTCACCGCTCCGATCCCGGTGATCGCGACATTGCTCATCATCCTTGTCGGCAAGTCGATTGCGGCGTTCGGCATTGTGCGCGCGTTCGGCTATTCGACGGCCACGGCGCTGACCATCTCGGCTTCGCTCGCGCAGATCGGCGAGTTCTCCTTCATTCTTGCCGGGCTTGGCGTGGGCCTCGCGCTCCTGCCTGAGGAGGGGCGCGACCTGATCCTGGTCGGCGCCATCATCTCGATCCTTTTGAACCCGCTGCTCTTCAACGCGATCGACCGCATGCTGCACAAGAAGGAGCCGGCCGACCAATCGGCTGCAACGGCTGAAGAATCAAATACGCCACGGGAATCCGTGCGTCCGGCGACGCTCACGAACCACGTGGTGCTGGTTGGCCATGGGCGCGTGGGCAGCGCCATCAGCGACGTTCTGGCCGAAAAGAAGGTCCCGTTCTTCGTTATCGAGGACAATGACGATGCGGTTGCAGCGCTGAAGGAGCGAGGCATGCACGCGCTGAGCGGCAACGCGGCGGACCCTGAGGTCATCAAGGCCGCCAATCTCGGCGCGGCGCGCTGTCTTTTCGTTGCTATCCCCGACGCTTTCGAAGGCGGGCAGGTCGTACAGCAGGCACGCGACATCAATCCTGCGCTCACCATCATCGCACGCGCCCATTCCGACGCCGAGATCGAGCATCTGAAGAAGCACGGCGCCACGCTCGTGATCATGGGCGAGCACGAGATCGCCAAGGCTATGGTCTCCCAACTTGCGCTTGAGGAGCGTTCGGGCGCCGGAAACTAAGCGCTGGGAACCCCAAGGGGGCGCCCGGAGTTCTCCTGGCATGAGGTCCGCAACCGGGGGCCATGCCATGCAAATGAAAATAGCTGGATTCGCAGCATTAGCCGTTGCCTGCGCGCCTTCGTTCGCCTTGGCGGTCGAGGAGAGCACGTCGGAGAATATCGGGCCGTGGGAGATCGAAGCGACCTACAAGGCCGATAAATTCGACCGTTGCGCAGTCAGCCGCAAGCTCGACAACGAAATTGTTGCACGCTTTATCCGCACGGATGATGCGATGACTTTTATGCTTGAGTTGCCGAACTGGAAGCTCGAGCGCGGGAAGCAATATCCCGTGAAAATGAGTCTCGGCCCCCAAAGCTGGGACACCGAGGTCGCCGCAGAAGCGAACTCGGTCTCGATCGGCGTCGACCAAAAGAAGTTCGAGACCGGTTTGCGCAACGCGAATGCGCTGAACGTCGTGGCCGCGGGCGCAACCATCAATGTGCCGCTCGACAAGAGCCGGGTCGCCTTGGAGCGCCTTGACAACTGTGTCGCAAAGAACGAAAGGGCGGCAGAAACAAACCCTTTTGTCGCACCGGTCCGGCAGCCGTAGAGGCTGGCGGGCCGGAGGGCAAAGCCCCGATTTGCGGCACGGAAAGCGCTCCGTCGAAGGATGCCGCCGCGACCAAAGAAGCGACGCTGACCAAGGAGCTGCACCGGCAAAGGATGCCGCTGCCGCCAAGCCGAACAGGGTCAAGACCGCGAGGCGCGCGCGAGCCTCCGTGCTTCGAGACGTGCGGACGTTTTTCCGGCAGCGTTAGACGGGTAGGGTCTTAAGCGCGTGCCGCATATCCGCTAGGCTGACGGCCGATTGAGTTCAGCCGCGTTGCCGCCCTTGTCTTGACCGTCACGGCCGCGCAGGCCGATCTGACCCGGCAGGAGCCGATCGAAGTTCGCGTCAACCTCGGTAATGCGGAGGACGCGCGCGTGTTCGAGCCGAACGGCATAAGCTTCGAGGTCGGCAAGCTGTACAGGCGCGTGCTGCACAATCCGAGCAAGACCAGGCATTTTTTCACCTCGCCGGACCTTGTCGATCGCGTGTTCACCCGCAAGGTCGAAGTGAAGGATGCGGAAGGCAAGAGCACCATCGGGGAGATCAAGAGTACGATCCGCGAGATCGAGGTCTATCCGGGCGGAACCGCCGAGTGGTGGTTCGTGCCGGAGGCCGCCGTGGAAGGCGCGGGGCTCTCCTGCAACGTCAAGGACGAGGACGGCAAGACGCACACCGAGAAGGGCATGGTCGGAAGCGTCAGCATCAAGTGACTGGGGTCATCCGCTGCGCGGCAAGCACTTCCACTTCATCGTCGGTGAAAACGCGGCTGCGCGTAAGAAAGCGCACGCCCTCGGGCGCTTCGAGCGAGAAGCCGGAGCCGCGCCCCGGCACCACATCGATGATGAGTTGGGTGTGCTTCCAATAGTCGAACTGGTCGGCATCCATATAGACGGGGCAGCCGCCGATCGCGCCGAGTTTCACGTCGTTGCCCCCGACCCTGAATTCCTCGGCCGGATAGCACATTGGCGCCGAGCCGTCGCAGCATCCGCCTGACTGATGGAACATCAGCGGGCCATGCCGCGCGCGCAACCGCTCGATCAGCGCGAGCGCTTCGCCGGTGGCGAGGACGCGTTCGACCATGGTGAACGATACCTTCCGCTAGGTTGCTTCTTGAAACAATTTACCATCATCGGCGCCGCGCCGCCCCCAAACAATCCCATCTTGTGACGCCGTCACGCCGGCCCCTGCCATCTATGCTAATCTGCACGGCGAGCACATCCTGTCGCTCAGGGAGAGTCCAATGGCTACAAACCTAGTTGCCGAAATCGTTGAAACGCTGTCCCCCTCCATCGTGTCGCGCATCGCGACCTCCCTTGGAGCCAATCAAACAGCCACTCAGAAGGCGATCGTCGCGGCCGTGCCAGCGCTGCTCGCCGCGCTCATTTCATACGTGATGAAGCCGCAAGGCGCGAGCAAGCTGAGCGACATCGTTTCGAAGCAGGAACCCGGCGTGCTGTCGAGCCTCGCAAGCGTCATCGGCGGCGCCGGGCAAAAGGCGCTGGTCGACCAGGGCGGCAGCCTGCTCGCCTCGCTGCTCGGCGGGAAGAGCCAGTCGGCGCTGACCAGCGCGCTCGGACAATATTCCGGCATCGGCGAAAGCGGCTCGAAGAACCTGCTCGGACTTCTCGCCCCCGTCGTGCTCGGCGTGCTCGGGCAACAGCAGCGCCAGGGCGGTCTCGACGCACCGGGCCTCGCCAACCTGTTGACCTCGCAAAAGGCCAATGTCGCCGATGCGTTGCCCGCAGGCTTTGCGAAATATCTCGGCGGCACCGGCCTCCTCGACGACGTCGCCGGCGCTGTTGCCAAACGGGCCCCTGAGCCTGCGGCGCCATCTTCCTCGTCGTGGGGTTGGCTGCTCGGCGCGCTCGCGCTGGCCGCGCTCGGCTTTTTGCTGTGGCGGCTGTTGTCGGGCCAGCCCGAACCAAGTGTCGAGGCAACGTCCCCGCAGATCGAAGCCCCGTCGGTGAACCTGAGCGTGTTCGACAAGCTGAAAGGCGTGAAGGCAGGCGATGTGGAAGTCGGCGAGCTCGCCACGACCGCCGTCAGTGGCCTCCAGGCTGCGCTTACAGGCATCAAGGACGAAGCGTCGGCTCAGGCTGCCCTGCCCGAGCTCAATCAGGCCGAGTCCCGGTTCGAGCAGCTCAACGGCCTGCTGTCCCAGCTCCCACCCGAGGCGCGTCAGGCGCTCGCCGCAGCGATCGCAGGCATCAGGCCGACCCTCGATCAGTTGATGGACAAAGCGCTCGCAATTCCGGGCGTTGGCGCGATCATCCAGCCCGCGGTCGACGCCATCCGCTCCGAGCTCAACACGCTTGCCACGGCGACCTAGGCCTTAGCGGCGCGGGCGAAAAAGAATGGGGATGTCCGCAAAGCGCGGGCATCCCCATCACCGTATCTGAAGCCTTCTTCTAGAAGAAGCCGAGCGCCTTTGGGCTGAAGCTTACGGCTAAACATCGCCTGCGCGGGCACGCCCTCAAACCTGCTCGCGTTTCTGCAAGCTCAAGCGTCTATCTCCCGCCAGCAGCGGAATCTAGTCGAGACCGCGATCGAGCGGCTGGTCGAGTTGCTGGACGAGATCGACCCGGATTCCGAGAGCGAGCCGGATCTAGGCTGGCCGACCGACCACGAGTTCTTCCCGCAGGTCTCGGCCGAAGGCCATCATGCCAAGGGCTACGACATAGGGGACGACCGTGAAGGTTCGGGCCAGATGGCAGGGGCGTCGGCTTCACGGTCGGCGCTCTTTTCCACTCATGGCGCGCTAGCTCATTGCTCGGCGTAAGTCGCGGTCGTCCCATCCTTCTTGATTGCGTAGACCTTGATTGGCCCATCCTTCGGGCCATCCATCCCCGGTACCCCCTGCGGCATGCCGGGGATGCTCAATCCAATAAGGTCTTGGGGCTGCTCTGAGAGAACGCGCTTTATGATTTCGCTGGTGAGGTGACCTTCGAACACATAGCCGTTTAGCTTGATCACATGGCAGCCTTGGAAGCCTTTCGGAACACCCGCGGTCAGGCTCATCTCGGCAAGGTTCTTCACTGGCTCAATCTTTAGGTCGAAGCCATTCTTGCGGAGATACTCCGCATGCGCCTCGCAGCATTGGCATTGCTGTTGCTTAAATAAGGTTCCCTTCAACGTTTCGGCTTGAACGGAGTTGGGAAGTGAAAGTGCCAAGGTACAGATGACGAGCAATCGTGCCATCACGCGATCCTTCCAACAGCAATGAACGTAATGTAGCCTGAAGTTGGAGGACCGTCTGGCGGAGCTCACGACAATGTGAGCTACATGCTTCGCGCAGTTCGTGAAGCCGCTCTATCGCCTCTTCGTCGGTCATCGGCCCTTTATTCTTTGGTGCGCTTCACTTTGCTCTTCGGAGGCACACTCGCCTCAAGCGCAGCCTTGAAGCCCACGGGCTGCTTGTGCTTCTTGAGAAGGTCGGTGAACGCCTCGTCGGTGAGCTGCTGAAAGCTCTTGCCGGTTCGACTGGCAAGAGCCTCAACCGCCTCCAGGGTCTCATCGTCGAATTGAACGCGCCTGCCGGGCATGCCTCGACTTAACCCCTCCGAAATCCTTTTAGCCAGACAATTAAAAACCGTCCGGCCTCCAGCGGACGGCCTTCCCGGGAACGGCCCCGGTCCCGCAGCCCGGGGCCGTTCTCCTTCAAACGCGAGGGGGAATACGCGGAATGGATGCTGAAAGAGATCCAAAGGAAACTGGTCGCTTCATTGGCACCATTGAACATGCACCGGAAGGGTGGCGCGTGTCGTTTCGGCTAAAAATGCCGCACGACGTTTTCGCACATCAGGGCAACACCGAGGTCTTTGCCACTGAGGTGCAGGCCTCCAAGTGGCTTCACACCCAAGCCAACGCGCATGGATTTTCTTTTATCGAGATGAAGCGCGAACTCATCTCATCGCAGCGTGCGATGTTCTAAGCCGAGCTATTTGAGGGAGGCGGTAACAGGGCGTCGGCTTCGGCCGGCGCCCCTGTTCATTCGCTCAGCCCAATTCAATCCGGGCCGCACAGGATCTAAGGACAAAACTTTAAGTCGGGAAGGCTCCCCTGGGGGTCCAAGAGCCGGCGCAGGCCGCAGCCGACACTAACTCCTTGATTTAAAAAAAACCTAAGGCCTTCGGAGAGTAGCTCACCAGCACGTTCTTGGTCTGCTGGTAGTGGTCGAGCATCATTTTGTGGTTCTCCCGCCCGAAGCCCGACTTCTTGTAGCCGCCGAAGGCGGAATGCGCCGGATAGAGGTGGTAGCAATTGGTCCACACCCGGCCTGCCTGGATGCCGCGCCCGAACCGGTAGGCGCGGTTGATGTCGCGCGTCCACACGCCTGAGCCGAGGCCGTAGAGCGTGTCGTTGGCGATCTCGAGCGCTTCCTCCTCGTCCTCGAACGTGGTCACTGACAGAACCGGACCGAAAATCTCTTCCTGGAAGATGCGCATCTTGTTGTGGCCTTCGAGCACGGTCGGCTTCACGTAGTAGCCTTCGGCGAGGTCGCCTTCGAGCACGTTGCGCTCGCCGCCGGCCAGCAGCTTGGCGCCCTCCTTCTTGCCGATGTCGATATAAGAGAGGATCTTCTCCATCTGGTCGTTGGAGGCCTGCGCACCGATCATGGTCGAGGCTTCGAGCGGGTTGCCTTGCTTGATCTTGTTCACCCGCGCTATCGCCTTCTCCATGAAGCGGTCGTAAATAGAACGCTGCACCAGCGCGCGAGAGGGGCAGGTGCAGACCTCGCCCTGGTTCAGCGCGAACATGGCGAAGCCTTCCAGCGCCTTGTTGAAATACTCGTCGTCCTCCGCCATCACGTCGGCGAAGAAGATGTTGGGAGACTTGCCGCCGAGCTCCAGCGTCACTGGGATCAAGTTCTCTGACGCATATTGCATGATCAGCCGGCCCGTCGTGGTCTCGCCGGTGAATGCCACTTTGGCGATGCGCTTGTTCTGAGCGAGCGGCTTGCCAGCCTCGACGCCGAAGCCGTTGACCACGTTGAGCACGCCTGCCGGCAAAATGTCGCCGATGAGGTCCATCAGCACCATGATCGACATCGGCGTCTGCTCGGCCGGCTTCATCACTATGCAATTGCCGGCGGCGAGCGCCGGCGCCAGCTTCCAGGATGCCATCAGGATCGGGAAGTTCCACGGGATAATCTGGGCCACGACGCCGAGCGGCTCGTGATAGTGATAGGCGACCGTTTCGGCGTCGAGCTCCGACAGCGAGCCTTCCTGCGCACGCAGGCACGCCGCGAAATAGCGGAAATGATCCGCGGCGAGCGGAATGTCGGCTAAGCGGGTCTCGCGGATCGGCTTGCCGTTGTCGATCGTCTCGACGCTTGCGATCAGCTCCAGATTCTCGTCGATGCGGTCGGCTATTCTGTTCAGTAGCGCCGCGCGCTTGGCGGGGGCCGTGTGCGCCCAGGCATCCTTCGCCTTGTGCGCCGCGTCGAGCGCGAGCTCGATGTCGGCCGCC
Organism: uncultured Alphaproteobacteria bacterium; assembly: GCA_963821255.1. Classification (GTDB taxonomy): domain Bacteria; phylum Pseudomonadota; class Alphaproteobacteria; order Rhizobiales; family Methyloligellaceae; genus Methyloceanibacter. The sequence continues at coordinate 270,679 of CAWGCX010000010.1, read as the reverse complement.
TGCGACCGGGCGATCTGGCAGACCGGCTTGCCCGTGATCGGGCTGATATTGTCGAAATAAGCGCCCTCGACTGGGGGAACCCACTTTCCGCCGATGAAATTGTCGTAACGTGGCCGCAAAGCGACGCGGGCTTTGAGGGCGTCGATGACCTCGTGCAACATACCGTTTCCTCCTCAGACTAGGCCTTTTTGGCCTTCGTTAGGCTGATCCTGGGCCTCGACCTTGACTTACGTCAAGCGCGAGTTGTGCGGGTCTACGGAATAAGCACCGCAGCGCCGGTTAGCTCGCCTTCGCGGAGCGCGGTGAGGGCCGCATTGGCCTCGGCGAGCGGCATGGGGCGGACGGTGGTTTTCACCGGAACTTGCGGCGCGAGCGCCAGGAACTCGCGCGCATCTTCGCGGGTGAGATTGGCGACCGAGCGCACGACACGCTCCTCCCAAAGGATCTCGTACGGGAAGCTCGGGATCTCGCTCATATGGATCCCGCCGCACACCACCACGCCGCCCTTGCGAACCGCGCGGAGCGCTGCCGGGATGAGCGCGCCTACTGGCGCGAAGATGATGGCGGCGTCGAGTTTGTCGGGAGGTTCCTCGTCTGAGCCGCCGGCCCACACCGCTCCAAGCGCGCGCGCGAAGTCTTGCGCCTTCGTATCGCCGCGCCTTGCGAAGGCATAAATTTCGCGGCCCTGATGGCGCGCGACCTGGGCCAGAATGTGCGCGGCCGCGCCGAAACCGTAAATACCGAGACGTCTCGCGTCGCCAGCCATCTTCAAGGATCGGTAGCCGATCAGCCCCGCGCAGAAGAGTGGTGCCGCTTCCGCGTCGCTGTAGCTCTCAGGCAGCTTGAACGCGTAGCGCGCGTCGGCGACCGTGTAGTCGGCATAGCCGCCATCGATCTGATAGCCGGTGAAGCGCGGATGGTCGCAGAGATTCTCGCGGCCGGACAGGCAATAGGAGCAGGTGCCGTCAGTGTAGCCAAGCCAAGGCACGCCCACCCGCTCGCCGGCCGCCAAGACTTCGACGCCCGGCCCGAGCGCCTCGATGCGGCCAACGATCTCGTGCCCAAGCACGAGCGGCAACTTCGGCTCGGTGAGCTCTCCGTCGAAGACATGCAGATCGGTCCGGCATACGCCGCAGGCCGCCACCTTGATGAGGATCTGATTTGGTCCGGGCTCCGGCACAGGAATCTCGGCAAGCCTAAGCGGTTCGCCCCGCCGCTCCATCACCATCGCCTGCATCGACGCAGGCCGCATCACCCCGCGGCCTTCGTGGCGTTAAGGCGGGCGGCGCGATCTTTCAGCGTGTCTTCGAGGCGCTTGATCCAGCCGGCATCCTCCCCGCGCCCTTCGCGCATTTCGCGGATCAGGCCGAGATTGCGCGCGGTCGTCTCGAGCTCCCAGCCGGCGCGGCCGAGCGCGAGCGCTTCACCAAGCTGCTCTTCGGCGTCGTCGGTATCGCGCGCAAGCACGGCAAGTTCGAGCAGCGTCGCGTAGTCCCAATAGTCAGCATTCTTCTCGGCCTTGCGCGAGGCTGAATAGCGCACGACGGGCAAGATCTCGGTCTGGCGCGGATCGGGCTTCGGCATCATCTCCATCAAGGTCACCGCGTTGATGCCGGGATAGGCGTCGCGCCAATCCGCCTCGAAGCCGGCGAGATAGGTGTCGGCCGCGCTCTTGAGCAGCGCTCGGGCCTCCGGCAGGCCTTCCTTCTTGGCGCGGTCCCAGCGGTCCTTATAGACGCGGCCGAGCAGGCCGTTCGTCTCGCTCGACGGCCCGAACTCGGCGATCACGTCCTGCAGCACCCGCTCCGCTTCCTCGAAGCGGCCCTCGCGGTTCAGCGCGAAGCCAAGCTGCTCGCGCATCATCTTGGCGCGCTGTAGCGGCAACGGCATGCGGTGGTAAAGCTCGATCATCGCCGCATGCGCCTTCACGTCGCGCAACGACAGAAAGAGGTCGACCACGATGCCGCTCTCGACTTCGAGCAGGTTGGACAGCGCCGGCTCGCCCGCGATCTTCTGCACCGACTCCGCGCCCTCGCGCACGGCGGCGCGCAAGCGATCCTTGTACCGCTTCGAATAGTCGTGGCTCTTGCGAAAGATGTCGGTCTTGGAGTGGTCGACTTCGAAGCGCGGTACGCCTTCGACGAGCTGAAAGATCGGGCTGTCGTCGAGCGGGTTGCCGCGCGCCGAGATCAACTGATTGGCAATGGCGTTGAGCGGGACTTCGGGTTCGACAGGCTCGCCGGCGCCGTCGGTCTTGTAGGCGATGCCGCGCACGAGCGCGATGTCGAAGGGAAGCACCGTGCCTTCACCAAACACGATCACCGTCGAGCGGGGGCGCATGGCGTGGCGGATGCCGAGCTCGTAGAACACATTGGGATTGGCGCCGGTGATATCGGCCACGGCGTAATGGCAAAGCATCAGCCGCTCGAACATCGGCTTGTGGATCGTGCCGCCGATCTTCTCCTCGTCGGCGCGGATCGGCTCCAGCCCGGCGCGCGCGACGGCAGGCGCGATGACCTTGTCGTACACCGAGTCGAAATTCGTAACGCGGCCCGCGGCATCCATCTTCTTGCCGAAGGGCATCAGCACGAAGCAAAGCGGCGCCAGTTGTTCGGTTTCTTCCATGCGAGGGATCGAGCCTACTCCAAGCGGCTCAGGATCGCTTCCTTGATCTTATCGTCGGGGTCGCCGAGCCAGGTCTGTTGCTCAGCCTCGATAACGAACCCCCAAGCCCGTGAGCCGTCGCCCGTGAACAGAACGAAAAGCTGATGGTCGGCGCATTCATTTGGCTTGCAGGTAAAGGCGAGCGTGTAGATCGTGCCGCCGGCAAGCAGGTCCGCCGAAGGCACCGGCGGTCCGTCAAGGGTCTTGGCGAAGTCTACAACCCATGGAGAGACGGTGGTCGTGCCGATCATCGTCTTGTAGGCCGTGAGATAGTTCGGCCTGATCATCAGCTCGACAAGGGGCGGCCCGCTATCGGCCGCGACGGCAGGCGTGCTGCCGCCCAATAAGACGAGCACGGCCAGCACTCTTAAGCGCATCTCAAACTCACTCCAACTCTTTGCGAAGCTGCGCAAGCCGCTGTGAGCGCATCGCCGGCGGCTGCGCTGGTAGCGGTAATAGCCGACCAGTCCTTGATGCGCTGGATCTGTATCGGCGTGAACTCCTTCATGCAGGCATCGTCGGAATAGCCCCAGCCGAGCAGGCCCTCCCACGTCACGAACTCACGCCGATTCATCCGCCTCACCCTTACCCTTATTGTTGGGGCGACAATAGAAGCGACAAAGTCGTGCGTTAGCAAGCGCGGCGAACCTCCGTCATACCCGCTTGCGCGGCGCGAAGGTCAGGCCGGCAATGCTGGAAAATTAATGCCGGATCAATGGCCAGGCTTGGAGGCTCGGACGAAGCGGCGACACCGCGACGGGGGTCTCCTGCGAAGGCTGGAAGGCGCCGGCAGGCTTGGCCGCGGCGCGGCCGTTGAGATGCCGGTCCGGCACGGGGGAGGAAATCGCCCACAGCGCCTCGAAGGCGAGGCGCCCGAGTCGCATGCGGTCGGGAACACCTTCGTTGAAAAGCGCAAGCACGTTGCGCCGGTCACTCTCGCGGCGCATGGCGTCGCCCGACCAGCACATGTCCTCGCCATAGGTCGCCTGCTCGTGCGCATCGAGCAGGCGCGGGTTGCGCGCCCAGCGGATGAGCGCTTGCGCCGGCTCGGACGGCGAAAGCTCCGAGAGGCTCGAAATGAGACGCCGCAAATCTTCCTCTGGCTCGAGCCGCGCGAGGATCGCCCGCGCGCCCGCGCCCGCGCGGCGCAGCGTGTCGGTCATGTGGGCCAAGATGAGCGCGGGCGGCGAATCCGCGGTACGCAGGATCATGGTTATCGAAGGCGACGGCGCGCCGATGGCCCGCGCACGCTCGACGCAGCGCGACAGCATGTCGAGATGCCGATTGAGATCGGCTTCCCGGGCATCCTTCAAGACATCCGAATCCACCACGACGTGCATCTTCCCCCTCGTGTTTGTGGAAGTGGCTGAGACACACGCTATGGCGTCTGGCCCCTCGCCCTGCCATGAATAGCAAGACCAGGGTTAAGGAAGGTTTGACTACCGTCCTCATCCAGCACGCGAATTATTAATGCGTGGGCCCTCGAGCCCTTCCCAGGCTGCTCAGGCTTCGGGGTTCGTTAACGAACTGAGGGGCCCTCCAGGCCCACATGCCTATGGCCGCCAGCCTCCAGGCGGCCGGTTGAGCGAATTCATGGGGAGACGCGCGCGGATGCGCCGCGCTTCGACGAAGCGCGCACTCGCGGCGGCAGTGATGCGGTGAGACGCGCCGGCCCGTGCGGGGCGGCGAATGAAGCGGAGCATGACGCGTACTCGAACTCGACTGAACCCTCTGTCAGCCCCGTCGGCCCGCGTATTTTTGCAGGCTTGCCCCGACGCTTATGGGACCGCCTAATTGTGTTCGCGTTGCGACCGAGCCCGGGCTTGGTCGTGGCGAGCTAGAACGTTCTTGCCAGGCTTTGCGTTGCCCCTATTAGGAGAGCAGCATGGCGTTCTATCTAGTGTCTGCAGTGCCGGAGCACGCGCTGATGGAAGAACTTGGCGAACGACTCGGTCGCGACGAGTTCGTAAGCATGCGCCCATTTGGCAAGGCACTCACCAAATCGCTGAAGAGCGCACGCATCCGCCGCGACGGCGTGGCGGTGTGGGAGGAGGAGGATTATTGCAGTCCACCTCTTGCCGAGGAGCGCGCGGCCGTGCTCGACACCTATTTCAGAGATCTGAGAGTCGAGAAGGTTGACGAAGGCGCCGGCTGGAGGAAGATCGAGGACTTGCCCTACCTGTTCCCAGAATTCATGGCGTGACCTCGAACGTCGGCTCGACAAAACCCTTTGGTCCCTGACCGGAGCCGGAATACATATCCCCAGATCGATGAGCAAACCCCTCACCAAAGAGCGCGTGCTCGAAGCACTGAAGCAAGTGGCCGGTCCGGACCGCGCCGGCGACATCGTCTCGCTCGGCCTCGTCTCGGAGATCGTCGTTCACAAGGGTAAGGTCTATTTCGCGATCTCCGTCGACCCGGCACGCGCCGGCGAGCTCGAAGCCCTGCGCCAGGAGGCCGCCAAGGCGGTCGAGGCGGTGCCGGGGGTCGAGCGCGTGACGGTGACGCTGACCGCGGACCGCGCGCCCGGTAGCGCCGCGCCGGGCGGCAACGGCAGAGGCGCCGCGCCGCAAGGCTCGCCCTTGACGCGGCCGGGCGCCGCCCGCGACGCGCGCCACCGGCCGGGCGGCGTGCCAGGCGTCGACAACATCATCGCCGTTGCCTCAGGTAAAGGCGGCGTCGGCAAGTCCACGACCGCTGTTAATCTGGCGTTGGGGCTCAAGGAGCAAGGGCTGAAAGTCGGCGTCCTCGATGCCGACATCTACGGGCCGTCAATGCCGCGTCTACTCGGGTTGAGGGGCCAGCCTCAGCCCCTTGCCGGCAACAAGCTCGAGCCGATGCGCGCCTACGGCCTCAAGGTGATGTCCATGGGGTTCCTGGTCGACGAAGAGACCCCGATGATCTGGCGCGGGCCCATGGTCATGTCGGCCCTGTCGCAGATGCTGAAGGACGTGGCCTGGGGCGAGCTCGACGTGCTGGTCGTGGACATGCCGCCGGGCACCGGCGACGCCCAGCTTACGATGGCGCAACAAGTTCCGCTCGCCGGCGCAGTCATCGTCTCCACGCCGCAGGACCTTGCGCTGATCGACGCGCGCAAGGGGCTCAACATGTTCCGCAAAGTGAACGTGCCGGTGCTCGGCATTGTCGAGAACATGAGCACGTTTCTCTGCCCGCATTGCGGCGAGCCCTCCAATATCTTCGGTCATGGCGGCGCGCGCGCGGAGGCGTCTCGGCTCGGCGTTCCCTTCCTCGGCGAAGTGCCGCTGACGCTCAGGATCCGCGAGACATCCGACGAAGGCCGCCCCGTAGTGGCGACGGAACCCGACTCGCCGGCGGCTGAGGCCTATCGGGCGATTGCGCGTAACGCTTGGGCCGAGCTCGAGCGCCACAAGGGAAGCGCTCGGCCGGCACCCCGCATCACGATGGAAGGCTAGAGGCTTAAGCGGCGCTGCTTCGCGCGGCGCGGATGGGCGTGACCTTGCCCTTGGTGCGGGCGCCGGCATCGGCGGCTTCCGGATAGCCGTAGAGAAAGCCCTGCACCTGCGGACAGCCGAACTCGCGCAGCATGGCCGCCTGCTCCTGCGTCTCGACCCCTTCGGCCGTAACGGCGATCTCGACGACCTGCCGAGCGCAACGATGGTCTTGACGATCGCGCGCATGGCGGATCCCGCGTCATGTTGCGGATGAACTGGCGGTCGATCTTGATCTTGGAGAAGGGTAAGCGCGCGAGAGGCGGTCGCGATCAGCGCGGACAAAAGCGCTAATCCCGCCCAATGCCATTGCTTTTTGAGCGATGCGAAACCCGTCATTTGCGTACCGCTGCTGTTCCTCGCTGTCGGCTAGATCGCTGATACGGAGGCCAAATCTAGGCTTCCACGCGTTAAAAACGCCGTAAGCTGACTGATTAACAAAGTGTCGCCCAAAGCGGTTTGATCCAGCCGATGGGACGGAAGGACTGATTTTGAGACCACCCGCAGGATTACACCCTGTTTGGTAAAGCCTCGTTAACCCTGCCGGTCAGCTTTCCGCCTCAGCCTCGTCGTCGCGCGACTTAGTCTTGCCCTTACCCTTGCGCGTATAGGCTTTGGCACTCTTGACCACGCGCTTCCGGTAGCGGGGGTCGGCAAGCGAGGCAGCCGACGCGCTCCGGCGCTTCACCGTCCGTTTGGGCTTCCCGCCGCGACCTGTTTGCTTTTTCAAGGATGGTGTCCGCGCCTGCGCTTCGCCACTAATATACGCGGGCAGGGGCGCCAAAGGAGATCGCTGATGGACGAGCAAGAGTTCAACATGTCGATGCGGAAATTCCTGAAGGAGGTCGGCGTCACCTCCCAACAGGCGATCGAACGGGTTGTGCGCGAGGAAGATCTCGCCGGCATGCGCAAGCTCAAGGTCAAGATGGTGCTGACCGGGGAGGGCACCGGCTTGAAGCACGTGGTCGAAGGCGAGATCGATCTCGGCTAGGAGCATTTGATGGCCGAGCCGTGGCCCACCGAGCTCAAGCTTGACAAGGACAAGCGCGTGCTGACCGTGAGCTTCGACGACGGAGCGCATTTCGCGTTGCCGGCCGAACTGTTGCGCGTACTCTCGCCAAGCGCCGAGGTGCAGGGCCATAGCGAGGATCAACGCGTCACCGTGGGCGGCAAGAGAAGTGTCGCCATCCTCAGGCTCGAGCCGGTCGGCAACTACGCCGTGCGCATCGTGTTCGACGACGGCCACGACACCGGCCTTTTTTCCTGGAGTTATCTGCGCGAACTCGGGGAGCAGCAGGAAGCGCGCTGGCAGGCTTACCTCGCAGACCTCGCCGCCAAGGGCCTGACCCGCTAGCTGTGCTTCACTTCGCCTCGCGGGCAAGCAGCGCGCGCTTGCGGTCCACGCCGCCCCGATAGCCCGATAGCGACCCGTCGCTCCGCACTACGCGGTGGCAGGGGACGGCCACAGCGATCGGGTTCGAGGCGCAGGCGCGCGCCACGGCCCGCGCCGAGCCGGATGCGCCGATCGCTTGCGCGATCTCGGCGTAGCTTGCGGTCCTGCCCGGCGGGATGTGCCTCAGCGCCTCCCAGACGCGATGCTGGAAGGCGGTGCCGCGAATATCGAGGGGGAGATCTAACCTGCCGCGAGGCGCCTCGACAAATGCGATCACGCTAGCGAGTGTGTCTTTGAACGTGTCGTCGCCGGCTACGAGCCCCGCACGCGGGAACTGTCTCCGCAAGTCTGCACGCAATGACGCTGTGTCGTCGCCGAAAAAGATCGCACACACGCCCTTGCGCGTCGCGGCGACTAGGATCGGTCCGAGTGCGCACTGGCCTATGGCGAATGTGATCTCGGTATCAACTCCGCCGGAACGGAATGTTTGCGGCGTCATGCCAAGCGTCTCCTCGGCCGCCGCATAAAAACGGCTGCCCGAATTGAAGCCCGCATCGAAGATCGCCTCAGTCACCGTGGCTCTCTTGCCGAGAGCGTCCCGCACGCGCTTCTTGCGGTGTGCGGCGGCATAGGCCTTGGGCGTCACGCCTAGCATTGACTTGAAGATGCGATGGAAATGGTGCGGGCTCAGGCCTGCGTCTCGCGCGAGATCGTCGAGCCGGGGCTCTTGCTCGGCGGTCTCGATCGTGCGGCAGGCTTGGGCGACCTTGTCGGCCTGCGTCTCGAACAACGAAGGCTGATCGGGCCGGCACCGCTTGCAGGGACGGAAGCCGGCCTCTTCAGCTTCTCCCGCGCTGTCGTGGAAGCGGACATGCGCGCGCTTGGGACGTCGCGCTGGGCAAGACGGGCGGCAATACACGCCGGTTGTCTCGACGGAGAAATAGAACACGCCGTCAAAGGCTGCGTCGCGCGCTACGACCGCCGCCCATTTCGCCGCATCGCGCAGGCGGGGTTTGGTGACGGGCATTTCGGCAGCAACAGGGGTCATGGCTCAATCCTGAGTGAAGCGTCAATCTCAGGCTCTGGACTACACCCTCGAGCCTGCCCTCACACCCCAATTCTTGCGGTCAAACTCCATCATACACGAGACCGATCCCTCCGCTTAGAGGTGAGTCTTCCCGGCGACGACGTCTTCCGGTTCAAGGAGGAGCCGGTAGAGCGTGCCATCGCCGGTAAGTATGTAGACGGCGCCGTTCTCATCGACGCGCACGTCCCTGATGCGGCCTAGCCGCTCCTTGAGCAGGTGCCGCTCGCTCGTAACGCAGTCGCCGACCACGGTGAGGTTCACGACCATCTGTCCCGCCAATGTGCTGATCCAAAGCGTCGTATCGGGGGCCTGCGCGGTGTAGACCGCAAGCCCGGACGGCGCGACCGACAGCGGCACCCAATAATGGATCGGCAACTCGGTGCCGGGCATCTCGCTGTTGACGGCAATCGGGCGGCCCGAATAGTCCATGCTGTAGGTCGCGAGTGGCCAGCCATAATTGCCGCCGCGCTTGATCAAATTGACCTCGTCCCCGCCTTGGGCGCCGTGCTCGTGTGACCAGAGCATGCCGGTGACACGGTCGTAAGCCAGGCCTTGCGGATTCCGATGGCCGTAGCTCCAGATTTCGGGCCGCGCGTCGGAGCGGAGCGTAAACGGATTGTCATCGGGGATCGATCCGTCGGTGCGGATGCGCACGATGGAGCCTCTGAGGTCCTTGAGGTTCTGCGCGCGCTCACCCTCCCAAAGATCGCCGAGCGACAGGAATAGGTAACCGTCGCCGGCGAGCGCGAGCCTCCCACCGATCTGGTCGTGCTTGGGCGCGGGATTGCTCTCGAAAATCACTTGGCCGTCGACAAGCGTCTCGCTTTGACCGTCGAACCGCGCCTTCATCACCCGCATCGTCGACTCCTTCTCGTTACCTTGGAGGTAGGAGAGGTAGACGATCCCGTTGCTGTTGAAGTCCGGATCGACCGCAACGTCGAGCAGGCCGCCATGCGCGAGATAAAGAACGGCCGGCACGCCCGTCACCTCGTGGGAATCTGCGCCGGGCTTGACATGCTTGAGGCGTCCCGGCCGCTCGGTCACGAGGAACGAGCCATCGGGCAGCAGGGCCACCGAGAAGGGCACCTCGAACGGACCGGCGATACGCTCGGCCGTGACCGATGGCCCCTCGGCCAATACGAGACCGGCGTCGTCCGCGGGACCGGTGGTGGTCCATGTCTTGGTGGGCGGGCAGGCCCAAGCCGCGCCTGCGGCGAGAAATAGAGCGAGAAGCGACGCGGAGCTCGCGCAGGTCATTTTACCGATCATGACGTCCCCCGTTTCGGCAACTGACGGCCGGATCTTCAGCAAATCGGGGAAAAATATGAAAAGCAACGGCCTATTGCGTGGCGAAAAACGCAGGCCCCGCGCCCACGATCTTGGGGTCCGGGGCCGTCGCGACGGCGGAGTCCTTGCCGGCATAGTCGATGCGGGACAGCGCAGCGCGCATGGCATTGAGGCGCGCGCGCCTTTTGTCGTTGGCTCGCACCCCCGTCCAGGGCGCGGCATCGGTATGGGTCAGGCGGAAGATGTCTTCCTGCGCGATGTTGTAAGCGTCCCACTTGGTAAGCCCGGCGATATCGACGTCGGTGAGCTTCCAGCGTTTGAGTGGGTGGTGCCGGCGTGCGTGGAACCGCTTGAGCTGCATCTCGCGCCCGACCGTGAGCCATAGCTTTATGAGGATGAGGCCGTCGCGCACGAGACCTGCTTCGAAAGGCGGGGCCTCTTCGAGGAATTTGGCCGCTGCCTCCTCGCTGCAGAACCCCATCACGCGCTCCACGCCGGCGCGGTTGTACCAGGAGCGGTCGAATAGGACGATGTTGCCGGCCGAGGGGAGATGGGCCACGTAGCGCTGGAAGTACCATTGCCCGCGTTCGGTCTCGGTCGGCTTGGAGAGCGCCACGGCGCGGGCGTGCCGCGGGTTGAGGTGCTGCATGAAGCGGTTGATCGTGCCGCCTTTACCGGCGGCATCGCGCCCCTCGAAGACGATGACAATGCGCTGCTTCTCGCGTTCGACCCAACGCTGGAGCTTAAGCAGCTCGACTTGCAGCGGCCGCACCTCGGCCTGGTAGGCCTTGCGCTTCATCCGCTCGGTGTAGGGATAGCCGCCGCTTTGCAGGGCCTTGTCGGCGATCTCCTTGGGCAGCACAGGATCGTCGATGTCGAAGCCCGGCAGCTCCTCGCCTGGCCCTACTTCCTCAAGCAATCCGGGATAGGACATCAGTTTCTCCCCCTCGCAAACGGGCTCCTTAGCTCCCACAATTATAGCAATAGCGTGACGGGCTTCTGGTTAGCTGTCACCGCCCTGTCATAAGCGCCATACGCGAATGTCGCAAAAGCGTGATAATGCAAGTGCATAGGACGAGGTCGAGGAAGGGTCGGAGATTCGGCAAGACTCTCGGCGGCAAGCTTTGAGCAATCAGGCGCAACATGATGCGGGTGCCCTGGCGCCGGGTCAGGTAGCCAGGACCTGGGCAGCGATTCTGCGGTTCTTTCGGGAGATGGCTGCGCGGCTCAAGGCCTCGCTCTGGTTCATCGTCGCAGTCGCCGCCATCATGCTCGGTCTGGTCCTCCTGGGCGGTCTCCCTCCGCCGATAGGACTGCTTGGCCTGCTCTGTTTCACGGCACTCGCGGCGGTTCTCCCGCGACAGGGAAGTGACCGGCCCCTTGACGCCGATCTGGCACGCCCGGCTGCCAATCCGCCTCTTGCCTCCTCGATGCAGGTGATGGCAGACGCTCTGCCCGACCCCGTGATGCTGCTCAACGAGAGCGGTCAGGTCATGTTCTTGAATGCCCCGGCGCGCGGCCTGTTCGCCGCGTTGCGCGAGGGAAGCCACATCTCTTCCGTGATCCGCACGCCGGAGTTCCTCGACGCGGTAAGCCAAGCGCCCGAGCGTGGGCGTGCTGTCACCGTCACCTACGCCGAGCGCGTGCCGGTCGGCAGGCGCATGGCAGCGACCGTGGCTCCGCTTGCGCGCGAGCACGGGCAGGCGGATGACATCCTCGTGCTGCTGCGCGACCTCACCGAAGGCGAGCGCATCAACCAGATGCGCGCCGACTTCATCGCTAATGCGAGCCACGAGCTGCGCACGCCGCTTGCATCGCTCCGCGGCTTCATCGAGACGCTACAGGGAAGCGCCAAAGGGGATGCAGGCGCGCAGGAGCGCTTCCTGCCTATCATGGCCGAGCAGGCCTCGCGCATGACGCGCCTGATCGACGCGCTGCTCTCGCTAAGCCGCGTCGAGATGAACGCTCATGTTCCGCCGAGCGATGATGTCGACCTCAATGACGTGATCGATCACGCCAAGGACACGCTCGATCCGCTCGCGCGAGAGACCGGTGTGCGGCTCGACGTCCGGCGCTTCGACCGGCCCGCGCTCGTGCGCGCCGACCGCGACGAACTGGTTCAGGTGCTCCAGAACCTCGTGCAGAACGCGCTCAAATACGGCGATAAGAGCGACGACGTCGTGATCGAGGCCAAATATATCCCCTCGATCGGACGGCTGGCTGGCCGCTACACCATCGCCGTGATCGACCAGGGGCCTGGCATCGCGCCCGAGCATTTGCCGCGGCTTACCGAGCGCTTCTACCGGATCGACGTCGCCTCGAGCCGCGAAAAGGGCGGCACCGGCCTCGGGTTGGCAATCGTCAAGCACATCCTCAACCGCCATCGCGGCGAACTCGCCATAACCTCCGGGCCCGGCAAGGGTTCGACCTTCACCGTCGTGCTCGACGAGCTTCGCCGGGATTGACCGCTCCCCCGTTATCCACAGGGCCTGTTAAAGAAAATAAGGCGTTGTCAGTCGCTTAGGCTGTCATAAAGCGGAATCATGCCTGTCATAAAACAATGATCGCGCGCGACTAGCGTGCCGGCCGGCTGGCGGCCTATCCGCTCGGCACAGGCTCACACAATGAAGGGAGCGCAAAGTGAACAAGATTTATCTCGTAGCGTCGACGCTGGCCGTCGCCGCTCTCTCGACGGGCAGCCCGGCGCTGGCCCGCGATCAGATTAAGGTCGTCGGTTCCTCGACGGTCTATCCCTACACACAAGCCGTCGCCGAGGAATTCGGCAAGAAGACCGGCAAGAAGGCTCCGGTGGTCGAGTCAACCGGCACTGGCGGCGGCATGAAGATCTTCTGCCAGGGCGTCGGCGAAGCCAACCCGGACCTCACCGGAGCCTCGCGCGCCATGAAGAAGTCTGAGTGGGAGCAGTGCACCAAGAACGGTGTCACTGACATCACCGAGCTTCAGATCGGCTATGACGGTCTGTCGGTCGCCCAGTCGAAGAAGGGCAAGCCGATCGACCTTTCCAAGGCGCAGCTCTATCTCGCACTCGCCTCCGAGATTCCCGACGGCGACAAGCTCGTCCCGAACCCCCACAAGAAATGGAGCGACGTGGACAAATCGCTCCCTGACGTGGCGATCACTGTCTACGGGCCGCCGCCCACCTCCGGCACGCGCGACGCTTTCGTCGAGCTCGCCATGCATGAAGGCTGCAAGGCGCTCGACTACTACAAGCAGAAGAAGGGCGAGCTTGAAAAAGCCGATTTCGACAAGCTCGTCACCGAAACCTGCACCAAGATGCGTCAGGACGGTCCGTTCATCGAGGCCGGCGAGAATGACAATCTCATCGTGCAGCGCATCGAGGCCGATCCCAACGCGCTCGGCATCTTCGGCTACTCGTTCCTCTATGAAAACCAGGACAAGCTGCAGGGCGTGAAGGTCGGTGGCGTCGAGCCAAGCTTCGACACCATCGCCGACGGCACCTATGGGCTGTCGCGTCCGCTGTTCATCTACATCAAGAACGCCCATCGCAAAGTGATACCCGGCTTGAATGAGTTCGTTGCCGAGTACACGAGCGATGAGGCCATGGGTCCCGATGGCTATCTCCACGAGCGCGGTCTCGTGGTGCTGGCCCCGGACGCCCTGAAGGAAGCGCAGGAGCGCGCCAAGAACGGGGAGAAGATGGCTCCCCCGACCTCTTAGAGCGTGCTGCTGCACGTAGGTTAGAAATGAGAAATGATTGAAGCGTGGCCGCTTCGCGCTGAGCAGGCGGCCACGCACTCGATGTGAGACAAGGCCCTCGGCTAGGGCCAGGCGCTGGGAGCGCGCGGACTGCACATGATCGGCTATCTCTTGCTTGCGATCCTCGCGCTGAGCGTGCTGAGCTACTTTTTCGGCCGCCGCAGAGCCATAGCCGCGGTCGGGGGACGCGAGCAGGAAGCTTCACTCGCGCCCCACTTATCATGGCGCTTTCGTCGCCGCCTGGGTCGGCATTCCCGCCTTCCTGCTGGTTATCGTCTGGCTCCTGCTGCAAGGCTCTCGTGATCGACCGGCTGCTGTCTCTGGAGCCTCCCGCCCGGCGCCACGCAAGGGCTCGACTACGGCCAGATCAGCCTTCTACTCAGCGAGATCAGGTCGGTCGCCGCCGGCAATGTCTTCGGCGAGCCGAACCTCGTCGTGCAGGAGGCCGCCGAGCGCTATCAGCGGTGGCAGTCGATTGCCCGGTACGCCATGGTCGCGAGCGTCTTCAGCGTCGCGCTGCTGGGCCTGTCTCATCGCGAGCAGCCGTATCGCGCCGGAGTTCCGCGCGCGCCACGGGACCGAGCGCGTGATGACAGGCCTGATGATCACTTGCTCACTGATCGCCATCCTCACCACGCTCGGCATCGTGCTTTCGCTTCTGTTCGAGGCGCTGCGCTTCTTCCAGCACGTCTCGCCGCTCGAATTCTTCTTCGGGCTGAACTGGGAGCCGCAGATACCCAATCCGCGAGGGCCAGGTCACGGCCGGCGGCGCGTTCGGCGCAGTCCCCGTCTTCGCCGGCACCTTGCTGATCTCCGCCATCGCGATGGCTGTCGCCATCCCCATCGGCCTCTATTCGGCGATCTATCTAACCGAATATGCCCATCCCAAGCTGCGGGCGTGGGTCAAGCCGCTGCTCGAGCTTTTGGCCGGCATCCCGACCGTGGTCTACGGCTTCTTCGCCGTGCTAACCGTGGCGCCGGCGCTCCGCAATTTCGGCGAGATAATCGGCATGCCCATCGCGCCCAACAGCGCGCTCGCCGCCGGTGCGGTCATGGGCATCATGATCATCCCGTTCGTCTCGTCGCTCTCGGACGACGCCATTGCCGCCGTGCCGCGCGCCATGCGCGACGGCTCCTATGCGATGGGCGCCACCAAAAGCGAGACCATCACCAAGGTGCTGCTGCCCGCGGCGCTGCCCGGCATCATGGGCGGCGTCCTGCTCGCGGTGAGTCGCGCCATCGGCGAGACCATGATCGTGGTGATGGCCGCCGGCATCATCGCCTCACTCACCGCCAACCCGTTCGAGCCGGTGACGACCGTGACCGTGCAGATCGTGACGCTGCTGATCGGCGACGTCGAGTTCGACAATCCGAAGACGCTCGCCGCCTTCGCGCTCGGGCTCGTGCTCTTCGTCGTGACGCTCATTCTGAACATCGTCGCGCTCAGGATCGTGCGCAAATACCGGGAGCAATATGAGTGACGCTCAGGCCATAGATTCGGGCCGCTCCGTTCCCGCCTGGGCGTCGGAGGACGCGCAGCGGCGCCTGCGAAAGCGCTATGCTGCCGACCGACGGCTGCAAGTCTATGGCATCACGGCAATCGCGTTCGCCATCGGTCTGCTCGGCGTGCTGCTCGCCTCGCTCATCACCACCGGCTATCTCGCCTTCTTCCAGACCAAGGTCGCGCTCGAGCTCTATATCGATCCTGCCAAGGTGGACGCGCAGGATCCAGCCAAGGGCAACTTCCGCGCTATCGTCCGCGAGGCCATGACGAGCCAGTTCCCGCAGGCGACGACCGACAAGGAGAAGACCGAGCTCACCAAGATCTTGACCTCGGACGCGGCCTATATCGTGCGCGACTACGTGGTTGCGCACCCGCAAATTATCGGTCAGAGGATCACCCTTCCCATCGCCGTGGCGGACCCGTTCGACCAGCTGCATAAGGGCGTCATCCCGCGCGAGGTCGCGGCTCTGTCCTATAATCAGATGCGCTGGTTCGAGCGGCTTCAAAGTCGCGGGCTCCTCGTCGATGCCGACGGCCACACGGCGATAAAGCTCGATGTTTATGTCGACCCGGCACGTATTCAGTCGGGCGATCCTCCGACCGGCGATTTCGCGGCCGTCGCACGCGACAGCCTGCAAGCTTATCTGCCCGAGGTCCACGATACGGGCATCTTCACCATCCTTGCCGATGACGCGCCCGAAGTGCTTGCCCGCTCCGTAGCGGCCGATCCCGCCATCATCGGCAAAACGGTGCAGATCGCCTTCCCGGTCGCTAAGCCGTATGCCATGTTTCGCCAAGGGCGATGAGCCCAAGGTGCTCAATCCGCGCTTCAGCCAGCAGCAGATCGAAGCCTTCGATGCGCTGGAGGCCAAGGGTGTGGTGAGCACGCCCTTCAACTGGGAGCTCTTCTTCGACGCCGACAGCCGCTTCCCGGAACGCGCAGGGTTGGCGGGCGCCATCACCGGCTCGTTCTACGCGCTGCTCGTCTGCTTCCTGCTGAGCTTCCCTATCGGCATCGCGGCCGCCCTCTATCTCGAAGAGTTCGCGCCGAAGAACCGGCTCACCGACCTTATCGAGGTCAACATCAATAACCTAGCCGCGGTGCCGTCTGTCGTGTTCGGCCTGCTCGGCCTTGCTGTGTTCCTAGGGTATTTCGGGCTGCCGCGCTCGGCGCCGCTTGTCGGCGGCATGGTGCTGTCACTGATGACCTTGCCCGTTATCATCATCGCCACGCGAGCGGCAGTGAAAGCCGTGCCGCCGTCGATCCGCGAGGCGGCGCTCGGTGTCGGCGCCTCCAAGCACCAGGTCACGCTGCATCACGTCCTGCCGCTCGCCATGCCGGGCATCCTCACCGGCACGATCATTGGCATGGCGCACGCGCTCGGCGAGACGGCGCCGCTGCTTCTCATCGGCATGAACGCCTTTATCCCGAGCATCGAAAGCATGGGTATCCTCGAGCCTGCAACGACGCTCCCCACGCAGATCTATAGTTGGGCCGACAGTCCCGAGCGCGGCTTCGTTTCGCGCACCTCGGCGGCGATTCTCGTGCTGCTGGCGTTCCTCGCGGTGATGAACATCATCGCCATCGTCCTTAGGCACAGGCTCGAAAGGAAGTGGTAGAAGGGATGCGCGTCATGGAAGCCAAGGTAGAGGCGCCGCCGGTCGTGCGGGTGCACGTGCCTATGAGAGACGAAGCCGAGCCCAAGCTCGCCGCCGCGCAGACCGAGCTCAAGATGACGGCGCGCGACGTGAACCTTTGGTACGGCGAGAAGCAGGCGCTGTTCGACGTCTCGCTCGACATACAGGACCGTTCCGTCACGGCGCTGATCGGCCCGTCGGGCTGCGGCAAATCCACCTTCATCCGTTGCCTCAACCGCATGAACGACGTCATCGACGGCTGCCGCATGAAAGGCGACATCAGGCTGGACGGGGAGGACATCTATTCGCCCCGCGTCGATCCGGTGCAGCTCCGCGCCCGCGTCGGCATGGTGTTCCAGAAGCCGAACCCGTTCCCCAAATCCATCTTCGAGAACGTGGCCTATGGCCCGCGCATCCACGGCCTGGCCCAATCCAAGACCGACCTCGAAGAGATCGTCGTCAAGAGCCTGAAGAGGGCCGGCCTGTTCGAGGAGGTGAAGGATCGTCTGAACGAGTCCGGAACCGGATTGTCCGGAGGCCAGCAGCAAAGGCTCTGTATTGCCCGCGCCATCTCCGTCGACCCTGAGGTGATCCTCATGGACGAGCCCTGCTCGGCGCTCGACCCGATTGCCACTGCGCGCATCGAGACGCTCATGGACGAACTGAAGAAGAAATACTGCATCGTCATCGTCACCCACTCGATGCAGCAGGCCGCCCGCGTGTCGCAACGCACCGCCTTCTTCCATCTCGGCAAGCTTGTGGAGGTGGATGACACGGTCAAGATGTTCACCAATCCCGCCGACAGCAAGACGCAGGATTACATCACCGGCCGCTTCGGTTGATGCGGCTTGAGGAGCATTGAACGATGGAACGGCAGCACGAGCATATCGTCAGGTCTTACGAAGAGGAGCTCACGCACCTCAACAACCAGATCGCCAGGATGGGCGGTCTCGTCGAGAAGCTACTGGGCCAGTCCTTCGATGCGCTGGAGCGCCGCGACCCCGAGCTTGCGGTCGCCACCATCAAAGAAGACGAAGAGATCGACGCACTCGAGCGCCAGATCGAGGAGCAGGCGGTCATCATGATCGCGAAGCGTCAGCCGCTGGCTTACGACCTGCGCCAGATCATGGCGGCGCTCCGCATCTCGATCGAGCTCGAGCGCATCGGCGATCTCGGTAAGAATCTTTCGAAGCGCGCGGTCGCGGTGGTGGGCGAGCAGCAACCGAAGCAGCTGATGCTCGGCCTCAAGCATATGGGCGAGCTCGCGCTGAGCCAGCTCAAGGAGGTGCTCGATGCCTTCATCGAGCGCGACGCCGAACGCGCACTCAAGGTCTGGTACAAGGACGAGGAGATCGACGCGATGTACAACTCGCTGTTCCGCGAGCTCCTCACCTACATGATGGAAGATCCACGCAATATCGGACTCTGCACCCACCTCCTGTTCGGCGCCAAAAACATCGAGCGCATCGGCGATCATGCGACGAACATCGCCGAGACCGTTTACTACCTGGCGACGGGCCGGACGATCACCGACCAGCGCCCCAAGGGCGATACGACGAGCTCGACACCGGTCGCGTTGAAGCGCTCTGCCGGATAGATCCATGCTGGAGGAGACACCGATGACTGCCGGAGCCAAGGTGTTGGTGGTCGAGGACGAGGAGCCTTTGGCGCTGCTCCTCCGCTACAACCTCGAAGCCGAGGGCTATGCCGTCGACGTCGTGCATCGTGGCGACGAGGCCGAGATGGCAATCGCCGAGAGCGCACCGGATCTCATCGTGCTCGATTGGATGCTACCGGGAATTTCCGGGCTTGAGCTGTGCCGCAGGCTGCGTGCCGGCAAGGACTCGCGCACCATCCCGATCCTTCTGCTCACCGCCCGGAGCGAGGAGAATGACCGCATTAGGGGGCTGACCACCGGCGCCGATGACTATGTCGTCAAGCCGTTCTCGCTGCCTGAGCTGATGGCCCGGGTGCGCGCCATCCTACGCCGCACGAACCCAGAGCGCATCGCCTCGGTGCTGAAGGTCGGCGACATGGAGCTCGACCGCGAATCCCACCGCGTCACGCGCAACGGCCGCCAGGTGCATCTCGGGCCGACCGAGTTCCGGCTGCTCGAGTTCCTCATGCAGAGTCCCGGCCGCGTGTTCAGCCGCGCGCAATTGCTCGACGGCGTGTGGGGTCGCAACGTCTATGTCGACGAGCGCACGGTCGATGTGCATATCGGGCGCTTGCGCAAGGCGACCATGCGCGGCAACGAGTCTGATCCCGTGCGCACCGTGCGCGGCGCGGGTTATGCCTTCGCCGACAAGCTCGAAGAACCGGCTTAGCTGATCACGTTGGCTCACGATGAAAAAGAGGCGCCGCAACGGGCGCCTCTTGTCGCCAGTCTGCTGCGATGCGGCTAGCCCGCAGCAGCGCGCTTTTCGCGGCGGCGCACCTGCACCGGCTGATACGCCATGCGGGCATGATGCTCGCAATAGGGCAGCGTCCCGCATTTCTTGCGACCGCAGAAATGGAACTCGGGCTCGGCCGGATCGCCGATGGGCCAGCGGCACATCGACTCTTTCAGCGTCATGATGCTCGCCCGCTCATTGAGCGGGATGACGAGCTCCACGAGCGGTGCCGGCTCCGCATCCTGTTCGGCCTCGTATTGAGGCTTGAGCGCGGTGTTGCCGCGCGTCCCGAACATCAGCGACGGCGCGCGGTTGGCGCGCGGCACGTGTGTCCGCCGCGGCCGTGGCGCGCTCGAGCGCGAGCTCGTTGCGCGTCCCGCAAGCCCGAGCCTGTGGACCTTGCCGATCACCGCATTGCGGGTCACGCCGCCTAAGCGACCCGCGATCTGGCTCGCGCTAAGTCCTTCAGCCCAGAGCTTCTTCAGCAGTTCAACCCTCTCTTCAGTCCAAGCCATGGTTGGCCTCCTCGATTTGGACTCGGAATCCCCCCGTCTCACCGGAGACGGCGTTCGAACACTCAGAATTACTGCTGAGAATGACCGCCCGGGCGCGACGCAGCACCCACGACATCTGGTAGCCGAGCGATAATTACCCTACTAGTTCCGCGAAAACCCGGCAAGCGTCCGCCACGCTTGATCGTCCGTTTTCCACCGGAACGATCCGATTCTGCCACTTCTCCTGCAAGAACACAAACATGAGTGTCGTCTTGCGCGTGGACGAGCGTTGGATAAGCCGCGGATGCGGCCCGATTGACACAGCAATGCGCGCGCCATATTCCTCATCGTTCTTGCTGCCGCCCTGCCCGGCGGCGTTTTTGTTTCAGGGACCAGCACAGCATGTCGGCCCTCCTCCCGACTTATGCCCGCAGCGAGCTTGCTTTCGCGCGCGGGGAGGGCGCCTATCTCTTAACGGCGTCGGGCGAGCGCTATCTCGATTTCGCGAGTGGCGTGGCGGTGACGGCGCTCGGCCACGCGCATCCACACTTGGTCAAGACGCTGACCGAGCAGGCTAAGAAGCTCTGGCATGTCTCCAATCTGCACATCATCCCGGAGCAGGAGCGGCTCGCCGAGCGGCTCTGCGCCGCGACATTTGCAGACCGCGTATTCTTCGCCAATTCCGGTGCCGAGGCCGTCGAGTGCGCGATCAAGGCCGCGCGCCGCTATCACTTTATGCAAGGCGCGCCTGAGCGTTACCGGCTCATCACCTTCGAAGGCGCCTTTCACGGGCGTACGCTCGCGACCATCGCCGCCGGTGGCCAAGCCAAGCATTTGGAAGGCTTCGGGCCGCCGGTGGATGCGTTCGATCAGGTGACCGGCTTCGACGTTGAGGCGGTCGAGGCGGCTATCGGCACCGAAACTGCCGGTGTGCTGATCGAGCCGATCATGGGCGAAGGGGGCATGCGCGAGGTGCCGGCGCGCTTCCTCAAGGCCTTGCGCGCGCTCTGCGACGAGAAAGGCATTCTCCTGATCCTCGACGAGGTGCAGACGGGCATTGGCCGTACGGGGCGCCTCTACGCGCATGAATGGGCGGGCATTACGCCCGACATCATGGCGACGGCGAAGGGCCTCGGCGGGGGTTTCCCGGTCGGCGCCTGCCTCACCACCGAAGCTGTCGGCAGCACGATGACCGCAGGCAGCCACGGCTCGACCTTCGGCGGCAATCCACTTGCCATGGCGGTGGGCAACGCCGTGCTCGATGTGGTGCTGGAGGACGGCCTTCTCGAGAACGTCGCGCAGACCGGCCTCAGGCTGAAGCAGCGCCTTGCCGCGCTGAAGGACGAGCATGGCGAGATCATAGAAGACGTGCGCGGGCAGGGGCTCATGCTCGGGCTGAAATGCAAGGTGCCGAACACCAAGCTGCTCGAGGCGCTCCGCGCCGAGAAGATGCTGACCGTACAGGCCGGCGACAATGTCGTGCGCTTGCTGCCGCCGCTGATTATCGGCGAGGAAGAGATCGACCTCGCCGCCGCTAAGCTTGATGCCGCCTGCGTTGCCGTGAAGAGCGGCGCGCTCGCCCGCGCTTAAACCTTTCCGCCGGGCCGAGCACATGTCGCCGAAGCACTTCCTCGATATCGACGCATTGGACACCGGCACTTTACGTGCGATCGTTGACCTTGCGCTCGCGATGAAGCGCAAGGGGCACACGCCTAAGAGCGTCAAGCTCACGCAAGCGCCTGTGCTCGCGATGATCTTCGAGAAGCCCTCGACCCGTACCCGCGTCTCTTTCGAGGTCGCCATCCATCAGCTCGGCGGCACGGCCATCGTGTTGAGCCCGCAGGACATGCAGCTCGGGCGCGGCGAAACGCTGGCCGACACCGCGCGCGTGTTGTCGCGTTACGTCGATGCGATCATGCTGCGCACCGGCCCGCACGAGACGCTGCTCGAGATCGCCGAGAACGCAACCGTGCCGGTGATCAACGGGCTTACCTCGCGCTCCCACCCCTGCCAGGTGCTTGCCGATGTGATGACCTTCGAGGAGCTGAAAGGGCCTATTCATGGCCGCACAATCGCCTGGATCGGTGACGCCAATAACGTTGCCACCTCATGGGTGCATGCCGCGGCGCGCTTCGGTTGCGGGCTCAGGATCGCATGCCCACCTGAATATTCCCCGTCGCCCGCGTTGCTTGCCTGGGCGCGCGGCCAAGGCGCAGTGATTGAGGTAGGGCACGACAAGCTTGCGGCGGCGAAGGGCGCGGACTGTGTCGTGACCGATGTCTGGGTCTCGATGGGCGACAACGACGAAAAGAAGCGCAAGGCTGCGCTCAAGCCGTTTCAGGTCGATGAGTCCGTGATGAAAGCTGCCGCCAAGGACGCGATCTTCATGCACTGCCTGCCCGCCCATCGCGGCGGCGAGGTGACGGCAGGCGTGATCGACGGCCCACAATCGGCGGTCTGGCACGAAGCCGAGAACCGGCTGCATGTGCAGAAGGCGATCCTCGCCTGGTGCCTCGGCGGTCTTGCGGGGAAGCGGGGCGGCGTGAAACGCGCAAGCACGAAGCGGCGTGGGGCCAAACGATGAACGAGTCCGTGCCGGAGCCGCTGGTCGAGCTTCGCGTGCCCGCCGACGATCTGGTGCTACCGTTCCAGGCCGAGCAGGCCGACGTGCTCGGCCGGCTCGTCAAGCTTGGGCCGACGGTCGACATCATCCTCTCGCAGCATGACTATCCCGAGCCCGTGTCACGGCTGCTCGGTGAGGCGGTCGCGCTTACGGCGCTGCTCGGCGCGGCGCTCAAATTCGATGGCAAGTTCATACTCCAAGCTGCAACAGACGGGCCCGTCGATCTGCTTGTCGCGGACTATCAGGTTCCGGGCGAACTGCGTGGCTATGCGCGCTTTTCGGCCGAGCGGATCACGGCGCTCGCGCCCGGCGAGAAGTTAATCGGGCAGGGCAATCTCGCCATGACCATCGACCGCGGCGCCGAGACCGAGCGCTACCAGGGCGTCGTGCCGCTCGAAGGCGAAAGCCTGACCGAGGCCGCGCACATCTATTTCCGCCAGTCAGAGCAATTGCCGACCTTCATCAAGCTCGCCGTGGCGCGCCATTACCGCCCGGGCGAAGAGGGCGGCAAGAACTGGACCTGGCGCGCGGGTGGCCTGCTCGTGCAGAAGCTCACGCGCGAGGGCGGTCGCGGAGGCAGTCATGGCGCGCTCGCCGAAGAAGATTGGACCCGCGCCAAGGCGCTCGCCGAGACCGTCGAGGACCACGAGCTGCTCGATCCGACACTGCCGCCCGACCGGCTGCTCTACCGGCTGTTCCACGAGGAGCAGGTGCGCGCCTATCGCGCCGTGCCGCTCGAGAGCTATTGCAGCTGCTCGCGGGAACGCGTCGAGGAGCTGCTCAAGCGCTTCTCGGCCGAGGATATCGACGAAATGGTGGTCGACGGCGAAGTGTGGGTGACCTGCGAGTTCTGCAACCGCCGCTACAATTTTGATCCCGCCGTCTTCGCTAAGCGCTGAGGCGGTCGGCCAACGCCTCGATAAACGCCATACAAGCGTCGAGCTGGGCGAGGCTCACATATTCGTCGGCCGCATGCGCCTGCGCGATATCACCCGGCCCGCAGATCACCGCCGGGAAGCCTGCCTGCTCGAACAGTCCGGCTTCCGTTGCATAGGACACGGCGTGCGTGTGCTCGGCGCCGGTGAGCGCGAGCGCGAGCGCCACGGCCTCCGAGTCCCGCGCCCCAACGAAGGCCGGCACAGAACCTTCATTGCTCGTTTCGATTGCGGCATCGTCGGCAACCTGCCGCATCAACGGCAGGAGCGCGGTCTCCGCGAAGACATCGAGCTCGTCCGGGATCTCGGCGGGCTGCGCGTCGGGGAGGCTGCGGACCTTCCAGCGGAACTCGCAAGTCTTCGGCACGATATTGGTGGCCGTGCCCCCTTTGATCGTGCCGACGCTCACTGTTGAGTAGGGCGGGTCGAAGCGCGAGTCGGTCTGTCTTGCGGCGACGTCGGTGCCGATGCGGTCGAGCTCGGCGATCAGCGCCGCCGCGGCCGAGATCGCATTGACGCCAAGCCCCGGCAGGCTCGAATGCGCCTCGCGGCCCTCGACCCGCGTGCGGTAGGCATCGATGCGCTTATGCGCGTCGATGACCTGCATCGAGGTCGGCTCGCCCACGATGATTGCGTGCGGCTGCGGTAGGTCGTGCCCGAGACGTGCGATCAACGGTCTGACCCCCGTGCAGCCGACCTCCTCGTCATAGGAAATGATGACATGCACCGGCTCCCTCAGTGCGCGCGACTTGAACAGCGGCACTGAGGCCAGCACGCAGGCGATGAATCCCTTCATGTCGCACGTGCCGCGCCCATAGAGCTTACCGGCGCGCTCGGTCAGCGTGAAAGGGTCGCTCGTCCAGCGCTGTCCTTCGACCGGCACGCAATCGCTGTGACCTGAAAGCCCGATACCCCCGTCCCCCTTAGGGCCGATCGTGGCGAACAAATCCGCTTTCTCACCATCTTGGGAAGGGACGAGCACCGATGCGATGCCGTGTCCCTTGAGATACTCCTCGATGAAGGCAATCAGCGGAAGGTTCGACTTAGCGCTGGTCGTGTCGAAGGCGACGAGCGCGGCAAGCAGGTCCGCAAGCTCGGTGTGGTGCTCGATATCGGGCGCGAATGCGTGCGTCACGACCTGATCGGCGTCATCGCGGTCGAGGAGCGGAAGCGCGCGAGCGACTTGGCGCGCGCCTTGGCCGCTTCGGTGTCGCGGTCGCGTGGCGGCGCGTTGGTCACGAGCGAGACGAGCAGCTCGCGCGCCGCCTCCGCCACCTTGTCGACCGCCCGCTCGAACGCTGCTTCGTTGGCCTTTGACGGCCGCGTGAAACCGCTAAGCTTCCGCACGAATTGCAAGGCGGACGCGCTGACCTCGTCCTCCGTCGCCGGCGGCTCGAAATTGTAGAGCGTCTTGATGTTTCGGCACATGACGTCCTCACTCACGCAATAATCTGACTGGCATAAAGGGTGGCACACGCCCACCCTTCGAAGCAAGGCACCCGCCGCGCGCGGATTATTGCGCGGCCGCGAGCGCCCGGTCGAGATCGTCCATAAGGTCCGCCACGTCCTCAAGCCCGACAGAAAGCCGCAATGAATTGTCGAAAATCCCAAGCTCGGCCCGCTGCTCCGGCGTGAGCCGCTGATGCGTCGTGGTCGCGGGATGTGTTATCAGGCTCTTCGCGTCGCCGAGGTTGTTGCTGATCCTCACGATCGAGAGTGCGTTCAGGACGCGAAACGTGGCCGCCTTGTCGCCTTTGACCTCAAAAGCGACCAGCGGACCGCCGCCTAGCATCTGCCGATTGGCGAGCCCGGCTTGCGGATGGTCCGGGCGCCCGGGATAGAGCACGCGGCCGATCTCCTTCCGCTCGGCAAGGAAGTCGGCGATTGCGGTGGCGGATGCGCATTGTTGTGCGACACGCACGGTGAGCGTCTCGAGCCCCTTGAGCAGCACCCAGGCGTTGAACGGGCTGAGCGACGGCCCGGTATGTTTCAGATAATTGTGCAGCTTCTCCTCGATGAACTCGCGCGGGCCGAGTACCACGCCGCCGAGGCAACGCCCCTGGCCGTCGATATGCTTGGTCGCAGAGTACACGACGATTTCGGCGCCGAGCGGGATCGGCCGCTGCAGCAGCGGTGTCGCGAACACATTGTCGACCACGACCAGCGCGCCGGCTTTCTTGGCGATCTTCGACACGCCCTCAATGTCGACCAGTTCGAGCACCGGGTTGGTCGGCGTCTCGAAGAACACGGCGCGCGTCGTCGGGCGCACCGCCGCTTCCCAGGCAGCGAGGTCGCGCCCGTCGATCAGCGTCGTCTCGATGCCATAGCGGGGCAGCAGGTCCTCGACGATGTAGCGGCAGCTTCCGAACAGCGCGCGCGCCGAGACGACATGATCTCCGGTCTTCAGATGGCAGAGCAGCGACGCCGCCACCGCCGCCATGCCGCTCGACGTGCCGCGCGCGGCGTCCGCGCCTTCGAGCGCGCACATGCGCGCCTCAAACATGGCGACGGTTGGATTGGCGTAGCGGCTATAGACGTAGCCGGCCTCATCACCCTTGAAGCGTGCCTCGGCCTGCTCGGCGCTGTCGTAGACATAACCGGAGTTGAGGAAGATGGCCTCGGAGGTCTCGCCGAATTGGCTGCGCAGCGTCCCCTCATGCACGAGCCTCGTGGCGGGACGCCACCCCTCACGGTCCTTGCTTGCGGCCATGGCCCAACTCCTCGCGAACACACCCTGCGACCGGCCGCAACAAAAAACCCGGTTTCTGGCTGCCGCCAAAAGCCGGGATGATACCGTCCGCGGCCTTTTAGCGACTTGTTTAACGTGGCTGCAAGCCGGCCGGCCAAATCACCACGAGGGAGCATTCATCGCGCTTTAGGGGGTGTGTCGTCAAGCCTGTTGCGCAAGATCGGCGAGGCTCGCTAGGAAAATGGCGAGGGCGAGCGCGCCAAGCCCGGTGCGGACGGCGTGCAGCGTGCCCCATTTCTCGACGAGCCGCCGACTTTGCGGCCCTGCCTTTTCCAGCGGGGTCGCCATCAGCGCATCGTTCACCGGTTTGATGACCAGAAGCGTCCAGGGCCAATTGGCGAGTATGACGAGTCCCCCGATGATAAACAGGATGCTGCCGGCCTGCCACCAGGCGCCAGCGCCGAGCAGGAAGCCGATCACGGCCAGGCTCGCCTGCATGATGAAGCCGCGCTTGTAGGCCGGCTTCCATTCGGCGAGCAGGGCGCGGTCGTCGAGCTTCAGCCGTGCCGGCTGCTCGGCGAAATTGACATAGAACGCCGCGCCCGTGAACAGCGCCGCGGCGACCAGCGCGAGAAGCCCGAGAAGCATGCTTGCGCTCCTTGTGAATCCGGGTGATATATTCCCGGAAAACCTAGCCTAACATTCCCTCCCGAAATTCACCAAGCAATCCCTTGGAAAGCCTCGGGTTTTGGCAACAAACTATAACATTGCCTTTCACGCGGTAACCTTCTAAAACAAGACGGTTTGTTACCTTTCGTTACATGAGGGGACCTTGTGACCGTCGATGAGAAGGCATCTTACCGTACCCCATATCGAGCGCGTCAAGCCCCCGAAGGAGGGGTCACTTGAGATATTCGACCTCGGCTATCCGGGGCTCGCTCTGCGGGTCGGATATGGCGGGGCCAAAACCTTCGAGGTGTTCTATCGCCACGGCGGACGGCTGCGGCGCAAGACGTTGGGGCGCTGGCCTTCGACCAGCTTGGCCGGTGCCCGCATGGAATGGCGCAAGACCCGTGAGGCAATCGCCAGAGGCGAAGACCCCTGCGGCGGCGCGAAAGCTCCTGCGATGGCCTTCGAGGCCGTGGTCGAGGAGTGGCTGAAGCGAGACCAGTCGAAAAACAAAGCCTCATCGCAATATCAAGTTCACCGCGCCCTCGATGCCGATCTGCTTCCCGCATGGCGCGGCAAGCGCGTCGATGCGATCACCAAGCGCGACATTCATGATCTGCTCGATTCCATCGCAGACCGCGGCGCTCCGATCATGGCGCGGCGGGTGCAAGCCTATGTGCGCCGCTTCTTTCGTTGGTGCATCGAGCGGGACATTCTGAAGGTTGACCCTACGGCGGGAATGCCTCGCGTGGGCAACGGCAAAAGCCGCGAGCGCGTGCTGACTGACGACGAGCTACTGAAGATTTGGCGTGCTGCCGATGGCCCCTATGGCGGCGTGGTCCGCATGTTGGCGCTGACGGGCGCGCGGCGAGAGGAGATTGCACAGTTAAGATGGTCGGAGATTGACGGCGACACGATCAAGCTTGAGGGCGACCGCACCAAGACCGGCGTGGCGCACACCATTCCGCTGTCGGCTCCGGCCAGGTCGCTGCTCGACTCAATGCCGCGCATACAGGGATGCGAGTTCGTGTTCACCATGGGCGGCACGAAACCCATTTCGGGATGGAGCAAGTGCAAGATTGACCTGGATGCTGCCTCCGGTGTCACCGGCTGGCGAGTGCATGATCTTCGGCGCACCGTTGCGACGGGGATGCAGAAGCTTGGTGTGAGCCTTCAAGTTATCGAGGCGGTTCTTGGACACGTCTCGGGCTCGCGCGCCGGCGTGGTGGGAGTTTATCAGCGTCACAGTTTCGATGCAGAGAAGCGAGCGGCGCTTGAGGCGTGGGGCGCGCATGTCATGGCGATAGGGACCAATAGTCTTTCCCTCTAAATTTCCCCGGTGTGATCCACAACGTATCCCCGCTATCCCCGCTATTCACCAACTTCACTGTTGCGCACACTTGCTGCTTCCGCAAATCCCCAGGCATATTGCCCCCTGGTTAAAACAGAGAGGTGATTTGCTAGTGCCGCCGGTGGGCGCCGCTAAAGTTGGCCGGTTGAAGAGACCGAGCGAATCCGCGAATCCTTATGCCTCCGAGTTAAAACAAATGAGGATTTCTAAATGCATCAAGACGGTCTTCAGCGCCCCCGGCGCTATCTCAACACAAAACAGGTTCTCGGCCGCTACGGCGGCAAGAGCGAGATGTGGTTGTGGCGCATACTTCGCAACGACTCTCGCTTTCCGAGACCGCTGGTCATCGGCAAGCGCAACCTGTTTTTAGAAGAAGCACTCGACGAGTTCGATGACACTTGCAGAAAAGAGGCCCCCGGGTTGCCGCCCGAGAGCCTCTTTGAAACTCCCATGAAGCCCTGTCAAAAGCCACATCAGGAGAAGTCAATTGGTAGCGCCGAATCAGCCGAACGGCAACGCTAGTGTTGTTCGCCTCGATCAGAGGCGGCGAAACCCCACACAAATTTTCAGCTCGAAGTGGAACACAGCTTGAGCGGCCGCATGGACCTGCAAGCGGTCGATTTGCTCGCGAAGCTGTGCGGCATGTTCTCCTCGCTGGCGAGAGGGCGGCCGCCGCCGCAAGGTCCTATCCCGCAATCCCCGCCTGCCTCGACCGCAGGGCTGGCGGAGATCGATCGCGAGACGGCTCCGCACGAGTACACAGTCCGTACGTGGATGCCAGACGAACCCGACAGCACAGACTTCAATCGCTTCGTGACTTTGATTCGCAGATTCGGCTACGCCGACTTCTACTACCAGGTCCGGCATCTCTACTGGGCTGTCGACGGATTTAAGTACTGGACGATGGGATGGCCCGTCCCCGAAACCGTCGTAGTGAACCGGGCGCGGGTCGATGCGGCGGAGCCGTGGAGAGAGCAGTCGGGACCGCGCGTCAAGGGGCGAACTCGGGACGAGCAATGAGGTTCGTCCAACACACGCGTCCGACATCGGGCCAGGGTCACTTTCCCGCCCCTTCTTCTCGCGCCTGAAACGACGCGGCAAAAACGGCAAAACCGACCTACAAAAATTTGCTGGGCCGCCCCACTATCTCCGAAGCAAAACCAAAGGCTCGGAGGTACGAATGAGCGACTTGCAGCATGAAGCCTATCGACCACTCGTCGAGGACGGCTGGGGGCTCTTCCCCGAGGACTTCCGCGTCAAGGCACCGAAGGGCTTCAACGAGGCAGTGCGAGCCGCTGCTCAACGACTCTCACCATGCCAGGCCACAAGCCGGAACAAGCGCGCTTCAAGCTTGACTGATGCGTGCGGCCGCGAGTGTTCCCAGAAGCGAATCATCAGCGAGGCTCCCATGTCGATGCAAATGACGATACTAGCTCCCCTTTTTTCAATCGCAGCCATTGCCCTGATCCTTGTCGGCTCATCTCCGACCTTTGCCGAGTCCACTTGTGGGAATTTGCCAGCTTTGACGGAAGGCTCATCCAAGGATGTTAAAGTCGATTATCTAATGCGGCGCGCTTTCGCATGCGTACAGGAAGGCAAGCCCGCCTTGTCTGTCGAAATCTTCAGCGAAATAATTAGCATCGATCCGGAAAACGAGGCCGCGTACTTGAATAGAGGAAGCGCATACCTCCAAACAGGCCAGCCTGATTTGGCTATCGCCGACTTCAGCAAAGCCATCAGTTTTAAGCCCGATGGCGTTCAAGCTTGGTATAATAGGGGCATAGCTTTCATCCTCCTCCGAAAATTTGAACGAGGCGTCGCGGACCTTGGAGAGGTGATCCGGCTGCAACCCAATTTTGCTTGCGCATATTGCAACCGTGGCTTGGGTTTGGTCCGAAACGGTGATCTCGAAAAAGCCAAGGCGGATTTGGACACCGGCATCCAGAAGGATCCCAACCTGCCCCTCTGCTATTACGCGCGGGGCGACCTTTACTTCGAAGAGCGCCAGTATGAAAACGCGATTGCCGACTTTACGAAAGGGCTAAAGCTAACGCCTAACATCGAAGGCCTCAGCAAGCGGGGGATGGCCTACGAGCGCTTGGGTCAACACGACAAGGCTCTTGAGGACTTCAACGAGGTGTTGAAAATAGCTCCAACTTTCAAGGATGCGCTGGACGGTGTTAAGCGCCTCAGTCAAGGGCAAAACTAGCACAACGAATAGAGTGTGAACCCCCGAACAGACATTGCTCGTATCAGAAGTTAATCGTGGTGCGAGCGCCTATCACAGCCGCATCCTCAATTTTGCGGCCCGCCTCATCCACCACGTTGCCTCCCGGCTGCCAGATATATTGGAAATCCGGCTGCAGCAACAACCCTGGCCTGAC
The DNA here is from genome assembly GCA_963821255.1 of uncultured Alphaproteobacteria bacterium. GTDB lineage: Bacteria > Pseudomonadota > Alphaproteobacteria > Rhizobiales > Methyloligellaceae > Methyloceanibacter. Next base: position 240,360 of record CAWGCX010000010.1, on the reverse strand, counting down.
CTCGATCGTGTAACAGAGCTCGAGAGCTGATTCGTAATTTCGTGCAATCGGCACACCCAAATCGACATCGAAGGCATGCACTGTGTCCGAAATTCCGACATAGGCGAAACCAATTGCAAACCCATCGTTCGGCCTGTTCGGAATTACACCTGTGAAGGTGATGCCCATATCCGTGTAAAAGCTGACGAGGTTGCGATCGTCGGGCGCACCCATGAAACGGGCGAAGACGGCCACACCCTTTGGATTCTCGCTTTCAGGCACCCGCCAAAGCAATTGGTCGACTACAAGGTAGAGCCCGTAGTTGTTGTCTATAAGGCGTCCAGGAAGGCCGGTGACAGCTATGAGATTGCCGCCGGAGTCAAAGCGCTGGTTTTCGAACTTGCCGAAATCGTTCCAACCACCGAGCTTGATTGTGCCGGCGAGAGCATGCTGATTGTACCTATAGGCTCCTTCGACGAACAAAAGCGGCGGATCGTCTAGCTCAAAGTCGAGCCCGTGCGCATTACAGCGTTGAGGGTCGCCCTCGCAGTCCGGCCCAGCGGGGTCGCCGTTGTAAACCGCAGCCATAAGCCCAAATCGGTCACTAGGATTAAATGCAACGCGCACGGCAGGCTGGGACAACGGATAAGCTGGTCCACCATTTGGCAAATCCGCGGCAGTGATTGGGGGCCAGCCATATGTGGCGCTGAGGAACCATGCAGCTCCTTCGCTAAGAAGGAACTCTGAGTTGACCGCGAGCTGGCCTACTCGCACGCTCAATCTCTCTCTGAACATCTTTTGCTCAAGCCAGATTTCGAACAGGCGAGTTGCCGGGGTCGCTTCGATACCTGAGACTGGTATCAAACTTCCAATATTAGCCGCGGTGATGCTGACGCCATGGAGCTGGAACCCGTCGACGAAAAAACAAAGACCCTTCCAGAAGCCGAGCTTCTGCATCTCGGCATTTAGGTAGAGCTTAAGGCCGCCATCATACTCGCCTCCCTGATGGACGCCGCCTGAGTTGGCGAAGAATTCACCGTAGTAGGTCCCGCCGATGCCGATGCCTGCTTCGGCTATATCTCGACGCGCGCCACCGATGTCGATGGGAGCGATTGCATCCTCAGGGATGCCCGTCTCTGTAACTTCGCAATCGGCTAGTGCCGTCTTGGGCAATACAAGCATCGTCGCCATCATCAGCGCCGCGAAGATCGGCCGCCACGTATGCCCCATGCCTCTGCTCTTCGCATGATCGCCTACTGATACGGGCGCTCCTACCCAATCCATCCTGATCCCCCCAGATCCCTTGGCAACAACCAGGGTATTCGCCCGCTGGAGCGCCCTGCCAAAACCGAACATTCCTGTAGTTCGAGGGCACCTAGAACTCGACCTCGGCGTCGAACTTGAACGTGATGTCTGAGGTAGCGTCTGACACGCCGAACAGCGCGCCTGCAGCAAACTCCCATTTCGGCTCGCGGCCGCCGAACTCAAGATATGCCACCGGGCCTACGCGATGCTTCTGATCGTCGAAACTACCCGTATGGGAGAGGTCCTCGATCTCGCTATAACCCTCCACGCCGAGCCCAAACCTCTCATTGAACTCGTGCTTCAGCCGCCAATTGACCTTGAGTTCAAGGCTATCGATGTCACGGTTGTTCCCGAGCTGACCAATGAAGAACGTATTCACCGTGAGCGAGTTGTGCCCCCAAACATACTTGGCGAGCGGACCGAACAAGATCTCGTCAGGATCGCCGTCCTGGAGAGCGAACTCATAAAGTGATCGGAAGGCAAGACCTAAGCCATCACCGTGGCGTTCCATGATCTCGTATTGGGCCCCGAGCTCGAACCGGTGGGCCTTGAAGCTCTCGCCGATTTCCTGACGGAACACACCCTCGACAATTCCCTCCCACCGGTCGGTGAAACCGTATTTCGCCTCGACCTCATGCGACTGCCGCCGGCGCTCGTCCTCGCCGGGACCGGAATAGATTGCGCCGTGCTCCTCCAGCTTCAGCTCGCCTTTCTCCACGTCTGGCGAGCGGACATAAAACTGCGCGTTAGCAGGCACGTTCGCCATGCACACTGATACCGCAGTGACAATAGAAAAGACTGTTAGGCGTAAGCACGGAGCAAGAGTGCTTCCCCGTTTCATCCGACCCCCCTTTTGGACTTATTACAACCAGCCTAAGTCAGAGCCACACCATGCGCCAAATTAATTTTATACAGAATGATACCTGCATGAAATTCACTATCGATGATTATGAGCGGGCGATCCGCTACGCGGTTTACGGCCCATGTATAGGCGACGCAGATCGCGCCGGCCTATAACAAGGGCGCGCTGCAATATTTGCCGGGCGGGATAGACAAGGATCAGTGGCCTTCACGCCCGGAGCTCGCGTGCTGAGCAGGCGCTGCGCGCCTTTCGACGAACCCGACAAGCCTCATCACCAAGCGCACGGCGATGTCTAAAGCGAGATCACGCCGTCCACACGATGCTTGGCTATCACCACGGCCTCGTCTTGGTCGAGAGCAGCGACCTCGCAGCGACTTAGGATAGGTAGATCTGCGGTGCGAGGGTAAATCCCAACCCGCCACCCTGACCTCGCGCGCTTTACCTCTAAATCGTATCCGCGGTAGAACAGCTTGCTTTGAAGAACCTGAGCACGTTCTCCTGCATAGAGCCTTAACATGACGGTGCCTCCTCGTTCTAAAGCAGCGTCGCGCGGCGCTATTGCAAATTCGTTTCAAAAACTGTGAATCGCAATTGGGGTTAACCGGCGCTTTCACTGAAGATGCGCAAATGATCATTGAGCGATTCACTTTCACGAGCACCGTAGGCGCGTCGGGCAGAGAGGAGAGGGGGCCCGGAGGAACAACGGAGACTCTAAGCCTAAGGGGCCGGCGAAGCCTGGGTGAACCGAGCGTACAACCTAAGCAAAAATATTTCGCAAAACGATACCCGTGCTAAGCAGCGGTTGCGCTGTCCGCGGTTCACGAACTCTTAGAGGGAGGCTCGCCGCGGAGCACGGTTGTCATAGGTACCCATACTACTGAACCATGAGGGAGGGCGATGTCTGTTTGTCAATTGATTGGCACGTGCGAGTGGCTTGGAAAACAGCGGCGGCTATCGCCTCATTGCCACTAGCATTGAAATGGCCTTTCGGGGCTCGCAGGCTTCCGTCTCTGCGGTATCGTTCGCGTAGCGACGCACGGACCTCGCCTGCGAAATCCCTACGAAGCGGCCGTTAAGGCCAAGCCCGGCAAGCACATCACGTTGCGCCAGCGGGCGCGCATTCTTGATAAGAGCTTCTGAAAAAGCAAAAGCCCCAACGCGCGTGGGGCCTTTGCCAATGTCGGTGGGGACTACCAAGCGGGGGAGGGAATCCTCCGCGCGGTGCCGAGGCGTTAGTAGCCGAACCAGAGGCTGATACCGGGCCGGCGGCGATAATAGGGATAGCCATAGCCGCCGTATCCGTAGCGGCGATAATAGGGATAGCCATAGCCGCCGTATCCGTAGCGCCGATAGCCATAGTTCCGATAACCGCGGCCGTAGCCGTAGTTCCGATAGCCATAGTTCCGATAGCCGCGGCCGTAGCCGTAGCGCCGATAACCGCGGCCCCTATAGTAGCGACGAACTTGAACGATATCAGCTGTTTCACCGTAGTGGACCGCCGGTGCAACAGCCGTCATTGCCGAAGCGGGCTTTGGCGCCGCAAAGGCGAGCGCGGCGGCGGCGATACATCCCGCAATGATCGGGGCGAGACTTCTCTGCATAATCGTTCTCCAATACCAATTACAGGTTGATGAAGTAACATCACGGGCGGGACTAGGTTCCGCTTCACCAATGCCGCGCGGGTGGCATCCATGAAGTCCCGCTGGGCTGGAAGCATGGTCGGCATGACCCCCAAAAAACAAGCCCAGTCTGTGGAAGCAGGGCCGGGCTTCTAGTTGTGAACCGCCCGATAGGGAAGGGGCTGTAATTGACCGAGGCAGTTCGCGCCATCAACGCACGCATCGCGTGAATGTTCCCGCAGACGGAGAAAGGGCGCCGACCGAAGCCGACGCCACAGGGCTCAGCGTTTACCTGATGGCGAACTTGCTGGCACGCTCGGGGCGGGTCGCGCGCTTCACCAGGCGAGCAAACGATGTTCTTGAGCTGGGCCATCGGTGATCGGCTGAACTAGGCTGAACCTAGCGGGGCTTCGTCATTATTAAGAGTGAAGCGGCCCCAACCAAGGTTCCCCCGTGAAGCCGATGGCTAGGGCCGCCGAGGTCAGGTAGTCGAGCTACCGTCCTCTGGGCCCAAAATCGGTAACGAAGGCGGCAAAATTGGCGACGGTACTTGGCTGCTTGTTGTTCAAACGTGCCAGCCTTTTGTCTAAGCCTGCCTAATTGAATACGTCAGAAGGCGAGGATGAAGCGCAGCTTACGGCTATGCGCGGAGGTCTGACCGCCGAGGAATATCGGCGGAGGTTCGTGCTCAAGTGGGGCAAAAAGTAATATCCTCCTGGCTCACCTAGCATGAAGAGGTGTTGTCATGAAGCGGACCTTTGCCACGATATTTGTTGCTGGTCTTGTGCTCACCGCTACACCGACTTTTGCCGCGCCGCGGTGGGTAAATGATGCTTGCTGGATCGCGGCGCAACGCGTCTCGCCGAGACTTACGCAGCAAGAAAAGGAACACTATATTGCCAACTGCCTTGCCGACTGGACGGCTGGCACGCCGCCGCCGCAGGGTCGCAGGAGTTATAACCGCAACAGATATTGATTGGCAGGCTTAGAGCGCCAGGCCCGAAGCCGACGCCCGGACCTGAATAAAAAAAGAAGCCCCGCACGGGGGGGAGCGGGGCTTCTGGGTTCCATTTGGGGGAACCGGATGATGGGAAGGGTACCCATCATGACAGTCATCTAACGACCGGTTCGTTGAGAACAAGTCCCCGAACCATCACGGTTTAGAGATGACCCCGCGCGAGCGGCAAGGTTCAGAGCGCGGAAGAAAAGGAGCCGGCGCTAAGGCGGGCCGTCTGCATCTCCGGGTTCTACGCCGCGGTTAGAAAGCGCGTCAATACCATCACTCTGACTTGGTCCGGGCTTGGTGCGTAGCACGAGAGCCCGGTGGCGTACGGCATGTCCAGTGAGAGCGGCTCTTTACAAATTGACGGATTTCCTCGGCCAGGCGACCGGCCTCCTGATCTATTCGCGCAACCTCTATTTCATCTGGCTCAGCAAGAGGGGGTTGAATCCGACCCAGTTGGCCGGTCAGGCTACAAACTTTGAAAGCCCCATAGAGCGCGACGCGTCAGGTTCTTAAATGTATGGCGAATACGTTCGGGAGGACGGTCCTCCGCTACTTACCCCTAATTTAGCTTTTTCAGGATCGCCTGCCTTACAGGGTGGGCCGCCAAGCGCCCTCGCTGGTCGCACCTATATGCCACCAGCGTCACACGCCTCACCCACTGTCTGGCAACCTAGCGCGGAGGTTGAAATCCAGGCGACATCAAGCCTTCTCGGAGCATTCGCCGTCTCTCAAGAATCCCTACTCGCGGACGCCTCGGCGAGGGAAGGAACTCTTCATCTGACGGCAGCGCGACCCGCGCTCTGGGCAGTCGATCACGTGGCAATTGTCGCTTGGAAAGCAGCTTGGAACCCTGACGGGACGGATTGGTTGTGCATGCGGCTAGACCGGCCATGGAGGCGTAACATGCCTGATAGACCCCTTCCTAGAGACACCCGTGAAGCACTCGCAAGGACTCCCCGCCTCAGTGCTAATTACATAATCATGGGTATCGGGTTTGTATGTGTGCTTATGATCCTTGCCTTGGTTGGCGCGGGAATGTTCGATCCGCCTCGACCGGGCACCACGCAGTCGGAGACTCAGGCACCGGCCATCACGCAGCCAAGCACCCAAGCACCGGCCACGGGTGAAAATAAAACACCATAACTGGACTCTTCCCGGGGCGTAGTCGCCACCCGCGACGAACTCGTCGATGGTGGCGTGCAGAGGGACCTAGAGGCTGGCCCTATCGTTAGCGCGTAGGTCGGCCTCTTTTATGTGATGCCGGTATTCCAAAGCCATAGGGGGCCAGCGTCAAAAGCAGCGGGGGCTTTTATCTCCTTAAGCCCCAGTTGCCGCAGAGGCCGCTCCGTTTGTTGCGAGCGGGGCGGCCTTCTAGGCGAAGTTTAGCACAAGGCAACTTAACGCTAGCGCAAGACTCTAACGATAGGTTCGGGGTTACCCGTTCGGCAATTCCCATCCGGGCGGGTATGTCCCGAAGCGGCCTCATGCGGCATTTGAGGTCGCTTCCCCTCTTTTTAGTTGGAGTGATGTGAACGATGGCTCTGACACCCGAACAGCAGGCTCAGATTGCCGTCATCTATGACAGCGCAGCGAGCGATGAAAGCATACCGGCGTCGGTGCGGCAGGCGTTTGCCAAGAAGGCAAGTTGGTTTCGCATGGTCGCCAAGGTAGCGGCTAAGAAACAAGAAGCTGAGGCCACAGAAAGTCCTTCGAAGAAGCTACCCTGGAAAGCCTCCGCTTAGGGCTCAGAACACCAATGCACGCCTAGCCGTGTGGCGGTAGTGGCGGTCCCTTCGCGAACTGCCAGTTGCACAGCTTCAAGTGCGCGACGATTTGCGCGGCTACGATCTTCCGGTAGACGCCATCGCGGTCGCCGCGAGGCTTGGTCTTGATCTTTGAGAGCGCCATCGCGATGTCGAGGCGCAGCGCATCTTCGTCAGTCCAACCGTCATGGGAGCTTGTCATTGACTACTCTGACGGGCGTAACGAAGAAGCCCGGATTATTGCACCGGACTTCTCTGTCTACCGAGTCAGCCGCCGCCCCAGGGGAGGTACAAGGGGGGGAGAGAGGGGCGGCCTTCGCTTCAAACGCAGCAGGGGGCCTCTTTCTGATCCTGGTGTCTGACACTCCCCACACCCTTCACAAACGCGAGACATGGTCTGCCTTATGTATTCGGAGCTTAGCCCTTCAAACAGTAGGCTATTGCTTTAATCGGGATAGGGAGCCTGTGAGGGCGCGCTGCAGTAATAGTCATATCCTGGTCCACAGTTGAAATTGTAGGAGCCTCCAGCCGGATAGTCGAAATGCGGCCCGAAATCTCTTGGCGTGGGCGGCATCAGGGGAGGTCTCGGAACGCGTCTCAACTTGCGACCGCGTGGAGTCGGGAGCGAGTAGTCTAAGTCGTGAGGGCCTTGCTGCACCTGTTGGGCTTGGGCCTCATGGCTCGGCCAGTCAAACACACAACCAACGGCTAAGAGTATTGCCAGAGTGAGAGCCTGAGCGATGCGCTGTAGCACCATTGTCTTTCCCCTCTGCCTGACAGGCGTCATAGTCGGCGCTAGTGTCCGAGCAACCTGTCAGAGCCGCCAACGATCAGCATCATATCAAGTAACCGGCACCCGTTGTGAGACTCACAGCCCCCCCGCGGTACGGAAAAGACGTTACCGAGCGCGCGAAAAAGGGCGCCGACCGAAGCCGACGCCCCTGCATTCCGATTTAGGCCGTCCTGATTTTGTTAGCCGCTAGCCGCAGACATGGCAGTTTTTGGTTCTGTTGGCGCCTTCACCTCTCCAATGGCAATGATACTTCTTCTGACAGTGTACGGGCGTTACAGACGAGCTCACATAAAGGCTTCGGTCGGGCATGGTGATCGTCGCCTGAGCGGGCGCGAACCCGATTGTCGCAATGCCTGCCAGCAAGGCTGTGGCCGCAACGGAGTAGACTAATCTCTTCATGGCTTCGACTCCTCTACGCATACTCCCTGCGCTGTACAACAGGGGTGCCCCATCCCTAGCTCCGAAGTATACGAACTTGCCGTCATGATGGAACGGCGGGTGACGGGCTTCATCACGCCACCCCGTTGATCTCGGCGCCACTGTTGGGACAAACCTCGTCAGATAGTTGTCTGAGGCTTTCCGACATATCCCAAGCCAAGTCGCTGACGCCTGATCGAAGAGTCTCGTTTTGAACGTCCATGCCGAGGATCGCAGAAGTCAGCGCCATAGCGCGTCGTTCGATTCGAGTTGATCGGCAATCTCATTAGGTTGAAGCATCACTCCCTCCATGGGTTAGCCAGGAGGCGAGCGCGTGCCCAATGCCGGACGCAGTGCTATATAGGGGATTGGTCATCGCGAACCCACTCTCCTGGGTTTGCATGGCAAGTCGTGGCGCCCCAGTTCGGCAACACCGGGGGCGCTGCGCGCATTGCCATGCTTCGCTGAGTCGGTCCGTGATTTGGTCTTAGATACTCCGCGTGACATAAATTGCGGTGGCTTCGGATGTTACCAATGCGTTACAAACAACTACTAACACTTTGAATTATATGGCCTGTCCTGTCAATCCGGGGGAGAAGGCCGAGCCTAGCGTGACCTTGAGGCCCCTTCATGCCTAGAAAAGCTTCATGTCATCCGTGGGGTTCCATGGCGCGGAAGCGCAGGACGGGCTCTTCGAGCATTTGCCCGAGGACCCCAAGATGACGGCGCCTGTCGAAGCTCCGCGCAGCGCGCTTGTGCGCACCGGCATCCTTCCCTGCCAGGGCATCCGCGCGCTGATCGAGGGCGGCGAGATTTTCGGCGCCCCGGAGATCGAACCGAACCAGATCCAGCCGGCCAGCCTCGATCTCAGGCTCGGCAAGGTCGCCTACCGCGTTCGCGCAAGCTTCCTGCCCGGGCCTAACGCCACGGTGCGCGAGAAGCTCGAAGCGGTGAAGTTCCATGAGATTGACCTGACCAAGGGCGCGGTGCTCGAGTTGGGCTGCGTCTATCTCGTCCCGCTTATCGAGCAGCTCAAGCTCCGCTCGACCATTGCCGCCTTTGCCAACCCGAAAAGCTCGACCGGCCGGCTCGACGTGTTCACGCGGTTGATCGCAGACCGGCAGGACTCGTTCGACTTCGTCGGGGAAGGCTATACGGGCCCGCTCTTCGCCGAGATTTGCCCCCGCACCTTCTCCATCAAGGTCCGCTACGGCTCGCGCCTCAATCAGGTGAGGTTCCGGCGCCGCGTCGTGCAGCAGCTCGATGCAGGCGAGCAGCCGGGACGCGTGCGGGACCGCCGCCTGCGCGAGCTGCAAACCGACGTCGGCCTCGTCGAAGGCGAAGCCGCGATCCGCGAAGGTCTTAATCTGCGCATCAGCCTGGCGCCTATTCTGCCGACCGGCCTCGTCGGTTATCGCGCGCGCCGCTATGCCGGCGTGGTCGATGTCGATGCGGTCGGCGCCTACGAGGTTGAGCAGTTCTGGGAGGCTGTGCATCTCGGCAGCGACCGGCGCCTCGTGCTCGACCCGCACGAGTTCTACATCCTCGCGTCGAAGGAGAGCGTGTCGGTGCCGCCGGCCTATGTCGCCGAGATGGCGCCGTTCGATCCGCTGATCGGCGAGTACCGCGTACATTATGCCGGCTTCTTCGATCCTGGCTTCGGCTATACGCCGGGTGGCGCGCCGGGCGCGAAAGCCGTGCTCGAAGTGCGCAGCCTCGACATTCCTTTCATCCTCGATGACGGGCAAATCGTGGGCCGGCTTATCTACGACAAGCTCACCGATATTCCCGACCAGATCTACGGCCAGGGGATCGGCTCGCACTATCAGGCGCAAGGCCTGAAGCTGTCGAAGCACTTCATGCAGAATTGAGCCCCTTGCTCTACAGGCACCCCTTCATGCTACGCTCGCGGGAAGGCGCGGGTGTAGCTCAGTGGTAGAGCAGTAGCTTCCCAAGCTACGGGTCGTGGGTTCGATCCCCATCGCCCGCTCCAACATTCCCAAGGCTTTGCGACCCAAATCCTCACGCCCCAGTTGTGGCGTGGGTCGAGAATGGGTCGATAATCTGTTCGGTAGGCGTTCTTGCCGGGAGGGCGCGACCATGAGCGCCCCGGCATTTTATCCGGCTAGGGCGGTTAAACGGCACCGCGCCACCCGGGCCGAGATGGAGGAACGAGCCGAGTTCCTCATCGACTATGCCGACGAGCATGGTCCGGTCACCGTCCGCCAACTCTTCTATCAGGCCGTTGTCCACGGGCTGCCCGGCATCGAAAAAGACGACAACGGCTACGACAAGATCCAAGAGCAGGTGCTGCGCCTCCGGCGCGAGGGGCGGCTCAACTACGGCAAGATCGCCGACGCTACCAGATGGATGCGAAAGCCAACCTCGTTCGATGGCCCAGAGGAGGCGATCCAGCATTGGTCGCGGGCCTATCGCAAAGATCTTTGGGCCGACGCCGATGACTACGCCGAGGTCTGGTGCGAGAAGGATGCTTTAGCGGGCGTCATCTATCCGGTGACGGCGAAGTACGACGTGCCGCTGATGGTCGCGCGCGGCTTCGCCTCAGAGACATTCTGCTATGAGGCCATCGCGCAGCGCAGCGAAGACACTCGTCCATATCACGTCTACTACCTCGGTGACTTCGACCGGGCCGGACGCGATGCGGCCCGCTCCCTTGAGGAGAAGCTCACCCGCTTCGCTGACGAGGAGGGCATCTCCGTCTTCTTCGCGACGCTCGCCATCAAGGAATGGCAGATCAATCTCTATGATCTGCCCACCCGTACCCACAAACGCAACACGCCTGCCGACCGCAACTGGCCACACGACTTTGCTTGCGAGCTGGATGCGATGGCACCGGATACCATCCGCGCTTTGGTCGAGGAAGCGATCAACGATCATCTCGACCGAGACAAGCTCGCCGTCCTGAAAGTCTACGAGGAGTCGGAGCGCCAGGGGCTAATCGCCCTCGCTCGCGGTCGCAGGGCGCGGAGGCGGCGATGAGCAATTTCAAACCAAAGGCCGCCCCGGTGACAAGCCGGAGCGGCCAATTGTTCTTAGGAGAACATGACTAGGACCAGCCACATAGCCAGTCCACGACGAAGCCGGGCGAAGGTAGAGCCGAAGGGCATCGGCCACAAGAGCCAAGCGTCTAGTGCATGGCAGGAGCCATGTGCACGCAATGCTCAGGACGCGGGGCGGCCCGCTACCGCACCCACAGGGACTCCGGCTGCCGACGGATTGGCACCGGAGCCTGCCGCCAGAATGAAGCGGCGCGCGAACGGGCGGACCGGCTGACCCACGCCTGAACTATCGCCTCCCTACGAGGCCGCGCGTCAATCCGTTGCGCAAGCACTCCGTCCCGGTTGATGGGCGAAGTGCGCCCGCCGGGAGGCCCGCCGGAGGCAAACAACGGAGGCAGCGACCAGGGGAGAGGCCACAGGCTTGCCGCCAAGAGAAAGGGTTGAAGGCAATGAGCAAAGCAAAGGCGCGAATGGAATGGGCAGAGGATATGCGAGCGCGGGAGGTAGTAATCGCGTGGCTGCAACGGATTGGGAAGGCTGCGCCCGAGAAGAAGCTGCCTCATATCGAGTTCGCGATCAGGCTCGAAGCCGTCCTAGAACCGAACCGGATTGAGGCGCGCTTTGCCAAGACGAGGAGGGCCGCGGCGGCCTATGTGCGCGGCGTGGCGATGATGGTCGGCGGCCGCGATTGTCTCGCGGCTCCGAGAGTGCCACCGGTCGAAGTGCAGCGACGAGCGCACCAAAAGAAGATCGAGCGCCAGCAACGTGTGTTCGACGGCAAGCGCAAAGCCGAGCGCCACCGCGTCGAGGCGATGATCGCTGGTAGTTTGCGAGATCGCTGAGCCTATGGCAGCACGTCGCGCAGAAAGTGCCTTACACCACAGGAAACTCGACCTATGATTGTGAGCGTCATGAAAATCTGCACACCGAAGGCCGGCGTGTTCGCCGCTGCCGGTCGAGGTTGACGGTCTTGGCGTCGATCAGGATCCGCGTCCCGCGTGCTGGAACGAGCGTCACGGATACGAGCAAGCGCAAGAGCTTCAACGAGAGCTTGAGCGTGCTGCTAAAGTCAAAGTGAGACAGTTGCTACCGCGCCCTAGCACCCACGTCGTCACTCTGCCCAACGTGCGGCCTTGGATCAGGCTCGAGCTGCTCTGGTATCGTCGCAAGCACCGCCTCAGAGAGCGTGTCGAAGTCGAGGTGTCCGGGACCTTCGACACGTGCGATGCCGAAGATCTTTCTGCGTAGCGCCTTCTGGCGTGCGCCATCCAACGCGGTATTGCGGGAGAACTCGCGCGCCTGAACATGCGCCCAAGCGACCTCATAAACCCGGTCCATAATCTCCAAATCCAGCGCATCGAATGTGTTCTTGAACGAGTCCATGACCAACCTCTATGCATGGGGGTTGCATCGCTGATTCCTTGCATAAACATCACGCTAGTCAAGGTAGTAGCTGTGCGGCGCAACAGTTTCGTGCGGCGTTTGCGTGTGCGATAGCGTACATATGTGGTGAACTGCGCGCGGCGTCGATCAGGGTCAACGTCTCGTGCCGGGACGGGCAGCCAGGACGGACCGGGGGGGGGGGTGAACAAGTGTTTGGACGGGTGTCACACCAACCCGGTGTGGACCCTTCGTTTTCGGTGCTAGCAACCCTAGCCGCCAGTGGAACTGCCTTCGCTGGTGGCGGTGCGCCCCTTCCGGAAGGTTCGCAAGAACCTGATCCGTCCGGTCGCCCGAGCGCAGTCCTCGATGACGCCAAATGTCAAACTGTTTGGAAAATGGCATCTCCCGACGGCGACACGCTCTCGCAGGACAAAGCCGTTCCGTTCGTAGTCAACTTTCAGATGGTGGCCACTGACAAAGACGGCAAAATCTCCGCTGATGAGTTCAAGACCGGTTGCAGCAAAGGTTGAATTCAGGAGGCTGACGCAGCGACCGTCGACGACATGAAGAAATCCCAGCAATAGACTTAAGCCTCACGCCTATCTCAGAAAGCAGGGGGCGTCGGCTTCGGCCCGGCGCCCTTTAAGCAATACCGAGGGGATTGCGCTCGACGCTTAGCTTCGATTGCGACGCAGTAGGAAATATCCGGTGCCGCCAGAACGCTCGGCTCAATGGTGAGACTGCACAACCGTCGAGACGGCGCCGGCAAGACGATGATGATAACCCACCTTGGACAGCACCGGCGCTCCGGGCACTTGTTTATGGATGCGCTCGATGGTGTCGCGGTCGCCGTATCCAGTGAGGAAAACGATAGGCACGTCGCAAACCTCACGGAGCCATCTTCCGGCCTCGATACCTTCGCGGCTTCCTTCGAGATTGACGTCCATCAGCACAACGTCCGGCAGATCGCTCATTGCACACAAGAAGGCTTGCTGACCGTTCGCCGCGAGGTCGCAAATGTCGTAGCCCAATTCGCGCATGTCTGCTTGTAGGCTGATGGCAAACCAGATTTCATCGTCAACGATCAAAGCGCGTCTGCGGTGCGGGATTAAATCATTGGCCAATTGACCTCCCTTTCCCAGCAGTGCCCATGTTGGGTTTACGCCCGGCAACAAGATTGGTTCCTCATGGCGGTGGGCAGCGGCCATGCGTCGGCTTCACCCTCTGGCGCACCGAAGCTCATTATGATCCTATTTTAGTGCGGGGGGGGCCAACGAGGGAGGCTCCCATATGACTTGGACTGACGAAGACGAACTGCGCCTGTCCATCGAGATGGTGCTCGCGAAGATCAAGACGAAGCCGCGCGCCGACCGAGACGGCACTTACCGTAGGATGGTCGCTGAGCAGATCGTCGCGCACTTGAAGCGATCGAACTGGCAGTTTCCAAGGGACCGCCGCAACCGCTCCACGGGCAGCCCCGCAAGGCGCAGGGATAGTCGGGGGCGTCGCCGGCCGGCGCTCTTTATCTTGATCTTCCGTGAACGAAAGTCCTGGCGTGGCGTTGCAGCCTAAAGTTTCAACCCAAATGCCCCATCAGCCGGTACGACCCCGCTCCTGGAGCGCGGGACCCCACATGGGCAACCATCGATCTGTCTATCGAGGCTATGCGATCTATATTTGGGGCGATGAAGCCAATTTGTCCTTCAGGGTAGACCGGCTCGCCCCCGACTTGCCAATCCTCTCCAACCCAGAGTCGGACGGTCACGGATCGTGGGGAGCTGCACTAACAGACGCCAAGGGACAAATTGATCGGGTTCTGTCCCAATGACAATTTGAGGACTCGCTATCATCTGCTTTAGCGCGCATGATTTCTCATCACCGGCACATAAGCGATAACAGGTCCCGGTGGCTGAGAGAGTTTCATTTTGGTGCTCCCACCTGCAACGGAAGGAGGGCGCCATGTCCCCACCCAAGAACAGCGTGTTTGAAGGTTGCGATCCAACACAGGTCGCAATGCTTGAGCGTTCGTACCTAGCCGCGTGGGGGATTGTCCGCACAAAGCGAGATCAGAGCCGGGTCAACGCAAGAAACCGAACTACGCGCCGAACTTGTTGGCTGCATCCAGAAGCTCGCCGCTAGGGGCTTTGTAGACAGCGACGAATTGACCAAGCGTTGCGTCGAAGAATTACTGCTCGGTCCACGGCCGGTTTTTAGTCGATAAAGGCTGGTCCCACGAGGGCAACGCTCACTGGCGCGGCGTTTACCGGATCGCGCAAACGTGCGAACCGAAATCCCTCAATGCGTGTTATGTTGCTATCAGTGATGGGATTCCCTCCCCATCATCCGGTTCCCCCCAATAGGAACCCGAAGCCCCGGCCAGTCCCCCCCGTCTGCCGGGGCTTCTTCTTTGCCCGAATCTCTGATAAGTTGAAATCGACCGGGCAAGCAACCACACGCGACGCTCGGTCTCCTATGAGTTCCCTAGAAAGACTAGCCCCGCTGTCCTTGGCGGGGCTTCTTCTTTTGTGGGGTCGGCGGCTTGGCCGTCGCGATTGTTGCCAATCGAGACATAGGCCATCTCCTTAGGTTGAAAACTACAAACCAAATTCCAGCCGACCCCGAAGTTTCCTCCTAAACGCGAACCTAAGTTCTGATCCCGCGCCGACCATAATGTCGCCTCGTTCGGTACTTCTTTGCCTTGGCGCGAGGCTTTGGCACCACCGTCGCCGACCGCGCTGCTTCATCAGGGACTTCGGTTGACGCGGCATCCTCAGTGCTTGGTGCTAAGGACGCCGACCGAATTCCACCCAGTTTTGCCCGCGACGGGGTCCACAATCTGCACCCAGTCAAACTCACGCGATGCGACCACAGCCTCGGCACCCGGATGGGCAGCACCGATGATGACGGAAGAGTTGGATGGACCAGTATGTATGTTAGTGGCCGCCGTCACTCTCACACGCTCCTGGCTAACCCCTGGCGTTGGCGTCTCCGCGGTAGCCTCTGGCGCACGGTCGACTTGCGCTGGCTCGACGACTGGCGGAACTAACCCTCCGGGTTCGGCCGCGCTATCCGGCTTTGCGAGCGGCGCACTGGTTGCCCCCGGCGCTGGTGTTTGGCCAATCTGAGGGTGCGCGGTCTGCACCGCTGATCCAACGTCCGGGCCCGGTTGTTGCGGCGATTGAGCCAAGGACGAGTCGGTCGGCTCAGTGGGTCTTGGTTGCAGCGCAGTCTGGGTAGCCTGATGCGAAGCACTGGTCTCAAGTGGAACAGGCTGCTTCCCGCCCCACTGACCCAGACTAATCGCAAGAATTAGAGTGCTGACAGCGTAAATGACACTGCCGGCAAGCCAGACCGCTCTATCGACCCTGCGCCGGCGGTCCGTGGGGTCCAACGTGGTACTGTCTTCCTTAGTTTCAAGGAATTTTTCTGAGGGGTCGATGATGTCACCGAGCTCAAACACTATGTGTGTTTCCTTGAGCTTGAAGCAAATAATCAACGCATCCGAGAAACCTTAGTTCGAGGCAGCAGACCTTGGGAGTGGTTCGCGCGTTAAAGCGGCACCAGCGGACCCCAAAATCAAAAAAATCAAAAAATCAAAAAACCAGGATGTAACAGCAGTGTTTGATGTCCGGTTAGAACAACCTGCCGTCTACATTTGCATTGGCTTGGAGATTGCCTTTGACCCGGAGCAGAGGATGCATCGATGACCACTTTCCTTACTGGCGTGACGGGTTTCCTCGGCCAGCAACTGGCTTCGGCGCTGCTCGCCGAGGGAGAAGATCTCGTGGTCCTGGCGCGCGGCCGCAGCGTCATCGAAGCTAACCGACGGGTGCAGGAAGCTCTCTTCGCGCGCAGAAACGGATCTATGAGCCCTCGCGTCCACGTCTGTCTCGGCAGCCTCGAGGCACCGGGCCTTGAACTCGGGCCCGGCGATCGCGACCTGATCCTATCGCGCTGTGAAGATTTCATCCATTGCGCCGCCAACATCCGCTTAGATCTTCCCTTGCGGATGGCTCGCGCCGTCAATGTCGGGGGAACGCGAGGCGTTCTGGCGCTGGCGCGGGAACGAGAGCGCCGCGGGGGCTTGCGGCGGTTGCACCACGTCAGCACCGCCTTTGTTGCCGGCAATCGCACCGATCTAGTCGGCGAAAACGAGCTCGACGCGCAACTCGGACACAAGAACTCCTACGAGCAAAGCAAGTTCGAAAGCGAGACCGAGGTACGGCGCGCCTTCGCGGAGCTGCCGATTACTGTCTACCGGCCGAGCATTGTCGTCGGCAATTCCTCCTCGGGCGCGACCTCGAGCTTCAGCGCCTTCTACTGGCCGCTGAAAATCTTCGCCCTCGGGAGCTGGCGCACCTGCCCGGGCCGCGCGAACACGCCGGTCGACCTCGTCCCCGTTGACTACGTAGTCCGCGCCATGTTGCATCTCGGGCGCAGCACCGACAGCGTCGGACGGTCCTTTCACCTCTCCGCCGGCGCCGAGGGCGTGGTCACCATCGGCGAAATTTGCAACTCGCTGCACCGTTTCTTCCCACACCGCAAGCCTGTGCGTTTCGTAAACCCTGATTGGTGGATGCGCTATGTGCATCCCATGCTGAAGCGGGTGACTAGGGGCGAAGTCCGCTGGATGGTGGAGACCGGCGAATACTACGTGCCGTATTTCTCTCACAATCCGCGCTTCGACGATCACGGTACGCGCGAGCTCCTCGCCGGCAGCGGCATCAAGGCACCGTGCGTCCTCGACTATGCCGAGCGCCTGTTCCGCTACTGCGTCGAAAGCAACTGGGGACAGCGCCCCGAGCCAATCGAGGGAACAAACTAGGATGACCTGGTTTGCAGTTGGTTTGCAAACCAAGCCCGATCCGGATTTCGATTAAATCGTTAGATTGTACACGGACTCCTCAATCCATTCCAAAGCATAGATGTTTTGGCGGAGGGGGAGACCGCCTAGAAGGACGGTAATCCGCCATTGCTCCACCCTGACAGCGCGAGGTGATCCGTGGCATCTACGGCGATCCTCGCTACTGGGCAGCGGTCGATCTCGTGGTGAAGAAGAAGCGAGCCGCATAACTGACATGCCCGTGTACTTCGCAATGTATCTGCTCCCGCAGATGACGCTGGCAGCAATGTTCAGCTGGTGGCTTGCGCCGCTGGTGTCAAAGGGGGTGAAGCTGGAGCCTGAATTATCCCCGCCTCTGCCCTTTAGCGAAGCATCTCCGGACCGGAAGATGACGCCCAGACGGCAGACGCCAAAGTGTGCGGACGCGAGCGGAAGGGGAACGCTCTTGGAGCCTTGACGTTTAAAGTGTGCCAAGGAAAGGCCACTTTCATGCCTGCATCCAAACTGAGCTTCTTGACCCTTGCAGCGATGGCTGTCGTAACAGCCGCATCACTTGGGCCAACGAGCGCGCAGCCGCGGTTTATACCGGCCGTCCAGACGCAAGGTGCTGGAGCTGCTGAAGAGGTCGGCTACCGGTACCGGTATCGTAATGGTCCGTATTATCGGCGTTATGCTAATCGCCCTTACCGTTACGCTTATCGACCCCGACCTTATGGTTATCGCTGTCCCAACCTAGAGACGTGCGCAGTGTGGTACAGTCTGCGGCCCAGTTGGTTCGATTAATTTGAGCGGGCGCCGACCGAAGCCGACGAGGCCAAGCCCGGCAAGCGCATCACGTTGCGACAGCGTGCGGCTCGCCCTGCCAGATCGCTGGTGCCTTTGAGCGCATGAGCACGTGTATAGCGGTGATGTTCGAGCAGCAACAAGAGTTGATCACCCACGCACGACGGCAAGCGGGTGTGGAATTGTTTGGTTCTGAAAGACGGATGTGAGGAGAGCATGATGCGAGTTCTGACAACGATCATTGCAGTTACGCTTGGCGTACTTTGGATGTCGCAGCCGGCAGGCGCCAGGTGCAACTATGAAAAGTTGCAGCGGAAGGCGGAGCGGTTGATGGACAGGGCCGAGGCGAGGGGCGAGGTGACGCCGCGCTTGGCTCGGAAGGCGGCTAGGCTGACTCGCAGGGCCGAGCGGTGTGGGTTTGTTGATGAGGGCGTCGATGCCGTCGTCGAGGAAGATGTCGCTGAGGACGTCGTCGAGGATTGAGGGCCGTCGTTGACGATGAAGTCGTTGACGAGGGCGAGGACGGAGATGAAGACGTCGTTGACGAGGAGGTTGTTGTTGAGGATCTGACAATTATTTGGCCTTCAATCGCATGGCCTTCTGGCGGAAGGGCTGGCCGAGCTTGCCGTTGGCGGCAAGAAGGCGAAGACGCCGTCAGATGCCACGGTCGAGGCTTTGAGCGCGGTCTTGGATGCCGTGGTCCGCATTGGGAAGCTCGAACAGCGCGTCACGGCAGAGAAGGAAAGCAATTCTGAGACTCAGGATTTTACGCAACGACGAAAGGCAAGGCATTGTCCGCTTTGAACCTGTAAGCGGACATCGCCGTCGGCAAGCCTCAAGTCCGCTAAGTGCCAATAGCGGACATCAACCATCAACCGTTCAGCGCGGTAGCCTGCGTGAAGGCATCCTATGTCAATGAACAAGCAATCTGGCTCTAGGACCCCCTGGATAGCTCTGCCAGTCCACAGGGGTGAGCAGGAGCAGGCATGAAAATAAAAACTTGTCCAGACTGTAATGGCGATGGTGTCGTTGACAAAGATACGGACAATGAACGTCAATGCTCGACGTGCGGCGGTCTTGGTTTCGTATCTGATGACGACGATGGCCATGAAGAAGTAATAAAAACAGCTTCCCGTAGGATTCCGCTGTGAAAGTGCCAAAAGCGGACTCGGCTGCTTGCGATAAGAGCTCGTCTACTCACTTCATGTCGGCGTGGTGATTTCCCCGCAAGGCCTTCGGGGAGGCTCCTCGGCTTCGGCGCTAAGATCGATCAGAGAGGCAGCGGGAGGGCCGCGGGGAGAAAGCCACTCTTTCTAGCTTTCCGTCCACCGCGACTTTCACTCGTCCCCGTTGTTTTGATATCCGATGCGATTTCCATCGTTATCAAACAGGTTGACCCCACTCCCATGGTCGCGGGACACGCCATAACCAAGCCGGTTACCGCTGTTATCATATGAGCCGTTCGTGGCCCCGGGGACGGCGCTCATTCCCTGGTCTCAATCTCACCCCCGGTTCATATTATTGGTTCTCCGTTCAGATGGGATTTTCATGCGGCCAAAGCAACAACATGAGAATGCCATATGAAGCTGTGAACACGATAACTGCTGCCACGAGCCACGGTTGAGCTTCCTGCGTGCCGTGTCCGCCCGTCGGAGACAGCAGCAGAAACCAAACCATCGCAAGCAGATACAAACCCGAGATGATCCAGATCAGAAAACTAGCTGACTGGTCTTTTTCTGAACGAAGATTTGGTCGCTGATTTTTCGTGTTCATGCGCCACCTGCAAGTCTCCCTCGTGCTTGGTCAGAAAGCAGGCTAGGAGATGCCGTGATGTACTGGCGCGACGCGCCCGACTCAAACTCGGCATCCGCGACGTGGATCTTGACCAGGTCGCCAATGGATACGAGGCCGAGAAGCTGACCTCTCTCAACCACAGGCATGTGACGAAACCGATGCATCGTCATTTCCGACATTAGCTGGTCGACCGTGTCGGCCTCTCGCGCCGTGACCACAGTCTTGGTCATGAAGTCCGAGACTGGCTCGTCCAATATTTTGGGGCCCCCTTGGCCGATGGCCCGCATGAGATCGCGCTCCGACACGATGCCCACGACCTTGTCGTCGTCTCCCAGGATGACCATGCAGCCAATGCCATGTTGCGCGAGCAGCTTTGCGATTTCGAGCAGTGACTTATTTGCGGTAGTGGTGAAGACACCACCACCCTTGAACTTCAGAATGGTCGCGGCATTCATCTCGTTTCCTCCAGCCTCGCGAACTTAGACAAGCGATAACAGTGCTCGCTTAAGGACCGGGGATGACTCAGTGCGCCCGCCCATCCGCGTCGCGCGCCATCTGTGACTTGACTGGCTCGGCGGCAGCGGCGGTCACCTTCGTTGACAACACACGGACTTCGTCTGCTTGCGCTGTCAATACGCCGAACTGCTTGCGCCAAAAGGCCGCTTGCAGCTCGACTATGTCGGCGAGGTTCTTGGCGCCCGCCAGGCTCGTGGCTAAGTCAAAGCTCGCATCGACATTGCGCCGGGCGAGGTCGACGATCTTGCGGTTGAAGGCGGCAGCACCTTGGGCGGCAGCTTCGAAGGTCCTTTCGAACGTCGTCAAGGATGCATCGAAAGCCTCCAAAGAGCGGTCATAGGCCACGCGGGTCTGTGCCACGGTTTCGGCAAGGACACGCACGCCCTCCGGCACGGCGGTGTCGAGGCCGAGGTTACCGAGCTGGTCTGTCATTTTGCGATAGGTGGCGCGGGCCCGGTCGGCGGCAGCTTGGGGATTATGGGTGGCGGGCATGAAATACCTCTTGGGGTCAAGCACGGCTGGACAACCGCCGGACCTTTGGCCCCTAAAGGGTGGTCGTGGTGCTGAGTGCTAATTTTTCGGGAAAGGAGCGTGCACGTAATTGGCACGTTAATCTTTACCGTCAGCGCCTAGTGGTCCGGCGTGCCAGTGCTGAACATATGGGCCTTGATGAAAGGGACTACAAGCCTTGCGCGTGAAAATCTTTGTTACCCGTTATAGGGGAGCTGCCGAGCACTTCGCCGATTCGTTGGCGGGGGGAACCCGGAATCTCGGGGCCGTTTTGACAGCTGGATCTCGACACCGCGTATTGACGCCTTAACTGCTTAAAAGAAAACGGCGCCCCCGCACATGCGAGGCCGCCACCTTCTCAGAAACTGCCACGTCCTATTAAGCGCGATCGAGTTCGGCCGGAAGGTAACTCGTCACTTCCATACCGTCCTCTCACTGATTTCGAGTTTGAACCAGGTTTTCACAGTCGTCTCATTTTGTGCAGAAGATCTGCAAATTGAATCTGGTAATTGCCGGATCTCCGAGACGAAACCGGGCGGATTAGCAATCCCCGCGCGGATATTTGCACGTCTAGAGGAGCCGGCAATATTGATTGTGAACCCCGAAGTTGCAGGCCCAGTGCACAACGTATTAGGGTAGTAATTACGCTAGCAACTTTGACGTGTCGCATCGCTCTGGAAGGCTGCGTTTAGCTAGGCTATGAGGGCTTATGCGCGCGTTTAGCCATCACTTACATGCTTGTGGCCGCCGTCTGGTGGCGCATGTCCGCGCGAGCGCGGGGCACGCCGTCCTCGCCGCCTTCGCGCTCGCATGCGCTTGGCTTATCCCCGCCGTCGCCCACGCGCAGGTCCGCGACAGCATCGTTCCCGACATCTGGCAGGGCGATGTGCTCCGCCCGAAGCCCGACATGCGTGGGGTCGAGAAGCTCCGCTTCGTCACCGATAGCGACTACCCGCCCTTCCACTATTACGACGAGGTCGGCGCACTCACCGGCTTCAACGTCGATCTCGCCCGCGCGATCTGCGAGATCCTCGAAGTCGAATGTGAGGTCAGGGACATCGACTGGCGCGACCTCGTCCCGAGCCTCGACCGTGACGAGGCCGACGCCGCCATCGCATCGATCCGCATCACGGCGGAGGCGCTCGAGAAGGCCGACTTCACCTCGCGCTATTACACAACGCCGGCGCGCTTCGTGGCGCGCAAGGACGCGCCTGCAGGCGACGTGCTGCCCGAGACCATCAAGGGCAAGAAGGTCGGGGTGGCGAAGCAAACCGGGCACGAGGCGTATCTCAAGAAGTTCTTCCCCGGCGCCGCGCTCGCCACCTTCGACACCGCCGACGACGCCAAGAAAGCGCTCAAGGAGAACGCGATCGACCTCGTGTTCGGCGACGGCATCGGGCTCACCTTCTGGATCAACGGCACGGCGAGCGACGGCTGCTGCGAGTTCCGCGGCGGCCCCTATCTCGATGCGAAATATTTCGGCGAAGGCGTCGGCATCGCGGTGAAGAAGGGTAACCGGCGGCTTGCCGAGATCCTGACCTACGGGCTCGAGCAGGTGCATGAGAGCGGCCGCTACGAGGAGCTCTTCCTACGCTACTTTCCGCAAAGCTTTTTCTAGGCGGTTGGCAGTTAGCGACAAGCGCCCGTCATGGTGAGGTGCAAGCGCCGTCCTTCAAGGCTCGCTTCGCTCGCACCTCAGGATGACGGCGCTTGCCTCGAACCACGCACCCTCACAACAATTCGAGCGGGCGGGGACCCTTAGGCGGCGGGAAGGCGCGATCGAACTCGGCGAGGTCCTCGTGCGAAAGCGCGATGTCGAGCGCGGCACGGTTCTCCCGCACATGCGTCTCACTCCCCGCTTTCGGGATCACCAGCATGTCACGCTGCCTGAGCACAAAGGCGAGCGCGACCTGCGCCGGCGTCACGCCGTGCCGTCCCGCGATCAGCGCGAGCGCGCGGTCGCGCAAGAGGCGCCCCTGCTCGATCGGCGAATAGGCCATGATCGGCATGCCGTGCTCGCGGCTCCAGGGGAGCAGCCCCGCCTCGATGCCGCGGCGCCGTAGATTATAGAGCACTTGGTTCGACGCGCAGGCCGGACCGCCTTTCAGCGCGAACAGCTCCTCCATGTCGCTCACGTCGAAATTGCTGACGCCCCAATAGCGGATCGCGCCCGCATCGAGCAGCGCCTCGAAGCCGGCTAACGTCTCTTCGAGCGCCGGCCGCCCGCGCCAATGCAACAGGTAAAGCTCGATGCGGTCGGTCTTGAGCCGCTTGAGGCTGCGCTCGCACGCCTTGATCGTCCCCGCTCGTGTCGAGTTCTCCGGCAGAACCTTGCTCACGATGAAAACCTCGTCGCGGCGTCCGGCGACGGCCTCAGCGACCACCTCCTCGGCGCTGCCGTCGGCATACATCTCGGCGGTATCGATCAGGGTCATGCCGAGGTCGAGCCCGAGTCTTAGCGCCGCGACCTCTTCTTTGCGCGCGCGCCGGCTCTCACCCATGCGCCACGTGCCTTGGCCGAGCTTAGGCACGCTTTCGTCCGAAGGCAGCGTCACGAGAGGGATGTCAGTCGCCATGGCTTCCCAAGTCCGTCGCGCGCGCATTCAGGCCGAAGCCGAAACGTCCGCTCTCGTCTCATAGGTCCGCAAGCTCGATGCGAATAGCATATGGAACACGCCGGCTATGATCGTGACCGTTCCCATCCAGAACAGGAACATGCTTTCTTGCGCGGTGAAATCCGAGGCGGCCAGGACCAGGAAGAAGCCGACCGCCAACAGAGCGACGGCTGCTCCAGCGAGGCGGAACTTGCCGGCGTCGATCGCCACGGCCAAGGCAAGGAGCAGCCCGCCGGTGACGAGCGCCCAAAGTCCCCACGACCCAAAGAAGCGGTCGAGCGAGTCCTCGATGAGAAGGGCTGCGGACGGGGTGAAGGTCGCGTACGGTTCGCTAAACAGGTCGGCGAGGGTGGAGGCGCCGAGCAGGACGCTTGCCCCGCCATACAGGATGAATGGCAATCTCGGCCACGACCCGCGTTCCATGCGCAGCCCTGAGATAAGGGCCAACGCGCCGTAAAGGAAAATGCCGACGGCCGTCGCCGCCACGGCGGCAAACGGCGTGCCGAACACGTCCCACGCGGGCGACGCCGGCAAGAGCCACCAGAGGAGGAACGGCAACCCCGCCGCGATCAAAACAATTCCGGCGGCGGCGAATGCGGGCGAGATCCGGGCGAGCGCAGCGGTCGCGCCCCGCATCTGCGCCAGCCCGTCAGCCGTCTGTAGCGCGCGGCGGCGGGCGCCGAGGTGAAAGGCAACGAAGAGAAACGTGGCGCCCACGGCGAACAAGAGCAACCCCCAAGTGGTCAGATAGGTCGATCCCCAGACCATATGGTCTGCGCCCATGGACGCGGCCACGAAAACGAAGGCGAAGCCGAGCAAGCACACGGCACTTGTGAGCAGCGACCGGCGGCCGTCGCGCGCATCGATCCTCAGCGCAGCGACCACGCGAGCCGCGGCGATCGCCATCATAAAGAGCGCGACTCGCGTCGGCTCGTATCCGGCCGAAAGCAGGGACGCGGCGCCGAGCATCGCAAGCAGCCCTTCGGCGATGAAGGCGAAGCGCCAAGGGGAGCTGCGCAACCCTATGCCGGTAACAAGCGCGAGGGATCCGTCGGCGATGAGATAGGCGGCAAGCAAGGACGCCGTGACGGCGAGGCTTTCGGCGGTGACGGGATATTGGCCGTCCGAGATCAAGGCCCCGCCGACGGCGAGCGCAAGTGCGCCGCGTATGGCAAAGAGCCATGATCTCCCGGCGAGCCTCGTGGTGAGCCGCTCAGGCTCCGCTCTTTCCTTTGGCTCACGCTTTAAGAGAAGGGCCTGTTTGCGAGCTTTTGATGCGGGCTCCGCAGGTGAGACAGCCGGCTGCTTCAACTTGGCGTCGGCGCCTCGGGCTTCGGTTCAGGCGAAGCTCCCGCCGGTTCTTCCTCGCGCAGCAGTTCCCCGAGGGCTTGATATGCGCGGCGAGATCGCCCTTCCACGCGTCGATCCAATGGATTTCCGAGAGGAAGAGCTGCAGGTCGTCAGAGGGGTCGACCTGCTCGATACGCACCGCGTAGATCGGCTTGTCCTTGCGGTCCGCCTGCTCGACCTCGCGCCGCACGAATTTCGAGTTGTTCGAAGTTTGCGACAGCACAAGGATGAAGCTCCGCGCCGCGCCGATGCCGCGCACGATCTCGCCCGCATATTGCTTCCCCGCGCGGACGTTGCGCGGCGCGATCCAGCATTTCAGCCCGTGGGCTTCGAGGTGCTCGACGATTTTGAACGCCGTCTCGCGGTCGGCCTCGGTCGCGTAGCTGATAAAAGGCCGAGTAGCCGGGCTGACCGGGCGGTTTCGAAGAGCTTTCCGGTCCCGACATCCTGGTTTACGCGCGCGTTGGGCTCACGCCTTCTTCCCGCGGGTTGCCGCTTCAACGAGCTCTTCCTTCCGCCAGAAGAGCTGGAAGGCAAGCACCAGCAGGAAGATGCCGAACACGAGCGCGTAGGCGCCGATCCAGAGCGTCAGCACCACCGCACCGATGAAGGGCTGGATCACGAGCAGGATGCCGAACACGAGGGAGGCGATGCCGCCGAGAGCGAGCCACCAGCGCCCATAGTCGATATGGAGCGCAAACGCCGCCGCGAGCATCAGCGCGCCGGAGATGATGGCCCAGATGGCGATGATCCAGACGAGTGCCACGAGCGTCATGGCGGGCCAGATCATCGCGACGGCCGCGGCCGCGATGCTGACGAGGCCCTGCAGGATGAGCAACGCCCAATGGCCGCCGCTGGTCGCGGCCCTGATGCCCGAAGCGATGGCGAAGATGCCGTCGACCAGCATGTAGGCCGCAAACAGAATGATGAACACGTTGAGCGCGAGTGTCGGGTTGAGCAGGCAGATCAGGCCGAACAGGATGCCCATGATGGCGCGCAATCCCACCGCCCACCATTTGTCGGCAAGCAGCCGGCTCAGATCGTCGCGGCGGTCTTTTTTGACCACCGCCGTGCGCTTCTTGGGCGCGACGGCGCCTCCTTTGCTGGATGCCGTTCCTGCAGCCATGACCCCCTCCTTCTGCCGGATTGCTGGCGCAACTTATCACAAGTCGCTGTCATGTAAGCGCGCGGCGCGCGGCTTCGCATCCCCGGTTCTCCACACGAATTTGCCGCAGCGCCTGCGACCTCGCGGGTCACCTGGAGGCCGCGTATCAGGCTAGGGAACCCGCGGCGGCACGTCCAACTCCAAGGAGCGGAGCATCTTGGATACGCTTGTTCAGTCCAAAGCCAGCATCAAGACCCCGGCCTATGCCCGCGAGACGCCAAGACGCCGCTCGCCCCTGGTCGATCGCGCGCCGCGAGCCTGGGCCGCACGACGTGCTGATCGACATTCTCTATTTGCGGCGTCTGCCATTCCGACATCCACCAGGCGCGCGACGAATGGGGCGGCTCGATCTTCCCCATGGTGCCGGGACACGAGATCGTGGGCCGGGTCGCCAAGGTCGGCGATCACGTCAAGAAATGGAAGCCGGGCCATATCGTCGGCGTCGGCTGCTTCGTCGATTCTTGTAGGCGCTGCGAGGCCTACCGCGCGGGCGAGGAGCAATATTGCGAGGTGGGCATGACGCTCACTTATAACGGCTACGAGCGCGACGGAAAGACGCCGACCTATGGCGGGTTACTCGACGCATCACGGTCGACGAAAACTATGTGCTGTCGATCCCGAAGGGCATACCGCACGAGCGCGCGCGCCGTTGCTCTGCGCGGGCATCACCACCTATTCGCCGCTCAGCATTTCGGCTTGAAGGAAGGCGACAAGCTCGCGGTGGTGGGGCTCAGCGGGCTCGGCCATATGGCGGTGAAGTTCGGGCACGCCAATTTCTGCGCGGAGAAGGGTGTCGCATCGGACGTGGAGGTGATTCCGATCGGCGACATCAACGAAGCCTATGAGCGCATGCTGAAGAACGACGTGCGCTACCGCTTCGTGATCGACATCGCGAGCCTTAGAGACGCGGCCTAGCGTGGTTCGAGGCAAGCGCCGTCATCCTGAGGTGCGAGGGCGAAGCCCGAGCCTCGAAGTACGTCGCTTGCACCTCACCATGACGAGACCGCCTATTACGTCGCTATTTTTCGGCCCATGTGAGCACGGACTTCTGCGCGGACGTGCCGCAGCGCGCATTCATTTGCGCGTAGCGTGCGTGCGATAGCACCGCGCGACCGGCGGAGTTCTGCCAAGGCGCCGTTGAGCTTCATCAAGGCCACAAAGCTTGTGTATGACTATTGAGTGTTGAAAAGAATCGACATGAGCAGGGACATGCGGGAAACGCCCTTCACGGTCTCAGTGATCGGCGGCGGCTTCACCGGGGCCGCCGCTGCCATCGCGTGCCTCGAGCATGTGCGCGGGCCGTTCCGCCTCGTGCTGGCCGAGCCCTCGGCGGCGCTCGGGCGCGGCGTCGCTTACGGCAGCCATCATCCGCTGCATCTCCTCAACGTGCGCACGCGCGACCTCTCGATCCGCGCAGGCCAGCCCGGCGATTTCCTCAACTGGGCCTTCCGCCAGCTCGACCAGGGCGAGAACCACGCGGGCCTGCATGAGGGCCTCGGCCACACGTTCCTGCCGCGCCAGCTCTTCGGCGAATATGTGCGCCAGCGCCTTTACGAGGCGATCGGACGCCGGCCGGATATCGACTTCGCGCTTGTCGCCGAGGCTGTGCGTGACGTGACCGCAGAGCGCGGGCGCTATCGCGTAGCGTTCGAACGTGCCGATCCCGTGTGCGCCGACATCGTCATCCTCGCCACGGCCTACGGTCTCCAGAATTCTTCAGGCGCCGGCGCGCTCGCCCCGTTCCAAGCGGTGTCAGGCGAGCGCTTCGCGCGCGCGGAGACGATCCTGCTGATCGGCTCTGGGCTGACCATGGTCGACATGCTGCTCGGCGCGCGCCGCGAGGGCTTCCGCGGCAAGGCGCTCGTCGTCTCCCGCCGCGGACAATTGCCGCGCCCGCACGCGCCGCGCGGCGTCGTCCCGCAAAACGTGGCGCTACCGCGCTCCCGCCGCGTGTCGATGCTCGCGACCGGCATCCGCATCGCCTGCGAGATGGCCGAGGAGAACGGCACGCCGTGGCAGGCCGTGATCAACGGCTTGCGCGCCTCGCTGCCGGAGACCTGGCAAGGCCTGCCTGTCGCCGAGCAGGCGCGCTTCCTGCGGCATCTCAGGCCCTTCTGGGACGCGCATCGCCACCGCCTGCCGATGGAGATCCATGCGAGCCTGATGGAAGAGTTTGCCAAGGGCCGCGCCGAGCTGCTGCGCGGGCAGGTCAAGGGCGTCATCCGCAAGCGTGACGGTTTTGCCGTCACGCTTGTGCGGCGGGGAGGGGAGGCGGAGACGCTGAAGGCTGACCTTGCCTTCGACTGCTCGGGCTTCACGCCCGATCTCGTGCAGCCTGTGATCCGGGGCCTCACCGAGGCCGGCCTAGCCAAGCCCGATCCGCACAGGCTTGGGCTCGCGGTCGAGCCGAGCGGCCAAATCCTCGGAGCGGCGGGCCAACCGTCCCCCGGCCTCTACGCGATCGGCCCGCTCTGCCAGGGCACGTTGTGGGAAATCACGGCAGTTCCAGAGATCGTGCGCCAGGCCGACCGGGCGGCGCAGGCCATCGCGGCGTCGGCAGCTCCGACCGAACCCGCGCTGGAAAACGCAGCGTCCTGACGCGCCCCGCAGGGGAGAGGGCGTGTGAGTAACGTTAATCTTTGGGTATGGTTAATTGAGGCCGGCCCTCAAAAAGCCACGAAGCGCCTGAAAATCATGATGTTTCCTGCGGGAGAAGGGACCCGCCTCCAATAACCATGTCCGTGTAATCGTCAGCAATCCGGGGCCGGGGGGCAGGAAGCTGATGGCATGCCTATCGCCAGAGCAGTTGCGCTCGCCGCTTGCGGTTTGCTCGCCGCGTCCGCGCCCTGCCTCGCGCAAGGTAAGGGGGTAGCGCCGTCGCGCACGCTCTCGGTCCCGAAGAAGCAGACGCCGCAGCGCCTGTCGCCTCCAAGCCAAGACATCGTCACAACCCCGCGGCTGAACACCGTGCCGCCGCCGCGCGAGGTCACGACCGTGCCCGTGTCGAAGGCCGCCCCGCCTGAGGCTGCGGCAACACCCGCCGCACCGCCACCGCAGGCCGCTCCGGCTGAGGCCTCTGCGCCCGCCGCCGCGCCGCCGCCCGCACCCATGCAGTCCTCGCCCGACGCGCTGCCCGACGTGATCGTGCCGCAGCCGGGCTACGCCGCGCCGCCGCAGCAAAGCTATGCGCCGGTTCTCGATCACGGCGACCCTGCGCCGAGCGGTCCGTTCTCCACGCCCGAGCGCCTGATGGACTGGGTGTCCAACTATCGCAAGCACAAGGCGCCCGCGCGCGTGCCCACCGCCGTCAAAGCCATGTACGAGTTCGGCCTGTTCGGCGACGAGGAGAAGCAGTGGTTCTGCATCGGCTTTATTGCCGGCGTGCTCGGCGACAACCCGAAAGACGGCCCACGCATGATCCCTAAGATGTTCCCGCTGCCCGACAAGGAGCAGGCGGTGATCATCCGCGCCATTGCCTATTCGGGGAGGCCGGACTGGCGCCAACTCTTGGAGAAGAACTCCTCGCGCATGCCGCTCAGACGCCCGCTGATCGACGATTTCCTCAAAGGCAAGCGGCCGACCCTGATGGAGCTTCCGCTCGAGGACGGCGGCTCGCCCGGCATCTACGCGCTGTGGGGCTATTACGTCGCCACCGGCCAGCACGAACCGGTGATCCGCATCATGGAAGCCTTGAAGTGGTCGAAGTCGAAAAAGGACAGCGGCTTCGCCTGGCGCAAGATCTTCTCGGGCTGGGGGCGCGACGCGAACAAGCTCGAAAAGATCACGGCCGGCGGCACGGCGAAATGGACGCTCGCCTCCTACGCCGAGCGCGACCGGGAGCTGATCAATCTCTATCGTGCCGAGGCCTCGCGCCAGCCGAAGGAGGTCGCCGAGCCGCTGAAGGAGGTCATCTCGGCGGCCGAGGATTTCGAGGCGGAGCGGATCCGGAAAGATCAGTTCGGCGCGATCGAGGATGCGCAGCGCTCGCAGCTTTCGGCCGATGCCGGCATGACCAAGGGCGCGACCGCAGGCTCTCTCGCCATCGCCACGGGCTGCGTCGCGGCGACCGCTCTCGGCCAGGCGCAGATCGCGATTCCTTGCGTGATCGGCGGCGCGCTCTATTCCGGCGCCGCCAAGCTCGCGCATTAGCATCCGTTCACTTGATCTCCCAGCTTGTGTGTGCGGGATGTCCATCGACGTATGACCGCCGGATCCAGCCAGCCCAGGCATCGCATTGCAGGCGAACAGTTCACTGCCGATGATGCCCTTATACTTGCCCGTCCCTTCGGTAATAATGTGCGTGCCGCAGTTCATGTCCGGCTGCGACTTGTCGAGATCGCGCGTGTCGAAGGTGGAAAAGATCATGTCGCCGTCGGCGTCGGCGAGTACGCAGGCGCCGTCGATATAGTCCTTCTGCCCCGACTTGACGCTCAGCGCCTGGCAGCGCCCCGACATCTTGTCGAGCATCTTCTCCCCCTTGAGGTTCTCCGTGGTGCCGGCCGCCTCGAGCGTCGTGGCTGTGCCGAGCCCAGGAATGTCGAGGCTCATCAACGGTCTGAACACGAAATGCGTCACGTACGGCGTGGTGCCGCTCTTCAGCATGTCCTCGGCCATGGCCGCTTGCGGCGCCCAGCATCATGATCAACGCGCCGTAAGCCGCCGCATTCAGGAACTTAGAGGTCTCTGCTATTCGCTGCCGCGGCGGATCAGATAGCCGACCACGACGCCGAGCGCGGCCGCGAGGATCAGCGAAGCGGCGAGGTTGTCCTTCATCAGCTCCTCGGCGTCGGTGGCGGCGCTGGACGCCGCGAGCCGAGCCTGCTTAATTCTCCGGTTCGCCGTGCTGCCGGCGCTGTGCGTCAGCTCGTTCATGTAGTCGCGCAGGCCGTCAAGCTGGTCGCGGAGATCGTCGACATTGACATCCCTGACGAACCTCGCGGCCTTATCCAAGCTCACCATGACTTTCTCCTTCTACCGACAAGCGTGCGCGCCCGTCCGCCAGCGTGGCGTCAAGCATAGCAGAAACGCGGAGTGAAACGCGGCGTTCCGTGGTTCGAGGCAAGCGCCGTCATCCTGAGGTGCGAGGGCGGAGCCGAGCCTCGAAGGACGGCGCTTGCACCTCACCATGACGATTATCTTAGAGGACTTTGTTGCGCGCCCTTATGCCGCGCTCGATGGCGGCACTCGTGAGCCTGTCGATGTCGAGGCTCTCGCGGAGCAATTCGAGGAAGCGCGTCTCCTCCGGCTTCACGTCGAGATCGGCCGCGGCGACTTCGAGCGCGACCGCATAAGCCGTCTCGCGGAGCTTCTTCGGCACGGCGCTGCGGATGAGCAGCAGGATACGGTCGAGCCCACCCTCGGTGCCGAGCAACTCGCCGCAAGCCTCGGCGGTCTTGATCAGGCGGCTCGAGTCATAGTCGTCGAAGACCGGCAGATGCGAGACGACTTGGCCGATGCGGGCGAGCTCCTTGTCGGTCATGGCGCGGTCCACGGCCGAGGTGGTGACCATCGCATAGATCAGCGCGTCGTGATGGTCGAGCGGCTCGGTCATGGCGCGGTATCCCTCCGTTCACGGATTTCGAGGCGGCGGCGACCCTAGGCAATTGCGCCTGTCGCGGCAAGGGTCGTTTCGAGCTCTGTGGGGGAGGCGGAAATACTGGCGCCGTTTTAGAAAATCGTGAAATCTGTCGCGCACAACAAAACGTCAGACTCGAACCGGTCCGAACCATGGCCTCCTCTCCCACCGCCAAGAAGGCTGCTCTGAAGCTCGACGTGGACTCCGAGCTGCTCGCGCATGCCCATGTCAGCAAGGCTTGGCCCTTCGAGGAGGCGCGGAAAGTCTTAAGCCGGCTGAAGCGCATTCCGAAGCCGACCGGCGCCATCATCTTCGAGACCGGCTACGGCCCGTCAGGCTTGCCGCATATCGGCACGTTCGGCGAGGTCGCGCGCACGACCATGGTGCGCCATGCCTTCCGCGTGCTCACCGAGGACAAGATCCCGACGCGGCTGATCTGCTTCTCCGACGACATGGACGGCTTGCGCAAAGTGCCGGACAACGTCCCAAACCGCGAGATGCTGGCCGAGCATCTTGGGCGCCCGCTGACCCAAGTGCCCGACCCGTTCGGCGACCATCCGAGCTTCGGCCAGCACAACAATGCGCGGCTCAAGGCCTTTCTTGATATGTTCGGCTTCGACTACGAGTTCCTGTCGGCGACCGAGTGCTACATCTCGGGCCGCTTCGACGTGACGCTGCTCAAGGTGCTGGAGAATTACGACGCGATCCGCGACGTGATCCTGCCGACGCTAGGCCCCGAACGCCGCGCGACCTACAGCCCCTTGATGCCGATCTCGCCGACCACGGGCCGCGTGCTGCAAGTGCCGATCGTCGACCGCGACGTTGCCGCGGGCTCGATCCTCTACAAGGACCCCGATACCGGCAAGCTCACGCAAGTCCCCGTCACGCGCGGCCACTGCAAGCTGCAATGGAAGGCGGACTGGGCCATGCGCTGGGCGGCGCTTGGCGTCGACTACGAGATGGCGGGCAAGGACCTGATCGACTCGGTGCGACTGTCCGGACAGATCTGCCGCATTCTCGGCGCGCAGCAGCCTGAAGGCTTCATCTACGAGCTGTTCCTCGACGAAAACGGCGAGAAGATCTCGAAGTCGCGGGGCAACGGGCTCACCATCGAGGAGTGGCTGATTTACGCGGCCCCCGAGAGCCTGTCGCTCTATATGTTCCAAAGCCCGCGCAAGGCGAAGCGGCTCTATTTCGACGTGATCCCGCGCGCGGTCGACGAATATGTCGGCCATCTCGCGGCCTTCCCGAAGGAGGAGATTGCGGTGCAGCTGATGAACGCGGTCTGGCACATCCATCAGGGTACCCCTCCGCACGCCGAGCTTCCGATCTCTTTTGCGCTGCTGCTCAATCTTGCCAGCGCGTCGAACTCCGAGGACCGCGACGTGCTGTGGGGCTTCATCCGGCGCTATGCGCCGGACGCAACGCCCGAGGCGCATCCGCTGCTCGACCAGCTCGTGGGCTACGCCATCCGCTACTTCCACGACTTCGTGAAGCCGGCCAAGAACTACCGGGCACCCAGCGACAAGGAGCGCGCGGCGATGCTCGATCTCGATGCGCGGCTGGCGGCGTTGCCACACAAGGTGCTGGCGGAAGAGATCCAGACCGAGGTCTACGCCGTCGGCAAGGAGCACGGCTTCGAGCCGCTGCGCGATTGGTTCGGTGCGCTCTACGAGGTGCTGCTCGGGCAGACGCAGGGGCCGCGCTTTGGCTCGTTCGTCGAGCTTTACGGCGTGGCCGAGACCCGCGCGCTGATCGCCAAGGCGCTCGCGGGCGAACTCGCCTGATTATTGGCTTGCCCAGACGATGCGTGCCATCCAGTCGATACGCTCGATGGGAAAGACGAGTTTGGGATGCGCAGGGTTGAACGAAGGAGCTCAACGGCCTTCGCTGTGCGCCTTATGAGGATCTTGGCCATCACCTCGCCGTCGGTCGTGCGCACCACCACGCGGTCGCCTTTGCGCGCGGCGGAATTCGGCGAGATGACGAGGATGTCACCGTCGCGATAGAGCGGCTCCATACTGTCGCCGGTCACTTCGAGCGCATAGGCGTTGTCGTCGTCCACGCGCGGGAAGGCGAAAAAGTTCGTTCAACGCGCCAATCACGCTTTCAACCTCGAAGTGATCAGCCAGTATCTCTCGATGGCCGATTGGTGCCTCTCTCAGGCCATCAAGGAGCGTGACGGAGAGGCCAAGGACGAGCCGAGCAAGGCGAAGTCGAACTGAGCGATTGCTGCTCGCTTGTTGGAGCGCGCACGTGCGGCTAGGTTGCGAGCCGCATGACCGCAATCGTCTACAAAATCCTGACTGGGCTTGCCTTGGCCGAGGCGCGCCGGATCGGACGCTACACGGGCTCCGCTGACGATCTCTGCGACGGCTTCATCCATCTCTCCGCCGCCGACCAGCTCGAAGGCACGCTCGCCAAGCATTTCGCGGGGAAAAGCGGGCTTTTCCTCCTGGCCATCGATGCTGACAAGCTCGGGCCTGACTTGCGGTGGGAGCCCTCGCGCGGCGGCGCTCTGTTCCCGCATCTCTATGCGCCGCTCCCGCTTAACGCGGTGTTCTGGGCTGCACCGGTGACGCTCGACGACGTGGGGCGGCATGTGTTGCCGCGCCAAGTCCACGTCTCCCCGTTGGGGAGAGATCCATGAACCCGCTCTTCGGTTTAGGGCAGAACCTCCTGCTCGCGCTCGACCCCGAATGGGCGCACGAGCTTGCCGTAAAGGCGCTCGAGCTCGGGCTTTATCCGCGCGCGGAAGGCCGCAACGACAAGCGCCTGGCGCAGAGACTGTTCGGGCTCAATTTTCCCAATCCGATCGGCGTGGCGGCCGGCTTCGACAAGGACGCGCGCGTGCCGGGCGCGCTGCTCGATGCGGGGCTGGGCTTCGTCGAAATCGGCACACTGACGCCGCGCGCGCAGAGCGGCAATCCCAGTCCACGCATCTTCCGCTCGGCAACGGACCGCGCCGTCATCAACCGGCTTGGCTTCAACAACGAGGGGCACGTGGCGGCGCTGGCGCGGTTGCGCGACCGGCCGGTCGGCATCATCGGCGTGAATATCGGTGCGAACCGCGAGAGCCCCGACCGCATCGGCGACTATGTGCGCGGCATCGAGCGTCTCGCCCCGGTCGCGAGCTATTTCACTGTGAATATCTCTTCGCCCAACACGCCGGGCCTGCGCGACCTGCAGGCGCCCGACGCGCTTAGCGCATTGCTCAGGCGCGTGCAGCAGGCCCGCGCCGCGCTTCCCAAAGCGCCGCCGCTCCTGGTTAAGCTCGCACCAGACCTCGCCGACGACGATCTGCCCGAGATCGTGAATGTCATCGCGGCGAGCGGCGCGGACGGCATCGTCGTGTCGAACACGACACTTGCGCGCGACGATCTCGAGGATCGCGCTTTCGCCAAGGAGGTTGGCGGGCTTTCGGGCCGGCCGCTGTTCACGCGCTCGACGCGCATGCTCGCCCGCGTCTATCGGCTGACCGAGGGCAGGCTTCCACTGATCGGGGTAGGGGGCATCGACTCTGGCGAGACGGCGCTTGCCAAGATCGAGGCCGGCGCTTCGCTGATCCAACTCTATACGGGCTTGATCTTCGAAGGGCTGGGCCTGCTGACCCGCATCAAGCAGACGCTGGTCGAGGCGATGGACCGCGCAGAGGTGGAAAGTCTTGCGCCCACAGTCGGCCGGCGCGCCGATGAATGGGCCAGGAAATAGGACTAAGCTTCGTTGTTGCGGGAATTGTGGTCGAGCATCGGCGCGTTGTCCTCGCCGCCGAGCATCTTGAAGACGCGCACCACGAGCCACACGGGGAACACGATCACTGCGCCGAGCAGGAAGTAGCGGGTGGCCTTCTCGACCGCAACGAAGCCCATGTCATAGATATGGGCGGCCAGCCGGCGCACGCTGTCGACAATGTCGAAGGGGCTGAAGCCGAGCGCGGCGAGCAGGACGCCCACGATCAAAGACAGGATCGCGAGCCTGACCAGGACCAGCGCCGGATTGCCGCCGAAGAACCTTTCCATCTAACTGCTACCTCGCTCGTGCGCCGGATCGAAGCCTTGCCCTAAAGTCACCAAAGCTTCGGTACGAACTAAGGCAGAATTGGCGCGGGAGCGACTTACGTCAAGATGGACGTGTAGGGATCATGAACGCTGGCAAGCCGCTTCGAGCGGGCGCCAAGGCTGCGCCAGGGCCGCTGGCGCTCACGCGCGCTAGGCTGCCCGAACCGTTCGCCTCATGGTTCGCCGCCCGGGGCTGGGCCCCGCACGCGCATCAGCTTGCCTTGCTCGAAGCGGGACAGGCAGGCCGCGATACGCTGCTGATTGCCCCGACCGGCGGCGGCAAGACCCTGGCCGGCTTCCTGCCGAGCCTGGTCGATCTCGCCGCTCGTTCCCGGCTAAAGCCGGGCGCACAGCCGGGTGGCACCCACACATTAACCCACACATTATATGTGTCGCCGCTGAAGGCGCTCGCCACCGACATCGCCCGGAACCTTGCCACGCCGGTCGAGGAGATGGCGCTTCCGATCAGGCTCGAGACCCGCACAGGTGACACGCCGGCTTCCCGCCGCGCACGCCAGCGCGTGCTACCGCCCGACATTTTGCTCACCACGCCGGAGCAGATCGCGCTGATGCTGTCGCATCAAGGCGCTGCCGAGCTGTTCGGCGGCCTCAAAATCCTGATCCTCGACGAGCTGCACGCGCTCGCGTCCAGTAAGCGCGGCGATTTGCTCGCGCTCGATCTTGCACGGCTCCGCACGCACGCGCCGGGCCTCACGGCCATCGGCCTCTCCGCCACCGTGGCACGGCCCTCGGAGCTCGCCGCCTTCCTCGTGCCGCATGAAGGCCAGGTGGCAACGCGGCTCGCCGAGATCGTGACGGCCGATGGTGGCGCCAAGGCGGACATTTCCATCCTCCGCTCGGAGGCAGACCTGCCCTGGGCGGGGCATTCCGCGCGCTACGCGCTGCCTGAGATCTACGAAGCGATCAAGGCGCATCGCATGTCGCTGATGTTCGTCAACACGCGCTCGCAGGCCGAGATGCTGTTCCACGAGCTTTGGCGCTACAACGACGACAATCTGTCGATTGCGCTGCATCACGGCTCACTCGACGTGGCACAGCGGCGCAAGGTCGAAGCGGCGATGGTCGCGGGCAAGCTCCGTGCGGTGGTCTGCACTTCGACGCTCGATCTCGGCATCGACTGGGGCGATGTCGACCTCGTCATCAATATCGGCGCGCCGAAAGGCGCAAGCCGGCTTGCCCAGCGCATCGGCCGCGCCAATCACCGGCTCGACGAGCCGAGCAAAGCGCTGCTTGTGCCGGCCAACCGCTTCGAGGTGGTCGAGTGCCAGGCGGCGCTCGAAGCGGCCGAGCAGGGCGCGCATGACACGCCGCCAGCGAGACCCGGCGCGCTCGACGTGCTCGCCCAGCACGTGCTGGGCATGGCCTGCGCCGCGCCCTTCGACCCCGATGTGCTTTATCGTGAGGTGACGAGTGCGGCGCCCTATGAGGGCCTGACCCGCGAGGGCTTCGACAAAGTGGTGCAGTTCGTGGCGACCGGCGGCTATGCGCTCGCCAATTACGAGCGCTATGCCAAGCTCAAGCGCACGCAAGAGGGGCTTTGGCGCATCACGCACCCGCGCGTCGCGCAACAGTATAGGCTCAATGTCGGCACGATCGTCGAGGCGCCGATGCTGCGCGTGCGGCTTGCGCGGCTCAAAGGCGGCGCCTTCAAGCCGTCGAGCATGCTCGTGGGTGGCCGCGTGCTCGGCGAGGTCGAGGAATATTTCATCGAGCAGCTATCCCCCGGCGACACGTTCGTCTTCGCCGGCGAGGTGCTACGTTTCGAGGGCTTGCGCGAGACCGACGCCATCGTCACGCGCGCGCATGCGACCGAACCCAAGGTGCCGGCTTATGACGGCGGCAAGTTCCCGCTCTCGACCTATCTTGCCGACCGCGTGCGCCATCTGCTTGCCGAGCCCGCCACTTGGTCGCGCTTCCCCGACCAGGTCGCGGACTGGCTCCGTCTGCAATCGGTATTCTCCGTCGTTCCGGGCCCCGACGAGATACTGATCGAGACCTTCCCGCGCGGGCAACGCTACTATTTCGTCTGCTACCCCTTCGAGGGGCGCCTCGCGCATCAGAGCCTCGGCATGCTGCTCACGCGCAGGCTCGAGCGCGCCCGCGCGGCGCCGCTCGGCTTCGTCGCCAACGAATATGCGCTCGCCATCTGGGGCCTAAACGACATGGGCGCCATGATCGACGACGGGAGGCTCAATCTCGCGCGCCTGTTCGACGAGGACATGCTCGGCGACGACCTCGATGCTTGGCTGGCGGAATCGAGCCTGATGAAGCGCTCCTTCCGCGTCTGCGCCATGATTTCGGGGCTGATCGAGCGGCGCCATCCGGGGCAGGAGAAGACCGGACGCCAGATGACGGTCTCCTCCGACCTGATCTACGACGTGCTCCGCCAGCACGAGCCAGACCACATCCTCCTGCAAGCGGCCTTCGCCGATGCCGCCACCGGGCTTATCGATGTCGGGCGCCTCGGACATTTCCTGGAGCGGACACGCGGTCGAATCAGGCATATTGCGCTTCCCCAAGTCTCGCCCCTTGCGGTGCCCGTCATGCTGGAGATCGGGCGCGAGAGCGTGCCGGGGGAAGCCAGCGAAGCGCTGTTGCGTGAGACGGTTGAAGAACTTCTCGCGGAGGCCCTGAGGGGACATGCTGCACCCCAAACCTGACCTCATGCCGGAATCGGCGCCGACGCTCCGCTCGCATATCGTCGTGGCGGGGCAGCGGATGCAGCCCCTTGCCGCCGGCGCGCTCTATTGGGAGGCCGAGGACACCCTTCTCGTCGCCGACCTGCACCTGGAAAAGGGCGCGGCCTTCGCCGCGCTCGGCATGCTGCTGCCGCCTTACGACACGCGCACCACGCTCGAGCGGCTCGGCAAGGTGATCCGCGCGCTTGATCCGGGACGCGTCGTGGCGCTCGGCGACAGCTTCCATCGCAGCGAATGTGCCGAGACTCTTGCCGAGGAGGACGCGCGCCTGCTCGCTAAGCTGCAGAAGGGCCGGGAGTGGTACTGGATCTGCGGCAACCACGATCCGCGCCTGCCGGCCTCGGTCGGCGGCACGGTCTGCACCACGCTCACCATTTGCGGCGTGACCTTGCGGCACGAGCCGCTCGAATATGTGTCCGGCCGCGAGATCGCCGGTCATTTGCACCCGGTGGCGCGGATCGCGCGGCGCGGCACGCTGATCAGGCGGCGCTGCTTCGCGACCGACGGCGAGCGGTTGGTCATGCCGGCCTTCGGCGCCTATGCGGGCGGGCTCAACCTGCTCGATGCGGCCTTCGGCGCGCTCTTCCAGCGGCACAGGCTCGAAGCCTGGATGATGGGCCGCGCCGACGTCTATCCGGTGCTTGGCAGCCTGCTGCTTCCTGACTGATCTACTCGCGGCGGAAGGCAAGCCAGCCGATCAGCCCCGCCACGATGGCGATCGCCACCGCAAGCAGCCCGTAGAGGAACGGATAGCTGAAGGCGAGGCTGTAAATCATCTGCTCGAAGCCGACCTTGTTCACCTCAAGCGTGCTCTCCTTCTTGCTGAAGAGCGCACCGTCACGGAAGAGATAGACGCTGGAGGTGTAGTGCCCGATCGGCACGCTGACCGGCAGATCCACGGTTGCGCGGAACAGGCTGCGGCCGATGAAGGCCACCCCATCGTCATGCTCCTGGAAAAGATCTTGCTGCTGCTTCAGCCGGATCACCGCCGCGCGGTAGGCCGAGTCCTGCAAATCGCCGTAGGTGGGCCTGCCAAAATCGAGATTGTTGAGGCCGATGCCGAGCGCCTTGAGCTGCGCGTCGGAGGTGATGGCCCTGAACGGCCGCGAGGAGAGCACCGCATAGAAGCCGGGTACCGACGGGAAGGTTTGGCCTTTCGTGTTTACGAAGATACCGGCCACGCGTTCTTTCCGCCGCGCGACCATCGGCGCGCTCGGTCCCTCGATCACGATGACCACGTCGTATTCGCCTTCTTCCGGCGTCGGCGCCTGGCTGAAATCGACGCTGCCGAAGATGAGGATCTCGATGCCGGTGAAATCCGCCTTGATGTGCACCTCGCGGGTCGAGATGTCGGCCTGTACCTCTTCACGCTGTTGCGTCTCTGCGGCGTGCGCGGGCGTGGCGTGGAGGCTTGCGAGAACGGCGGCGATGCAAAGCGCGTTTCGCATCAGGCCCCTCCCAGCGGAACGATTGAATAGAGCTCGGCCGGCTTCAGCACGAGGTCGAGCAGCAGGCGAAGCG
Organism: uncultured Alphaproteobacteria bacterium; assembly: GCA_963821255.1. Taxonomy (GTDB): domain Bacteria; phylum Pseudomonadota; class Alphaproteobacteria; order Rhizobiales; family Methyloligellaceae; genus Methyloceanibacter. The sequence goes on along the minus strand of CAWGCX010000010.1, from coordinate 200,763 downwards.
CCACGGCAAGCACCATCAGCGCAAGCACCGCGCGGAGCTGCTCGCCCTTGAGCTTCTGCCCGGCGCTCACGCCGAACTGGCCGCCGATGACGCCGCCGAGCACGAGCAGGAGCGCGAGCAGCACGTCGAGCGTCTGGTTCAGCGTCGCGTGCAACAGCGTGACGATGGCGGCGATGAAGATGATCTGGAACAGCGAGGTCCCGACCGCGAGATTGGTCGGCATGCGCAGGAGGTAGATCATGGCCGGGACCATGATGAAGCCGCCGCCAACGCCGAGAAACGCGGCGAGCAGGCCGACCGCGGCACCGATCAGGAGCGGCGGGATCGCGCTGATATAGAGGCGCGAGCGGGGGAAGCGCATCTTGAGCGGCAGACCGTGCACCCAGTTATGCTGTCCGGGCTTCCGCCCGCGCGCCGGCTTTCCACCGCGCGCCCGCCACAGCGCGCGGAGGCTCTCCCACAACATCAGCGCGCCGATCACCCCGAGAAATGCGACGTAAGTAAGCGAGATGGTCAGTCCGGCCTGGCCCTTCTCGCGCAAGAGCTTGAGCAGGAACACGCCGAGGATGGCGCCGACCAGTCCGCCTGCGATCAGAACCGCGCCCATGCGGAAGTCGATATTGTTGCGCCGCCACTGCGCCATGGCGCCGGAGACTGAGGTGGCGACGATCTGGTTGGCGCTGGTTGCGACGGCGATCGGGGCTGAGATGCCGGAGAACATCAGAAGCGGCGTCAGCAGGAATCCGCCGCCGACCCCGAACATGCCCGAAAGGAAGCCGACCGCAGCGCCAAGGCCCAGCATCACCAGAAGGTTGACCGAGATCTCGGCAATGGGCAGGTAGATTTGGAACATCGGCCGGGCGGGAATCAGTGGGCAGATCGAGGCTGGAAGGATTTATCTCACAAATATGACCTTCGTCATGGCCGGACTTCCCGGCCATGACGTCTTGCATCCAAAATTCGCGGATGCCCGGCACAAGGCCGGGCATGACGAATGTCTTTGGGGAGGCAGTGCCACGTCAGCCGGCGGCGCGCTCGAGCGTGACGAGCGGGATCGTGACGTCGCCCGTCTCTTTGAGGCCGGCTTGCGCTCGAAGCTCCGGATCGCCGCGCGGGTGCGCTCGCCCATCACCCCGTCGGCGGAGCCCGCATCGTAACCGAGCTTGTGAGCAGCGCCTGGGCGCGGGAGACGAGCGCGACATTCTCTTTCTGCGCGCCGGAGCTCGTCGCAGCATCCTCGCCCCATTCGGCCTTCGCCGCGTCCTCGTTGGCGTCAGGATTTGCGGACTTCGCGTGCCACGACTTCACCGCTTCCTCCGCCGCGGCGAGCGACACCGGATCGAGCTTCGTCTTCGCGAGGCGCTTCGTGGCTGAGGCGGCTTCGCCATACCATTTTGCGGAGAGTGCATAGTCGGCGGCGCGTCCGTGCGGGCGCTCGCAGCGCGCTCGAGCCAGCGCACCGTCTCGGCGGGTTGTCACTCTTGAGATAACGGAGCGGCCGGGTTGCCGCTCGCGGCAGACTCGCGCAGGGCGACCGGCCCAACCGTCTCGGCCGGCAGCAGCAGGCCCGCCTAGGCAGGCTTTGCGCCAGCACCCGGCGTGGCGGTTTGAGGCTCGTGGATGGAGAACACGATGCCCGGCGGCAGCGCAGGCGCCTCGTTCGGTCGGAGCGAGACGAGCTCAGATGCGGGCGTAAGCTCGACCGCTTGGGCGCGGCGCGGCGACTTGGCGATCTCGGTCGATCCGGGGGCGCTTTGCTCTTCGCCGAGCGCGTTCTCCGCCGGCGCCTCGGGCATCACCTCGGGATTCCAGGAGCCGGACTTCTCGACGGCGGGCGCCTCTAGGGGCTCCGCCGCCGCCGGCGCGGTCCCTTCGCCCGTCTCCGGCGCGGCTTGCGGCTGACCACCCGTCTCCGGCGTGTGCTGCGATTGATCCCCCGACGCGGGCGCGGTCTGCTCGACGGCAGGCGGTGCGATGACCCCTGGTTCGGGCTTCGACTTGAGGCGTCCATAGAGCAGGAGCGCGCTCAGCACGAGCAGGACCGCGGCGGCGATCATGAGGATCGGCCGCTTCTTCGCGGGCTGCGTGTCAGTCTCCGGTGAACCGGGGAGCACGGCCCTTGCCGTGCGGCGTAGCCGTCCCCCGCTTGCCCGATCCGCGGCCTTTGTCGCGGCGGCTTGGGCCGCGCGGCGCGCCGCTGCAATGAGATCGTCGGGCGCTTCATACTCCGCATCGACCGGCGGCATCCGCCGCGGACGCGGCGCGGACGCCTTGTCGAGGTCAACCGCTTCCTCGCGAAGGCCGGCCGGCTTGGCGCGTCCGAAGGGACCTACGGGCTCAATCTCCTCTGCGGCCTGCATGCCGGGCGCTGCGCCTGGCCAGCCGTTCTTGGGGAGAGCGCCTTGCGCATTCGGGGCTGGTACCGTTGGAACGGGCGGAAGCGGGGCCTTCGGCGCCTCACCTTCGGTAGGCTGGCCTCGCGGCGGAACGCCAGGTTGAGCCTGTGGCGGAAGCGGCGCACCGGGCGGCCGACCCTGGCGGTCGGCGAAGGGAAGGCGCGGCCTTGGCGGCAATGTGCCCGCGCCGCGCTCGACCTGTTGCGCCAGATGCTTGATGGAGTCGTGCACGGCGGCGAGCGCGCTTGCGATGCGCTCGTCGCTCGCTTTCGTCTTTTCGCTCATGACCACGAGGTCGCGCTCGATCGCCTCGATGCGCGCGGGGTCCGGATTGATTTCTGCGGCGGCGCGGCGAAGAGCCTCGGAGGCAGCCTTGGTTGCCAGATCTTCGAGCTCGGGCGCACCGGTATCGACGCGCTCGATCAGCTTGAGAAGCTGGCTCTCGATCGAGCCCATCTTGGCGAGCTGAACCTCGGCGCGGCCGATCTGCTGGCTCATCTCCGCGAGCTGATGCTCGACATGTTCGAGCGACTCGCGCTTGGCGGTCTGATTGAGCGCCTCGCTAAGCTGCGTGTAGATCTCGTCGAGCCGCGCGTTAAGCGCCTCGATGGCCGTCGCCGGAATCGCGGTGCCGATCGAATGTTCAAGCTGGTGCGCAATGTCCACGAGCCGCATGTCGAGCGCGCGGTCCTCCGCCTCGAGCGAAGAGGAAGCGGGCGCGAACGGCGGAACGGAATAAGTGGTCTCGGGGACGGGGAAGTCGAAGGCGGGCGCGCTCGCCGGTCCGGGCGGGGACGCAAGCGAAGGCGACGAGCCGCTCGGCTGTTCGAGCCGCTTGAAGGGGTCTTCGAGCATCTTGAAGGGATCGTCGAGCTTCTTGAAGGGGTCGGCCTCGGCGGTTTGCGGCGCATCCATCCCCGCCGACAAAGCCTTGCCGATCCGCTCGAAATCGTCGAGCGGCGTGGTTGCTTCCTGCTCCAGGCGCCGCGCGAGCGTGCTGACATGATCGTGCAGCCGGCCGAGCGTCGCGGCCTCTTCAGGCGCGCTCACCGCGCGCGCCGCATCCGTCGTCTGCGACAATTGATCGAGCCGCGCATGCAGCTCTTCGAGCGCCTCGCCGTAGCGGCGCTCGCTTTCCTCGACGCGCTCAACCAGCCGGCGGAGCAGGGCCTCGACCGTTTGCTGATCCATCGGGCCCGCGGGCGATCTCGATCCGCTTCCGCCCGTATGCCAACTTGCTTGCGAAGCCATCCCGTTCCCCATGACGTGTGACGCCGCGCGTTGGCGTCCGTGATGGCGGGACGAACCGAGGAGACGCGGGCGATGCGGCCTAGAGCGAGCGTGGCAAGACCGGGTAAATTTTGGGTTAAGCGGCGCCCCGATCTGGGACGCTAAGCGTCTGGGACGCTAGCCTTGTCAGGGGCAACCGCACGGATAACGATGCGGACGGCCGAGCCGAAGGAATCGGATGATGTCAGGGATAGTGCAGGCGAGCCACGTCTTAACAGTCGCCACGCGCGGCAAGGGCTTCGTCGAGATCACGCGCGAGCTTGCGGGCTGGCTCTCCTCCATCGCCGCAGAGAACGGCCTGCTCACGGTGTTCGTGCAGCACACCTCGGCATCTCTGACCATCCAGGAGAACGCCGATCCGAACGTGCGGCGCGACCTGCTCGACACGCTCGAGCAGCTCGCGCCGGAGGACCGCGCCTATTCGCATCATGAGGAAGGGCCGGACGACATGCCGAGCCACATCAAGGCGATGCTGACAGCGGTGAGCCTGGCGATCCCGATCAAGGACGGCAGCATGACGCTCGGCACCTGGCAGGGCGTCTATCTGATCGAGCATCGCGCCGCGCCGTATCGCCGCAACGTCGTGCTGAGCTTCATCGGCAACGTCGCCGACGCTTAGCGCCGGTTTGCGAAGTGGCTCGTCGCCGCGACGAGCTCATGCACGATGCCGGGCTCGGTCATGGCGTGGCCCGCATCGGGGACCACGCGCAAATCCGCTTCAGGCCAGGCGCGGGCGAGGTCGAAGGCGATCTTGACCGGCGTCACCACGTCGTAGCGGCCATGCACGATCACGCCGGGAATGCCTGAAAGCCGCCCAGCGTCCCTGATTAGCTGGTTGTCTGCGTTGAAGAAGCCCTCGTTGATGAAATAGTGGCATTCGATGCGCGCGAAGGCGAGCGCGTAGTGCTCCTCCGAGAAGCGGCGTACCCGGTCGCTGTCCGGGATCAGCGACAGCGTGCTGCCCTCCCAGGCGCTCCAGGCGCGCGCGGCCTCCATCTGGATGTCCGGATCGGGATCGGTCAGGCGGCGATAATAGGCGGCGATCATGTCACCGCGCTCCTCTTGCGGGATCGGCCGGAGATAAGCCTCGAATGCGTCGGGGAAAACCCAGCTGCAGCCCTCCTGGTAGAACCATTCGAGCTCGCTCTGCCTCAGCGTGAAGATGCCGCGCAGCACGAGCTCGGTCACGCGCTCAGGGTAGGTCTCGGCGTAAGCGAGCGCGAGCGTTGAGCCCCACGAGCCGCCGAACACATGCCAGCTTTCGATGCCGAGATGCTCGCGCAGGCGCTCGATGTCATCGACGAGATGCCAAGTCGTGTTCTCCTCGAGCGAGGCATGCGGGGTCGAGCGCCCGCAGCCCCGCTGATCGAACAACACGATGCGATAGGCGCTCGGATCGTGATAGCGACGCATCACGGGGTTGATGCCGCCGCCCGGCCCGCCATGCAGCAGCACTGCAGGCTTCCCCGTCGGCGAGCCGCATTCCTCGAAATAGATCTCGTGCAGCGGCGAGACCCTGAGCTTGCCGGTGCGATGCGGCACGATCTCGGGGTATAGCGAGAGGCGGGGCTCGTTCGGGGTCCGAAGCTGATCCATTGCGCTGCTAACCATCCTTAGCGCGAGCCGAACGCCTTCGCGGGACCTTCAGCCTCCGCCCTGATGGCGGCGGCTTCAGCCGCGGCTTCGACGCGCTGCGTGGCGCGATCGTAGATCGGCTCGCCTTCCGGATCGCGCATGTCCTCGACATAGACGCGCTCGGGCGCGGACGCCCTGTCGCCGCCATAGAGGCTTGCGCCAACGCAACCCGCAAAGCCGAGCGCCGTGCCGATCAGGGCCGCCATCGCGAGCGCGGCCTCGCCTGCACCGAACACGCCGGAAACGATTTGCAGCAGCGCGATGACGAACCCTGCGCCCATGGCAGCAAGCGCGCCGCGTTCGGTGCAGGACGGCCACCAGATGGCGAGCAGCAGCACGGGGAAGAACGTCGCGCCCGCGAGCGCGAAGGCGGCAAGCGCGGCCTTGAGCGGGTCCAGATCGGCGATGATGAGAAAGACCGCTATTGAGAGCGCGGAGGCGGCGATCGCGGCCCAGGCGGCGGAAAGCCGGGGGAGCGCGGTCGGCCGCCGGTCGAGCACGCGGTAGCAGTCCTCGGCGAGGCTCGCGGCGAGCGTGAAGAGGTGAGAGCCCGCCGCCGCGAGCGCGATCGCCATGGCGCCCGCGGCAAGCAGCGCGGTCAGTACATAAGGGAGCTCGGCGACGGTCGGCAGGATCAAGACAACGCCGTCGCGCGCGACGAGCAGCTCGGAGGCGCCGATCGCGCCGTTCCCGTCGGCGTCTGCAGCGCGGATCAGATGCAGGTTGCTGAGCTCGGTGAGCCACGCGGGCAGGCTTGCGCCCGGCGCTTGCGCGATGTCCTGAAACAGCAGCAGCTTGGCGAACACCGCGATGGCAGGCGCCGTAATGGCGAACAGCGCCACGAGCAGGAGGCCCCAGGCGCTCGACCGGCGCTGTTCGCCGATCGATCCCGCTACGCCGCTTCGCACGAGCAGGCTCGGCAGCGCCGCGGTTCCAAGCGCAAAGCAAAGAAACACCATCGCGAAGTCGAGCTCGCCGAGCGAGCCGAAGGGCTGGAGCAGCCGCTTGCCCACGGCCTGCGGTGCTTCGCCGGGCTGAAGGGTCGAGGCATTTTCGGGCTGGACCGGCGTGAGCCCTGTTCCGATCTCCGCTTCCTGCAGAGCGGGGAACAGCGCGCCGAAGGTGAGTTGCGGCACGGGCACGTTGGTGAGCAGCACCGATACGACGATCAGCGGCACGGCCAGGCCGACCACGCCGACGATGAACTCGGCGCTTCCGGCCCAGGTGAGCGACCGCATCCCGCCGGCGATGGCCGCCGCGGTGACCAGTGCGACGAGTAGCAGCACGGCAAGGGAGAAAGAGAGCGGCAGGAAGAGTGCCGCGATCAGCGCGGCGATCTTGATCTCGGCGGCGAGCAGGAGCGCCATGGGGGGGATTTGTAGCGCGCTTGCTGTCATGCGCAGCGTGCGCGAGCGGAACCTGTGGCTCAGGAAGCTCGGCAGCGTGTAGGCGCCCGCCTTGCGCAGATACGGCACAAACAAGATCATCGCGGCGAGCATGCCGAAAGTCCAGCCGAGCCCGATCGCGAGCGCATCGAACCCGAGAAAGAACACTGTCCCCGTATAAGCGAGAACGCCCACGCCGCCGACCGCCGTCGCCGCGAGGATGAAGCCGTTGAACACCGGCGGCACCCGGCGCCCCGACATATAGAAATCCTGCGGCTCGGTCGTGCGCGTCGCCGCGGCGATGACAAGGTAGAGAACAAGCGGTAGGAGCAGCATGGCCTGCGCGATCAGCGCATGGCGCCAGCCGAGCTGCTCGAACATGGCGAGCACGACGATGAGCGACACGACGGCGCTGGTGACGATGCCGTAATAGGCGCCGAGATGCGGATTGGGGTTGCGGAGCCGCGAGGGGGCGCGCATCGCCTAGCCGATCTCCTCGGTCTCGCCGCGGGCCCGATCGATGCGCTCTTGCGCGCGCACGAACCAGAAACAGCACGCGATCATGAAGATGATCAACCCCTGCGCCAGCACGTAGAAGCCAAGCGGGTAATGCAGGAACCAGAAGCGGTTGAGCCAAGTCGCCGAGCCGATCGTCACGAGCACGACCGTCAGCACGCCGGCAAGCAAAGTCAGAGCAAGCACCAGCGTCCTCAACTGATGGCGGTCGCGGGCCTTGCGCTCCGGCGCTTCGGTCTCGATGCTCACGAGTTTCCCCCTTCTTTACCTGTGCCGCCGGGGTCCGGTCCGCTTTCAGGTATCAGCAAGCGCCCGGCTTGCAAACCCGGGGACGCCGCAATGACCGCCAAAAACGTGGCATGGTGGTGGCTCGGCTGGGCGTATCGCAGGGAGAAACCGCAATGGGGATTCTGCAGGAGTTCAAGGAATTCGCGCTCAAGGGCAACGTGGTGGACATGGCGGTCGGCATCGTCATCGGCGCCGCCTTCTCGACCATCATCAGGTCGCTTGTCGATGACATCATCATGCCGCCGATGGGTCTCCTCATGCGCGGCGTCGATTTCTCCAACCTGTTCATCACGCTCGGCTCGGGGACTTACGACACGCTGGCCCAGGCCAAGCAGGCGGGCGCGCCGACCCTCAATATCGGCCTATTTATCAACAATCTGATCAGCTTCCTGATCGTCGCCCTCGTGCTGTTCATGGTGATCAAGGCGATGAACCAACTGCGGCGCAAGCAGGAGGAAGATCCGAAGTCTGAGCCGGCGTCGCGCGAGGTCGAGCTGCTGCAGGAGATCAGGGACACGCTGGTGAAGCGCTCATGAGGCGCTGCGAGCGCTGCGAAGGACGGCGCTGGCACTCAGCATGACGAGGTTCGTTTTCGTGCCTACCAGGCCACCGCATACCGGCGTTGCCGCCGACGCCGGAGAGGTCGTCGCGGAAGGTGACGTCGACCTTGGCGAACACCGTCGTGCCGGTGCCGAAATTGAAGAAGTTCACGCCGGCCGAGACCTCGCCCCACACATCGTCCGTTGAGGGCGAACACGGTGCCGGTGGAGATGAGCGTCGCATTGTTGGCGTCGCCGGAGAGATTGCCCCACACGCTGCCGATCACGTGGGCAGCCGCGAGGCTGACTAGTGCACGAGGGCAACAGTCCGTGAGATCTGTCAGGTTATTGACAATCCACGAAAATGCCGGGTGCACGCCCAATCCCGAGTAAAAATGGATTTGCGCCTGGCGCGGTCTAGGCGCATTGGCGATACGGCTCATTCCGCTTTTGGAAAAAATTTCTTCTATTTATCAATAGACGGAAAAACTTTGCTGCCTTTTCGCCTTGCACCCCTTTCTGAAAGAACCATTTTCCAGTATCGTCGAAGCAGCGAAAGCAGAGAAACGGGCGGTTTTTACGATGCGGGCCGGCGAGGCATCCACCGATGTCATCATTGTTGGCGCGGGCCCGGTGGGCCTGTTCGCCGTGTTCCAGCTTGGGCTCGCCAAACTCAAGGCGCACCTGGTCGATATTCTCGACCGGCCGGGCGGCCAATGCGCCGAGCTCTATCCCGAGAAACCGATCTACGACATCCCGGGCCTGCCCATCTGCACCGGCCAGGAGCTGACCGACCGGCTGATGGAGCAGATTGCGCCGTTCGAGCCCGTCTTCCATTTCGGCGAAATGGCCGCGAGCCTCGACAAGACCCCCGACGGCAAATGGCGGCTCACCACGGACGTCGGCACGGTGCTGACCGCGCTGGTGCTGGTCATCGCCGCCGGCGGGGGCAGCTTCGTGCCGAAGCGACCGCCCATCCCCGGCATCGAGGCCTACGAAGGTACGGGCGTGTTCTATGCCGTGCGCCGGATCGATGCGTTCCGGGGAAAACGCGTGGTCATAGCGGGCGGCGGCGATTCCGCGCTCGACTGGACGGTGAGCCTCGCGCCGGTCGTGCAGAACTTGACGCTCGTGCATCGCCGGCCGGAGTTCCGCGCCGCGCCCGCTACCGTCGCCAAGATGCGCGCGCTCGAAGAGCAGGGCTTCGTCAAGTTCGAGCTCGGCCAGCCCGCTGGGCTGAAAGGCGACGACGGCAAGCTCGACGCGGTCGTCATCAAGCGGGGAGACGGCACGCTGCTCGATGTCGAGGCCGATGCGCTGCTTCCGTTCTTCGGGCTTACCATGAAGCTCGGGCCTATCGCCAATTTCGGCCTGAACCTCAACGAGAACCTTATCCCGGTCGACACCGAGAAATTCGAGACCTCGACGCCTGCGATCTTCGCCATCGGCGACATCAACACCTATCCCGGCAAGCTCAAGCTGATCCTGTCGGGCTTCCATGAGGCGGCGCTGATGGCCCAGGCCGCGCATCGCTACGTGCATCCTGACAAAGTGCTTCGTTTCCAGTACACGACCTCGTCATCGGAACTGCAGCGTCTGCTCAAGGTTGCCTGATGTATGTGAACGTGCGCATGCCAGACGGCACCACCCACCGGCTCGAAGCGCTGGAGGGATGGCGCGTCATGGAGGTTATCCGCGACTGGGGCCTGCCCATCAAGGCCGAGTGCGGCGGCGCCTGCGCTTGCGCCACCTGCCATGTCTGGGTCGACGAGAATTGGGTGGCGAAGCTCGCGCCGCCGTCCGACGAGGAGCTCGAGATGCTCGACGGTGCCTTCCAGGTGGACGAGCGCTCGCGGCTCTGCTGCCAGATCATTATGTCGCCCGAGCTTGACGGGCTCACGGTCGAGCTTGCGCCGGAAAGCCTCGCCGATGCGCCGGTCGAGCAGCTTGCGGTGGGAGGATAGCGCGATGCGGACCTTCCCAATCTTTGTGAGCTTCGACGGTAAGCCGCCGCTCGTGGTGGGAGGCGGCGAGCTTGCGGCCGTCAAGACGCGGCTGCTCTTGATGCGTGCGCCGAGCGTCGATGTCGCCGCCGATGAAGTGACGAAGGAGCTTACCAAGTTCGCCGAGCAAGGGCTGGTCACACTGATCGCGCCGCTGCCCGGCATCGATCAGTTGCGCGGCCGCCCGCTGGTCATCGCCGCCACCGAGAATGACGAAGCGGATTCGCGCGTCTCGGCCATTGCCCGTGCGCTCGGCGTGCCGGTCAACGTGCCGGACCGTCCCGAGCTTTGCTCGTTTGCGCTCCCGGCGATCGTCGATCGCGGCGAAGTCACCGTGGCGATCGGCACGTCTGCCGCGGCGCCTGTGCTGGCGCAGCGCCTGCGCGCCTGGCTCGAGCGTGAGCTGCATCCCAGGCTCGATGCGCTGGCGAGGCTCGCCGGGGAGTTCCGTGGGGTCGTGGCGAAGCGCGTGCCGACGGGCCCGACGCGCCGCAAATTCTGGGAGGCCGTGTTCGAAGGCGCCGCTGCCGAAGCCATACTTGAAGGCGACGAGGCTAAGGCTCGCGCGCTGATCGACACGGCAATAGACGAAGCTGCGGGGTCCGAACCCGCAAAGGGACGCGTGCTGCTGGTCGGCGCCGGCCCCGGCGATCCAGAGTTGCTCACCATGAAAGCGATCCGCGCGCTGAAAGCCGCCGATGTCGTTCTTTATGACCGGCTCGTGGGCGATGCCGTGCTCGAACACGCCCGCCGCGAGGCCGAGCTGATTCCGGTCGGCAAGGCCAAGGGCGCGCACAGCCTGAAGCAGGCCGAGATCAACGCTCTGCTGATCAAGCACGCGAGCGCCGGCAAGGCCGTGGTGCGGCTCAAGGGTGGCGACCCGTTCATCTTCGGCCGCGGCGGCGAGGAGCTCGATGCGCTCCGCGAAGCCGGCATCGCCGTCGAGATCGTGCCCGGCGTCACCGCCGGCATCGCCGCCGCCGCAAGCCTACAGATTCCGCTCACCCATCGCGACGTGTCGCGCACCGTCACATTCCTCTCCGGCCACGAGGCTGGCGGGGAGGAGCCGAGCTTCGAGCATCTCGACCTTGCCGCGCTCGCAGGCGGCAAGAACACGCTGCTCGTCTATATGGGCGTCTCGACCGCCGGCGCGATCGCGAAGCGCCTGCTCGATGCAGGCTTCGCGCCCACGCTTCCGGTGCTCGCCGTGGAGAATGCGAGCCGCGACGACGAGCGCCGCGTGCTCGCGACTGTCGCTGACGTGGCGGGACATCCCGAGCGCCTTGGTCTCAAGAGCCCCGCCGTGCTGATCTTCGGCGAGGTGGCCGGTCTGCCGGCGAGCGGCATCGTCGAGGACATCCTCGCTTTAGAGGAGGTCAAGCGCCGTGCCTAACGTCGTGACCGCCAACCGCCTCCGCGACGGCATCGTGGTCTATCTCGCGCCCGATGGGAGCTGGGTCGAGGACATCGCGCATGCCGTGCGCGCCGAGACCGAGCCGGAGACCGAGGCGCTGGAAGCGCAAGGCAAGCAGGCCGAGAAGCAGCGCTTGGTCGTTGCCGTCTATGCCATGCCGGTCGAGGTCAAGGACGGCGAGATCGATCCACTTTCCGTGCGCGAGCGGATCCGTGCCTCGCACCGCACGACGCTGACAAAGGACTGGTACGATGTACCGCTATGACGAGTTTGACCATGCCTTCGTGCGCGAGCGCGTGGCGGAGTTCGGCAACCAGGTCGAGCGTCGGCTGGCTGGCAAGCTGACCGAGGACGAGTTCCGTCCGCTCCGCTTGCGCAACGGGCTCTATCTGCAACTGCACGCCTATATGCTGCGCATCGCCATTCCCTATGGCGTGCTCTCGCCGCGCCAGTTGCGCCAACTCGCCATGATCGGACGGTGCTGGGACCGCTCCTACGGTCATTTCACGACGCGGCAGAACCTCCAATACAACTGGATCAAGCTGGTCGACGTGCCGGACATTCTTTCCGCGCTCGCCGATGTCGAGATGCATTGCATCCAGACGAGCGGCAATTGCGTGCGCAACGTCACTGCCGATCCCTTCGCCGCCGCCGCCAATGACGAGCTCGAGGACCCGCGCCCCTGGTGCGAGATTTTGCGCCAATGGTCGACGCTACATCCGGAGTTCTCCTGGCTCCCGCGCAAGTTCAAGATCGCCATCTCCGGCGCGGCGGAAGACCGCGCGGCCATCGCCTTTCACGATATCGGCTTGAAGATCGTGCGCGGGCCGAACGGCGAGAACGGCTTCCGCGTGCTGGTCGGGGGCGGCATGGGCCGCACGCCCTATGTTGGGCAGGAGATCAGGGCGTATCTGCCGAAGCAGCATTTGCTCTCCTACATCGAGTCGATCCTGCGCGTGTACAATCTGCATGGACGCCGCGACAACATCCACAAGGCGCGTATCAAGATCCTCGTCAATCAGCTCGGCATCGACAAATTCCGCGAGGATGTGGAGGCCGACTGGGAGGCGACGCACAAGGACGCGATCGACCTGCCAGAGGACGAGCGGAAACGCATCTTCTCTTATTTCGCGCCGCCCGAGCTAAGCCCACGCCCGATCCGCGACGAGGCGCTCGACCAGTGCCGCATCACCGATCCGGTGTTCGCCAATTGGCTGAAGCACAATGTGCGGCCGCATCGCGTACCGGGTCATTCGACGGTGGTGGTCTCGCTGAAGGAGCCGGGCCGCACGCCGGGCGATGCATCATCGGAGGCGATGGAGCTGGTCGCCGATCTCGCCGAACAGTTCGGCCACAACGAAATCCGCGTGAACTACACGCAGAACCTGATGCTGCCGCATGTTGCCACCTCCGACGTGGTGCCGCTCTACGACATTCTGCGCGCGAACGGGCTCGCGACCGGCAATCACGATCTCCTCGGCGACATGATCTGCTGCCCGGGCCTCGACTACTGCAATCTCGCCAATGCGCGCTCGATCCCGATCGCCAAGGAGATCGCCAAGCGCTTCGAGGATCCGGCGCGGCAAGAGCTGATCGGCCCGCTGCGACTGAACATGTCGGGCTGCATCAATGCCTGCGGGCATCACCACTCGGGCAATATCGGCATTCTCGGCGTCGACAAGAAAGGAACCGAGCTCTACCAGATTTCGCTCGGCGGCAGCCCGAAGGACAATGCGGCGGTCGGCACGATCATCGGCCCCGGCTTCCGTGCCGAAGCCGTGCCGCAGGCTATCGACACGATCATCGACACCTATCTCGCCAACCGCAGCGACGGCGAGACCTTCCTCGAAACCTGGCGACGCGTCGGCGCGGCCCCGTTCAAGGAGGCCCTCTATGGCGCTGCTTGATCTCGCCACCGGCACGCTGGTGCCCGACCCCGCCGAGGTCGCAACCGTGCTCGAGCCGACCTCCAACGCGGCGGCGCTTGCCGCGGCTGCCTCCGGCAATGCCGGGCCGGTCGCTATCCGCTTTCCGAGCTTTGGCGACGGGCGCGGCATCAGCCTCGCCGTGCTGCTCCGTGAGCGACACGGCTTCACCGGCGAGATCAGGGCGGTCGGCTATCTGATCCCGGACCTCGCCCAGTTCCTCATTCGCTCAGGCTTCGACACTGCTGAGATCACCGATCCGGAGGACGCGTCGATCTGGAAGGCGTCGGCGTCGCGCATCAAGCACAATTATCAGCGTGGCTTCCGCAATCCTCTGCCGCTTCGCCGCGATGCGAGGCGCAAAGAGGCAGACGCACTCGACAAGCGGCTTGCGCAGATTCCGGCGCTCACTGACCGCATCCGCGAGATCGCCCGTCGCGTCGAAGGGCGCATCACTTTCTCAACCAGCCTCGGACTCGAAGACCAGGCGATCCTGCAGGCTGTTGCTGAGTTGGGCGTGGCCATCGATGTGTTCACGCTCGACACAGGGCGCCTGTTCGCTGAGGTGCTCGAGACGGTCGAGCTGTCGGAGCTGCGTTATGGCATTCGCATCCGCCTCGTCGCGCCTGAAGCGGCCGAAGTCGAAGAGCTTGTCGCGCGCGACGGCGTGTTCGGCTTCCGCCACTCGATCGAGAACCGCAAAGCGTGCTGCGAGATCCGCAAGGTCCGCCCGCTCAACAAGGAGCTGAAAGGCGCGCAAGCCTGGATAACCGGGCTGCGCCGCGAGCATTCCTACAACCGTGCGGGCGTTCCGTTGGCCTCCTGGGACGAGGCGCACGCGCTGATCAAGGTCAACCCGCTCGCCGACTGGTCGACGCAGGACCTCACTGCCTACATCGCCGCCAACAACGTGCCGGTGAACCCGCTGCATGCGCGCGGCTTCGTCTCGATCGGCTGCGCGCCCTGCACGCGCGCCGTCCAGCCCGGCGAGCATCCGCGGGCCGGCCGCTGGTGGTGGGAGACGGAGGAGAAGAAGGAATGCGGCCTGCACATGAACCCGAATTACAAGGGCAAGGCCGCATGACCGCGCTAACCTCGCATCTCAAGCTGCTCGAAGCCGAGAGCATCCACATCTTCCGTGAAGCCGCGGCGCAGTTCCGCGCGCCAGTGCTGCTCTATTCGATCGGCAAGGACTCCACCGTCCTCCTGCATCTCGCGCGCAAGGCGTTCTGGCCGTCCAAGCCGCCGTTCCCGCTGCTGCATGTCGACACGACCTGGAAGTTCCGCGACATGATTGCGTTCCGCGACAAGACGGCGCGCGATTTCGGCCTCGACCTGATCGTGCACACGAACCATGACGGACTTGCGCGCGGTATCAACCCGTTCGACCAACCGCCATCCGTCTATACCGACATCATGAAGACCGTGGCGCTCCGCCAGGCGCTCGATGCTGGCGGCTTCGATGCGGCCTTTGGCGGCGCCCGCCGCGACGAGGAGGCGAGCCGCGCCAAGGAGCGTATCTTCTCCTTCCGTGCAGCAGGCCACCGCTGGGAGCCACGCCGCCAGCGCCCCGAGATGTGGCAGCTCTTGAACGGCCGCCTTGGCAAAGGCGAGACGGTGCGTGTCTTCCCGCTCTCGAATTGGACCGAGGGCGACGTCTGGCGCTACATCGCGCTCGAGAAGCTTCCCGTCGTCCCGCTCTATTTCCCCGCCGAGCGCCCCGTGGTCGTGCGCGACGGCCAGCTGATCGTGGTGGATGACGAGCGCATGCGCTTCGAGCCGGGCGAGAAGCCGGTGCCGCGCAAGGTGCGCTTCCGCACGCTCGGCTGCTGGCCGCTCACCGCGGCGATCGAGTCTGACGCTGAAGACCTCGACGCGATCGTCGCCGAGACGCTTTCCGCGCGCGTGTCGGAGCGGGCAGGGCGGCTGATCGACCATGACACCGCTGGCGCCATGGAGATGAAGAAGCGCGAGGGCTACTTCTGATGAATTTTGCTGGGCTCGACGAAGTGATCAGACCCGAGCTTGCGGCCGCGCCCGCGCCCGCCAAGCAGAAGGGCGCGCTGCTCAAGCTGCTCACCTGCGGCTCGGTCGACGACGGCAAGTCCACGCTGATCGGCAGGCTCCTGTGGGACGCGGCAGGTGTCACCGAGGACCAGCGCGCGGCGGTCACGCTCGCCTCGATGAACCGCGCCGTGAACGGCGAGAAGATCGATTTCAGCCTGCTGCTCGACGGGCTCCAGGCCGAACGCGAGCAGGGCATCACGATCGACATCGCCTGGCGCTATTTCGAGACGGAGGACCGTCGCTTCGTCATCATCGACTCGCCTGGACACGAGCAATACACGCGCAACATGGCAACCGGCGCCAGTCACGCCGATGTCGCCATACTCCTCGTCGACGCGCGCCATGGCGTGAAGCGGCAGACTCGCCGTCACGCTGCGATCTGCGACCTGGTCGGCATCAGGAAAGTCATCCTGGCCGTCAACAAGATGGACCTGATCGAGTGGTCCGAGTCGCGCTTCCGCGCCATCGAGGCGGATTTCCGCATGATCGCGCGGAGCTTCGGCTTCACTGAGGTGACCACGATCCCGGTGGCAGCGCTCTCCGGCGACAATGTGGTGCGCCGCTCTGCTCCCATGTCTTGGTATGGCGGACCGACTTTGCTCGACCGCCTGGAGAGCGTGGAACCCGCGGTCATCACGTCCGACGAGCCGTTCCGCCTACCCGTGCAGCTCGTGCTGCGCGCTGGGGATTTCCGCGGCTATGCCGGGACGGTGACCTCCGGCCGCATCGGCGTCGGCGATCGCATCGTCGATGCGCGAAGCGGCCTTGGCGCAACCTTGCGCCGCATCTCGACCATGAACGGCGATCTTGCTTCGGCCGGGAAGGGCGATGCAGTCACACTCGTACTCGACACGGACCTCGACATCTCGCGCGGTGCGGTGCTCTCGGAGCTGACCCGCCGGCCGGTCAATGCCGACGTGATCGAGGCACGGCTCGTCTGGCTGTCGGAAGCGCCGTTCGATCCGGAGTTGGGCTATCTACTCCGCACCGCGACCGATCTCACGCCCGTCACCAGCATGAGCGTCTCGGCGCTCGTCGATTTCGAGACGCTCGCGTCTCAGCCCGCGCATGGCTGCGGCATGAACGACATTGCCGATTGCCGCATCCTGCTCGGCCGCGCGACCGCGCTCGACCTGTTCCGCGACCTACCGCTTACCGGCAATTTCGTGCTGGTCAGCGCCATCGACGGTGCGACCGTCGCGGGCGGGGTGATCACCTGGGCGCAGGCCGGCGCGCCGACGGCCGGCGAGAACGTGCTCGTGCTGAACCGCGCGCTGCTCGCGAACGGCCTCTGCGCCGACCTCGGCGACTCACCGGCCGACATGGCCGAGTTCCGCCGCCGGGCGCAGGAATTGGCGCTTCTGTTGCGCTCAGCCGGCGTCGCCGTCTTGATCGACCTTTAGGCCGCGCGATAGATAGGGCTCGTCCGCCTGACCGCGGACGTGACACCAAGTGCGCCGGCACTGCCAAGCATGTTGACCACATCAACCCTCACAGAGGAGATCTTCGCCTGTTCTGGGATCGCCGGAATTGGCAGGGATTGTGTGTAGGATGCCACAACAGAAAAACAGCAAGCGAAAGACTGAAGACACCAAGAAGTCCGCGGGTGGATCTGAACGGGATGCCGACACACTGGCAGTGACGTGACCCACAAGGGTGACCGACCGTTCGCAATCTCTTGCTCGCCTAGGTGCTGACGGTCCCTGCGGCTATACTGCTGTCCGACGTTCTGTACGTTCTCCTCCCTTACGTGTTTGCGTAAATTGGCCGGACGGTTGCGCACTTTTCAGTAGGCGGCGACCATTTCGTCCGACACGCTGACGGGACCCGGCATGGCGCGACAGAAGGACATAATGTACTCGTCCCGGACTCGCTGAAAATGGGACAATCCGTATTGAGCTACGTTGCTCATGGGGGAGGTCATGCTGAACATAACCACCACGATCGCGGAAGTCGTCGGGACGAAGCTCGCGGCCACTTATCGACACTACTACGGGGACCAGCAGCCGCGTTTTGCCACAATACTCGACGCCGGCGCACGACTGATAATCGAACGGATCAGCACGAGCGATGCCCTCTATCATAATGTCGAACATACGATCCTTGTGACGTTGGTGGGGCAAGACATCCTAAGGGGCAAGCTGCTGTACCAACCGGTGCCGCCGTCTGATTGGCTCCATTTCATGTTTGCCCTTTTGTGCCATGACATTGGCTATGTGCGTGGAGTGTGCGCCGAAGACGATGAGCAAAGCGCGGTCATTGATGAAGCGGGAGAGAGGCTGCAACTGCCGCGCGGCGCCAGCGACGCAGTGCTGACCCCCTATCATGTAACGCGGGGTAAGATGTTTGTTCGGGAGCGGTTCGGGCAGAGCGATGTCTTGGATGGCGACCGGATTGCGCGTGCGATCGAACTGACGCGCTTTCCTGTGCCCGATGATAATGACCACGCGGAAACCGATACCGAGCCTGGCCTTGTCCGCGCGGCCGACCTGATCGGTCAGTTAGCCGATCCGCGACATCCGCAAAAACTGAATGCGCTATTCCATGAGTTCGTGGAAACCGGAACCGCCAAACGGCTCGGACTGTCGAGCCCGGCCGACTTGGTCGTGACCTATCCAACGTTCTTCTGGAAGAGTGTCGAACCGTATATCGGCGATGCCTTACGCTATCTGAGCCTCACTTCTGAGGGTCGGCAATGGATTGCAAACCTGCATTGCCACGTCTTTGCCGTCGAGCATGGAAAACTGACTTCAGGCCCGCAATTGGGCAACTGACTGCCGCGCGGGAGTTGCGAAAACCTCCTCTCAACCGCCCACGGTTTTCTCGGTGTTGCAACAACTCAGTAATCCAAAAATGCAATACCTCGTCGGCCCAGTCAGTTTGAGCATGCTGGATGGGACTACTGGTCATGGAGCGTAACCGCCGCTGCTGTGGGGGCGGGTGATGATTTCTAAGAAGTGACCGTTGGGATCCTCAAAATTGGAGGGCAGACGACAAGATGCGCTCAGCTTAGGTGCCGCCTCGCACCGTCTACTGTACCTTAGCCCCGCATTTATTGTCCTTCTCGATCCAAACGCCGCCCGCCTTCTCGCACTCGACCTTGGTCTTCGCGTCTTTTAATCCAGCAAAGACTGGGGCCGTGAAGGCGGTTGCAACAGCCAAAATAGCGAGGGTCAAGAGCAACCGTTTCATGTTCATTCTCCCTTTGTGATGCTTGCTGATCAAAAGGCCTGACCCCAGAAGCTCCGAGGGGACAGTACCTGCTACTTCGTGGAACTCTGGCCGAACAGAACTGCGCAAGGCATATTTGCGTTCTGGGCGCGAGAGGCAACGTCATGTCCGCCTATTTCTCCAGACCGGAATACGTATGAGCTTCATCAACGGTGCCCATCGTCTTTTCGGGCTAATTAGCATGAGGGAGATCCCCCTAGGCTATAGAGAGGGGGGCGGACCGGAACGGGGGTGGTTTTAGACCCATAAACCGCAAGGATTTCGCCGATGGGCAAACTTGATCGATCTGAACGGACGACGTTCTTGCTTCGTGAACCGCAGAAGGATGCATACGAGGATCTGGCGTGCTCGTACTCAGCTTACGCGGTCTCCGAGTGCCTCCAATCTCTCGAAGGCGCATCTCAGTTTGAAAACTACCGCTTGACGGAAATACTTTCGTGGCTGCGTTCCATGCAGGGGCCCAGATCGCTAGAGCCGAACCAGGTGGTGCACCAGGAGATCGATCCAGAAGAGTCACTACTCCCGCTCGGAACAAATTGCCAAAGCCCTCCTCGCCGGCCTGCCCTAAGATCGGAGCGTGAAATGCGTAGTTTTGTTCAAGCGGGTACGGACTTTGTCTCGCGGCGTGCGCCCGCGTAGCCGGCGGCAATAGCTACGCGATTGTCGTCGCCTTGGCTGCGGCCGTTCTATTCATTCTCGCAGATGGATGTGCCAACTCGCACCTCCTACGTAATGAGCATAGTCCCTAAACATGAGCGGCCAGCCGCTGAACATGCGCAAGGCGTGTTGAGCGTGGAACAGCCTGACGGCAGTGCCACGCAGTCTCGCTGCGGCTGTCAATATGTGAAGGTGCGCGTCGGTTTCCTCCGCGCGAGCAAGAAGGCAGGCCATGCGCGCGACTGACCAGTCTCGTTTGACGGGTGGGCCCGTCGTGGCCCGCAGAGGCGCAACAGTAGCAGCGAGCTTTTCCCAAATCGACATTGCCGAGAGCCCTACAGCTCGTTGCGTTGCTTAAGCACGGCAACGCACCCCGGCGAGCTAGACCCGCGTGAGGACTACGGTCGCTGAGATCGACCGGCGGCTACGCTTTCTGCGTGTAGTTCCTGATGAAGCCGACCAGGAGCGTGAGGATCACGCCACCGATCGCGCCGCCGCCGATGTTCCCAACCCACCCCTCGATCGCTTGTCCCGCGACCGTGCCGACGAGCTGGCCGACGATGCCGCCGCCGATCGCGCCCGCGATCGCGTTGCCCAGTGCGCCGACCGAATAGTCCTTGGCCGCGGCCCCTGCCGCGCTGCCGCCGATCGCGCCCGAGATGACTTGAACGAGAAGACCGGTGAGATCCATTTGTATCCCCCTTTGTTGCGCCGCCTTGCCTTGCGGCGCGCCCCACATACGCCCTGGGAAAACCTGGAGATGTTCGCAAGAGGTGTCAACTTGCGCCGGCGGACCTCACCGCATCTCGATCTGATGGAGAGCACTTCGCTCGCAATTCGCTGACGAATGAACGGTTTGCGTTTTCAGCTAAGTCTTTGATTTTATGGTGCCGCCGAGTAGGATTGAACTACTGACCCCGTCATTACCAATGACGTGCTCTACCACTGAGCTACGGCGGCGTTGTTGCGGCTGGCGCGCCCGCAAATGGCGGGGCCTTGCGCGCGCGGACCCTGCCATAGCGGCAATGCCCATGCAAGGCGCGTAGCCCTCCGAGCACCATGATATAAGGGCGCGAGAGTGAGGATTGAACATGGCCGGCAAGGCGCATGACGCGAATGCGAAGCGGCCCGCCGCGCGGTCGGATAGGCGCGCCCGGCTGGAGCAGGAGTTCCGCGCCAACCTCTTGAAACGCAAGGAACAACGCCGGATCCGCAAACTGCCCGACCCCCGCGCGAACAGGGAGGACAGACAAGCTCCCAAGGAGTAAGGTTGAGGTTTCCGGCAGCGGCCGGGAAAGGCCGCGTCCGGCAGGTACGGGGACTGTTTACGTAAGCGCGCAGGGGACAGGGGCGCTTTCGAGGGAGCTACGACGCCATGGATCGTATCCGCATAGTCGGCGGCGAGCGCTTGTACGGCACCATACCGATCAGTGGCGCCAAGAACGCTGCGTTGCCCTTGATGATCGCAAGCCTTCTCACCCGCGAGACGCTGACCTTGAAGAACGTCCCGCGGCTCGCCGACGTGAACCTGCTTGCCCGCATTCTCGGCAATCACGGCGTCGACGTGACCATTGCCGGCAAGCGCACGGGCCAGAGGCATAGCGACGGCCAAACCTTCCGCCTCACCGCCGAGGAGATCGTCGACACCACCGCGCCCTACGAGATGGTGGCGCGCATGCGTGCGAGCTTCTGGGTGCTCGCGCCGCTCATCGCGCGCTGCGGCAGGGCGAAAGTATCGCTGCCGGGCGGCTGCGCCATCGGCACGCGTCCCGTCGATCTGCACCTGACCACGCTGCAGCAGCTTGGCGCCGAGATCGAGCTCGAGGGCGGCTATGTGCTAGCGCGCGCGCCGCGCGGCCTGACCGGCGCGAAGGTCGAGCTGTCAAAGGTCTCGGTCGGCGCCACCCACAATGCGCTGATGGCCGCCGTGCTCGCCCGAGGCGAGAGCCTGATCGAGGGTGCGGCGCGCGAGCCTGAAGTGGCGGACCTCGCCTCCTGCCTCATCAAGATGGGCGCGCGGATCGAAGGGGTCGGCACGTCGGCGCTCTGGGTCCAGGGACGCGAAACGCTTTACGGCGCCGAGCACACGGTGCTGCCCGACCGCATCGAGACCGGCACCTATGCCATGGCGGCCGCCATCACCGGCGGTGAGGTGCTGCTCGAGGGGGCCCGCGCCGACCTACTCGAGGAGGCGCTGCAGACCTTACGCTCGACAGGCGTGGAGATCGAGGAGCGCCCGACCGGCTTGCGCGTGGCGCGGAACGGCGGCGGGCTGGGACCGGTTTCGGTGGAGACTCAACCCTTCCCGGGCTTCCCGACCGACCTCCAGGCCCAGCTCATCGCGCTGATGTGCATGGCGAACGGGACGTCGCAGATCCGCGAGACCATCTTCGAGAACCGCTTCATGCATGTGCAGGAGCTGGCGCGGCTCGGCGCCAGGATCGAGCTTAAGGGCGACACCGCTTTGGTCACCGGCGTTGGCGCAGGCGGCTTGCGCGGGGCGCAAGTCATGGCCACCGATCTTCGCGCCTCGGTGTCGCTGATCATCGCCGGCCTTGCCGCCCAAGGCGAGACGATGATCGGCCGCGTCTACCACCTCGACCGCGGTTTCGAGCGCATCGAGGAGAAGCTCAGCCAGTGCGGCGCCCATATCGAGCGGCTTTCGGCCTGATCGACCCCGCGAGTTAATCGTTTTGTGACGCGCCGGAGCGTGGTAGAGGCCCATGCAAGACAACGCCGCCCGTGCCATGGACAAACTTAAGCTCATCGCTCTCGACGAAGAGGACCTCGCCGTCGTGTCGTCGCATCTCCAGGATGCGGTGCTGCGCGTCGGCGACATGGCCTATCTGCCTTCGAAGAAGCGCTTTGCCGCCGTGCTCAACCGTTTCGATTGGGAAAAGGCCGTGCGCGAGGCGGACTGCGAGTTCGAGCGGCGGCGCGCGGCGCTTCGGTTCGATCGCGTGCTCAAAGCAAAGCTCAAGCACCTGAAGCCACGCTCGCAGGACCGCGTGCTGTCGCTGCTTGCCGTGAGCTTCGAGCCGGCCGAGCCGCCGGGCGGTTATGTGCGGCTCACCTTCTCGGGCGACGCCTCGATCCTACTTCAAGTCGAGTGCATCGAGGCCGAGCTCAAGGATCTCGGCCCCGCCTGGAGCGCCCGCTCCAAGCCGAAGCATCCGGGGCTGGAATCCGTCGAAATCGAAGAGGCGTCGTTCACGCGCAAGTCTGCCGGCGCCGAGCCCGACGACGAGGGCGCCTAAGCGTTTCTCCATGGCCTTGTGGCTCAAGACCAGCGATGCCGACTTTACCGAACGCTTCCAAGCCCTGCTTTCGGTGAAGCGCGAGCAGGCCGCCGACGTGAACGAGGCGGTCGCCGCCATTATTGCGCGCGTGCGCGAGGAGGGGGATGCAGCACTGATCGACCTGACGCGCCGCTATGACGGTCTCGATGTGCAGGCGGGCACGATCAGGGTAGGCGCCGACGAAATCGCGGCGGCGCGGAATAAGGTCGAGCCGCACACGCTCGATGCGCTCAAGCTTGCGCATGCGCGCATTCTCGACCATCACCACCGCCAGATCCCGTCAGACGACCGCTACACGGACAGGGAGGGGGTCGAGCTGGGGTTGCGTTGGACGGCGATCGAGTCGGTCGGCCTTTACGTCCCTGGCGGCACCGCGAGCTATCCAAGCTCGGTGCTGATGAACGCCGTGCCGGCGAAAGTCGCCGGCGTCCCGCGCGTGGTCATGGTCGTGCCCGCACCGAAAGGCGCGCTAAACCCACTCGTGCTCGTGGCGGCCGAGCTTGCCGGGATCGACGAGTTCTATCGCGTGGGCGGCGCACAGGCGGTGGCGGCACTTGCCTACGGCACCGAGAGCATCGCGCCGGTCGTCAAGATCGTGGGTCCCGGCAATGCGTATGTGGCCGCCGCCAAGCGGCAGGTGTTCGGCCAGGTCGGCATCGACATGGTGGCAGGACCTTCGGAGGTCGTGGTGATTGCCGATGCCGAGAACGATCCGGCCTGGATCGCCGCCGACCTGCTCGCCCAGGCCGAGCACGACGCGGCCGCGCAATCGATCCTCATCACCGACGATGCAAATTTTGCCCGCGCCGTCGAAGCCGCCGTGGAGTCGCAGCTTGCGGCGCTGCCTCGTGCCGAGACGGCACGCGCGAGCTGGCGCGACTTCGGTGCGGCGATCCTCGTCCGGACCCTCGACGAGGCGCCCGCCCTTGTCGATCGCTTGGCGCCCGAGCATTTGCAGATTGCCACGGGCGAGCCTGACGCGCTTGCCGAGCGGATCAGGAATGCCGGCGCAATTTTCATCGGTCGCTATACGCCCGAGGTGATCGGCGATTATGTTGCGGGCTCGAACCATGTTCTTCCCACGGCCCGCAGCGCCCGCTATGCGTCCGGCCTTTCCGTGCTCGATTTCATGAAGCGCACTTCGATCCTCAAGCTCGACGCCGACAGCCTGAATGCGCTCGCGCCCGCGGCGATGGCGCTCGCGGAGGCCGAGGGGCTCGAGGCGCATCGCCGCTCGGTCTCGATCAGGCTCAATCCCAAGGACGGCGCATGAGCGAGGATCGGCAGCAGGTGCAGACCGCGGACCCGCGCCTCATCGAGGTCACCCTCGACGAGGGCTCGATCGGCCGCAACAATGCCGAGGTCGAGCACGAGCGCGAAGTCGCGATCTTCGATCTCCTGGAGAAGAACAGCTTCGCGCTTGATGGCCATGACGGGCCATACACGCTGCATCTGTCGCTTGCCGACAATCGGCTCGTGTTCAACGTGGGCGACAGTGGGCGCTCGCCGATCCAGCAGGTGACGCTTGCGCTCTCGCCCTTCCGCCGGCTGGTGAAGGACTATTTCCTGGTCTGCGAGAGCTATTACGCGGCGATCAAGACGCAGCCGGCCTCCAAGATCGAGGCCATCGACATGAGCCGGCGCGGCATCCACGACGAGGGGAGCCATCTCCTGCTCGAGCGGCTTAGGGGCAAGATCGAGGTTGACATCGCCACTGCGCGCCGCCTGTTCACGCTGCTCTGCGCGCTGCACTGGAAGGGCTGACGCGCGGGAACCTTCGCGGCGCGCCCGACGTTGTTCCTGCCACAGCACACAAATTCACGGAGGTTGAGATGCGCCTTTTCTTCTCCCTTCTTGCAGGGCTTTTGGTTGCCGGTTTGACAATCCCGGCCGATGCGCGGCCGCAGCCGGTCAAGGGTGTGGTGCAGGGCACCGCAAACGTCGGCAAGGGCGTGGTCCAAGGTGCGGGCCAGGCTGGGGTCGGCGTCGTTCGTGGCACTGGCACGGTCGCCAAGGGCACGGTCAAGGGCTTGCGCTGCGTCGTGACGCTCGGCAATCGCTGCTAGGACCGCACGCCGGAACAACACCGATAAGGCGTGCGTTCACCTCCGAACCCTTATTCCGGATGTGAACCCCCATGCCGATCCCCGCCGAACGCGAAGCGAAATTCTGGAAAGCGCTCAAGTCCGACCGGACGATGATGCTCGGCCTTTACGGCATGGAAGACGCGCATGCGCGCCCCATGACGGGGTTGGCAGAAGACGAGCGCAGCCCGATTTGGTTCTTCACCGCAAGCGACACAGAGCTCGTTGAAGCGCTCGGCGACGGCGAACGGAGCGGCCGCGCGCTTGCGACCTTCGCCTCCAACAGACACGACCTCTTCGCGACGTTGCACGGCACGCTCCACGTCAATACCGACCGTGCCGTGGTCGAGCGGCTATGGAATCCGTTCGTGGCCGCGTGGTTCGAAGGCGGCAAGGACGATCCGAAGCTGCGCCTGCTGCGCTTCGACGCCGATAAGGCAGAGATCTGGCTCGACGATTCGAGCCTGCTCGCCGGCATCAAGATGCTGTTCGGCGCCGACCCCAAGGAAGATTACAAGGACAAGGTCGCCGAGGTCAGCCTGCGCTAGGACGCCGGCCGAGCGCGCGGAAGCAGCGCGAATTTCCACCAACACCGACCATCATGCCGGCCAGGCACAGCCTGAACCGACATATAAGCTTGCAAACCATCCAGAAACCATCTATATACCATCCAATAAGATGGAGAATGGAGTATGAGCGCCGAAATTCAGCGGCTCCGCGACAAGGCGGGAGACACCGAGAAGATCACCATCAATCTCGGTTTTATCGATCTCGGACGCATCGATCTCCTGGTGCAGGAAGGCTTTTATTCGAACCGGACCGACTTCATCCGGACAGCGATCCGCAATCAGCTTTCGACCCAAGGTGAGGAAGTCAAGGAATCGATCACCCGTCACACGCTGGAGCTCGGCCTCAGGCACTATACGCGCGGCGATCTTGAGGCGGTCAAAGCCGCTGGTGAAACGCTGCACATCAAGGTGCTCGGACTTGCGAGCATCGGCGCGGACGTGACGCCCGCGCTCGCCTTGGCGACAATCGAATCGATCAATGTGCTCGGTGCCTTTCACGCGAGCTCCGAGATCAAGGCCGCGCTGGCCGATCGCATCCGCTGACCGGCGCGTATCCCTCTCACCCCTAAAGGACCAGGACATGAACATGGATTTTCCCGACGCCATGCGTGCGGCTGTGAGCTTGACGCGCGTCCAGAAGCTCATGGAAGCCACGCGCGTCATTCAGCGCGCTTTGTCGGGCCGAGAAAATCTCAAGCCCGAAGCCTCAAGCCAGGACTCGGTCGAGCGCCGCGTCATTCAAAGCCAAGTCATCGACCTGACCGCCGAGGTGATAGAGCCGGATCGTCTCGAAGTCCTTCCGAGCGATCCGCAGAGCCGATCCGAGCCATCATCGCGCTGGGCGGAGCCTTGCCTCATGGTCGCGCTCGGCCAGGCGGGGCTTTCCCGCATAAGTCTCGATGGCTTGGCGGGCACAAAGGCGCGCAAGCTGCTCGAGATCCCGGACGGAGCTCAGTTCCTTACGCGCTCCTTTGCCGGCCCCGCCGGAAGTCGCATCTACAAGCTCTATGTTCCGCATCGCCGGCCGCATGCGGGCAAACGCCCTTTGCTTGTCATGCTGCATGGCGGCACGCAGGATGCCGACGACTTCGCGGCAGGGACGCGCATGAATGCTCTGGCCGAGGAGCATGGCTTTATCATCGCCTATCCGGTCCAGCCCAAATCCGCGAACGCCGCCTTGTGCTGGAACTGGTTCACGCCCGAGAACCAATCCCGCGGCCGCGGCGAGCCGTCCATCATTGCCGGCATCACGCGCGAGATCATTGCCGAATACGACGCCGATCCGGCGCGCGTGTTCGTCGCGGGGCTCTCTGCGGGAGGTGCCATGGCGGCCGTGATGGGCGCGACCTATCCCGATCTTTACGCGGCGATCGGCGTCCATTCCGGCCTGCCCTACAAGTCCGCTGGCGATCTGCCCTCTGCGTTTGCGGCGATGCGTGGCGATGCGGGCCCGCTGCGCCGCCGGTCGCTGAAGCCTCGCGGCGCGGGAGACGGCTCCCCACGGGTCCGCACCATCATCTTCCATGGCGACGCGGACAGGATCGTCCATCCGTCGAATGGGGCAGAGATCGGTGCGCCCAAGCGTGGCGAGCATATCGAGCCGGCGGAAGCGTCACCCGGCCCTAATCGAGGCGCCACACGGACGGTAACGCGAGACAAGTCCGGAGCGGTCGTCGCCGAGCAATGGGTCATCCACGGAAGCGGCCATGCCTGGTCCGGCGGCAGCGCGGATGGAACTTACACCGATCCGCACGGCCCCGACGCCTCGCGTGAAATGCTGCGCTTCTTCCTGGGTGTACTGGTAAGCACCGAATGACTGGCGGAGCCTGCGCTAGCATCTGGTCGCTGCCACTTGCGAAGGGACGAGATCGCGCACGCCGCGGTTGGCGCGCCACCACTTAAGGCCTTTTTTGGCCCGGTTTCGCCACACTTCCGTGCCGCTCGACACCGAGAATGCAACCAGAGGTCCACGGGGATGCAGGGAGAACCAAATTTGCGGGGCCGCTCGGCCCCCCTGGCCGCGGGGAGAGGGTCCTTCGAAAAGGGCTTTCATCAACCGCAAAGAGGAGCCGTTCCATGAGTGAAGCACCGAGAACCCTTCCCAACGATCCGCCGCGCGGCGCTGCAAAGGCCGATGCGGCCGAATACCCCAACGACCAGGCGATCGAGAGCGCCGCGCTCGCCGGCGCCGTCGCCATCCAGCGCATGGTCGCCGAGCGCAACGGCTTGCGCAGCCGCATCGGTCTGCAGGAGCGTGAGCTCGCCGCGCTTCGCGCGACGAACGAGGAGCTTCGCCGGCGGCTCGTATTGATCCACCAACATTATGTGGAGCTTGCCAAGCAGATCGTGGGCCGGCTCGAGCAGTTCGACGGCAGCGTGCGCGAAATCGTGCAAGAGGCGCATGTCGCCCCCTCCGCGCATGAGGACGCACAGACCGCCGCGCTCGTCCAGCGCCTTGCCGAGCAGCAAGGTGGCGCACCACCTTCGAAGCCGAACGGGGTCGACCAGCCAAACGCCTGAGCGTACGCGTAAAAAGAGGGCGGTCAGGAACAGACGCCCTGAACAGGGCGCCAGCAATCGCGCTTGATTTTGGCGCTCCAGCCGACCATTCTCCGCCGCAATCTGAAAGATGCGGAAGGAGCCTTATGGCGAAGGAAGAAATGCTGGAATTTCCGGGAGTGGTCACCGAACTACTCCCGAACGCCACCTTCAGGGTGAAGCTCGAGAACGAACACGAGATCATCGCCCACACGGCGGGACGGATGCGCAAGAACCGGATCAGGGTGCTTGCAGGCGACAAAGTTCTGGTCGAGATGACACCCTATGATCTCACTAAAGGTCGGATCACTTACCGCTTTAAGTAGCAAGCTCGGGTTCGGGCGGAGCGATCCGGCCCAGGCCGAGTCCGCTGCATCCAAGCAGAGGGCTCCCGACAAGCCGCGCGCGCCGAAGGGCCGCGCTGCGCGCCTGATGCTCCGGCCGAAGCTTGTGCTCGCCTCCGCATCTCCGCGTAGGCTCGCGTTGCTGGAGCAGGCCGGCATCACGCCCGAGGCGCTGCGTCCCGCGACCATCGACGAGAGCGTCACCAAGGGTGAGGTGCCACGCCACATCGTGCGGCGCCTCGCCCGCGCCAAAGCCGAGGCTGCGCGCAGGCTTGTGCGCGCTGAGCCGGAATTCGAGAAGGCCTTCGTGCTGGCAGCCGACACGGTCGTGGCGGTCGGGCGCCGCGTGCTTGGCAAGGCCGAGCTCGAACACGAGGCGGGCGACGCGCTGAGAATGCTCCGCGGCCGCGCCCACCGTGTGCAGACCGCGATCTGTCTGCTGACGCCGGACGACAAATGGCGCGAGCGCGTGGTGGAGACCCGCGTCCGTTTCCGCAATCTTTCGGACGAGGAGATCGGTGCCTATCTCGCGAGCGGCGAGTGGCGCGGCAAGGCGGGCGGCTATGCGATCCAGGGCATCGCCGGCGCCTTCGTGGTGAAGCTGATCGGCTCCTACACCAATGTCGTCGGCCTGCCTTTGACTGAGACGGTCGCCATGCTCCAAGGCGCGGGCTATCCGGTGACTCTGCAGTGGCTGTCGAGAGCCGAGGTCGAGACCGAGTGAACGCCGAGCGGGACGCCCCCGCGCGGACGCGCGCTGCGCCCGGATCGCAGGCCGAGCCGGCTCGCAAAAAGAGCAAGGGCTGCCCGATCTGCGGCAAGCCCATCTCGGAAGATTACCGTCCGTTCTGCTCGAAGCGCTGTGCCGACATC
This sequence comes from uncultured Alphaproteobacteria bacterium, assembly GCA_963821255.1. Taxonomy (GTDB): domain Bacteria; phylum Pseudomonadota; class Alphaproteobacteria; order Rhizobiales; family Methyloligellaceae; genus Methyloceanibacter. Next base: position 171,710 of record CAWGCX010000010.1, on the reverse strand, counting down.
GATCTCGGCCGCTGGCTTGGCGGACGTTACGCCGTGCCGGGCGAACCGGCCGGCGCCGAGCTAGCGGAGGAGGACGGAGACGAATAGCGGTCGCAGGCGCCGCGAACAGCGCGGCTTGATCTGGCGCAAGTCCCGGACGCCCCTAGGGCATATAATTTGAGAGGTCGCTTGCGGCTTAGTCACGAGGAGGCTCGCTTGTGCCGAAACCCAAGAGCGCGCCACAGCTTCGCGCAAAGGGAAGGACGCCACGCTCACGCTTTGGGCGGAAGGGGCCGCCGCGGTCCAAGCCGAGCTTGCCACGGGACACGACCTACACGTTCGAGAAGACCAACACCGACATCTATTTCACGGTGAAGAATTTGTTCGACGAGGAGTTCATCGTGGACCGTACGCGCGGCATTCTGCCAGGGGCGCCGCGCCTGGTGCAGGCGGGTCTGAAGCAGAACTTCTGATTGCCGCCAGGGCCCCTGCCGATGTCATGGCATCATTTGCCCGGCAAGCCACCGGCCGGACGTGGCCGGTCTCGACAGGGCTCGGACGATTTCCTATAAGCCAGGGCCCTTCCTCTGGGCCGCGCCCTGCCGATTGTAGGTGAGGGGGCGACCCACCAAATGCCTGCAAGGCGCCCAGGTAGCTCAGTTGGTAGAGCAGCGGACGCCTGTTCCATGCGGGCGCGGACCCCGGACGCCCCTAGGGCATATAATTTGAGAGGTCGCTTGCGGCTTAGTCACGAGGAGGCTCGCTTGTGCCGAAACCCAAGAGCGCGCCACAGCTTCGCGCAAAGGGAAGGACGCCACGCTCACGCTTTGGGCGGAAGGGGCCGCCGCGGTCCAAGCCGAGCTTGCCACGGGACACGACCTACACGTTCGAGAAGACCAACACCGACATCTATTTCACGGTGAAGAATCTGTTCGACGAGGAGTTCATCGTGGACCGTACGCGCGGCATTCTGCCAGGGGCGCCGCGCCTGGTGCAGGCGGATCTGAAGCAGAACTTCTGATTGCCGCCAGGGCCCCTGCCGATGTCCTGGCATCATTTGCCCGGCAAGCCACCGGCCGGACGTGGCCGGTCTCGACAGGGCTCGGACGATTTCCTATAAGCCAGGGCCCTTCCTCTGGGCCGCGCCCTGCCGATTGTAGGTGAGGGGGCGACCCCACCAAATGCCTGCAAGGCGCCCAGGTAGCTCAGTTGGTAGAGCAGCGGACTGAAAATCCGCGTGTCGGTGGTTCGATCCCGCCCCTGGGCACCACTTTTCTCCAATAATATCAATCTATTAAAGCAGATGCTGATGCCCGATGGCTTTGATTTTATATCGCTCGGTAGATACCTGTTTTTGCACGATATTTCCCTTCCTATCCTCAAGTTGGCGCGGCTGGACGCGACATGAACGCGACACACGCGGCATACATTGCGGCGCCTTTTTCCAGCTAATCGCGTCGGCTGTTTTCGGCCTATCACGCCGGAAACAGGGGTTCGAAACCCCTAGGGGGCGCCATAATTCTGGCCTTCTAACCCACGACTCCCCCAATTTTTCCCTAATAAGTCACGCACAGGGAGCTTTCGCCTACATCTAGGAAAGTGAAACGGAAAGACGACCTGTTCCCTGGCGCAGCGGTGTGCTTCCCCCATGCCCCTATGGGACCTAGACGTGGACCAGGGGGGTTACATCCACCTCATGCATCTCGCACAGACTGACGCTATCTACGGCAAAAATGCTGGAGCATGCCATTAGGGTAGAGCGGGTTAATGATAGCGCGTCTGGCAGCACTCTGGAGAGGTGACATCCCGCTCGGCCAAGCTTTCTGGGAATATGCTATCGGCTATGGCACGATCGCAAACATCGTAGCGACGGCCGCCGCCATAGCAACGCTCGCGGCGGGTCTGCCCGATGCCCTGGCCATTTTCCTCTTTCTGATGCCGCTCCCTTACATTTTGAACGCTGTAGTCGGAGTTGTCCGGAGCGCTGACAAATATCGGGGGCCGCCTAAATGGGCTACCAGGGCCAAAATAGCCGTGATTTTGTGGGGCGTCGTTATGGTCCTCCACTAAGCATGTTTTAGATTTCGGCCGCGTAGCTTCTGGACCCTCGCGGGCGTGGTCACCGATCTGCTTGCCCTTGCGCAAAGGAGGTTTAGAGATCAGGTGAGAGGCTTCCGGCGAGATACAAGAGCTCACGCCGCGATACGCTCTCAGGCGGGTGGGTTTCACGCATGAGAGCTTGAAGAACTTAATAGTAATACCTACAGGCGTTATAGCGGTCCCACCAATAGGGATCGCCGGTGGTGATTGCCCGACGACGGAGCGAATAGCAGTCGTCCGAAGCATAGTAATCGGGGCCGTAAACCCAGACCCACGCGCCATTGCGGAATACCCGATGCTTGACCTTGTCGTGGTGATCGCGGTCAGCGTGCTTGCCTTTCCAATTGTCTTTACCCTTCCAGTTGTCACCGGCGTGCTTGCCTTTCCAATTCTCACCGCTGCCGGAGCGTTCCCCACGCTTCTCAGCAGGGAAGTCGCCTCGGGCCATGCGGCCACTCTTGTAGCCGGGACCACCGCCACCTGGACCATCCTTCAGCGCAGCGCGACTGCCGCCACCGCCGCCACCATAATCTCCTCCACGACGGCCGCCATCGCCGCCGGCACCACCGGTGCTAGCAGCAGCAGACCCACCATCTCCGCCACCATGGCCACGGCCACCGCCGTCGCCACCGCCACCTGCATGGCCACCGCCGCCGCCACCGCCACCTACATGCCACCGCCCCGCCGCCGCCACCACCGCCGTCGCCACCACCACCGCCGCCATGGCCCCCGCCGCCTGCATGGCCACCGCCACCGCCGCCACCACCACCGCCGCCATGGCCACCGCCGCCGCCGCCGCGGTCTACCAGCGTTACTGCGCTATCGGTGCTAAAAGCGGTTTTGAGGTTGGTGACGCTTGTTGCTTGAGCCGAACTCCAGAACATCGTTGTCATAAGCAAGCTGCCCACCAGGGCCGAGCTTGCTAATAGAGTTCTACGCATGACTTTTCTCCTATTTGTCGCTCTCTCAGCAAAACTCACCGCGCTGCATCTAGTTTCCAGTCACTAGTTTGCAACGCTGTTGCACGCATGGGCTTTTGCTGAAAACCGCGAAAGGACGCGGCTCAACCAAGCACTTGAAAAATAGTTGAGTTATTGGCGGAGATGGAGGGATTCGAACCCTCAGTACGGTTACCCGTACAACGGTTTTCGAGTTCTCATTCTCGTGCTGGTCTGTGCCGCCCAGTGACTAACCGTGTGCTCTAATTTGGCATCATTGGTGTGACGATCCCGGCTTGTGATGCCTCGTGTTATGCTGTGCCGTGGAGTTGGTTTGCAATTTGGTTTGCAAAACCCCTTCAACGGATCGCATTGGCCTACCCTTGCTGTGTGAGGCACTGGCGTGGTTCGAGTGCCAAGTCGTGGCGAACACCCCGCCGGCGACCACTTGCTAGTGCTGGGAAAGGTGATCAATGGCAAGCTGTTGGATTCCGAAACCGAGCCCATGACCTATCGCCAAACTGGCGCAATGGACGGCGCCGCTGAACTGTTTCCCGACGTTTTCGACGATTAATGACGCCGCTCTAGGAACTACTGTGTCTACCGCCGATTCCGCCAATGGAGGCCTATGGCGCTCGGTGACAATGAAGCAGCGCGTTTTAGGTCTGGTTTCAGGTCCACTTCGGACATCAACGCCTGACCCGTTCATGGCGCAGAATGACCCAAAGCGGACTTCGCAAGCTAGTGCTGATCAATCGTCAATGCCACAAGTGGCTCAGCTAAAATTTGATGGTGGTACTGAACGTCGTGAAGTTGCCTTCAAAGCGGTTCTTCGCGTCGAACTCTTGATAGTGGCGGAGATTGAAGAGGACAGCCCGGCGCATCAGGACCGTGTTGTAGACCACGTGAGGTCCAATCCCGATAACGCTGCCCTTGAATGGGCCAAGCCTGGCGCCTGAGCCGGAGTCGCCGGTTAGCTGCTGATAGGTGTAACCGCCAACTCCGACCTTCAGTCCGTTCGCAAATTTCTGACCGACGGCCCAGTCCCAGATGAAGTCGTCTCCGTTCTTGTAGTTCGTGGCGGGATTCTTGGCACTGAAGGTCACGGCGACCGCCGAGTTGAACTCGAGCTGGGTGCGAGGCTCGGTGTAGGTGACACCCCAGCCGAGGTTCACGCCGTAGATGTTCTTGCCCGTGTTCGGATTGAAACCGCGTTGGTAGCGCCCGGTTGGGAACCAAGTGGTCAGATACAGAGTGTTTGATAACTCTCCTGACGTCCAGCCGAGTTGCGCGCGAGCTATCGTGTCGCCAAAGCCTGATCCTTCGACTGTCGCTTCGGCGTTGATCAGACCTCTCACCTCGCCATGGGCCCAAGCGAATTTCTCGGCCGAGCCGAGCGACAGACCAAGATTGCCTCCCAGGATTTTTGTCGGAGGCACCCAAAGGGCCGCGAACGCGATGGAGTAGGGCCGCGCCTCCGCGTCGGCGATGATTTTCCCGCCGTCGATGAAGATCCTTATGTCGCCTTGGTAGTGACCAAATCCCGAGCTGAGATATAAACCGGTATCCGGGGTAACGCCGGCGCCAAAACCGAAATTGCCTGGCGCGTAGAGACCCGAAGCTCCCTCATCCGCGAGTGCCGGCAGCGCAGTCAAGATCAACAAAAACACCCTGAGACGCTGATCGCAATAACCGCGCCAAAGCCAGGCCCCCCACCCGCTAGATCATGACCCAAAGTCGTCACAGTAGCAAAGGGGGCGCCGGGCCGAAGCCGACGCCCCGGCCGCTAAAAATCCTGATCGTGCAACTGAAGCCTAAGAACCACGGAATGCAATCCACAGTTCCCAGGATTTGGTGTTGAACAGCAGCCCGTTGGGTCCGCCCCTGTCCGTTTCCGATATCGCTACGGGGATGCAATCAGCGTCACAGCACACGCGGTTCCCGATTTAGCGGCGGGGGCCCGTCGGGCGTTAATCGTGGAGAATGTACACACGGAGACGCTCAGAACCGGAAACCGACTTATTTTTACAGTTCGAAATGTTGGATCTACCCCAATCCCGCGCTATGGCCTAGGCGTTGGTTGGATCGGACGCTGAGGAGCAGTCATGAAAGTTTTCGCGCACCACGATTCCAAGGGGAACATCAGGGCACTGGTTGCAACTGATGGACCAAAGGAGGCTGGACTGATGCTGGCCCCGAAAACGGACCTGTCCGTGGTTGAAATCGCAGGTCTGACGGTCAAGTCCGGTGAAAAAGGCGACGGTCGTAACCCTATTTGAGGGGCCGACGGATCGACCACCGTCTATTTCGGGCCTGAGCAGCCCGAAGGGGTCAAGCGCGGCAACTGGATCCAGACGGACCCGAAGAAGGGTTGGTTCACGATCTTGCGCCTCTACAGCCCGCTGCCGGCCTTCTTCGACAAGAGCTGGCAACCGAGCGAGGTGAGTGCTTCAGGCCGGAAGGTCGCCGCGGTCGGCGACCAGAGCTTCATACTCGGAATCGGTCTTAGGTCCGTAGGTCTCGAAAGTCGGATCCGGCATTTTCTTATAAGCTTGCTTGCGTGTCCCGATCGGATCAGCCTCAGTTTTTCGACGCCGCTCCGGTACATCGATACCATAGACGCGAGCACCATTGAGGCCGAACACCTTTTGCTTGAGCGAGGGCGTAAGCTCAGGGTACCCGTGCGCTTCGATCAGCGCCGGTGTGATTTGAAAGCTTCGGAAGGCCTGGATCTGGTCCTGAGGTGAGCCATACCAGATTGAGTCGGTGCCCCAGAGCACATTCTCCTCACCGATGTGCTTTAAGAGCTTCCCAAGAAGGTGCGCGGCGGTGGTCGGGTCGCGCATGACGAAGCGCCAGGTCGAACCGAGTTCGGCATAGACATTGGCGTTTCGGCCGACGCCGTTGGTTTCCACCGAATCGATTAGAGTATCGGCGCCGCGGGTGGCATTCGCTGGATCGTAGGGGCCCTCGATCGTTCCCGCCTCATAGCCGGAGTGGTAAATTATGAAATTCATGTCGGGATATAGCGCCGCGGCGCGGCCTACATCGGCGCATCGGCCGAATTCTTCCGGGAATCCCGAGAACAGCAAACCCTTATGGATGCAAATGTTGCGCACACCGAGCTCGCGCGCCCGTTCGATGAAGGGAATGCCTATGTCAGAGCTGTCAAGTTCGAAGCCGCTGCCTTCAGGACCCCATTGCGTGTAACACTTCCAGGCCGCGATGGGATAACGGTCGACCGCATCCTTCATGAGCTGGAGCGGTGCTATCTCTGGGCCAGCATTCGGCACCACCATGGCGTGGAGAAAGAGCCGGTTAGCGCCCGCCATCCGGTCAACCAGAACACGCACCCGATTTGCTTCCTCGAGCGAGAGTGGGTTGTTTTCGGGCAATTCGGGCACGAAAGACAGCACAGCAAGGTCGGTATCGCTGTCCATGAATACGTGCTTGATGAACTTCTCGGCGGAAAAGCAATCGACCGGATCCTCCTCGCCACAGGAGCCTTGGGGGAAGTTGGCGAGGATCTGCTCCCAATATTTGCCGGCGGAGTGGCGCCAAGCACCAGCCGGGTCGACCATGTGAGTTTGCACGTCGAAAATGAACTCGTCGCCGGCTAACACCTCTGCTGCCGCTGCGGGCTCGAATGCGCTTTCCTTGGGCAAACGAAAGAGACCGCCGGTATTGCCGAGTGCCGCGAAGGCTTCGTTCAATGTGAGCAACGTGGTCGCCGCACCGCAGAGCGATTGTAGGAACGCCCTTCGTCCAAGTCCCACCCTCTCGGCGTGCTTGCCGATCCGCTGTTCGGCATCGCTGTTGGCGCGCGCCACATGCTCGGTCAGTGGCACCGGGCGAAACTCGCCGTTGGATGTCGAATCGACCTTGACCGGCAGCGGTCCCCTAATCTCGTTTCCCATGACTCCTGCCTATCTGTGGTTGAGCCATCATTTTAGAGCATAGCGCGACCTCTTGGGCTTAAGCCCTATTCAGGCACGTAAATCGGAGAGTGTTCTCGCAGGCAACACTTTAGTGTCCGCGTTTGGCACAAAGCGGACGCGACGATCGCGCGCTCTGGTAGCCGATGGAGTGCCCATTTGAAACCCGCAGGTGATAAGCAGTCTCTTTGAGTGTTCCTCGGAACCTGTCCTTTCTCTTCGACCGGCTGATGTTTGGTCCGCGTGTCGCTCCACTCACGGCCGCTGCTGACCCAAAGCGGACATCGTTCTAGCCGGCCCTAAGGCCGAGCAGTTTATCGATGGTGATCGGAAGATCTCGCACGCGCACGCCAGTCCCATGAAACGCAGCATTGGCAATCGCCGCGGCCGTGCCCACAATTCCGATCTCGCCTACACCTTTCACGCCCAGCGGATTGAGATAATCTTCACGCTCGTCGACAAAGATGACTTCGATATCGTGCACGTCCGCATTCACCGGAACGTGATATTCTGCGAAGTTGTGATTGATGATGCGGCCATAGCGGTGGTCGAGCATGGATTCCTCATGTAGTGCCATGCCGATCCCTCCAACGACGGCACCCATGATTTGGCTTGAAGCGGTCTTCGGATTAAGGATGCGGCCAGCCGCGACCGCGGAGACGACTCGCACTACGCGAAGCATCCCAAGCTCTTCGTCGATCCTGACCTCGGCGAAAACAGCCGAATGGGTATTGTGCACGAAACGCTTGTCGACCTTAGGGTCGGGCACCGAGCTGACCTTCGAAACGATTGGCTCGTTCACCTCTCGAAGCAGATCCCGCAGCGAAACTTTGCGCGAGGAATCGGATTTCAACCTAATCTCGCCGTCGGCGAAGGTGATGTCCGCGGGCTCAGCATCCTTGAATGGCGAGCTCTTGCTTTTTTGCGCATGCTTAAGCAGCTGCTGGCGGATGTCCACGCAGCCCTGCATGACCGCCGAGCCGGCGGATGCCGCCGTCCAGGACCCGCCTTCCACGGGGCAAGCCGGGAGATTGGAATCGCCGATCCTGACTTCGACCTGGGCGAGCGGGAGCCCGATCATCTCGGCGCCGATCTGGGCGAGAATGGTATAGGTACCGGTGCCGATATCGGCCGCCGCCGTGCTTACGAGAAGTCTTCCCTCAGGGCTGAGTTCAACTTCGGCGCTGGTTGGGACGCGCAATGCTTCCCAGATGCCGCTCGCCATACCGTATCCAATGAGCTCACGTCCTTGGCGCATGGACCGGGGCTGGGGCTTGCGCATCGACCAGCCGAACCGCTCGGCACCGCGATAGTAGCAATCCTTCAGCGCCTTGCTGGTAAAGGGTTTGTCTTGATTCTGATCGAGCTCTGAATAGTTCTTCAGCCGAAGCTCGAGAGGATCGATTCCGAGCGCATAGCTCAACTCGTCCATTGCGCATTCGAGGGCGTAGACACCGGCGGCCGCGCCGGGAGCCCGCATGTCCATCGGGCTACAGAGATCGAGCCCCACGAGCTTGTGGCTAACTTCCGAATTGTCGCAACGATAGAGCGGGGCTGCCCAGTTGACGATGTTTTCCTGGTAATCCTCAAAGCGCGAAGTGCTGGCGATGGCGTGATGCTTGAGCGCAGTAAGAGTCCCATCCACTTCGGCTCCAAGGCTCAATGTCTAAATCGTCTCCGGCCGATAGCCGAAGCCGAGGATCATCTGCTGCCGCGTAAGCGCAACCCTGACCGAGCGTTTCAAGCCAATCGCGGCCATTGCTGCCAGAAAGAGCTGATATTGCGGCCGCAGCGCTGAGCCGAAGGCGCCACCAACAAAGGGCGACAGCACGCGGACCTTATCCTTCGCAAGCCCGAAGACGTTGCAGACATAGCGCTGGCTGTTCTGCACGCCTTGCGTCTTGTCGTAGATGGTGAGGCGCCCGTCCGCTTCCCAAACAGCCGTACTCCCAAAGCATTCCATGGGATTATGGTGCTCCACCGGCGTGCGATAGTCCTGCACTTCCTTGATCGGCGATTGGGAGAAGGCTTTGTCGGCATCGCCTCGAGGGGCGGCTGCGGCCATGGACGCCATACGCTTGGTTCTGGGTTCGTAGGCTTTATCGATTTGATCGCCGATATCGGTGAACGCCTGCTCCGCCTCGTAGGCGACCCGGACAAGCGTTGCGGCAAAACGCGCGATCTCGAACTCTTCCGCCACGACGAGCGCTATGGGCTGCCCGCTGAATAGGATTTTTTCGTCGTAAAGCGGTCGGAAGGGCGAGCCGGGCGAGGCGGCTTCGTCCACGTATTTCTTGCTCGACGACGCCACCTTCGGCCGGTTCTCGTGGGTGAACACCTCGATCACGCCCGGTACGGCAAGCGCCACGCTTGTGTCGATGCTCTTGATGCGTCCTTTGGCGATCGCGCTTGGGACTGCGACGCCGTGCGCGAGATCCTTGACGTTGAACTCCGCGGCATATTTCGCTGCGCCAGTGACCTTCGCGTGGCCGTCAACGCGCGAGACCGGCTCTCCGATCGTGTTGGAGCTTTGGATGGTCATGCCGACAGCCTAGAGGATGACTTTGACGGATTGAGACTGCGGCGTCCCTGCCGCGGCTTGCTCTAGCGCACGCATGATCGCCCGCCGCGCCAGCTCGACCTTGAAGCTGTTATGGCTGAAGCCTGACGCGCCATTTAAGATGGCGCCGGCCGCCTCGCCGAACCGTTTCCGGCCGGGCTCTTGGCCAATGAGACTCTGTTCGGCCTCGGGAACGCGCCAAGGCTTATGGGCGACCCCACCGAGAGCGATGCGAGTGTCCTTTATGGCTCCGGATTCCAGCTCGATGCCGACGGCAACCGAGACAAGAGCGAAGGCATAGGACAGGCGGTCCCTGATCTTCAGATAGGTGTAATTGCGAGCGAATCCCGCCGGCGGTAGCTCGATTGCGGTGATGATCTCATCAGCGGCGAGATTGGTGTCGAGCTCCGGGGTAACTCCCGGCAGGCGGTGAAAATCACTGAACGCAATCTCGCGTTCGCCCTTCGGCCCGGTCGCATGGACCGTGGCACCGAGCGCCGCGAGCGCCACACACATATCCGACGGATGCGTAGCGATGCAGGCCTCGCTCCAGCCTAAGATCGCATGCATTCGGTTGAAGCCTTCCAATGCACTGCAGCCAGAACCAGGATCGCGTTTGTTGCAGGCGGTCGTCGTGTCGTAGAAGTAAAGGCAGCGCGTCCGCTGCAGCAGGTTTCCGCCGGTCGAGGCCATGTTCCGCAGTTGCGCTGACGCGCCGGCAAGAATTGCGCTCGACAGAAGCGGATAGCGCTGCTTGATCCGCTCGTCATAGGCGAGGTCGCTGTTTGGCACGAGAGCCCCGATCCGCAGGCCGCCAGCATCGGTTTCCTCGATTTCGGCAAGCGGGAGGCCAGTAATATCGATCAGCCGTTTCGGCCGCGCGACATTCTCTTTCATCAGGTCGATGAGATTGGTGCCGCCAGCGATGAAACTCGCCGTTGGATTCTCTGCGATCCGGCTGACCGCGTCGCGGACGTCGCGAGCTTTGACGTAATCGAAATCGATCATGGCGTAGACTCGGGGGAATTGGCCTGCATGACGTCCTCGATCGCAGCAACGATGTTCGGATAGCAGCCGCAGCGGCAAATATTCCCGCTCATCAATTCACGAATTTCGTCAGACGTCTTCGCGTGGCCCTCGGCAATCAGACCGACCCCCGAGCAGATTTGACCCGGCGTGCAATAGCCACATTGAAAGCCATCACGCGAAATGAAGGCCTGCTGCAACGGGTGCAGCTGACCGTTTTCCGTCAATCCTTCGATGGTCGTGATTTCGGCGCCATTTTTCATGACGGCAAGCGTCAGACACGAAACGATGCGGCGTCCATCGACGAGCACCGTGCAGGCACCGCATTGACCGTGGTCGCAGCCTTTCTTGGTGCCGGTCAGATCGAGATATTCACGCAGCGCGTCGAGCAGGCTGGTCCAGGGCCGCAGTAGCAAGCGTCGCTCCACGCCGTTCACGCGGAGCGTCACCTCAAGCTTTGGCGTCAGGCCAAACTGTGAGGCCGCCTGTGATGACGGGTCAGGATTCTGCATGCCCAGTCCATGGAGAGCGCGGGGGACGACGCTTTGGGAGGAATCAACCACACGCATGGCGGAAGGGTTCCCAAGCAGATTTTCTCGCCGCAAGCCAAAAATCCGAATTTGACGTCCGCTTCTGGGCCAAAGCGGACGCGACGATCGCGCGCTCCGGCAACTGTTCGAATGCCGATCTGAAACCCGTGGGGAGGGGGCAGTGGGCGGGGGCGTTGTCCGGTTTTAGTTTTGGTACTTTGACAGGCTGATGTTTAGGCAGCGTGTCACTCTCAGCAGAGGTAATAGGCGCGGGCTGACCGCCTTCACAATGAACTAGAGCCCGCCGAGCTGCCGAAACAGATTGTACCTGTCGTATTCGACCCAGTCCTCCGCGAGTTTATCGCCCTCAAAGCGACCGATGATTATCACCGTCCACTTCGCCTTGCGGCCGGCTGCAGGAATTCCTTCCCACTGCTTACGCTGCGTGGCATGCCAGGTTCCCCGCCAGACGCCTTTGTCGCCCGCGAAGAAGAGGTCGTTCAAGGTGTACGCGGCGTCAGGGAAGGCGTCGAAAAAGTTAGCCATCGCCTCTCTCCAGGCTTCCCGCCCATGCAAGCTCTGATCACCCAGCCAGTGTGAGACCAGATTTTCAGTCTGGTATTTTTCGAGCAATCGGAGATTGTGACCGTTGAACACGTCCTCAAGATAAGTTCGAACCCATGCATCACGCTGAGCTACAGGCATCACGAAGGCTCCCTATTGAATGAGCGGCGAAGAACGGTGCAACGTCGCGCAAAATGTTGTCCATAAGGACTTGCCAAGGAAAGTAGCCGTTGCCGGCTCAATAGAGGAGATCATGTTACGCAATCTCGCATTCGTCGGTTTTGCCGCGCTTCTAGTTTTTTGCACGGTTCCGTCAGTCCGGGCAGCCCAATTCGGCACTGCAGAGGAGGCCAAAGCCATGCTTGAAAGAGCAGTTGCTGCCGTGAAACAGGACAAGGCGAAAGCGCTTGATATGTTCAACAACGGCGAGGGCGGCTTCAAGGACCGCGATCTCTACGCTCTGGTGCGCTAATGCCTCAGACGGCATCGTTACAGCGCAGCCTTACATGAACAGGGGCAAACAGCTGAAAGACCTTAAGGGCAAGCACGGCGCTCCCTTCGGCGAAACGATCATGGAAAATGCCACCGAGGGGACGATAAAAGTGACAACCTATTGGTGGCCGCGACCTGGCATGGACGAGCCTTTCGAGAAGAATACTTTTTACACGAAACGTGATCAAATTTGTGGTGTCGGCTTCTACAAACAATAGCTTGCGATTAATCCACATCCGCTTGTGGCACCTGGCGGATGTTCAGCTTGGCAGATGTGGATCGCCAGCACTGAAGTTTTCTCTGTTGGAACGTCGCTATCTTGGTGGCGTTATCAATGTTGATGAAGGAGGCAACCATGGACACAACGACGTTACTCATCATCATTCTTGTCCTACTGGTGCTATTTGGCGGCGGCTGGTACGGCCGCGGGCGTTGGTATTAGCGTAGAATTGCGTGGAACTACGGCTCCGCTTGCGGGGCCCTTTTTTTATCTGTGCAACTAGGCGGGCCGGTATGAAGATGAGCAATAAGCGCTCGGGCTGCCTCGTTTCAACTCATCTCACTGAGGTTTGAGCCATGCTCCAGGCTTGGCTGTCTATCGGTTACAGCGGAGCTCCTGCGGACTTTGCGCGAGGCGAACTTCGTTCCCAAGTCTGACATCGAAAAATACGAGCCGGGCTTCCTATTTGCGAGGAAGGCCAAAAGGGCGGGATAATGTGATTCTGCCTTACAATGCGAATTGAGGTCGGATGGAATTTTCGAAAACGACAGAGTGAGACGCCCACGGATGGCAATCTCGACTCATCTGGTTGCAGCGCAGGAAGGGCAAGATCCAGAGCGGATTGTAAACTCCGTCATGCCGCGGCGATGAAGAGCGGGGCACGGCGTGCACCCCACCGGCCCGGCACCGCCTCGTACAAGCCCGCGCACGGTTCGCCGCAAGCGGCACAATGCCCGTGCGCGTCGAGCGCCCACGACGTGATGGTGTAGCCGTCGCGGCCAATCATGCACGCGCCGCAGTCGTGGCAATAGGTGCTCTGCCCAGCCTGGTCCCAAATGTTGCCGGTATAGACGTAGCGGAGGCCAGCCTGACAAGCGATGTCGCGTGCACGCATCAGCGTCGCCGGTGGCGTGGCGCTGATGTCGCGCATCTTCCAATCCGGATGGAATGCGGTGAAATGGAGTGGCAAATCGGGCCCAAGCCTTTCCGCAACCCATTCACTCAATGCGCCGACCTCTTGAGAGGAATCGTTTTGTCCCGGGATGAGCAGCGTGGTGATCTCAAGCCACGTGTCGGTCTCGTGCCTGACATATAGGAGCGTGTCGAGCACGGCGTCGAGCGAGCCGGTGCAGAGTTTGTGATAGAAACCCTCCGTGAATCCCTTCAGATCGATATTGGTGGCATCCATGCCGGCGAAGAACTCCGGCCGGGCAACTGCACCGATATAGCCGGCCGTGACGGCGACCGTCTTGACGCCAACGTCGCGGCATGCAGCGGCGACATCGACCGCATATTCGAGGAAGATCACCGGGTCATTGTAAGTGAAGGCCACGGACCGGGCGCCGCTCTGGAGCGCCGCCTGGGCGATATCTTCAGGCGATGCCTGCTGCTGCAGCCGATCGTCGGCGCGGGCCTTCGAGATGTCCCAGTTTTGGCAGAACTTGCAGGTGAGGTTGCAGCCGGCGGTGCCGAAGGAAAGTACAGGGGTGCCCGGCAAGAAGTGGTTGAGCGGCTTCTTCTCGATCGGGTCGAGGCAGAACCCGGACGACCGACCATAGGTTGTCAGGACGATCTGGTCGTTCTCCCGGGCTCGCACGAAGCAAAGGCCCCGCTGCCCCTCGTGCAATTTGCACTCTCGGGGACAAACGTCGCACTGCACGCGGCCATCATCGAGCCTGTGCCAGTAGCGGCCAGGCACGGAAACGCCCATATCCATGATTTCCATATTATGAAAATGGGCGGGTTCTGAGCGGAGTCAACGGCCTCCATGGTTGCTCAAGCACCAACCTCAAGAATAAGGCCTCCGGCTGTGGCGGGAAGCTTCTATCCACGCGGGCAGGCGGAACTTGCGGCGACGGTCGAGGCCCTCATGGCTCGAGCCGCAAAGTCCGGCGAAAGCGGCCTTGTCGGCGTGATCGCGCCCCATGCCGGCTACATGTACTCGGGCCCGGCGGCGGCGAGCGCCTTTGCGAGGCTGGGCCCCCAAGTCAGGGTCTTCGAGCGGGTGCTGTTGATTGGCCCGCCGCATTATGTGCCAGTACACGGGATCGCTGCCCCCTCGTCCCAGACTTTCGCCACCCCCTTGGGCGAGATCGAGCTCGACCGCGCCGCCATCGCGGCGCTCCTCGACGCGGGGCTCGTGACCATTGATGATCGGGCGCACGCCCCTGAACATTCGCTCGAGGTCGAGCTGCCTTTCCTACAACACACCCTTGGCCACTTCCGACTGATCCCTCTGCTTGTCGGCGACGCCACCCCCCAACAGGCTGCCTCCGTCATCGACGCTGTATTGGATGCGCACAGCTTGCTCGTCGTGAGCACCGACTTGTCCCACTATCTGGACGATGCCTCCGCCAGGGCCCGCGACCTTGCCACCGCCGAGGCGATTGAGCGCTTCGACTTCACGAGGCTTGGGCCAGAAGACGCGTGCGGGTTTGCGGCGCTGAACGGTTCGCTCTGCGCTGGAGATCGAAAGAGATGGCGCATCAAGCGCATCGACTTGCGCAACTCCGGCGACACCAGCGGCGATCGCGGTCGCGTGGTCGGCTACGGCGCTTGGGTGTTGTCTCAAACCTCGCCGGCAGCCGCTTGAAGAAACGCTGCGCCGGCTTCTGACCTCGGAAATTAAGCCAGAGTGCGGAATTTACTGCACTGCTCACGCATCAGGACACGGATCATGGGCAAGTACGACAGCAAGCTGTTGGGCAGCGAGGAGATCGCCCGCGCCACGTTCGCCTTTCATTTCGAAAAGCCGGACGGGTTTCAATTCACGCCGGGCCAATCGATCAACCTTTTCCTGCCGGAGGATTTTCCAGGCGTGAGCGACGACCGCCAGCGTGCCTTCTCTCTCGTCAATGCGCCGCACGAGGACCGGCTAACGATCGCGACCCGTATCCGCAAGAGCGCCTACAAGCAGCCGCTCAAAGAGGCCGCCCCCGGCACAGCCGTGCAGATCGTGGGGCCGACGGGATCGATGAGCCTGCACGACGAGCCCGACCGTGCCATCGTGATGATCGCCGGCGGGATCGGCATCACACCGTTTATGAGCATTCTGCGCAGCGAGGCGCAAGCGGACCGGCCGCGCCCCATGGTGCTGCTCTATTCCAACAGCCGGCCCGAGAATGCGGCCTACCTGGACGAGCTGCGCGCACTAGAGCAGCGTCTCAACGGCTTCCGACTCGTCCTGACCATGACCGAGATGAAGGACTCCGACAGATGGAAAGGTGAAACCCGGCGCATCGACGCCGACATGGTGAAGGAGGCCACCAGCGGTCTGCCCCGGCCCCATTACTATGTCGCCGGCGCACCGGACATGGCGGAGGATATGCGGCAGATGCTGGACGACGACATGGGCATCGACGACGATGACATCCATAGCGAGGACTTCACCGGCTATACCTAAAAAGAGTTCAGATCAACGGTGGGAGCCGCGTGGACATCCGCACCGTCTCTCGTGACGGCCGGAACGACCCCTAAGTACCAGGGGTTATTCTTTGCGATGCCACGAACAGTTTACGTATTGATCGATGGAACTCGTGCAGGTCGCGCCATAGCGCTTTGTGATCGCGCCCGTTCTTGGCGAGCAGCACGGCGAAGAGCGCGTTCGACAACACTGCGAAGGTATGCGCCGGCTCTAGCTCCGCGACAATGCTGATCACGTCCGCGTACTCGTCAGGTGGACAAGGAGGATTGGTCTGACCGAAATCGACGTGGATGACGTTACCCATAGTGCCCCCTGATTCTCATCAAAAGGGCACGCCCTCTGTTGATTCCTGTCAACTAGCGCAGTCAAAGCTCCACAGGGACCAACCCAGCGGGGCCCTTTGCGGCTTGTGTACAGGAGAACCCGAGATGGCTAGATGCGACCAATGCGGCAACGACTACGACAAGAGCTTTGAGGTGACACTGGCGGGCCGCACCATGACGTTTGACTCGTTTGAGTGCGCGATTCAGGCGCTCGCGCCAACTTGCCCGCATTGCGGCAACCGCGTCATCGGGCACGGTGTCGAGCAAGATGGCACCATCTTCTGCTGCGTACATTGCGCCAAGAAGGAAGGCGTAACCGGCTTGCGCGACCGCGATTGAGCGAGGTCACTTCGAACCTGGTTGGGTTAGAAAATCGCTGGGGATTGGCTGCGCGGTAGTGCGGACGCGCTTCCTCGGTTGGTCTGGAAGGACTGAAGTCACGGACAATGCGATCCATGGGAAGCCGATGTGGGAGAGATACCGACATGGAGAACAATTTGGGAAGCGGTGGTTTGCAATCGGTTTGCAAACGAGCAGTCCATTCGACTCGTGTCGAGATTCATGTCAACATCCGTAAGATAGACAATCGCCTGAAAAGAAAAGAATTCTTGGCGGAGAGGGAGGTGATGTCGAACCCGCGGTACGGGGGCACTAGCGAACAAATTCAAAATGTTCCCTCCGAATTCCCTAAGAATCGAAGCAGGGAATTTCGCTGACTGAACAGGGAATTGCACGTAGCCTAACAAGGAAACATGTGAGCCGCCCGGCGAACTCAGGGGGTCGGGAGCATTGAGCCGAGGCCTTACCTAATAAGCCTCGAATAGATTATGACGCCCGCTCGCTTCGGCGGACCTGCTTTGTTGGATGGGGTTTTCTATGGCTAAATACGTGGTCCTTGAGCGCCTCAACAAGCTAGTGGTGAAGGGCTACGTAGTGCGTTGGGAAGAGTTGGAGCAGGATACCGTCCGCCTTCGGCATCCGCGCGCACCCGACCTGACCTTATTTTCGGACGGGAGAATATGGGTTCTAACCGTGTCTCCTGACGACTGGATCGCGGCCGAAAACGAGGCCGATCAGCGGCGCTTCCAACCTTTCGTGTCTCCGAACGACTGGATCGCAGCCGAGAATGAGGCCGATCAACGGCGCTTCAAATCTTTCGTGCGCCGAATTCCCAAACCGACAACGCTACAAAGCCTCAAGGCGATGACGGTGGAAGACGTCTGGATACGTGTCGCCGTGTGGACTGTCGTCATCGTTCTCTCTGCGACGGCAGTGGCATTCCTTGTTAGTGGGGGCTGGTCGGCTTAGAGATCAACTCCAGGGGGCAACCTTCTTCACCGGCGTTTTTGGCTGAGCGGGCATGGGACTCAAACCTCCGATAAACGTCGGCCAAACGGACCCTCCCAAGGCGGGTTACAATGGTTGGCGGGTGCCAGGACGTCGCCGCCCGATCAGGTGCAGACGTGTCGCGTGTCGGGTCGCCGCCGGGTCATGCGTCGGAGATTGAGCTCGGGGGCGTTTTGCCCGTGGTTCGCGGCAAGCCCAAATAGAGTTTTGCTGCGTTTCGTAGTCGCCGACTTGGCACCTTTCCCCTCATAAAATGATCTGGCTGGCAGGGATGATCCTCCTTGCGGTCGGCACACCAAGATCGACGCCTGGATCGCCGCCGAAGGGCCGCAGGAGATATTGATCGAGGCTACTGCGCCCTAACCCGGCCATTTTTAGGCGGTGAATCATATCCCGGTCCGCCGCAGGTCCAGCACTGAGGGGCTCAATGCTTGCTCCAAATATCGCGCGCTTTTTGGAAGGGGAACTAGATCGAGAGGTGAGAGGGAATGTCGTCGCTCACCCCTTAACTCTAGGCGCGTTACGCCTGGCAGCCTCAAATTCGACCAGGCCTGAGACGCACAGCGGCCCAGAAGTTGCCGAAACGAATAAGGCCGATGCTCCGAAGCCGCACGGCACAAGCGCCAGAGCCGAGGCTAAGGCCTTCCGGCGTGGATTCTTGACGGCAGCCGCCGTTTTGATCGCGATACCATCTGCGCTTCTCGTAGCTATCGTGCGCGAAGAATTGCGCCACTCGCAGCCCAAGGAAAGCACGATTCTGCCCGCACATGCTGGCCTGCCCTCGGGGACTGAGCACGGTTCGGCGAATGCGCCGAATCTGCCGTCCTCGGCCCCCGAAATCGTTGTAACGTCCCCGGTTAAACTTGACGGCATAGCCGGAGCCGAGATCGGTTTCGCAATTGCAATCGATGCCACAGAAGCTCTCCCGGCCCGAAGTCTAGTTGCGATCAGCGCTATGCCGGAGGGTGCCTCATTCTCGGAAGGCCGACCCTATGGAATGACAGGTTGGACCTTGCGTCCAGACGAAATTGGTGAGTTGCGGGTTCTCCTGCCACAAGCCAAGCCCGGTTCTTACGATATGCGCATCGAGCTTCTCGCTGGTGACGGTACTCTACTCGCGCAATCCGAAACCCGGCTCAAGATCAACCATGCCAACGAGACTTTGGCGGCCGGCGCGGATGCTCCTGACATCACCGCGCTCCCCGAGAGTTTTCCACCGCCGCCGCCTCAAGACGAGGTCGCTTCGGAGAGCTCTGATCCTTCGCTGAAGGTCACGAGCGTCAAAACCATAACGATAGAGTCCGGCATCCTGCCGCGTGCGTCACAACCGGGCGGTCTCGCGCCAGCCCAACCACCTGATACTCTAGCACCCGCGGAATGGGTGCAGGTCGTAAGCGCCGTCAACATGCACCCGAGGCCAGATAAATCCTCGAAGACGATAAACGTCGCAAAAAAAGGCGCCAAGCTCCGCGTCCTCGCTCGCAAGAAGGGCTGGGTGCAGGTCAGCGATCCAACGACTTCGGTGAAGGGGTGGGTTTATCGGGGGTTTGTTAAAACCGCTGAGCCTCCGGCTTGATCCGAGCCAAAGAAGGTCGGCCGCGAGCTCGTTATGGTCATCCAAATTATTTCTTCATAGCCTCCGCCGCTCCCGCTACTCGGACTCCACTTTCTTGATTGTCGTATCGAACATATCGCAGCCTCCTGCTTTGGCGAAAATTTCGCACGTCCCCTAAAACGCAGCTGGCCACAACTCAGATCTATAGCGCCTTTACATTCGAAATCACGAAGCCGCTATTAGGTCGGGTTGGAATTCGTGCCAATGACACCGACAGATCCTGCTTCGGGACGTCATACGACATAGCCAGTGTGAGAGCGTCGGCTTCGGTCGACGCCCCAAATGCTGGATTTACTGCGTCTTTCGTCGGGGATCGTCTGTTGGATTGATGTAGTTAATTTCCCAAGGGCCAACGCTGTTGAGCTGAATTACGGTGTCCTCCTCCACATAGACGAAATGTGCCATGCCCGGAGGCATCGCCATGAAGCCACCCTGCTTGAAGCTCTTAGTTTTCTTCTCGTCGGCCGTTTCCCCCATTCCGAGGCGCGTGGCACCGGATATAACTGTCACGATCTCCGGCTTAGAATGAGTATGCGGGGGAATGCGATAACCTTTCGGGACTTTCAGTCGCATGGCAAAAAGACCCTCCTTAGAGGGATCGCCATACAGCACAACAGATTCGGCGCCGTGCGGGAGTGCGGCAGGACCGGCGCCCCATTTGATTTCCTCTAAATTGACGATTACGTGATTCTTGACCGGCTCGGCTTGAGCGATCGAGAACAGACTAGCGGCGCAGATAATGCCAGCCGCTAATGGTGCACGCAAAAGAGACATGATGACCTCCCTTCCCTAACTGGGTAGGCTATTATACCAAGGCTTTTAGCCTGACGGTTGGCAACCGGGCCAAGCGCCTTTTTTAATTTCACTTAATGTGACAACGCCCTCGCAACCGCTTGCGGCTTATGGAGCATCAGCCGGTAGCAATCGTGGTTGCGCGCAAAGCGGCGCTCACAGCAGCCCGTGGGCGGCATTGCGCTCGTCGGCATGATGGCAGTCGTCTCGGGGGATGTCTGCTTATGGCACTTAGCGGACACGTGCTCGTAATCAGGGAGATGCTGAATGACGCCCATGATGACGATGGCGTCGAACGGCTCCTTCGGCTCGAAGTCGTAGAAGTCTGTTAGCACAATGTCGAAGCGTTTGAGTGCGTTTGCCGCAAACCACGGCCACGCTGCCGCCATGACCGTGAGGGGCGGAAATATTCCGCGGGAGTCAGGTTGAAATCGTGGACGTTCAATCCGAGATAACGGTGGGCGCTGGGAGAGGAAGACGTGGCCATGAGAGGGTTGCTGTTCCTAGGCCTTGTGGGCGCTGCCATCTACGCGTTCCTGGTTTACACTGATCACACCTTACAAGGGGGTGACGCCGAAGATACCTTCGCTGGCCAAAGCCCGCCCAATCAGCGGGTGGCCCAGCACCTGAGTTCGTGGGGTACTCACCTTGCGAGCCGGTCTCTAAGCCAAAATGCGCAACAATCTGCTCCATTGCCTGCGCAGCAAAAGGCTGCCGATGAGCCGAGGTCGAATGACCCCAGTCAAAATTCGGAGCGAAAGCCCGGTGCATGGTCCCAAACTGCTGCGTCGGAGGCCAAAGCTCCGGTCTCCGCTAGCGAGAGCGTAGTTTCGGTTGAGGGGGCTAAGGTAGTGCTTGCCGCGAGGGTGCATGACCAGGCGTCGGTTTCCTCTCCCACAGTCCGGTTCTATACCCCAGGCACAGATTTGCAGGTGGTCCGACGAGAAGGCGACTGGCTCCAGGTATCTGACCCGGTGACCCAGGAACGTGGCTGGGTCCTTGAAAAGTATCTAGTCGCCACTGATGGCCCCAGCTCCACTCAAGCTGCTTCACTGGAATCGACCACTGAGCCCCTATCCACCAAAGCTGCTTCACCAAAATCGAAAAAATGGAGCCGATCCTCTAAACGTTCTCAATCCGCGGTTCGGGGATCAAAACGCGTTGCGAGGTGGGAGCCACGGAGTTTTCGATGGGCTCGACGCGCTGACCGGCGTCCGTTTAGGGCATTTATGCTTGGCCCCCGCTTCTGACGGTCACCTCGTGTAAAGGCTGCATCTGGACAGCGCCGCACTTCGGCTCAACTCGGAGTAAGGGGGTGCCGTCCGCAACTGAACTCATTAGAACGGAAAGCAGCCATGCGTTTCATCCTCGGCATGCTCATAGGGTCCCTGCTCACGATCGCAGGCGTCTATTTCGCCGATTCGCGGGCGAAGCCCGCTGCCCATGCCGTCGAGACCGAGCGCCCGATGGTCAATTGGGACGTCGTGAGCAAGAGGGTCAACGAGCTCACCGCGGAAGCGCAGACCATCTGGAACGATTCTCTGGTTGATGACCAGCCCACAGCCAAGCCGGGCGAGCGGCAGCCTACCCACAACCCCTCGCCAATCCGTTGAAGCACCCCCGGGACATTTGTGCGTCGGCGAGGACAATGGCCTCCAACCCCTAAACTTCGCCTCCTAAAACCTTCACCGGTTGATAGTCCGCATGCCCGGGGCGGAATAGCGTGAGCCGGCAGCCGCTCCTGCAGGCAAGATGGTATCTATCTCGGCGAGCTCCTTGGGCGAAAGTTGAACATCAAGCGCGCCGATATTTTCCTCTAAATATCGTCGGCGCTTCGTTCCCGGAATGGGAACGATGTCGTCGCCTTGCGCCAACACCCAGGCAAGCGCCAACTGAGCAGTCGAACAACCCTTTCTTGCCGCAAGCGCCTTGATCCTCTCAACCAGTTCCATATTCCGACGGAAATTCTCCTGCTCGAAGCGGGGCATGCTGCGGCGCCAATCATCGTCGGCAAGATCGTCGAGGTTGGTGATTTTGGCAGTCAGGAAGCCGCGGCCGAGCGGACTATAGGCGACGAAACCGATCCCAAGCTCGCGCACCGTCTCGAGTAATTCGCCCTCCGGGTCGCGGCTCCAGAGTGAATACTCCGTCTGCAGCGCGGCGATCGGATGCACTTTTTGTGCGCGTCGGATCGTATCGGGGGCGGCTTCAGACAGGCCAAGATAACGCACCTTGCCCTCCTCAACGAGCAACGCCATGGCCGCCACGGTGTCTTCGATCGGTGTATTGGGATCAACCCGATGCTGATAATAGAGGTCGATCACATCCACCTGCAGCCGGCGCAACGATGCCTCGCAGGCCGAGCGCACATAGTCAGGCTTTCCATTGACACCGACAAACGTGCCGTCCGCCTTCCGGACGTTGCCGAACTTCGTGGCGAGCACAACCTTGTCGCGGCGATCCCCAATGGCTTTTCCAACAAGCTCTTCATTCTGACCCATTCCATAAATATCGGCGGTGTCGAGAAACGTCACACCGAGCTCGATGGCGTGGTGGATGGTTGCGATTGACTCCGCCTCGTCGCCATCTCCGTAAAAATCGCTCATGCCCATGCAGCCGAGCCCCAGTGCGGAGACGACAAGTCCCGGCTTGCCTAGTTCACGCCTTTCCATGTCAGCTCCCTGGCTTATGCTTTCGCTCGATCGTGTAGGCGGGCCAGAGATCGTCATCGACGATCGGGTCGTGCTCGCCTGGATAGGTGTGGCCCTTATGCACTTGGCCGCGATAGATGCGGTTCTGCAGCAAGAGATGGAGCCCACCCGCCGAATCTCGCCGCGATCAAGAAGCAATCCCGACTACCAAGTCGTATGTGCGCCTTCAAGCGTCATAACCGTAGTCAACTGAAGAGCTAGGCCCTCCGTTCAGCACGCTCGGCCTTCGTCCGTGGCGTCGGCTCCAGCTTCAATGCCATTCCTTCGATCCGGCCCTGCTATACAGGGCTCAATTGATAGAGCTCGCCATACTTCGCGCGAAGATAGGCGAGGTAGGGATCAACGCTGATCTGTTCCCCAGTCGCTCGCTCGACAAGTTCTGACGGCTTGAACTTGCGTCCATGTTGATAAAGATGTTCACGCAGCCAGTCGTGTAACGTACCGAACTCACCTATTGCGATCTCATTCGGGATATTGGGATGTGCGTTGACAGCGGTAGCGTAGAACTGCGCGCTCAAAATGTTACCGATTGTGTAACTCTGAAAAGAGCCACCGAGCCTGCCGGTATACCAATGGACGTCCTGTAGGCAACCATCCCGATCGTCGGTTGAAACGATTCCTACATGCGCTTGCATTGCCGCGCGCCAGGCCTCCGGCAGATCCTTGGCCCGCAAACGTCCGTCGAGCAGTTCCAGCTCTAGCTCGAAACGCAACATGATGTGAAGGTTATAGGTCACCTCGTCGGCATCGGTGCGGATCAGAGATCGTTCGACTCTGTTTATCGCGCGATAGAAAGTCTCTAGGGGCACTTTGCTAAGCTGGTCCGGAAAGGTGCTCTGCAGCAACGGGTAAAAGTGCTGCCAGAAGCTGCGGCCGCGGCCTACAACGTTTTCCCAAAGCCGGGACTGGCTTTCATGAACGCCTAGGGACGCACCCCGTCCGAGTGGAGTGCCTTCCAAATCAGGATCGACGCCCTGCTCGTAAAGTGCATGTCCAGCTTCGTGCAAGGTCGAGAATAATGCCTCTCTGACATCGCTCTCGTCGACGCGGGTGGTAATTCGGACGTCGCCGGCCGAGAGCCTAGTGCAAAAGGGATGCGGGGTCTTATCAAGCCGGCCACGGTCAAAGTCGTAGCCAATTCGGTTGATCACTGAGAGGCCAAAATCAAGCTGGGCTCGTTCGCCAAAATAACCATGCAAACACCTATCTACCGCAGTTTGATTGCATATGGCTGCTACGATCGGCAGCAACTTGTCTTTCAGTCCTGCAAAAAGCGTGCGAATGGAAGCCGTCGTCATCCCTTCGTCGGCATCATCAATGAGCGGGTCAGCGATATGCTGATAGGGTGCGAAGAAATCTGCGTACTCGCGACCAAGATCGATGGCCCTTTCCAGAAACGGGACGATGGTCGCAAAGTCGTTCGCCGGCCGAGCCAGTTTCCATGCGTTGTAGGCTGCAGCACCGAACGCGCTGACGCGAGCTACGTAGTCAGAAGGCACTTTGATTGCCTTCTCAAAGTTGCGTCTCGCAACTCGTACAAGGCTCGCTTCAGTGGAATTGTAGGAGAGATCGGTAAGATATGGCTCAAGTTCGTCCAATAGCTTGCCGAGCTCTGGGGCGACTGACTTTTCGTGGGCCAGTCGGCTAACGACTGAGCCTTGCCGTGCGCGCGCGGTCGCTCCACACTTTGGCATGTAGGTGGCGTGATCCCAGGAGAGCAGAGCAGCCGCTGCTCTTAGGTCGTTGATTTCCAGGAGGCGTTTCTTCAGCTCTCCAAGCATAACATTTAGCGGCAAGATCATTTCGTAGGCTCCGACTGTGCCGCGGGGAGGGGCTGCGTTTTGCGATGTTCGAGTGACTCAAATCCAGCAGGACTTAACCTCAGCGGTGTGACTAGCGCAATTCTATCCAATCACTCCCCATCACGAACCGGCCATGTTGAGGCTGATCGATCAGTCCGGTTCGTACCATGTAGAGCTTGGCCCAGTGGATGCGGTTCTGGAGGATTTGTTGGCGCCGCTGGGCTAGAGTTGCTCACGTTCTTCTGTGGTCAACCCGAATTCGGCCGTCGAGAAAGACGGCGGCTCCTCTCGGGCGAGTCCCGTGATTGGAATCGACCGCACCCGCCGCAGCTAAGCGGCGTTGATAAGCCCATTTGACTCGAATGTGAGGCTAACTCGGGTTAGTAGAAACCCCATGAGCACACTTGAACGGGCGATTTGCTATTGCCGCGGACGCTCACGCCGGCTGCTCTGACAAAGCAGAGTCTCCTTTCATCCTCCATCCTCTCAGGGTGATGCTGTCACTTACTGGTCTTGAGGAGCGGATGGTAGCGGTTGCATGATGTCGTCGAAGATAACGACGACTGGACCTTCGATCGCCTGCGTCGCGAAGCAACCTCCACTATAAATATAGTGTATAGGCCATTTAATTCCGGTGATCGGATGCCGTTACCAGAAGCGACCGCTCGCGCCTACGATCACCGTTAGGAGGCCGAGCACGAGATTGATCGCGACGATACGGCGGATCTGGTCCAGCTCCTTGGCGGCATCGGCGAATGACTCCCTTTCGACGGCATTGTTAAAACGACGCCAAGGCGCAAAGAACAGATTCAGGAACAGCAGCATCATCACGATGCCTGTGCCCTGCATGAGGTGAATATGCAGCCCGGCGCCCGCGAACCCGCCGAAATATAGGAACAGCATGCCGTAGCCGCTGACGAGCAGAAGGATGATGCTCGCCCACACCCATGGGAAAAAATGCTGGAAGACGCGCTGCCAGAATGCAAGCCGCACTGCCGGCTCGAGTAGCCCCACAGACTGGCGCAGCACCATATAGGCGAAGAACATGCCGCCTATCCACACTACGGCGGCTAGGACATGAAGGGTCACGAGAATTGTCATGTGCAGAGGCTTTAACCGGCCTGTTGCCATCGCGAAATATTCGACTTCGGAACTCACGACAGTACGCTGAGGTCTAAGTGGGACCCATCTTCGGGTGTGGAGTTTGCTTGCCAGCGGGCTCAAGTGGCTCCTGGCCAGCAATAGCATGGTGAGTTAGCCCACTTTTGTGCATCAGGAGCTCCTGGATGTCGTGAGCTCGAGCGAGGACTCGTAACAGTCAGCGAAATAGACAAACAGCAAGTAGGCATCGCTCGGACGCTCCTCTTGCTCGCCATGTAAGGACCGGGTCATGGCCAACTGGCAGGTCCCTCTAAGATGTTATCATCTAGCCAAACACACTTTGAACGTGATGCCAGAGTTGGCATCCTTCCTTCGACGGCTTGCGCAATTTTTTTCATCCTGAGGGTTGGGTTTGCAGGATTGCGGGCACTTGGACTTGGAAGTGCTACTGCAAGTAAGATTGCTTCCTGTCGGGTTAGCTCAGTCGCGCTTTTCTTAAAATAATGTCGGCTTGCCGCTTCAGCTCCAACAACGGGCCCCCAAGGCGCGATGTTGAGATATGTCTCCATCACCACTTTTTTGGGCCACAGTGCAGAAATTAAAAAGGCAAGCGGCAACTCAAGAGTCTTGCGCAAATAACTTCGCTCGGGCCAAAGGTATAGGTTCTTAGCCAATTGCATCGGGATTGTACTCGCGCCGCGCAGTCCGGCTCTAATCCCTCCACCTTCGTTGATGGCTTCCCGCACCGCCGGCCAATCCACTCCCCAGTGATTACAAAAGCGGCCGTCCTCGCTGGCGATCACCGCGAGCGGTAAGTCAGGGGAGATCTTTTGGAGCGGGAGCCAGACGCTCTTTATATTTGGGGCACCGAACGTTTCCGCCACCCCAACCGGACTGATTGGGTTTATGACGCGGAAGGCGATCGTTGCGACGAACAGCACTGCAAGCACTCCTGAAAATATCGTTATTATTCGCCCGAAACGGTGACGTCTCGGCTGGGCTGCACCGCGCACTAGCTCACTTGTATGCGCAGACTCTACGGGTTGTCGAAGCGGTGAGTTGTCTTTCATCACAGGCGCCCGTGTTTCTGAGAGTTTGGAAGCGTCGGAGCCCGAAGTCAAATAGACCTAGGGGTCAAGTGTGAGGCAGAGGCAATCGGCGGCTTCGGTGCCGTGATCGTTGACACGTCAGCCGCCTACTTTGAGGGCGACGCCGAAAACGACAATGTGCAACTCGGCAATTGGGCGCGGCTTCTACGGAGGCTAACCGATATGCCAGGCAAGCCCGGCGTCATTGTCGGTTGCCATCCCATAAACTGCAGAAATCTTGGATCAACACCGGGCCCAACAAACCCTGCACGGCTGCGGAACTTGAGCGGGCGATTGGTCCCGAAGTGTTAGAAACGTTGTCGAGGCAAACGGGCCTGTCCCGGGACGAGTTGGTCTCTAGACTTTGCCGCGAACTTCCCGATGCAGTTGATAAGTACACGCCACAAGGCCGGCTCCCGACGGAAGCCGAGGTTTAGCGCGCATAGTGGAGCGCTGGGCCATGTAGTCGTAAGTGCCAATAGCGGACACGCAGTCAGCAGTCGGCGTCAGTTATTTGATCTCCCAGGTGGCCTTGTGGTTGACAATGCGGGCCCCGTAGCCGCCGACCGTGTCGTGAAGTTTCACCACGGTGTAGGGAACCGTTCCCGTGATACCCTTATATTTCCCCGTTCCACCCATCAGGTAGTGGTTTTTGTCGTCGTAGGTCGTGAATACGTTGTCACCATCTTGGTCGGTTTCAACGCAGCTACCGTTGCGGTGCAATGTCTCTCCCACCAAGCTCCGGTGTGCCAGACAGCGAACAGACATGTGATGGAACGGGCCCTCTCCTTTGACATTGCGGGTGATCCCAGTGTTGTCAACGATTATCCCCGTGCCGGCTCCGCTATCGATTTTTGCCACAGGGTGATCTACATAGTATGTGTCGTATTCCGCGCTGCCAGCCTTCGGAAACTCCGCAGACATTGCTGGAGCCGCGCCAAACATAAGTATGATAGCCATCGAAGAGAGCATCGATTTCATGGCGGTACCTCCTTCAAAGACATCCGACGGTCGACTGGCGATCCAGGGCCAGCGATGTGCACTGAAGTCACTTCCGGAATAATACCACGATGTCATGTCCGCTTTGGGTAAGAAGCCGACATAAGCGCGCGCCATTGGGTTAGTCCGATAAGTGCCAATAGCGGACCTCGCCGACAGTTCTGTGCTAACCGCCCTGCGAACGCTTAGCCATCGCCTTGATTTTCTCGTCAACGTCCTTCGCCACTTGGTCGGCCAGATCTAAAGTTATCAAGCTTGCCGACGAGATCGCCAACCCTATCAGCAGACGCGATAGGCTAGTTCACGGTTGCTCCGATCGACCGCCATCGCTAAGCCTGCTTGAGTTGTCTGCTAAAGTGAAACGGGGCATGCCGCTTTGAGAGCGCAATGAGCGTTATCAAGACCCGGGGTCACCAACTTTTTCCCGTGCTCGATGCGGTCCAGCTCGACACGGCTAAGCGCTTCGCAAGCGGGCCATCGCGTGAATTCGCGCCTGGTGCAATCGTCTATGACGTCGCCGAGCGCCATGTCCCAGTTTGGCTCGTGCTCAAGGGCTCAATCGACGTAGTGCGTCGCGATGGCCTCAATCACGAGGCGGCGATAACCAGCCTCGGCCCCGGTCAATTCTCGGGCGAGGTCAGCCAACTCGCCGGGGCGGCGACACTGGCTTCCGGCCGCGCTGGTCCCGAAGGCTGTACGGCGCTGCCATTCGACGGTGCCCATGTGCGCGCCCTGATGGTTGGCTCTGCCGAGGTGGGCGAGATCGTGATGCGAGCGTTTATCCTTCGCCGCGTCGGGCTGATCGAGGAGGGTGGCGTGGGGTCCGTGCTCGTCGGCACACCGGGCACGCCCGAACTCGTCCGACTTGAAGGCTTTCTCGGTCGCAACGGCTATCCCTACACGGTCCTCGATGCCTCCGACGACGCAGAGGGCCGCGCTATAGTAGAGCGCTCTGGCGTGCTCCCCGAGGAGCTACCGCTGATGGTTTGTCCTAACGGAACGGTGTTGAAGCGACCAACCGACGCTGAGGCCGGCATCATTCTCGGCATCACGCCCGAGCTTGATCCGAACACGGTCTTCGACGTGGCAGTCGTGGGCGCGGGACCCGCGGGGCTCGCCGCCGCCGTTTATGGGGCATCCGAGGGCCTCTCGGTCTTGGTGCTTGACCAGCGTGCTTTCGGCGGACAGGCGGGCGCTTCGGCGCGGATCGAGAACTATCTCGGCTTCCCAACAGGCATCTCCGGCATGGCGCTTGCCGGTCGCGCCTTCAACCAGGCGCTCAAGTTCGGCGCCGAGATCGCCATTCCGCTTGAGGTGGCGCGGCTCGACTGCGGCACGCCCGATCAGAAAGGCGGCGAACCCATGCGCCTGGAGCTCACCAATGGCTCTGCGGTGCGGGCCCGAACGGTCGTTGTTGCCACCGGTGCTCGCTACCGTCGGCCTCCGATCCCGAACCTATCAACCTTCGAGGGTAGAGGTATCTCTTACTGGGCTTCGCCCGTTGAGGCGAAGCTCTGCGAAGGCGAGGAGGTGGCGCTGGTGGGCGGGGGCAATTCGGCGGGGCAAGCCGTGGTGTTCCTCGCACCGAAGGTAAGACGCTTGCATCTCGTGGTGCGCGGGTCAGGTTTAGATGCCTCGATGTCGCGCTATCTCATCGACCGCATCGCCGCGCTGCCCAATGTGGAACTGCATACCGAGACCGAGGTAGTCGCCTTGGAAGGGGACGAGGTCACGGGTCTCACCGCCGCGGTGTTTCGCGAGCGCGCGACTGGGGCTACCCACACCTGTCCCTTGCGTCACATCTTCCTGTTCATTGGCGCGGACCCGAACACCAGCTGGTTGAATTGCTGCGTCACACTGGACAATAAGGGCTTCGTAGTGACCGGAGCAAACTCCACCAGCGGAGCTAGCAATAATCACCCACCGGTCCTACCGCTCGAGACCAGTCGCCCCGGCGTCTTTGCTATCGGCGATGTGCGGGCGGGCTCGACGAAGCGCGTCGCGTCAGCGGTTGGGGAGGGGGCTGCTGTCGTAGCGCAAATCCACAGTGTAATGGCAGGGAGCCCATGATTGCTCGAAAGTCGGCTAATGACCCAAAGCAACTTGACTATGCCTGTCTTGAAGCGATCCAAGTTGCTTCATGTCTCGGCTAGTCCGCCAGTCACGATCGCCGGTTATCCCCAATGGTTGCGCGCGCTACGATGATAGGGAGGCTCGCTCGAACCTTCGACCCGCTGATTAGATATCAGTTTCCATAGCGTTTTGGACCGGAATCTAAGCGGTTCCTAGATCGGCGTGGGCGGATTCATTGGGAGACCGAGAACCCGCACTGCTTCTGTTCCATCTCGATCTGCTTCGTGATCCGGATGGCGTTCTGTGCGTAGGCCTCCGTTACGGAGCCGCTATTCACGGTCTTGTCCTTCAGCGGACTCACGGCTGCGCAGAGGTGGAAGACATGCGGCGTCTCGGACTTCTTGGCTCCGTTTTCCGGCGCGATCCAGTACACGACATCCTGACCAGCGGGGTGTTCCGCATCCTTCGTCGCCGCGGCCACCGTGGCGGAGTCCGTGGCGATCTCCTGCGCCTGGGCGGCGACGTCGGGGGAACAGGCTGTGGTCGGCTGCCCCGCTTTAATCTGGGCCGCGCACGTGTTCATGTCCTCGGTGTACTGCTCGACCGATGAGGGGTTGTAGCTGACCCCGATCAGCGCTGCGATCACGGCCAGCACAGCACCGACGCCGCCGGCAACCTTCTTGGTCTGCGGATCCATGTTTTTGTCGGTGAAGATCAGGAGAACCAGCGGGAGGAAGGCAATCAGCGTGATGATCACGCCGAGCTGGTTTTGGAAGAAGAACCTGAACGTGTCGGATGCGCGGGCCGGATCGTGCCTGTTGGCCGCCTTCCACAGCAAGTTGCCGGCGATTGCGAAAATCGCGATCCCGACCAGAATGCCGATCAGCAGCGGCAGGTTTCCGTGGTCGAACTTGTGCTGGTAGAGCAAGACAACCCCGGCGATCTGGCCGCCAATGGCAACGATCCACGAGAGCGCGGCGAAAAGGCGGAGGCGCGTGGCAGCGGACTTCTGGGCCTGCGTTGCTTGCCAATCCTTGGTAACGTCTGCGGCCGGCTTGTTGTCGGTCATGACCAGGTTTCCCCGATATCGACACTTTTGCAGGGCGGCATCAAATCGGAAGGCCAACCCGCCCGGCGCAGCGTCATTGAACGAACGTCTTCGTCGCCTGCCTTAGCAAAGCCACGGCTAACTCTTTGCGATGTGCCCGTATGATCATGCCCCTACGCAGAGAGGCGAAAGCATAGCACATGATTTGGAATGGGCCGAAACAGCTCTGCGGCGCAACGGCGAACCTGACCTGATTCCAGGGGCGCGTTACGAAGGCTCTAGCACTCCACGCGTTGGCTCAGGCTCGAGCTGCTCTGGTATCGTCGCAAGCACCACTTCACTGAGCGTGTCGAAGTCGAGGTGTCCGGGGCCTGCGACACGTGCGACGCCCAAGATCTTTCTGCGTAGCGCGGTCTGACGTGCGCGATCCGCCGCGGTATTGCGAGAGAACTCACGCGCCTGAATATGCGCCCAAGCGACCTCATAAACCCGGTCCATAATCTCCAAATCCAGCTGATCGAATGCGTTCTTGAACGGGCCGAGGGCGATCTTAGGTGGGCCGAAACAGCCACTGCGGCGCACGGCGACCTGACTTGGCTGAGTGGTAAGGAACGACTCAGGGTGATGCCACAGGCCCGAAGCGGCGCTCGCCTAAGTGGGGCAATCCGGAAACCTTCCCGCCGTCAGTGACGCTCCTGCGCCCTTCGTCCCCGCTGCCCC
The DNA here is from genome assembly GCA_963821255.1 of uncultured Alphaproteobacteria bacterium. GTDB lineage: Bacteria > Pseudomonadota > Alphaproteobacteria > Rhizobiales > Methyloligellaceae > Methyloceanibacter. Next base: position 140,323 of record CAWGCX010000010.1, on the reverse strand, counting down.
TTCAGCTTGTCCGAGCCTCTGATCTTCGTGCGCCTCGTGCGATGGTCTATCCTCGCTTTGGAAAACGAGACGGAGATCGTCGCGCAACGCAGTCAGTTGGCGGTGCCATTGGCCCTCGCGTTCCCGACGGTCTGGAACATCTGGGGTTTAGGCCGGGGGGCCGGAGCCCGACGGCCCTGAGGATGAAAAAGGGGGGCAGTCGCCGCTAGTGACGACAAAGCCAATGCGGAGGTCCGTGAGGATCAAAAGGAGGCAGTCGCCGCTGGCGACGACAAATGCGATGAGAACGTGGACGACTACGTAGATGCGGTGGAGGACTGCCTTGACGGGGCGAAAACTCTCGAGGCCGCGAAAGACTGCTCTGACGCTGAGCCGTAAGCCCAGCTGTCATGAAATCTGCACATGACGGCTTGACGACGGGACGAAAGCACTTCTCCACATGAAAAATGCTCCCCGTGGCAGTGCGGCTGGCCAGATCATATCTTCTTCACGTGCAGAAGCTACCGCTCACCGAGGAATGAGGCTCGTCAGCACAATCTCTGGATGGTTTGGGAAGGACTGCCACGATGAGCGAGACCGATTATCTCCGGAGTGTGCGCGACCGCGTCACCTATTGCCGCCGCGAGCTACACCGCTTCACGTGTCACGGCACGGACCTTGCCGAAGCACCTGAGCTTCAGGCGCGACGGCTGCGGAAACTGGAAGCAGATTTGCAGCGGGCCGAGGCCGATCTTGAGTGGGCGCAGATCGCGCTGAGGCACTCGGCATCGTCTGAATGACTAATAGACTGAGCGCACCGGCAACATGCCCTATTGCTTCTCTCTCTCTTGCCTATTTGCAGGTGGTCCGACAAGAAGGCGACTGGCTCCAGGTATCTGACCCGGTGACCCAGGAACGTGGCTGGGTCCTTGAAAAGTATCTAGTCGCCACTGATGGCCCCAGCAGGAGTTGAGCCTTGCCTTCTCGACCCTTGATCTGAATGAAGTCAGTTTCGTTTTTCATGGACCACGCCGCCTCAAAGCTTCGCTCATACGTTTATCGCCAGAGTATCAGATGGCATAGCGGGAGGGGTTCGCACCCTCGGAACGCTCGTGATATGACCGGGCTGAAAGCTGACAAACACACTCATTATCGCAAGTCCGCCTTTGATCCAAAGCGGACATGCTCCGGGTCTCTATGGGTTGGAAGACGGCTGCCCGTTTGTAATGACTTGCTTTAGGAGGTCCGGTCTGACGGAAATTTCACCGGTAAATGGCCTACTGTAAGCGGCGATCAACAATAGCGACAGAGCAATGCCTGACGCAAACAGGGTCAGTGCTACAGCGCAGGCAAGCCGGTTGTCGCTGTGAACCATGGCGATGGCGACTAAGGTGAAGAGTCCCATCAGCAGAATCCCGGCCCATTTAACCCTGCCGACAGTAGACTCGCTGATAACAATGCGGTGGCGCCTCGCATCGAGCGCCGTACGGATCGCGTTCACCATCTCAGACTGTGCGATTCGCTGGCTAGCATCGGCAGGCTCTACGCTGAGCGTGTAGTACAAGGTCTCGATTAGAGCCGTGGGCACATTCGAGAGTGTCGCTCGATGATGCGCCATCGCCGGCCATACTTCATTCACGGCCTCCTCTATATGGCGGTCAACTAGCGCGTAAATGTGCGTCTTCTGTTCTTCGGGGAAAGTTCCGGCCAGGACGACGACAGCACGAAGCGCGCTGGCTTCGGTCGCAACCGCGGCCTTTGCTTTATCGTAATTGTTCCAGACCTCGACGGCGATGAAGCCAACCAGTAGGGCGAAAAGGATGCCCAATGGCGATAGCAACCCGGGCGAGAGCGCCTTAAAGGCCCGTGCTCGATCGTCCACCGCGAGCCTAGTCACCACCCAATAAATACTGGCGGTAAGAAGATAAGTGGCGGCAAAGACAACGACGGCCATCCACACCAGGGGGAGATTGAGCAACCAGTCGCTCATTGCGGACCCGTGGGGAGTTCCCTTCGTTGAAGATGCTAGTCGACGGCACACCAAGCTGCTAGTGGCAAATTGTCCCCACGACTCGGACACCACCAACTTCGCTGGCGAACTTAGTTCATTGATCACGCCTAGTGGCGCGCGCGTCTATTACCGAATGTGCCTCAAGTCCAGCAGTTGCGAAGGTCCGCTATTGGCACAAAGTGGACATGACGATCGCGCGCTCAGGCAACCATCGGAATGCCCATTTGATAGCCGCGCAGCAGGAGCAGAGGCCGAGATCGTTGTCCGGGTGCAGCGGAGGTATACCGGCAGGCTGATGTTTGGTCAGCGCGTCGCTTCCAAGAAGCGAAAAGCTAATCCGGTTTGCCGTCGTCCAAGAAATCCAGATCATGTGACGAACCAATCGTCGCAGACCTGGCAAGCTCGTTGGCGCGATGGACCACACGTAGTCCAAAGCGTTCCATGAGTTGATCGATCGCAACTTCCAAACTGCGTTGGCGGGCAACGGTACCGAATAGGTCGCGCTGCGTTATATCCATTGCACCGGTAAGGTCATACGCGGTCATGCCAACCAAGCGGAACGGGCCCGCATGGTCTACTCGATCAAGAAGATCAATCCCCACGGAGTACAGTTTGTCGGCAACATCGGTGGGTTCGCTAAGACGATACTGACGCGTTACAATCTGGAAGTTTGCCGTCTTGAGCTTGATTCCGACACCAAAGGCAACTTGGCCCTTCTTTCTAAGGCGTCTGGCGATTGTGTCAGACGCCTCGCGCAAGTGCAGTCTAATGTCTGCCTTCGCACGCAGGTCCTTCTCGAGTGTGTGTTCTGACCCGATGCTCTTGGACGTTCTTCGTCCTAGGACCGGTCTGGGGTCGTCCCCCCGTGCAAGATTGTGGAAATGAAGCCCGACATTTCCAAGTTCCGCTGAGAGGAACTGAGGATCGGCACCGGCCACGTCGCCAATCGTATATAGATGAAGGCTATGTAGCCGAGCTTGGGTTTTTGGCCCGGCGCCCCATAAACTCGACACTGGAAAAGGAGCGAGCCAAGTCTTGGCATCCTCCGGCTTAACCACCGTCAGGCCGTCTGGCTTGCGGCAACCGCTCGCGACCTTGGCGACGTATTTGGTGGCCGATATCCCAACAGATGCAGTCAGACCACCGGTGGCTTCGCGGATCGCAGCCTTCAGTCGATGCCCCATAGCTTCGGGTGAACCGAAGAGTTCCTCCGCACCGGTCATATCGAGGAAAGCCTCGTCGAGGCTTAGGGCCTCAACGTCTGGCGAAAAATTACCGAATACGCTCATTATGGCTGCGGAGACTTCTTGGTAGCGGTCGAAGCGGGGTGGGACGATCATCGCGCTTGGACACCTACGTCGCGCTTGAGCCATCGGCATAGCGCTGCCCACGCGGTAAGGGCGCGCTTCATAGCTAGCGGTCAAAACCACTCCGCGAGCACTAGGGTGCCCGACTAACACGGGTCTCCCTCGCAGCGCTGGATCGTCGAGTTGCTCAATAGCCGCATAGAACGCGTCCATGTCGGCATGCGCGACTATCCGTAGCCAAGCGCTTTGTGAGCGAATCATTGCAACAGGAATTCTAGAATGATTTTCGCTCGACGCGGCGAGCGACTTAAAGCGCAGAATGTTGTGGTGGCAGATTCGCGGAAGAGTAGCGACCGGCTGGAGGAAACGCTCCAAATCTGTTACTGCAAACTCCCAGGCAAATTTGCTAAGAAGACAGTTGATCAGACGCGCAGCCCCCATGACCAAGTGGGACTCTCGAAGCCGAAATGCATTTTGTAAAGAGTTTCTTTGACGTGGCGAACCAGAGCGCCGCCGCAGCGCTAAACCGCAAAATCATCGAGATTAGCCTGCGGAATTTTAATTCAGGCCTCGATCTAGGCAAAAGCTTAGCTGGCGCTAGGAACCCATTCGAGGTCGTGACATTAGTGGCAAGCTTCTGGTGGAAGCAATTCGACGAACTTAGACTTGAAGCGGAGGTCGTTCAAAATCGGCTATTCGGATTTAGCGTGGCTCAGCTTAAATTTAAATCAGCCGAACCTTTGCCGGACTCACGCCTCTGCGAGCCTGCCAAAAATTCAACTACCCTTCTAACAAAGAGTCGCGGTCCCAAAGCCCCAGATCGTGCCAGCCCCAGACCACAACAAAACTCTGGCACCCAGAAAGTCGAGGTGCCACCCGTTACAGCCCCGGCTGCTGGCTCAGAGGTTCGGGCTCCCACGGAAAAACGACTCAAGGGTCGAACCCCAGAAAAGAGATCAACGAGCCTGCAGACACCCAAATCCAACTCGCGTGTTCCTGCGCAGAAACAGCGGAAGCAAAAACTTGAGGCAGCGAAGACCACTTTGAAGACGCGATCCTCTTCACGCTCGGTCACTCGCCTGCAACATAAAAGACAAACCAAGAAACAAAAGAAGGTTGCTCCGAAAGGTGTTCCGCAAAACCTCGCGACTGACATCAAGTTTGGCGCGCTCGATGGCAACCCGGTTCGCTTTACCAATCATGAGGCTTGGTGGTTGGTCGATGGCGCTTGGCGCGCGATCCCGCCAGGCGAGGTCCTCTCAGATGCTGCTGTGATGAGGGAAGTGAGATTTAAGGAGCGCTTTCCTCATGTACCTCTTCTTCCAAAGAAGGCCTTCCACGCAGGTAAGCGTTGACTTGGGCGGGGGTATGCTGCAGCGGGGAGTTAAAGACAAAACCGGCCGACGGACCCGACGCTAATTTTCCGACGGCACTCGAGCGGGCAGGGGTGGAGTTCATCGCGGGGGATGCGACCGTGGGCCCAGGGGTTAGGCCTCACGCGATGCGAGCGAGCCAGCCGCACAAGGGCGTCAGGTCGGTCCAAGCGATCCGGCTAGGTGAACGGCGAAATTACAAAACGAAGCCAAATATCGCGGCGCATCCACGACTTCGGGGTTTTTGCCAAGCAAAAAAGCCCGGAGCGCGCCGGGGCTTCTTATGGGGAGGTGAGCGCGGTTATCGCGGCTATTGTGCAACAGAGCCAGGCATAACCAGGCGTTCCGGTAACATAACCGGCACCTCGCCACCCAACAGATGGAGCAACAGGCGGACTTTTCCAGAATCGTCCAGACGATGGCGGTCAGCGCTTCGTGCTTTTTCGCTGAGCCATTCTTTTTTTGAGTGGCTGGTTCCCTGCTTTTTTCTTCGGGATTTTAGAGGCAACCTGGGGCTTTCTTGTAGGCAATGGAACTCCTTCGTGCTGCGTTCCTGAGACGGGAACCGGTTGTAGAATAGGTGCCTGTGTCAGTTCCGGAGATTTGCGGACGGTGACCCGCGTGACGAAGTCCAGTGATCCCAGGAGAACGAGCACGACCAGAAAACCCGCAACGACTCTAAAAGACTGTATGCGGTACAGAAAACTGCTCAAATCGGGGGCAAACTTCGATGCGCGCCGATACTGATTGTGTGAACCCATGCGTTGAACAAGAAAGCGTTGGGCCTCTGGCACGAGCCACCTGGCGCAGGCGAATAGCCGTTGAGCGCAGGCCTTGCAGGAGCTTCTCAGCATCCAACCCAAAGCAATGGCCTGATTGGCCAGAAAGATTCGCAACTGGGGCTCTAAGGCTTCTACGTTCCGATTCACGGGCATACCAAAGCCTGGTCTCAAACCATTGCAGAGCGGTTAAGGGCCGAGGTTAGCCGTGAAGCAGATCTCGTCTTACTGTTATTAGGCAAACCTCTGAGAGGTCAACAGCGTTGCTGCCAATGCCAGTTCACGCGGGTCATGGCGATCATCCTCTTGGCCCACTGTCCGAGGCTTTCGGACTAGGAACCGCGGATATGGGCAGTGTGCTGCTTGGCTGCAATTTCGATGTGAGATTTCGCACGCCGCAGACGCGGAGCGGGCCCTGCCCTTGCAAAGCGGGAAACGAGATCAGATTACGATGTCCAGTCGGCGCCGGCGGGGATGGGCGACAAGCGATAGAGGCGCCCGGAAGGTTTGTGCGGCATGGTGCGTTCGTATTTCGTGGCGTCCGGTGTGGCGGCCATCGGCGTGAAGATGGGGGATGCCACAAGCCAGGCGGCCACGATGCTGATCAAGGCGGTTCCAACAGTGCTGCTGACGATCGCAACTGGGAATTGGCGCTTCTTCATCGGGCGGGTCATGGCGAATTTCCTTTTGGTTCGACTGCTCAAGACCTGGTGCAGATTGGGTCACTTCCGAACACCTAGGCAACGATCGCCAGAGCGACCGTCTGAGCGGTGGCAAGCCACACGGAAGCGAGGCTGATGACGGTTCCGAGGGTGCTGCAAATCAACACGTAGGGGAATGAACGGTCGGAAGAAAACTGATCCTTATGGGGCTTCGAGCGGGGCATGACGATCTCCTTTGGTTTCGCCGCTCAGGACCATCCTGAGCTTGTGATTTGAGGATGCCCCGCTCAGGGGATTTTCGCTGTGGCATTTGCCACACGCCAGAACTGGCGGAAATCCAAGGGTTCAGCCCTTTCGGCACCTTGGGCGGCTGTCGAGACGGTGTTATGCGCAGCAGCCACTGGCCTGGCGCGCCTTTTTCCGCATGCGGACGATACGCTCTCGGTCTATGCTTTCTGCCTCCCGCACGCGGCTTTGGGGGCTGATCGATGACCCAGGCTCCTGCTGCACAATCGCGAAATACGCTCAAAGGGATCGCGATCCTGGCGTCTCTTCCTCCCGACTCGGTCGAGAGAATCGAGCGGCGTTGTGCCTGGAAACACTATGCGCCGGGGGAGCCCATCCTCGACTATCTCGACAAGTCGGACGATGTCTTCTTCATCGTGCTCGGCGAAGTCCGGGTAACCATCTATTCGACCGTGGGCAAGGCCGTGAGCTTCCGGGAGATGGGCTCGGGCGAGATTTTCGGCGAATTCCCCGCCATTGACGGCGGCCCGCGGTCGGCCAGCGTGGAGGCGCGCACCAATTGCCTGATCGCCTCGATGCCTGCATCGACGTTCCGGGAATTGCTCGAGACGGAACCGGGGCTGGCCAATGCCTTGTTGCCTCGACTCACCAAGACGATTCGGGCCCTCACCACGCGGGTCTACGAGTTCAGCACACTGGCCGTGAACAACCGCGTTCAGGCTGAGTTGCTGCGGCTGGCGAGATTCGGACCCAAGGACGGCAAGAGCGCGCGCATTGTGCCCGCGCCGACCCATGTGGAGATCGCAAGCCGGGTCAGCACGCACCGGGAGGCCGTCACGAGAGAACTCAACCGCTTGTCCCGAATTGGGATCATCGAACGTCGCGGGGGCACTCTTCTCGTCACGGACGTCGATCGTCTCGCGGAGATGGTGCACGACGCCACGGGGGAGTGACCGCCGGCCCGACTCGCGCGAGCGTTGTGTAACTGGTAAGATAAACTTCACGCCGACTGGCGGTTTCCCTCGACCCAAGGGGTGATCAAGCCTAGGTCAAACGGGATTCAGGTGCGCCTCTCCAGGAGGCATGGTCATGGACGAGTTGAGCAATCGCGGAAGTAGAGCAGCGCGGGCCAAGCCCGCGCCGGGCGCGATTGTCGAACTCGGCACCAATTTCTTCCAGCGACAAGAGGTCGAAGGCTGAGCTGCTCGAGGAGATCGCCGATCTGCGCCGGCGAGTGAACGCCAAGACCGCAGCCCCCAGCAAGGAGTTTGACAGCGGATTCACGGGCACTGAGCACCTGCTCGCGGTCAGCCCGGCAATCATCTACACCAATAAAGCAACCGGCGATTTTGCCTGCACCTTCGTCAGCGAAAATCTCAAGGCGATCATGGGTTTTTCGCCAAGCGAGATGATTGGCGACCAAAGGTGCTGGTCGGACCACCTTCACCCCGAAGACGCGCCGCGAGTGTTCGAGGAAATGCGCCCCCTCATTGAAGCGGGCGGTGGCACGGTCGAATACCGCTTCCAGCATCGCGACGGGCATTACATCTGGATCCAGGACAGCTTCAAGGTGGTCAAGGACGCAGCCGGCAAACCTTCTGAACTTGTCGGCGCATGGGCCGATATCACCGGGCGCAAGACCATAGAAACCGAGCTCAATGACACGCGCAAGCGGCTGCAGTACCTGCTCGCCGTGAGCCCGGCCATCATCTACACGACTAAGGCCTCTGGCGACTATGGCTGCACCTTCGTCAGCGAGAACTTGCGCGCGATTATGGGCTATTTGCCGGAGGAGATGACCACTGACCCGAAAAGTTGGCCCGATCATCTCCATCCCGACGACGCTCCGCGTGTGCTGAACGAGATGGGCCCCCTGATCGAGCGAGGGGGCGGCATGGTTGAATACCGCTTTAGGCATAGAGATGGTCACTACATCTGGATCCAGGACAGCTTCAAAGTCGTCAACGACGAAGCCGACAACCCACTCGAACTGGTCGGCGCCTGGGCCGACATCACCCAAAGCAAGCGCGCCGAGCAGACGGCACTTGAAGCCAATATCGAGCTGCAAGATACCAAACGCTACCTGACTCGGCTCATCGAAAGCTCGACCGACGCCATCATCGCCACGGACAAGGACGGCAAGGTTGTCCTCTTCAATGAGGGTGCCGAAACGCTACTGGGCTATCGGGCCGACGAGGTAATCGGCAAGAGTCCGGGCCAGCTCTATGCCAACGAAGGGCAGGCAAAAGAAGTCGCGCGTGAGATGCGGAAGCGCGGCGGAACGGTTGCCGGCTACGAGTGCACGCTGCGAAGCAAGGACGGCAATGACGTCCCGGCGCTTGTTTCGGCCTCGGTTCTCTTCGGTGAGCGTGGCGAGGAGGTCGGCACCGTTGGGTTCGCTACGGACCTGCGCGAGCGCAAACGGGACGAAGAGGAACTCCGCAAGGCGCACGAAGAACTAGAAAAGCGCGTTGAAGAGCGCACAACCGAGCTGAACGCGGCGCGCGAGCGGTTACGGTACCTCATGACAGTCACGCCCGCGATCGTCTATACCAATCAGGCGAGCGATTATACGTGTACCTTTGTCAGTGAGAATGTGTCCCACATTATGGGCTTCTCTGCCTGGGAGATGCTCGAAGACAAAGACTTCTGGACCGTCCGGCTTCATCCCGAAGACGCCACGCGCGTTTTTAGCGAAATGGGACCGCTGGTCGAGCAAAGCGGCGGAACCTTGGAGTACCGCTTCCGGCATCGGGACGGACATTACATCTGGATCCAGGACACCTTTAGGGTCATGAAGGATGACCAGGATCGATCCTTAGAAATCGTGGGCTCGTGGGCGGATATCTCCGCGCGCAAGAGCGCCGAGCGAGCGCTAGGCGAGCGAATGGCGCTGATGAACGATCTCGAGACGCTCGTCGGCGCTAGCCCGGCCATTATCTATACGACACAAGTTTCCGGCGACTATGCTTGCACCTTCGTCAGCGAGAATCTGGATTCGATCATGGGCTACGCGCCCTGGGAGATGCGCGACGACAAGAAATTCTGGGTCAAGCGCTTGCATCCCGAAGACGCCTCGCGAGTATTCGCCGAAATGGATCGCTTGGTAGCCCAAGGCAAGGGCTCGCTGGAATATCGCTTCCGCCATCGGGACGGACATTACATCTGGATCCAGGACACTTTCACCGTCACGCACGACAACGAAGGTAAGCCGCAGGAGATCGTCGGGTCCTGGGCCGACATCTCCGACCGCAAGCTCATCGAAGCCGAATTGCAACACCTCGCCGAGCAGGTCGAGCTTCGCAACAAATTCATCCGTGAGACCTTCGGACGTTATCTCACCGACGAGGTGGTCTCGACCGTGCTTAAATCGCCGAGTGGGCTGGAGATCGGCGGAGAGAAGCGCAAGATCAGCATGATCATGACCGATCTCAGGGGCTTCACCTCTCTCTCGGAACGCCTGCCGCCGCAACGGGTCGTGGCGCTACTCAATCGCTATCTCACGACCATGGTCTCGGTAATCAAGCAGTATCAGGGCACGATCGATGAGTTCATCGGCGATGCCATCTTCGTGTTGTTCGGTGCGCCAGTCTGGCAGGAAGACGACGCCGAGCGCGCGGTCGCGTGCGCCGTGGCGATGCAGCTCGCCATGGCCGGCATCAACGAACAGAACCGCCAGGAGGATCTGCCCGAGATCGAAATGGGCATTGGGGTCCATACGGGTCAGGTTGTCGTCGGCAATATCGGCTCGCCCGAGCGTATGAAATACGGCGTCGTCGGTAGCCACGTGAACCTTACCTCCCGCATCCAATCCTACACGGTGGGCGGCCAAATCCTCGTCTCGGAGGCTACGCGGCAGGAGGTGGGCAAAATCCTGCGCCTCGGCAAACAGACAGAAGTGAAGGCCAAGGGCATCGAGCACCCGATCGCACTTTACGAGGTGCTCGGTATCGGGGGGCGGCATAAGTTGCAGTTTGCCGACACGACCGACGCCCTCACCTCCTTGGCCGATGCGATACAGATGCAATACGAGGTGCTCGATTCAGGGCAGACGGATGGGAATGCCGCAAAAGGGAGCCTGGTCAGAGTCTCCCGCAAAGGGGCAGAGGCCCGACTGGAAACGCCGGTGCCAAGCTTGAGCAATCTGAAAATGCGCCTCATCGCCAACAGTGGGATGGAGATTCCGGGAACTCTCTATGGCAAGGTGCTGGGCATGGTTTCGGGAACCGGAACGGACGTCGCCATTCGCTTCACCTCAGTGCCCCCCGAAATCGAGACGCTACTCAACTCCCTGACGACAAGCATTCCCTCGACAGCCGATGCCGAAGTCCGCGGCGTCGCGGCGCCGTAACCAATTCGCGCGCGTTTCTGTCCGTTAGAGGGCAGCCCAAACCCCAAGCTCATCCGATCTTATCTCGGCGCATAGCATGCGATGACATGATACCGGGGCATGCCGAAGAGAGTGCTCTCCGGTCACTCGGCCACTTTCGGGTTGCCCGGTGATCATTCGAGGGGGTCTAACTTGATACCGATGCACACATCGGGAAAGGAAATTGCCGGGACCTCAACGTTTCCTCGGCATCGTTTGGGTTAAGACGGGGAGATTAGGGTCGTTGGCCGTTCTCCGGCTCGCAACTTCAGCCTATGGGCCTACTGCCCGCTCCCGAGGCGCAGGCCCCCATCATTCGTATTCCGGTTTATCATCCCAACCCCTCTCCCACCTGTCGCCCATTCCTCCCGGAGCAGACTGGACCTCTTAGCCGATCCCACTCCGTCTCTCCGCCTCAAGCCCGCCACCAGCGGGCTCTTTGCTTTTCGCATGAGAGTGAAGCACGCCTCCACGAAACTGCTAAACTGGCGCTCGGAGGCCGAGTCATCACCCTTGGAGTGCTCCATGCAAGAAGCGCGGATCGAACTCCTGCAGCTCATGCCTGTTTTCGGTGGGATCCGGGCAGACATTCTCCAATTTCTGCTCGATTTGTGTCCGATCGTATCGGTCCCGACCAATGAGTTCTTTTTCCGCGAAAGGGACCAAGCCGACTCGATGTTCGTCCTTGAGGCAGGCAAGGCTTCGGTGCTGAAATCCTGGCGTGGACACGACTATCTGCTCCGAAACCTAAAGGTGGGCGACTGCTTCGGAGAGGTGGCTGTAATGGACCTCTGTCCCCGCAGCGCTTCGGTCCGTGCGATTGAAGATTGCACCGCACTCCGCATTTCAGCTGCCAATCTCCACCAAGTTTATGCCCGGGATCTGAAGCAGTTCACGCTCATCCAGATGAACATGGGTAGGGAAGTTTGCCGACGGCTCCGAAACTCCGACAATTGGCTGTTCAGCGTAAGGATGGAAATACCGGAGGCAAATGTGAAACACGTTTTCTTAGCTGACTGATAACTTTTCAGGCAGATAGCGGTTCGAGCCAGCCTGGCGGGTCAGGTGTCAGAACTTGTCTTCTTCCAGGGACAAAGGGGACGTTGAGTGATGCTGCCGCGCCATCGTCGGCCATTCTTTGTTGACGGCCTCCTCGATGTGGCGGTCGATCAGTGCGTGAATGCGCATCTTCTGGTCTTCGGGTAAATTTTCGGCGAGGAGCACGAGCGCGCGCAGCGCGCTGGCCTCGGTCGCGACCGCGACCTTCGCCTTGTCGTAATTGTTCCAGACCTCGACGGCGATGAAGCCGACCAGAAGGGCAAAAAGGATGCCGAGTGGCGGTAGCATCCCGGGCGAGACCGACTTGAAGGTCCGCGCGCGTTCGTTCACCGCCAGCCGGGTCACGACCCAATACACGACTGCGGCAAGGAGATACGTGGCCGCGAAGACGACGACGGCCATCCACAGCACGGGAAGATTGAGCAACCAGTCGCTCATTTTATCGGCTTCACATGATGCCGGCCGGTTGAAGATCCTTACGCGCTTTTCATGCGCAGCGCTTTGGCGATGTCGGCGAGCGTGGCCTTCTCGGCATCGCTGACTTGCGCACCCCCGAAGCCGAGGAACGCACCCTCGGTCGAAGCCTCCGCCACTATCTGACTGACGGCGCACAGCCAAGTTTTGAAGGCCGCCGCGTCGGCAGGTGCTTTTGCATCGAGAATCGCAGAGGCCTCATGCAAATTGGCGAGCGAGCGCTCGACGCACTGAGCCGGTTCCGCATCGGCAAAGCAGTTCCGGAGGGCGCTTTGCAGGGCGGAGCGTCCATCCGTCGTATTGATGTCCGTGATAACAGCCTTGATGAGCGCGTTGGCGCTGGCGTCGCGCCTCGCCGTGCCGATTTCCGCGCTGCCCGCCGCCGCTTCCTTCAGCGCGCCCCACAGTCCGCTGGGATCCGCCATCGACACGGCAATTCCCACCAGCATGGGGCTCTGCAAGATCTTGTTCCACTCTTCCGGTGTGAAGTCCTGCTTGTTCGCCATGTCACCCCCTCGGGAACCTTGCCCCAAGAGCGGTGCCGGCGAAGGGGGCGAGAGATATCACAGCGGAGGGGAGGAATGCCTGTTCGCGCGTCGCTTGCGCGTAATGGCGGCGAAGATGACGGCAAGCAGGGAAAACAAGGCCCAGCTCCGCGACCGGAGGCGCGAGAAAATTGACGGTGTACCGGAGGTCTCGCTCAAATCGCCAACTCCGATGGGACTAGAGGGAATGACGTGAAGTGCAAGTGCAATCTAGCCGAATCTCGGGAGAAACGATAGCGCCGATCAGCCTACAGGCCAACTCGCGATGAAAAGCAGAACCGCAGTCAACTCCGGCAAAACCCGAACGCGGGACAATCTCTGGCGATGGCAGATTTTGTTGATAAACGTTTTGGAGGGCCGGGCAGCCACCGCTCATCGAAGTGGAAGAGCAGAATGGCGATCACCGCCACCGCGCGGAGTCCATCGATATCCGGTCGATAGGCGATCTTCATGCTGCTAGAATTGATCCCGTGGACGGCATGAGAGCTAAAGCACCAGCATGGTTGCCAATGCCAGCATGAGTCCCATTCCGGCGATATCTGTTCCCGTGGTGAGGAAGATGCTCGATGCGGTGGCGGGATCGGCACCGAACCGCCGCAGCGTCAACGGCACCAGCACGCCGAAAAGACCCGAGGCCATGCAGGCACCGACCATGGCGAGCAGGATGACGAGGGCGAGCATCATCCCCTGATCGCTACCGTTTCCGGCGCTCCACCACATCGCCGCGCCGGCGACGAGACCCGTCAGGAATCCGTTTATTGCGCCAAGGGCCAGCTCCTTGCCGATCAGCTTGCGCACGGGATGAGTGTCCAGATCCCCAAGCGTGATGCCGCGCAGCGTGATCGCCAGTGCCTGGCATCCCGTGTTGCCGCTCTGGCCCGCAAGGATCGGCAGGAAAGCCGCGAGCGCCACGATCTGCGTGATGGTGCCCTCGAACAGGCTGACCACGAAGCCCGCAGCAAACGCAGTCAACAGGTTCACCTGCAGCCAGGGATGACGCATCCTGAAAGCCGTCCAGATCCCCGTATAGGGCCGCTCCTCCTTGTCAACGCCGACCATCTGGCCCGACTGCGCGCTGATCTCGATCGCCTGCCGCTCGAACAGGCGCCAGCCGCGCACCGCGCCGATGATGTGCCGGTCGGCGTCCACGACCGGATACACGGGATAGTGCCGGTGGATCGCCGCCTTAACAGCGTCGGCGAGATCCATGTCCGTCGTCAGCGCAAAGGGCTCGGGCAACATCACCTCGGCCAAGATCTGATTGCGCTTCGCGAGCAGCAGATCGCGGATCACGACCAGACCGACGAGCTTGTCCTTTGCATCGGTGACGTACAGATAGGTGATCTGCTGAGGGGTCACGTGATTGCGTAAGAAGGCGATGGCTTTCTGCACGGTCGTCGTCTGCGGAAGCACGGCGAGCGCAGGCTCCATCATCTCGCCTACGGTGTTCTCAATGACCTCCGCCAGAGACTCCGAGGCCTGCGACTGCAAATCCGCGGGCAGATAAGCTTTGATCCGGTCACCGAGGATCTGCGGCAACTCGGCGAGAACCTCCCGGATACGCTCGGGCGTCTCCTTGGCCAGCATTTGCGCGGCATCCATGGGGACGCGCGCACGAACCGCTCGCACCAAGCCTGCAATGTCGTTTGGCTCGCTCATTGAACGCTCTCCGAACTTCACGCCTTGAAGACCATTACAGGTGAAGCGATTTCGCATAAACCTCGATTTTTTCAGGGTTACGGACCGCGCATTAAGGGCAATAAGCCTCAAGTGGGAGCGTGACGTTCTGGTAACCCCTTCGGCCTAGGCTCCAACCGGGGCCAGAGGGTATTGCGTTGAGAACAGCCTTTTCGATCGCCATGGTCATGGCTGCCGGCCTGGCTTTGCTCTCGTGTTCGGAGCCGCGTACGCTGGCGCAGCCTTCGACGACCGGTTCCGTCGGCTATGAGAGTGCGGCGCCGGTCCTTCGCGCGCCTCTCGCGCCGCTAGACACCTACGCAGCCCCGCCATCTTCGCCGCCACAAAGTGAAACAGCAGGCCAAATGGCGGCGCCGGGGTGGCAGGCGTCGCCCCGTTGGGCCGCGATCAAGGGGAATGGCTGTATCGAAGTCGAACCGGACCCGCGCGCCAAGTCCGGTGGCGGAGCAGGGATGAAGGTGGAGAGCTGCCGTGGAAACGATGCCAAGGCCGCTTCGCAAGACCAGGTCGAGATGGCTCCGCAAGATGCGGACCCCCACATGCCGGCGCCTGAATAATCCGCTGCACCGAGGCTGCGGCCGCGAAGCGTGTGGCTAGCGCTCGAGCTTGACCGCGTTGGCGAACAAGGTCTCGCCCCATTCATAGAGCGGCCGGCCGAAATCCGACTCGGTGTGGATGGCCTTGCCTTTGCGCTCGGTCCATTTCCGCCCGTAAGTGTCGAACGGGAAGTGCTTGATGTAATAGTCGCATGTCTCCTCCCAATGCTCGATCGAGAGCGACTTGCCGTAATGCTGGCAATAGAGGTCCGTGCCGACGTGGGTCGTGCCGCCAGGCTCGCGCCCATGATGGGCGGCGAAATGGATCGCGGGGATGTTGCGCCAGAGCATGAGAATGTCGCGCTCCTCGGGCCCGTAATAACGGCGGAAGTCGAGCAGCTTACAACCCGGCTTGAACGGCGCCTTGTCGTCAGGCGTGAGATAGGCGTCGAACAACCTGACCCGCATCGCGTCGGTCTCGGAGTCGCGCAAGTCGGTCACGAAGCGCCGCAAGTTTACCGTCACCCGTTCGTCGGGATCGAAGCAAAAGGTCCAGTCGAACTGCATCGCCTCGCGCGCTCGCTCGATCAGCAAGCCGCGATGGCGGCCCTCGGCAAGCTTGCGCGCGGCGATATCCTGCTCCCACGCGCCGTTGGAAATGACGAAGGCGACCGACGGATGCTGGCGCAGGATCTCGACCGTCTCGTCGGTGCTCGCATCGTCATAAGCCACGATCGCATCGACCTGGCCCGCGAGATAATCAAGCGTGTCGGGCAGGATCAAAGCTTCGTTGCGAAGCCGGGTGATGCCCACAATGAGGTGCTTGCGCCCGAGCAAAGCCTGGTTGCCGGGAACGATGCGCTCGGTCTCGCGGAGCTGCCAGTGATTCGGGGAGGCTTGGGTCATACGCCAGGTCCTGCCTGCTTCTTAAGCATAGTAGTTTGCAACCCTCGCAAGAGAATCGGCATTTGTCGCGGGGAGAAGGGGTGAGGGACCCCGCGCCGCTCAAATGCCCGTGATGGCGCATAAATCCAACATATTCCGCCATTTCCTTGTTCATGCAGGGACCAGGGACAGGGGCAGCCTCTTCGCGCGCTTGTACGTTTGAGGTAGCGTGAGCTTGGAGCTAAGCCTTGCAACGGGCCGTCGCGCGCCACAGATTGACGGAAGCGTCAGCCCACAAACCCTGCGGCCATGATGCAGAAGCGCATCCGAGAAGAAAGCCCGCGCCGGGAGCGGCGCGAGGAGCCCGACACCGAGGCCGATGATTCGGCCGCGGCGTTGAAGTCCGAAGCGCCTGCGCGCAAACCTGACGCACCCGGGCGGACCGCGCCCGAGACGGCGCCGCCGCCCGAAACGGCTCGCCAATCGCCATGGGGACGCCGCGTGGCGAATCTCCTCATCGCACTGCTCCTGATTGCCGGTGCGGCGCTGCTCAATCAGTATTGGGGCTTCTGGCGCGGCGCGCCTCCCGCGCAACAGGCGCCGGCCCCGCCGAAAGTCACCGTGGCGAAGCCGCTTGTCGAAGAACTCAGGGAATGGAGCGACTTCACCGGCCAGTTCGAAGCGCGCGAGTCCGTCGAGATCCGCGCGCGGGTCAGCGGCTATCTCGAATCCGTCAACTTCACCGACGGCCAGCTCGTGAAGAAGGGCGACCTGCTCTTCGTCATCGAGCCGCGTCCTTTCGAGATCGCGCTCGAGACGTCCAAGACTCAGGTGACGCAGGCCGAGGCTGAGTTCCAGCTAGCCAAGGTCCAGCTCGAGCGCACGGCGCAGCTCCTTAAGAACAAATACGCGACGCAAGAGACCTATGACGAGCGGCTCGCGCAAGTTAACATCGCCAAGGCGTCACGCGACGCGGCCGTCGCCGCGGTCAATCAGGCGCAGCTCAATCTCGACTATACGCGCGTGACCGCGCCCGTCGCTGGCCGCATGGGCCGGCACGAAGTGAGCGTCGGCAATCTCGTCATGGGCGGCGTAACGGGCAACACGACGCTGCTCACCACCATCGTCTCGCTCGATCCGATCTGGCTGACTTTCAATGTCAGCGAGGGCGACGGCATGACCTATAAGCGGCTCGTGCAACGCGGCGAGATCAAGTCGCCGCGGGACAACGCGATCGAGGTGCAGGGCCAGCTCATGGATGAGAAGGACTGGACGCTCAAGGGCAATATCGACTTCGTCGACAATCAATATACCCGCACCTCCGGCACGATCCGTGTGCGCGCCTCCTTCTCCAATCCCGACCTGTTCATCACGCCTGGCCAGTTCGGGCGTGTCCGCGTGCCTATGTCGCAACTCCATCCGACCTTGCTCGTGCCCGATGCCGCGGTGGTTACGGACCAGTCGGTAAAGTTGCTGTTCACCGTCGCGCCGGACGGCACGGTCGTGCCGAAGCCGGTCGAGCTCGGCTCGGTGACCGACGACAATCTGCGCATCATTAGGAGCGGCATCACCGCCGACGACCAGGTCATCATCAGCGGGCTGCTCCGCGCGCGCCCGGGCCAGAAGGTGACGCCCGAGCAGGGCACCGTGCGCCCGCAAAAGGCACCGCCGGCGCCCGCCGTCCAGCCAACCCCGGCGGACTAGGGGCCGATGAATCTCTCCCATTTCTTCATCGATCGGCCGATCTTCGCGGCCGTCATCTCGATCCTCATCACCCTGATCGGTGGCATCGCCTATTTCGCGCTTCCCGTGGCGCAATATCCCGACATCGCGCCGCCCTCGATCTCGGTTAACGCGCAATATCCCGGCGCCTCCGCCGACATCGTGGCGAAGACCGTCGCCACGCCGATCGAGCAGGAGGTCAACGGCGTGGACAACATGCTGTACATGACCTCGCAGTCGACCAGCGACGGCTCAATGGCACTGACGGTGACCTTCGCGCTTGGCACCGACCTCGATATCGCGCAGGTGCTGGTGCAGAACCGCGTCGCCATTGCTACGCCGCGCCTGCCCGAGGAGGTACGCGCCATCGGCGTGACGGTCAACAAGCAGTCGCCGGACCTCATGATGGTGATCCATCTGAGCTCACCCGACGGCTCGCGCGACCTGCTCTACATTTCCAATTACGCCACGCTGCATGTCAGGGACGTGCTCGCCCGAATCGACGGCGTCGGCAGCGTCACCATCTTCGGCGCGCGCGACTACTCGATGCGCATCTGGCTCGATCCCGAAAAGCTCGCGGCCCGCAATCTGACCGCGGGCGACGTGGTCACCGCGCTGCGCGGCCAAAACGTGCAGGTGGCGGCCGGCGTCATCAACCAGCCGCCGGTCCCGCAGCCCGGCGCCTTCCAGCTCAATGTCGAGACGCAAGGCAGGCTCGTCGACCCTCAGGCCTTCGCTAATATCATCGTAAAGTCGGAGGGCGATGGGCGCGTCGTGCGCGTCAGCGACATCGGCCGCGTCGAACTCGGCGCGGCGGACTATAACCGCAACGGCTATCTCGACGATCGCGTGGCGATCCCGATGGGCATCTTCCAGCGGCCGGGCTCCAACGCGCTCCAGACCGCGGGCCAGGTGCAGGCTACCATGGCGGAGCTTTCGAAGTCCTTCCCCAAGGGCCTTCAATACGACATCGTCTACAATCCAACCGTCTTCATCTCCGAGTCCGTCGAGGCGGTGATCACCACCATCTTCGAGGCTGTCATTCTCGTGGTTGTGGTGATCGTGCTGTTCCTGCAAACCTGGCGCGCGTCCATCATACCGATCGTTGCGATCCCCGTATCGCTGGTCGGCACCTTCGCCATGCTGGCGGCGCTCGGCTATTCGCTCAACAATTTGTCCCTGTTCGGATTGGTGCTCGCCATCGGCATCGTGGTGGACGACGCCATCGTCGTGGTGGAGAACGTCGAGCGCAACATCCGCGAGGGCCTAAGTCCACGCGAGGCCGCCTACAAGACCATGGACGAGGTGGGTGGCGCGCTCATCGCCATTGCGCTCGTGCTGACTGCGGTGTTCATCCCGTCGGTGTTCCTGAGCGGCATTATCGGCCAGTTTTTCCGCCAGTTCGCCGTCACCATCGCCACGGCCACGGTGATCTCGCTGATCGTCTCGCTCACTTTGAGTCCGGCGCTCTGCGCGCTCTTGTTCAAGCCGCACGATCCAGACGAGCGGCCGAAGAACATTCTCTCGCGCATGGTGCGGGGCTTCTTCAACGGCTTCAACCGCGGCTTCGAATGGGTGTCGTCGCGCTATGGGGTGCTGACCGCGCGGCTCGTGCGCATCTCTGGCCTCGTGCTGCTGGTCTATGCCGGCCTCATTGCGTTGACCGTGCTGCAGTTCCGTGCAGCGCCCACGGGCTTCATCCCGCAGCAGGACCTCGGCTATCTAATCAATATCGTACAGCTCCCCCCCGGCGCTTCGCTCGCACGCACCGACGAGGTGGCCCGGCAGGTCACTAAGATCGTGCTTGACGAGCCGGGCATCGCGCATGCCGTGCCGATTGTCGGGCTCGACGGCGCGACCTTCACGACTGCACCGAATGCCGCCGTCGTCTTCACCCCGCTCGATCCGTTCAAGCAGCGCGCCGAGAAGGGCCAGAGCGCCAACGCGATCCTCGCCTCGCTCAACCAGAAATTCGCCGCCATCCAGGACGCCTTCGTGATCGGCGTTTCGCCGCCGCCGGTGCGTGGCATCGGCACGACGGGCGGTTTCAAGATGGAGGTGCAGGACGTGCGCGGTGGCGACCTGGCGCAGCTCGAAGGCGTGGCGCAGACGATCGTCGAGGCCGCTAACAAGACGCCGGGCCTCGTCGGCGTTTTCACGACCTTCAGTACGCGCACGCCCAAGGTCTATGCCGATATCGACCGCGTGCGCGCGGAGATGCTCGGCGTCAATGTCGACGATGTGTTCCAGACGCTCGAAGTCTATATCGGCTCGCAATATGTCAACGACTTCAACTTCCTCGGCCGCACCTACCGGGTGACCGCGCAGGCCGACGGCAATTTCCGCCAGGACCTGCACGCCATTTCGCAGCTCAAGACGCGCAATGCGAACGGCGAGATGGTGCCGCTCGGCTCGGTCGCATCATTCCGCGACATCACCGGTCCTTACCGGGTCGAGCATTTCAACCTGTTCCCGGCCGCCGCCGTGCAAGGCGGGACATTGCCGGGCTATTCGACAGGCTACGGGCTTGCCGCAATGGAGCGGATCGCAAGCGAGCTCCTGCCCGACGGCTACACGTTCCAATGGACCGAGCTCGCCTACCAGGAGAAGGCAGCGGGCGACACGGCCATCTATGTGTTCATGGCCTCCGTTGTGTTCGTGTTCCTGCTACTCGCGGCGCAATATGAAAGCTGGGCGCTGCCACTCGCCGTAATCCTGATCGTGCCGATGTGCCTGCTCGCGGCGGTGAGCGGATTGCTCATGCGCGGCATGGACGTGAACATCCTCGCGCAGATCGGTTTCGTCGTGCTGATTGGGTTGGCGGCCAAGAACGCGATTCTGATCGTCGAGTTCGCGCGGCAGAACGAGGAGCGCGGCGAAGACCGCTTCCAGGCTGCGACCGAGGCTGCGCGCGTGCGCCTCCGCCCGATCCTGATGACGTCCTTCGCCTTCATTCTCGGCGTGTTGCCGCTCGTGATCGCGACCGGCGCCGGCGCCGAGATGCGCCAGTCGCTCGGCATGGCCGTTTTCTACGGCATGATCGGCGTCACCGCCTTCGGGCTGATCTTCACGCCGGTGTTCTACGTGGTAGTGCGGAAATTCGCGCGGAAGCCGCACGCGCATGAAGAGCCGCCGCATCCCGCACCTGCTGAGTAACGAGAACCGATGCGTGGTTCGACTGAGACAGTCACCCGAAGATCTTGGCGTCGCCAAGGCCGTTGAAGATCGACTGCACCGCGAGCGCGGCGAGCAGCACGCCCGAGACGCGCACGATCACTTTGCGCGCCGTCACGCCGAGCAGCTGATGCACCTCATGCGCGGCCAGAAGCAGCATGAGCGTGAGGAACATCACGGCGAGCATGGCGCCGATTACGGCAGCGAGCAGCGCCGGATCCCCCTCGGCTCCTGCCGCGAGCACGATAGCGCTCGTCATGGCGCCGGGCCCTGCGAGCAGGGGCGTGGCGAGCGGGAACACCGCGATCTCTGCGTGGCGCTCAGCCTTGTCCTCGGCTTCTTCGCTTTCCTTCGCCGAGAGCGCGGGCGTCGCCGGGCGCTTGGACAGCGTCATATCGAGCGCGATGATCAGCAGGATGATGCCGCCCGCGGTCTGCAACGCCGCGAGCGATACGCCAAGTTGCCGCAGGATCGGCCCGCCGAACAGCGCGAAGGCGAGCACGATGAGCGTGGCGATGAACACCGCCTTGATCGTGATGGCGCGCCGTTCGGCCCGCGTCATGTTGGGCGTCAAGGAGGACAGCAGCACGGCCGCTTCGACGGGACCGATGACCGCGAAGAAGGTGGTGAAGGTTGTAAGCGCGGTTTCAAGCATGGCAGCAGGGCGGGGCGGGGCAGGGGAACAGCCGAAGCCTTACCACTTTTCGCAATTAAGCACGACGCGACGCTGCCAACTAAGAGCGTTGCCCAATTGCGCGGCATCGGATTAAGATGCCTGAAATAAAGACATCGGGAGCGCGCGCCTAAGTTGGGGAACAGGAGCGAGAACAGTCAGGACGGGCGCGATTGCCGCAAAGTGCATTGAGGATAAGTGTCGAGGCTGAGGCCAAGGGTGCGCCCGCGCTGTCCCCCAAATTCTTCGACGAGATGCGCGCGCCCGACGGCACGGTGCGCGCGGCCTATGCCGCTCTCGCTGGCCTGCTCGACAATCTCTCGATCGACTCGCTCGTCACCAAGCAGAACGCGGCCGAGGAGCTGTTCCGCCGGCTCGGCATCACCTTCGCCGTCTATACCGAGGGTAGCTCCACCGAGCGGCTCATCCCATTCGACTTGATCCCGCGCATCCTCGACCGTAACGAATGGGACCTTATCGAGCGGGGCTGCATCCAGCGGGTCAAGGCGATCAACGTCTTCCTCTACGACATCTATCACGACCAGGAGATCATCAAAGCGGGGCTCGTGCCCGAGGAGCTTGTCCTGCTCAACCCCGCGTTCCGGCCTGAGATGATGAATGTCGAGCCGCCGCGCAACGTCTATGCGCATGTCGCCGGCATCGACCTGATCCGCACCGGCGAGCGCGATTTCTTCGTGCTCGAGGATAATGTGCGCACGCCTTCGGGCGTGTCCTACGTGCTTGAGAACCGCGAGATCATGATGCGCCTCTTCCCCGACGCGTTCGACGGGCAGAGCATCTCGCCGGTCGGCAATTACCCCGAGCGGCTCTTGGAGAATCTGCGCGCGGTGGCCCCCGGCGGCGCTGGCGACCCGGTCGTCGTCCTCCTCACGCCCGGCCGCTACAACAGCGCCTATTTCGAGCACGTCTTCCTCGCCGAGCAGATGGGCATCGAGCTCGTCGAGGGCGGCGACCTCTTTGTGCGCGACGGCTATGTCTGGATGCGCACCACTGAAGGCCCGGTGAAGGTCGACGTTATTTATCGCCGCATCGACGATGCCTATATGGACCCGCTCGCTTTCCAGCGGGATTCGGTACTCGCCGTGCCGGGCCTTCTGTCCGTGGTGCGCTCGGGTCGCGTTGCGCTCGCCAACGCGCTTGGCACGGGCGTCGCCGACGACAAGGCGATGTATGTCTATGTGCCGCGCATGATCGAGTTCTATCTCGGCGAGCACGCGATCCTGAATAACGTG
Organism: uncultured Alphaproteobacteria bacterium; assembly: GCA_963821255.1. GTDB lineage: Bacteria > Pseudomonadota > Alphaproteobacteria > Rhizobiales > Methyloligellaceae > Methyloceanibacter. The sequence continues at coordinate 117,578 of CAWGCX010000010.1, read as the reverse complement.
CACACCTACATGCTGCGCGACCCAAAACAGCGCCAGCACGTGTTCGAGAACCTTCACAATCTCGTCGTCAAGGAGGTGAGCGGCTCGGGCGGCTACGGCATGCTGATCGGCCCGGCCTCTACTGCCGAGGAACGCGAGGCCTATAAGCGCCGCGTCATGCAGAACCCGGACAACTATATCGCCCAGCCGACGCTTGCGCTTTCGACCGCGCCGACCTTGATCGACGGCGAGATCGTACCGCGCCACGTGGACCTCAGGCCCTTCGTGCTGTCCGGCAGGGAGACGAGCGTCATCCCCGGCGGGCTGACGCGCGTTGCGCTGCGCAAAGGCTCGCTCGTGGTGAATTCGAGCCAGGGCGGCGGGACCAAGGATACCTGGGTGCTGGAGCGGCGCTGATGCTGAGCAGGACTGCTGAGAATCTATTCTGGATGTCGCGCAACATGGAGCGCGCCGAGAATACTGCGCGCATGCTCGATGTGTCGTTCCGCATGTCGCTGCTGCCCTCCACGCTCGATACGAAAGCGCTACATTTCGAGCCGGTCCTCGCGATCGCGCCGGGCTCGGGCAGCTTCGACGAGCTTTACGGTGATCTGACCCACGACAACATCATCCGCTACGTGGCACTTGAGCCGGAGAATGCCGGCTCGATCTGGTCGCTGATCAGGCACGTCCGCGAGAACGCCCGCGCCCAGCGCTCGGCGATCTCGAGCGAGGCCTGGGAGAGCCTCAACTCGACCTGGCTGCAAGTGCAGAACCTCGATTTCGAGGGCCTGAAACGTTGGGGCTATCGCGACTTCTTCGACTGGGTGAAGGAGCGCTCACATCTTTTCCGCGGCGTCGTGTTCGGCACCATGCTGCACGACGACACCTTCCGCTTCATCAGGCTCGGCACCTTCATCGAGCGTGCCGACAACACCGCGCGCATCCTAGACGTGAAGTACCATGTGCTGCTGCCGGAGACGGAGCAGGTCGGCGGCTATGTCGACTATTACCAATGGGGCGCGCTGCTCCGCTCGGTCGGCGCCTTCCGCGCCTATCGCCGCGTCTATCACGACACGGTCTATCCGTGGCGCATCGCCGAGCTGCTCATCCTCCGCGCCGACATGCCGCGCTCGCTGCACCATTGCTACGAGGTGCTGATCGGAACGCTCGATGAGCTTGCCGGCAAGAAGCAGCTCGAATGCCGGAGGTTAGCGGGCCAGACCTATGCGCGGCTTCGCTACGGCCGCATCGACAAGATCTTCGGCGGGGGCTTGCACGAGTTCCTGACCGACTTCGTCGCGGCCAACAACCAGCTCGGCACGCAGATCCAGGAGGATTTCCTGATGGTCCCGATGCCGCTTGCCGGAGCGGCCTGACCGCCATGCTGATCAGGGTCGAGCATAACACCGTCTATGGCTATTCCGAGCCGCTCCTCGCGAGCACGCAATATCTCCGCATGACGCCGCTTTCGGGCCGCACGCAGGCCGTGGAGAGCTGGCGCATCGCCTGCCCGGGTGCCGCGACCACGCAATGGCAGGACCAGTACGGCAATCTCTGCCACACGCTCACCGTCGCGCATCCCGTGACCGAGCTCGAGATCAGGGTGACGGGGCTCGTGCGCACGCGCGATACGGGCGGCGTTGTCGGCCAGGCGCCGTCCGAGCTGCCCACCGGCATCTATCTCCGCGAGACGCCCTACACGATCGCTTGCACGTCGATCTGGGACTTCGCAGCCCCGTTCAAAGCGAAGCTTGCGAAGGACACCATCGATACCTTGCATGAGATCATGCTCGCCATCGCCGACAAGGTCGCCTACAGCCCGGGCGACACCCATGTACACACAACCGGCGCCGAGGCGCTCGAGCAGGGGAGTGGTGTGTGCCAGGATCACGCGCATGTCTTCTGCGCGGTCTGCCGCGCGCTGCATGTCCCCGCCCGCTATGTCAGCGGCTATATAGCCCAAGGGGCAGGGCACGCGGCGCATGCGGCGAGCCATGGTTGGGCCGAAGCCTTCATCGAGCATCTCGGCTGGGTTGGTTTCGATCCGACGAACCGCGCCTGCGCGACCGAGGCCTATATCCGTACGGCGATCGGGCTAGACTATGCCGAGGCCGGACCCGTACGGGGCGTACGCTCGGGCGGCGGCACGGAAACCATGACGGCACGCGTGAGTTTCCCGAGCCAGCAGCAACAACAGGCGCAGTGAGGGGGAGGACAATTGACCTACTGCATCGGCATCCTCCTGGATGAAGGCGTCGTGCTTGCGTCGGATTCGCGCACCAACGCGGGGATCGACCGCGTCTCGACCTTCCGCAAGATGTTCACCTTCGACAAGCCCGACGAGCGCTTCTTCGCGTTGCTCACCGCCGGCAATCTCTCCCTGACGCAAGGCGTGATCAGCCTGCTCAGCGAGTGGTTAAACAACGACAACCCCGAGCAGGACTTGTTTGCCACGCATTCCATGTTCGGCGCCGCGCGCATCGTGGGCAGCGCTTTGCGCGAGGTGCATAAGATCGACGCCGGCTACCTCCAACAGCACGACGTGGATTTCAGCGCGTCCTTCATCCTCGCCGGACAGATCAGGGGCGGTCCGCTCCGGCTGTTCATGATCTACGACGCCGGGAATTTCATCGAGGCGCTCGGTGAGACGAGCTATTTCCAGATCGGCGAGGTGAAATACGGCAAGCCTATCCTCGACCGCATCATCGAGCGTGGCACGAGCATAACCGACGCGGTAAAATGCGCGCTGATCTCGTTCGATTCGACCATGCGCTCGAACGTGTCGGTCGGGCCGCCGATCGACCTTCTGGTCTGCCGCCGCGATAAGCTGAAGCCGGACCTTGCGCTGAGACTCGAAGGCACGGACCCCTATCTCACTTCGATCCGCGACGCCTGGGGCAGCGCCATCCACAAGGCCTTCAAGGAGAACATCCCTAACCCGGATTGGAATTTATGAATGATCGACCCCAAGGTCTCGTGCAGTGCAACCTAGAAAGGGAGGGTGTGTCCATGTTCGGCAAACTTTGGCTTGTGCTTTTGCTCCTTGCGATGACAGGTGGCGCCGCGTTGGCTCAATCGGCCGCGGAATTCACAGTCGCGCCGGGGGCAGTGCAGGATCCCGCAACAGCTACATAGCCCCGCAGTCCGCCGTGTATGTCGTGGACAACGTCAAGCGGCAAATCGTGCTGTGCAAACAACGTGGACTACGTGGTATGCACGGCGCCCACCAAGTTGCCGTAGGTGCCCGTGAGCGTTAGGGCTACCAGCTTGAGCCGCCGCGCAACGTGAAGGTGCTTCCCGAGCCGCGATAGGACTGGCTCTGGCTGCTCGACAAAGGCGAGGGGCCGGGCCCGCTTCGCGTCTGTGCGGTAGGCGCGGCGTCCTTGGCGTCCTGGATGAGCTTCGCCGCGAGGTCGCGCATCGCCTCCAATTGCTGGGCGAAAGTCTCCATCTGCTTCTTGGCGTGTTCGCTCTGCAGCTCGAGCGCCTGCTTGATGTCCTTGCTCTCGGCGAGCTTCATGGCCAGCGCGAAACTCGCCTCGGCATTCTCGCCGGTGATCTCGGCGATCTTGGCGTTGAGCACGTGCAAGGCCGAGCGCGCCGACTGCGACTGCGCCTCGAACGACTTCCAGGTCTTCTCGCTCGTCGCGACGAAGGTTTCGAAGGCCCGCTGCGCCTGCTCGATCGAAAGCTTCATGAGCTCCCTGACCGAGTCCGGAATCTCCGGCTTGAAGAAGTCGTTGGACAGGATGCGCTCCTGTTGCCTGACGTCCGCTCGCTCGCGTGACGGCGCGCCAGATGCCGACTGCGGGCCCGCTTGACGCTTTGCCGCCTTCTCCAGCGTGAGCAGCCACACGCTTATCGGCCACCAAGCCGCCCATATGAAGTTCCTCACAAATAAGTCTAACATGGGCTGCTTCCTGGCGGCAGGTTAAGGCGAAACGGCCGTTCGCCTATCATGTCTCAGAGCCGCGTCCTTTGGCGAGCCTTGCCGTAAAACGTCCTTTCCGAGCGCGGGATCGAACCGGAGGACGCTAACCTTTGTGGAACGGGGACCGGTTAGAAGGCTCGCGGGGACAGACCGGGAAGGGAATCCATGAACATCCATATCCGCGAATTTCAGCGTGGCGGCGCGGTCGACGACGCGGCGGCGCTCGAGCAATTCCAGAAGCAATGGGCGACCTACCAGAAGCTCGTAGACACCGACGCGCTTTCGCATAGAGAGGTCGGTGCCATCCTGCACGACAACCTCGCCGCCCTGCCGAAGCCCTTCGCCTTCCTCGACATCGCCTGCGGCGATGCAGGGCAGATGCCCGCCGCGCTCGCCGGCACCAAGGTTCGCCACTATCACGGCATTGACTTGTCGGAGCCAGCGCTCGAGCTTGCCGCGAAGAACCTCGCCGGCGCGCCCTTCGAGGTCGAGCTCGATTGCAGCGATTTCGTTGAGGCTGTGACCAAACGCCGCGAACCCGCGGACGCCGCCTGGTGCGGGCTCTCGATCCACCATCTCACGACCGACGGCAAGCGGCGCTTGCTTCAGGCGTTACACGGCTCGACCAGCGACTTTCTCATGATCTACGAGCCGACGCTTGCCGACGGCGAGACACGGGACGGGTATCTTGCGCGCTTCGCCCGCGTGAACCGGCCGGCCTGGCCATTCTTGAGTGACCAGGAATGGGAGCAGATCGATCACCACGTCACGACCTGCGATCTCCCGGAGACCGCCGCGACTTGGCTCGCGCTCGGCCGCGAGGCAGGGTTTGCGCGCGCGCGAGAGCTGTTCAGCGACCCGACCGGCTTCTACCGCGTCTATCGCTACGACCGGTGAGTACAGGCAACGATGCCGCTTGAAGGGCCGGCACTCGCAACGCCGGTCGAATACGCGCGCTGCTCGTGGTTGGGCTGAGGGATCGTCCCGACCAGCCCGCGCTCGTCTCGCTCGGGACGCATGGTCCTGGCGCGAGCTCGAAGAGCGGACGACACGGCTTGCCGAGCCCGGAGACCGCATCGCCTCGCTGATGCCGAACCGCACCGCGCTCATTGCGCATCACCTCGCCTGCTTCAAGGCGGGCCTCGTCGCAACGCCGCTCAACTACCGCTACACGCCGCCCGAGATCGACCATGCGCTCGATGTCAGCGGCGCGCGCATCATCCTTGCGCACGCAGAGCGGATGGCCGACATCGCGGGCAGCAAGGCAGGCCAGCTCGAGAGCTCGGCGTCATCCCTTACGGCGCCCCGATGGCGACGGCCTGAGCTTCGAGCGGTTGCTGCGCACGGCGCGATTATTCTGCCCACGCCGGACGCGGACGCTCCGCCGCGATCTTCTTCACCTCCGGCAGCACCGGACCTGCCAAGGGCGTGACGCACACATTCGGCTCGCTTGGCTGGATGCTCGCGAGCGCCGCGCAAGCCTTCGAGCTTACGCCGAACGACAAGGTGCTCGCGGGATCCTCGTGCTCGCATCTCGGCGGCTTCAACGTGTCGCTCTCGGGGCTCACCGCCGGCGCTCGGGTGGGACGAGATCGTGTTCCTCGACGACATGCCGCTCAACGCTACTGGCAAGGTCGACCGCGCCGCGCTCAAGCGGCTCGCCGCCGCCGACCACGCACTCTGTGTAAGGCGCGCTACTCAACGATCATCGCTTGCAGCGTTTCGAGCCGGTCGGCCTCCTCTGCCGGCTTGTCCCAGCGGATGCGGTGGATGCGGGGAAAGCGCATGGCGACGCCCGACTTGTGGCGCCCCGACCGGTGCACCGAGTCGAACGCCACCTCGAACACGAGCTTCGGCTCGACCTGCCGCACGGGGCCGAACGCATCGACCGTATGGTTTCGCACCCAGCGGTCGAGCTCGCGTAGCTCCTCGTCGGTGAAGCCGAAATAGGACTTGCCGACCGGCACGAGCTCGGGCTCGCCTGCTTCGCCGTCGCGCCAGGCGCCGAACGTGTAGTCCGAATAATAGGACGAGCGCTTGCCCGATCCGCGCTGCGCATACATGAGCACCGCGTCGATGAGCAGCGGTGCGCGCTTCCATTTGAACCAATGGCCCTTGGGGCGGCCGGCGATGTATGGGCTGTCGCGGCGTTTCAGCATCAGCCCTTCGATGCCGGTCTCGCGCGCGCCCGCCCACAACGCCTCGAGCTCAGCGACCGATGCGAAGTCGATGATCGACGAAACGTCGGTGCGGGATGGCGCATGCCGCGCGTGCCATTCTTCGAGCCGCTGCCGGCGTGCGACGAATGGGAGGGACCGCAGATCTTCGTCCTCTTCGAACAGCATGTCGTAGAGGCGGATATGGGCGGGGTGCGATTTGAGCATCGCAGGCGTCACGCTCTTGCGGTTCAGCCGCTGCTGGAGGTCGTTGAACGGTGCGACCTCGCTGCCGCGCATGACGAGAAGCTCGCCGTCCAGCACCACGCCTTCTGGAAGCGCTTCAACCACGTCGGGGAAGGCGGCCGAGATGTCGTCGCCGGTGCGCGAGAAGAGCCGCTTCTCCCCGCCCTGATGGGCGGCCTGCACGCGGATGCCGTCCCATTTCCATTCCGCGACGAACGCCGCGGGATCGATCAGCGCGAGCTCCCGGTCCTCGATCTGGTGCGATAGCATCAGCGGCCTGAAGGTTGCGCGCACGCCCATCTCGGGTCGCGGACCGTCCCCCGCAAGCCAGTCGAACAGCTCGCGGTAGGGCGGCGCCACGCAATGCCAGACCTCCTCGATCTCGGCGAGCGGTTTGCCCGACCAATCGGCGAGCGCCGTCTTGGCGAGCCGCGCCGAGACGCCCACGCGCAGCGCCCCGGTGAGAAGCTTGAGCAGCGCCCAGCGCTCCGTGGCGTCGAGCCGGTCGAGCCAGCGTGCGAGCAGCGACGGCACCTCCATTGCAAGCGCCGACTGCAAGGTCTCGACCAGTTCTGCAAGCCGCGGCGGCTCTTGCGGCTTGCCTGAAGCGGGCCAGATCAGCGCGATAGTCTCGGCGGTGTCGCCGACATAGTCGCGCGAGAGCGCGAACAGCATAGGATCGACACGGGCCTCGATCAGCTCACCCAAGATGCGGCGGAGTGGCAGCCGAACGAACAGTCCGTCGGTCAGGGCGGCGATCGCGTAGCCGCGGTCCGGATCCGGCGTCACCGCGAAATAATCGGCGAGCAGGCGAAGCTTGTCGTTGCGCGACGGCGTGTAGCTCAGCCGGTCGAGCAATTCGGCGAAGGCCTTCACTGGTCCTCGTCCTCGCGGCCGATCAGCGCCAGCGCCCGGCCGCGCCGGCCCGTCATTTCGATGTGGTGTAGCAGCGCGTCCTCGCGCCCATGCGTGACCCAGACTTCCCGCGCGCCTGTCTCCGCGATCGTCTCGGTCAACTCACGCCAATCCGCATGATCGGAAATGACGAGTGGTAGCTCAACGCCCTGCCGGCGCGCGCGGGCGCGCACGCGCATCCAGCCCGAGGCGAACGCCGTCACAGGGTCCGGCAGGCGGCGCGACCATCGGTCGGCGATTGCGGAGGGCGGTGCGAGCACGATCTCGCCCTTCATCTCCTCGCGCGGGGTGCCCGTTGCCGGCCTCAACTCGCCAAGCCGCACCCCGAACGACTTGTAGAGCGCGCAGCATTCGATGAGCGCGCCGTGCAAATAGATCGGCCGGTCGTATCCCGCCTCGCGGAGCAGTGCGATCAGCCGCTGGCATTTGCCGAGCCCGTAGACGCCGACGACATGCGCGCGGTCAGGAAACTGCGCGCGCGACTTGAGTAGCTTTCCAACCTCCGCCTTCACATCGCCATGCTGGAACACCGGCAAGGCGAAGGTGGCTTCCGTGACGAACAGATCGCACGGCACGAGCTCGAAGCCCGCGCAAGTCGGGTCGCCGCTCCGCTTGTAGTCGCCGGAAACGACCGCGCACACGCCCTTCCATTCGATCAGCACTTGCGCGCTGCCGAGCACATGGCCCGCCGGAAGGAGTGTCACCGTCACATCGCCGATGCGGACCGCCTCACCATAGGCGGCTTCTTGCGTGCTGCGTGGCGCCGCCGCCCCGAGCCGCGTCTTCATCACGGCGAGCGTCTCGCGCGTGGCGAGCACATGGTCGTGCCCAGGCCGCGCGTGGTCGGAATGGCCGTGCGTGATGACCGCGCGCTTTGCCCCGGCATGGGGGTCGATATGGAAGCCGCCGGGCCGGCAATAGAGGCCGCGCGCATCGACGGTCAGCCAGGACTCGAACTGCTCCGGTCGCATTTGTCGGTCGCCTGTGTAGAACAAATCACGGTTTTGAGGCCAAACCTCGCCGTGAGATTGAAGTGTACCAAGTTGTACGCTGCAGGGTTGGTAACCCCTGCGCGAAAGATGCAGCATAGTCGCCCCCGATGCGGCGCTCCTCAACAGCGGCGCCGTCGACCTGCTTGAGCATGAGCGGCTTTTAACTCAGCTCGTATCGCTGGAGCGTCGCACTTCGCGCGCGGGAAAAGACAGCATCGATCATGCCCCTGGTGGGCACGACGACATCGCCAACGCGGCGGCGGGAGCGTTGGTGACGGCTTACAAAGAGCCATCGATACGCGACTTCAGTCGTCAGTTGCCTGCGCCCAGGTTGTGCATTGTGTGAGTGAAAGGTGTCCGCAGATGCCCCGCTACGACAACCTCTCGCCCGAGCAGCTAGAGACGATCCACAAATTCGTCGAGGAAAGCGACACGATCGACGCGGCCAACCCTGCCGAGCTCGAGGATCTGCGGGCGCTCGTCGAGAAGCACTGGCCGGGTCCCCCTTCGTCGGTGCCCAAACTGCTTTTGTCTGCGGAGTGACAAATCCCACATCGAAAATCCGGGAGGCGCACTAGAATTCTCATCATTCTGATGGAGGATCTCATGAACACCACCGACACCAACTCCCTTTACGTTCTGATTTGCAGCGTTGCCGGCACTCTGATCAGCCTTCCGGCCGTTTGGTACTTCACCGCTGCCGCATACGCTGCTCCTGGCCTGGTTGCCTAAAGCATCAACCCCAATTGGTGACGGATAGGAGTGCACGCAATGACCAGCGCTCTAGCGACCACCCTGATTAGCCTGCTCGCAGCCTCGATTGTCACTTCAGCGCTGCCACCGGAGATTCCGAGTGAAAGGGACCAGCACATGGAAGGTTCATCCCAGTCTCCTCGTCCCTTCTACAAAATATCGCCAATCCCCGCTGGCGCGGATTGGGCTCGCTCCTGAGCTGTCTTTGACACACTTCCAGACGGTCCTGAGGATGATCGCACCGAACTCGCATTAAAAGGCCCGCGCTCTAATGAACTAGAAGCGAGGCCCGGCAACAGTGGGTCTAGGATTAAGAAGAGGGCCACCCGATCGCAGCGAGGGCGTCGATGGCTTCCTGATCCCCACTTTTTGCAAGTTCGGCAAGAAATGCAGCAGCGTCCCCTATGTCCATATCTTTTCCGGAACGACGGCGAGCTACGCCTATCAATGCTGCGGCGTTCGCAGTCATCATATTCAACGCCTCGACAAGGTCCTCCTCGGTGAGGTGTGGCATCTCGGACATTATCTGCCTGTGTTGGTCGGCTGGCGGTATGCCCGCCAGATCGCCCTCGGTTATTATCGCCGCAATCCGACGCGCCTCTTGCTGTTTTATAACCATGGTCGACCCCTCGTCTTCCTCGGTCCAGTTCTTCATGGGAGCTCCCTCGTTGGCTCCCCCCGCGGCCGCTTTGGTGAGTTGAGGCCGCCGCAGCGGGTCTAGAAACTGCGACGGCCTCTAGCTTAGGCGTTGACGGTGCAAGGTGTCAGCGCCCATCCATTCTTAAATCAGTGACTCAAGCAAAGGCTTGGCGCGTGCGCCATGCCGTTTTTTTCGGTCGCAGCAGAGTAGGACATATAACAACCTGGCAGTCGTTAGCGAGTGGCCGAAGCCGACGTCGAGTTAGGCTTCGGGGTCGCGCGCTCCAATAACTAGATCGAGCTTCCTGTTTATTTGGCCAAGCTGATAGGCGATGTATTCGAGCGCGTTTGCGATGCGTTGTTCGGTGGCTGGTGTGGCGCCCGGTGTGTGGCCGGGATCAAAATCTTGCTCCATGAACGCTTTCCAGCGTTCTGAATTTTGATCTGCCATCTAACCCTCCCGATTTTCCCAAGGAAAAGGTTATTCTACGCACACTCTCGACGCTCGCAATAAGGGCGCCGACCAAAGCCGACGCCCCCTTGAAGCATTCAGACGGAATGGCGATTAGCGTTTACATTCTTTCATCTTTGACATCGCGTCCATGGCCGCCTGTTTAGAGCCATATTGGCCCATCATGCTGAATTTCTCAGTCTCGGTCGGCGGCGTTGTCGCGAGAGAGCACTTCTTGGTCGTCTTATCGAACATGACGAAGAAAGTGGCAGCGGAGACCGGGACCGCGGACATTCCAACCAGCAAAACTGCTAGCAGATACCGTTTCATGGGATTACTCCTACACTAGTGAGGGGATCCCCCGCTTGGTCAGCCCTACAACCTGGATTCGTGCCATACAGTTCCGCCGCAAAAAGGGAGCGCCGACTGTGGAAGCCGACGCCCCTGCGTCTTCCTGGTCAGCGGCCTTATGTGCACCGAGCGATGAAAAGGTTCGGCTCGATCACCGGCCCCAAGATTCCGATCGCGGCGGCGTTTCGTCTGCAACGCGCGTTTAGCTGGGCGCTCGCTTTGGGGCGCCCTACTTTACGGTGGCCCGCTGCTTGCCGCTCAACCAGCGCCGCCACTGTTGGCGAGCAGGGCGAATATAATAAACACCAATCCCGCCCCAGTAAGAGTTCCGAGTAGTGCAGGCATATCGACCGAGAGCTATACTGTTACGAGCTGCAAACAAAAGGAGCGAAATGATCGCAGCATAGACGAGCGCGACGCTAACTCCCACGAGGAAGGCGGCCTTTCCGCTTCGGCAGAACGCGCCCCCTACGATGGCAACTAGACCGCACATAGTCTGAAGTATTGACATCCGGAACCTCCTATTCTGCTTAATCCACAAGACTTCCGAGCGAGCGATATTCAGCAATCACAAGCTTCTTTTGCCGTCTAGTTGAGGTCATCGCGCAAAAAGACGCCTTGCGCGCGGCCTGATCGATTGCGACCCCGTCGGGCACCGCTGACTTACATTGCGCGATGGAAGGCTCCTGCGAGCACGCCAAGTTGACCATGTACCTGATTTGTTCTCCAATCGCCCGATGGACCTGAGCCCCGACGATTTCCACTATCGGATCGACCTGTGGGACGACGAGGACAGGCTCATCGAGCAGGTAATCGCCTTCGTGAGTGATTTAGATGTCGCTCGCGCCGCCTACGCCGCGGCCGTCAAGGCCAAGCCTGGCAAGCGCATCACATTGCGACAGCGGGCGCGGGTGATCGAGCGGAGCTTCCCCACACCATAGCGCCTAAGTGATAGACTGTCGGCATGCCGGCGCCTGACCGATGACCGACGGAGAGGCAATACGCCAGTTCCATGAGCTGTGCGAAGGATGGCTCATGCGGTTGAGTGACGGCTGGTGGGCCTATCACGGAGACGATGAGCCAATCGGGCCTTTCGCTACCAAGGCCGAGGCGGCACGCGCCGGCCTGCAAGCGTGGGGTAAGAAGTAGACAGCTATTTAGGCTTCCGCTTAGCAAGGGTCTTTGCTTCGCGCCTTGGCAGGGCGAGACGTTCTTCTAGGGTCATGCGCCCACAAATAAGCGACACTGCTATAGAATCCAACCTAGCTCACGGGCTTTCTGAGTTGCCGCTTCCCATGCCATCGCCTCAAAGTCCTTGTGCGACATGGGCGCCGCCCTATCGACGGATAAGTGTTCCGATTGAATTAGTCGAGGCTCGTCGGGGGGTACATGGAACTGAACGCGATAAGTCGTGCCAGGCAGGATCACGAAGATAACGCGGCCCTTTACTTTAACTTCGACACCGCCACCGGGCATTGTGCCTTCCCTCCCACGACCAGAGTTTACACTGGGATTTGCGCGCAATAAGGGCGCCGACCGAAGCCGACGCCCCTGCATCTCCCTGGTCAACTACTCCTGGCCAACATAAAGCCACTTACTGTTGGCACGCGGTCGAACGGTCGCTCCGCCATTTGCAGCAACCATGACGCACGCCACCATGCCATCCCCAGGCTCGAACCTTAGCATTTCCACTTCGCGGCCATAGAGGTCGCCCATGGCCTTTTCGAGTTCGCGGGTGCGGTGTTCGACCCGCGCGGCGGCATCGCCACAAAGTGCCAGCGCGGGGATCGCCGCCACGGCCGCAGCACTGCCAGCCGTGACGGAACGGCAGGTGAAGGGCTTCATGCATCCCTCCCTTCGATGTATGTGCGCAACGACCTGAACAGCGGGCGCATAAAGTCCCACGCGCCGGAGTTGTCCAATTCGCTTTCGATGTATTTCATCGCCGTCAGGGCATCTTCCTTGGTGTGGATCGGCGCGCGTCGGAAGCGATTTTCGCTCCGATGCATTGCGGTGGCTCGGCGCTTAAACTCGGGGTCATGGTCAGGTAGGCCCGGCAACCTGTTGAAGGCGGCGCAGTCCTTACTATACCGCGTGAACAACGCGCCCATGTTTTCGGGTTGTAGCTGTGCAGCCATCACTCCCTCCTTTGGTTAGCCAGGAGGCGAGCGCGTCTCACCCCCTGGTCGATGTTACCTCATGGGTTACCTTTGGAAGGTTTAGAAAGGTCCGCGCCTGGCTAAGCGACTGTTGAGCAACAAGAAATCTGGCTCGCACGAAACCGACCGGCTATCAGTTCCACCGGGCAGCGTCATCGTCAAGCTCTTCGCGGCGATCGAAGTCGACAGCCAGGTGATTTCCCCGCGCGATCCGAACAACGTCGGTGCAGGGAACCGAGCTTGGCCTCAAGCCTGTTGCGTGCTCGCCCGGCTCGGGTTCCGCGCACGCCCCAAGCTGTCGCTCGGGATCAAAGGCGGCGCTCGGCAACGAGGAATACGACGCAGGCCGGGGCGGGGGCTTCGTCCGCGGGCACTTCCGCGACTCGAGATCACCTCTCGGGCGGTTTTACCGGGAACTATCTGGAGGACGACCCAGCGGCTATGTCAGCCTCGGCGTCTACCGCGCGTTCTGAGAGGCAGGCTTTGGGGAAAGTGCACTGCCGGCCCCGCCCGGCAGTGCTGATCGTCATGGCGTCCTGTGCAGGAGAAACGGCACGCGAGACCTCCCCGCATGACTCTCTCCAACATCGAGCATGACACGAAGGCGAGAGCCAAGGCAAACGGGAGATTTCTCCTGCGCGCAATTTTGTCGCCGCATGCGGAGGCTCGGCACTAGGGCGCGGCCTTCTGCTGCGCGGCCTGCTCCTTGGCCTTGCGTTCTTCTTCCTTGGCCTTTTCCGCGGCCTCTTGCGCCTGGGCCTCGGCAACGACGCTCGCGTTCCATGCCGCGAAGCGTTTCTCGATCTCGGCGCCGTTCGTGTTCCACCAAGCCTCGTCGAATTTGAGCGCCTTCTGGAAGTTCTCGGGCGCCGTCGGAAGGAACGGCTTCATATCGGCGCCGATCACAGGATGTTTGCCGACGAGGTCGATCGCCGATTTGCGCATGGGGCCGTAGGCGATGAGCTCGGCCTGCTTTGCGATCCGCGTCGGATCGGAGGCGAAGGCGATGAAGCGATTGGCAGCGTCTTTGTTCTTCGCGCCCTTGGGGATCGCCCACAAATCGAGATCATAGACCTGGCCGTCCCAGATGATGCCAAGGCGCTTGTCGCCGACAGCGGCGCGGAAAATGCGCCCCGTGTAGCCCGCGGCCATGACCGCGTGCTTTTCGAGCAGCCAGGTGATCGGCTCCTGGGGATTGTCCCACAGAAAGACGCTACCCTTGATCCGGTCGAGCGCCTGGAAGGCGCGCTCGACGCCTTCCGGCGTCGCAAGCTCCGTATAGACATTGGCCGGCTCGACCCCATCGGCGAGCATCACCAGTTCGAGCGTGCGGCGCGCCGATGCCGGTAGCGCGCGCTTGCCGGGGAAGCGCTTGGTGTCGAGCAGGTCGGCGATTTTCGACGGGCGGTCCTTCGGGAAGGCTTGCCGGTCGTAGACGATGGCGGTCGACCAGGCGACGCTCGCCACACCGCATGGCGTAAGTCCGCCCGCATGAAAGTCGTCCCCCGACGCCGAAATGAGCCCAAGGCTTGCGGCATCGAGCGGCTCGAGCAGGCCGTCCTTGCAGAGCGCGCCAACCGTGAAAGACGACGCATCGACCACGTCGATAGGAGACTCGCCCGTGCCGATCATCTGCTGGAGCTTGCCGAGCGAGCCGTCATAGGTCTCGGTAGCGACCTTGGTGCCGGTCTCCTTGGCGAAGGGCTCGAAATAGGCAATCTCCTGCGACTGCCCGTAAGCGCCACCCCAGGTCGCGATCTTCAGCGTCGCGCCGTCTTCCGCGCCCGCGGAAAAAATACCGGCGACCATCGCGAGCGCGAGCGCCGCGGCGACGGCAAGGCGCGGGCGCGTCTGCATCGCGTTTACAGGTTCAGGGTTCTGATTGCTCGGGCAAGACACGGGCGATGATCTCGCTTTGGACGACTCCCTACGAAACTCAGCGCGGCGAAACCGGGTTGGACAGCGGGCTTGCTTGCGTCGATCCCTCACCAAAGGTCGGCCGATCGGCCCTTCTGATCATTGGCTCGGCCAAGGGCCCGCGGATCGAAATGCGCGGCGCGGTCGTGCGCGCGGACGCATCGTCAGAGTCGGCGGCCGTCAGATTCCATTCGAGCGTCTGTCGCATCAAGTCAATGTCGCCGGTGCCGGAGACCAGGCGTCCTTGTGTCTGCATGTCGAAGGCTTGGCACCAAATGTGACCGACAGCGAGGCGGCATTCGGCAGCAAGCCTGTCGAACCCGGTCCCGTTGCTTTGCGCCCAGCCGTCGCCGTCGAGCGGAACGGTCGCCCCTAACAGCCGCCCAAGATCGATTGGTACGGACCCGTTCTGCGCATTGAGCTTGAGCTCTCCCGTGAGGCGTTTGACGGCCTCCTCCCAATGATTGCCCTCCGTTGCGGCCTCGATCTTCAGCCCGCTCGTGCCTTTGAAGGGCGCCGTAAGCCCGAACGGCTGAAGGCAAGTCTCGAGGCTCATATTGGAAAAAGTCGCCGTGAGATTGGCCTTGACCTCCTGCTGCGTCAGGTCGGCGCCGATGCGGCCCGTGCCTTCGCCGTTGCAAAGCTCAAGCTCGCCGATCTCGCTCGCGAGCACACCGCGTTTGGCGCTCAGCGTGAACGCGCCGCGGCCGAGCTTCAGCGCGGCGGCCGCAATCTCTGCCGCCGAGACGCGCAGATCGGCATCGAAATGATTGAGCAGCACGCGGTCGAGGCCCGTGCCTTTCGCTGGTGCGGCCTCAGGCGCCGCGCTCCAGCCGAAATAAGGATCGAGCACGAGCCGCCCGAAGTCGAGCGTCCCTTCGAGGTGCGGCCGCGCGCCCATGGCAACCGACAAAACCCCGTCGGCGGTGTTACCGTCGAGCGTGAAGACGCCGTCGTCGAAGCTGAGCGTCGTGCCGCTGAAATGTGCGGTGCCCGAAGCCGTCAACCCTTGCAGGCTCTTGCCCTCGGGCAATGCGATGCCGGACCAGCGGAACAGGCGGCGCACGTCGGCGATCTCCGTCTGCACTTCGCCGTCGAGCTTGAGGCTATCGGTGATCGTCGCGTTCCCACTGAATTTCAGCGCGAGTGGAGACGAGTTGAGCGTCAGACCGACAGGCACGGCGGCACCGGTCTCCGTCGCTACGGGCTTTGCGCTGTCGAGCGCAAATCGCACGGTTTCGTTGCGGAAATCGAACGAGCCGAAGCTCGACATCGCACCCGTGTTGGCGCTCGCATCGAATCGCGCCTGGACCTTGTCGATCGTCTCGCCGCCGAGCGATGGCGGCAGCGTGATCCTGCCGTCGCGCAAGCGAACGGTCCGGACATTCGTGCCGGCAAAGAGGTTGGCGATGCGCGCCGCTTGCGTCTCCTGCGAGGTTGGCGCCGACGGAGCCTGATCCTTGAGCACGATCTCCGGCTTGGTCAGCCGAAGTGCGTCGATGCTGATGCGCCCGCCGAGCAGCGCGGGAAGATCGAGCGTGAACTTGGCGTCGTTGCTCGCGATCGACTGGACCGGCGGCAGCCGCGCCGGGTCGCGCAACTCGAAGCCGCCCTTGATCGCGACATCGGGGAAGTAATGGACGGTGAGCGGGCCGGTCAGCTTCACTTCGCCGCCCGCCCAATCCGACAGCGCCGCGATCGTGCGCCGCTGAAGCTCGGCCGAGTTGCCGGTAAGGCGGGGGAAGATCGCAACGGTGGCAAGGATGAGAACGGCAAAGCTGAGCAGAAGCCATTTCCAGTTCAGTTGGCGCGGCTTCATGCCCACGTTTCCACCCGTTCCGGCGCCGGCTCGAACTCGGCCGGGCGCTCCCTTTTCGTTGCACGCTGATACCCGCATTTTTAGCCTGGGCGCCCCCAAATGGCGAGAGCGGAGGGGCAGATTTTCTCGACTTATCAAGACATGCCGAGCGCGACATTCGGCCGTGAAGCAGCCGCTTGGTGCCTTGCGGGAGAGGCGCCAGGCCTGCTTCCCGCGATGATCCCGTGCAGCAAGAGAACCGGTGCCAAGCTCACCGCGACGATGGTGAGCGCAGCAAGCCCAGCCTCCTCGTAGCGATAGAGCGATGCGAGCGTGAAGACTTGCGTCGCCAGCGTATCGAAGTTGAACGGCCTGAGCAGCAGCGTCGCGGGCAGCTCCTTCATCGAATCGACGAACACGAGCAGCGCGGCCGCGCCGAGCGCGGGGCGCAGCATCGGCAGATGCACCTTGCGCAGCGTCTCGCCGAGCGAGGCGCCGAGCGTGCGCGATGCGTCGTCGATATGGCGCGAAATGCGGCTCAAGCCGCCCTCCACCGCGCCGAGCGACGCGGCAAGGAAGCGGATCGTGTAGGCAAGCACGATCGCGAATGCCGTGCCCGAGAGCAGAAGTCCGGTCGAGATGCCGAACAGCGAACGCATCATGGCATCGATGCTGTTGTCGAGCCCGGCGAGCGGGATGAGCAGCCCGATGGCGAGCACCGTGCCCGGGATGGCATAGGATATGGCGGGCACGAGGCTCGCGGTCTGGACGAGCGTCGACTGCGTCTGCCTGCGCGCATAAGCGAGCACGACGGCAAGCGTCACAGCGAGCGCGGCCGCCGCAGCTGAAAGCGCGAAACTGTTGAAGGCTGCCTGCCAGAACGAAGGCGCAAGCCCTGCGGCGAGATGGCTCAAGGCGTCATGCCCCAGCATGCCAGCGGGTAGCGCGAAGCCGACGAGCACAGGCAGGATACAGGCGAGCGCGGCGAGCGCGCCTTTGACGCCGCCAAGCTTCTCTTCCGGCAGGTCGCGGTATTTTCCGGTGGTATGATGGAAGCGCCGGCCGGCCCGAAGCGCGCGCTCGATGAACAGCAGCGCGAAGACGAAAAGCAAGAGCACGCAGGCGATCTGCGCCGCGCCCGCGAGACTGTTGCGGTCAAGCCAGGTGTCGTAGATGGCGACGGTGAGGGTCCTGACGCCGAGAAACTCGACGGCGCCGATGTCGTTCAACGTCTCCATCAGCGCGAGCGCAACGCCTGCAGCAAGCGCGGGGCGCGCCAGCGGCAGCGCGATCTGCCGGAACGTCTCCGCCGCCGTGCGGCCTAGCGTCCGGCTGGCCTCGAGCACACAGACCGATTGCGCGACGAAGCTCGTGCGCGCGGTGATGTAGACGTAAGGATAGAGCACGGCGCTCATAACGAAGATCGCGCCGCCGAGACCCCTGATGTCCGGGAACCAGTAGCTTTGCGCGTTGCGCCAGCCGAACGCCTCTCGCAACAGCGTCTGCACGATGCCCGAATAATCGAGCAGCTCGATATAGGTGTACGCCGCGATATAGGTCGGGATCGCAAGCGGCAGCAGCAGCAGCCATTGCAGATAGCGCCGCCCCGGAAAGCGATACATGGTGACGAGCCACGCCGTGCCGGTGCCAACGAGAAGCGTGATGGCGCCGACGCCCACCATGAGCAGGCCCGTGCTCCGCACGGCGCCGGGCAGGACGTTGGCGATGAGATGCGGCCAGGTGTCTCCGCTGGATTTAAGCGCGATGAGGCCGATGGCGAAGACCGGCAGAAGCGCGATCAGCGTGATGAGAAGCGCCGCAGCCGACCAGCCGAAGCTGCTGCCGTCAGTGAGCAGCGCAAGCCGCCCGCGCGCGGGCGCGTTGGTTTCAGCGCCGGTCAGAGAGGCCGTCCCCGCCTCCCTTGCGCCAGTCGACCATCAGCGCCGCGACCACCTCTTGAGACAGGCGCTGATCGGCCTCGTGCAGAGCGTCGGCGAAGGCATTGGCGGCGTCGATCACCGGCTCGACCAGATCTGAACCGGTCAGCGCCAGCGCGCAGGCGCGCATGGCCGGGCAGCGATGGTGCTGCGAGGCCGCGATCAGCGAGATCGCCATGCACTCGTCGGCGCAGAAGCCGGGGCAGCCGACCGGATAATACTCGATCTTGCGCGAGGCGTGCGCGCGTACGGCCCGGACCCAGCAGGCAAGCTCGGTCACGGCGCGCTTCGCCCGCTCGGTGCCGAGCGCGCGCGAATATTCGTTCCAGCCGTTCTCCCAGCAGGTGATGTCGCCGGTGTCGTAGCCCGCGAGCCAGCACCTGAAGCCCACGCCGACCAGCCATTCGGCACCGCTCTGCGGCGGTCGAACAGCCCGCTGCGTATCCTTGAGGCTACCCAGCCTGTCGATTTTCTTATGGAAGCTCATCTCCAAGTCCCCTTATGAACTCGGCCCGTCGTCGAAACCGACCTTGTCTACGAGCTCGCTCGCCTTCTTGCGGAACGATGCGATTTCGTCGAGTTGAATGGGGTCGGCCTTGAACGTGCCCCACGACTCCACAAGCTTCGACCAGGGAACGCCGTCTTTCACCGGATACTCGTAGTTGACCTCGGCATACATCTCCTGGCCCTTGTCGGAGGCCAGGAATTCGAGAAGCTTCACCGCGTTGTCGCGATTGGGGGCGTTCTTCGCCACCACCGCGCCAGAGACGTTCACATGCGTGCCGCGATCGGCCGTGTTGGGGAACAGCATGTTGACCGACTCCGCCCACGCCTTCTGCTCGGGTTCTTTCTCGTCGGTCAGCATGGTGCCCATGTAGTAGGTGTTGCCGAGCGCGACGTCGCACTCGCGGGCATAGACGCCTTTGACCTGCAGACGGTCGTTGCCCGCTGGCTTGCGTGCGAGATTGGCCTTCACGCCCTTGAGCCATTCCTCGGTCCACGACTCGCCGTGATGGGCGATCATCGAGGCGATCAGTGCGACATTGTATTGATGCTGGCCTGAGCGCGTGCAGATCTTGCCGCGCCATTTCCGATCGGCGAGCTCCTCGTAGGTGATGGCGTCCTGTTTCACGCGGTCCTTCGAGGCATAGATGACACGCGCGCGGCGCGTCAGCCCGAACCACTGTCCGTCCTCGGCGCGATAGGCGGCGGGGATCGCAGCTTCGAGCGTCTCCGACTTCACCGGCTGCCCGATGCCCGACGAGACGGCTTGCGTCAGATTGCCGATATCGACGGTGAGCAGCACGTCGGCCGGGCTGTTGCGGCCCTCGGCCTCGATGCGCTCGATCAGCCCCTTCTCGGCGAAGATCACGTTGACCTTGACGCCCGTCTCGTCGGTGAACTCCTTGAGCAGAGGCTCGATCAGGTAAGGCTGCCGGTAGGAATAGACGTTGACCTCGCCGGAGTCGGCGGCCAGGACGGACGAGCTGGCGAGGGCAGGAAGAAACGCAAGCGCTAGAGCGCGCGCCAAACGTAATCGCATCAAGACCTCCAATGGCCGGGGGTCAAGGCCCCGGGATCGGACTATGGCTTCGCCCATCCCGCGTCGGGAAAGGGCGCATTTCTCCGCTTACGATTTGCCGTTGGCCAGAGTCAACAAGAATATTGTACTAAAACCGACTTTAGAAGCCTTCTAACTCTGTATTCGTACGTGAACACAAAATGAAAAGAGATTAGGCGAAGAATAAATCCGCAATATAGATAGAAATACATGCAACCGAGCGGAGATTTCGCAAATGCACAACGCGTGAAATCATCGTCGCCGCGGAGACCGGCTACGGCTACTTAGGATGTGAATAACCGCTCGGGCGCAAAGAGCACGTCGGCGGAGGTGCCGGCGCCCTTCTCGCTCGAAAGCACGAGCCGCGCACGGTTGGCGTCGACCAAAGCCTTGGTCAGCGGCAGGCCGAGGCCCGTGCCTGGCTGCGACCGTGGCGATGTGTCGAGCTGGTTGAAAGGCTGCATGGCGTAGGCGATCTCGTCCTCGGTCATGCCGACGCCGGTGTCGCGCACGCGCAGGCGGAGTTCGCCGTCAACCATCGTGCCGGACACGATCACTTGACCGCCTTCCTTGGTGAACTTGATGGCATTGGTGAGCAGGTTGAGTAGGACCTGCTTCAGCCGGCGCGGGTCGGCCACGACGAGCGGCAGGTCGGGCGCGAGCGAGGTCCTGAGCAGGATGCGCGCGCTCTTGGCAAGCGGCTGCAGGCTCGCCGCGCATTCCTCGACGAGCTCGGGCACGTCGACGGAGGTAAAGTCGAGCTCGAACTTGCCGGCTTCGATCTTGGAGATGTCGAGAAGGTCGTTGAGCAGGCTGAGCGCGTAAAGTCCGCTCTGATGGATGTCCTCGATGTAGCCGCGATAACGCGGATTGCCAATGGGCCCCAGGGGCTCTTGCAGCATCAGCTCGGTAAATCCGAGAATCGAATTGAGCGGCGTACGCACCTCGTGGCTCACCTTGGCGAGGAAGTCGAGGCGTCCCGACGCTTCGTTCTTGTCGGGCGCCGCAGGCGTCTCCTCGGCCAAAGGCGAGGTGTCTTCATGTCCAACAGAAGCTTCAGGCGGCTCCGCGTCGAGGCTCGTCTGATCGATCAGCCGGAGCAGCACGAGTTCCGCGCCGTCATCGAGCGGGTTTAGCGCGAGCGCGACTTTCAGCCTGCGGCGCGAGCGCGTGAGCGCGTCGATCGGCGGCGTGCGCTCGGGTCCTTCGACATGGCTGAACAATGCGGCGCTGCCGGGCAGGACCGCATCGAGCCCGCCGGCCTCGATCAGCTCGGCGAGCGACCGGAAGCCGAAGGCATAGGCGAAGGCCGCGTTGGCATGCACCAGCGCGCCTTTTGAGACGAGGCCCACAGCCTCGGGCATCGCTTCGAGCAGCAGGTTAATGCTTCGCGGGTCGAGTGAAACCACCGAAGCGCTATCGCAGTCGTCGGGATTTGCGAGCGCGCCCGGCCCGAGCAATACACGCCCCTTGAGCGCGCGGGCGATATGTTCGAGCGCCTCGCGGTCCCCCTCGAGCTCTTCGAGGCGCTTTTGCAGTTTGAATTCGGCCATGCGGGCCCCAATGAGCGACGGGAGAGAGCGCCCTTCCGCGTCGCGGGCGGCATGCTCGACTTGGCCACGCGAACGCCGTCTGTTCGGACATTCACTCGACTCATCTTCAAATTTAGGCGAATTCGCCACTTTGCAAGGGCGAAAGCAAGGAGTTCGTCCCCAGGGCTAAAAAAGTCCTTCCGCAGATCCCTGCGATCCCTTGTCATACCGCATCGCAACAATTATATTGCAGTGCAACAAAGATTGAGGCGGAACCGCTGCTGGGAAGGGCGCGAAGCTTCCGCCTATTCTCAGAGGCCAACGAAGTCCAAGCAGAGGTGCAACCATGAGCGAAGCCTATTCCCCCCAAGCCGTCGCCGAGCAGGTGCGCGAATCTTTCAGTAAGGCCGCGCGCGAGTTCGAGAAGGACCTGAAGTCGGTGAAGTTCGACGCCACCGTGCCTGAGAGCGTTCGCGCGCTCGCCGAGAAGACGGTGACCCAGACCCGCGACGCCTATGAGCGTGGCAAGGACGTGATGGAAGAGACGGTCGATGCGCTCGAGCGCGCGTTCGACGCCGCTGGCCAGGGTGCCGCAGCGTTCAACCGCAAGCTCATCGACATTTCTCAGCGCAACGTGAATTCCGCCTTCGACCTCGCCAAAAGCCTCGCCGGCGCCAAGACCGTCGCCGAGTTCTTCGAGCTCCAGTCGAGCTATTTCCGTCACCAGTTCGAGGTGCTCGGGAGCCAGGCGAACGAGATCAGGGCGCTCACCACCAAGATCGTCGCGGATGCTTCCGAGCCGATCAAGCATCAGGTGACGCGCTCCTTCGAGACCCTGCGCAAGGTCAGGCCCTCCTAAGCGCTTGCAAGAGCGCTACCCGCGCGAGGGAATGAGGGATAAAGGTCCGGGCTCTGCCCGGGCCTTTTGATTCGCGCTGCCTGCGCTTGCAAGGGTGGACGCCTGCGCTTAGGTTCCGGGCCAAGGCAAGAATATGCCGCCGTAGCTCAGCTGGTTAGAGCGCTTGACTGTGGATCAAGAGGTCGGCGATTCGAATTCGCCCGGCGGTACCAGCCTTCTCAAGGACTTAGCTAGGGTCACAAGCCACCATCCGACTCATAAGGTTGCACAAAAGGTTGCAGCCTGAGGCGCCAGCCGCGAAGCGGCTTTCCATATGCGATCGCGCTGCTCCTTGGGGGAGAGGTCAACCCGAAACAGGTTCTCGGCGACAGCGAGCTCCCGACCAGCACGACCCGCCACCGAAACCTCAGGAGAGTGGGTTCGCGATGACCATCCCCGATATAGCATTAGCATCCGGCATTGGGCACGCGCTCGCCTCCTGGCTAACCCTGGAGGGAGTGATGCTTCAGATTGTCACCGAGAACGCAAACGCCATCAGGCAAACAAGCCTTCTAGTTGCCCGCCTAATAACGCCAGCGCCAGGGGCGTAACGGGTATCTCCATGGAGCGCCATAGTGGACCCCGCAAGTCTCACACGCACAGCCTTTTTTAGTGCAGATCCAGGCGCGCCCCAAGGGGCAACGCGGACCAGCATTGGTGCAGCCTATCTGTTGGATTGCCGATTGGTTTTGCGACGGCAAAGCTATACGCGGCGCGGCTTGAGCGGATACGGCCACGAACGCAGCGATTGCCAGTGCTGGAATTGCAATAGCTAAAGTCAGCTTTCTCATCGTGTCCCCCTTATGTTGAGAATTTTTCGCACTCAAGAAGCAGCCGCCGATTCGCAACGCATCCCATCGGACTGATTAAAATCAGTTCCGACTAGCGCGGCTTCTGTCGGCGCCCTTTGCAAACAAGTTTATTCTAGATCCCTTCGATCAGGTTGCCCGCAAGAAGTACAATATAACCGATCAGAAGCGTGCCGAACGGATGCTCTCCTATAATGGGAATCGCAACCCCAGAATAGCGAGCAACCAAGGCTAGGATTGCCACGAGAACAGAGATGAGCAGGGTTATCTGCGTAGGCGGGCTGATTCGAAAAGGCATGGTGTTTTCCCCCCAAGCGCAAGAGTTGCGCCAGGAGATTATCACTGAAGCGGTCTAACCGGCAGGAAGGGTTCGGACCTTATGCACTGGTTCGATAAAAGCTGAGCGCATTATCGCTTCGGCGCGCGCTTGTCATCGCTACAGACAAAATCTGGGCGCCCCTTGTGCGTGCCGCATGGCGGAACTGGTGGCCGCGGGTCCAGGTTATGGGGCTGACCCAAGGTAGGGTCCTCACTAGTGAAGGAGTAACCCCATGAAACGGTATCTGCTAGCAGCTTTGCTGGTTGGAATGTCCGCAGTCCCCGTCTCCGCCGCCACTTTTTACGTAATGTTCGATAAGACGAAGAAACAATGCTCGATAGCAACGACACCGCCAACTGAGACTGAGAAGTTTAGCATGATGGGCCAGTTTGGCTCCGAGGCCGCGGCCAAAAAGGCGATGGCCGGAATGAAAGAATGCAAAAAGTAGAACCCGTATTTTAGCCTAGAACCTCCAGGGGGCGTCGGCTTCGGCCCGGCGCCCTTTTAAGCGGCCTTAGGCGGTTCCGCCTGATCGCTGTTTATTGCGGTCATCGTGGCTAGGAAAATTCGCGCACTTTCAAGCTCGGCAGCAAGCGAATCCCAGTTCTGCGCCAAACTTAGAAACGTGTCTGCGGCTTCCGCAGTGAAGGGCAAGACCGCGCCAGCGGAAATCTTCTCTGGATATGATCCGCCCCTTCGCTGGGGGAAGAAACGCCGCAGGAGGGGTGGTGGAGCCCTCTAGCTGATCTTCATGGGCAATGGGGCCACCCAGGCCCTTCCCTGTAGACGCAACTTTTTGTCCGTTTAATCGGCCATGGACCTTCCTGCATCTGTCCGAACAAAACTTCTGTGGCCTGCCCCGTCCGGTGTCAGTCAGGCGGTCGGAGCAGTTATGGCACTTCTCCATTAAGTCTCCTTTGCCCCATCTTTGCAGGGCTTCCATGGGTCCCACGCGAACCGCCGATGGCGGGTCCCCTGCTTATGCTAGGGGTGAGCAAAAGCCTTGCGGGCTGGCGTGCGAGCAGCCTGGTTACCTTCACTGTTACCTAAGCTGCGCCACCACGCCCGCTAAACGCCTTATAATCAGCCATAAATGGCCCTCAGGCCCCCTGATCGTGCGGCAGAAGAGATCCAGACGCCTGGGCCTCTAGTTCTGATCATACTTGCCCTGGTTTTTGTTGGTCTGGTCCTTATGAGTTGGATGTAAGGCCGCTCGCCAAAAGCCAATGCAGGTTCTTAGGGTCCAGACTGCATTTCAGCGGGGATCGTCGTTGGTGTCTCGTAGTTGGTATCGCGTTCGCGGTCCCGTTCCTCTTCGACTCTAGCCCCCGAACCAATTCAGCCCTAAACTCTTAGTCGGCCTTCACAGCAGAGGTCGTCTCCACACCCTGCGAACGGCCAGGCCCAGTGCCGTCGCTGTTGTTGTGTATAGCGTAGCAGCGGTGCTGGGTCCTGTTTAGGTGGATGAGGGCGCTTGCCTTCGACACCTCGCTCTCGTGCTTCTTACCCAAGTGCCACCATCGTCTCGGCATCTTGGCCTCAAGCTCGCGTGGGCCTCTAGTTGCCACCGTTCTTAACTGGACCGTGTGGCTGTCAGGCCATGTGAGGCGATGCGAGCGCCAGCTCCTCTGCTGCAAGCCCTCCAACATGCGAGCAGCGGCGAGAACGAACCGAAGGCTGGCGGCATCGCGTGGGAACGGTGTTGGAGGTGGGGAGCTCAGTGATGGTGCTCGTGTTCGGCCTTTGGATGGTGCTCAGGTCTCTCCCGGCCTGAGGTAGGCACCACCTCCACATGGAGGCTTTCCAATGCGGGCACATGACCGCGAGCGTGTTCCTTTACATCTTCGACCACCTTACCCGCGTCGGCCAGCGATAGTGCCGGATCGACAGCCAACGTCATCTCGGCGTACAGGCGGTGTCCTAACCACCGCGCTCGAACCCGTTCCACACTCACGACGCCTCTTGCATGCTGCGCAGCGTGGCGAAGTTCACCAATCGTCGCATGCTCGACGCCATCGAGCATCCTCGTCAACACGGCCCTGGCGGACTGCCAGACGATCCCAAGAATGACCGCCGTTATGATGAGGCCGATGATCGGGTCTGCGAGCGCATATCCCATCCACACTCCAAATGCGCCTAGGACAACTGCCAAGCTGGTGAGCCCGTCAGTTCGCGCATGGTACCCGTCGGCTATGAGCGCCGCGCTGTTGATCTCTCGACCAATGCGGATGCGAAATACCGCCACGGCCTCGTTGCCCAAAAATCCGATCACGCCAGCAGCGGCAAGCCAGCCGAGATGCATCACCTGACGCGGGTGGAAAAGCCGGTCGATGGCCTCATACCCAGCTACCAATGCGCTCGACAGAATGATCAGGACAATGGCGAGACCAGCGAAGTCCTCGACCCTGCCATAACCATAGGTAAAGGTCTGTGTCGGCTTCCGGCGAGCAAGCACGAAGGCGACCCAGAGAGGTATGGCTGTACCGGCATCGGCGACATTGTGGATGGTGTCCGCGAGTAGCGCCACGCTGTCCGAGACGTACACGACAGCAAGCTGCAGAACAGCCGTTGTCGCGAGGATCAAGAACGACCACTTGATCGCCCAGATTCCGCGGTCCGTGGTGGCTATGACAGGGTCTACGACCCCATGGGTGTGGCCGAGGGCATGATCCCGGTCATGATCGTGCTCGTGTTGACCATTTCCGTGTGGGCCAAAGCCGAACCAGTCCAGCACCTTCGCAATCACGCAGGGCCTCACTCGGTTATTTGTCGCCATCGTCGCTAGCGACGTTATCACTGGCTTACCGACCACCGCCATGTCTGCTTTTGGCACTTAGCTGACATAGATTTGGAGGCAGAGCATGTCTGCTCTGCCTCCCTTTTCAGACGTCGATTTGCTCGGCTACGGCGAGCGCGTCATCAAGCTCGATTCCGAGATAGCGAACCGTGCTCTCGATCTTCGTGTGGCCTAGCAGGAGCTGAACCGCTCGAAGATTCCCTGTTTTCTTATAGATCAACGTAGCCGGAGTGAATGCGTGCCATAGAAGCATGGGTCAAGGCCGATCATTGCGAGCCACCCCGCTAACAGCCTTGCGTACTGCCGCGTGCTCAGATGCCCTGTCGCACCGCGTCCAGGGAAGACGTATGGGTTAGAGATCCCACGCCGTTGCGAGAGATGGTCGTCGATCGCCTGGCGCGTTTGCTCCGTAACCTCGAAGCGAACCGGCCTCCCTGTTTTGAGCTGTCTAACGGAGGCTCGATCGACGGCATAACCATGGGGTGCCACATCAGCAATCCTCAGGCCTACCAGGTCGCACCCACGAAGTTTGCTGTCGATGGCGAGGTCGAACAGTGCGAGATCTCTGAAGCGTCTCAACAATTGGAGCCGCGTTCTGACCGCCCAAACATGTTTCGGGCTAAGAGGCGGCTTGGCACCGGTGAGCTTGCCCTTGTTCCAAGGTTGAGCGACTCGGCCATCAGGCTGGATGTGAACATGCGTATCCATTTAGGCTCCTCCTTTCTTATCGGGAGGAGGAGGTTGCGCGAGCCCGCGCGCGAGACCTTCTATGTCCGCTTTTCGAGCAGAGCGGACGATTCAAGTCGGGATGACAAGAGTTCCATGTCCGCGAATGACCCAAAGCAGACATGTGCCCGAAGGCCGAGGCCAAGATGCACGGTTAGCTTCGGCCCGCTAATTGTGAGGATCGAAACTGCTCCCAATCCTGCTCGGTCGCCTTTGACATGGCGCGTGCCGCGTTGACGAGCCAGTCTGGTTTACGCTCGGTTAGATCATGCAGCAGCGTGGTCCGCTGATCAGGTGTCGCCAGATGCAGATTTGCTGTCTCACGCCCCATCGCCCTCAGGATGAGCCGTTCGTCTCGCTGCTTCTTAAGCTCCGCTAGTTCGATTCTTCCACAGTGCGGGCCTAGGCGACGAATGACCCAACCGTCCTCGACGGTATAGTAAGGATCCGGCTGCCGAACCGAGTGCTTAACCAGCCAAACCGAGTAGGGTCGTTCCTTTGGCCGCCCTTTGGCCCAGCCCCAAGCCGGCGGCAGCCACGCTTTCGCTTCGCGAGCGGCAAAGCCGCCATTGCAGGAGGCAACAGCGACGTATCGTGGTCGACCAAGGCTACCCACACCGGCGATACGGTGCGAGAAGACGATGTCCCGTGCCTCATCGGGAAACGACCGCCGGAGCAGTCGCTGGATGCCTTTAGGTGGCGTCGCGCGTGGGAGCTTGACGAGTTTGGACCAAAACTTTGTTGGTTCATGCGCTGCATCCATTGCCATTTCGCGCAGACCGGGGTGGCTTTCTTCGAGAATGAATGGATTGCCGCCCGCTTCCAGTGATTCAGAATACCCCTCGAGCACCGCCGTCGCAGCGCTGTTGGCATCAATGCCCAGCCCGTTCTCCCGTTTCGCGAGGATGGCGCTCGTGACCAGCCGAATGAGATCAACCGCATAGGGCATCCGCGCAACCTCATCGAAATCATTGACACCCCAGACCAGCCTACCCTCGGTATCACGCCAAGTTCCGAAGTTCTCCACATGGAGATCGCCGACCGCCAGGACCCGGGGCGTCCCGGCGAGGTCCGGGCAGACCTCCGGCCACAGCGAAACCCAGCGATAGAAGGTTGCTCGCAGAAATGCGAAGAGCGAGCCCGCCATTGCCTCGTGCTTCATTTGGAGATCCGGTTCAACCACGTCGATGCGCTTCTTGAGCCAACGCTCATAGTCGATAGTGGCCATGATGATCGGTGCAGCGTCAGTTTCGACTTCTGATCGATGAGCGTCGCCGGAAGCGCGTGCCTTCTTTTCTTTCGACCTGACCATGCTTCATTCTACCTGACCGGCGAACAGATCATGTCGCTTGGGCTCATACTCATTATCATCCTCATCATCTTCTTGCTTGGTGGCTTTAGTGGCCGCTTCGGCCGGCTACGGCTACTGCTTTGGTCACGGCGGCATCGGTGTCATCGGCACTATCCTGATCATCCTCGTCGTACTGCTTCTCATGGGCCGGCTTTGATCTGACAGTCGAAGACCCCCGTCCTGCTTCGTCCCTCGATAATCACTGCTGCTCAGCGCCGACTGCGGGTGCCGTAATAGTCACCGTGGTGCCCTGGGGCCCACTCGTTTTCTCGACCCTGGCGTTGAGTTGATGCGCCAGCGCCTCGACGATGCTCGTGCCAAGGCCGATATGCGGCGGCTCGCCGCCCTCTTCCCTGGCTGTTGATCCATTATCCGAAACCGAAAGGCGCCAGCCGGAATCCTGCGGCTCGTACCGCACGAGGATTTTGCCCTTCTCGCCGCTCGGAAAGGCATGCTTCAAAGCGTTGATCAGGAGTTCCGTCACGATCAGCCCAAGGCTCACAGCTTCGCTGGACACTGCGGTCCCACAACCCGCCTGCACCGTGATCGAGAGCGGCCGTTCACCCACCATCGACTTTGCCAAGCTGTCGCATAGCTTGGAGAGATACGGCCCGATCTCGATTCTCTCGTTCAGACCCGAGGCTTGCAACTGCTGCTGCACGGTCGCCACCGACATGACGCGCTGATGCGCGTCCTGCAGATGCAGACGTATCTCCTCTGACTCCACAGTCCGAGCCTTGAGCAGAAGAATGCTGGCGATGATCTGGAGGCTGTTAGCGACGCGGTGCTGCATCTCCTGCAGCAGAACTTCCTTTTGACGGAGCAACTCGTCCTTTTCGCGCTCGGAGTTGCGGCGCTGGGTGACGTCTTCTATCGCGAGCAGTATCGCGGAATCCGAACCGGCTTCGTCGAACACGCGGCGAGCGTTCAGAAGCATCACCCGTCGCCCGAGGATTGGGAATTCGTGCTCGACCTCATAGGCCTCGACAGTGCGGTGCTTCGGAATGATGTCCTCGAGGACGGTCCGGAGCGCCGGAATATTCCATTGCCCGTCACCGAGCTCGAACAGCATTCGGCCTTCCGTCGTCCCTGGCTCCACTCCGAAAGTCTGGTAAAAGGAGCGGCTCGCGGCAACGACGCGTAGTTCACGGTCGAGCACGATAAGCGGTTCCCGGACGGTGTCTACGATGGCCTCCGCCAGACTATGCCCGCCCGCGACGACGGTTAAAGGATTGTCATCCGCCACACCGCCCTCTCTCCTCTGCGGCCTGTATTTATCTAACCTGATCATGGTGCTCGCCAATCTCTGGTGGCTGAACCATCTAATGATATGACCCGCAAACTCTGCCGGAAAGGGTCAAATCCGGCGCGAGTCTCCATTGGCAAGTTGTGAGTCGCCTTTCGGCGCTCAACAGCCGTTATGGTGCGCGGCGTAGGATCGCCTTGATCCTGGAAAAGGAAAGCGGCCCCAGAACAAATCTGGGGCCGCTTCATTACTCCACCGTTACACTACGCGGCGTCACTGACGCCTAGAGCTTGGCGGGCGGGACCATGTCCTTGGCGGTTGAGGCGTCGGCGCTCTGGACCCAGCCCTTGCCACAGCCAGTCGTAAACTCGGCGGCAGAAATCTTTCCGTCCTTATCCGTGTCGACCATCTGGAAATTCACGATATAGGGCACTGCCTTATCGCCGGCCAAAGTGTCGCCGTTTGGCGAGGCCATTTTCCACACGCTCTGACATTGCGCGTTATCCAAGACGGCGCTCGGACGACCCGACGGCTCGCCGGTCTGCGAACCCTCGGGAACGGGAGCTCCACCGCCAGCAAACGCATAACCGGCACTCAACAGAACCGCCGCGGCGGTAAAGGTTGCGAATTTCATTGCACGTCCTCCTAGGATGATTGGTAGGCTCGCCCGCGGCTGTTCACGCGGAAGAGGACTGCCCGGCAGGTCTCAAGAGAGGGGAAACAACCATCAAGAAGGGTGTCGTTCGAAAGGACACATCATCGAGGAGGGGTGTCGTCGGACCCGGTCATCAGGCTAACTGCCTCGCGGGCGCTTGGTTCCCGTTCTCATTGCTCTTCAATGCCGCAACCCGGGAGGCCGAAGACTTGTCGCGCAATGTTCGACGATTTGAGTGAACCTCGATAGCTCTTCCGGCCCGAAGGCGATGCGTCCTCTGAAACCGTCACACTCCATTCGGGCTACGGCCTAACTCTTGACCTGCTTTCGGCGCTGAAAAACGCCTAGGCCACATCCTGGCAAGACCGAGTAGCGCAAAGAGGGGGAGCCAGACATATGTCCACAGCCTCCCTCCATCCTTAGCTAAATACCGTCTGCGAAGGACTTCCTTTGCAATCGCCTGTTTGCGTGGGCTGAGCTCTCCTTCGGCGAGAGCACTTTTAAGCTCCTGATTACTCCGGTCGTCCATCTCCTACCGCCCTATGTCGCATGAGGTTGCCGGGGCGACGCCCGAGTCGCTGGATGGCCGCACTCATTGCGAACTTGCGCGGCACCACTTCGTTCCACTCGCCTCCTGCCCCAAGCACCGAAGGACGTTCTTCACGGCCATGTTCATACTGCCGCCTGAGGAAACGCCTCGCTATCGACCGGGCCGCCAGGAATTGAATACTTACGATGCGGCTTTCCGACACGTCGGTGGAACGTTTCGGTTCTTTCACGCTTGCCCCAGTGCATGTTGCGCGGATCAGGCTACGCGCCACCTCTACCGATACTTCTACCAGTGAAAATCCAGAGAGGCCGAAGGCCTCATAGAAAGGGACTCAGCCATGGGCCGCGTTTCAATGCCATCGCGCGCAAGCGCAATCCTCGTCGCGACGGCCGCTACGTTAGGGGCGATGACGGCATACAACCTATATCGCGCACGGAAAGCTGAGCGCGAACATCCACCAACCGGGCGCTTTGTAACCGTCGACGGTGTCAGACTTCATTACCTCGAGAGGGGCGAAGGCCCCCCCGTCGTTCTGCTTCACGGCAACGTGGTTACGGCGGAGGATTTCCAGACAAGCGGGGTACTGGACCTACTCGCGAGGCGACATCGCGTAATCGCGTTCGACCGTCCGGGTTTTGGATACAGTGATCGTCCGCACGGTTCAGCTTGGAGCGCCCGCGCCCAGGCCGATCTTCTGAGAGATGCACTTGTTATCCTCGGCATCAACCGTCCGGTTGTCCTCGGTCATTCCTGGGGCGCAGCGGTGGCTTTGGCACTGGCGCTAAACCATCCGGGCGATGTAAGAGCGCTCGTTCTGTTGTCTGGGTATTACTATCCAACCTTGCGGGGGGACGTCTTGTTGTCCTCACCTCCGGCGATACCCATCCTAGGGGATCTCTTGCGCTTTTCGATCTCGCCGATCCTCGGAAAACTATTGCAGCCGCGACTGCTCAAGGAAATGTTCGCACCGCTACCTGTGCCAGCCAGCTTTGCATTGGGCTCTACGCCAAATATGTCGGTACGGCCCGCACAGATCCGCGCAGAGAGCCAAGACGGCGTCGCCATGATTCCAGGCGCCCTCGCGATGCGGCACCGCTATCAGGAATTGACAATGCCGGTTGTTATCATCGCGGGTGCGGAGGATCGTGTCATCAATGCCAACCAGCCCGGTCGGCTTCACGCGCAGATTCCCCACAGCATCCTCCGGTTGGTTGCTGGCGTTGGGCACATGATTTACTACGCCGTTCCAGAGCAGGTTGTTGCAGCCATTGAGGAAGCCGGACGATTGGTAACAACGAAGCTACGCAACACTCGGCAAGCTTTACACACGGCATCCGCGGCATAGCCATGCGGCGCTTGTCGTAAAGGTGCATCGCACATGATGGGACGGCTCAATGTCAGCTATTGGCACAAAGCGGACATTGATGCAGATGGTGAGCATGTCCGCTCTTAGGGGTAAAGCAGACACCAAGTTCGCGCGCTTAAATGTCCGCTGTTGACCCATAGCGGACATGGCAATGCTGCCCCTGCTGACCGCCCCTTGTTGTGTTAACTAGGGTCTAATTTGGCTGGCCGACAAAGTAAGCCCCGTTGACCGCACCAGATGCGTCCTTAATGGGCTCATATCCAGCGTCGTAAGTCTTGCCGAAAACGGTCGCGTATCCATAGTACGCTTCGCCATTGTTGAGCCTTGCAATGGCGGCTTTCTTTACGTCCAGGGCGGTTCCGACCGCGCTTGTACCGTCCTCCTTCTTGACCGTCGTGGCCACACGCACGTACTGATCCCCACTCTTTACGAACAGCGTGGCCACACCGCCGTGCTCCTTTGCGACCGCATCAACAACCGAGTTATCCACTTTCGTCGTGCCGAAATACAGGTCTTTCCCTTCGACCTTCGGCGTTCCAAGTTTTTCCGTTTTCGCTTTCAAATCTGCCATTGCCGCTTTGACTTTGTCTGCCTGAGCAGTGCCGAGGCCTGGGATTAGCGTAGCAGTCGCGATAAAGCATCCGATTGCGAATAGGCTGAGGATTAAGTTTCTCCGCTCCATGTGAGTCTTCTCCTCTAGAGAAGTGTACCCACCGCTCGCCGTTCCCTGAATCTTACACCCGAACAGTGATGAGGGCCACTCCTCGCGAATGTCCGAAATTGGCACATAGCGGACATCAGTGCCGATGCTTGAGCATGTCCGCTCTTAGAGGTGAAGCGGACAAGGTGCTCGTAGGCACGAGAGGTTACGGCTTAAACCCCAGTTGATGTGTGCCAACTTGCGCAGCGCGATTGAAGAATTGGGTGACGGCGAAGAGGATAGTCGCCATGACGCAGCGATGAACACGTCGCTTAACTAGGGCGTGAACTCATAAACACGCTCGTGCACGGCTTGCCAGAGTCCGATTTGGAGCCCTTTGCTGCGGGGTAGTACTTCCGAGTCGTGCCAGGAGCCGACACCGGAGCCTTGGGAGCACCGCACTCGGATCGACGCAGTTAACTCACTCCTTCATCAGCTGATCGTAGACCAGTTGGAACGCCTCGGCCGACACGCCCACCTCGCCCCGAAACGGGTTGTCCATCAGGGCTATCAGGGAGATCATTGTCGCAAGGAAGAACGAGATCATCCCGCCCAGTAGCAAGTGGGCTCCAAGGCGGAGATCGAAGAGCCAAATGAAAATCATATTGATCAATGCCCCGACCGCGACCGTGTACCATAGGAGCCCGGGGATACCGGAGTTAACACTGTAAAGCCGGGTCCTTCGATGCTCGAAAAAATTATTGAACTGCCGCATTGCCGCGTCGTGTAGTGCTTCTTGGGCTTTGGTTTGTGGCTCGAAGCCAACGAGATTTCCTTGAAAATCAGCGATGCGCTTCACCGCGCCAGGTGGAACGATACCCTGACGTTGCAGCGGCCATGCCTCATCAATGACGTAGCGGGTATATTCGCGGAGGAGAGTTTTCAACTCCGTGCGCTGCGGTTCGGGGTAGGCCGTGACATCTCGGTATAGCGCCCCCAACGACGACGCCTCGCTACTTACGGCCTTCTCGACATCGTTGTGGCTTTGATAGGTCGCGACAGCCAGTAGACCGAGCAGCAAGCCATACATGACTCCGAAATATTGTAGGAAATCGCCGACAACCTCGTTGAGACTTGCGTCGGGATTGAATGCCCGCAAAAAGGGGCGGACCAAGAAGATGCCTAGCCAGCAAACTCCGACAAAAAGCGCAGCGAATAAGCCGACCATCGAGAGGGCTGGAATTTCATAGAGCCAATATAGCATGTTCCAACTCCAAAGTTCACCACCCGCACTTCGAGGGGCGTTGATTGAAGGACCCAGGAGCGTAAAGCGCCCTTGCAGCCGCTAAGGGTCGACCAGAGCCACGCGGGCTGATCGCTCATAGCAAATGTTCGAGCTGGGAGCGATGGAAGGGCCCGACGGCACCGTTCACCACAACGCGCATGCGCCTTCCAGCAGTGGTGCGACCGCCGGCCGGGGTAGTAAAAACATGAAGCTCGCTCAACTCGAAGGGTCCACCATGCCTGCCACACGCCTGCTCATCGGTCCCCTGCTGCGGCGGGTGGTCGGCACCCAGGCGACCGTCTGGGTCGAGACCAGCGCGCCCGCGGTGGTCACCGTCCGCGCGGTCGGTGGCGCCTCGGGCACCGCGCCGACCTTCTCCGCGTACGACCACCACTACGCCCTCGTCGTGGTGGAGGGGCTGGCCCCGGAGAGCGCGGCGAGCTACGAGGTGATGATTGACGACGAGATGGCCTGGCCGGTGCCGGAGAGCGGCTTCCCGCCCAGCGTGATCCGTACCCGGGCGGACGACGACCGCGACCAGCCGGTGAGACTGATCTTCGGCTCGTGCCGGGAGACCACCCAGCACGCGGCCACCCGACAGCTCCCCCCGGACGCGCTCGACGCGTACGCCCGGCGCCTGATCGCCACCCCGGAGCGGGTCGCCCGGCCCGACCTGCTGGTCCTCCTCGGCGACCAGGTCTACGCCGACCTCACGTCGCCGACGATGAAGCGGCTTCTCAGGCGACGCCGGCGGCGGCCGGGGAACGCCCCGGCCGACCAGGTGGTCAGCTTCGACGAGTACACCAAGCTTTACCTAGAGTCCTGGCGCGACCCCGAGATCCGCTGGCTGCTCTCCACCGTGCCCAGCGTGATGATCTTCGACGACCACGAGGTGATCGACGACTGGAACATCTCGGCCTCCTGGCGAGCGGACATGCGCGGGCAGGACTGGTGGACCGAGCGGATCCGCAGCGGGCTCGCCTCCTACTGGGTCTACCAGCACCTGGGCAACCTCTCGCCGGACGAGATTGCCGAGGACCCGCTCTACGCCGAGGTGGTCGCCGCCGAGGACGCCACCGACGTACTGCGCGAGTTCGGTGAGCGGGTCGACGCGGAGGTTGACGTGGCGCACGACGCCGAACGCTGGCGGGCCGTGCAGTACCAGTGGAGCTACTCTTTTGATCTGGGCCGGACCCGCCTTGTCATGCTGGACAACCGGTGCAGCCGGGTGCTCGAACCGTGCGCCCGGGCGATGCTGGCGCCCGGCGAGTGGTCCTGGTTCCTCGACCGATCGCGTGGCGTCTACGACCACCTGGTGGTCGGCATGTCGCTGCCCTGGCTGCTCCCGCTGAGTATGCATCACGTCCAGTCGTGGAACGAGCGCCTCGCCGACTCGCGCCGGCCCTGGGTGGCCGGGCTCGCCGAGCAGATACGGCGGGCATGGGACCTAGATCACTGGGCCGCGTTCCGGCGCTCCTTCGACGCCCTCGGCGCGCTCCTCGCCCGGATCGGCAGCGGCCCGCTGGGCGGGACCGGGGACGGGATCGGCGCCGAGCTCGCGAACGCGCCGCCGGCCTCGATCAGCGTGCTCTCGGGAGACTTGCACCACTCGTACGTGGCCCGGGCTCAGTTCGACGACCCAGGAGTGCGCACGCCGGTGCACCAGCTCACCTGCTCGCCGATCCACAACCAAACGCCAGCCGCAATGCGCCAGCTGATAAGGCTATGCTGGAACCCCGGGCTGGCCTCGGCCGCCCAAGCCCTCGCGCGTTCCGCCGGGGTGCGCCGGCCCACAGTGCGTTGGAAGAAGCTGGCCGGGCCGTACTTCGGCAACGCGGTCGCTACCCTGGAACACCGCGGGCGGGGCGCAGAGGTTGTGATCGAGGGCGCCACCAGCGACGGTCACCTGCGCGAGGTGGCCCGGCAGCGACTCGCCTCCGTGGACTGAGCCGCGCGCCGTACGCTCTTCGCGTGGACGAGCACCTGCGGAGACGACCGCATAAGGCAAGTCCGCTCGTCCGCTGATAGCGGACATTCAGCGGATGAGCTGGCACGTCGAGCGGCCACTACTGGTGATAGATGCAATCCGCCAGGTTGTTGAGGCCGTGCATGACGGCGTCACGCGGCTGGCGCCGTAACGCAGCGCTAGGCAGGCGTCGTCGACTGGTTGTGCTGGCGTGGCGAATCATGGGACTAAGATTGAGTTAAACGGATCATCTCTTGATCCCTGGCCCGGCCTCTGGACAGCCGGGCCTTCTTATTCCCGTGCGAGCCAGAGCAGCGCGGACGCTACTTTGAAATCGGCTTTACCCCCTCCATCAGCGCGTCGAGATCGATCTTAGAAACTCGAAGCGCGGCGGCGATGTCTTCCAGCCTCTGTCGCTCTCCTTCGGCAACACGACTATCGGCGAGCAGGGTAAGATATGCGCTGCGAATGATTTTCTCCTTAGTCTCGCGAGTTATGCTTCCTGCTGCAATAGATAGCTCTTTCACCAGGTCTCGCTTGGCAACGTACGCCTCAACCGCCAAGACTACGCCGCTCACTTCGACCGAACGACCGGTCTGCTCCTGATAGACCTCTTGAATCAATCCTACCTCGCGCGCATTCAGCCTACCGTCGGCTCCTGCCACCGCAATCATAGCCCGTAGAATCCAATCAGCCTCGGTCGGCTTGTCCATTACAGGATCCCTCGGGTCCGGGAGCCCGTGCGAATCGCCGAGGCTCTAACCTTGTTGGCGACTGTTCGGATGTTCGCCCTCATTCAATAGCGCAACCAGCTGATGGGCCGAAAGTAGATGGCCTCCTCCTAAGCTAGGACGCATCGGCTCGTACACCTTCAGCATCCGGCGATGACCGTCGAGGCTCATGGGCATATGCGAGTTGAAATCGCGCTTCCTGAAATTTGCAAACCTGCCTAACCGCTCCTGGACGCTTTCCGCTTCCTCAATAAATTTGCGGATCATCTCAAGCTCGCCAGACGAAAGGGTTGCAACCGAGGCATTACCTAGGGACAACGCGACTGACGCGAAAGGTGATCCCCGCCTGGAATGCATTTGCGTCGAAACAGTCTCGCGGCGGCGCCGGAACAATTTTCAACGAGTCAGAGTTTGTAGATCAGACTGGACTGACTAGCTCCCCCTCGCGTGGTCAGTCCCCGCCGACATTGGCAAAAACCCCTGCGGGGGTTTTTGTTTTGCAAGCTCACAGAAGCGTGCAGCGACTAACCACTCGATGGAGATTGTTATGGATTGGAATCGTGTTGAAGGAAACTGGAAGCAGGTCAAAGGCCAGGTCAAAGAGAAGTGGGGCAAGCTCACTGACGATGACCTGACCACGATCAATGGCAAACGCGATCAGCTCGAAGGCAAGATTCAGGAACGCTACGGCCTAGCCAAGGATCAGGTCAGAAAAGAAGTCGACGACTGGTACTCGGCGCAGTCCTGGTAGCGTGTTTCTGATTTGCATTGGGCCCGGCGCGTTGCCGGGCTTTTTTCACATCAAGCCCACGATTGCACACGCATCCAATTGAAGTGACGCTACCGTTGAGTTGTTAGGGTGACGGGTGGCATGCCGATTGGAGGCTGCCATGAACGGCACTCTACTGGCGCTGACGGGTGTGATGGCTGGCGCGATCGCCCTGGATGCTATCGCTGCTGATCCGGCAGTGCCACACCAGCGGAAATTGGGCCAAGAGCTGCACGCAGCCGTTACGGCCATGACGGAAATAATCGACATGTCGCACGCGGATCCTAAAGCCTGGCATGGGTTGCCGCGCGCCGGTCAGGTCTACTTGGCTGAAGAAGTGGGATTTCCAAGTCCCTTCAGCGGCCGAACCCGTCCGTTCTAAAAGTTGTGTCGACTTGGCGGCTGGCATTATCCTTCAATGATGCCCCTCGCCGTAAGATGGCTTGCCGCGGACCTCGAGCTTATGCCAGTGCGGATCGCTGCGATCGCGACGATGACTTCGGCTTCTGCCAGCGAACCCAATCATCTACCTCTTTGCTTATGTGGTTTGGGGCAAAGCCGTAGCGCTGGTGGATTTTGGTCTCCAGGCGGTCGCGCCGGCCACCAATAAGCTCCAAATCCTCATCCGTGAGCTTGTCCCACTTGGCCTGGATCTTTCTTTTGGCCTCTTTCCACATTCTCTCAATGGTATTCCAATCCATCGTATCCCCCGTTTGAGACGATGCTGATTGGCTCGAAACTAGGTCAGGAACTCTACGTTCCGCCCCCTCAAACGAAAGATGCCAAGCGTGACCTAAATGTCACTCATCGCGCACTTGAAGCTGAGCAACTGGCGCTTCGAGAAAGGCCCGCCGCTGCCGCACCACGGGCGGCCGCGGAACGCCCAGGGGTAGTGTCAAAGATGGCTCAGGAGCGAGCCCAATCGGCACCGGCGGGGATTGGCGACAATTGGTAAAGACGAACCTGGGACGAACCGTTTAGGTGCTGGTCCCTTGTGATCGAAGCATCTGGCGGCAGCGCCAAGTTTACAATCGAGGCCGCGAACAGACTTATCATGGTGGTGGTTAGAGCGCTGGTTACGATTGCACGGGGGCTGGTCATGGCGTGCACTCCTATCCGTCACCAATTGCGTTGATGCTTAGGCAACCAGGCCAGGAGCAGCATATGCGGCAGCGGTGAAGTGCCAAACCGCCAGGATGCTGATCACGGTGCCGATAAGGCTGCAAATCAGAACGTAAAGGGAGCCAGCTTCGGTGGTATTCATGAGATCCTCCATCAGAATGATGTGAATCTAGCGCGCGTACCGGTTTTCAATGTGAGGTATGTCACTCTGCAGCAACGATGCGGGGAAGCTCCTATGGAGCACCCGCGCACGCTGGCGCAACGTGATGCGCTTGCCGGGGCTTGGCCTTGACGGCCGCCTCGTAAGCAGCGCGAGCGACCTCTAAATCACTCACGAAGGCGAAAACCTGCTCGACGAGCCTGCGACCACAAACTGCGGGACGCTAAGGCTAGCATTCCCTGGCAGCATCCCCGCCGCCTCGTGCTCACACAATACACAACCTTGGTGCAGGCAACTGTGGATCAAGAGGTCGGTGATTCGAATTCACCCGGCGGTACCAGCCTTCCCAGACTGTCCGGAAATCGCTGGCGCCGTCTCCCTCCACTGGAGGGCGACCGTTGGGTCGCAGCCTCGACTGCCCAAATTTGAAGTGATGCCTAGCGGCGGAAGGCCGGCGACAAGGCCCAGGCCGGTGCCGGCTGGTCGACGCCTGGCGCCGGGATCGGGATCGAGTTGCCGTAATCGGACGCGAACGGGCTTTCCTGGCTCGACGAGTAGGGTGTTGCAAGCGAATAGCCCTTGAACTCCGGGCTGATGAACATCGATTGCGGCGATTGCGGCT
Source organism: uncultured Alphaproteobacteria bacterium (assembly GCA_963821255.1). Lineage (GTDB taxonomy): Bacteria > Pseudomonadota > Alphaproteobacteria > Rhizobiales > Methyloligellaceae > Methyloceanibacter. The sequence goes on along the minus strand of CAWGCX010000010.1, from coordinate 78,246 downwards.
GCGCGAACTGCGTGGTGACATCCGGGCGGTCCGGCTGCGACCCTTGAATCTCGAACGCGCCGGCGCTGCCCGGCAGGACGGCCAGAGAAGCCGCGCCGCAAAGCACGAAGACGAGACCGAGCCTTTTCATTGTGATTCCCCCAAATCCCATCAAAAGCCGAAGCGGATCATAACCCGTCTCGGCGCGGGATGTCACCTCAAGAAGGGTGCAAAATTTGGGCGGGCCCCGCGCCGGGCAGCCGTCCTCGCCTGCCGCTTCCACCGGACACGGGGCGCTGTTAAAAGCCCGCCTCATGCCAAGGCGCCTGCTCTTTCTGGTCACTGAGGACTGGTACTTCCTCGCGCACCGCCTGCCCATGGCGCACGCGGCAAAGGCCGCAGGCTACGAAGTGCATGTCGCGACGAGGCTTAAGGACGGCAAAGAAGCCATCGAAAAGGAAGGCTTCGTGCCGCACGCGCTCGGCTGGAGCCGGGGGAGCCTGTCGCCCCGCGGCAATTTCTCGGCAGTCCTCGACATCAGGCGGCTGCTTCGCGAGCTTCAGCCCGACATCCTGCATAACGTCTCGCTGAAGCCTGTGCTGCTCGGCGGCGCGGCGAGCCTCGGGCTCCCGCGGGTCGCCGTGGTCAACACCATTACCGGGCGTGGCACGTTGTTCGCGGACCAATCGCGAGACGGCTTGACCCGGAAAGCCACGGGTTTTGCGCTCAGACTGCTTCTCGCGCGGGAACGCAGCCGGACAACGGTCGAGAACGCCGACGACCGGGATTTTCTCATCGCGCTTGGCGGTCCGGCCGACAGGATCGTCGTCGTTCCGGGGTCGGGTGTCGATACCGAGCGGCTACAGCCGTTGCCCGAACCGCCCCCGCCGGTGACCGCTGCCTTCGCGGGACGCATGCTCGCCATCAAGGGCGTGGCCGAGCTGATCCAGGCCTTTGCGCTTCTCGGCCAGCGCGGAGTCTCCGTGCAACTGCTGCTTGCCGGCGACTGCGACCGGGAGAACCCGGGCTCGCTCGCGCCCGAGCAGCTCTGCGAGTTCGCGAGCCTCTACGGCATCAACTGGCTCGGTCATGTCGCCGACATCAGGGAAGTGTGGGCCGAGGCGCATTTCGCGATGCTCGCGTCATGGGGGGGGAGGGCGTGCCCATGAGCCTACTCGAAGCGGCGGCTTGTGGCCGCGCCATGGTCGCGACCGACGTGCCCGGCTCGCGTGACATCGTGGTCGATGGGGTAACGGGGCTCACGGTTCCGGTGGGTGACGTGCCGGCGCTGGCCGATGCGATGGCGAAGCTCGCAGGCGACGCTGCTCTGCGCGAGCGCCTTGCCAAGGCCGCACGCGCGCTCGTCGAAGAGAAGTTCTCTGCCGAGAAGATCGGGAAGCAGATCGTCGCGCTCTACAATGAGCTTGTCGGCGATGAGCCGCCGGCCCTCAGCGCTCAGCGCGCATCATCGCGATGATGCCTTCCCGCGTGGCGATCACCGGACGCCAGCCGATCCCCATGAGCTTCGCGGGCGAGATCACGAAACTGCCCGAGAGCCGTTCCCATTCGGCTTCCCGGCCCACGGTTTTGAGGATGCGCTTTACCGCCCCTTGTGGCACGCGCAAGAGATGCGGCGCGCGGCCGAGCCCCTCGCGCATGGCGGTTACGATCTCGGCAACGCTGATCGGCTCGGCATCGGCGACAAGATAAGTCTCGCTGTCGGCCTGCTTGGCGCCGAGCACAAGCGAGACCGCGCTTGTGAAATTGTCGAGTGCGAGCAGCGAACGTCGATTGTCCAGCCCGCCGAAGGGAAGCGGCATCGCGGTCTTCGCAAGCGTCGCAAGCGAAGCGATATTGCCCTTCACACCGGGACCGTACAGCACGGCCGGACGCAGCACGACGAACGGCACGCCACTCGCCGCGACGAGCCGCTCGGCTTCGAGCTTGCTTCTTCCATAGACCTCGGTCGGTGCGGGCGCGTCGGCCTCGGTAATCACATGATCGGCCGTGAGCCCGGCCTGCGCCCGCACCGACGACACGAACACGAGCCGCTCGACCTTGCCGCGCGCCTGATCTGCAAGCTCGCCGGCGGATTCGGCATTGACGCGGCTATAGAGCGCGTCGGGGAGTGTGCCCGGCGCATGCGCGATGCCGGCGAGATGCACGACATGGCTCGCGCCTTCGAGCAGCGCCGACCAATCGGCGGGGCGTGCGAGGTCGGGCATGGCCACGCGCTCGATCCCCGACGCGTCGGGCACGTTTTCCGGATCGCGCGCCCCAGCCCTGACCTGCCAGCCCTCTTGCGCGAGCGAGACGACGAGGCGCTTGCCGATGAAACCCGAGGCGCCGGTGACGAGGACGACTCGTGTCACTGTGTGCCCCTTGCCAATCCATTTAGCACGAGGCCCGTGAACATCGCGCCAAGGCCGAGACAGATGAGGTCGACCTGGAGCGAATCCGCAACCGCGCTTGCGACGGCAAGTCCGGCGAGCAGGAGCCCGAGCAGAAAGATCCGCCTCGTGACATGCGGAACGCTGAGCCCCTGCGCTGTGGCACGCTGATAATAATGTGTGCGGTGCGCCGACAGGATCGGCTCCCCGGCCACGATGCGGCGGATGAGCGTCAGCGTGGCGTCGGCCAGCGTGTAGAGCGCGAGCAGCACCGCCGACGCGAAATGCGCCTTGGCGACGAAGATCAACAAGAAGGCGAGGCATAGGCCGATCGGCAGACTGCCGGCATCGCCGAGAAAGACTTTCGCCGGATGTTTGTTGAACGGCGCAAAGCCCAGAACGGCGCCGAGCAGCGCGAGCGCGAGCAGCGCGACGCTGTCGGAGACCTGGTCGAACGCCTCCAAGGCGATGACGCCGAGCGTCATGGGTACGACTTGCGCCACCGTCATCCAGTCGAGCCCGTCGAGAAAATTGACGGCGTTGATGAACCAGACGACGCCAAGCACGATCAGCGCCCGCTCGACCATGAGCGGTAGGACATCCCGGAAAAGCTGGAAATCCTGCGGAAGCCCAAAGGCGATCACGAGCGCTGCAAGGATCTGCCCGATGAAGCGCCACGACACGGCAAGTCCGTGGAGGTCGTCGAAAGCGCCAAGCACGGTCAGGAAGACCGCGCCACCGAGCAAGGGGAGGAGGCTTGGCGGCTGCCACGGCGGGTTGAGCAGCAACGCCGAGACGCACACGATCAGGAGCGAGAGCATCACGGCCAGGCCCGCTCCTTGCGGCGTGGCGCCGCTATGGGAGGAGCGCGCGTTCGGCTCGGCGAGGAAATGGCGTTCGAGCAGCGGCGTGAGCAGCAAGATCAGTGCGGCGCTGAGTAAAGCGCCGCCCGCCACTATGGCGGCCCAGAAGCCGGGGTGATCGTGCGCCATCACCTTAGTGAAGCATGCGCGAGACCGGCTGCCAGTCATCCTTCGCGGCGGCCTGCGGTGGCGCAGAAGGCGCATAGCCCTCGACCGTGGCGCGCAACAGCGCCTGCAACGCGCCTTCGTCGTGCCGCAGGATCGCGTCCTCGAGCTGCGCCAAGGCGGGCGCAAGAGCCTCGTAAGACAGGAAGGGCTCCGAGTTCTTGAAGATGCGCGGATGGCTCGTGCCGGTCGTGTTCTCGCCGATCAGGAGCTCCTCGTAGAGCTTCTCACCCTGGCGCAGTCCCACATACTGAATGCCAATATCGCCGTCGGGATTTTTCTCGTCGCGCACTTCGAGGCCGGAGAGGCGGATCATGGTGCGGGCCAGATCGTCGATCTTCACCGGGGTTCCCATTTCCAGCACGAACACCTCACCACCGCTCGCTATGGCGCCGGCCTGGATGACGAGCTGGGCAGCTTCCGGGATGGACATGAAATACCGGATGATATCCGGATGGGTGACGGTGACCGGGCCGCCCTCATGGATCTGCTTGCGGAAGCGGCGCACCACCGAGCCCGACGAATCGAGCACGTTGCCGAACCGCACCATGGTGAAAACGGTGTTCCCGTCGCGCTGCTCGGCCATGGCCTGCAGGATCAGCTCGGCGAGGCGCTTGCTCGCGCCCATGACGTTGGTCGGGCGCACGGCCTTGTCGGTCGACACCAGCACGAAACGCCTCACGCCGAGCTCCTTGGCGGTTTCGGCGAGGGTGAGCGTGCCGAAGGTGTTGTTGTGAAGGCCCGCGAATGGATTGGCCTCGACGATCGGCACGTGCTTGTAGGCCGCGGCGTGATAGATGATTTCGACGCCATACTCTTCGATGACGCGCGCAACCGCTTTGCGGTCGAGCACCGAGCCGAGCACCGCGGCGATGGTCGTGTCGGCGAGGTCTGCGGTTTCCGCTTCCTTGCGCCGCCGGCGTTTCAGGTCCTCGATCTCGAAGGTGATTTCGTAGAGCGCGACCTCCGAAAGCTCGAGCAGGACGAGCGTCTTCGGCCCGAGCGCGAGCAGCTGGCGCGTGAGCTCCGAGCCGATCGAGCCTCCGGCGCCGGTAACCATCACGACCTTGTCGCGCACCTTCGCGGCGAGCAACTCTCTGTCGGGAGCGACCGGATCGCGGCCGAGCAGGTCCTCCACGTCGATCGGCCTCAGGTCCGAAATCTCGATATGGCCCGAGGCGATCTCCTCGAGCGCCGGCAGCGTCTTCACCACGACGGCGGGGTAGGGCTCTAGCGATTTGATTGCGAGCCGCCGCTCGCTGCGCAGCGCCGACGGCATGGCGAGCATCACTTCCTTGACGCCGTGGTCGGCAATCACCTTGCCGAGCTCTTCGGACCCAAGCACCCTCACGCCGTGCACCATCTGGCCCGCGAGCGTGGGCGTGTCGTCGATGAAAGCGACCGTATCGTACTGACCGGTATCGTTGAGCGCGCGCAGAAGCTGGATGCCGACCGTGCCAGCGCCGTAAATGATGACAGGTTTGCGCTCGGCTGAGCCCACCACCGCTTGCCGCGGGAGCGCCTTGGTCAAGATCAAGGCCGCCCATTGCCGGCTCAAGCGGATGAGCCCGGCGGCGACCAGCCCGTAGATTACCACCACGGAACGCGGATTGCCCTGGATGCCGCTCATGAGGACCGCGAGCGCCCAGAGCACGCTCGCAATGAACACGGCGATATAGATGCGGGCCGACCCCTCAGGGCCGATGAAACGGGTGACGAGCCGGTAAAGGCCGCGGACGTAAAACGTTATCACGCCGATCACCGGAGCCGCCGCCATGAGCAGCAGCATCTCGGTGCTTCCAGGCACGTAGGGCCGGCTGAGGCGCAGCGTATAGGCCGCCCAGATGGCGAAGCTCAACAGTGCGAAATCGTTGAGGACGAGAAGGGCCCGCTTGAACCAGCGCGGTCGCTCGATCAACCATTCGGCCAGACGCATTAAGGGCCACCCCAAGCCGGTTCTTACGCCGGCTCCCGTAGAACTCGCGAAAAAAGCCGATAACAGCGCGGGTTGCGCCGCAAGATAGCCGAACGCCGGAATGAACGGAAGCAGCGAGCGTGCCAGCCGAGCGCCTGACTCCTGGCCGCTTCTCCCGGCATGCAGTATCCAGGGTGCCGTGCTGGTCCTCCGCGCGATAGCGCTGACAGTCTTGCTGCTTCAGGCCGCTCTCGCGGGCGCGGGCTTTGCCGAGCCCACCAAGCTCGTGATGCCCGTGGCCTATGGCACACATCTGCCCGGCCTCGGGGAGCCCGCCTTGCGGCTTTCCAAGCTGGTGGCTGAGCGCGCGCGCGGAACGCTTGCACTCGACTTGAAACAGCCCGGCGACGGCACGAAGCCGCACGAGATCCTCGACAAGGTTGCGAGCGGGCAGGTGGACGCGGGCTTCGCCACGGCGAGCTTCTGGGCGGCCGAGATTCCGGCCGCGGCGCTGTTCGCCGGCTTCCCGTTCGGGCCCGACGCCGCCGCGTATCTCGCCTGGTTCGAGCGGGGCGATGGCAGGAAGCTTTATCAGGAAATGTACGACCACGCGGGCAAGAACGTGCACGTGCTGCCTTGCGCCTTCGGCGGCGCGGAGGCCGGCGGCTGGTTCGCCAAGGAGGTGTCCGGCAAGGACGATCTCAAGCGCGTGCGCATGCGCATTTTCGGCCTTGGCGCGCGGGTGATGTCGCGGCTCGGCGTCACGGCCGTGCTCCTTCCCGGCAGCGCGCTGCTCAGAGCCTTCGAGCGAAAGGAGATCGACGCAGCGGAGCTCTATACGCCGGCGGTCGACCTGAACCAGGGCCTGAAGGACAAGATCAAGCTCGTCTATGCGCCCGGCTGGCACCAGCCCGAGACCGTGCTCGAGCTTCTGATCAACAAGGATCGCTGGAACGGCTTGAGCGACGAACAGCGGAAGATCATCGAGGACGCCTGCAGGACCACGCTCGAGACGACGCTCAAGGACAGCGCGAAGCTGCAAGCCGATGCGCTTGCGGAACTTGGCAAAGACGGCGTGAAGGTCGCGCCGTTCCCCGCCGATGTGCTTGCCGCCTTGCGCGAGGCCTGGCGCGAGGTCGAGCACGAAGAGGGCGCACGCGACTATTTCTTCAAGACTGTGGTCGACGACATCGAGAAGTTTAGGAGCGCCGCGCCCGCGCAATAGAGCGACGGTCCCGCTTCGTCATGGCCGGGCTTGTCCCGGCCATCCACGAGCGAGCGGTACGGCCGAAATTCGTGGATGCCCGGCACTTCGGCCGGGCATGACGAGGCAATCTGAGCGCGGCGCGCGCCCTGCTACTGCGGCGCCTTCAGATAAGCGATGATGTCGGCGCGCGCGGCCGCATCGGGCACGCCCGCGAAAGTGAGCGCCATCGGCGAATCCGCTATCATCGCTTTCGGGTCGGCGATCCATTTGTCGAGATGCTCGTCGGTCCAGGTGAAGCCGTCCGCGCCGAGCTTCTTCATGCCCGCCGAATACATGGCGTAGTCGGCGACGCTCGCCGCCTTCCGCCCCACGATGCCGTTAAGCTGCGGTCCCACCAAGTTCGCCGCGCTCGGCCCGACCTGATGACAAATCCCGCATTGCGCGGTGAACAGCTCCTTGCCCTTGGCTGCATCGGCGGCATATGCCGGCGCGCCGAGCGCAATCATCATCACGGCCCCAAGGCCGCACAGTCCAACCGTCCTCATCTCGAACCTCCTTGAAATGTCCGCGGCCTGAGCCTGCCCAGCGGGCCCCGGACGATTGCCCAACGTTTCCTCCGCTTTCCCGCGGTTCTTGTTGTTGTGAGATTTTATCAGAGCGCCTCAAACCCCTCAAAATCGCCAATCTGCGGCATGATAACTCGGGGGCTGCCCGTAGAGGTTGCGGGCGCGTATTGCCCCTAAATCCGGCCCATGCGAAAGACTAGAGTTAAGCCTCGTGCGGGTGTGGCATGAGGCGCGCTGGGAGCCACGCATGTCGCAGATCGCCTTGCCGAGCCCAAATCCCGCGATCTTGTCGCGACGGACAGACATCGTGCGGCAGCTCAAGCGGCTCGTTCCCGAAGCGACCCTGATCACGGACAAGGAAGGGCGTCGCACCTTCGAGACCGATGCGCTCACCGCCTACCGCTGCCTGCCGCTCGCCGTCGTGCTCGCGACCAGTACCGAGGAGGTGAGCAAGATCCTGCGCTTCTGCCAGGAAAACCAGGTCAAGGTCGTGCCGCGTGGGGCCGGCACGTCGCTCACGGGAGGCGCGCTGCCGCTCGAAGATTCGATCGTGCTCTGCCTCTCGCGCATGACTAAGGTGCTCGAGGTCGACACCGTCAACCGCGTGGCCCGCGTGGAGGCTGGCGTGACGAATATCGACATCACCAACGCGGCGGCAGGCGATGGGTTCTTCTACGCGCCGGACCCGTCGAGCCAAATCGCTTGCACGATCGGCGGCAATGTCGCCACGAATTCCGGTGGGGCGCATTGCCTGAAATACGGCGTTACCACCAACAACGTGCTCGGCGTGCGCATGGTGCTGATGAGTGGGGAGATCGTCGATATCGGCGGCCCCTGGCTCGATGCGCCGGGCTACGATTTTCTCGCGCTGATCAACGGGTCGGAAGGCCAGCTCGGCGTCGTGACCGAGGCGACCGTCCGCCTGCTCAAGGCGCCAGAGGGCACGCGCCCGATCCTGATCGGCTTCGACTCGACCGAGTCTGCTGCGTCTTGCGTGGGCGCGATCATCGCCTCCGGCATCATCCCCGTGGCCATCGAATTCATGGATAGGCCCGCCATCCACGTCTGCGAGCATTTCCTATCGGCCGGCTACCCGCTCGAAGCGGAAGCCCTGCTGATCGTCGAGGTCGAGGGGTCCGAGGACGAGATCGATACCCTGCTCGAGAAGATCGGCGAAATCGCGCAAGACTTCGCGCCTAGCTCGCTCCGCCGCAGCCAGAGCGCGGAGGAGAGCGCGCTGATCTGGAAGGGCCGCAAGGCCGCCTTCGGCGCTATCGGCCAGATCTCCGACTATTACTGCATGGACGGCGTCATCCCGCTCTCGAAGCTGCCCAAGGCGCTCGACGAGGTCGGCTGGATTTGCCGCAAATACCGCTTCGACGTGGCCAATATCTTCCATGCCGGCGACGGTAATCTGCATCCCCTGGTCCTCTACAACGCCAACGACCCGCTCCAGCTCGAACGCGCCGAGCTCTGCGGCGCGGAAATCTTGAAGCTCTGCGTCGAGCTCGGCGGCTGCCTCACCGGAGAGCACGGCGTTGGCATCGAGAAGCGCGAGCTGATGACGGTGCAGTTCAATGACACCGACATCGGCCAGCAGATCAGGGTGAAGCAGGCTTTCGATCCGTATTGGCTGCTCAATCCGGGCAAGGTGTTTCCTTTAGCGGGGTACGAAGCACAGTGACCGGTCCGATGCGCCTCGGCTTCCACGCTCCCGACAATGTGGAGGAGCTTGCCTATCTTGTCGCCGAGGCTGCCGACACGCGCACGCCGATCGAGGTGATGGGGCGAGGCACAAAGCGCGAGGTGGGGCGGCCGGGGCAGGGCGGCACGATCGTCAGCTCCGAAAACCTCTCGGGCGTTTCGCTGTACGAGCCGAGCGAGCTCGTCCTCGTGGCGAAAGCCGGAACGCCGCTCGCGCAGGTCGAGCAGCTGCTCGCCGACAACGACCAGGAGCTTCCTTTCGAGCCGGTCGATCTTGGCTCGCTCTTCGGCTTCGATCCCGGACAGGGGACGTTCGGCAGCATGTTCGCGGCGAATCTTTCCGGCAGCCGGCGCATCTTGCGCGGCTCGGCACGCGATCATGTGCTCGGCGTGAAGGCGGTGAACGGCCGTGGCGAGATCGTCAAAGCGGGCGGCAGGGTGATGAAGAACGTCACGGGCTACGATCTCAGCCGGGCGCTCTGCGGCTCCTGGGGCACGCTCGCGATTCTGACCGAGGTTGCCGTCAAGGTGCTCCCCGCCCAGCGCGAGGTGCATACCATCGTCTGCTTCGGGCTGACCGACCAGACGGCGATCGAGGCGCTATGCATCGCGCACGGGACGCCTTTCGAGGTTTCCGGCAGCGTGCACATCCATGCCGATCTCGCCAAGCGCTTCACCGACGAGGCCATCGCGAGCCAAGGCGCCGCGGTCACGGCGATCAGGCTTGAGAACTTCCCGGCGGCGGCGCGCTACCGCGCGAACCGGCTCCGGCAGATGCTGCTCGCTTACGCACCGTCGCTCGATCTCGACACCGGGCAGAGCCGCTTTTTCTGGCACGAGGTCCGCACCCTCAAGCCGTTTCAGCGCTCCGGCCTGCCGCTTTGGCGCATCTCCACCACGCCGTCCAGCGCCTCGAAGCTCATCGGGTCGGTCGCGCGCAAGATCGAGGTCAAGCCGCTCTACGATTGGTCCGGCGGGCTGATCTGGCTCGAGACCCCGCCGCTCACCGACGCGGGCGCGGTCGAAATCCGCCGCACCCTTGCCGAAATCGGCGGGCATGCCACACTTATCCGCGCCGAGGCCGAGGCGCGGTCGGTGATCGACGTGTTCCAGCCGCTCGACCCACCGCTGATGGCGCTGACGGCGAGCCTCAAGCAGGCCTTCGATCCGGTCGGCATTCTCAATCCCGGCCGGATGTATGAAGGGATATAGGCGGCGACCATGCAGACCAATTTCAACGCCGTCCAGCTCGCCGACCCGACCATCGCGCGTGCCGACTCCATCATCAAGCGCTGCGTGCATTGTGGGCTCTGCACCGCGACCTGCCCCACTTACGTGCTGACGGGCGACGAGCGCGACAGCCCGCGCGGGCGCATCTATCTGATAAAGCAGATGATCGAGGACCGCGAGGTGACGGCTTCGACGAGCTATCACATCGACCGCTGCCTCTCCTGCTTATCCTGCATGACCACCTGCCCAAGCGGCGTGGACTACATGCACCTGCTCGACATCGCGCGCGCCCGCATCGAGCAGAAGGGCCACCGCCCGACCTCTGAGCGCACCGCACGCTGGCTGCTCTCCAAGGTGCTGCCCTATCCGAACCGCTTCCGCCTCGCCATGCTGCTCGGTTGGGCGATGCGGCCGTTCCGCGGGCTCCTGGAAAGGATGGGCTTCGAGCGCGCCGCCGCGGCCGTGGCACTCGTGCCGCAAGGCGCGCCGAAACTCAAAGTGAGCCGGCCAAAATCCGCGCTAGGCACCGACCCGGAAGCGAAACGCGTCGCGCTGATGTCAGGCTGCGTGCAACAGGTGCTGGCGCCGCAAATCAACCGCGCGGCCATCCGGCTCCTCAGGCGTCACGGCGTCGACGTGATCGTGGTCAAGGAGGAGGGGTGTTGCGGCGCTCTCGTGCACCATCTCGGCCGCGACGAGGAAGCGCGCGACGCCGCCCGCCGCAACATCGACGCGTGGACGGCGGTAATGCGCGAGAAGCTGCTCGACGCCGTCGTGGTGAGCACGTCGGGCTGCGGCACGATGGTCAAGGATTACGGCAACCTGCTCGGCCGCGACCACGGCTATGCCGAGCGCGCGGCCTATGTCTCGGGACTCGCCCGCGACATCACCGAGTTCGTCGCGGCGCTCGACCTCATGCCGCCGATGATGTGGACCGGGCTCCGGTTTGCCTATCACGCGCCGTGCTCGCTGCAGCATGGGCAGAAGCTCGACACGCTGCCGCGCAATCTGCTCGACCAGATGGGCTTCAACATCGTCGAGATTCCGGAAGGGCATCTGTGCTGCGGCTCGGCGGGCACTTACAACATGATCGAGACAAAGATGGCCGGGGAACTGCGCGAGCGGAAGCTGCGCAATATCGCGAGCGTGAAGCCGGACGCCGTGGTGACTAGCAATATCGGCTGCGTGATGCAGCTCGAAGCAGGCGCTGGCGTGCCCTTCGTGCATATCGTCGAACTGCTCGACTGGGCGACTGGCGGCCCGATTCCGCCCCAACTCGCGGGACTGAGGGACCAGGGCCACCCGATCGAGGCGCTGGTCGAGATGGCCAAGGAAGCCGCGCTCGCCCCGTAGGGTGACCGCCCCCGGCAATGACGGTTCCATATTCACGCATCATGCGTTAGAAGCGGGCGGCCGGAGCCGCATCAGTTAAGCCGCATTCCCATGAGCAAGAAAGACGCGAGCGCTCGCCCCGAGGCCCGCCTGCCTAAGGGGCTGAACGACATTTCGGCGCAGGAGATCCGCGCGACCGAGGAGATGCTCGGCACGATCCGCCGCGTCTTCGAGCGCTACGGCTTCGAGCCGCTCGATACGCCGGCGATCGAATATACCGACGCGCTCGGCAAGTTCCTGCCCGACCAGGACCGGCCGAACGAGGGCGTGTTCTCCTTCAAGGACGACGACGAGCAGTGGCTCTCGCTCCGCTACGACCTGACGGCGCCGCTCGCCCGCTACGTCGCGGAGAACTATCAGCATCTGCCGAAGCCCTTCCGCCGCTACCAGGTGGGGCCAGTATGGCGCAACGAGAAGCCAGGGCCGGGGCGCTTCCGCCAATTCATGCAGTTCGACGCCGACACGGTGGGTGCATCGTCCGTCGCGGCGGACGCCGAGCTCTGTATGCTCGCCGCCGACACGCTCGAAGCGCTTGGCGTCCCGCGCGGGCAATATGTCGTGAAGTTTAGTAGCCGCAAATTTGTCGATGGACTTATGGACGCGGTGCCGGAGCTGCAGAACGCAACATGGGAGAAACGACTTAAGGTGCTGCGCGCCATCGATAAGCTAGACCGACTAGGGGTGACTGGTGTCAAAGCTTTGCTTGGAGAAAAACGTGAAGATGAAAGTGGTGATGTCACCGTGGGGGCAGGCCTCCCTGAGGCGGCCAATACTGCCATCATCGGGGTACTGACGACGCCAGTGCCCGTCAGCGGCCCGGACGAGTCCACTGTGATCAAGCCGGCACTTCTTGAGAGTGTCAGCAAGTTCTTCCCGGCAACCGTCAGTCAGGGATTTCCTCCTTACCTTCAGCAAGCCGCCGACGAACTTAGTGAGGTTGCAAAACTCATAGCCGCCGCGGGATATGGGGATCGTATTCGCATGGACCTGTCGGTCGTGCGGGGGCTCGAGTATTACACCGGGCCGGTGTTCGAGGCTGAGCTTCTCTCTCCGATCAAGGACGAGCGCGGACAGCCGATCAGGCTTGGCTCTGTGGTGAGCGGTGGACGCTATGACGGGCTCGTCGAGCGCTTCACCGGCGAGAAGGTCCCCGCGACCGGCATCTCCATCGGCGTCTCGCGGTTGCTGTTCGGGCTGCAGCGTCTTGGCAAATATAAAGAGAGCGCCATGCAGGGGCCAGTGGTGGTGCTCGTGCTCGACCGCGACCGCATCGCCGACTACCAGAAGATGGCGCAAGATTTGCGCGCGGCCGGCATCCGCGCCGAGATGTATCTCGGCGAGGCCGGCATGAAGGCGCAGATGAAATATGCCGACCGCAGAGGCAGCCCTTGCGCCGTGATCCAGGGCGGCGACGAGAAGGCCAAAGGCGAGGTGCAGATCAAGGACCTGATCCTCGGCGCCAATCTCACCTCGATCGAGGACCGCGACGAATATCTGAAGAAGCAGGCCGAGGCGCAGTTCGCGGTACCAGAAGCGCAACTCGTCGATGCCATCGCCAAAGTCCTCTCCCGTCACAAAGCCTAAGCCATGGCCGCTGAATTCGGCGAAAGAGTTCGAGGCTCTCGAAGCCCAGGCGATGGCCCTGCTCGATTTGTTCAAGCGGGCGGGCTACGAGCAGGTTGCGCCTTCGATCCTGCAGCCGGCCGACGTGTTCCTCGACCGGATTGGCGAGCAGGTGCGGAGCCTCACTTATATGTTCACCGATCTCGCGGGCGACGAGCTGTGCCTTCGTCCCGACCTGACCGTGCCGGTCTCGCGGCTTTATCTCGAGCGCCACCCGCGCGCCGATGCGGCCGCGCGCTATTGCTATAACGGCCCGGCCTTCCGCTTCCAGCCGCACAGGCCGCGGAGCCAGCGCGAGTTCCGCCAGGCCGGGATCGAATGCTTCGGCGTCGCCGACCGCGACCAGGCCGACGCCGAGATCGTTCTGCTCGCGGTCGAGGCTGTGCGCCGCGCTGGCCTCAAGCGCTTCTCCCTGCGCTTCGGCGACATCGCGCTGTTCTACGCGCTGGTCGACGCGCTCGGCCTGCCGGAGCGCTGGCGGCTCAAGCTGCGTCACTATTTCTGGCGCCCGCCGGCCTTTCATGCGCTGCTCGGGCAGCTTGCGCGCGGCGAACGCGCCAATGGCAACGGCGCGGCTTCCGCGCTGGCCGCGACGCTCGCCGGCAAGACGCAAAGCGAGGCCGAAGAGCTGGTCGCGGCGCATCTCGATGCGCAGGTCCTGCCGCTTGCCGGCAACCGCAGTCTGGGCGAGATCGCCGCGCGGCTGCTCGACCACGCCGCGGACCTCCGTGCCGAGCCTCTGCCGAAAGAGGTGGCGACCGTGATCGATTATTATCTCGCGGTCTCCGGTCCACCCAAGGAGGCCATCGAGCGCGTCGCCATGATCGCGAAAGGCGTTGGCGTCGATCTCGGCCTCGCGCTCGACGCTATCGTTCGCCGCTTCGAACGGCTGGCGGAGAGCGGCGTCGATCTCGGCAGCGCGGTGTTCGCCACCGAGTTCGGCCGCGACCTCGAATACTATTCGGGCCTCGTGTTCCAGATCGAAGCGGGTGGTAGCCAGAACGGCGAGCAGATCGCTGGCGGCGGGCGCTATGACGGATTGCTCGAAGCGCTTGGCGCGCCGCGGCGCGTTCCGGCCGTCGGAGCCGCCGTGCATACCGAGCGCCTGCTCGCCGCCGTGCAGGAAGCCTCGTGATGGCGGCCGCGCTTTCCATCGCCGTGCCCTCCAAGGGCAGGCTCAAGGACCAGGTCGCGGACCTGTTCGACCGCGCCGGCGCCCCCTTGCGCAAGACGGGCCACGAACGCGGCTATCGCGGCGCGCTCGATGGCATCGGGGGCGTCGAGGTCGAGTTCGCGTCAGCCGCCGAGATCGTGCATCTGCTGAGGACCGGCCGCGTGCATCTCGGTATCACCGGCGAGGATCTGATCCGCGAGACGTTGACGGACGTCGACCGCGCGGTCGAATTCCTGGTCCCGCTGGGCATCGGCCGCGCCGACGTCGTGGTCGCAGTCCCCGATTGCTGGATCGACGTGGCCAGCATGGCCGACCTCGAAGACGTTGCGGCGCAGTTTGCGCGCGCGCACGGCCGGCGTCTGCGCGTCGCCACGAAATACATGAATCTCACGCGCCGCTTCTTCGCCGAGCACGGCGTGGCGGGCTACCGCATCGTCGAGAGCGCGGGCGCGACCGAGGCGACGCCCGCCTCGGGCACGGCCGAGCTGATCGTCGACATCACCACGACCGGAACAACGCTCCGCGCCAATCACTTGAAGGTGCTGGATGACGGCCTGATCCTGAAGTCGCAGTCGCATCTCTTCGCCGCGCGCGCTGTCCAATGGACCCCGCAAGCCGTGGCGATCCGCGACGCGATTGCCGCACGTCTCTCGTCTCAATAGGATTTGTCATTGCCCGGCTTGACCGGGCAATCCAGTACCCACCGCGTCCAGAGATGAGCGAACGGGGGTGGATACTGGATTCCCGCTGTCGCGGGAATGACGAGACGTGGATGGCCGGGCCTTCGCCCGCGAAGCAGAAAACAGATGCGAAACAAAGCTTCGGCCCGCGTAGGCGGGACAAGCCCGGCCATGACGAAACTGGTTAGAGCCTTTTGGTCCTCTACGTCTTTTTGTATTTCAGGAATTTGCCGGTCATGACGATCTTCACGCGGTCGCCGGCCGGATCGGGCTGCCGCGTGAGGTCGAGATCGAAATCGATGGCGCTCATGATGCCGTCGCCGAACTCCTCATGGATCAGTGCCTTCAGCGTCGTGCCGTAAACCTGCACGATTTCGTAGAAGCGGTAGATCGTGGGGTCGGTCGGCGCGGCCTGGCCGAGCGAGCCGCGCGAGGGCACCTCGGTGAGGAACTCCTCGGCCTCGGGCATGCCGAGCGCCTTAGCCGCCTTCTTCGCGGCGTCGGGCGGCAGCGACATCTGCCCATGCAGCGCCGCAGTCACAATGAAGGGCGAAAGCCCCGCCTTGTCCGCCACCGCTTTGAAGGTGAGCTTCTTGTCCTTCATCTTGCGGATGATCTTCGAGGCGAGCGCCTCGCGCTCGGCGCCAGCCGGACCACCTTGATGTGTCATGGTTCCTCCCAAATCAAAAAGGGCCGCTCTACCCAGCGGCCCTTTCTAACGCGTCGCCTCAAGTGAGGCGACTTACATAAGTTTACATCCGTCTACATCATGTCCATGCCGCCCATGCCGCCGCCGGGCATATGGGCAGGACCCTCGCTGCTCTTCTTCGGCGACTCCGCGACGCCCGCTTCGGTCGTGACCAGCAGGCCGGCGACCGACGCCGCATCCTGCAGCGCCGTGCGCACGACCTTGGCAGGGTCGATGATGCCCTTGGCGAGCAGATCGCCATACTCGTTGTCCTGGGCGTCGTAGCCGTAGGACGGCGATTTCTGGTCGAGGATCTTGCCGACCACGATCGATCCCTCGACGCCGGCATTCTCGGCGATCTGCCGAATCGGCGCCTGCAGCGCACGGCGCACGATATTGACGCCGGCCTCCTGGTCGTCGTTGTCGCCCTTGGTCTTGAGCGCCTTGGACGCCCAGAGCAGCGCCACGCCGCCGCCCGGCACGATGCCTTCCTCGACCGCGGCACGCGTCGCGTTCAGCGCATCGTCGACGCGGTCCTTCTTCTCCTTCACCTCGACTTCGGTGGCACCGCCGACCTTGATCACGGCCACGCCGCCCGCGAGCTTGGCGAGCCGCTCCTGCAGCTTCTCGCGGTCATAGTCGGAGGTCGTATCCTCGATCTGCTGCTTGATCTGGGCGATGCGCGCCTGGATATCGGGCTTCTTGCCGGCGCCGTCGACGATCGTCGTGTCGTCCTTGGTGATCGAGACCTTCTTCGCCTTGCCGAGCATGTTTACGGTAACGTTCTCGAGCTTGATTCCGAGATCCTCGGAGATCAGCTCGCCGCCGGTCAGCACGGCGATGTCCTGCAACATGGCCTTGCGGCGGTCGCCGAAGCCGGGCGCCTTCACCGCGGCGACCTTCAGCCCGCCGCGCAGCTTGTTGACCACGAGCGTGGCGAGCGCCTCGCCCTCGACGTCCTCGGCGATCACGAGCAGCGGACGGCCCGACTGCACCACCGCCTCGAGCAGCGGCAGCATGGCCTGCAGGCCCGAGAGCTTCTTCTCGTAAATGAGGATGTACGGGCTCTCCAGCTCGGCCACCATCTTCTCGGCATTGGTGATGAAGTAGGGCGAGATATAACCGCGGTCGAACTGCATGCCCTCGACCACTTCGAGCTCGCTGTCGAGGCTCTTCGCCTCCTCGACGGTGATCACGCCCTCATTGCCGACCTTCTGCATGGCCTCGGCGATCATGTCGCCGATCGCCTTCTCGCCATTCGCCGAGATGGTGCCGACTTGCGCGATCTCTTCCGAGCCCTTCACCTTTTTCGACTGCTTCTTGATCTCCTCGACGACCTCGATCACGGCCTTGTCGATGCCGCGCTTCAGATCCATCGGGTTCATGCCGGCGGCGACCGCCTTGAGACCCTCGCGCACGATTGCCTGGGCCAGCACTGTCGCGGTGGTGGTGCCGTCGCCCGCGGTGTCGTTGGTCTTGGACGCGACCTCTTTCAGCATCTGCGCGCCCATGTTCTCGAACTTGTCCTCGAGCTCGATCTCCTTTGCGACCGTCACGCCGTCTTTGGTCGAGCGTGGGGCGCCGAACGATTTCTCGAGGATCACGTTGCGGCCCTTGGGCCCGAGCGTCACCTTGACCGCATTGGCCAGCACGTCCACGCCGCGCAACATGCGCTCGCGTGCCTCGGCTGCGAATTTCACATCTTTGGCTGCCATTTGAATTTTACTCCTATTGCTCCGTCACCCTGAGTGCGAGAACGCTCGCGTCCGAGCCTCGAAGGGTGGGATGTCAAACTGGGCAGTCCTCCTTCGAGGGCCGCGCTTCGCGCGACCAGCTCCGGATGACGGTGTTCTGAATTCAGCTGAGAATGCCCATGATGTCGGACTCCTTCATGATGAGGAGTTCCTCGCCGTCGATCTTGACCTCGGTGCCCGACCATTTGCCGAACAACACCTTGTCGCCGGCCTTCACCCCCATGGGCTGAAGCTTGCCGTCCTCGCCGCGGGCGCCGGGGCCCACCGCGATGACCTTGCCCGTCTGCGGCTTCTCGGCCGCTGTGTCCGGGATGATGATGCCGCCTTTGGTCTTCTGCTCCTCCTCGAGCCGCTGGACGACAACGCGGTCGTGCAATGGTTTGAATTTCATTGATTTTCTCCGCCTGGAAGGAAACTAAGCCGTCTTGGCACTCCCAGGAACGGAGTGCCAGAGCGATGCGGCACGAGATATCGTCGGGCCTTCGCCCTGTCAAGGCGCTGGGCCTGGATGCCGGTGCCTCCCAGATCGCTGAAAATTCGTCATGGCGAGGCTTTGCCCGGCCATGACGAGATGGCCTGCGGGACTCGGTCCTATGGTTCCTTGCGGCGGGTGAACGACACGACATAAGCGCCGGAGCGCGCGGCGAAGATCGGATCATCCGCAGACCCTGCGATCCCCTCCGGCAGATTGGCCGGCAGGAAGGTGATCGGATCGCATGTCCCGTTGGGCGCGATTGCGTCGATCTCGATGGTGCCGAGCGGTGCGGTAGGCCTCTCGTCCTCGCCGTCCCATCGCAGCGTGGGATCGCTTGTCTGGTCGCCCTCCTTGCCGAGGACCGCGACGAACTCGAACTTGGCCGGCCCGTTGGCGAGGCGCTCCTTGAAATCGGCCTCGTAGAAATCGGTCCCCTTGGCCTTGGCCTCGTCGTCGCTCAGCCCCTTCTCGCCGTCGCTTGGGATTGCCTTAAGCTTCACAAGCTTCTTCTCACCCGCCGCGTTGGTGAGCGTGAAGGCGTGTATGCCGAAATAGGTCGTGCCGGCGTAGCCCGCCGGCAGAGCGTGCTCCTTCACCCAGGCGGCCTGACGCGTGGTCTCCGGGTTCGCCTTGCTGAAAGCCTCGATCGCGGCGGGAGCAGGCTTGTCGGCGCCCTCCGGCGGCGTGCGCACCTTCAGGAACTCAACCACCTGTGCGGGTGTCTTGGCAATGAAGACCGGCACCGACAGCAGCACGAAGTCGCTCGCGGCCCCGTCGCCGAGATCGAATCTAAGCGCAAGACCGCGTTCGCCCTTGGAGTTGTCCGCCGCTTTGGGGTTGCCGCCACCCATGGAGAAGCGGCCGAGCAGCGGCACGGACTTGGAAAATTGCGGCGCCTTGGAGAGCGAGGCGGCGTCGGCCGCCGGCGTGAACTTGCCGCTCACGCAAAAGCCCTTGGCGTGACTGCCACGCGTATGTGGCTGCTTGCCGAACACGCCGTTCAGCGCATCGACGAGCTCCACCGGCGTCGTCGGATCGGCGGCTTTTGCGTCTGACGTGCCGCCCACAAGGATCAGGAGGCCAAAATAGCGGAATCACTGCGTGCTTGCAGGTGTGCTTGCCCATGGAGAAACCTCGTCACAACCTATGCCCAGACGCGGGTGCCGCCCGCCCAAATTTAGCGGAAATGAGCTTGGCGGAAACACGATGCATGTTTTTGCCAATTTCGAGGCGCAACGCAGGACCGAACCGCTTGGAAGTTTGGCGGCGGCGCAAGGCGCGTTTCCTTCCACCGGTCAAGCGAGGCGCCAAATTGCTGTTGCCTTACAGCGGCATGTGGGCCCATCATTGATGCAAGGAGATTCACGCTGAAAAGATGCAGGAGGCCGTCGCCATGACGACTAAGCGTGCTTCCTCCGGCGGTCCCGGCCTGCTCGACACGATCGTGCTGCTCGCCATGGCGGTCACCGCCTCAGCGGTCGCCGCAGGGCTGGTGGTCCATTCCGGAATCGCCACGATTCCCGCCGTAATCGCCGCGGCAGCGCTCTACATGGTCATGGCCGCGTCCTATCTGACGCTGGCGCGCTCCTCGGGCCGGCCCGAGAGCGGCACCGAGCGGCTGCACGAGATCGAGCAGGCGCTCGAGATCATCGATGGCGACTTGCAGCGCATCGATCGGGTCGAAGACGAGCTGGGCCGGCTTGGCGTGCTGTCGCAGCGCGTCGACGAGCTCGATCGGGCGGTCGGCGACCAAAGGTCGAGCACGCCGCCGATCGACGCGCCGCCCCCGGAGCACTTCACCGCCGGGCTTGAGGATGTGCATACGAAGATCGAGACGCTGCGCGCCGATCTCCAGGCCGAAACTCGCAATCAGCGCGAAAAGATCTCGAAGGATCTGCGGCAGCTCGAAACGCTGATCGTGAAGCTCACAGGCGAGCTCACGGCTCGCGCCTCGGCGTCGGCGACCGTCCCAGCAAGGGCTTCGGCCCCGGCACCGTTCGCAGCCGAGGTCAAGGCGGCGCTCGAGGAGTTGCTCGACGAGCCGGCGCCGAAAATTTCCGCGCCACCCCCACCGCCGCCCAAGCTTGCCGCGAACCCCAAGGAGGAGGATTTCACCGCCGACTTTTCCTATGACGAGATTGCCGGCGTTTCCGGCGCGGTGAGCGAGGCGCCCAAACCGCAAGCGGGAGACGAGGCGCTCGAGCTCGAGGCGGAGATCGTTGAAGAGGAGTTCGGCGAGATCGCAATCGTCGCCGAAGCGGAAGAAGAGGCGATCGATTCCGGTGCCGCGGCTGACGAAGACGTGGCTACGAGCGCGGCGGATCCGGGAATGCTCGAAACGCTGCGCCAGGCAATCGAAGGGAGCCGCATCGACCTCTACCTCCAGCCGATCGTCACACTGCCGGAGCGCAAGCTCCGCTATTACGAGGGCTATACCCGCATCAAGACCGCCGCGGACGATCTCGTGCTGCCTGGCGCCTACGTGCCGGTCGCCGAGGACGCCGGCATCGTGCCGCTGATCGACAACGTGCTGCTCGTCAAGAGCGTGCAGGTGCTGCGCCGGCTGAAGCCTCAGTCGAAGGTCAAGGGCATCTTCTGCAACATCTCGATGAAGTCGCTGCTCGACCCCGACTTCTTTCCCGAGCTCGTCGAGTTCATGGAGGAGAATTCGGGCCTAAGCGGAAGCCTCGTCTTCGAGATCAGCCAGAAGGCAATGGATGGGCTCACGCGCGGCGAGCTTGCCGCGCTCGATACGCTGGGCGCGCTCGGCTACGGCTTCTCGCTCGACCATGTCGGCGATCTCGACGTCGATTTCGCGAGCTTGCGCGAGCGGCATTTCCGCTTCGTCAAGATCGCAGCGACGATCTTCCTCGACGACATGGAGGCGCGCGGCGCCGCGCTGCCCGCGGCCGAGATGAAGGCCTATATCGAGGATTTCGACCTCAAGCTGATCGTCGAGAAGGTCGAGAAGGAGAGCGCGGTCGCGCGGCTCCTCGACTACGGCGTCGAGCTCGTGCAAGGCCATCTATTCGGCGAGCCGAAGCTCATGAGCCCAGCTGCCGTCCGTGACCTTGAGGACGCCGACGCCGCCTGACGGCGTCAGCTCGTAGGCCTACTTGCCGGACGGAACGGTGTCCTACTCGCCGGACGGAACGGTATCCGGCGCCATGTCCTTCTGGATTTCTTCGGTCTCCAGATCCTCGGCCTTCTCGTGATTGCCGTGCTCCTCCTCGGAAGAGCCCTTCGGCGGCATAGCCTCGCGGCTCGCCGGGACCTCGTCGGGACGGAGGTCTTCCATCACCGCCTCGTTCTCCTCGTCTGCAGCGACGACGATAGGCGACGCGTTCGCTTCGGTGGAAGCCTTCGGACACGCATGCGCTGGAAGGGCCAAGACCAAACTGCAAAGGGCGAAGAGTGCAAGGGTGACGACGGAACGTGGGCGCATTTCGTGGGCCTCCAGTTATACCGCGAAGGGCGAGGCAGGGTGCCGGAGATCGCCGGAAAAGTCACGCGGAACCCGCACCCTGCGGGATGCTAATGACGCGCAGGGACTCCCGGGAGGCCGTATCAGAGAGCCGCATTCGAGCGACCGTCAGGCCTGCCAAAGCACGGCTACTTCTTCGTCAAATCGAGTTTGAAGCCGTGCTGGCGCGCGGCCGCCACATGCAGATCGCGCCGCTGCTCCGGCGAAAGTTTCAGCGTGTCGGCGATGAGCTCGACCCATTCGGGCGATGGCTTCTTATGTCCAGTGATGAGCTGGTTGACATAGGCCGTCGAGCGGCCGGTCTTGGCGGCAAGCTCGGTCTGCGTCATACGGGCCTCGGCGAGCGCGACGCTCACCGAGGCTCCGAATGGACTTGCGTATCTTGAGCGGCGCCCCACTAGAGCTTGATATCGTCAACGATCGGCTTCTTCAACACACGCTTCGCCTTCTTGACCACGTTGTCGAAGAACCGGTCCCCGGCCGACGCCTTCTTCGAAGGCGCATAGCGCGTGTCGGTCGCTTGCGCGCAGGCATAGCGGCGCGCATTCTCCGCGCTCGCGCCGAACGCCATGCGTGTCGCCTCTGCATTGCGATGGTCATAGGCCACGGTCGCCTGCGGCGCGATGCCCATGCGCGTGCCCTGGTGGTAGGCGTCGATGCCGACGCCCATGAAATTGAACTGCGAGCCGGCGCGCGACTTCTCCTTGATCAGCGCGTTCAGCTCGTCCCAGGTGTGCTCGGTCGAGCTGTTCTCCTGTCCGTCGGTGTGGAAGCAGATCACGACCTTGGTCTCGCGGTCGCCGGCGAGCGAGTCCTCAACCGCTTGGACCGTCTTGTAGGCGGCGTCGATCAGCGGCGTCGAAGCGCGGGGCTGGTAGGTGTCGCGCGTCAACCGCGGAACCTGTCCGACCGGCGTTTGCACATAGATCTTGTCGATGCTCATCGAATTGAACTGCACGAAGGTGAAGTCGATCGGCGCGCCGCCTTTCTGCAGGCCTTCCAGATAGGCGTTGAAGGCGCCAATGGTGTCGTCGCGGATCGGCTCCATCGAGCCCGTGCGGTCGAGCAGGAAAGTGACGAGAGTGCGGGTGGCTGGCTTCAGCATGTGGGGTCCTCCGACCGTTTACCAAAAGGGCATAAATTTTATGCCTATCGAGTTAATTCTACCAGACCCTTATTTGTTTCGGCCCGGGTCCGGTCTTTGTGGCGGCCGTCACAATCCTGGGCCCACACCTCCCCCTCGTGGGAGCGGTCGACCGGCGCAGCCGGTCGGGTGGGGGGAAATTCTTTGACGCTGGGGATACTCACCCCACCCGTCGCGCGTTGCGCGCGACTCCCCCCATCAAGGGGAGGGAAGGAGCCAGCGGCTAGGCCACGGAGAGATCGGTTGGCTGACCATATCTTGACCGTGAAGGTGCGAAGCTCTACCGCACCGTCATGAACGAAACCGCGCCCGGCGCTATTCCCGTCATCACATCGCTCAAGGAGCTTGGGCCCCGCTATCGGGTCTGGCTCGTCGACATCTGGGGCGTGATGCATAACGGGCGCCGGGCTTTTCTCCGCCCGCTCATTTCCACGCGCGCCTTCCGCGAGGATGGCGGCATCGTCGTGCTGCTGTCGAACTCGCCGCGTCCGAGCGCGGCGGTACAGGAGCAGCTCCGCGAGCTTGGCGTGCCTTACGACGCCTACGATGCGACCGTGACCTCAGGCGATCTCACCCGCTATGAGCTCGCCAAGCACAACGGCGCGCGCGTCGTCCATCTCGGGCCCGGTCGCGACCAGCCGATTTTCGACGGCCTCGATGTCCGCCTGACGGACGGGAACGATGCCGAGCTGATCGTCTGTACGGGCCTGTTCGACGACGAGACCGAGACGCCGGAGAATTACACGGCGATGCTTACGGCCTTCGCCGAGCGCAAGCTCCCGATGATCTGCGCGAATCCCGATCATCGGGTCGAGCGCGGACCGAAGCTCATTTGGTGCGCCGGCGCGCTTGCCGCGCTCTACGAGAAGCTCGGCGGCAAGGTGGTCTATGCCGGTAAACCTTACGCGCCGATCTATAAGCGCGCGTTCGAGACCATCACTGGGCTCGCTGGGGGCACCGTTCCAAAGGAGCAGATCCTCGCCATTGGTGACGGGATCAACACTGACATCAAAGGCGCCGCAGGAGCGGGCATCGATTCCGTATTCGTGGCGAGCGGGCTTCATCTGCCCGGTGTCCCCGGCGAACTCGACGCGGCGAAGCTCGCCCCGCTCTTCGCCGAGAGCAAGAAGCGGCCGATTGCCGCCATGCGTGCTTTGGCCTGGTAAGCGTGGGTGGGTTAGGCGTCGCTGAATAGCGCGTCGATCCGCGCCTGGGCGTGCGTATCGCCCGGATGCGCCGGTCCCTCGAGCGCAAGCGCCGAGCGCACCTTTTCCTGGCGCAGCGCGCCGCTCGGGCGGGGCGTTTCCGCCTGCACCTTTCAGTGCGGCGGAGCCGTCGCCCGCTTCGTCGACATTGGCGAAGCCGAGCTGCTTCAGGAGATTGCGAATGATCCGGATCCCCGTGAATGGACTTAAGTTCAACCGCCGGAAGCATCTGCTACTGAACCGGCCAAGTCTTGTTGCAGTGCAGCAAGGGCTTCGCTATTTTCCCCCGCAACGCGCAGGGATCAGGGGATCGTCAACATGACCAGCAATGGGAACGGCGCCGCGGGCCTCGGCCACGGCTATTATTTCGAGGACATTTCCGTCGGTATGGAAGCGAGCGTCGCCAAGACCATCACCAACGACGATGTGCGGATTTTCGCCGCGCTCTCCGGCGACGTGAACCCCGTCCATCTCGACGACGATTTCGCCGCCGGAACCATCTTCAAGAGGCGCATCGCGCATGGCTTCCTGACCGGCAGCCTGTTCTCCACCGTGCTCGGCACCAAGCTGCCGGGGCCGGGCTGCATCTATCTTTCCCAGGGGCTGAAATTCCGCGCGCCGGTCTATATCGGCGACGAGGTGGTGGCGACCTGCCGGGTCACCGCCATCGATCCTGAGAAGGCCCGTGTCACGCTCGCCTGCGACTGCGCCGCCAATGGCAAGACCGTGCTCGAAGGTGAAGCGGTGATGATGGTCGACCGCAGGACCGCGCGCCAATAGGCGCTCCTCAAGGATGAAACGATGGACGTTGTCCGCGTCTGGCGGGACGTGCCGCAGTCTTTCAAGGGTGCGGTGCTGGCCATCGGCAATTTCGACGGCGTCCATCGCGGGCATCAGGCGGTGCTCGGCGAAGCGCTCCGCATCGCGCAAGCCGAGAGCTTGCGCTCAGGCGCCGTGCTGTTCGAACCGCATCCCCGCGAGTTCTTCGAGCCCGAGAAGCCGTTCTTCCGGCTGACGCCGCTGCCGCTCAAGCTCGAGCTGATCGAGGCGCTAGGGCTCGACCAGGTCTTCGTCATCGATTTCGAGAACGACCTGGCCCGGTTGAGCGCCGAGGCGTTTGCCACCGAGGTGGTGGGGAAGGGGCTTGGCGCGAGCCATGTCGTCGTCGGCCATGACTTCACTTACGGCAGGGGCCGCACCGGAACGACCGCCGAGCTTGCCGCACTCGGCCGGGTACTCGGCTTTGGTGTCGACGTGGTTGAACCGGTCGGCGCAGGCGAGGGCATCTTTTCCTCGAGCCGCATCCGCGAGGAGCTTCGCGCGGGTGAAGTGCGGGAAGCGGCCGAGCAGCTAGGGTTTTGGTGGCGGGTGCGCGGCCGCGTCGAGAAGGGCGCTGGCCGCGGCAAGGGCCTCGGCTTTCCGACCGTCAATGTTCCGCTCGTGCCGGGTCACGACGTGCGCCACGGAATTTATGCGATGCGCGTGCATCACGACGGGCGGGGGCACGACGCCGCGGGCTATGTCGGCGCACGGCCGACTTTTGGCGAAGGCGCGCCCGTGCTCGAAGCCTATCTCTTCGATTTCGCGGGCGACCTCTACGGCGCCGAGGTCGAGGCCGAGTTTATCGCCTTCTTGCGCCCCGATCAGACCTTCGCCAGCGCCGAGCAGCTCGCAGCCCAGATGGAGAAGGACTGCGATACAGCGCGCACGGTGCTGCGTCGGATCGACAGAGACGACCCGATGCGGCACTTTCCTCTCGGCCGCGCATTGTCCGAGCGGACACTGGATTGTCCTGAAGCCGGTTGCTAGAACCCCGCGAGAATCGAAGCGCGCGGGCCTCCGGGACTTAATCATGGCGACACAGAAGAAGCGCGGCGGCAAGGCCGCCCGCCCGGCACGGGTCGCCCGCGCGGCTCGGGCCGCGAAGCCTGCCCGGGCCGCGAAGGCGTCCCGCAAACCGAAGCCTGCGCCGAAACCGAAGCCCGCCAAGGCGCCCAAGAAGACCGCGCGGTCCTCTCCTAAACGTGCGTCCGCGCCGAAGGCCAAGGCTTCGCGGGTAAGGGCGAAACCGAAACAGGCCGCCAAGCCGCGCGTCTCCGTCAAGCCTAAGGCCAAGGCCAAGCTGGCTGCCAAGGCGAAGCCGCGCCAGGTTTCCGAGCCGAGGCCCAAGCCTGCGCCGGCCAAGTCTGCCAAAGCGCAGTCACCCAAGCCGAAGCCGCAATCGCTCGTCGAACGGATCGAGGCGCTGCCTCCTGAGCCGCAGATCGGCCGCGACTGGAGCGAGACCCTGTTCCTGCCTAAGACCGACTTCCCGATGAAGGCCGGCCTGCCCGAGCGCGAGCCGGAGCTTCTCAAACGCTGGGAGCGGCTCGGCCTTTACGAGCGGCTGCGCGAGGAGGGCAGGGGCCGCCCGAAATTTGTTCTCCACGATGGCCCGCCTTACGCCAATGGCTCGATCCATATCGGCACCGGCCTCAACAAGATCCTGAAGGACGTGATCGTCCGCTCGCAATCGATGATGGGCAAGGACGCGAACTACGTTCCGGGCTGGGACTGCCATGGGCTGCCGATCGAGTGGAAGGTCGAGGAGGAGAACTATCGCGCCAAGGGCAAGTCAAAGCCCGACCTCACCGACTCCGGCGCGATGATCGCCTTCCGTGCGGAGTGCCGCGCCTATGCCGAGCACTTTCTGTCCGTGCAGCGCGAGGAGTTCAAGCGGTTGGGGGTCATAGGCGACTTCGCGCATCCATACACAACGATGAGCTTCGATGCCGAGGCGAAAATCGCGGAAGAACTGACAAAATTCGCCATGAACGGACTGCTTTATCGCGGCTCCAAGCCCGTGATGTGGTCGGTGGTCGAGCGCACCGCTCTCGCCGAAGCCGAGGTCGAATATGCCGAGATCGAAAGCCCGTCGATCTATGTGAAATTCCCGGTGCGATATTCTGCAGGCGGCGCAATCGGTTGGACCGACGGCTCGGTCGAGGCGTCGAGCGCGCTCGGCGACGTGGCGCGCGAAAGCTATCTCAAGCTGCAGGATGCCTTCATCGTCATCTGGACCACGACGCCCTGGACCTTGCCCGGCAACCGTGCGATTTCCTTCTCGCCGTCAATCACTTACGGTCTCTACGAAGTGCGCGAGGCGCCCGAGGGCAACTGGGCCAAGCGCGACGACAAGCTTGTGCTCGCCGACAATTCGGCCGCGCAAGTCATGATGGCGGCGCGCGTCACGAATTTTCGAAAAGTTGCCCCGGTTTCCAACGCGGAGCTCGCTAGCATCCGCGCCGCGCATCCGCTCAATGCTAATGGCTACGGCTTCGAGGTGCCTCTGCTCGCCGGCGAGCATGTGACGGCGGACACCGGCACGGGCTTCGTGCACACCGCGCCTGGCCACGGCACCGAGGACTTCGAAGTCTGGGAGGACAACCGCGCGAAGCTCGCGGCGCGCGGCATCGACGTGAAAATCCCCTTCACGGTCGACGAGGCCGGCTTCTTCACCAAGGAAGCGCCGGGCTTCGAAGGCAAGCGAGTTGTCGATGACAAGGGCAAGTTCGGCGACGCCAACGATGCGGTGATCGGTGCTCTGATCGAGGCGAATGCGCTGCTCGCCCGAGCGCGCCATAAGCACGACTATCCGCATTCCTGGCGCTCGAAGAAGCCCGTGATCTTTCGCGCCACGCCGCAATGGTTCATCGCCATCGACAAAGTGATCGGCGAGGGCCAGCCTACGCTGCGCGCCCGCGCTCTCGCGGCCATCGGCGACACGCGTTGGGTCCCGCCGCAGGGCGAGAACCGCATCAAGGGCATGGTGGAGACGCGGCCTGACTGGGTCGTGTCGCGCCAGCGCGCTTGGGGCGTGCCCATCACCGTGTTCGTGCACAAGGTCACTGGCGAGGTCATCCCGCGCGCCGATTTCGACCGCTCCCAAGAGCTGATCCATCGGATTGTCACCGCCTTCAGGCAGGAAGGCGCCGACGCCTGGTTCAAGGAGGACGCGAACGAGCGCTTCCTCGCGGGCATCGTGAGCAACCCTGCCGACTGGGAAAAGGTCGACGACATTCTCGACGTCTGGTTCGACTCAGGCTCGACGCATGCCTTCGTGCTGGAGCAGCGCGCGGACCTGAAATGGCCGGCCGACCTCTATCTCGAAGGCTCCGATCAGCATCGCGGCTGGTTTCAGTCCTCTTTGCTCGAAGCCTGTGGCACGCGCGGCCGCGCGCCTTATGACGCCGTCGTCACGCATGGCTTCGTGGTGGACGAAGCGGGGCGCAAGATGTCGAAGTCGCTCGGCAACGTCGTTGCGCCGCAGGACGTGATGCGCCAGTCGGGTGCGGAGATCCTGCGCCTCTGGGCCATGAGCTCGGACTACGCCGAGGACCTCCGCATCGGCCCCGACATCGTCAAGGCGAACGTCGAGTCCTACCGCAAGCTCAGGAACACGCTCCGCTTCCTACTCGGCAATCTTGCCCATTATCAGCCGAGTCTTGCGGTCGCCTATGACGACATGCCGGAGCTCGAGCGCTATATGCTCGTCCGCGTCGCCGAGCTCGATCAGACCGTGTGCGACGGCTATCACGCGTTCGACTTCAAGCGCATCTTCCACGCGCTCTTCAATTTCTGCGTCAACGATCTGTCGGCCTTCTATTTCGACATCCGCAAAGACGCGCTCTATTGCGATCCCTATGACAGCATGACGCGGCAGGCGGCGCTTACGGTGCTTTACCAGCTCTTCGCCGCGCTCACCGCCTGGCTCGCGCCGATGCTCGCCTTCACCATGGAGGAGGCGTGGCTCAACCGCTTCCCCGATGACAAAGGCTCGGTGCATCTCCGCCAGTTCCCAGAAATTCCGCCCACGTGGCGCGACGAAGACCTCGCCGAGAAATGGCGCAAGGTGCGCGCCGTACGCCGCGTGGTGACGGGCGCGCTCGAGATCGAGCGGAAGGACGGGCGTATCGGATCGAGCCTTGAGGCCGCGCCCAAGGTGCATGTCCCCGACGGCGATTTACGCGAGGCGCTTACCGGAGTCGATCTGGCCGAGATCGCGATCACGAGCGGTGCCGAGCTCCTGCCGGGCGCCGGCCCCAAGGATGCCTTCCGCTTGGATGATGTGCCGGGTGTCGCCGTCGTGTTCGCGCAGGCAGAGGGGAGGAAATGCGCGCGGTCGTGGAAGATCCTCCCCGAGGTCGGTTCGGACCCGGAGTTTCCAGAACTCTCTCCGCGCGATGCGGAAGCCGTGCGCCAGTTCGACGCCCGCAAGGTCGCTGCGGAGTGAGGCCATGCTGAAACGCTGGTTCTGGGGGCCGTTGTCGCCGCTCGGCCTCGGCGTAGCCGCCGTCACCGCCCTGGCCGACCAGGCCCACAAGGCCTGGATGCTCTATGTCTATGACATTGCCGCGCGAGGAATCGTGAGGATCGCGTCCTTCTTCGACCTCGTGCTCGTTTGGAACCGGGGCATCAGCTACGGGCTGTTTCCGCAGGAAAGCGCGCTTGGGCGCCTTGGCCTGATCCTGTTCGCCTTCGGCGCGAGCGCCGGGCTCGCGGCCTGGCTTGCCAGGGTCGATACGAAGCTTACGGCCGTCTCGATCGGGCTCATTATCGGCGGGGCGATCGGCAATGCGATCGACCGCATCCTGTATGGTGCCGTGGCGGACTTCTTTTCCTTACACGCCTTCGGATTCCAATGGTACGTGTTCAATATCGCCGATGCCGCAATCGTTGCCGGGGTCGTGGGACTCCTGTATGACTCGTTGGTCAGGGGCCACAAAAAGGCCGGAAACCCCTCTAAAATGTAATTATTCCCGGGGTTTACCGGAGGCTTGAGGGAGTATTGGGGCACTCAACCGCGATATCCGGCTTGGACCGGGCGCTCCGCCTCATGGGCGCGCTCGCCTGCGTGTTCGCGCTTGGCGGCTGCGGGGGCGTCGAGTTCGAAGGCAAAGTGTTTGACTATATGGGGATCTCCGGCGAGCGTCAGAAGGCGGACGTGCGCATGACCGAGCGCGCGCCGTTGCTGCTGCCGCCCAACCCGAAGGCCCTTCCGCAGCCTGGCCAAGGTCCCGCTGTTGCCACCGCGCGGGCGGATTGGCCGAACGATCCTGAGCGCGTGCGCAAGCGTGTGGTCGAAGAGCAGCAGGCCAAGGCCAACGCGGAGGAGGCCAAGAACGATCCGATCAACCCTTATGCGGGCAAACCGACTTTGCTCGACAAGTGGTTCGGCAAGTCTAAGACCGTGGAGGAGCCGATCGCGGACGTGCCCGAGCCCGATCCCTCCGACGCGCCGCCGCAAGACGTCGCCACAAGCGAGCAGCGCGGGCTTAAGCCGCACGTGCCGGATGCGCCGTTGCCCGGAGAGGACATCTCCAAGGCCACGCCGCAAACCCCCGCCAGCTACGGCCGGGCGGGGCAAAAACCCGTGTTCTGACACATCCCAGGGTCTTGGGCCGCTTACGAACTTTGCCTCGATTTAACTTGAAAAACCGGGGTCCAGCCCTGAAATGTGGACCGTCGGCCGCTTGACCCGGTAAGCTTCGGCATGGGCCTCCTTCGGCCCTCTAACTCCCTGAAAGTCTTTGGCCCGTTCAATGGTGATGTGGATGTTCGACCAACTCGCGGCGCTGCTCGATGCGCGCGCCGGCCTCGTGCTCGTTTGCGCGGGGCTCGCATCGATCGCGGTGGCCTCGGCCACGGACAAGGTCGCTCCTAGCACCCGCCTGCAGGAGTTTAGGCTCGCCAACGGCCTGCAAGTCATCGTCATCCCCGATCATCGCGCACCGGTCGTGACTCAGATGATCTGGTACAAGGTCGGCGCCGCCGACGAGCCACCGGGCTCCTCGGGGATAGCCCACTTCCTCGAGCATCTGATGTTCAAGGGGACTGACAAGATCCCGACCGGACAATTCTCCAAGATCATCGCCAAGAACGGCGGCGAGGATAACGCCTTCACCAACCACGACGTCACTGCCTATTTCCAGCGCGTGGCGAAGGACCGGCTCGCGACCGTCATGGAGATGGAAGCGGACCGCATGGTCAATCTGCGCCTCACCGAGGAGGACGTGAAGACCGAGCGCGACGTGATCCTCGAAGAGCGCCGCAGCCGGGTCGACAACGATCCGGGCTCGATCCTCCAGGAGCAGATGATGTCGGCGCTCTACGCCAACCACCCTTACGGTGTCCCCATCATCGGCTGGGAGCACGAGATCGCGGCACTCGACCGGGAGGACGCGTTCGCCTTCTATGAGCGCTTCTACGCGCCGGAGAACGCGATCCTGATCATCGCCGGCGACGTCGAGCCCGACGAGGTCAAGGCGCTTGCCGAGCGTACCTTCGGCAAGCTCACCCCGCACGGGAAGGTCAGCACACGCGACCGGCCGAAAGAGCCCGCGCATTATGCGCCGGTCAAGGTGACGCTCGAAGATCCGCGCGCCGGCCGCACCACCGTGCAGCGCTATTACCTCTCGCCGAGCTACTCGACCGCCAAACCGGGCGAGGCCGAGGCGATCGACCTCTTCATGCGGATCGCGGCCTCGGGCCCGACCAGCCGCATCTACAAGCGCCTCGTCATCGAGCAGAAGAAGGCGGCGAACGCCGGCGGCTGGTATTCCGACACGGGCGTCGACGCCGGCCGGCTCGGCTTCTACGCTATTGCGGCCGAGAAGGTCTCAGCCGGGGAGCTCGAGCAGGCGATCGACGGCGTTCTTGCCGAGCTGACCGAAAGCGGCGTCACCCAGGACGAGCTCGACCGCGCCCGCAATGCGTTCATCGCCGACTTCGTCTACACGACTGACAGCCAATCGCGCATGGCGCGGCATTACGGCTGGCGGGTCGCCACCGGCCAATCCGTCGAAGATGTCGAGGCTTTGCCCGAGCGGCTGAAGCGCGTCACGGTCGAGGACGTGCGCGAGGTCGCGCGCAAATACCTGGTGGAGAAGAATTCTGTCACCGGCTATCTGCTGCCCGCGCCCGAGCAAACCACGAGCGTCGGCGAGCCGCCGGCGCCAACCCCGGGCAAGGGCACTTAAGCCCATGGCGCTTTCCTCCTTGCTTCCGCGAGCCCTGTTGCGGCATGGCTTAGTCCTCGCAGGCGCAACCATGCTGTTTACCGCCGTTGAAGCCGCCGAGGTCGGCACCATGAAGATCGAGCGCGTCACAAGCCCGGGTGGGATCGAGGCTTGGCTCTCCAAGAGCCACGCCAATCCGCTCATCGCCCTCCGCTTCGCCTTTCGCGGGGGCGCCTCGCAGGATCCGCCCGGCAAGGAGGGACTTGCTTATTTTGTCTCGGCCATGATGGACGAGGGCGCGGGCCCGCTCAACTCGGTCACGTTCCAGGAGCGCGCCGAAGAGCTCGCTATGCGCATGGACTTCGACGCGAGCCGCGACGTCATGCTCGGCAGCCTGCAGACGCTGTCCGAGAACAAGGACGAAGTGTTCGACCTGATGCGGCTCGTGCTGAGCGAGCCCCGGTTCGACGAGGACGCTATCGAGCGCGTGCGCGCGCAGATTCTGGCGAGCCTGAAATTCGACGAGAACGATCCCGAGACGGTCGCCGCGCTCGCCTGGGACCGGCTTGCTTTCCAGCACCATCCTTACGGCCGACCGATCAAAGGCACCAAGGATTCGATCGCCTCCATCACGCGCGCCGATCTCGAGGACTACGTCAGGCGCGTCTACGCGCGCGACAAGCTGCTCATTTCGGCGGTCGGCGACATCGACGGGGCGACTCTCGGCAAGGAGCTCGACCGCATGTTCGGCGCCTTGCCGGCAACGTCTGAGCTCGTGCCGGTAGCCGAGGCCACGCCGCCGCTCGGTCCGACCCGCGAGGTCATCCAGATGGACGTGCCGCAATCGGTGGCCCAGTTCGGCCACAAGGGCATTGGGCGCAAGGACGAGGATTTCATTCCGGCCTATGTGCTGAATTATATCATCGGCGGCGGCGGCTTCTCCTCGCGGCTGATGGAGGAGGTGCGCGAGAAGCGCGGCCTTGCCTATTCCGTCTATTCGAACCTCTACCCCTACGAGCACGGCGCCGTGTTCATCGGCAACGTCGCGACCAAGAACGAAGCGGTCGGCCAGTCGCTGCAGGTGATCGAGGACGAATTGAAGCGCCTTGCCGAGCAGGGGCCGACCGAGCAGGAGTTCGAAGACGGCAAAGCCTATTTGACCGGGGCCTATGCGCTACAGATTCGAGACCTCGTCCAGCATCGCCAACCAGCTTCTCTGGATCCAGATCGAGGATCTCGGCATCGACTATGTGAACAAGCGCAATGTGCTAGTCGACGCCGTCAAGATGGACGACATCAAGCGCGTGGCAAAGCGGCTGATCGAGGCCGACCGTCTGATCACCACGATCGTCGGCAAGCCGGTCTCGCCTCCGGTCGTTCCGGCCGGTGCGCCGGGCTAGGCGGCCAAAAGCCCCTTGTCATTGTCCGGCTTGACCGGGCAATCCAGTAACCGCTGCTGACACGGAATAAACAAGGCCGGTGGGTACTGGACCCCGCTTCCGCGGAAATGACGCCAAAGGGAACCATGACCTTCACCCAGTCCGTCGAAGGCTGCCTCGAAGCGCGAATTGGCGCGCACGGCCTGCCGCAAGCCTCGCTCGACGCGAACCTCGCGAAACTCGAGACGCGGCTTGCGTCGCTGCGCGAGGCGCATGCTGCGGGCACGCTGCCTTTGCTGCGCGTGCCGGAACGGCGCGACGACATCGGCCCTGCACGCGAGGCGCTGAAGCGCCTGAGCCATGGCGCGCGTACGCTCGTCTTTTTCGGCACGGGCGGGTCGAGCCTCGGCGGCCAGACGCTTGCGCAGCTCTCGGGCTGGGGCATCCAAGGCGACGACAAGCACGGCAGCGAGACGCGGCCGCGGCTGCGCCTCTACGACAATCTCGACGCGACGACGCTCGACCTCGCTTTCGCAAGCCTGGACCTCAAGACCACGCGCTTCGTGGTGACCTCGAAATCGGGCGGCACCCCTGAGACCTCGGTGCAAATCATCGCCGCGCTCGACGCCGTGCGGGAAGCGGAACTCGCGAACCGTATCCCCGAACTGTTCCTCGGCCTGACCGAGCCTGCGGTGGGCGGCAAGGCCAACGGCTTGCGTGCGCTGTGCGAGCATTTCGGCATTCCGGTGCTCGACCACGATCCCGGCATCGGCGGCCGCTTCTCCGGCCTCACCAATGTGGGGTTGTTGCCGGCGCTTGCCCGCGGCCTCGATGTCGAAGCTCTGCGGGAAGGCGCGCAGAGCGTCATTGCGGCGCTGCTCGATGGGCGACCCGCTTCGGAGTTTCCGCCGGCGGTCGGCGCTGCCATCGCCATTGGGCTCGCCAACGAGCGCGGCGTACGTGCCAACGTGATGCTGCCCTACGCCGACCGGCTCGCGCGCTTCGCGGCCTGGTACGTGCAGCTTTGGGGCGAGAGCCTAGGCAAGGACGGGCAGGGGACCACGCCCGTCGCCGCGCTCGGCCCGGTCGACCAGCACAGCCAGCTCCAGCTCTACCTTGACGGCGTGCCGCAGCATTTCGTCACCGTGATCCGCACGGCTTGCGAGGCCACAGGCCCCCGGATCGCTTCCGACCTCGCCGACCTTGTCGGCGCAGGCTATCTCGCAGGCCGCATGGCTGGCGATCTCGTGGCGGCGCAGCAGCGCGCCATCCCCGAGGCGCTGATTGAGGCGGGGCGCCCGGTACGCAGCATCGACCTCGAACGGCTCGACGAGGCCACGCTCGGCGCGCTCATGATGCATTTCATGCTGGAAACGATCCTCGCCGCGCATCTGCTGGGCGTCGACCCGTTCGACCAGCCGGCGGTAGAATCGGGTAAAGTGCTGACCCGCCGGTATCTCGCCGGCGCGTGAGGCCGGGATGCCGATACGCCAACTGCCGCCCAATCTCGTCAACCGCATCGCCGCGGGTGAGGTCGTCGAGCGGCCGGCGAGCGTCGTCAA
This sequence comes from uncultured Alphaproteobacteria bacterium, assembly GCA_963821255.1. Classification (GTDB taxonomy): domain Bacteria; phylum Pseudomonadota; class Alphaproteobacteria; order Rhizobiales; family Methyloligellaceae; genus Methyloceanibacter. The sequence goes on along the minus strand of CAWGCX010000010.1, from coordinate 43,670 downwards.
GGAGCTGATCGAGAACGCGATCGACGCTGGCGCGCGCCGCATCGATGTCGTGGTGGACGGCGGGGGACTTCGCCTGATCCGCGTCACCGACGACGGCTCCGGCATGGATGCCGGCGACTTGGCGCTGGCGGTGGAACGCCACGCAACGTCAAAGCTCGCGGGCGACGATCTCGAACGCATCGTGACGCTCGGCTTCCGCGGCGAGGCGCTGCCTTCGATCGGCGCGGTCGCCCGACTTTCCATTGCAAGCCGCGCCTCGAGTGCTTCCGAAGCTCACGAGATCGCCGTCGATGCGGGACGCAAGTCCGCGCTGAAGCCCGCGGCGCTTGCCGGCGGCACGCGGGTCGAGGTGCGCGACCTGTTCTACGCGACGCCCGCCAGGCTCAAATTCATGAAATCGGAGCGCGCCGAGGCCGCGGCAATTGCCGATGTGGTCAAGCGGCTCGCGCTCGCCAAGCCCGAGATCGGCTTCAGCCTCGGGAGCCAAGACCGCGTCAGTCTGCGGCTCGAAGCCTGCCCGGCAGGGCTGATCGATCACGCGCTCGCGCGGCTGGCGTGCATTCTCGGCGAGGCGTTCGCGGCCGATGCGCTCCCCTTGCGCGTCGCGCGGGGTGGGATGGCGCTTGAGGGATTTGCGGGTCTGCCGACGCTCCACCGGCCGAATGCGCTGCAGCTTTATCTCGTGGTCAACGGGCGGCCGGTGCGCGACAAGCTGCTGGTCGGCACGGTGCGCGCTGCCTACGGCGACCTCGTGCCGCAGGGCCGCTATCCGATGCTCGCTCTATTCCTCGACCTGCCTCCGCACGAGGTCGACGTGAACGTGCATCCGGCCAAGAGCGAGCTCAGGTTCCGCGATCCTAATGCCGTGCGCGCGCTCATCGTCGCGGCGCTCAAGGAGGCGCTCGAGACCGCGGGTCACCGCGCAACGTCGTCTCTCGCGCAAGCGGCGCTCGACCGCGTGTTGCGTCCGGGCGAGCGAGCGAGGCCGCAGCTGGGCGGCGGTGCTTATCGGGCGCCGCCCGGCCGGAGCCGGCAGGCGTTCGGATTTTCGGACAACGCCCAGGCGCCGCTCGATCCGCTTGCCGAGCCGAGCGGCGACACGCGCGGCACGTCCACTGAGGATGCGGCGCTCGGGGCGAATTACCCGCTCGGCGCCGCGCGCGCGCAGCTCCACGACACCTTCATCATCGCCGAGACCGAGGATGCGCTCGTCATCGTTGACCAGCACGCCGCGCATGAACGCCTCGTCTATGAGCGGCTGAAGAGATCCTTCTCCAATGGGGGGATCGCGCGGCAATTGCTGCTGATCCCCGAAGTCGTCGAGCTCGACGCCGAGTCTGCCGGGCTGCTGCTTGGGGCTGCCGAGGACTTGGAGCGGCTGGGGCTCGTGATCGAGCCGTTCGGTGCGTCGGCGCTCGTCGTGCGCGAGGTGCCGTCGTTGCTCGGCACCTGTGACGTCAAAGGACTGCTCAAGGACCTCGCCGACGCACTCGCGGCCGAAGACGATGGCGAGGAACGCCGGCTGCTGTCGGCGCGGCTCGACCATGTGCTCTCGACCATGGCCTGCCACGGCAGCGTGCGCGCCGGGCGCAGGCTCTCGCCCGAAGAGATGAACGCGCTGCTCCGCGATATGGAGCGCACGCCCTTCACCGGCCAGTGCAATCACGGCCGCCCGACCTATGTCGAGCTCAAGCTCACCGACATCGAGAAGCTGTTCTCCCGCCGCTAGCCTTGGTCGAACCTGGCAATGGCGATTTGCGTGTCGCCGTAGCGGCGCTGGTCGATTTCGGCAAACGGCGCGGGCCACGCGATCTCGGAATCGGCCCGCTCCTCAAGCACGGCGATCCCACCAGGCGCGATCCATCCGCCTTCGGCGGCCGCTTGCAGCGCGCGCTCGCCAAGCCCCTGTCGGTAAGGCGGGTCGCAGAACAGGAGATCGAACGGCGCGAGGGTCCCCGCCTCGCCGAGCGTCGTCGCGTCGCGCCGCCAGATCTTGCTCGCGCCCGTCAGGCCCAGCGCCTCGACATTGCGGCGGATCGCGCCGCGTGCTGCGGCCTCGTCCTCGATGAAGAGTGCAAAGCGCGCGCCGCGCGACAGGGCTTCGAGCCCGAGCGCGCCAGAGCCCGCGAACAGGTCGAGCACGCGCGCGCCCTCGAAGTCGAAGGCCGGCGCCCCATGCTCGAGCACGTTGAACAGCGCCTGCCGCACACGGTCCGAGGTCGGACGCGTGGCAAGGCCCTTCGGTGCCACGAGCGACGCGCCCCTGAACTTGCCGGCTACGATCCGCATCGCTCGTTCATTTCGGCCGCCATCTCGCCTCGCGCCGCTCCTTGGCCGCCTCCCGCAGGCCGAACGCCGCGGAGAGCTTCTGGCCGAGCTGGTCTTCCAGCACGCGCGGCTTCACCTCCTCGACCGCGCCCGCCGCCAGGTCGCCCAGCGCGAACGGCCCGAACGACACACGGATCAGCCGGTTGACGGTAAGACCGAGATGCTCAGCGATCCGCTTCACCTCGCGGTTCTTGCCCTCGCGCAGAGCGAATGTCAGCCAGAGGTTGGAGCCCTGCTCGCGGTCGATCCGCGCCTCGACCGGGCCGTAGCGCACGCCGTCGATGGTCATGCCCCCGCGCAACGCCTCGAGCGCTGCTTGCGCGACCCGCCCATGCGCGCGCACGCGATAGCGCCTAAGCCAGCCGGTGCTCGGCAGCTCGAGATGGCGTGCGAGCGCGCCGTCGGTCGTGAGCAGCAGCAGGCCTTCGGTGTTGAGGTCGAGCCGTCCCACCGAGACGACGCGCGGCAGGCCGGGCGGGAGCGCCTCGAACACCGTTTTGCGCCCCTGCGGGTCCTTATGACTGACGACCAGCCCACGCGGTTTGTGGTAGCGCCAAAGCCGCGGGCCTTGCTTCTGCGGCAACGGCTTGCCGTCGACCGTGATCTTGTCCGAAGCCGCCACGAGATGCGCCGGCGTCGCCAGCGTCTTGCCGTTCACGGCGACGCGGCCCGCCTCGATCAGGCGCTCGGCGTCGCGCCGGGAGCAAAGCCCGGCTTGGGCGATGGCCTTGGCGACGCGCATAGGTTCTTGACCCGGCTCTGCCTTAGCGCCCACTTTGCCGCCCATGACGGCGAAGCTTGCAGATGCGACGGCGCGAGGCAAGGCGGCAAAGCCGATGGCGATGGCGCTGGCGCTTGCCGAAGCGGAAACCGCGCGCGATCTCGGCGAGGTCCCGATCGGTGCGGTTGTGGTGGGCGCGGACGGCGAGGTGCTGGCAGCCGCGGGCAACCGCACGCTCGCACTGCGCGACCCGACTGCGCATGCCGAGCTGCTCGCCATCCGCGAGGCGTGCGCCAGGCTCGGCAACGAGCGGCTCACCGGCTGCGACCTCTATGTCACGCTCGAGCCCTGCGCCATGTGCGCCGCGGCGATCTCCTTTGCCCGCATCCGCCGGCTCTATTTCGGCGCGTCAGACCCGAAAGGGGGCGCCGTTGAGCACGGCCCGCGTTTCTATGCCCAGCCGACCTGCCATCATGCGCCCGAGGTGATCGGCGGCATCAGCGGGGCGCGCGCCGCTGCGCTGCTCAAGGATTTCTTCGCCGCCCGCCGTTAGCAAACACCACGTCATCGCCGGGCTCGACCCGGCGATCCAGGCAGCTGGCGCGGTGCCAGTTGCCATGGATGCCCGGCTCAATAGGCCGGGCATGACGAGTCAATGCAACAGGCTAGGCGGCGATGAGCTGCGCCTTGGCAAGCGCGGCGAAGGCGCCGTCCGCCCCCAGCAGCGCCTCGAAGCTGCCGCTCTCCACGATGCGCCCTTCGTCGAATACGAGGATGCGGTCGGCGTTCCGCACCGTCGCCAGCCGGTGCGCGATGACGAACGTGGTGCGGCCCTGCATCACGTTGTTGAGCGCGGCGGTGACCTTGGCTTCGGTCGCGGCATCGAGCGCGCTCGTTGCCTCGTCGAGGATCAGGATCGGCGGGTCCTTCAGAAGCGCGCGGGCGATCGACAGTCTCTGCCGCTCGCCACCGGACAGCGACCGTCCGCGCTCACCCACGATGGCGTCGAGCCCACCGTCGTGCCGCTCAATGAAGTCGAGCGCCTGCGCCCGCTCGCAGGCGCGCCTGAGGTCCTGATCGCTCGCGTCAGGATTGCCGACGCGCAAATTCTCCGCGATCGACCGGTTGAACAGCAACGGCTCCTGGAAGATGACGCCCACGTTCCGCCTGAGGCTCGCGAGCTTGATGTCGCGGATATCGCGCCCGTCGATCCTGATCTTGCCGGATTGCGGGTCATAGACGCGGTAGAGCAGCGCGAGCGCGGTGGATTTGCCGGCGCCCGTCGCGCCGACCAGCGCGATCGTCTCGCCCGGCTTGGCAACAAAGTTGAGATCGGCGACGGCAGAGTTCTTCCCGTCATAGGAGAAGCTGACGCGGTCGAACGCGACCTCGCCGCCTACATTCTTGAGCGTCACGGCATTCTTGCCGTCCTTGACCGAGGCGGTCGTATCAAGCACGGCGAAGAACTGCTCGAGCTTCGGCACATCCATGAAGATGCGGTTGACGAAGCTCGCCGCCTGCTCGAGCCGCTGGATTAGCATCGCCGCGAAGCTCATGAACATGACGATGCCGCCGATCGTGGTCGCGCCGCGCGCGAACAGGAACAGGCCGAGCACGAGGATGGCGAGCATGGTGAGCGTGGTCGAAGCCTTGGTCAGCGTGGAGACGAGCGCCCACCAGGACAGCACCGGGATCTGCGCGCCGAGCAGCCGCTCGATCACCTTGCGTAGGCCCAGCACCTCGGCCTCGACTCGCGTGAAGCTCTGCACCAGCGCCACGTTGCCGATCGTGTCCGAGGCGCGCTCGGCGAGGTCGGAATAATAGCGCACGACTGATTTCTGCATCGCCTGGGTCTTGCGCAGGATGAAGACGGTGAGGCCTACGAAAATCAGCGACAAGCCGACCAGCAGGAACCCGAGCCGCCAATTGAGATAGATCGAGAGCGGCAGCAGCACCGTGATCAAGACCAGCGCAGCGAGATGCTCGCGGAAGAAGCCGAGCCAGAGCCACCACAGCGTATCGGTGCCGGAGAGCATCACCTTCATCAGCCGTCCCGAATGGATGCCGCCATGGAAGCTGAGGGGGAGCTGGAGCACGTGCTCGAAATAATCCGACAGCACGGCCTGCCTGCGGCGATGTGCCAGCCGATCGGCATAGAGCGAGACGAGCGCGCCGCAAACGATTAGGAACAGGCCGAACCCCACCCAGGCGGCAACCAGCGGCCCGAGCGTGCTCAAGGTGGGCGCGGCACCTCCCGCTTGCGCTCCGGCAAGCGCGTCGATGATCCGGCCGAACAGCACGGGCTCGGCAAGCTGCGCGCCCGCGAGCGCGACATTGGCGAGCGCGAGCACGATACCGAGCCAGGCCTGCGGACCGAGTAGGCCGAGGACGCGGCCATAAAGGCGAAGCATGGTCATGCGAACAGCGACGTCTACGCTCGCGCGGGCGAGCGCCTCAAATCGACTTTATGGGGAGCGGCGTATAAGCGGAATGTGGCGCCGTGACTAGCGGCGGGGAGCCTTCCGATAGGCGCGGCCGCTCGGGACCGGCCCGTAGGGGCGCATGCTCTCCGGCCATGCGATGTCTTGCGGATATTGCGACCGCTGCACCGCCTGCGTGCCGTAGTCGCCCTTCGCATAAGGCACGAAGCCGAGATAGAAATCCCAGCCTCCCGGCCGACCCTGCTTGTAATAGTAGGGATAGATCGGCGGCCGCCCGCGCTGGAAAATTTTGATCTGCTCGACAAGGGAAGCGCGCTCGGCGTCGAGGCCCGGGAAGAAAGCCGGCGCCGCGTTCACGGGTGCCGAGGGGCCGAGCAGCCAAAGACCGAGCAGCGCGCCGAGCGCGAGCTTCGCAATGCAAGTTGTAGCCCGTGCCAATGCACCCTCCGTTGCGCCGCCGACTCGGCGCCTCGGTTAAGGTAGTCAGCCTCATGCGGCAGCACAATGACCGTGCCTATGAAAGCGCGCGCCAGCCGATGTCGCGGCGGTAGAAGCCGCCCGGCCAATCGATCTGGTCAATCGCCGCATAGGCACGCGACTGCGCTTCGCGAATGTCCTGGCCGCGCGCCGTGACGCCGAGCACGCGCCCTCCGTCGGCGAGGATACGATTACCCTCGCGCTTGGTACCGGCATGGAAGATCTGCACCTGCGGATCGGCGCCGGCCTGGGCGAGCCCCTTGATCTCGGACCCTTTCGCGTAAGCGCCGGGATAGCCCTTTGCCGCCATGACCACGCAGAGCGCCGGATCGTCGTGCCAGTCGAGTGAGACGCCGTTCAACCGGCCCTCCGCGACGGCAAGCAGGGCGGGGAGCAGGTCCGACCTGAGCCGAAGCATCAGCACCTGCGCCTCCGGGTCGCCGAAGCGCACATTGTACTCGATCAGCTTCGCCACCCCGTCCTTGATCATCAGCCCGGCATAGAGGACGCCCTTGAAGGGTGTGCCGCGCTCCGCCATGGCGCGCACCGTTGGCATGGCAATCTTCTCCATGACTTGCGCGCAGAGCGCAGGGGACATTACCGGCGCAGGCGAGTAGGCGCCCATGCCGCCGGTGTTAGGTCCCTTGTCCTCGTCGAACGCGCGTTTGTGATCCTGCGCCGTGGCGAGCGGGAGCGCGGTCTCGCCGTCGACCAGCGCGAAGAAGCTCGCTTCCTCGCCGTCGAGGAATTCCTCGATGACGATCTCCTTGCCGGCGTTGCCGAAAACGCCGAGGAAGAAATCGTCGATCGCCTGCGAAGCCTGCTCGATCGTCTCGGCGATGATCACGCCTTTGCCGGCGGCAAGCCCGTCGGCCTTGATCACGATCGGCAGGTCCTGACCCATGACGTAGAAGAGCGCGGGGTCGGGTTCGGTGAAGCGATGATAGCGCGCTGTTGGAATCCCGTAGCGGGCGCAGAGGTCCTTGGTGAAGCCCTTGGAGCCTTCGAGCGCCGCAGCCGCGCGCGACGGGCCGAAGACTTTGATGCCCTCCGCTTCGAGATCGTCGGCAAGCCCCGCCACCAGCGGCAACTCCGGTCCGATCACCGCAAGCCCGATGTCCTTGTCCTTGCAGAAGCGCGCGACCGCCGCGTGGTCGTCCACCTCGAGCGGAACGCATTCGGCGACCTCCTCGATCCCGGCATTGCCCGGCGCGCAATAGAGCCGGTCGAGCAGGGGGCTTTGCTTGAGCTTCCAGGCGAGCGCGTGCTCGCGCCCGCCGCCCCCGATCAACAGCACGTTCACGCCCGGCACCTTCACGTTCATGACGCCCCGCTTGTTCGCCGCAAGCGTCGCCTGTATTGCATGAGCGGGCGCAAGGAGAAAGTTGAAGCTCTATGGCCGACCGAGCCGCAGAAGCGGCGACCAATCTCGTCGAATACACCGTTTCGGAGCTCGCCTTCGCGCTCAAGCGGACGGTGGAGGACGCCTATGGCCTCGTGCGGTTGCGCGGGGAGATCTCGGGCTATAAGGGCCCGCATGCCTCGGGCCATTGCTACTTTACGCTGAAGGACGAGAAGGCCTGCATCGAGGCGGTGATCTGGCGGAGCACGTTTCAGCGCCTCAAGTTCAAGCCCGAAGCGGGGCTCGAGGTCGTCGCGCGCGGCCGCGTCACCACCTATCCCGACCGCTCCAAATACCAGATCGTCATCGACGAGCTCGAGCCCGCCGGAATCGGCGCGCTGATGGCGCTGCTCGAGCAGCGCAAGCGGCAGCTCGCCGCCGAGGGCCTGTTTGACGCAGCGCGCAAGAAGGCGCTGCCCTTCCTGCCCCGCGTGATTGGCGTGGTGACCTCGCCGACGGGCGCCGTGATCCGCGACATTCTGCACAGGCTTGCCGACCGCTTCCCCTCCCATGTGCTGGTCTGGCCGGTGCGGGTGCAGGGCGAGACCTGCGCGGTCGAGGTGGCCGCCGCCATCTCGGGGTTCAACGCGCTTCCCGGACCAGCGTCGATGCCGCGGCCCGACCTGTTGATCGTCGCGCGCGGCGGCGGCAGCCTCGAAGACCTCTGGGGCTTCAACGAGGAGATCGTGGCACGCGCCGCTGCCGCAAGCACGATCCCGCTGATCTCGGCGGTGGGGCACGAGACCGACTGGACCCTCATCGATTTCGTCGCGGACTTCCGCGCACCGACGCCGACCGCCGCCGCCGAGCGCGCCGTGCCGGTGCGCGCCGATCTCGTCATCGCCGTGCGCAGCCATGGGCTTCGCGTTGCCACCTCGCTCAGGCGCCGGATCGAGGGCGGGCGGCATCGCTTCGCGGGGCTTGCGCGCGGCCTGCCGCGCCGCGCCGACATCTTGAGCCTGCCGCGCCAGCGCTTCGACAGCGCCGCCGCGCGCCTGCCGCGTGCGCTCCAAGCCAATGCCGCCGCGCATCGCGCAGCCTTCGGGCGTTCCAGCTCGCGGCTCAGGCCGCATCTCGTGGCGGGGCTTGCGGTCGCGGGCCGCGACACGCTCACGCGGCTCGACCGCGCGCGGGCGCGCGCGTTCAAGACGACGTTCGCACGCGCGCAGCAGCGGCTCGACGGATGCGGCAAGCTGCTCGCGAGCCTCGGTTATCACAACGTGCTCGCGCGCGGCTTCGCGCTGGTGCGCTCTGCCGATGGCACGATACTGCGCCGTGCAGCCGACGTGAGACCCAGTGCCGCGCTCGCGATCGAGTTCGCCGATGGCGCGATCGGCGCGCATGCCGATCCGCGCGAGCGCAAGGCGGAGCCCGCGCGTGAAGCGCCGCGCCGAGGCGCGAACGAAAAGCAGGGACGGCTTCTCTAGAACGCTGGCCTTGCGTTGCGGCTTGTGGTTATGGTGACGAACGCAAACGACAAGACCGGGCCACTCGGATTTGATGAACCGCTTCGAACGCAATATAGGCTTCAAGGGCGAAGCCAGGCTGAAATATCTCGACGGCGAGGTGCAGGTGTTGACGCCCGGCGACTTCGTGCGCTGCGCGGTGACTGGCCGCTCCATTCCACTCGACGAGCTCCGCTACTGGAGTGTCGAGCTGCAGGAGCCTTACGTCGATGCTGCGGCTTCGCTGAAGCGCTACCGCGAGGCGCATCCCGAACCGGTACACGCGTCAGGAACCGAGTAGCTTCCGCGCTTTCAACAATTCCGTAATCGCTGACTCGTCGTGGAGCTTCAAAACGACGGGGAGGGGACGGGAGCGATGCTTGAGCTCGCCGAGGGCCGTTCCGGGTACGTCAGGGAGCCGCTCCCAGTCCTTCGCCGTGGTCACGAGCATCGCCTTCTTGGCTTCCGCCTCGTCGAGCAGCTTCCGCGCCTCGCGCTCGGTGTAGCGGTGATGGTCTCCGAACGCGTGCGTCGCGATCACCCGCGCGCCGCTATTGCGGATCGTGGCGAAGGCCTTCTCGGGGCGCCCGATCCCGGCAAACGCGATCACCGGCAGCACGCTGAGCCAGCGCGTATCGCAATCCGGGACGAGGCGCGCCGCAAGCACGGGCTTGCCGCAAATCGCGAACGCCTCGGCCAAGGTCGCGGCCTTGCTACCCTCACCAATGACGAGCAGCGCATCGGCGGGCGCGATCTGCGCCGCTAGCGGTGCGCGCAAAGGCCCCGCCGGCATGATCAGGCCGTTGCCGATGCCAGAGGCGGCATCGATCACGATCAGCGATAAGTCCTTGGCAAGACTCGGGTTCTGGAACCCGTCATCCATGACGATCACGCTAGCGTCGGTCGCCTCGATCGCCTTGGCGCCGGCCACGCGGTCGGCCGCCACCATCGTCGGCGCGGCCTGCGCGAGCAGCAAAGGCTCGTCGCCTACCTCGGCGGCGTCTATGCCCTCGGACACGCGCAGCGGCCCCTTGTTGGCGCCGCCATAGCCGCGTGTGAGGATGAAGGGCCGCGCACCGCCCGCTTCGAGCAGCTTGGCGATTGCGATCGCCGTTGGTGTCTTGCCGGCCCCGCCCACGGTGAAATTGCCGACGCAGATCACCGGCAGGCGCGAGCGGTAAGGCGTGATCCGCGCGGCCCGCGCTTCGGCGATGCGGCCATAGAGCCGGCCGAGCGGCGCAAGCGCTGTGCCGAGCACGCTCCCCTCGCGATACCAGAAGGACGGCGCCTCAAGAGGCATGTTTCAGCGTGGCCTTGGGCGGAAGATAGGGCTCAAGCGCTTCGAGCGTGCGCGGCAGCGCACCGCTCATCGCGGCGACGACGGCCTCCGCGCGCTTCGTCATCGCGCTCCGCGCGGCCGGATTGCCAAGCAGATCGAGCGCCGCTTGCGCGAGGCTCGCCGCGTCGGTGACCTCACTGGCGCCTCCGGCCTTGAGCAACGCGCCGTAGGAATCGGCGAAGTTCCTCCAGGTCGGTCCGGTCAGCACCGCGACCCCGAGTTTGATCGGCTCGACCGGATTCTGGCCGCCGTGCGGAACGAGCGAGCCGCCGACAAGAGCAACTGGCGAGAGCGAATAGAACAGGCCGAGCTCGCCGATCGTGTCGGCCACATAGATGCTCGTCGTCGACTCCGGCAGCTTGCCGTCGGAGCGCAGCGCCACGTCTAGCCCGGCGCCGCGCAACGTCTCAGCGATTGCCGGCCCGCGCTCCGGATGGCGTGGCACGACGATGGTGAGAAGGTCGGGAAATTTCTGCCGCATGATGCGATGCGCCTCGGCGACAAGCTCGTCCTCGCCTTGGTGCGTACTCGCCGCAAGCCACACCGTGCGCCCCGAAATCGCAGCGGCGACCTTCCGCCGCTCCGCCGCGTCGATCGGCGGCGGCGGAGCGTCGGCCTTCAGGTTGCCGACACCGAGCGCGCGCGCTGCACCAAGCTGCGCGAAACGCTCGGCAAGCGCGTCGTTCTGCGCGAGCACGAGATCGAAGGCCGAGAAGATCGGCCGGCTCATGCCCGGGCGCCTTCGCCAGGCGCGGTAGGACGAATTCGACATGCGCCCGTTGATCAGGAGCAGCGGAATGTCGTGCGAGCTCGTCTCGAGCACGAGGTTCGGCCAAATCTCCGACTCGACCAGTACGGCAAGGTCCGGGCGCCAATGGCGCAGGAAGCGCTGCACGTAAGCCTGATTGTCGAGAGGCACATATTGATGCAGCGCGCTCTTCGGCAGGCGACTGCGCGCAAGCCCCGCGGAGGTGACCGTGCCGGAAGTCAGCAGCACGCGGAGCTCGGGGCGGGAGGCGGCGATCGCCTCGATCACCGGCAGCGCCGCATTGACCTCCCCGACGCTCGCCGCATGGAACCAGACGAGAAACCCAGGCGGACGGCTCACGCTCGGCAGGCCGTAGCGTTCTGGACGCCGTTCCGGCTCCTCCTTCCCGCGCCGCGTGCGCCAAGCGAGGATCAGCGGCGCGACGGGCACGGCGAGCTTGGTCAGCGCGCGATAGGACTTGAGCAGCAGGCCCGGCCGCGTGGCGTCGGCCCGGTTCATGGGATCGCGCGCGCCAACAAGCGCATAAGAGCGCGCGGTGGTCTCGGCGAGCGCACCTTCGATGGCGAGTCGCGCGGCCTCGATATCGTCGGTGTCACTGCTAGGCGGCACCCTGACAGGATCACCGATCACAATGGCAAGCGTCGAGAAGGGCAAGTTGACCGTAAACGCGCTCCAAGTCGGCAGCGGCATGAAGGCCCGCGTGGCGATGGCGAACGGTACCACCGGACGCCCCGAGAGCGACGCGAGCGTGGCAATACCTTCGCCCGCGCGGCGCGCAGGGCCTGGCGGCACGTCGGCGGTCATCGCCACCGTGGCGCCCGCGGAGAGCGCTCGGAGCGCCTCGCGCATCGCGGTCGCGCCGCCGCGGTCGCGCTTGCGCTTGCCGGCACCGGCGCCCCTGATCAGCTTCATGCCGAAGCGCTCGAGCACAGCGCCGATAAGCGCCGCATCGCCGTGGCGCGAGACCATGGCGTAGACGTCGGCCGGGCGCACGGGCTTGAGCTTCGGCAGCAGCAGGAACTGACCGTGCCACATGGCGAGGATCTGCGGATGCTGGTCGAACAGCTCGGTGTCGGTGTCCGCGGGATCGCGCCTGATGCGGCTCGTGGCGTAGACAAGGCGGATATAGCCCGAGGCAAGCGCGCTCAAAGCCGCCACGACGGGCTCGGATGCTAGCAGCCGTTTCATCATGGCGTGGGCCGCTATTTGCCGGCCACCGCGACGGCCTCCCGGCCCGCGTCGTCGGAGACGGCCGGCGCGGCCTGGGCCGCCCCGCCGATGCCGAGCTGGGTGCGATGCAGCCTGGTGTAGAGGCCGCCTTTGGCGACGAGCTCCTCATGACGGCCGCTCTCCACGATGCGGCCCTGGTCGAGCACGCAGATGAGGTCGGCCTTCTTCACCGTCGAGAGGCGGTGCGCGATCATTAGCACGGTGCGGCCACACATTAACTGTTCGAGCGCCGCCTGCACCTTGGCCTCGGCCTCTGAGTTCGAGCGAGCTGGTCGGCTCGTCGAGCAGGAGGATGGGTGCGTCCTTGTAAATCGCGCGGGCGATGGCGATACGCTGCCGCTCGCCGCCAGAGAGCAGGCCACCCGCCTCGCCGACGCGCGTGTCGTAGCCGCGGGGTAGCCCGATAATGAAATCGTGCGCGGCGGCAGCCTTGGCGGCCGCGATCACCTGCTCCTCGACAACGGGCTTCGAGCCGTAAGCGATGTTGGCGCGGATCGTGTCGTCGAACAATACGGGGTCCTGCGTCACGAGCGCGATGGCCTCGCGTAGCGAATTGATCGTGACATGGGCGATGTCCTGTCCGTCGATCTCGACCTTGCCACGCTCCGGATCGAAGAAGCGGAGTGTGAGGTTGACGAGCGTGCTTTTGCCGGAGCCGGACGGTCCGACCAGCGCCACTGTCTTGCCGGGGGGCACGGTGAGGCTCACCCCCTTGAGCACGCGGTTTTCCTCCTCATAGGAAAAGGACACGTTCTTGAAGGCGATCTCGCCTTGCGAGACCGTGAGCGGCTTGGCGTCTGGCGCCTCCTTGAGTTGGACGGCGATGTCGACGATGCCAAACACGCGGCTTGCCGCCGCCATGCCCTCTTGCAGTTGCGTCTGCAGGGTCGCAGCACTCTTCAGCGGGGCATAGATCAGCAGCGCGGCGGTCATGAAGCCCATGAAATAGCCGAGCGTGTAGTCGCCGCGCACGCCGCGCGTGCCCGCATAATAGACCGCGGCGGCGAAGCCGAGCCCGGTGAGCAGCTCCATCGAGGGGCTGGACAGCGCCCGCGCCCGCATGCCGCGCATGGTGAATTCGAGCGCACGGTGGATAGCGGATGCGGCGCGCTTCTCCTCGCGCTCCTCCTGCCCGTAGGCGCGCACGACGCGCATGCCGCGCAAGGTCTGGGTGATGAGGGCCGAGAGGTCACCAGTTTCCTGCAGCGACTTGCCGGTCGATTTGCGCATGCGGCGTCCCTGGCGCGAGAGCATGTACCAGGCGAACGGCATGAACAGCAGGGTGAGCAAGGTCAGACGCGGGCCCATGTAGAACATGGTGCCGACCAGAATGATGACCTTGAGATAGTTCTCGCCGAGCGTGACGAGGGAGCGACTCGCTGCGGTGCGGATCAGCGTGGCGTCGTTGAGGAAGCTGGAGAGCAGCCGCCCCGAATGCACGGTCTGGATGAAGCTCAAATCGGCGCGCGCGAGCTTGGAGAACATCTGCATACGCAGGTCGGCGATGAAGCGGTGGCCGAGATAGGCCACGGTGACGTCGGCGATATATTCGGAGACCGCCTTGATGAGCGTCACGGCGAGGATGGCAGCCGTGATCCAGTAGATCGCGTCCGTGTTCTTGGCGGTGAACACGTCGTCGGCGGTGCGCTGGATGAGGAAGGGGATGGCGCCGGTCGCCGCGGCGGTGAGCAGCATGGCCAGCGAAGCGATCACGAGCAGCCCGAAGCGCGGGCGCAGATGCTCCCGCCAAATGCGCCCGACGATGTCGCCGGTCGCGTAATGGACGTCGAGCTGGTCGGCCGTCCGGCTGATCGCGCTAGCGTCTCTGAAGAGATGGTCCTTCAAGCATTTCCCCGTTCCTGCGGCCAAGGCGAAGCCGCATCGCTCGCGTCCCTTCTAGCATGCGGAAGCGCCGGCCTCTAAGGCGAAAAAGCCCCTTTGGCCAGGGGGCTAGCCGCGGCGTCCCTCGGTTTCCGGGTCGAGCAGCCGGTGCAGATGCACGATGAAATAGCGCATATGCGCATCGTCGACGGTGCGCTGCGCTGCGTCCTTCCAGGCGTCATAAGCTTGCGCGTAGCTCGGGTAGATACCGACGATGTCGAGCGCCTTGAGGTCGCCGAACTCGATCCGGTCGAGCGCGGTCAGCTCGCCCCCGAACACGAGATGCAACAATTGCCGCTCGCTCCCCTTTGCGCCGCTCTTGGCTGCCATGCGCCTGCTCCGCTTCTACCGTCGCCTTGAGCGACCTTGCCCGACGGCGGGCTAGAGGTCTATGCGGCTTGTGCGCTCGATGATGAGCGGATGGAGCTTGGCGCCAGCCGCGACAAGGCTCGGGAAGCGCGGCGGCGTTTGGTTGTAGCAATGCGCCTGCCCGCGATGGTCGGTGATGGTGCCGCCGGCCTCTTCGACGATTAGCGCGGCGGCCGCGATGTCCCACTCGCTCTTCGCCGAGAGCGAGATGGTGGCGTCGGCAAGCCCGCAGGCGACGAGCGCAAGCCGGTAGGCCACCGAGTTGACCCAGCGCGTCTTCACCTCGGGCCACGGCTCCTTCCAGATCTTCTTCTTGAAGAGGCCGCCGCTTGCGATCAGCCGCGCGCCGTCAAGCGTGTCGAGCTCGCTTGCGCTGATCGGCTGATCGTTGAGGAAGGCGCCCTGGCCTTTGATGGCGTGGAAGAACTCCTGCGTCGCGGGATTGAACACGATGCCGATCACCGGCTCGCAGTCGGCGACGAGCGCCGCCGACACCGTCCATTCCGGAACGTGGCGGAGGAAGGCGTTGGTGCCGTCGATCGGATCGACCATCCACACGCGACCGCATTGCAGCCGCTCTGGGGTGTCCTCACTTTCCTCCGAGAGCCAGCCATAGCCGGGCCGGTTGCCCATAAGCGCAACCCAAAGCGCATGGTCGACGGCGAGGTCGGCCTCGCTCACTTCCGAGCCGTCGGGCTTGCGCTTGACCAGGAGCTGTTGGTGGAAATAAGTGAGCGCGAGCTCGCCCGCATCGCGCACCGCTTGGCGGAGAAGCGCATAGTCCTCAGCGAGCGTCGGCGCGGGCGAGGGTCTCTGTTGAGGCTCAATTGCTGTCATGTCTTTCGCGGAAGACTCTTTAAACCATGCTCGGAGCTAGGCAACCGCTACCAGACGTTAAACACGTCCATTAAGCGTATCGGAAAGCTTCTATGGCAGGATCGTGGCAATAAAGGGCTGCACAAGGCCGCAAACGGGGAAGCTAACAGCAAGGCGTCATCCTCCAAGGGGGAAAATAACAGCAAGGCGTCATTTTGGGGGCCTCGGAGCACCAGCTCCGGGGCCCAAAATTTTAGTCGTTCGTTTACTTGGGACCTATCGTCACAACGCGGCCGCGAACGCCATGTCGAGCACGATGGCGGCGAGCACGATGGCGCCGAAATCGCGGTTCGACCGGAAGCGCTGCAGGCAATTCTCCGCGTCGTCGATGTCGAGGGTTGCGACCTGCCAAGCGAGCTGCGCGCCCGCGGCGAGCATGCCGATCAGGAACACGAAGCCCGCGTCGGCGAGGATGCTGGCCGCGGTGATCGCAACCCATGCCGCAAGATAGAGCAGGGTAACCCAAGGCTTCGTGGCGCGGCCGAATTTTAGCGCCGTTGAGCGCAGGCCGAGCACGCCATCGTCTTCGCGGTCCTGGTGCGCATAGATCGTGTCGTAGCCGACCGTCCAGCACACCGCGCCTGCATAGAGTATGACCGGCGCCCAATCGAGCCGGCCGAGCACAGCAGCCCAGCCCATCAGCGCGCCCCAATTGAAGGCAAGCCCGAGCACTACTTGCGGCAAATCACTGATCCGCTTGGCGAACGGGTAGAGCGCGACGATGGGCAGCACGCCTAAGCCGAGCAGGATCGTGAAAGTGTTGAAGCTCAGTAGCACCGCGAGCCCGATAAGACAAAGCGCGGCCATGAACGCGACGGCCGCCTGCAGCGTGACCTGACCGCTCGGCAGCGGGCGGCCCCGTGTGCGCGCGACCTTCGCGTCGATGTCACGGTCGACGATGTCGTTATAGATGCAGCCCGCGGCGCGCATCACCACGGCGCCGACGGCGAACAGGAGAAGCAGCCAGAGATCGGGGAAGACCTCGCCGAGGGTGCGCCCGGCAAGCGCCACCGACCAGAAGCAGGGGAGGGCAAGCAGAAAGAACCCGACTGGCCTGTCAGCGCGGGCAAGGCGCAGGTAAGGCAAAAGCGCGGCAGGCGCGAAGCGGTCAACCAGGTTGCTGGCCGGGGCGTCGGCGACGGTGGCGGCTTTGCCTTGTAATGGCGGACGTGGCATGTCTCGCTTGAGCTCTGACCGGAGCGGAAATCTGGCCTATGCCCTCTCAACTTCAGCGCCTGTTCGTCAAGTCAAAGCTGCATGCCGGCGCCGAGATCGCGCTCGAGCCCGAGCAGGCCCATTATCTCCGTAACGTGCTGAGGCTGAGCCAGGGCGACCAAATCCTGCTGTTCAACGGCGTCGACGGCGAGTGGCTGGCGGAGCTCAGCGACGCCGGCAAGAAAAAGGTGCAAGCACGCGTCTTGCACCAGACGCGCCCGCAGGAGGACGGTCCCGACTTGCATTATCTCTTCGCGCCGCTGAAGCGCGCGCGTCTCGACTACATGGCGCAGAAGGCGACCGAGATGGGCGCGAGCGTGCTGCGCCCGGTGATTACGCGCCGCACGGTGGCGGAGCGGGTCAAGCGCGAGCGGCTAATCGCCAATGCGGTCGAGGCCGCCGAGCAGTGCGGCATCTTGCGCGTGCCGGACGTGCGCGAGCCCGAGCCGCTAGGCAAGGTGCTGGACGGCTGGGACACGGCGCGGCTTCTGATCTTTGCCGACGAGGCGGCACCTACCGGTTCGCCGCTTGCCGCTCTTGCCGCACTCGAGCCCCGCCCGCTCGCCGTTTTGATCGGGCCGGAGGGCGGCTTCGAGCCGGAGGAGCGCGCCGCCCTCTTGGCCAAGCCCTTCGTGCGTCCTATCTCGCTTGGGCCAAGGGTGATGCGCGCCGATACCGCAGCCGTCGCCGCTCTCGCTTTGGTGAACGCGGCACTCGGTGACTGGCGCTAATCTCCTTGCCAGGCTCGTGGAACGAGCGCCATAAAGACGCCCTTTGCCGCCCGGCTCGCGCCCCGTGGCCCTCTCTCGGAGTTCCTCGATGTCGACAAAGGTGGACGGGCCGGTAAGCCCCATCATCTCGTCGCGCGACGAGCTCGTCGCCTATCTCGAAGCCGGATCGAAGCCCGAGAGCGATTGGCGCATCGGCACCGAGCACGAGAAGTTCGGCTTCTATAAGCACGACCTGACGCCCGTCCCTTACGAGGGCGAGCGCGGCATCGCGGTGCTGTTGACCGCGATCAAGAACCGCTTCGGCTGGGATGCCATCACCGAGAAGGGCAACATCATCGGCTTGCGCCGCCTCAACTGCCCCAAAGGCGGGCTGATCAGCCTCGAGCCTGGCGGGCAGCTCGAGCTTTCCGGCGCGCCGCTCAAGACCGTGCATGAGACCGCGGAGGAGGTGCACCAGCATTTCGGCGAGGTGCGCGAGACGGCTGACGCGCTCGGCATCGGCTTTCTTGGTCTTGGCTTCTCGCCGAAATGGACGCTTGCCGAGACGCCGGTCATGCCGAAGGCGCGCTACCGCATCATGCTCCGTTACATGCCAATGCGCGGGAAGCATGGGCTGGACATGATGTTCCGCACATCGACCGTGCAGGTCAATCTCGACTTCGGCGGCGAGGCCGACATGTTGCGCAAGATGCGCGTTGGGCTCGCGCTCCAGCCGATCGCGACCGCGCTCTTCGCCAATTCCCCCTTCACCGATGGCAAGCCGAACGGCTTCCAGTCCTACCGCGCTGAAGTGTGGCGCGACACCGACCCAGACCGCACCGGGCTTTTGCCCTTCGCCTTCGAGCCGGGCATGGGCTTCGAGCGCTACGTGGACTACGCACTCGATGTGCCGATGTATTTCGTCTACCGCAACGGCCGCTATATCGACGCGGCTGGCGCTTCATTCCGCGACTTCATGCGCGGACGGCTTGCGGCGCGGCCAGGCGAACGCGCCACGCTCGACGATTGGGTCGACCATCTCACCACGCTCTTCCCCGATGTCAGGCTGAAGCGCTTCCTCGAAATGCGCGGCGCTGACGCCGGCGCCTTCCCGCAGATCCTCGCCCTGCCGGCCCTCTGGGTGGGGCTGCTCTACGATAGGACTGCGCTCTCCGCCGCCGCCGACCTGATCGCCGATTGGACCGAGGAAGAGCGGCAGGGCTTGCGCGCTGCGGTTCCGCGTCTCGGGCTCAAGGCGCCGTTCCGCGGCGGCACCGTGCGCGACGTTGCGCGCGACATGGTAGCGCTGGCGCAAGCAGGCTTGGCGCGCCGCGCCCGGCGCGATCTCTTCGGCAAGGACGAAGCCAAGTATCTCGCTCCGCTCGCCGAGATTGTCGAGACGGGCCGATCGGCCTCCGACCGCCTGCTCGCCGATTATCGCGGCGCTTGGCACGAAGACATCGACAACATCTTCACCACCGCCGTGCTCTAACCGCCGCGCCGGGAATCAGCCGCCAACTCGACGACTATTTTCCGGATGCTGGAACGATTTCCTTCACGGGTCATTTGGCGTGCGGGGAGGGGGCTATGCACAATCTCCGCCGTCCAGCCTAGCTTCGCGCCATGGCCGCCACCAAAGCCAAGCCACCCGTCAAGTCCAAGCAATCCGCCAAGAAGCCTGCGCGCCCCGTCAAGCGAACAAGCCCTGGCAGCCTGAGCATCGTCTCGCCGCCCGAAGCGGCGCCGAGAGGGGCGAGGCTCCATGTCTGGCATGTCGTGCCGGGCTTGAGCACCGGCATTGCGTCTTCCGCAGGGGACAATCTCGCGATCACTGTAAGCGCCGAGATGTACCAGCAAGGCGGCAGCGTCTGGTTCCGCGCGCTGGTCGATGGTGTCCCCGCCGAGCCGTCCGATGTGGTGTTCAAAACGGGTGCGGTCAAGTTCGACGGCGTGCGCAGCTTCACCTTCGTGAAGCGCGGCGTGACCGCGGGCCAGCATCTCGTCGAGATCCAATGGATGACCGGCACGCCTGCACACGTGCGCGACCGGACGCTTGCCGTCTATTCCGGCTCGCCGAGTGTAGGCCGCGACCGGCTCGCCGTGGCAGTCGCGCCGAGCAGGCCCGACATCGAGAAGCGAGATGCTGCCTACGCCGACATTCCGGACATGTCGGCGGTAATCAACATCTCGGTGGAAGCGACGCTCGCCATCGTCTTCAGCGCCGAGGCGTCCGCCGCCACCGGCCGCTTGATGGTGAGGGCGCTGGTCGACGGCGTTGAGGCCGGCGAAGTGGTCTTCTGCGAAGGCGGCGATCCTGAGCGGGGCGGCGCGAGATCCTTCACCTTTGTGTTGCCGGCGTTCTTTGCCGGAACGCGTCACGTGAAGCTGCAATGGAAATCGACCGGCGGACCTTGCCGGCTCGGCGACCGCACGCTCACAGTCTCCTCGATCGATCAGACCTCGCAGCGCGTGGTCGCGCGCCAGTCGCAGACGCCGAAGGAGATCAAGCCGGGCGGCTGGGTGACGCTGCCCTTCGTCACTTCCTTCAACGTCGCCGATCCGCTCGCCTCGCTCGCAATCACCTTCTCCGGCGAAGTGCAGTCCAATAGAGGGCGCATCTTCCTCCGCGCCGTGGTCAACGGCTCGCCGGCCTCTCCGACCGACGTGACGCTCATCGAGGGCGGCTCGAAATGGCGTGTCGCCTCGCATACTTTCATCGTGAAGAATGTCCGCGGGGTGCAGGGCGTCGCCTTCCAGGCCATGGTCGATCCCGCGACCACGGGCCAGATCCGCCGCGCCTCGCTCCGCGCGCTGTGGAAGAAGCGCTCGGGCTCCGACTTCGTGCAGCCTTATCT
Organism: uncultured Alphaproteobacteria bacterium; assembly: GCA_963821255.1. Taxonomy (GTDB): domain Bacteria; phylum Pseudomonadota; class Alphaproteobacteria; order Rhizobiales; family Methyloligellaceae; genus Methyloceanibacter. Next base: position 23,612 of record CAWGCX010000010.1, on the reverse strand, counting down.
CGGCATGGCGCCGCTGGTCAGGACCTATCGCCTTCTGGTCGTGGGCTTCGATCCATTGCGGCCTGGGCATCCAGCGCCAGCCTTCAGTCTGGTCAAGGCGCATTTCGAGGGTGGCGGGCCCTTGGAGCCACCCGTCATCGGTCTGTCTGCAGCGCGAGCGACGTCGGTGCTGGAGCCCGGCCCAAACCTGCGCGATTGGCTCGCCGAGAACTCGGGCGGCGTCGCGCGGATCGGGCAGGTGCGCTATGTCGGCTGCCTCGATGCGGGGTGGTACACGCCTCCGCCGGAGAAGCAGGGAAATTGGTATTGGGACAACGAAGCCTTCGAGCAGATGTGGAAGGACGCGCTCACCGCCGCCGATCCCGAGGTCGATTTCCATTCCTACGACACCGACCGCAACAATCATCTCGACACCGACGATCTTCTAGTCGCCATTGTGCGCCCGCAGAGCGATCCTTACGGGACGTTGAGGTCGACAATTACGACCCTCGACGGCGATCCGAAGCCGCTGAGCATGCCAATCCTCGACCTTTATCTCTCGCACAACCCCGAGAGGCTCCGTTGGGGCGTCGGGCTTGCCGCGCACGAGCTCTGCCACCTGATCGGGGGCGCAATCGACATGTACGGGGTCTGCGGCCAGATCAGCGCGGGCTTTTACAACGTCATGGACAATCACTCGAAGGCGACCCATCTAGGTCCGTTCGAGAAGATGAAGAACGGGATGGTGCAGCCGATCGCCGTCAATCTGACCGGGCTGTCCACGACGACGCTGACTTTGCCGTCTGTCGAGCGGCATTGCCGCATTCTGCTGCTGCACGACAGCGACCGCGTCGCGCGAGAATATTTCATTATCGAGAACCGCTTCCCGGGCACGCCGCCTTTGACCAATTACGACGGCCCGCTTGAAACCGGCGCCGTGGTGGTGTGGCAGATCTTCGAGGACCGCAACATCGTGAACTGGAGCGATGTCTGTCAGGGCGACCCGCGCTTTATCCGGCGGAGGGCCGTGCTCACCGATCCGCAGCAGAGCTTCGACCTCGCTTGGGGCGACGGCAGTCCGGCAGGCTTCCGCATCTCCGCGTCGAAGCCGAATGCCGAGCAGGCGGAGGTGCGCATCCAGAAGATCGAGCCTGTACTTCCGCCGACTGCGGACACGAGCACGACGGTAGTGAAGGCGCGCAAGACCGCCAAGGCCCGCTTGAAACGGGCAAGCCGCTAACCATATTTCAGGTAAGTAACCGTCCTTCCCGCTACCCTGCACGGAACGGACGTTAGTCCGTCCCCCAAAGACGGATGTTCTCGGCGGCAGATTTCTCCTTTTCTGCCGCCGATTTTTTTTGCGCGGAGTGGAACCGCTATTTCAGGCCGGCGAGCGCATCGCCGAAGCCCTGCAAGCTGACCGGTATGCCGATGCCGGCTTCGGGCGTGTCGAAGATGATGAACATGGCATTGGTGCCCTTCTTCAGCTTGTCGATGACTTCATTCTGAAGGACCACCTCGGCCACGCAGCCGCGCTTGCCGCATTTGAGGAAGGGCGCGTTGCCGACATCCTGGTTGTCGATCTTGAGCCCGAGCCCGGTCGGCAGCAGCACGCCGAGCGGCACCACCACGCGCAACAGCTTCTTGTCCTCGCCGATCGCTTTGTAGAACACGATCGTCAGTCCGACATTCGGCCTGTCCTCGGCCGTGACGCTCTGCACGAGCGCGCATTTTTCTTCCTTCGCGCCAGGGGGCGTGCGGCAGCTCACCTGCCAGGCGCCGTGCGTCTCGCGCACCATGCTGCCGGGCCCGGTCGCCGCCGGTGCGGCATCAGCCGGATCGCTTTGCGCGAGCGCCGGGCTTGCGAACCCAAGCATGACCGCAAGCGCGAGCCAGAGCAGCACAGGCTTGAGCGCGGCATTGAGGAAGATCAGCGATCGCGACGGGTGAGCCATGGCAATCCGGACGGGGATCATGCACGCGCATTCCGGCGCGAATCATGTCGGTGAAGATTAATTTGTGAGGCCAAGCACGTAAAAGCATAGAGGCGCGGCATGGAAACCCGCCTTCGCCGAGTATTGGGGCCAAATTTCGGCGTGGATGGCGAAGCGGGAAGTTCTGCCAAGCTTGCGCGGCGCTGCGCGGTAAGCGTGCATATGCCGCAGCGCAGCGTGGAATCATGAGTGTTGCCAAGCTATAGCCTTTATGGTTTGAACACCGGAAAAGAGCCTCCAGCCCTGACGCTTCGCGCGGGGGTCTGGGCAGCAAAATGAAGGTGGGGGCGACGCCGTCTAACGCGACTATTCCGTTCGCGCCGCCCCCTGCTTTGCCAAGCGGCGTAGGGCGACGCCGATGTCGTCCCGCGCCTCGTCGAACCCCGCCGCCCTGTTCCGGGAACGGCGCGCGGGTCAAGGGAGCAGGCTTTAGGAGTGAAGGGATGGCGATCTTCTACCGCACGCTGACAGTCTTAGCCGCCGCCGCGAGCCTTGATTCGGCCGGTCCCGCCCTTGCCGCGGACGGACAGCCGTCGCCCTGGCAGATGGGGTTCCAGAAGGCCGCCACGCCGATCATGGAGCAGATCACCGATTTCCACACCTACGTCACCATCATCATCACGGTAATCGCCTTTTTCGTACTGGGGCTCATGATCTACGTGATGGCGCGTTTCAACGAGAGCCGCAATCCGCATCCCTCGCGCACCTCGCACAACACGCCGCTCGAGATTGCTTGGACGGTCCTACCGATCCTCGTCCTGGTCGCTATCGCCATTCCGTCGTTCCGCTTGCTGTTCGCCCAATACAATTTCCCTAAGGCCGATCTCACCATTACCGCGACGGGCAGCCAGTGGTACTGGACTTATGAATATCCGGACCACGGCATCACCTTCGACTCGCTGATGGTGCAGGACGCCGACCTGAAGCCCGGCCAGCCGCGCCTCCTTTCAGTGACCAAGGAGGTCGTCGTGCCGGTCAACAAGAACGTGCAGGTCCAGGTCAGGGCGAACGACGTGATCCACGACTGGGCCGTGCCGTCCTTCGGCGTCAAGCTCGACGCGGTTCCCGGGCGCCTCCAGTCCACCTGGTTCAGGGCCGAACGCGAGGGTTTGTTCTACGGCCAGTGCTCCGAACTCTGCGGCCGCAACCACGCCTTCATGCCGATCGCCGTTCGCGTGGTTTCCGAGGCGGAGTTCAACGATTGGCTCGCCAAGACCAAGCAAGCGGCTGCGCCGGCCGATGCCGATAAGGTCGCTTCGGCCGAAGATTAGGGAGCAGCCTGCTTCGAGAATACGCGGGTGAAATATCCGCAAAGCACTAAGAGCCGGAATTCAGGACTGTAAGGAACTTCGCCATGGCTGATCACGCGCACGCCGCAGAAGCCCACCATGAGGACCATCCCACCGGTTGGCGGCGCTGGCTCTACTCGACCAACCACAAGGACATCGGGACGATGTACCTGATCTTAGCCCTGATTGGCGGCGTGATCGGCGGCATCCTCTCCATCGCCATGCGGCTCGAGCTGATGGATCCAGGCATGCAGATTTTCGGCTCTCCCGAGGTGTTCAACGTCTATGTGACGGCGCACGGCCTCACCATGGTGTTCTTCATGGTCATGCCGGCGATGATCGGCGGCTTCGGCAACTGGATGGTGCCGCTCATGATCGGCGCGCCGGACATGGCCTTCCCGCGCATGAACAACATTTCGTTCTGGCTGCTGCCGGCGTCCTTCGCGCTGCTGCTTACCTCACTGTTCATGCCCGGCATGCCGGGTTCCGCCGGCGTGGGCGGTGGTTGGACGCTCTACGCGCCGCTCACCACCAAGGGCTCGCCCGGCATCGCCATGGATTTCGCGATCCTGTCGCTGCACCTCGCGGGCGCGTCCTCGATCCTCGGTGCCATCAATTTCATCACCACCATCTTCAACATGCGTGCGCCGGGCATGACGCTGCATAAGATGCCGCTCTTCGTGTGGTCGGTGCTGGTGACGGCGTTCCTGCTGCTCCTTTCACTGCCCGTGCTCGCCGGCGCCATCACCATGCTGCTCACCGACCGCAATTTCGGCACGGCGTTCTTCGATAGCGCGCATGGCGGCGACCCGCTGCTGTGGCAGCACCTGTTCTGGTTCTTCGGCCATCCCGAAGTGTACATTCTGATCCTGCCGGGCTTCGGCATGGTCAGCCACATCGTGTCGACCTTCTCGCGCAAGCCGGTGTTCGGCTATCTCGGCATGGCTTACGCCATGGTCGCCATCGGCGTGATCGGCTTCGTGGTGTGGGCACACCACATGTACGCGGCCGGCATCAGCGTGAATACGCAAGCCTATTTCGTGTTCGCCACCATGGTCATCGCGGTGCCGACCGGGGTGAAAATCTTCTCCTGGATCGCCACCATGTGGGGTGGCTCGCTGTCCTTCAAGACTCCGATGCTGTGGGCGCTCGGCTTCATCTTCCTGTTCACCATCGGCGGCGTGACCGGCGTGGTGCTCGCCAATGCCGGCGTCGACCGCTCGCTGCACGACACCTATTACGTCGTGGCGCATTTCCACTACGTGCTGTCGCTCGGCGCCGTGTTCGCCATCTTCGGCGGCTGGTATTACTGGTTCCCGAAGATGACCGGCTACTTGTACTCCGAGGCCGTCGGCAAGCTGCATTTCTGGCTCATGTTTATCGGTGCGAACCTGACCTTCTTCCCGATGCACTTTTTGGGTCTTGCCGGCATGCCGCGGCGCGTCGCGGACTATCCGGATGCGTTCGCGCCGTGGAACCTGATTGCCTCGCTTGGCTCCTATCTCTCCTTCGCCGGGCTGATCGTGTTCCTGTTCGGCATCGCGCAGGCCTTCTCCCGCAAGGAGCATGCTGCGGCCAATCCGTGGGGCGCCGGGGCCACCACGCTCGAATGGACGCTGCCGTCGCCGCCTCCGTTCCACAGCTACGAGACGCTGCCGCGGATCAAATGACGGGGGGTTGAGACGTGTTTGCGACCGTGCGCACTGAATGAGTAGGCCAATGTCCAACGTCACGGTCGAGGCGATAGAGCGGGGGCTCGGCGCGGCGAGCGCCGGCGGCGACGTCTCCGACTATTTCGCGCTGATGAAGCCGCGGGTGATGTTCCTCGTGGTGTTCACCGCGCTGGTCGGGCTGGTCGCCGCTCCCGGCACCATGCATCCCGTGCTCGCCATCGCCGCGCTAGCTTGCATCGCGGCCGGCGCAGGCGCGGCCGGCGCGCTGAATATGTGGTTCGACGCCGATATCGACGGCGTGATGGCCCGTACCGCGTCGCGCCCGATTCCGAGAGGCATGGTGACCCCGGAAGAGGCGCGCGATTTCGGCGCGGTGCTCGGCGCGGGCTCCGTGCTCTGCCTCGGGCTCATGGTGAACTGGCTGTCCGCAGCGCTGCTTGCCGCGACCATCGCCTTCTATGTTTTCGTCTACACGATGTGGCTCAAGCGGTGGACGCCGCAGAACATTGTGATCGGCGGCGCGGCGGGCGCGGTGCCCCCCATGATCGGCTGGGCCGCCGCGACCGGCGAGGTCAGCCTCGAATCCTTCGTTCTCTTCCTTATCATCTTCATGTGGACGCCGCCGCATTTCTGGGCGCTCGCGCTGCTCCGCACCAAGGACTACGCGCGCGCCGGCGTGCCGATGCTACCCGTCACGCACGGTGCCGACGCCACGCGAACGCAGATCCTCGTCTACTCGATCCTGCTCGCGCCGCTCGGCATGGTGCCGGCGATCATCGGCCTCGGCGGCCTGCTCTACACCGCGACCGCCTCGGTGCTCGGGTCTCTGTTCGTGGTGATGGCGCTCGACTGCTACCGCAAGCGGGAAGGTGAGGAGGCCGATCGCGCCGCCAAGCACCTCTTCGCCTATTCCGTGCTTTATCTTTTCCTGCTGTTTGCCGTGCTTCTGGTGGAGAAGGGCTTCGGCATCGACGGCAGCACGCTGCCGTTTCCTTGGACATCGTGATGAATGATGTGGAACAGGAACGAAAGCGCCGGCAACGCATGCGAAACATCGCCATCGCGTGGATTCTCGTCGCGCTTGCGGTTCTGTTCTTTATCGTCACCATCGTTAGGCTCGGCGGCAACGTCGCCAACCGCGCAATGTAAGCCTCGGCAGATCCCATGACCACGCCACGACCGGACAACGGAAAGAAGGAGCGCCGCCATAACGCGGTGGCTCTCGCTTGCGTCGGCCTTGTCGCCGGCATGGTCGGGCTCAGCTTCGCCGCCGTGCCGCTCTACCGCATGTTCTGCCAGGTTACCGGCTATGGCGGCACGCCGCAGCGCGCGGACACGGCGCCCGACACGGTGCTCGACCAGGCGATCCGCATCCGCTTCGATTCTCATGTCGGTAACGGCCTGCCTTGGAGCTTCACACCAGTCGAGCGCGTCATCGAGGTGAAGATCGGCGAGCAGGCGCTCGCCTTCTTCAAGGCGACCAACACTTCGGACGCGCCGGTCACGGGCACCGCAGTCTTCAACGTCCTGCCCGAGCAGGCGGCACGCTACTTCGCCAAGATCGAATGCTTCTGCTTCAAGCAGCAGACGCTCGCCCCAGGCCAGAGCATCGATATGCCGGTGAGCTTCTTCGTCGATCCCAAGCTCGCCGAGGACGGGGAGACCAAGGACATTTCCGAGATTACGTTGTCTTACACTTTCTACCGCGACGACAGTCCGGGCGTTGTCGAAGCGCAAGCCGGCGCCAAGTCGGGATCGTAACCAGAGGACGTTTGGAGGCGCAGCGCCGCCTCGATCGGGAGGAACGGGAGAGCACAATGGCCGAAGCCCACGCCCACGCGAAGCACCACGACTATCATCTCGTCAATCCGAGTCCGTGGCCGATCGTCGGCTCGATCGGGGCCTTCGCCCTCGCGATCGGCGTCCTGTTCTATTTCATGTCGCGGAAAGCCGGCGATCCCAATCTCTGGTACGTGGTGCCCGGGCTCCTGCTCGTGATCATCACCATGTTCGGCTGGTGGCGCGACGTCATCAAGGAGGCGCATGAGGGCTACGAGACCCCCGTCGTGCAGCTCCATCTGCGCTACGGCATGATCCTGTTCATCGCCTCTGAGGTGATGTTCTTCGTTGCGTGGTTCTGGGCCTATTTCGACGCGGCGCTCTATCCCGACAGCGCCATCACCTATGCGCGGACCAAGGTTCTCGGCGGGCAATGGCCCCCGATCCCGAGCGCGGATACCGGCGTGGCTGGGCTCGGCGACTTCCAACATACTTTCAATCCATGGGGATTGCCGCTCGTCAACACGCTGATCCTGCTCACCTCGGGCACGACTGTCACCTATGCGCATCATTCGCTGTTGAAGAACAACCGCGAAGGGCTCGTATTCGGGCTTGCGGTTACCGTGGCGCTCGGCATCCTGTTCACGGTCTGCCAAGTCTACGAATACGCGCACGCCGGCTTCGGCTTCGCCAACCACATCTACGGCTCGACCTTCTTCATGGCGACCGGCTTCCACGGCTTCCACGTCATCGTCGGCACCATCTTCCTCCTCGTGTGCCTGTTCCGCGCTGTCGGCGGGGACTTCACGGCGAAGCAGCATTTCGGCTTCGAGGCAGCCGCCTGGTACTGGCACTTTGTCGACGTGGTCTGGCTGTTCCTGTTCACCTTCATCTATGTGTGGGGAGCGGGAACCAACTCACCGGCGCATTAGGCTTGGCCGTTGCGCGATCTTGAACGGGGCGGCCCGAGCGGCCGCCCCATTGCTTTCGCGGACCGATTGCAGATGGACAGAACGCAGACCGACCAGATTCCTTCTCTTGGTGCCACGCTCTGGCGCGGCATCGTGGGGCGCTGTCCGTCTTGCGGCAAAGGCAGCCTGTTTTCCGGCTATCTCGCGCTCGCGCCGCGCTGCGATGCATGCGGCCTCGACTACAATTTCGCCGATTCCGGCGACGGTCCGGCCGTGTTCGTGATTCTTGTTGCCGGGTTTCTAATCGTGGGCGGCGCCCTCATCGCCGAGATCCTCTATTCGCCGCCTTATTGGCTGCACGCGCTCCTCTGGGGCACGCTCGCCGTCCTCTTGCCGCTCGTTCTGCTTCGGTCTTTCAAGGGCGTGCTGATCGCGCTCCAGTTCAGGCACAAGGCCGAAGAGGGCAAGCTCGCCTCGGAATGAGGGTGAGGCGATGCGCTGGAAAGGACTTGTCGGGCTCACCGCGTGCGTCCTTGCCGCGCTCGCGGTCTTGGTCGCACTCGGGGTCTGGCAGCTCGAACGGCTCAAATGGAAAGAGGGGTTGATCGCGCAGATCGAAGCGCGTGCCGCGGCCGCCCCCGTCACGCTCGAGGACGCTGAGGCGCTTGCGCATGCCGGCAGGGATCCGAGCTATCTACGCGTGCGCGTCGAGGGCCGCTTTCATCACGGTCGCGAGCTTTATCTCTACGCCTCGGCGAAGGGCCAGCAGGGCTGGCATGTGATCACGCCGCTCGAGACCGCCGAAGGCAAGACGGTGCTGGTCGATCGCGGCTTCGTACCCGATGCGCTGAGGGATCCGTCCTCGCGCGCGCTCGGCCAGGTCGAGCAGATCGTTGAGGTGACCGGGCTCGTACGCATGCCGGAAAAGCAGGGTGTGTTCACCCCCGAAAACGAGCCCGCCGCCAATCGCTGGTTCTGGCGCGACCTCTCCGGCATGTCGGCCTCGATGTTCCCCTCGGGCGCGGTAGAGGTCGCGCCCTTCTTCGTCGAGGTCGCAAAGAGCGAGGTGCCTGGGGGCTGGCCCGAGGGCGGCCAGACCCGGCTCGTCATCGTCAACAACCACCGGCAATATGCGCTGACCTGGTTCGCGCTGGCCGTTTGCCTAGTCGGCGTGTACGCGGCCTATGTTTGGAGCCACTACCGCCGCGGCCAGCCTTAAGCCTCTGCCAGCGGCTCCGGTTGCAGGGGAGGGCGCCGAGGGGCTAGGTTCAGAGCCTTGATGTCCCCCCTTTAGCCAAGAGGTCTTAGGTGAAGTTCGTCTCGACGCGCGGTGAAGCGCCGGCGCTCTCCTTTGAGGGCGCGCTTCTGGCTGCGCTCGCTAGCGACGGCGGCCTCTATATGCCGGAGGCCTGGCCGCGCCTCTCGGCGGGCGAGATCGAAGAGCTATCCGGCCTCGATTATGCCGACGCCGCCTTCAGGGTGATGCGCCCCTATCTAGAGGGCGATCCGTGCCTCGCCGACCTCGAAGCCGTGCTCGAGGACGCTTACGGCAGCTTCCATCATCCGGCCGTAGCGCCCTTGCGCCAGGTCGCGCCCAATACGTTCATTCTGGAGCTGTTCCACGGTCCGACGCTCGCCTTCAAGGACCTCGCCATGCAGGTCGTGGGGCGGCTGATGAACCGCGCGCTCATGCGAAAAGGCGCGCATGCCACGGTGATCGGCGCAACCTCCGGCGACACCGGCGCGGCCGCCATTGAGGCGTTTCGCGGGCTCGAGGCTATCGACATTTTCATCCTGCATCCGAAGGGCCGCATCAGCGACGTGCAGCGCCGCCAGATGACGACCGCGACCGAGCCCAACGTGCACAACATCGCGGTCGAGGGGACCTTCGACGACTGCCAGCAGATCGTGAAGTCGCTGTTCGGCGATGCGCGCCTGCGCGACCGCGAGTTGACCGGCGTCAACTCCATCAACTTCGCGCGCATCCTCGCGCAGATCCCCTATTACTTCACCGCTTCCGTATCGCTCGGCGCGCCGCACCACGCCATCGCCTTCACCGTGCCGACCGGAAATTTCGGTGATATTTTCGCGGGTTACGCGGCGCGTACGATGGGCTTGCCGGTCGCGCGCCTCGTTATCGCCACGAACCTCAACGACAGTCTGCCGCGTGCCCTCGGCTCGGGGGTCTACCAGCCGGGGGGCGTCGTCGCGACGTCAAGCCCGAGCATGGACATCCAGCTTGCAAGCAATTTCGAGCGCCTCTTGTTCGAGCTCGCGGGCCGCGATGCGCGCCGCGTGAACGCACTCATGAGGGAGCTTCGCGAAGAGGGCGCGTTCCGCCTGAACGAGACCGAGCTTGGCGGATTGCGCGCGCTGTTCGGAGCGCATTCGGTCGGCGAGCATGAGACCGAGATGACGATTGCCAGCCTCGCCACGGAAACCGGCATGCTGATCGATCCGCACACCGCGGTCGGCGTCGCTGCCGCGCGGCACGAGAAGGCGCTGGGGCCAACGCCCATGGTCGTGCTTTCCACCGCGCATCCGGCCAAGTTTCCGGCCGCCGTCGAGCGCGCTACGGGACGCGCGCCCGAGCAGCCCGAGCGCCTCAGGTTGCGGCTCGGCCAGCACGAAAGATGCACGGTGCTGCCCAACGACTACGCGGCGGTGGCGGATTTCATCGCGGGCAACACGCGCGCCGCCGGAAAGCCTGCGCGCGCGAGGGCAGGAGTAGGCGTGTGAGCGTCGAGCGGTCAGAGCTTGCCAACGGCTTGACCGTGGTCAGCCATGCCATGCCTGAGGTCGAGACGGTGTCGCTTGGTCTCTGGATCGGCGCTGGCAGCCGGAGCGAGGCGCACACCGAGCATGGCGTCGCGCATTTCCTCGAGCACATGGCCTTCAAGGGAACGGCGCGGCGGAGCGCACGCGACATCGCCGAGGAGATCGAGGCGGTCGGCGGCGAACTCAACGCGGCAACCGGCGTTGACTCCACCGCCTATTACGCGCGCGTGCTGCGCAAGGATCTCGGGCTCGCGCTCGATATCCTGAGCGACATCATCCTTGCTCCGCAGTTCGACAGCACCGAGCTTGCCCGCGAGCGCGACGTGATCCTGCAGGAGATCGCGGCTTCGATGGATTCGCCGGACGATACGGTGTTCGATTTCGTCCAGGAGGCGGCCTTTCCCGATCAGCCCGTAGGGCGCCCAATCCTCGGCACGGCCGAGAGCGTGAGCGGTTTCGAGCGCGATCATCTTGGCACCTATCTTTCGGCGCATTATCACGGCCCCAACATGGTGCTTGCCGCGGCGGGCGCGATCGATCACGCGGCTCTTCTGGCGGAAGCCGAGCGCCACCTTGCGGCGCTTGACGAAAGCGGAACGCCCGAGCCGAGCTTTGCCGTCTATGCGGGTGGGGTGAAGCGCGGAGGCCGGACCTTCGAGCAGTCCCATATCGTGCTCGCCTTCGAGGCGCCGGCTTATCGTGACGACGAGTATTTCGTTGCGCAGATCTGCGCGGGCGCGCTTGGCGGCGGCATGTCCTCGCGGCTCTTCCAGGAGGTGCGCGAGAAGCGCGGGCTCTGCTACGCGATCTATGCCTTCGCGAGCGGGCTCACCGATAGCGGACTGTTCGCCGTGCATGCGGCGGGCGCACCCGACCGGGCCCACGAGCTGTTTGCGGTGATCCGCGACGAGCTGGTCCGCGCGGCCGAGGATGGCTTCGCTGAGGACGAGATCGTTCGGGTCAAGGCGCAGCTCAAGATGGGCCTCCTGACCGGCCTGGAAAGCTCCAGCGCCCGGGCCGAGCAGCTTGCGCGGCAGATATTGATCCACGGGCGCCCGCTTTCCACCCAGGAGCTGATCGAGAAAGTTGAGCGGGTCGAGGCGGCTGACCTGCAAGCCCTGGTTGAACGTTTGCTTTATTCGCCGCCTAGCCTTGCCACGGTTGGCCCCATTCTTCATGGTGCAAGATTCGATGCGGTGGCGGAAAAATTCGCGATTCCGCCGAGTAAAGCCGCCTAAAGAGGGTCTGTTCGAGCCATGGCGTTGTTGCGAGCCGCCTCACCGAGCGATCTTGGGCCCGTCCTCGAAACCGACCGCGTCCTGTTGCGGACACCGCAAATGTCCGACTATCCCGCCTGGGCCGAGCTTCGGGCAGCGAGCCGGGATTTCCTTGCGCCCCGGGAGCCGCTCTGGGCCGCTGACGAGCTGTCCCGCAGCTCGTTCCGCCGCCGGGTGCGCCATTATCTCCGCGATCTCCGCGAGGACGTGGGCTACGCGCTATTCATATTTTCCGGGTCGAGCGGCGCGCTTGTAGGCGGCCTTACGCTCTGCAATGTACGCCGCGGCGTGACGCAGTCCTGCACGCTCGGCTATTGGATCGGCGCGAAATATGCGCGGCAGGGCTACATGACGGCCGCCGTGCGGGCTGTTATCCCTTTCGTGTTCGATTCGCTTGAACTACACCGCCTGGAGGCCGCCTGCCTGCCGACCAATTTGGCGTCCATACGCCTGCTTGAGAGGACTGGATTCAAGCGCGAGGGTCTCGCGCGCCGCTATTTGCGGATCAACGGCGTCTGGCAGGACCATTTGCTTTACGCCCTGCTCGACACCGATCCACGCGTCTAGCGACGCGGCGGGTCGGAGCGTCGCGGAAGACGGGGGAAGGATGGCGGAGTTGAACGCCACTAAGCGGGCCGACCAGACGCCTTCCTGGCAGTTATGCCAAGGTGGCGTCACGTCCCTGCTTGCCCGCATCGTCGTCGGGCTGCTGTTCCTGCTGCTGCCGACCGGCCTCGCCTCAGCCATCGAGGCGATCCCAGTACAGCCCGATCAAGAGAAGATCGACGTCACCGCCAAGGGCGAGCTTTACGAGGGCAGGGGGGACAGGCTCCAGATCGAGACGGCACCTGGCCCCGACGGCTTCATCGGCCGCATGGCGGTCCAGGCGTCGAACCCGGGCACCAATCCAGCCTGGCTCGTCTTCGCGCTCTCCAATCCCACCTCGGAGCGCATCGTGCGCTGGCTCGTCGCGCCGCGTTACACTCTGGTCGATTCGCGCGTGTTCTGGCCCGAACTCGACGCGCCGCGCATCTCAACCGTCACGCCCTCGCTCGGCTTCCGCCCCGAACCTCTGAAGAGCGACCGTGCCGACATGTTCCGGCTCAATCTCGAGCCCGGCCAAACCGTAACCTTCGCCGCCGAAATGAGCTCGCCGCGAGTTCCGCGGCTCACGTTGTGGGACCCGAATGTCTACCAGGCCAAGCAGCAGGACCGCATGTTGTTCAATGGCGTGCTGCTCGGCATCACCGGCCTGCTTGCCATCTTCCTCACAGCGATTTTCGCCGCGAACCATAGGGCCATCTTCCCGGCCACCGCGCTCGTTGCCTGGACCGCGCTCGCTTATTTCTGCGTCGATTTCGGCTATTGGAACAAGTTGTTCCCGGTCGGCCCCGACCGAAGCGCGCTCTATCGCGCCGCGGCCGAGTCGGCGCTCGCCGCAAGCCTCGTCCTGTTTCTCTACGCGTTCCTCCGCATCGGGCTCTGGCACAACTGGATCAGGACGCTGTTCTGGTTCTGGATCGGCGCTCAGTTCAGCCTGATCATCGTTGCCATCATCGATCCCGCGCTTGCTTCGGGTCTCGCCCGCGCGTCCACCGTCGTGATCGCGGGCGTAGGCACGGCCCTCATCGTCTATCTCGCGCTGCGCGGCCAGGACCGCGCTTTGTCGCTGATCCCGAGCTGGATGCTTCTGCTCGTATGGCTGCTCGGCGCGGCGATGATTGTGCTCGGCAAGCTGTCCGGTGACATCGTTGTGTCGGGACTTGTCGCGGGCCTTGTGCTCATACTCGTATTGCTCGGCTTCACCGTGACACAATTCGCGTTCCGTTCGGGCGCAGGCCCGCTGCAATTGGGTCCACCGAGCCTCGTGCAGATGAAGTCGCTCGCGGTCGACGGATCGGGCGCTTACGTGTTCCAGTGGAACGCCGGGAACGACCAGGTCACCGTATCGAACGAGGTGGAGCAGGAGCTCGCCGTCGATCCTGGAAGCCTCAACACGTCGCTCGACGACTTCCTCCAACACATGCACAACGCCGACCGCGAGCGCTTCAAGCTCATGCTTTGGTCGCTGCAGGAGAAGGGCGGCGGGGACCTGCAGACGGATTTCCGCCTCAGGCGCCATGACAGGACCTATCTCTGGTACGACCTCCGCGCGCACGCGGCACCGAGCGAGAATGCGCGGCTCTTGCGTTGCGTCGGGCTGTTGCGAGACGTGACGAGCGTCAAGCGGTCGCAGGAGCGCCTAGTGCATGACGCCGTGCATGACAGCCTCACCGGGCTTCCCAACCGCGAGCTGTTCATGGACCGCGTCGCGGGCGCGATCACGCGGGCGCGCGAGGGCCAGGCCAACCGGCCGACGCTTCTCTTCATCGACATCGACCGCTTCAAGAACGTGAACAAGAGCTTCGGGCTCGTCATCGGCGACAGCATGCTGCTGACGCTTGCCCGCAGGCTTGGCCGGCACCTCAACTCGCAAGATACGCTCGCGCGCCTCGGCGGCGATCAGTTCGCCATCCTCCTCATTTCCGAGACCGAGCCACACCACGTCGCGACGCTTGCCGAGCGCGTGCGCCGCGCGCTTAGAACCCCGATGAAGATCAGCGCCAAGGAGATCGTGCTCACCGCCTCGATTGGCATCGTGGTGCACGACGGCACGCAGGCGACCGCGCAAGACCTCCTGCGCGAAGGCGAGATCGCCATGCTTCGCGCCAAGCGAAGCGGCGCCGACCGCATCGAGATCTTCACGCCGGAGATGCGCGGCGCGGACGAGAGCAAGCTCCCGCTCGAAAGCGATCTCGGGATAGCGCTCGAGCGGCAGCAGATTTCGGTGCTCTATCAGCCGATCACGCGCCTTGCCTCCAATCAGCTCGCCGGCTTCGAGGCTCTGCTCCGCTGGGATCATCCCACGCGCGGCCGGCTGGGACCCGAGGATTTCATCCCGCTTGCCGAGGAGTCCGGGCTGATCGTCGAGCTTGGCCGCTATGTGCTTGGCCAGGCGCTCGAGGAGGCAGTCCGCTGGCACAAGGTGCTGCCGCGCGACCGCGACCCGCTCTTCGTCAGCGTGAACGTGTCGAGTCGCCAGCTCTTCCGCCAGGACATGGTGCAGGAGATCAGGCTGATGCTGGCGCGCGAAGCCGTGCCCAAGGGCACGCTGAAGCTCGAGATCACTGAGTCGCTGGTCATGGAGAACCCCGAGCGCGCGGTCGAGATCCTGACCTGGCTCAAGACCTACGGCGCAAGCCTTGCGCTAGACGACTTCGGCACCGGCTATTGCTCGCTGAGCTATCTGCACCGGTTCCCCTGCGACACGATCAAGGTCGACCGCTCGCTGGTGCGCGACAGCGGATTGAACGGCTCGACCCCGCTCATCCTGCGCTCGATCATCGCGCTTGCGCACGAGCTCGGCAAGGAGGTGGTTGCCGAGGGTGTCGAGACGGCGGCCGACGCAAGCTATCTGCGCTCGATCGGCTGCGAGTACGGGCAGGGCTATTATTACGGCGAGCCGATGTCCGCCAAAGATGTGAAGGCGCTGCTCACCGCGCTCGCGAGCCACCGCAAGCGCAAGATGCGCGAGCGCGCCCGCGCGGCGCCCGCCGAGCCGCAAGCGCCCTCAGGCCTCGAAGTGCAGGTCGGCGGCGCCACGCCGCTGCCCGCGCTTACCGGCCCCGGCACGGTCGCATCGTCCTAAATCACGGAAGTCTGTTAAGCGTGGCCTGAATTGCTTACGAGGCGGAGCGGATCGATCCCGATCCGGTTGAGCGCGCGCGAATATTTGCGATCCACCTCGGCATCGAAAATCAGGCCTGGGTCTGCCGGACAGTTGAGCCAGCCATTGGCGTGGATCTCGCTTTCGAGCTGACCGGGCGCCCAGCCCGCATAGCCGAGCGCGAGCAGCGCCTTGTCGGGGCCCGTGCCCTTGGCGATGTCTCGCAAAATGTCGATGGTGGCGGTCAGGCAGACGCTCTCGTCGATCGGCAGCGTGCTTTCGGCCTTGAAGTAGTCGGCGCTGTGCAGCACGAAGCCGCGCCCCGTCTCGACCGGTCCACCGAGATACACCGCCATGGCGTGCAGCCCCGAGGGAAGCCTGATGCGATCCTCCGGCGGCACGATATTGAGCTGCGAAAGCAGTTCCGTGAAGCTGATATTCGGCGCGCGCTGGTTGATGATGATGCCCATGGCGCCTTCCGGCGAGTGCGCGCACATATAGATGACCGAGCGCGCGAAACGCGGGTCGCCCATGGCAGGCATGGCGATCAGGAGCTGGCCGTCGAGATAGCCGTCGCGCTCCGACCGGTTGTTGTGTGAGCTGCGCGCCTGCATGAGACTAGACTACAGAAGTTCTGTGGCCAGGAAAGGGCCAACCGCGCATTTTCGCCTCAGCGACTCACGAAAGAGTGAGGGCACCGCGTGCTTCTTGAAGTCGCGTTGTGCACGTCTCCCCGCTAGATTGCGCCCGCAACCAGTTCGTGAACCGACACATGACCGTGCCTGAACGATTCTTCCGCATCACCCGCGCGTTGCCGTTGGCCGGCGGCGCGGCTTTGTGCATGACCTTGGCCGCTGCGATACTTTCGGCCGTCGCCGCGCCGCCAAGCGCCTCGCCATGGGTGCAAGCGTCGAATGCGAAGGCGCGCCTCGTAAGCGGCACGGTCGAAGTAGGCGGTGAGCCAAGCCTGCTCGCGGGCGTCCAGCTCCGCATGGACCAAGGCTGGAAGACCTATTGGCGCAGCCCCGGCGATTCCGGCGTGCCGCCAGGCTTCGACTGGTCCGGGTCGAAGAACCTCAAACATGCCGATGCTCTCTTTCCCTCGCCGATACGCTTCGTCGACGGCAACAGCACGGCGGTTGGTTATGCCGAAGAGGTGGTGTTTCCGGTCAGGATCACGCCGGAGCGGGCGGACGAACCGGTCGAGCTCAAGCTTGCCTTCGACTTCGGCATCTGTATGGACCTTTGCATCCCGAACGAGGTGGTCTTGAACCTCACGATTCCACCCGGCGCGGGCACGCGCGGCGACGCTCTCCTCCTCGAAAGCGCTCTCTCCCGCGTGCCGAAGCAAGCCGCGGCCGGCGCCTTGCCCCGCGTGGTTGCGGTCGAGACCAAGCTCGACGGCGCAACGCCCGGGCTTGTCGTCGAGGCGGAGTTCGCGCCGGGTGCCGAAGGCACCGATCTTTTCATCGAGGCGCCCGAAGCCTTCGTGCCGGTGCCGAACCCGCTCGGACCCATCGAGGGCGGAAAGCAGCGCTTTGCGGTCGCCTTCAAGACCGCCGCCGAAGCGCAAGCCGTCAAGGGCAAGCCGCTCACGCTGACGCTCGTCTCCGACCGAGGATCGACCCAGACGGTCTGGAAGCTCGCGCCTCAGTCCTAACGGACCACGCGCGGCGTCACGACCGCGCCCGCGACCGCGCCCACTCCGGCTCCGATCGGGCCTCCGACGGCCGCGCCGGTGGCGCCGCCGACAGCCGCACCGCTAATGCGCTTCTGCGTCGTCGTGCAGCCGATGCTTGCGGCTACGACCACAACAAGGACGATAAAGGTAATCCCTCTCACTCCATCCCCCCGGAAGTTCACTCCTGCGAACGAAACGTGGGCGGCCCGCTGGCGGTTCCACAGTGTCGCCTTGGCCGCGTCCCGACAAGCCCTTAAGGTGCCCCCAAAGAGAAACGCTGTCCCAAGGAGAGCCCTTTATGACCATCGCCATAGGAGACCGGCTGCCCGAGGCCACTTTCAGGGTGCTCGGTTCGGATGGGATCGAGACCGTCACCTCAAGCAAAGTCTTCGGCGGCAAGAAGGTCGTGCTGTTCGCGGTGCCGGGCGCCTTCACGCCGACCTGCCACATCAAGCACCTTCCCGGTTTCGTCGAGAGCGCCGAGGAGTTCAAGAAGGAGGGCGTCGACACCGTGGCTTGCGTGGCCGTGAACGATCCGTTCGTACTGGGCGCTTGGGCCGATGCCTCAGGCGCGAAAGGCAAGGTGTTGTTCCTGTCCGACGGCAACGCCGAGTTCACTAAGAAGATCGGCATGGATTTCGACGGTAGCGGAATCGGACTCGGCACGCGCTCGAAGCGCTACGCCATGCTGGTCGAGGACGGCGTGGTGAAGGCGCTGAATGTCGAGGACTCGCCGGGTGTTGCTGCGGAAGCCACCGCCGCGAAGATGCTGGAACGGCTCTAGGTCAATCGCGCGCGGCGAGGTAGGGCGCCATGCCGTCGCGCGAAAGCTCGTCGGCGCGCTCGTTCTCGTCATGGCCGGCATGGCCGCGCACCCAATGCCAGCGCACGTCATGACGCGCGCAGGCCTCTTCGAGCCGCTGCCACAGGTCGGCGTTGCGCACGGGCTTCTTATCGGCGGTGCGCCAGCCGTTCGTCTTCCATTTGCGGATCCACTTGGTGATGCCGTCGCGGAGATAATTCGAGTTGGTGTAAAGCGCGACATCTGACGGCGCCTTCAGCGCCTCGAGCGCCTCGATGGCCGCGGTCAGCTCCATGCGGTTGTTGGTGGTGAGCGCCTCGCCACCTTTCAGCTCCTTGCGATGCGCACCCGATTCGAGGATCGCGCCCCACCCGCCGGGCCCGGGATTGCCCGAGCAGGCGCCGTCGGTGTGGATCACGATCTTTGGCCTTGCCGCCATCTTCAAGCCTTGCCGAGCCCGTAGTCGCGATAGGATTTGACGCGCTGGTGGAAGCGCAGCTTGCGCAGATATTCGTTGGGATCCTTGGTCCGCACCAGCGCGTTCGCGTCCGTGTTGATCAGGTCGTAGGTGCGCGTCAGCAAAAAGCGCAACGCCGCACCGCGCGCGAGCATCGGCAGCGCGGCAAGCTCGTCCTCGCTGAGCTTCCGCTCCCGCTCATAGGCCTGGAGCATCGTGCGCGCCTTGGTGACGTTGAAGCTCGCATCGGTCTCGAAACACCAGGCATTGAGGCAGATGGCGACGTCGTAGGCGACGATGTCGTTGCAGGCGAAATAGAAGTCGATCAGGCCCGAGACCCTATCGCCGAGAAAGAACACGTTGTCCGGGAAGAGGTCGGCATGGATCACGCCCGAGGGCAGATTGCCCGGCCAGCGCGCTTCGAGAAAGCCGAGCTCCTTCTCGATCTCGGCGGAGAGGGTGGGCGTCACCCGGTTCGCCGCTTCCCCGATCGAAGCGTAAAGCGCCCGCCAGCCAGCGAGAGCGAGGCTGTTCGCGCGGCTCATGGGGAAGTCGGCGCCGGCGAGGTGGAAGCGCGCGAGCGCTTGGCCGAGCCCCGCGCAATGCTCGATCCGCGGGCGCCGCACCCACAGGCCTTCGAGGAAGCTGATCAGGGCCGCGGGCCGGCCTGCGAGCTGCTTAAGCGCCTGCCCCTTCCGATCCTTGACCGGCAGCGGGCAAGTGATGCCGCGCGCCGCAAGATGCTCCATGAGGGCGAGGAAATAAGGGAGGTCCTCGGGCCGCACGCGTTTCTCGTAGAGCGTCAGAATGTAGGGCCCGCTCTCGGTATGGACGAGGTAGTTCGAGTTCTCCACGCCCTCGGCGATGCCCTTGAAGGAGGTCAGCGCGCCGATGTCGTAGGTGGCGATGAAGGCTTCGAGCTCTTCGTCGGAGACGTCAGTGTAGACGGCCATCTAGAGCGGCATAGCTTTGAAAGTGGCGGATTTTTGCGGTGTTTCAGCCATGTGTCCAACTTTTGGCCAATATAGCCGAGGTATCGACAAAGCAAATCGGTGCATCTCGGCGATTTAGGCCGCCGGTCCCTTTTAGGGCAAGCAACCAAGTTAGACACCCGCCGACCAGCGCATAACGTGCCACGCATCCCTTGCCCTGACACCAGCACCGATCAGCGCCCAAGGACGTCGCCCTGGCCGTCGTCCGCGTCGATCCGCGCCGGGACGACGACGAGGAATCTTTTAACCAAATTTTAAGCAAATACTTTTCGGCCTCCCATCGGTCGGGTAGCAAGGTGCAGTTCACGTTGGCGTAAGGGGGACTTAAGAATGCGCGTTATCGTCATATCCGCGATGTTGGCGGCTTTCCTGCCTCTTGGAGGTTGTTTTCACCACACGCAGGCGGTTTCGGTGGAACCCATCGCTACTCCTATCAAGTAAAGTACACGTTTCGGCACGTTCGAGAGCGGCTCGGCAATCCGCCCTTTGGGGCGGGCGGCGCTAAGCCGACATCGTCATCCTCAGCTCGCACTCCAAGCCCGTGGCAGGCTCAGGCAAGTCGCGCAGCGGGTGTTGGGCGGAATGCGGATGGTTGAACCAGGCGGTGGAAGCGCGGAGGCATTCGGCGGATAGCTCGCAGCGCGAAGGAGCATCCTTGATCTACCGAGCGCTGTCCGCGCTCACGGAAGGCGAAATGGGCGCGGTCGATCCATTGGACATATCCGCCAGGTCGAGGGGTGTGATGGGCTATCGAGCCCGCCAAGCTTCGGCACGGGGGAGATGAGATGTTTGAAGGGCGCCAGCGTATTGCGCCCAGTCAGTTTTATTGTGCAAAGCAACCGCCAGACTTGTGCATAGCAACAGCTTGACCTTCGGGGTTTTGCTGTTTTCGCGTGCAATTTGTAGTATTCTACTTGGAGTACTTATGCCGCTATAGAAATCGGGGCGTGCCAACCGGAGGCTCCATGTTTCGGGCATCCCGTCGCGACCTCTTCCGGATCGCAGGCAGCGTGGGCCTTCTCCTCGCGATCCCGGCGTTGGCGAAAGCAGAGGACGAGCATCAAAGCGGCGCATCTCCTGACCCACTGCTGGACGAAATCACCGAAGCGCTGCTGACAGAGTCGCCAGAGACCGCCACCCAACTCGGTGTCGACACCGGTCTCCGTGCCGCCCTGAGGAGTTGCCTTACCGACAAATCCCTTGCGGGCGTCACTGCCCGCGCCAAGGCTTGTGCTGAACGTTTGCGGCGACTGAAGGAGGTCGACGTAAGAGGCCTGCAAGGCTTGGCCGCCGTGAACCATGCAGTCGCGCTTGAATCGCACGAGCTCGACCATGCCGGCAATGCCTTCTTGAGCACGTTTTCTGGGCAGCCCTACGTGGTCACCCAGATGAACGGCGCGTTTTCTTGGACGCCGCTCCTTCTCGATACGCAGCATAAGATAGAGAATTCAGCCGATGCGGATGCCTATCTCGCTCGCCTCGAGGCTTATGCCAAGCAGCTCGATGATGAAACCGAGCGAGTCGGTGCGGACGCTGCCGCCGGCGTCATCCCGCCCGACTTCATCCTCCCTAAGGCAATTCAGCAGATGGCTGGAGTGCGCGGTAAGCCGGTAGCGGAGTGGGGTCTCGTTACGTCGATTGCGCGCCGCGCAGCAGAGAAAGGACTGAGGGTCGACTACGGCGCTGAAGCCCAAACGATCGTGGAGACAAAAGTCGCGCCGGCCCTGGACCGCCAGATCGCAGCGTTGGAAGGCCTGGAGCCGAAAGCCACTGCCGATGCCGGCGTCTGGAAACTGCCGCAGGGCGATGCCTTTTACGCATGGGCTCTCAGGTCCGGCACCACGACCAAGCTAAGCCCGGATGAGGTCCACGAAATCGGATTGGACCAGGTCGCTGAGCTCGCGGCGCAGATGGATGAGCTCCTGCGCAGCCAAGGTCTTACGCAAGGAACGGTTAGCGAGCGGATTGCGGTCCTGGCAGAGGATCCCAAGCAGCTATATGCCAATACCGACGCCGGCCGGGCCGAGCTGATTGCCTATCTCAACGGCCTCGTCGAGAGTTTCCGTCCCAAGCTGCCCGAGCTCTTCCGCACTCTCAACACGGCCAACGTGGAGATCAGGCGGGTGCCGCCCGAAATCGAGGAAGGCGCCATGCTTGGTATGATGGTCGACGGGTCGATCGACGGAACGCGCCCAGCGATCTACTACATCAACTTGCAAGATACCGGGCTCTGGCCGAAGTTCCAGCTGCCGACCCTCACCTACCACGAAGCCCTACCCGGGCACGTTTGGCAGTTTACCTTCAGCCACAAGCTGCCGCTGATCCGCAACCTGATCTTTTTCAATGCCTATGTCGAGGGGTATGCCCTCTATGCAGAGCAATTGGCAGCCGAACTCAACCTCTACGACGACGACCCGCTCGGCCGCTTAGGCTACCTGTCAGCGATGCAGCTCCGTGCCTGCCGGCTCGTGGTAGATACCGGCCTGCACGTCAAACGCTGGAGCCGGGAACAAGCAATTGCTTGGCTTCATGAGCGCACCGGCGACGACAAGACGGCAATCACCAGTGAAATTGACCGCTACATCGTTAGCCCCGGCCAGGCCACGGGCTACAAGGTCGGCCACAACGAATTCAATCGGCTGCGCAACAAGGCCAAATTGGAGCTCGCTGAGCGCTACGACATACGCGACTTCAACGACGCGCTACTCGTTTCCGGCGCCGTGCCGCTCACGCTGCTCGAACAAATCGTCGACGATTATGTAGCCGCGCGGAAGAAGACGCCGGCCTGACAGGAAATCGGGTGCGTGTCGTGCGCCCTGGGGAGGAAGTCACACTGCGATCGGCGCCCGTTTTCTTCGCCTTTGAACAAGGGCGAAACTCGATCTTGCGCTTGCCGATTTCGACAAGGCACCGGATCGGCGACCTTTACCGGAGAGCCCGGTGACCACGGACGCTGGACGGACAACTCCGAGCAGGCCGTGGCCGAACGAGAGCGGTTCCAGACGGAACTGCTGGACCTTGCGCTTCAAGTGAAGCGCGAACAACTGCCGGCGGGGCCACAACTTGACTACGACCTGCTCCGTCGTGACTTGGAGATCAAAGTTGCTGGCCTCAAATTCCCGGAGAAATATCTCGTCCTCAATCAGCTCGGTGGTCTGCACTTGGAGGCGGCCAGGCTCTTCATCCTGATGCCGAAACGCAATGTCGCGGACTATGAATTCATTGTCAGGCGACTAGAAGGGATTCCTGCGCGGATCGATCAGGACCTGCACTGGATGCGCTTAGGCCTCGAGAAAGGGATCACGCCGCCGCGTATAACCTTGCGCGACGTTCCCTCTCAGGTACGCAACCTTGTGACCGAGGATCCGTTCGCGAGCCCGCTGATGGCAGCGTTTGCCGAGCGTCCCGTCGACGTCTCCGAGTCCGGCTGGGCGGCTTTGCGGTCCAGGGCCGAGCGGGCCTACCGCGACAGCATCGTCCCCACGCTGACCAGATTGGCCTACTTTCTCTCATCCGAATATGTCGTGAAGGCGCGCGAGGCGACAAGCATCTCCTCGCTACCAGACGGCGCAGACTGGTACCGGCATCTCGCCCGACAAGCCACCACTGTCGACATGAGCCCCGACGAAATTCATGAAGTCGGGCTCAAGGAGGTCGAGCGGATACGTGCGCAAATGCAGCGCGTCATCGAGCAAACGGGCTTTGAGGGTGACTTCGCCGCGTTTCTTGAATTTCTCCGGACCGATTCAAAGTTCTTTCACGCCGCGGGTGAGGAGCTGCTGCGCGAATATCGTGACATTGCCAAGCGTGCAGATGCGGAAATGCCGAAACTGTTCGGCACGCTGCCCCGGAATACTTATGGCGTCATCCCGATCCCGGACAACGAGGCAAAATCGCAACCAACAGCGTATTATTATCCCGGCTCACTGAAAGCGGGCAGGCCCGGCCTTTTCATGGCCAATACCTACGCATTGGACACGCGGCCGCGGTGGGAAATGGAGGCGTTGACCCTGCACGAGGCAGTTCCGGGCCATCATCTTCAGATTACCTTCGCCCAGGAACTCGAAGACCTTCATCTGTTGCGCCGCCACAATACGGAATATACGGCCTTCGTCGAGGGGTGGGGTCTCTATGCGGAGAGCCTTGGTGCGGAGATGGGGTTCTACAAAGACCCCTACAGCAAGTTCGGCCAGCTGGTTTACGAGATGTGGCGTGCCGTCCGGTTGGTCGTCGACACCGGCCTGCATGCCAAGGGCTGGTCCAGGGACGAGGCCATAAAGTTCTTGCGCGAAAA
>CAWGCX010000009.1:27500-272795 GCA_963821255.1 uncultured Alphaproteobacteria bacterium | reverse complement strand
ACGGAAAAGCCCCGGCGTGTAAGTTCGCTGATGAGCGCCGTCATCAGCGTGGTCTTGCCGGAATTCTTCCAGCCGACGATGCCGAACACAGGCGGACTATGGCGCGCTCTCGCTGAGTAGCGCCTCTGCCCTAGCGAGATCCTCCGGGGCGTTGATGTTGAAGAAGGGATCGATGCCTTGCCCGCCGACCTCGACCGGCGGAAAGAACACTGGCACTGCGCCGTGATCCTTGGTCCAGGCCCCGACCTTGCGCTCGCCGCCTTCGAGCGAGGCCTTAAGAGCCGCCGCGAGTGTTTCCGGCCACAGCCCGATCACTGGATGTGTGCCGGCTTCGGACTGGGCCACCCAGAACCCCGGCTCGTCTCTGGCTGCGGCGAGAAACCGCCGCACGAGACCAGCAGGGAAAAACGGCGTGTCTGTGGCGACGGTGACGACGTGGCTCATCTCCGGGCTATTGGTTTTCAACCACTCAAACCCTGCATGTACGCCGGCGAGCGGTCCGGCATAGCCAACCACGGTGTCCGCGACGACTGGCAGATCGAAGGCGGCAAAGCGAGCCGCGTCCTCATTAGCGTTGATGATTATGTCCGAGACTTGCGGGCGCAGGCGGTCGATGATCCTGGCAAGGATCGGCCTGCCCCCAAGCATCCGCAGGCATTTGTCGCCGCCGCCCATGCGGCTCGATCTGCCGCCTGCGAGCAGGACACCGACGACGCCATTCGGCAAAGCCATTGTAATCTTACGGTTACAGGCCCGATGCTGTCACGTCGAGACTGGGCTCCGGCACGCGTTGCGGCCTGCCTTGCGCGGGTCCGATCTTCACGGCGCAGTATTTGTACTCCGGGATCTTGCCGTACGGATCGAGTTGCGGGTTGGTCAGTATGTTAGCCGCCGCCTCGACATAGGCGAACGGAATGAACACGCTGCCCTCCTGAACGTCCAAATCGGCCCGCGCCGTGAGCTCGATCGACCCACGGCGCGTCGTAACCCGCATCAAGTCGCCCGGCGCAATACCGTAGCGCGCGAGCGTCTTTGGATTGAGGCTCGCCGTGGGGCCAGGTTCGAGCGAATCGAGCACTCCGGCGCGCCGGGTCATCGCGCCGGTGTGCCAATGTTCGAGCTGCCGCCCCGTCATCAGCACGAAGGGGTAGACCTCGTCCGGCACTTCGGCCGGAGGCAGAATGTCGGCCGGCACGAGATAAGCGCGGCCGGACTTGGTCGGGAAGCCCTTGCCGAACACGACGGGCTCCCCGGGGTGATCCGGCTCCGGGCAGGGATAGATGATGGAGGATTCACGCTCGAGCCGGTCCCAGGTGATGTTGTCGAGCGACGGCATGGCGCGCTTCATCTCCTCAAACACATGCGACGGATGGGTGTACGTCCAGGGTAAGCCAAGACGCTTGGCCAACTCAATGATAATCCAAAGGTCGTCGCGCGTGTCGCCCGGCAGGTGCAGCGCCTTGCGGCCCATCTGCACCTGACGGTTGGTGTTGGTAACCGTGCCGGTCTTCTCGGGCCAGGCCGAGGCGGGCAGAACTACGTCGGCCATCATCGCCGTCTCCGTAAGGAAGATGTCCTGCACCACGAGATGCTCCAGCTTGACGATGCCGGCGCGGGCATGATCGAGATCGGGGTCAGACATGGCAGGGTTCTCCCCCTGCACATACATGCCCTTGATCTCGCCCCTGTACGCGGCATTGATGATCTCGACCACGGTTAAGCCGGCCTTGCCGGAGAGCGACGTCCCCCACAGTTCCTCGAACCTCTTATGGATCGGCTCCGCCTGCACGTCGGCATAGTCCGGATAGAACATGGGAATCAGGCCGGCGTCGGAGGCGCCCTGAACGTTGTTCTGCCCGCGCAAGGGATGCAGCCCGGTGCCGGGACGCCCGACCTGACCGCACATCAGCGCGAGCGAGATCAGGCACCGCGCGTTGTCGGTGCCGTGTACATGCTGCGAGATGCCCATGCCCCAGAAGATCATCGCGCGTTCGGCATTGCCGAAGACGCGCGCGACGTCGCGGATGGTGCCAGCGTCGATGCCGCAGATCGCCTCGACCGACTCGGGGCTGTAGCTCGCAAGATGCTCCTTGAGCCGGTCGAAATTGTCGGCATACGCCTGCAGATACTGAACGTCGTAGAGCTTCTCTTCCACGATCACATGCATGATAGCGTTGAGCAGCGCCACGTCGCTTCCCGACTTGAAGCGCAGCATGTGGGTGGCGTAATTGCGCAGCGCCTGCCCGCGCGGGTCGATGACGATTAGCTTGGCGCCGCGCCGCGCGGCCTGCTTGAAGAACGTCGCGGCGACCGGATGGTTTTCCGTCGGATTGGCGCCGATGATGACGATGACGTCGGCATGCTCGACCTCGTTGAAGGTCGCCGTCACGGCGCCCGACCCGATGCCTTCAATCAGCGCCGCCACGGACGACGCGTGGCACAACCGCGTGCAGTGGTCGACATTGTTGGTGCGGAAGCGGGTACGGATCAGCTTCTGGAACAAATAGGCTTCTTCGTTGGTACATTTGGCCGAGCCGAAACCGGCGATGGCCTCGCCGCCATGCGCTTCGGCGACGCGCGCGAGACCCGCCGCGGCGAAATCCAGGGCCTCATCCCAGGTCGCTTCGCGGAAATGCGTGTAGGGGTTCGCGGGATCGACGTTGACGCCCTTGGGCAAGTCGGGCTTGCGGATCAAAGGCTTCATCAGCCTCTGGGGATTGGTGACGTAGTCAAAGCCGAACCGGCCCTTCACGCATAGCCGGTTCTCGTTCGAATAACCGTCGCGCCCCTGCACGAAGGCGATCTTCTCGTCGTTGATCTGGTAGCTGATCTGGCAGCCGACTCCGCAATACGGACAAACCGAGTGGACCTCGCAATCGACCTCCCTCGACCCGTGCTGCGTGATCGGATCGACGATCGACTTCGGCATGAGCGCGCCGGTCGGGCAGGCCTGCACGCATTCGCCGCACGCCACGCAAGTGGAATCCCCCATCGGGTCGTCGAAATCGAACACTGGTCTCGCGCCGATGCCCCGAAAGGCTATGCCGATGACGTCGTTGACTTGAACGTCGCGGCAGGCACGCACGCACAAGCCGCAGTCGATGCATGCGTCGAGATTGACCGCCATAGCGGGGTGCGACAGATCCGGCTTGATGATCCCGTGCGCTGGGAAGCGCGACGTCTCGATGTGTTGCGCCTCTGCCCACTGCCAGAACGGCGACACGCGATCCGGAGATTTATCGCGCGGCGGCTGGTCTGCGAGCAGCAGCTCCATCACCATGCGACGCGCCTTGACCGCGCGCTCAGTCGCGGTCTTGACCACCATGTTCGGTGTGGGCTTCCTGATACAGGATGCGGTGAGCGTGCGCTCGCCTTCGACCTCGACCATGCAGGCGCGGCAATTCCCATCGGCCGAATAGCCAGGTTCCGGCAGCCAGCACAAATGCGGAATGTCGGTGCCGTGGCGCTTCGCCACCTGCCAAATGGTCTCCCCTGGCCTCGCCGAGACCATTTCCCCATCGAGCGTGAACAGCAATTGGTCTGTCATGGCATCATCCGTCAATAGCTTGTTGGCCGGCCCGCGGCGCCCTTGCGCGCGGGCTCACCGAAGAAGAACTCCATCGCCGTGATGAAGGCATTCGGGGCGGCTTGGCCGAGACCGCAGATCGAGGCGTCGCGCATGGTCTGGGCCAGCTCGTTCAGGAGGTCATCGTCCCACTCGTCTCTTTCGAGGAGCGCAACGGCCTTGTCACAACCA
This sequence comes from uncultured Alphaproteobacteria bacterium, assembly GCA_963821255.1. GTDB lineage: Bacteria > Pseudomonadota > Alphaproteobacteria > Rhizobiales > Methyloligellaceae > Methyloceanibacter. The sequence goes on along the minus strand of CAWGCX010000009.1, from coordinate 269,038 downwards.
ACACGGCACGGCGTGCATTGACCGCAGGATTCGTCCTTGAAGAAGCGCAGCAGGTTAATGGCGACGTCGGCGATACGATCCTGTTGCGAGAACACGACGATGGCATGGCTGCCGACGAACGACCCATATTTGTCCAGGGTGCCGAAATCGAGCGGAACATCGCCAAGGCTCGCTGGAAGAATTCCGCCTGAGGCGCCGCCCGGGAGATAGGCCTTGAACTCGTGGCCGTCCTCCATACCGCCCGCGCGTTCGATCAGATCGTTTACGGTCACCCCGGCCGGCGCGATGATGACGCCCGGCTTCTTCACGCGGCCCGACACGGACCACGACCGAAAGCCCTTGCCGCCGTTCATGCCGTGATCGGCAAACCACTTGGCGCCCTTCTTCAAAATCTCGGGCACCCAGTACAGCGTCTCGACGTTGTGGTTGAGAGTTGGACGGCCGAACAACCCGACCTCGGCTATATAAGGCGGCCGGTTGCGCGGATAGCCGCGCTTGCCCTCGATCGATTTGATCATCGCCGACTCTTCGCCGCAGATATACGCGCCGGCGCCGCGGCGGAGTTCGATATCGCCCTTCTCGATGACGCCCGACTTCTCGAGCGCGGCGATCTCGTGCGCTAAGATGTGCAGCACCGCGGGATATTCGTCGCGCATGTAGAGGTAGATGCGCTTCGCCTCCACCGCCCATGCCGCGATCAGGGCGCCTTCGAACATCTGATGCGGGTTGCGCTCAAGGTAGTAGCGGTCCTTGAACGTGCCTGGCTCGCCTTCGTCGCCGTTGATCGTCATCAAGCGCGGACCGGGATAGGAGCGGACGATTTGCCACTTCTTGCCGGCGGGAAAGCCCGCGCCGCCAAGGCCGCGAAGTGCGGCATCGCCCATCTCGGTAATCACGTCTTGGACATCACGCTTGCCTGACCGGCACTCCTTCAGCATTGCGTAGCCGCCTTCGGCGAGATAAGCGGCAAGCCCCTTGTATTCGGGAATCTCCGCCTCGCGCCTGCCGCTCTCGACGACCTGCTCGACGCTTTCCGGCGTGGCGTGATCGACGAAAAAGTGCCCGACCTCGCAGACCGGTGCGGTGTCGCAGCGTCCCATGCATGCCGCCGGCACGACGCGCACCTGCGCAGGATTGACGCCCACGCGCAGAGCCTCATACAGCTCATCGGCACCCTTGATCGCGCAGGTGATCGAATCGCAAACGCGAATGGTCGTCGGCGGGGGCGGCGCCTCCCCTTCCTTGACCACGTCGAAATGGGCGTAAAAAGTGGCGACCTCGTAGCCCGCGGCCTGCGGCAACTTCAGCTCATCGCACAGCGCGCGCAAATGTCGGCTCGAGATGCAGTGATAGCGATCTTGGATCAGATGGAGGTACTCAATCAGAAGATCATGGCGGCGTGGACGGTCACCCAATAGCTCCCGAACTTGTTCCAGCGCCGTGAGATCTAGTTGGCGGCCCTTAGGAAAACCACGCGCACGTTTGCGGGATCCAACGTTTCTCGCGGGCCGGTCCGGTCCGCCGTTCAATGGGATTGCTTGCTCCACTTCGTATTCCCTTTGCTTAAGTGGGAATTTGAACGCTTCCAAACTTGGTGATACCAGTCCCTGACATATGTCGGCAAGCGAGCGGCACCAACCCGCGCGCTCCTGACACCAAATTCGGTATGTGTTTTCAGATTGGTCGATCAGAAAAGCTGAATGACCAATCGGAAAACTCGATCAAACGATATCTGGAAGGTGTAGATGGCCGACCTTATCGAGGCGTTTCGCAGGGCCACAGGCCTCATCGTCACCATCGATCCAAGTCTGGTCGAGATTCTTATGTTATCTGTGCAGGTCAGCTTGTCGGCGATCGCGATTGCGAGTGTGCTCGGCTTCGCCATTGGCGGCGCGCTTGCCGTCTATCGCTTTCCCGGGCGCGGCGCGGTTTCAGCCGTTCTCAGTGCTCTGATGGGCTTGCCGCCGGTCGTCGCGGGGCTCGTCGTATACCTTCTACTGTCCAATGCAGGGCCGCTCGGCGTCCTCCAGCTCCTCTATACGCCGACTGCCATGATCATCGCCCAGGTCGTGCTGGTAACGCCGATCATCGGCGCGCTGACGCGGCAAGCCTGCCAGGACCTTCTCGAGGAATATGACGAGCAACTCCGTTCGCTCGGCGCTTCACCCAGTGCTATCGTCGTCACGCTGCTTTGGGACGGCCGTTTTCGCCTGATCACGGCCGTGCTTGCCGGCTTCGGCCGAGCCATTGCAGAAGTTGGCGCCGTTATGATCGTCGGCGGCAATATCGACCATGTGACCCGTACGATGACCACGGCCATCGCATTGGAAACATCGAAAGGGAACATTGCTCTTGCCCTTGCGCTCGGCATCGTCCTCCTCGCACTGGCCTTCGCCATCAATGCCGCGCTGATCGGGGTCCAGCGCCTTGCCAACCGTCTCGCCTATGCTTGATCCCGCCTCCCCGCTTGAGAGCCTAAGCGACCTCCTCGCCAGTCCGCCGCTGCCGCTCGAACTTAGGAACCTCGCCTATGAGACGGGCGGGAAGCGCGTGATCGATGGCGTCGATGCCACGATTGACACGCGCAGCATCACCGCAATCATGGGGCCGAACGGCGCGGGTAAGAGCCTGTTGCTCAGATTGATGCATGGGCTGATAGCCCCAACCCAGGGTGAGATCCTATGGGCGGGCCGGCGGATGGACCGCAAGCTTGCACGCCGGCAGGCCATGGTATTTCAGCGTCCCGTTCTGCTCCGCCGCTCGGTCGCGGCGAATGTCTCACATGCTCTGGGCGTGCGCCGCGTCGACCGAGAAGAACGCGCCATCCGCGTCGACGAGGCCCTGAAGTTCGCCGGTCTCGAGCGACATGCATCCACGCCGGCGCGCGTGCTATCTGGCGGCGAGCAGCAGCGGCTTTGCCTCGCCAGGGCCATCAGCCTGGAGCCCGATGTCCTGTTTCTCGACGAGCCCACCTCGAGCCTCGATCCCGCCTCGACGATGGCCATTGAGCGGCTGCTGCTCGATACACAACGTCGCGGCATCAAGGTTGTTCTCGTCACGCATGACGTCGGCCAGGCGCGGCGGCTCGCGCATGATGTAATCTTTATGCACCACGGTCGCGTTATCGAGCATCAGAGCGCCAAGGACTTCTTCGTCGACCCCAAAAGCGACAGCGCACGCGCGTTCTTGAGCGGCGGCCTCGTGTTGTGACTTGAGAGGAGCCATCCCAGTGTTTGCTTCCACTTGTCGGCGGCTGGCCGCGCTCATTTTCGGTACGTTACTGCTCGGTCCATTGGCTTCTGCCGCGCACGCAGCCGAGGATAACTTCATCATCGTCCAGTCGACGACCTCGACACAGAACTCTGGCCTTTTCGATCACATCTTGCCCAAATTCACCCAGAAGACCGGCATCGGCGTGCGCGTGGTAGCCGTAGGTACCGGCCAGGCTCTCAAGAACGCGAGGAACGGCGACGGCGACGTGGTCCTGGTCCATGCGAAGCGCGACGAGGAAAAGTTCGTCGCCGAGGGCTGGGGCGTGGAACGCCACGATGTCCACCGAGGTCGCCTAAGAGGCGGAGCGCGCGCTAATGACCCGTCACGGTGCGGAAGCCGACATGGCCGGCGCTGAGATCGGCCTCTTGAGGCTGGCGTGCCGTCGGCCGATAGCGCGAGCAAAAGTTATGGGAACAGAGGTGGGAGCCGCCCTTGATGACCTTTGACGGCGACCGTCCGGCGGCGACGCGCACTTGGAGCAAGGCCGGACCGCTTGGATTGAGCGCGGCCTCGCGCGGATGCTCCGGCACATACCAGTCGCTGGTCAACTCCCAGACATTGCCGATCATGTCGTAGAGCCCGTAGGCGTTCGGCGGGAAGCAGCCGACCGGCGCCGTCCTGGCGTAGCCGTCCTGCTCGGTGTTGTAGACCGGGAAGACGCCCTGCCAGCTATTGGCGAGCGGCTTGCCGTCCTTGTCGTAAGCCATGGTCCAATCGTCGTCGGGGCTGCGGCCGCCGCGCGCGGCATATTCCCATTGCGCCTCGGTGGGGAGCGCATGCCCGCGCCACTGCGCATAAGCGAGCGCATCCTCATAGGCGACATGCACCACGGGATGGTTTTCCTTGCCTGCGATCGACGAGCCGGGGCCTCCTGGCGCATGCCAATTCGCGCCCTTCACATATTGCCACCACTGCGCTCGCTTGCCGTCCTGACTCGCTTTGGACGGCTGGACGAACAGCACCGAGCCGGGCTCCAGCACATCGCCGCTCATGTCGGGATGCGTCTTGGGATCGACGCCGCGCTCGGCCAGCGTCTTGTAGCCGGTGGCCTCGACGAACTTCGCGAATTCCGCGTTGGTCACTTCGTGCCGGTCGATCCAGAAGCCCTCGACCTTGACCGGATGGCTGAACCGCTCCTCGGGGCGCTCCCGGTCGGAGCCCATGGTGAAGCTGCCGCCGGGCACGAACACCATACCCGCCTTTTCGGCCCCGCCTTCCGGGATGCCGGAATATGCCGCGCAGCTCCCGAACGCTTGTAGTGGCGTATCCTCGCTCGTCGTGCCGTCGGAGGAACTGAAAGCAACCATTACGGCGCTAGACCAAAAGAGGGCGAGCAGCCTCTTCACGGGCTTACTCTGCTATCGCAGTGGCAGAGAAATGAAGCGCAATCATAATGCACCCTCATTGTTGCCCCATCGCAGGGGTGGAGGGTGAGACGACGCGCGCAATTACGGCGCTTGTGGGGGTTCAACAACCCCGCAGTGATGGCTTGCCTGATCGAACGGTGACACCCACGTGAGCGAAAGCTGTTCACGCTCGCCTTCTTTTGGGGCGCCGGTGACCGAGCGGGATTCCCAGCACGCGGGCTTTTTGTCTAAGCGCACCGGGGGTACGCTTGAGCGCTCTAGAGATAGTTTTGACAGGCGTTTGGTCCCTTGAATGCTGTCTCAGTTCTTTTAGATCAGCACGGGTCCAATCACGACGAACAGTGCGTTTTCTTGTGGCAGTTTTAACCATCAGCATCTCCCTTTTTTCTCACATGCTCTGTTAGCACAATTTTCGGCCGCGAGAGCATCCCGTAGCGGGAGTGCAGTCTTCATGCGTCAAAGCTGGAACTGAGAGTTGACGCGGAAACACATCCCGCGGCGTCTGCTAAGTCCCAATAGCCTTCAGCGGACACGTCCGCTTCGAGCCATGAGCAGACACTGGTTTAGTGCTTGGTCACCGCCGCCACCGCATCGGCAAGGCGCTGAGGGTAGACCGGTTTTGACAACACTGGCGCTCCTGGCACCTGTTCGTGGATGCGCTCGAGGGTATCCTCATCACTGTGGGCGGTGACGAACACAATCGGTACGTCGCATACCGCGCGAAGCCACCGCGCGACCTCGATGCCTTCGCGGCCTCCTTCAAGACATACGTCCATCACCACAACGTCGGGCTGATCACTCATGGCAAACGACCGGGCTTTCGCCGCACTTGGAGCCAAGTCGCAAACGTCAAACCCTAGCGCGGACATGGTCGCTTCAAGACCGAACGCGATCAAGACCTCGTCCTCGACGATCAGGGCACGGCGGCGAGACGAATATTGGGTCATTTTTTTATCCTTCGCGCGGCGGTGCCCTGCTTGAAAACAAACCAATAACTTGTTGGTACGTTCCCGCACAAAGGGCGGTTCTGCTGCCAAAATTTTGCCAAGCGCATTTGGTACCATTTCGTGCATGAGGGAACAGGATTTAACATTAAGAGAGGCACTTGCTGCGGATCGCTTGGACGATTTTGTCCAGCAGGGAGTGGCCGTGGGCGCTGAGTTAGTGAACGGCTCGGAGATTGAGCGTGCGTTAGCCCTTCTTATTACTCAGCATCGCAGAGCCGAGTATCGGCACTCTAGCCCTTGGGCAGCGCGCATGCAGCGCGACAAAGTTGCCCAAAACATCCCTTGTGAGCCCAAGCATCCTGACCCTGACTTCGGGCTCACCGAGATGCGGGAACGACATCGCAAGAGGAGAGTGGTGTGGGGGAGATAAGAACCAAAGTATTGGCGGAGAGGGAGGGATTCGAACCCTCGGTACGGTTACCCGTACAACGGTTTTCGAGACCGTCCCGTTCAACCACTCTGGCACCTCTCCGTGCGGCTCATGTAGCCTTCTCGCCTCTTAAGAACAACCCAAGTGACGGCTCCACCCCGGATTTTGCGGGCCCGCAGGCGCAAACGCCGAAGTTGACTTGTGGAGTTCGGCATCTATATTGCGCCGCCTAGTGGCAGCTTTGGCGGCATGCCCGCGCGGGAGCCAGACCCGCCGGCTCTCCAAGCCCAGAAATCGGACGGATCAAGCCTATGTTCGCGGTCATTCGCACGGGCGGCAAGCAATATCGCGTGGCGCCGAACGACATCATCGAGGTCGAGAAGATCGCGGGCAAGCCCGGCGAGATTATCGAGCTTTCCGAGGTGCTGCTGCTTGGCGGCGACGGCCCTAAGACCGGAAGCCCCACGATCGCCGGCGCGCTGGTCGCGGCCGAGGTGGTCGAGCAGACGCGCGGCGACAAGGTCATCGTCTTTAAGAAGAAGCGCCGCAAGAACTATCGCCGCAAGAAGGGCCATCGCCAGGAGCTGACCGCGCTCCGCATCACCGAGATCCTGACCGACGGCAAGAAGCCGTCGAAGGCCGCAGCTAAGCCCGAGCCTAAGAGAGCCGAGAAGAAGCCGGAGCCGGCCAAGGCCGAGAAGGTCGACAAGAAGCCGGCTGCTGCGAAGAAGGCCGAGCCCAAGAAGGCCGCAGGCCAAGAAAGAGACCAAACCGGCGCGGAAGCCCGCCGCCAAGCCAGCCAAGACCGCGGCGCGGAAGCCGGCAGCCAAGCCCGCGAAGAAGAAATAGGGAAGCCAAGCCATGGCACATAAGAAAGCAGGCGGTTCGTCCCGTAACGGCCGCGACTCGGCCGGGCGGCGGCTCGGCCTAAAGAAGTCTGGCGGCCAGAGCGTGATCGCCGGCAACATCATCGTGCGCCAGCGCGGCACCAAATGGCACCCGGGCGATGGCGTCGGCATGGGAAAGGACCACACGCTCTTTGCGCTGCGCGAGGGCGAGGTCACCTACGCGACCAAGCAGAAGGGCCGCGTCTACGTCTCGGTCAAGCCGAGCTAGTTCTTTCGCGCCTCGTCGCTTGCGTCATGGCCGGGCTTGTCCCGGCCATCCACGTCTTTAAGGGACTGGCACAGAAATTCGTGGATGCCCGGCACTTCGGCCGGGCATGACGAAGACCTGTTTGGGTGCAGCGATTATCGGTAGGCTTCACCAATGATCAGCATCAGGACGCCACGTCTGCTGCTCAGGCCCCCGGCGGTCTCGGACGCCGGCCGTATCAGCCTGCTCGCCGGCGACTACGATGTCGCCAGCATGACCGGCACCATTCCGCATCCTTGCAGCGAGCTGCAGGCCAAAGAGTGGATCGAGAGCGCGCTTTCAGGCGACGACGAGGTCGTGTTCGCCATCACGCTGCCGGGCGGGCTGATCGGCAGCACCGGCTATCGCGCGTTCGGCACGGACCATGCGGAGCTCGGCTATTGGATCGGCAAGCCCTATTGGGGCCAGGGCTACGCCACCGAGGCGGTGCTGGCGCTGATCGCGCACGCCTTCGACGATGGCGGTTTCGACTACCTTACCGCGGGCCATTTCACGGACAATCCCGCCTCTGAGCGGGTGCTCCGCAAGGCAGGCTTCGAGTGCACGCACGCGGAGACCCGCGAGAGCGTTGCGCGCGGCGATACGGTGCCGAGCTTCGTCTACCGGCTCGACCGCGAGGCGGCGTACGCGGTGCTGCGCACCGCCTAAAAAATCTTTGTCATGCCCGCGCTTGTCGCGGGCATCCACGATTTTGAAAGCAATAGAGGCGCTTAGACGTGGGTGGCCGGGACAAGCCCGGCCATGACGAGGCTATTGCAGTTTAGTCTATTCTCGCCCTAAGCCCTGTCCCATGCAGTTCCTCGATCAGGCCAAGGTCTATGTACGCGCGGGCGACGGCGGCAACGGCGCCCTCAGCTTCCGGCGGGAGAAGTTCGTCGAGTTCGGCGGGCCCGACGGTGGCAACGGGGGCAAAGGCGGCGACGTGATCGTCGAGTGCGTGGCGAACCTGAACACGCTGCTCGACTACCGCTACAAACAGCATTTCAAGGCGAAGAAGGGCGGCCAGGGCATGGGCAAGAACCGCGCCGGCGCGGGCGGGGCCGATGTGGTGCTGAAGGTGCCGCCGGGCACGCAGATCTTCGAAGAGGACAATGAGACGGTGATCGCGGACCTGACCACGCCAGGCGAGCGCATCGTGCTGGTCAAGGGCGGCAATGGCGGCTTCGGCAATTCACATTTCAAGTCCTCGACCAACCAGGCGCCGCGCCGGGCCAATCCCGGGCAGCAGGGCGAGGAGCTGTGGATCTGGCTGAGGCTCAAGCTGATCGCCGATGCCGGAATCGTGGGTCTGCCGAACGCGGGCAAGTCGACCTTCCTTGCCGCGGTGAGTGCGGCCAAGCCGAAGATCGCCGACTATCCCTTCACGACGCTCCATCCCAATCTCGGCGTGGTGCGCATCGACGGCTTCGATTTCGTGCTGGCCGACATTCCCGGCCTGATCGAAGGCGCGCATGAAGGCGCGGGCATCGGCGACCGTTTCCTCGGTCATGTCGAGCGTACCGCCGTGCTGCTGCATCTCGTCGACGCGACGCTCGACGACGTCGCCGAGGCTTACGAGATCGTGCGCGGCGAGATCGAGGCTTACGGCGCGGGTCTCGAGGACAAGCCCGAGATCGTGGCGCTCTCCAAGATCGATGCCGTGTCGAAGGACGAGCTGAAGAAGAAGCTCCGCGCGCTGAAGAAGGCCGCGGGCAGCGCGCCGCTTGCTGTTTCTGCCGCGAGCGGCGAAGGCGTGCCGGAGGTGCTCCGCGCGCTTGCCGCCGAAATCAGGGTTGCGCGCGGCGAAGATGACGCGCCTGCCGCACGGACATCGGGATGGCGGCCATGAGAAAAGAGTGGACGGACGCTAAGCGCATCGTCGTCAAGATCGGCTCGTCACTCCTGGTCGATAGTGCGAGCGGCACGCTGAAGGACGTGTGGCTCGGCGCGCTCGCCGATGACATCGCGGCGCTCCGCAAAGACGGCAAGGACTTGATCGTCGTCTCGTCCGGCGCCATAGCGCTTGGCCGCAACGCGCTCAAGCTGCCGCAGGGCGCGCTCAAGCTCGAAGACAGCCAGGCCGCCGCGGCGGTCGGGCAGATCGATCTTGCGCATGCCTATGAGGATGCCTTCCGCGCGCGCGGGCTGGTCGCGGCGCAGGTGCTGCTCACGCTCGGCGACACCGAGAAGCGCCAGCGCTATCTGAATGCGCGGAGCACCATGACCACGCTGCTCAAGCTCGGCGCCGTCCCAGTCGTGAACGAGAACGACACGGTGGCCACGAGCGAGATCCGCTACGGCGACAATGACCGGCTTGCCGCGCGCGTCGCCTCGATGATGAGCGCCGACTGCCTCGTGCTGCTATCCGATGTCGACGGCTTCTATACGGCGCCCCCAGGCACGCGCGCCGACGCGTGTCGGCTCGACGAGGTGCGCGACATCACGCCGGAAATCGAGGCGATGGCAGGCGACGTGGGCTCGGAGCTGTCACGCGGGGGCATGGTGACCAAGATCGAGGCGGCGAAAATCGCGGTGGCCGCCGGCACGCATATGGCGATCGCGAGCGGCAAGGTGCTGCATCCGCTTGAGGCGCTTGCGAAGAAGGGCGACGCGTGCACCTGGTTCATCGCGCGCTCGGATCCCGTGACGGCGCGGAAGCGCTGGATCGCGGGCACGCTTACGCCCAAGGGCGCCCTGATCGTCGACACGGGCGCGGCGACGGCGCTCGCCTCCGGGAAGAGCCTGCTTCCCGCCGGAGTCACGAGCGTCGAGGGCACGTTCGAGCGGGGCGATGCGGTGACCATACGAAACGGCGAAGGCGTCGAGTTCGGACGCGGGCTCGCCGCGTACGGTCACGAGGAGGCCAAGGCGATCATCGGTCGAAAGAGCGGTGAAATCGCCGCGGTTCTCGGCTACCTTGGGCGACCTGAGTTGATCCACCGCGACGACATGGTGCTGAAGCGGAAGAACGAGCGTTGAGCGCGATCCAAGACAGGCCCGAGGCGAGCATCGAGCCGATGATGCTTATGACCCAAAGCGGACATCGTGGTGGTAGCTGCGGCGGCCTTATTGCTCATTTAGGAGCCCGTTACTGAACCGTTAGTTGCACCGCAGGTCTGCTCCCTCCATAATTGGGTCTTCGCTGCCGGGTGCCGTAATGGCCGAGCCCATCGGGCTAAAATACCGCGCCTTTATCTCCTACAGCCACACCGACACAAGTTGGGCCAAGTGGCCGCACGTCAAGCTCGAAGGCTTCCCAATAGATAAAGACCATGTCGGTCCTTCCGCAGAAGACGACGGGCCATGGCACGGATTTTCTTGAGCCATTCGAGCGGGAACAATGCCGAGGCCATCGCCTTGCGCGACTGGCTTATTAGCCACGGCTGGGGCGAGAGTGGTCCGCGTCGGACGAGTGTGAGCGCGAGCGACTTACGCTCGAAGCCATGGCCCGCGGAGATCAGCGCATATTTGGCGGCCGCATCAGCGCAGGTGACTTGGTCGGCATGCCTGACCTGTTGCGCAATGAGACCGGCGACTATGTTCCCGGCGATATAAAATCCGGCCGCTTAAAGGTGGCGGGAGGGTCTTCTCGCTACATAATTGGGCAGAACCCGTCACGTAAAGATCAGGTACCCGAAGGTTTGGCCGGGTTCCCGCTGGGAAGGATCTACAACATGAGCAACGTGCGCTGGAACATTAAGATCTCAACTTTCCTGCATACACTTTCCATTTTGGGATTGCTCCTTGCCACTGTGGTCCATGCGGCCGACTACGTGCCATCCGGCGGGAATGATTGGATCAAACACGCGCCGGCCCAAGAAGGCCTCGACCCGGAGAAGCTGGACGCCGCGGTTAATTTTGCGATCGCAAACGAGACCAAGCTCCCGCCGGACCTCGCCAAAGTTGTCGATGTTCGCGATCTGCGAATTGTCATTCCGCTGAATTTTGCTGGGGAACCATTCTCTGGGCCGATCGGACCCTTGCGGCCTCGCGCTGCCGCAAACGGCATGATTCTTCGTCACGGCTATATCGTAGCCGAATGGGGTGACACCCACGCCGTCGACATGACGCATTCAGTCACGAAGACGTTTCTTTCAGCCGTTGCAGGGGTAGCGTTTGACCTCCGAATGATCCGAGATATGAACGACCCTGTGGTCGCTTATGTTCGGCCGACACCAGATTTCATGCTCGCGCACAACCTTCCGATCACCTGGGATCAAATGCTCCGGCAGACCAGTGGGTGGATCGGCACGATGTGGGGCAAGCCATGGTGGGCGGATCGCCCAGGTGAAAAACCAGGGGAACCGCCTTGGTCGGATCTAGTACGGGGACCTCCTCCTATAGGCCAACGCTGGGAATACAACGACGTTCGCGCAAATGCCCTTTCACTTGCGCTCACTCATCTTTGGAACCGGTCGCTACCTAGCGTTCTGAGGCAGTACGTGATGGACCCCATAGGCGCTTCAAACACATGGCACTGGGAGGGCTATGACAATTCGTGGATAACCCTGAGAGGAAAACGCATTCAAGCCGTGCCGGGCGGAGGGCACTGGGGCGGTGGGATGTTTATGTCCACACGCGATCTCGCACGAGTCGGGCTATTGGCGCTTCGGAATGGAAGGTGGGACGACCAGCAGATCCTATCGCAACAATGGATCGCACACTCCAAAGCCCCGACCCTCCAGAACACTGGTTATGGTTATATGAACTGGTATCTCAATACCGATCAGAAGCTGTTTCCGGCGGCGAGAGCCGACGCCATCGCATTCATCGGCAATGGGACTAACTTGGTCTTCGTCGATTACGAGCACGATATGGTCGCCGTGGTCCGTTGGATCGACGACGCACAAAAAGCAGAGTTTGTGCGCCTCTTGGAGGCGGCACCGAGAGCTTCACCGTCACTATGAGGTTTCAACCTCCAGGCTGGCCGCGAATGAATGCAGCTTCTCATCCGCAAGAGTTTTGGGATATTTGCGAGGGCGAACGTCTTGGTGCGACCGCAAGAAACATTTTCATGCCCCCCCGGGGGGGGTAGCGCTCGGTTGCATCCAACTACACAGCTAGTTTGCTTGCTGGTCACCAACACATCGAGAAGTGGGACTAAGCACGATTGACTTCAAGCAGACCTGTTCATGCAAAGGCTAACGTAGTCTGGCGCTTTGCAGACATTGATGCCGGCTCTGAGCATGTCCGCTCTCAGGGGTGAAGCGGACATCGCTGATCCGCGCTCCAATGTCCGCTAATGACCCAAAGCGGACTTCTTGACCGCCTTTCTGAAACCCAGCGCCTAAGCGCAGAGTTATCTACAAGGCGCGTGAATCGAGAAAACCCCCAAGAACCAGGAGGAGACAAATGTTCAAAGCGTCCATCATCTCCCTAGTCGTGCTGCCATTTACCGCTGCCTGCGCGCTCGCACAGGCAAACACCATGACATCCGGTCGCCCCTCTGCAGCTCTAAATCCTGAGCAGTGCGCGGCGATTTGGAAAAATGCTGTCCCATCGAGTGACCTGCTGGCTCAATCAGCCGCCGCGCCATTCATCGTCAACTTCACGCAGGTTGACAAAGATGGTAGCGGCGACATCTCGAAGGCTGAGTTCGAAGACGCCTGCGCCAAGGGGCTCGTGAAGAACATCGAGAACTAGCTGGCTACGTTCCCCCTCGACAAGACCAATAGCTGGGCGCGATAGAACGCGGGCGGATTCATTGGGAGACCGAGAACCCGCACTGCTTCTGTTCCATCTCGATCTGCTTCGTGATCCGGATGGCGTTCTGTGCGTAGGCCTCCGTTACGGAGCCGCTATTCACGGTCTTGTCCTTCAGCGGACTCACGGCTGCGCAGAGGTGGAAGACATGCGGCGTCTCGGACTTCTTGGCTCCGTTTTCCGGCGCGATCCAGTACACGACATCCTGACCAGCGGGGTGTTCCGCATCCTTCGTCGCCGCGGCCACCGTGGCGGAGTCCGTGGCGATCTCCTGCGCCTGGGCGGCGACGTCGGGGGAACAGGCTGTGGTCGGCTGCCCCGCTTTAATCTGGGCCGCGCACGTGTTCATGTCCTCGGTGTACTGCTCGACCGATGGGGGGTTGTAGCTGACCCCGATCAGCGCTGCGATCACGGCCAGCACAGCACCCACGCCGCCGGCAACCTTCTTGGTCTGCGGATCCATGTTTTTGTCGGTGAAGATCAGGAGAACCAGCGGGAGGAAGGCAATCAGCGTGATGATCACGCCGAGCTGGTTTTGGAAGAAGAACCTGAACGTGTCGGATGCGCGGGCCGGATCGTGCCTGTTGGCCGCCTTCCACAGCAAGTTGCCGGCGATTGCGAAAATCGCGATCCCGACCAGAATGCCGATCAGCAGCGGCAGGTTTCCGTGGTCGAACTTGTGCTGGTAGAGCAAGACAACCCCGGCGATCTGGCCGCCAATGGCAACGATCCACGAGAGCGCGGCGAAAAGGCGGAGGCGCGTGGCAGCGGACTTCTGGGCCTGCGTTGCTTGCCAATCCTTGGTAACGTCTGCGGCCGGCTTGTTGTCGGTCATGACCAGGTCTCCCCGATATCGACACTCTTGCAGGGCGGCATCAAATCGGAAGGCCAACCCGCCCGGCGCAGCGTCATTGAACGAACGTCTTCGTCGCCTGCCTTAGCGACGCGGCGAATGCGAGCGCCGTGGCAGACCACATCCCCATTCATATTGCGCACGAGTGAATGCGTCCATACCCAGAGGGGCACACGCCGGTGCGGCGCCCACCGCGATCAGGTGGATCAACGACCGCTTCAAGGGCGCGCCGGCGCCGTCCTCTTGCCAATAGCTTTACCCGGAGCCCCTCAGCGAACGCACTTTGCACGACACAATTATTCTCAATCCTAAGCGACAGCGCTCCTCGCGAGCATCGTAGTTCAATTTTGTATAGTCGGTATTAGGGCAAGAAGCTGGTTCCAATCGAAATTGTTCAACGTCCGTGACCCCGTCCTGATTAGTGAATTCGCAAAAAGAAAGACCTTTCGGGTTGCGATTCGTAATTCTTCCAAAGGTCGCACGCATAACCGAGCCTTCTGTGCCGTACACCGTTGCTCCTGGCTGATCGCGCCTCAATATGATTAGGGGTGAACCGATGCCAAAAACTGTGTCATCGGCCCCAAGTGGAACGGACCGCACTTTTATGGCATTCGATGGTAACCACCCTCTGACACCGACAGCTGCCAAATCATAGGGCAGATTTCTAGAAATAATCGTTGATTCAACATCAACCTGGAACTCTGAAAGATTTCCTGAAGAGTCTATTTTCTTCACTAAAGCTTCCTCAAGTGATTGTGTGGGTGGGATACAGTGACGAGCAGTGATGAAATGCCCAACCATAATCCCAGAACATGTATTCATTCTAACTTTTATTTTACATCCAGTTTCACAATCTATCTTGGCCGCTAGCTCGCAGAATTCATAATTTAGTTTTCTGTCGATTTCTCCTGAGCAATAGGCTGCTTTATAGAAATTGAAACGTTTCATATCAAGCTTAAGTTCCTTTTTTAGAAAAAGTATGCCGACATTTTCTGAGTTCCTCTGAATGATGTCTACGTTAAGTCCTAACTTTTGAATAGTGTCTGCAGGTAATTTGTCGAGTAAGTAAAAACCTTCCTCGGCCACTGAAATATCCGACGACATTGCAAGGAAGAGTGAAACCGCGAAAGCAGCTTCTACAGCCAAGCTGACACAAGCTGGGGCAAGTGGCTTCATGGTGCGCGCGGAGGCTTGTCAATCGACAAGGACGTTGTGGGCCGCGAGAGTGCCAATGCGACTTCATAGAGCACGAGCATGACCATACCCCAAGAACATTCTCGGTTCTCAGCCCAAAATCTCGATATCCCGAGTGATCGCGCCGCGATGTGCGCGCGAACGGTTCGCTACCGCTTTCCCGAACAAAAGTAAGATGCTCAAAACACTTCTGAAGCACATGAAGATATCAGCTTCGGCCTTCGTATTGCGCACTTGGAATCCCGGCAGCGGGAACTATCGCGACGAACTCCTCTGAAATGGAAATCTATTTCCGCATTGTCACCCAGCCTTTGTCGTAGTGGGAGCGATGTGCGCGGGTAACCCAGGATGATATTGAGGCGATCTAGGAACGCGCAGCACCTTGGAGATCGAAAATGGTTACGCATTGGAAAATCGAGAACGACGAAGCCTGGATACGCGTCGATGGCCGTCCATGGCTGCTCCTGCACTTGTACACGACACAGCAGGTGCTAGAAATGATCAGCCTCCAGCAGTGATCTCGTTTCACCACCCCGGTAGCGACAGCCACGCCGCCAGAAAAGCCAAAGCGGCGTAGGCCCAGCAGATAGGCGCCACGCAGCCCGCCAAATCAATATCTGTTGCGGTTTAGGCTCTTCCTGCCGGGTGGTGGCGGCGGCGATCCAGCCGTCCAGTCGGCTATGCAGTTGGCGATATAGGCTTCCTTTTCGGGCTCAGTAAGTCTCGGCGAGACGCGTTGCGCCGCTTGCCAGCAGAAGTCATTGACCCAGCGTGGGGCGGCGGATGCCGGGGTCGCGCCAAGTATGAGACCCGCGACAACCATCATCACAGCTATCAGTTTCATGGCACACCTCCTGCCCCAAGAATTTAAGCACTCACTGATCAGCTTTCACCCGAGGCAGAAAAAAGTGATTGGCAGGGCTGGCTGGGAGAGATGGAGAGCTAGTGCGGCAGCCCGCTCGGCTCTGGTATTTACCAGCCAGAGCCTCAATCCCCCGCCTCGCAGCGCTTCTCGTCAAAGTGACAACGCGGCGAACTCGCCTCGCTTCCCTATCCACCCGTGCGCGTCGGGCGGCTATAGCTGACATCAGCCCTGCGCATGTTTGGAGGTCAATCCTCTCAGAGGGAGCTCCCATGACGGACTGGACCGACGAGGATGCGCTACGCCTGGACATCGCGATGGCGCGGTCGAAAATCAAAACGAAGCCTCGCGCCGACCGAGATGCCACCTACCGCAAGATGGTAGCCGAGCAGATCGTGAAGCACTTGAAGCTGTCCAACTGGAAGTTCGTCAAAGGGCCGCCGCTACCGCCCCACGGCCAGCCGGGCAAGGCGCAAGGATGAAGGGTGCAGCTTCGGCCGGCGCCCTTTTAAGCGGCCTTAGGAGGCTCCGCCTGATCGCTGTTTATTGCGGTCATCGTGGCTAGGAAAATTCGCGCACTTTCAAGCTCGGCAGCAGCTAATCCCAGTTTTCCGCCATACTTAGAAACGTGTCTGCGGCCTCCGCACTCTGCGTTGTCATCGCGAACTTACGGCAGTTTCGCGCGTGAAGCCGACATTCCTTGGGATCTCCAGGCATGTTCGCCCCCCTACGTTGGACCACGCAATTTAATGTTGTGCCCTGACGAAGGGTTCCAGCAACGGTGGGGGAGTTCTTTGGACCGCCGCAACATTAGAGGCGGCGTGTGGCCTAGTGGCCACAGGGTCAATACGGACCCCGTTCAAGCGGCAGCTGGCGGTTGAAACGCGCCATCCTCGATGGCTCCTCATAACTCACTGCCATTAGTCCAAACGCATCCGCAGCATGTGACGACCAATCGTGCAGAGGCCCAAGCCCAACCTCCCGATGCTCATCCGTGCGCTCGTGATACCAAGCTAAAGCCTCTATTCCTGCCTCACACCTAGGTATATTCGCGTTACGCGGTCTTTACTTCGCGATCATGCAGGAAGGCAAAGTTCCTATGGCATACACAGGTCTGCGTTGGCCTTGTATCTGTTATCGGCTACATGCCGGATGTATTTATGGGGCCGCTAATGGGCTATCTGCTCGACCAGTCGCCTGGAGCCGCCGGTCACCAACACGTGTTCTGGCTAGTCAGCGGGTTCGCGCTGCTGGGACTAATTGCCAGTTACCTGTTTGCCTGCATTACCCGAGCAGCTGATTAGTGTGAGCCGGGGCTTCTCCGAATTCCCTGCATGGTGATGGCGGCAGATGGAGGTAGCAGCCAACAAAAGTGTGTTCGCTTTTTTGTTAGGCGCCTATTACTGCCTCATATTCTGCGTGAAAAACATCCGGATCTAATACATGTATATTGCCGTTGCCAGCATTGACAATCCACTGTCCCGGTCGAACCGTTACCTTCCCGAACTTGGTACAAAGATCCAGACCGAACTCACCACGAACTACAACATGCCCTTCTAACCAATCTGGGTATGGGTATTTAAAATCCATAGTCTCTAAGCCCGATTGATAGCGAAAAGCATCAACGGTCCGTGTTTTGCTTCGATAAAGTGTCATCCATCTACCAGCACGCCTCGCCCTCGGAGGCAGTAAATTGCGAGTAGCCCCCCATGCTAGCGGACATGGCACCAAGCACAACTCGTAGTCGCGGCCTAGAAGCCCAACAGGATGTCCTAATCGATCGAGTGGTAGGCGCTCGCCCGGTCGAAACGGCGCTGCAATTCGCTGGTGTACCGACGGCCTATCTCTCGGCGGTACGCGCGCACCCAATCGCTGAGCTTGGTCGAACCGAGCGGCCGCGAGTCCACGTAGAGCCGCTCCTGCATTATGCCCCTGACCTCGTCGCCCGTGTTGATCACATCGCCGAGGACCCAGCCAAGCATGCGCACACCCTGGTAAGCGAGCATCGGCGGCATTGAAACGATCAGTGCCCGGGAGCCGATTTCGCGGGCCATCATTTCCACCATCCCGCGGTACTGGAACGTTTCAGGTGCCGATTGTCATCGAGGGTCTCTTGTTGGCCTTTCTGGTCGATGATGCCACCTCCTTATTGTCGGTTTGAGGCTGAATCTACTCCTCGCCATTTTTGTGCCCAGGCGGGTTCTTGCCCAGGGGAAATGGTCACTCCGGCGCGTCGCGCAGTCCTCCCGTTTGCCGCTGCGCTCTCTGCGGGGGTCAGCTTGCGGAAGCTCTCTACTTCTTCACTTCTGTAACGCGCAGCCGAGCTGCCTGCTCGCCTTCTGCGGCGCCTCTCTGAAAACGAGGGTACCGCGCTGGCGCATGCGGAGCGTTCACCACAGTTACGGTTTCGAGATCGTGGCTGATCCTGTTTCGGTCAAAAGAGATTCTAGCTCCACGAGTCTGGCCTTAGCCCGCTTCACCGACTCGTCAGTGGTGTCAACCCAACCTGATCCGCGGTTCTCTCCTGTCAGCACTTTGCCGCTCTGCATCAACTCAAGCTGCTGCTGTATGCTCGCTTGCTCCTGCTTGCACCAAGCGACGAAACGACCACGTGCTGACGTAGCACGCCTTCCTTCCATGTGACCGAGCTGTGCCTTACTCTTCTTTTCCCGCTCAGCTGCCTTCTGACCCAGGTTCGGCTCAGAGGCAGCGCGCCGAGCTTTGTCGTGAGATTGTCGTTTGCTCGTCGTCATCGCTCTCTTCTCCAAGTTTTCCCATCTCAGGATAACGCGTGAAGAGCGACTTTGTTGAATAATCAAACCCGGTCCCCCGCGTGGGGTAGCGGAAAGGCGCCGACCGAAGCCGACGCCCCTCCAATCAAGGGCTTTGGCCTGATCTCTACTGGCCAGTTTTTTTCATATCGTCGACGGTCGCTTTGTCAGCCTCCTGAATCCAACCTTTGCTGCAACCGGTCTTGAACTCCTCAGCGGAGATTTTGCCGTCTTTGTCAGTGTCCACCATCTGAAAGTTGACTACGAACGGAACGGCTTTGTCCTGCGAAAGCGTGTCGCCGTCGGGAGCTGCCATCTTCCAAACAGTCTGACATTTGGCGTCATCGAGGACTGCGCTCGGCGACCGGACGGATCAGGTGCTTGCGAACCTTCTGGAACGGGCGCACCGCCACCAGCGAAGGCAGTTCCGGTGGCGGCTAGGGTTGCTAGCACCGCATAGGCAGCGAGCTTCATTGGGCGTTCCTCCTTGTTGGATATGAAGGGAAAACGCTCCGCAAGTGACGGCGTTCCGGGGGTGTGACTGGGCGCCGACCGAAGCCGACGCCCCTCGCGCGGTGCAACTTGGCATCCGTAGCCTCTCCACGGCTGGCTTCAAGTTAGTGCTGGGTGCCAGCGTGTCGGCTATCGCCGTGGGCGGGTTTGTTGGGGCTAAGACTAATGCATAAAAACGGGGTGTTAATTCACTCCGTCGAAGAGCAGCGGTGTCTTTCAGGACATAGCCGCCGGGATGCGCTCAACGGCCAAGGCGAGCGCCTTGGAACCCTGACGGTACGGATTGGTTGTGCATGCGGCTAGACCGGCCATGGAGGCGTAACATGCCTGATAGACCCCTTCCTAGAGACACCCGCGAAGCACCCGCAAGGATCCCCGCCTCAGTGCTAATTACATAATCATGGGTATCGGGTTTGTATGTGTGCTTATGATCCTTGCCTTAGTTGGCGCGGGAATGTTCGATCAGCCTCTATTTGTCACTTCGCTTCTTATTTCAAGCACCGGTCACCACGCAGTCGGACTCTCAAGCACCGGCCACGGGTGAAAATAAAACACCATAACTGAACTCTTCCCGTGGCGTAGTCGCCACTCGCGGCAAACTCTTCGATGGTGGCGTGCAGAGGGACCGAGAGGCTGGCCCTATCGTTAGCGCGTGGGTCGGCCTCTTTTATTGCGTCCTAGGGCCTAGCCTTGGGACTTGAGGCCGCTCCGTTTAGGCGTAGGCGGGGCGGTCTCACTTTTCTCGGGTCATCCGCCAGATCCCATACAAGAAAATGAACTGTGGATAATTGGTAGCCAGACTTGAAACAAACAGTGCCCGTTCGCATCTGTGCTGAATGGCAGCCCTTCCACAGGTTCTTTTGAATACCCAGGCGGCCGTCGAGCAAGTTCGATTTTCACGGCTTGCGACGCAGGTCGCCATACAGCGGACCCGCCAATCCCTGGCGGAGACGAGAGCACTCATCGTTGCGCTTCAATTCGCCTACGGAAAGCTAAAGCGCCAGACCAACGGTTAGCTAGTGAACCCCCGCACGGTTCCATGGCGGAGATATTTCGTCCCGGCGAGATGGCGAACCCGGACCACAAGTTGCGGTTTCACGCCCGAGCCCCGACGACTTTCTCTTTCGGATTGATCTTTGGGACGACGAGGACAGGCTCATCGAGCAGGTTATCGCCTTCGTGTCTGATTTAGAGGTCGCTCGCGCCGCCTACGCTGCGGCTGGTTAAAGCCAAGCCAGGCAATCGCATCACGTTGCACCAGCGTGCGCGCATTCTTGATAAGAGCTTTCCTTAAGCCGCGTTCATCGAGTAAAAACCGGCCGTGGACCGAGCAGTAATTCTTCGACGCAACGCTTGGTCAATTCGTCGCTGTCGGCAAAGCCCCTAGCGGCGACCTTCTGAATGCACCCAACAAGTTCGGCCCGCAATTCGCTTTCCCGCGTCGAATCGGCCTTCATGTTGTTTGGTCGGACGATTGCCCACGCGGCTAGGTACGAACTCTCAAGCATTGCGACCTGTGTTGGATCGCAACCTTCAAACACGCTGTTCTTGGGTGGGGACATGGCGCCCTCCTTCCGTTGCAGGTGGGAGGACCAAAATGAAACTCTCTCAGCCACCGGAACCTGTCATTGTGCCGATTATAGCGAGTCCTCAAATTGTCATTGGGACAGAACCCGATCAATTTGTCGCTTGGCGTCTGTTAGTGCAGCTCCCCACGATCCGTAACCGTCCGACTCTGGGTTGGAGAGGATTGGCAAGTCGGGGGCGAGCCGGTCTACCCTGAAGGACAAATTGGCTTCATCGCCCCAAATAAAGATCGCGTAGCCTCGATAGTCAGATCGATGGTTGCCCATGTGGGGTCCCTCGCTCCAGGAGCGGGGTCGTACCGGCTGATGGGGCATTTGGGTTGAATCTTTAGGCCGCAACGCCTTGCCAGGACTTTCGTTCACGGAAGACCAAAATAAAGGGCGCCAGCCGAAGCCGACGCCCCTCGCGTCTCGTGATATGCTTTCACGCGAGACCTCAACTGGAGTTGCACCTAGGGAGCGGGATCAATGGACAACACCACACTGCTAATCATCCTTGTGCTGGTGCTGCTGCTTTTCGGCGGTGGTTGGTACGGACGAGGTCGGTGGTTCTAGGCCACCGAAAACAAAAGCCGCCTTCGTCTTTCAGCACTTCGGCCGCTTGGCGCGAGTGTTTGGCCAGCGGAAGCACGCCCGTTCCATAAAGGATGTGCCAAAACCAATGCGTGCGGGTCTCGGTGTTGTTGAGGCAAGCTTCGCGAGCTAAATACTCCTCGTGCTTGTCGCACATACCGATTTGGTTCGCGTAATGGTAATTTTCGAGCCGCACCACGGCGCGACCAAGCACCACGACCGCAACTAACAAAGCAGCGATAGTGATAAGTGCGAGCGCGCGCATGTTCACGATCCCCTAGAAGGCGCGCTTATCGCGACCACTGGATGAGCTTGTCTAGGATAGCGTACATGATCGCTGCGACCGTCAAGCCTCACACAAAGGGCGCCAATGCCGGATGCAGTGCTATTAGGGGAATTGGTCATCGCGAACCCACTCTCCTAGGTTTGCGTGGCAAGTCGTGGCGGCCGAGGGCTGCAACACCTCCGGCCGCTGCGCGCATGATAGCAAAGCGCGGTGAGTCTGTCCCTCGAAAGTGAGTTCGCTTCCTCGGGCACGATTGGCCGTATATTAAGGGATGCTTGCGACCCTGTTAGCTAACAGTTAGCCGTATCCAATCACCACCGTTAATAAAGTGAATCAAGACAAAGACTTAGCAAGCATCGAACCTATGATGCTCTATATGGGGCGGCTTGCCCGCGAGGCGGCGAGCGAGCTTGCGCGCGCGCCTACCGAGCAGAAGAACGAGGCACTCGAGCGCATGGCGGCGCGGCTTACTGCCGGCGCCGAGAAGATTGTCGACGCGAACCGTCAAGACATTGAGGCTGCACAGAAAAAAGGCCGCGATGCCGCCTTTTTCGACCGGTTGAAGCTTGATGCCGCGCGGGTGGCGGCGATGGCGCAGGGCTTGCGCGAGGTCGCGGCGCTGCCCGATCCGGTCGGGCAGCTGATCGCTTCCTGGACACGGCCGAACGGCCTCGAGATCGCGCGGGTGCGCGTGCCGCTCGGCGTGATCGGCATGATCTATGAAAGCCGGCCGAACGTCACGGCTGACGCTGCCGCCCTCTGCCTCAAGTCCGGCAACGCGGTGATCCTGCGCTCGGGCTCGGAGAGCTTTCTCACCTCCCTCGTCATCGCTAATCTGCTCAACGAGGGCGTGGCGGAGGCAGGCTTGCCGGCCTCAGCGATCCAGTTCGTGCCGACGGTCGACCGGTCCGCGGTGGGCTTCATGCTTGCGGGTCTCGGGGGCGCCATCGACGTGATCGTGCCGCGCGGGGGCAAGAGCCTCGTCGCGCGTGTGCAGGAGGAGGCGCGCGTGCCGGTCTTTGCGCATCTCGAAGGCGTGTGCCATGTCTATGTGCACGAGGCCGCCGACGTCGACATGGCGCGCACGATCCTGATCAACGCCAAGATGCGGCGCACCGGCATTTGCGGCGCGGCGGAGACGCTGCTCGTCGATCATGCCGCTGCGCCGACGCATCTCGGGCCGCTGGTCGATGCGCTGATCGAAGCGGGCTGCGAGGTGCGCGGAGATCCGGAGACGCAGCGCACCGACAGCCGGGTCAAGCCCGCGAGCGAGGACGACTGGCCGAAGGAATATCTCGACGCCATCATCGCAGTGAAGGTGGTTGATGGGCTCGACGAGGCGATCGCCCATATCGCGCAATATGGCTCGCAGCATACCGATGCGATCGTGACCAACCACGCGCAGGCCGCGGAAGCCTTCCTCGCGCGCGTTGACAGCGCGATCGTCCTGCACAACGCCTCGACGCAGTTCGCCGATGGTGGCGAGTTCGGCATGGGCGCGGAGATCGGCATCGCCACGGGCCGCTTCCATGCGCGCGGGCCGGTCGGCGTCGAGCAGCTCACGACATTCAAATATGTCGTGCGCGGCGCGGGGCAGACTCGGCCTTGAAGCCGGCTCCCAAGACGGAACGGAAATCGGTACAGCTGCCGCTTGCGGCACCGCGCATGCGCATCGGGCTGCTCGGCGGATCGTTCAATCCGCCGCACGCGGCGCATAGGCAGATCAGCCTCACGGCGCTGAAGCGGCTCGGGCTCGACCGGGTGTGGTGGCTGGTCAGTCCCGCCAATCCGCTCAAGGACACGATAGGGTTGCCAGACCTCGAAAAGCGGATCGCCGCGGCGAAGCAGGTCGCGCGCCACCCGCGCATCGAGGTCACGGGCTTTTCCGGCAACGGCAAATCGCTCTACACGGTCGACGTGCTCAGGGCGATCAAGCGGCGTTACCCCGGCGTGCAGTTCGTCTGGCTGATGGGCGCCGACAATCTCGCCGACATCCACCGCTGGCGCGCCTGGCAGACGATCTTTTCGCTGATGCCGATCGCCGTGCTCGATAGACCTGGTTATCGTTTGAGGGCCCGGGCAAGCCAGGGGGCGCAGCGCTTCGCGGACTTCCATGTCGACGAATCGGACGCGAGAGGATTGGCGCAGCTCGAGCCGCCGGCCTGGACGGTCGTCACCCATCCGCTGTCGGGACTGTCCTCCACCGCAATTCGCGCCAAGACCGATACCAAACAAGTGAAGCCTAACTCCAAGCCGAAATCAAAGCCGGCGCAAAAGCCGAAGCAGAAAGCCAAGGCAGCGGCAGCCAAGAAGCCGAAGCAGAAACAGAAGACTACGGCATCAGCGCCAAAACGCAGCAAGGCGAAAGCGGTGAAAGCCCCCATCAAGAGGACGAAGCAAAAAACCTCGGCCAAGAAGGCCGCGCGAAAAGCCTCTCACAGAATAGCAGGGGGAAGAAAAGCGCTAAGCGCCGCTAGCTATTGAAAAAAGCCCATGCGGCATACTATCCTTATGGCGTGAAGCGGCAACCAAAGCCCGGACACCGCGTTGTGAGCGGCGTCAGGCGAACCGGCACCAGGAGCAATCGGAAGGACACTCACCACATTATGCGCTCACCTAGAGAGGGTGCCCGACGCAGCACGCCTCCTACCGGACTGGTGTCATTCCGCGCCAATCCGAACCACCTGCTCGACATCGTGCTCGACACGCTCGAGAACGCCAAGGCCGAGAACGTCGTCAGCATCGACCTGAGCGGCAAGACCTCGATCGGCGACCAGATGGTGATCGCCTCGGGACGCTCGCAGCGCCATGTCGGCGCCGTTGCCGACCACCTAATGAAAAGACTGAAGGATGAAGGCTACGGACGCGCGCGCGTCGAAGGGCTGCCGCAATGCGATTGGGTGCTCATCGACGCGGGCGACGTCATCGTCCATGTGTTCCGGCCCGAGGTCCGCGAGTTCTACAATCTCGAAAAGATGTGGTCGGCGGACCGGCCCATGGAGCGCTTGGTGATCTGAGAGGGGCCCTAACCCTAGCGCCGGCGCGCCCGGCCAAGGCCGCGCCATGCGGCTCCTGATCGCTGCCGTCGGCAGGTTGAAGCAGGGGCCGGAGCGGGAATTGTTCGCGCATTACCTCGCCCGCGGCGAGGCTCTCGGCCGCAAGCTTGGGCTTACGCCTATCGCCGCCATCGAGATCGCCGAGTCGAAGGCCAAGACCGCGCCAAAGCGCAAAGCCGCCGAGGCTGCCGCGCTGCTCGGCAAGATCCCCGCCGGCCACAAGCTCATCGGCCTCACCGAAAAAGGCGAAACACTCTCGAGCGAGTACTTCGCACGCCTGATCGCCAGCTATCGGGACGGCGGCGCGCCGGGCTTGGCCTTTGTCATCGGCGGTGCTGACGGGCTAGGCGCAGACCTTCTAGCCAAGGCGGATAAGCGCGTTTCGCTCAGCCCAATAACGCTGCCGCACGGGCTTGCCCGCATCGTGCTCGCCGAGCAGATCTACCGTGCGGCGACAATCCTCGCGGGCCACCCCTACCATCGGGGCTAAGGTTAAGTATTCGTAAGCGTTTTGCCTTGATTCTGCCGTATCGCTCCGCTGTCGTTGCCACCGGCTGCACGGCCAAAGGCGCATGGCGCAATCCGATCGATTGACTCCCAAACGGCCAAGGATTCGGTCCGCTCTGCTCCTCTCTGGGGCGCGGAGCGCCAGGATGCTTGGCGCCGCGATCCTTTGCGTCCTGCCGGTCGTCGCTGTCGCGCAGGAAGACCTGTCGCGCGATCAGGCGAAGAAGCGGCTCGACGAAACCGAGCAGCAATTGCGGTCGAGCCGCACCAAGGAAGAGGGGCTCGTCAAGGACATCGCGGCGCTCGACGTAGAACGGGCGCGGCTCAATACGGAGCTGATCGAGGCCGGCCAGAGGGTGCAGGATAGCGAGGCGAAGCTTTCGGAGACGGAAGCCAAGCTCGCCGAACTCACCGAGCAGGTCACCATCATCCAGAACTCGATTGCCGAGCGGAAGGAAGCCATCGTCAAGATGCTGAGCGCCATGCAGAGGATCGGCCGGACCCCGCCGCCCGCGCTCGTCACGCGCCGCGACGACGCGCTCGCGGTGGTGCGGAGCGCCATGTTGCTCGCCGATGTGTTCCCCGAACTGAAATACCAGGCGGACAATCTGTCGCGCGAGCTGGAGGGCCTCGTCACGATCGAGACCAGCATTCGCGAGCAGCGCGACAAGGAGAAAAGCGAGGCCGAGCGGCTCGCCTCGGGGCGTTCGGGCGTCGACCGTCTCTTGGAAGAGAAGAAGGCGAAGCTTGCCCAAGGTGAAGCTGAGCTTGCCGAGGTGAAAGTCGCGGCGGCCGAGCAGGCCAAGGCCGTGACCGACCTCAACGGGCTGATCGACAAGCTCGATGCGCAGATCGCCAAGGTCGAGATTGCGCAATATGACGCAGAGCTTGCCGCCGAGCGCGCGCTCAGACAGCGCCTGGAGCAGCAGGCCATGGCGACGCCCTCCAATGAGGCGGTGATCGAGCTCAAACCCGCCTCGACCACGGTTGCTTTCGCGAGCCCCGACCGGCTCAAGCCTGCCATGCCGTTCGAGACGGCCAAGGGCTCGCTCAAACTTCCGGCGCAAGGGAGGCGGATGAAGCGGTTCGGCGACGCTGGTGCCGAGGGCTCCACGTTCGAGGGCCTTTCGATGCAAACCAGGCCCGAGGCGCGCATCATCGCGCCTGCTGACGGCTGGGTTGTTTATGCTGGAGAATTTCGCTCCTACGGGCAGCTATTGATCATCAACGCGGGCGGGGGCTATCATATTCTCCTTGCGGGGATGAACCGCATAGACGTAAGCCTCGGCCAGTTTGTCCTAGCCGGCGAGCCCATTGCAGTGATGGGAAATTCGGCGGTTTCAGGCCAGGGCGCCGATGGAAATTCACGCCCCGTCCTATATGTAGAAATCAGAAAGGACGGCAAGCCAATAGACCCTGACCCGTGGTGGGCCGAGGCTTCCGAGAAGGTACAAGGATGATGCGGAAATCCGACTACGCGCTTTGGGCGCTTCTGGTGTTGGCCGTGCTCGCTGCCGGTTCGACGATGGTGAGTCTGGCTCAGAGCCAGAGCACTTCGGGTGCGAACTCGGAGATCTACCGGCAGCTCGACCTATTCGGCGAGGTGCTCGAGCGCGTGCGGTCCGACTATGTCGAGAAGCCGGAAGACCCGAAGCTGATCGAGGCCGCAATCAACGGCATGCTGACCGCGCTCGACCCGCATTCGGCCTATCTCAACCCGAAGCATTTCCGCGACATGCAGGTGCAGACCCGCGGCGAGTTCGGCGGGCTCGGCATCGAGGTCACCATGGAGAACGGCGTGGTCAAGGTGGTCGCGCCGATCGAGGATACGCCCGCCTCGCGCGCCGGGCTGATGAGCGGCGACCTCATCACCCATCTCGACAAGGAGCAGATCCTCGGCCTCACCCTGCAAGAGGCGGTGGAGAAGATGCGCGGGCCGGTGAACTCGCCGATCACGCTCACCATCATGCGCAAGGGTACCGAGGACCCGTTCGACGTGAAGGTCGTTCGCGACGTGATCCACATCAATCCGGTGAAGTACAACGCCGAGGGCGAAGACGTCGGCTATATCCGGCTCACCACCTTCAACGAGCAGACCACGGCCAATTTGCAGAAGGGCGTGGAGGACCTGAAGAAGCAGCTCGGTCCGAAGCTCAAGGGCTACATCGTCGACCTCCGCAACAACCCGGGCGGCCTGCTCGATCAGGCCATTTCGGTCTCCGATGCCTTCCTCGACCAGGGCGCCATCGTGCTGACGCGCGGCCGCAATCTCGAGGAGACGCAGCGCTCGAACGCGCGGCCCGGCGACATCACCGGTGGTGCGAAGATCGTGGTGCTGCTCAACGGCGGCTCTGCCTCGGCATCTGAGATCGTGGCCGGCGCGTTGCAGGATCACCAGCGTGCGACCATCGTCGGCACGCGTTCCTTCGGCAAAGGCTCGGTGCAGACCATCATCCCGCTCGGCTCGAACGGGGCGCTCCGGCTTACCACGGCGCGCTACTACACGCCGTCGGGCCGCTCAATCCAGGCCAAGGGCATCGCCCCGACCGTGGTGATCGAGGAGGAGCTTCCCGAAGAGCTGAAAAAGAAGGCCGATCTTCAGAACACCCGCGGCGAGTCCAATCTGCGCGGCCACCTCAAGGGCGAGAGCGAGGGCAAAGGCGAGAGCGACGGCAAAAGCGAAAGCGAAAGCGAGGCCGAGGGCGCCGGCGAGGGCGAGGACGCGGGCAAGGCCGACGAGGCGCAGGAGGAAGAGTCCGGAAGCTCGTCCTACGTGCCTCAGGACAAAGAGAAGGACACGCAGCTCAAATATGCGCTCGACC
Source organism: uncultured Alphaproteobacteria bacterium (assembly GCA_963821255.1). Classification (GTDB taxonomy): domain Bacteria; phylum Pseudomonadota; class Alphaproteobacteria; order Rhizobiales; family Methyloligellaceae; genus Methyloceanibacter. The sequence continues at coordinate 241,161 of CAWGCX010000009.1, read as the reverse complement.
TTCTGCGCGGCATCAAGTCCGTCGATACCGAAGCCAAGAAGAAGGCCGAGGCCAACCAGGCCAACTGAGCGCCAGCCTATGACCGGTGCTGATTGCCGGCGAGCGGGGAGGGTGAAGGCGAGATGAAGGCGCTGGCCGTCGCAACCGGAATTGTGTTCTGGACGCTCGTGCTCGGCACTGCATGGCTCGTCTTTTTTCCCGGAAGCGAAAGCGGCGAGCCGGTCGCTGTGCTCCAGATCGAACCTGCAGCGGCTCCAAGCGAGCCTCCGACATCGGAGGGCGACCCGTTCGGCGGCGCGGAAGCGCCGCCAGGCCAGGAGGGAAATGTCGATTTGCCCCCCGGCTTTGCCGTAACGGGACCTGCCGACCCGCCGGCGGCGGAGCCTGCGCCGACGCCAGCGCCCGAGGAGCAGGGCAATCCGCCTCCGCTGCCTCAGCCCGACGATGCCGCGCCGACGCCGGATGGCGATCAGCAAGGCGCGTTACCCTCTACTTCGCCGCAGGCTGCCGAACTGGCGCCGGTGCCGGTCCAGACCGAGACTTTGGGGCCTGCTGCACCCTCACCTGCCGGGGAGCAAAGTGCCGCAGTTTCGCCCGCAGCCGGGCAAGCGCCCGCTACACCCGCCCAACCTGAGAGCGCCGAGGAGACGGGGTCCATCGCACTGCCGCCGGTCCCCGTTCCCGACCTCGTGGAGCAATCGCAATATGGCCCGCTGCCGAAGGTTGCGCTCGACGGCAAGCGCCCGGCGGAGGTCTATGCGCGCCCCTCGCCGCATGCCAAGGCCGCCATGGGGGGCCCTGCGCGCGTCGCCGTGCTGGTCAACGGGCTTGGCCTGCCGGATGCTCCAGGCAGCGAGGTGCTGGAAGGGTTGCCCGCGCCGATCAGCGTCGCCTACGTCGCCTACGGCCGCTCTCTCCAGGAGCTCGTGACCAAGGCGCGCGCGGCCGGTCATGAGGTCCTGCTGCAAATCCCGCTCGAGCCGAACAACTACCCGACCGAGGATCCCGGTCCGCACACGCTGCTCACGACGCTGCCGCCGGATGAGAACCTCAAGCGGCTGCAATGGCTGATGTCGCGCTATACGGGTTATGTGGGCATCACCAACCATATGGGCGCGAAGTTCGAGACAACGAGAGAGGCCATGCTTCCCGTGCTCGAAGAGGTGAAGCGGCGCGGCCTGCTCTATCTCGACGACGGCTCCGTCAAGGGCTCGACGGGAGAGCCCATCGCGGGCGCGATCGGGCTCGACTATGCCATAGTGAACGTCCGGCTCGACGAAGGCTCCGGCGGGCTCGCCAAGGCGCTCGCCGAGCTCGAGACCATGGCGCGCGAGCGCGGCACGGCGATCGGTGTTGCCAAGGCCAAGGCCACCACCATGAAACAGCTCGCCGACTGGGCCGACAAGCTCGAGGCCAAGGGCCTCGTGCTGGTGCCGGTCAGCGCCGCCATGCGCTCGCAGCGGCAAAGTTGACCGTACTTCCATGACATCTTCAGGCGGCGAGCGGGCAGGTGACCTGCCTTACCGGCCTTGCGTCGGCGTGATGTTGCTAAAGGCCGAAGGACTCGCCTGGATCGGGCGGCGTGCCGACCATGGCGGGGAGCCCGAGGGGGTCGGCACCTGGTGGCAGATGCCGCAAGGCGGCATGGACGAGGGTGAAGACCCCGAGGCGGCCGCGCGCCGCGAGCTTATCGAGGAAACGGGCGTTCGCAGCATCAGCATGCTTGCCCGCACGCGCGGTTGGCACTTTTACGACCTTCCGCCCGAGCTTGTCGGCGTCGCTTGGGAAGGACGCTATCGCGGCCAGAAGCAAATATGGTTCGCCGCGCGCTTCGAGGGCGAGGAGAGCGAGATCGACATTGGAGCGCGCGCGGGACACGAGGCTGAGTTCGACGCATGGCGCTGGGCGAGCGTCGCGGAGTTGCCGGGCCTCGTCGTGCCGTTCAAGCGGCACGTCTATGAAAACGTGGTGCGGGAGTTCGCTGAATTGCTGAAGGCTCGGTAAGCGCCCTACAAGTTCAGCGCGGTCTGCACCTGGCGGAGGTGGTCGAGCCGCGTCTGCGCGCGGTCGCGCACGGCATCCTCGGCCGCGTCGGCCGCGTCGGCCACGTCCTCCTCGGCGTTCTCGATCTCCTGCGCGAGCTGGCCCGCGTCGAGCTCGCGAAGGTCGACGGCGGTCTGCGCGAGCACGATGAGCCCCGTAGGATTCACCTCGGCGAAGCCGCCGCGCAGGAAGAAGCGCTGCTGCTCGCCGCTCGCGTGCCCGATCTCCAGCACGCCGGGCCTCAGCGTGGTGAGCACCGGCGCGTGATGGGCGAGGATGGTCATGTCGCCTTCCGAGCCCGGCACAAGCACCTGCTCGACCTCGTTGGAGACGAGCAGCCGCTCGGGCGATACCAGCTCGAACTTGAAGGTGTCGGACATTACGCGGCCTCGGCGGCGAGCTTCTCGGCCTTGGCTACGGCCTCCTCGATGGTGCCGACCATGTAGAACGCAGCCTCCGGCAGATGATCGTAATCGCCCTCGCACAGGCCCTTGAAGCCCTTGATGGTATCGGCCAGGTCGACGAACACGCCGGGCGAGCTGGTGAAGACCTCGGCGACATGGAAAGGCTGCGACAGGAAGCGCTCGATCTTGCGCGCGCGCGCCACGGTGATCTTGTCCTCTTCCGAGAGCTCGTCCATGCCGAGAATGGCGATGATGTCCTGAAGCGCCTTGTAGCGTTGCAGGATCTCCTGCACGCGGCGCGCCACCGCATAATGCTCCTCGCCGACGATCATCGGCGACAGCATGCGCGAGGTGGAATCGAGCGGGTCCACGGCCGGGTAGATGCCCTTCTCGGCGATGCCGCGCGACAGAACCGTGGTCGCATCGAGGTGGGCGAACGACGTGGCAGGCGCCGGGTCGGTCAGGTCGTCGGCCGGCACGTAGATCGCCTGCACCGAGGTGATCGAGCCCTTCTGCGTCGTGGTGATGCGCTCCTGCAGCGCGCCCATATCAGTGGCGAGCGTCGGCTGATAGCCCACGGCCGAAGGAATGCGCCCGAGCAGGGCCGACACTTCGGAGCCAGCTTGCGTGAAGCGGAAGATATTGTCTACGAAGAACAGCACATCTTGTCCCTGGTCGCGGAAATATTCGGCGACGGTCAGGCCCGACAGGCCGACGCGGGCGCGGGCGCCAGGCGGCTCGTTCATCTGGCCGTAGACAAGCGCGCATTTCGAACCTTCCACCGAGCCCTTGCGCGGGTCCTTGTTCACGCCGGACTCGATCATCTCGTGATAGAGGTCGTTGCCCTCGCGGGTGCGCTCGCCGACCCCGGCGAACACCGAATAGCCGCCATGCGCCTTGGCCACGTTGTTGATCAGCTCCATGATCAGCACCGTTTTTCCTACGCCTGCGCCGCCGAACAGTCCGATCTTGCCACCCTTGGCGTAAGGCGCGAGCAGGTCCACGACCTTGATGCCGGTGATGAGAGTTTCGGCCTCGGTCGACTGATCGACATAAGACGGCGCCGGCGCGTGGATCGGGCGCTTCTCGGCGGTCTTGATGGGACCCGCCTCGTCGACCGCTTCGCCCACCACATTCATGATTCGGCCCAAGGTCTCGTCGCCCACCGGCACGGCGATGGCCTCGCCGGTGTCCACGACTTCCTGACCGCGCACCAGGCCTTCGGTGGAGTCCATCGCCACGGTGCGCACCGTGTTCTCGCCGAGATGCTGGGCGACTTCGAGCACGAGCCTGTTGCCGTGATTGTCGGTCTCGAGCGCGTTCAGGATCTCGGGCAGCGCATCGTGGAACTGCACATCGACCACGGCGCCCATGACCTGGCGCACTTCTCCTTTGGCGCCCTGGTTCGAGGCTATTTTCCTTTCCTGCTTCCTGGTCTCGGCGACCACGGGAGAGCGCTTAGCTTCTGCGACGGCGGACTTCTTTGCCATTGCTCGTTTCCTTCGCGTGCGTTCGAACGATTATAGCGCCTCGGCGCCGGAGATGATCTCGATCAGCTCCTTGGTGATCATGGCCTGGCGGGTGCGGTTGTAGTTGAGGGTCAGCCGGCCGATCATGTCGCCGGCATTGCGGGTGGCGTTGTCCATGGCGCTCATGCGCGCGCCTTGCTCCGATGCCGCATTCTCCAAGAGCGCCTTGAAGATCTGCACGGTGATGTTGAGCGGCAGAAGCTCGGTGAGGATATCGGCCTCGTCAGGCTCGTATTCGTAAACGGCGCCGCCGAGGGCCGCTTCGGCCGAAGGCGTGTCGGCGGGGATCGTCGCCGGAATGATCTGCTGCGCGGTCGGGATCTGGCTGATCACCGACTTGAAGCGCGAAAAGAACAAGGTCGCCACGTCGAAGGCGCCCTCGGCAAACAGCGCAAGCACCCGGTCGGCAACCTTTTGGGCATGGTCGAAGGCGAGCTGGCGGACGCTCTTGAAGTCGATAACCTCGATGATGAGCGGTGCATAGAGTCGGCGCAGCTGGTCGAAGCCCTTCTTGCCGACGCAGAGGATCTTCACCTGCTTGCCGTCGGCGAGCAGGCGGTTGATGTGCTCGCGAGCCAGTCTGACGATGGCCGAGTTGAACGCACCGCACAGCCCGCGCTCGGCGGTGCAGACGATGAGCAGGTGCACCTGGTCGCGGCCGGTGCCGACCATGAGCGGCGGACCGCCTTCGCGGCCCTGCAGCGCGGTTGCGAGATTGGCGAGCACCGCCTCCATGCGGGAGGCGTAAGGCCGCGCCGCTTCTGCCGCCAATTGCGCGCGCCTGAGCTTCGCCGCGGCCACCATCTGCATGGCCTTGGTAATCTTCTGCGTCGCCTTGACCGACGCAATCCGGTTTCTGAGTTCCTTCAGCGACGCCATGGACCACCCCTGGGCGGTGCCGCAACACCTCTCCCCATGGGGGAGAGGTCGGCGCCGCAGGCGCCGGGTGAGGCGGGACTAACGGCAGAAACCGGAACCCCCTCACCCCATCCCTCTCCCCACAGGGGAGAGGGGGGAGAATGCGTCACAGCTTTCACTAAACCGTCCTCACGCGAAGGCCTTGGCGAATTTGTCGACGGCTGACTTGAGCTTGTCGCCGTTCTCCTTGGTGATTTCCTTCTTGTCGCGGATATCGTCGAGGATGTCCTGATGATCGGCGCGCACATAGCGCAGCAGCTCGTCCTCGAAGCGGCGCACCGAGGAGACAGGGAGCGGATCGAGATAGCCGTTCACGCCGGCATAGATCACGACGACCTGCTCCTCGACCTTGAGCGGTGAGAATTGCGGCTGCTTGAGCAGCTCGGTGAGCCGCGCGCCGCGATTGAGCAGGCGCTGGGTGGTGGCGTCGAGGTCTGAGCCGAACTGCGCGAAGGCCGCCATCTCGCGGTACTGCGCGAGCTCGCCCTTGATCTTGCCGGCGACCTGCTTCATCGCCTTCACCTGCGCGGCCGAACCCACGCGCGACACCGACAGGCCCACGTTCACCGCGGGCCTGATGCCCTGATAGAACAAATCGGTCTCGAGGAAGATCTGCCCGTCGGTGATGGAGATGACGTTGGTCGGGATATAAGCCGACACGTCGTTGGCTTGGGTCTCGATCACGGGAAGAGCGGTTAGCGAGCCCGAGCCGTTATCCTTGTTGAGCTTGGCGGCGCGCTCCAAGAGCCGCGAATGGAGATAGAACACATCGCCCGGGTAGGCCTCGCGGCCCGGCGGGCGCCGGAGCAGCAGCGACATCTGGCGATAGGCCACGGCCTGCTTGGAGAGGTCGTCATAGGCGACGAGCGCATGCATGCCGTTGTCGCGGAAATACTCGCCCATGGCGCAGCCGGAGAAGGGCGCAAGATACTGCATCGGCGCGGGGTCCGAGGCAGTGGCGGCGACCACGATGGAATATGGCAGCGCGCCGTTGTCCTCCAGAACCTTGACGAATTGCGCGACTGTCGAGCGCTTCTGGCCGATGGCGACATAGATGCAATAGAGGCTCTTCTTGTCGTCGCCGAGCGCGTTGACCGATTTCTGGTTGAGGATGGCGTCGAGGATGATGGCGGTCTTGCCGGTCTGGCGGTCCCCGATGATCAGCTCGCGCTGGCCGCGGCCGATCGGGATCAACGCGTCGATGGCCTTCAGTCCGGTCTGCATCGGCTCGTGCACGGACTGGCGCGGGATGATACCCGGCGCCTTCACGTCCACACGGCGATACTCGGTTGCCTCGATCGGGCCCTTGCCGTCGATCGGGTTGCCAAGCGCGTCGACCACGCGGCCGAGCAGGGCCTTGCCGACCGGCACCTCTACGATGGCGCCGGTGCGCTTGACCGTGTCGCCTTCCTTGATGTGACGGTCGTCGCCGAAGATCACGATGCCGACATTGTCGACTTCGAGGTTCAGCGCCATGCCGCGCGTGCCGTCGGCGAACTCGACCATCTCGCCGGCCTGCACCTTGTCGAGGCCGTAGACGCGGGCGATGCCGTCGCCGACCGACAGTACCTGGCCGATCTCGGCGACCTCGGCTTCCTGTCCGAAATTCTTAATCTGCTCCTTGAGGATCGCGGAGATCTCAGCGGCCCTGATGTCCATCAGCCAACCTCTTTCATGGCGACTTTGAGTGAATTCAACCCAGTGCGCAGCGAGCTATCGATCATGCGGCTGCCGACCTTGACGATCAGCCCGCCGAGCAGCGAAGGATCGATACGTTCGTCGAGCATGACCTCCTTGCCGAGCGCGGCCTGCAGCGCCTGTTTCAGCGCGGTGACCTGGGTCTCGGTGAGCTTCGTCGCCGCGATAACCGAGGCGCTCGTCTCGCCGCGCTCGCGTGCCAGCATGGCGCGGAAGGCGGTGATCATCTCTGGGACCGCGAACAGGCGGCGGTTCCTGGCGACAAGCAGCAAAAAGTTCCGGGTCAGACCCTCGATCCCGATCTTGCCGAGCACGCCTTCGAGCGCGCGTGCCTGCTCCTCGGCCGAGAAGACCGGGCTTTTCACGAGCCGCGTCAGGTCGGGGGAAGCATCAAGCGCCGTATTGAAGCGAAGGAGATCGGCCTCGACCACATCGAGCGCCTTCTCCTCCTTGGCGAGCTCGAACAGAGCGGTCGCATAGCGGCCCGCAACGCCCGATGGGGTATGTGCTTCGCCTGCCACCTGAAAAAGCCTCCGCTTCCCTGACGGGCGCGTTCTCCTGGCTGCCTCGTCCTCGGACCCGCAAATGATGGGATTGGAGCCTCCGCGTCAACAGCCTGGAAAACGGCCATCGGCGGCCCTCGGAAGGCCCGGGCAGGCTCTAACATATGGGGGATAAGGGTGCAACCAGCGCAGGCCCGGAATTAGCCGAAAGAATAGAGCTTTGCGAGCGCCTTGCCCGGCGGTAATCAGCGTGCCGCTGCGGTAGGAGAAGGACATGGCACCAAGAAAGCCTGCCAGGGCCGGAGAGCCGAAGCTGCCGCCCCTATGGGATCGGCTGCAATCGCAGATCTACTGGTACGACCGCAAGGCGAAGTCCAACCAGACGGCCTACAAGATCTCCAAAATCTCGATCGTGGCGCTTGCGATCCTCCTGCCGGTCTTCGCCGAATACGGGCATCTCCCCGGCTTCGAGGCGTCGCCGGCCTTCCTGGTCGGCGCAGCCGCCGGCGCCATCGTGCTGCTCGAAGGCCTCCAGGTGCTGAACAAATGGCAGGAGAACTGGATCCTTACCGTGCCACCTGCGAAAACCTGCGCAACGAGCAGCATCTCTTCGTCGAGACGGCCGGCCCTTACGCCGGTTTGAAGCCCGATGCCCCGCAGCGGCTGCTCGCCGAGCGGATCAGCCGCCTAGTCATGGCCGAACATTCCAAGTGGTCGCACGCCCACGAGCACAAGGTCGAGACGACCGGCGCCTTTTGAGCCGCGTGGGGTAGCTGCTGGCCTTAGAGGAAGCTGTAAGGGTCGATATCGACCGCGAGCCGAACGTCGCCTTTCGTCTTGGGGACGGCGGCGAGCCAAAGGCGGAGATAGGCCTGGAGGTCGGCTTCGCGGGTCGCCTTGACCAGGAGGCGGTAGCGGTGGCGGCCGCGGATCACCGAAAGCGGTGCCTCGGCAGGGCCTAGCACCTCGATCTTGGCGGCAGGCGGCGCGGCGCGCGCGACCGCGCGGGCGTAAGCCTCGACCGCGTGGCGGTCGCTCCCCGTGACAAGCAGGGCCGCGAGCCGGCCGAAAGGCGGCATGGTCGCCTTGCGCCGCTCCTCGATCTCGCGTGCATAGAAGGCGTCGCGGTCGCCCGAGACAAGCGCCTGCATCACCGGGTGCTCAGGCATATAGGTCTGGATCAGGCCACGCCCCGGGATCGCTTCGCGGCCCGCGCGCCCGGTCACCTGATGCAGGAGCTGGAAGGTGCGCTCGGCCGCCCGCGGGTCGGCCTGTGCGAGGCCGAGATCGGCGTCGACCACACCGACCAGCGCGAGCCCCGGAAAGTGATGGCCCTTGGCGACGAGCTGCGTGCCGACGATCACGTCGACCTCGCGCTCCTCGATCTCACGCAAGGTCTCACGCATGTCGGCGATGCTAGGCGTGAGGTCGCTGGATAGAAGCACGCGCCGCGCGTCGGGAAAGCGCTCGGCGATCGCCTCGGCGATGCGCTCGATGCCGGGACCGCAGGGCACGAGCGAATGCTCGGCGCCGCAATGCGGGCACTGCTCCGGGATGGGAACGAACTTGCCGCAATGATGGCATTCGAGCCGGCGCCGGAACCTGTGCTCAACGAGCCAGGCCGAGCAGTTGGGGCATTCGAACTTGAAGCCGCATTTGCGGCAGACGGTGATCGGCGCATAGCCGCGGCGGTTCAGGAACAGGAGAGCTTGCTCTCCGCGGCCCAGGGTCTCCGCCACTGCATCGATGAGCACCGGCGAGAGCCACTTGCCGCGCTCGGGTGGATGCTCGCGCATGTCGATGGCGGCAAGAAGCGGGAGGGATGCTGCCTTGTAGCGCCCGGCCAGGCGAATGTGCCGGTAGCGGTCCTGGTTCGCGTTGACCAGGCTCTCGATGGAGGGTGTGGCCGAGCTCAGAACGACTGGGCAGCCGCCGAGTGACCCGCGCAGCACCGCCATGTCCCGTGCCTGGTAGGTCACGCGCTCCTCCTGCTTGTAGCTCGGGTCGTGCTCTTCATCGACGACGATCAGCCCGAGATCCGGGAAGGGCAGGAAGAGCGCAGAGCGGGCGCCGACCACGAGCTTCGCCTTGTTCTCGGCGACCGCTCGCCAGACGCGACCGCGCGTGGCTCCCGTCAGCCCCGAATGCCATTCGGCGGGCCGCGCGCCGAAGCGCTCCTCGCAGCGGGCGAGGAACTGTCCGGTCAGCGCGATCTCGGGCATCAGCACCAGCGCCTGCTTGCCCTGCCGAAGGGCTTGCGCGATCGCCTCGAAATAGACCTCGGTCTTGCCGGAGCCCGTCACACCGTCGAGCAGGGTAACGCTGAATCCCTCGAGCGTGTTGTCGAGCAGCGCGCGTGCGGCTTCAGCTTGATCCTTGGTGAGGCGGGCGCGGCTTTCCGAGAGATCGAATGGTCCCGCATGCCAGTCGGGCAGCGGCTCGGTCGCGAGCGTGCCGGCATCGACCAACCCGTCGATGACGCTTCCACTCACGCCGACCGCCTCGGCAAGGCTCGACTTGACCCAAATGAGCCCGTTTGCGGCGGCTTCGAGCACGCGGGTGCGGGCGGGCGTCATGCGGTCGGGCGCAGGGCCCGCAAGTCGCACGCCGTAGCGCGGGGCAGGGGGCGCGAAGGCCGCGCTCGCGCTCATCATCATGCGCAACACCATGCCGGGCGATGCGAGCGTGTAGCGGGCGACCCAGTCGGCGAAGTCGAGCGAGACGGGTGGCAGCGGCGGAACGTCATCCACCACTTCGACGATCTCGCGCAGCTTCTTGCGGTCGAGCTCAGGCGGCGGCTCGCCCTCGGGACGGTGCCACACCACGCCGAGATATTCGACCGTGGCGAGCGGAGCGACGACGAACGTCCCCGGCTCGACCGTCATGCCTTTGGGCACGAGATAGTCGTAAGGCGCCGGCAGAGCGAGCGGCAGCATCACCGGCACGGTCGCCGGCACCGGCTTCGCGTCTGCTTTGCTTCTCGTCTTAGGTTTGGCCAGGGGTCGCTCTTAGGTTAAACGGAGGTTAACGACTCGCGTAACCATAGTAGCCGCGCGCGGTTCGCTTGCCTCGTGGGGGTTCAGGCTTGTCGGAAAAGACCAAGGCTCCGGGATATATGGGGACGCCTTATGTCCGTGAGGCGGTCGAGGACTGGCTCGGCTATCTCGGGACGGAGCGCGGGCTTTCGGCCAATACGCTCGAGGCCTATGCCCGCGACATCTCCCAGTTCTTGGCGCATCTCGCGACCGAGCTCAACCGCCTGCCCGACATGCCCCAGGTGATCGGGCTCAAGGCCCGCGACGTGCGCGGCTTTCTTGCGGCGCGGCGGGAGACGGGCGTGGGCAGCCGGTCGCTTTCGCGCACGCTGTCGGGCTTGCGCATGTTCTACAAATTCCTCGAGCGGCGCGGCTACGGCAAGAACGACGCGATCCGCGCCGTGTCATTGCCCAAGCTGCCGCATTCGGTGCCGAAGCCGCTCACCGCGGAGAAGGCGACCGCGCTGGTCGACGGCGCGGATGTCGCGGGCGGTGACGAGCCGGAATGGATCGCCGCGCGCGACACGGCGGTGCTCGCGCTGCTTTACGGCTCGGGCTTGCGCATCTCAGAAGCGCTGTCACTGAAGCGGGGCGATGCGCCGGTGAGGGGCCGCGACATGCTGCGCGTGACCGGCAAAGGCGGCAAGACGCGCGTCGTGCCGGTGCTGCCGATCGCGTCAGAGGCGGTGGAGCATTACCTCAAGCTCTGCCCGATGCGCCCGGGCTCCGACGATCCGCTGTTCGTTGGCGCGCGCGGCAAACGGCTTTCCCCGCGCATCATCCAGCTCAAGATCGCCCGCGCCCGCGCCGCGCTCGCGCTGCCGGAGACGGCGACGCCGCATGCATTGCGGCACTCGTTCGCCACGCATCTGCTCGGCGCTGGCGCGGATTTGCGCGCGATCCAGGAGCTGCTCGGGCACGCCAGCCTCTCAACCACGCAGGGCTACACGGAAGTCGACCGCGCGCATCTCTTGAAGACTTACGCGAGCGCCCATCCGCGGGCTTGAGAGAAACATGCTGCTCAAAGCCACTCGCTTCGTTGCGCTCATGCTCGCGGCGCTCATGCTCGGCATGGGGCTCGCGCATCTGATGCAGCTCCCATCGCGGATGGCGTGGGATCAATATCTATGGGTCGGCTCGACGGTGCAGGGCGGGCTCTATGCGTCGTCCGGCACGCTGGGCGCTGTCATCAGCATCGCCACGGTCATCGCGCTCGCGCTGGTCGTCTATTTCGTGCGCGAGCATGATCGCCCCGGCTTCCGCCTCGCGCTTGCCGCTACCATCCTGTTCGGGCTGGCGATCGCGCTGTGGTGGGTGTTGATCTACCCGGTCAATGTCGAGCTGGCGAAATGGGTGAACGGGCCGGTTCCCGCCGACTGGACATCCTACCGCGCACGCTGGGAATGGGGACATGCGGCGATCTCGCTGGTCGAGCTTGCCGGCTTCGGCGCGCTCGTGGCTTCCGTGGTTGCCGACACACCGCGCGGGTTCCGCTGACGCGCGTCACATATGGATCGCGCGCTTGTCGACGGCGAGCGCGGCTTCCTTCACCGCCTCGTTGAGCGTGGGGTGCGCGTGGCAGGTGCGCGCCAAATCTTCCGCCGAGCCGCCAAACTCCATCAGCACCGCAGCCTCGGCGATCATCGTGCCGGCATCCGCGCCGATAATATGCACGCCGAGCACGCGGTCGGTGTCGGCGTCGGCCAGAATCTTTACGAAGCCTTCCGTGGTGCGGTTGACCTTGGCGCGCCCATTGGCGGTGAAGGGGAACTTGCCGGCTTTGTAGGCGATGCCCGCCTCTTTCAGCTCTTCCTCGGTCTTGCCGACGGACGCCACTTCGGGCGCGGTGTAGATCACGCTCGGGATCGCTTCGTAATTCACGTGGCCCGCCTGCCCTGCGAGAATCTCGGCGACGGCGACGCCTTCTTCTTCGGCCTTGTGCGCGAGCATGGGCCCAGCGATCACATCGCCGATCGCGTAGACGCCGGGCAGGCTCGTCTCGTAGCGCTTATCGACGACGATGCGCCCGCGATTATCGGTCTTGATGCCGGATTCGGCCAGGCCAAGGCCTTCGGTGTTCGGCACGCGGCCGATAGCGACCAGCACGATGTCGGTCTCTAGCGTCTCGGACTTGCCGCCTTTGGCAGGCTGCAGCGTAAGCTTGAGCGTCTTGCCCTTGGCATCGACGCTCGCGACCTTGGTGCTGAGCTTGAACTTGAGCCCCTGCTTCTCAAGCACGCGCTGGAGCTGCTTTGCGACTTCGGTATCGAGCCCCGGCGTGATGCGGTCGAGCATCTCCACCACGGTCACGTCCGAGCCAAGCCGCGACCAGACCGAGCCGAGCTCGAGCCCGATATAGCCTGCGCCGATCACCACCATGCGCTTCGGCACCTTTGGCAGCGACAGTGCGCCTGTCGAAGAGACGACGCGCTTCTCGTCGATCTCGATGCCGGAAAGCTTCGCCACCTCCGAGCCGGTGGCGATGACGATGGCCTTGGCGTCTACCGCCTGCTTCTCGCCGTTGATGAAGGTGACCTCGACCTTGCCTGGTTCGACGATGCGGCCAGAGCCGTGGAAATGGTCGATCTTGTGCTTCTTCAGCAGGAAGGCGACGCCGTCGACATTGCCCTTAACGCCCGCATCCTTGAAGGCGAGCATGGCGCTAAGGTCGAGCTCCGGCTTCACCTTGATGCCCATGCCCGAGAAGGCGTGGCCGGCTTCGGCATAGGCCTCGCTTGCATGCAGCAGCGCCTTTGACGGGATGCAGCCGACATTGAGGCAGGTCCCGCCATGGGTGGCGCGCTTCTCCACCACAGCGACCTTAAGCCCAAGTTGCGCGGCGCGGATGGCGCACACATAGCCGCCGGGCCCCGTGCCGATGACGATCAGGTCGTAAGTCATGCGCTCAAGCATGGCGCAAAACAGCGCACGGGGTCCAGCATCGAAACCTCAAACACCTGTCATGCCCGGCCGAAGTGCCGGGCATCCACGAATTGGGCAAGCGGCACAATGAACTCGTAGATGGCCGGGACAGGCCCGGCCATGACGACAGTCAAAAATCGCTACAAATCGAGGACGAGGCGCGCGGGGTTCTCGATGGATTCCTTCACGTTGACGAGGAAGATCACTGCGTCTTTGCCGTCGACGAGCCGGTGGTCGTAGGAAAGCGCGAGATACATGATCGGCCGGGCCACGATGGCGCCGTCGCGCACGACGGGGCGCTCCTCGATGCGGTGCATGCCGAGGATGCCGGACTGCGGCGCGTTCAGGATCGGCGTGGAGAGCAGCGAGCCGTAAATGCCGCCGTTGGAGATGGTGAAGGTGCCGCCCTGCATCTCTTCGAGCGCGAGCTTGCCGGTTCGCGCGCGCATGCCAAAATCGGCGATCGTCGTCTCGATCTCGGCAAGGCTCATGTGGTCGGCGTCGCGCAGCACCGGCACGACGAGACCGCGCTCAGTGCCGACCGCGACCCCGATATGGTAGTAGTTCTTGTAGACGATATCCTCACCGTCGATCTCGGCGTTGACGGCCGGGACGTCTTTCAGAGCCTGCACGCAGGCCTTCACGAAGAATCCCATCAGCCCGAGCTTCACTCCGTGCTTCTGCTCGAAGGCATCGCGATAGTCGCGGCGGAGCTGCATGACGCCGCTCATGTCCACGTCGTTGAACGTGGTGAGCATGGCGGCGGTGTCCTGTGCCTCCTTAAGGCGCCGCGCGATGGTCTGGCGGAGCCGCGTCATACGCACGCGTTCTTCGCTCGAGGCGTCGTCGGCTGTGACCGGCGCGCGCGGGGGCGCGGGGGGTTTAGGTTTCTGCTCGCGCGCCAGCAGGGACTCGACGGCGCTGCCTGCGCTGGTCGGAGCGGCGGCTGGCGACTTGGCGAGCACGTCCTGTTTCAGGATTTGGCCGCGGCGGCCTGAGCCCTTGATGTTGTTCGGTTCTAGCCCCGCCTCGGCCAACACCTTGCGGGCGGCGGGCGAGGGCGGCATCTCGTCGTCGCTCACCTCTTCGCGGCGTTGCGGCTCGCGTTCGAGCTCCTTGATCTCGACCGGAGGCGCAGGCTCAGCGCGGGGCGGGGCCTGATCGAGCGCTGCCACAGCCTCGACGATTGCTGGCTCGTGCGTGGCCGAGACAGGTTTTGCCTTGGCCGTGGCCTTGCCGGGCTTGGCCGTGCCGCCGCCATCGCTGATCGCGCCGAGCAGCGCGCCGACCGCGACCGTTTCGCCCTGCTTCACCGCGATCTCGGACAGCACGCCAGAGGCGGGCGCGGGCACCTCGACCGTGACCTTGTCGGTCTCGAGCTCCACCAGAGGCTCGTCCGCCGAGACAGTGTCGCCGGCCTGCTTGAACCATTGGCCGACAGTCGCCTCGACCACCGACTCCCCAAGAACAGGCACCCGGATCTCTGTCGCCATGGCCTCTTGCCCAGCTCCCGTTCCTATCCCAACGCCTCGTCGAGAAAGGCCTGCAACTCGCGCAGATGCTTGCTCGCAAGACCGGTCGCGGTCGCAGCCGAGGACGGACGCCCCACATAGCGCGGCCGCCTATGCTTCGCCTCGATATGGTCGAGCACCCAGGCGAGGTTTGGCTCGACGAAGGTCCAAGCGCCCATATTCTTAGGCTCCTCCTGGCACCATACCATCTCCGCGTCCTTGAAGCGTGACAGCTCCTGGATCAGCGCGCGGGCGGGGAAGGGGTAGAGCTGCTCCATGCGCAGCAGATAGACATCGTCGATCCCGCGCTTCTCGCGCTCCTCGTAGAGATCGTAATAGACCTTGCCCGAGCAGAGCACCACGCGCCTAATCTTCTCGTCAGGGACGAGCTTGATCGCCTGATCGGGGAGAAACTGCGCATCGTCCCAAAGGAGCCGATGGAACGTGGTGTCCGGCCCGAGCTGCTCGATGCTCGATACGACGCGCTTGTGACGCAGCAACGATTTCGGCGTCATGAGCACGAGCGGCTTGCGGAACTGACGGTGGAGCTGGCGCCGCAGGATATGGAAATAGTTCGCGGGCGTGGTGCAGTTCGCGATCTGCCAATTGTCCTCGGCGCAGAGCTGCAGATAGCGCTCGAGTCTTGCGGAGGAATGCTCCGGCCCCTGGCCCTCATAGCCGTGCGGCAGGAGCAGCACGAGGCCGGACATGCGCAGCCATTTGCGCTCGCCGGAGGAGATGAACTGGTCGACCACGACCTGCGCGCCGTTGGCGAAATCGCCGAACTGCGCCTCCCACAGGACGAGCGCGTTCGGCTCGGCGAGGCTGTAGCCATATTCGAAGCCGAGCACGGCCTCTTCCGACAGCATCGAGTTGATGACCTCGAACGGCGCCTGCTCCTTGGAGATGTGCTTGAGCGGCGTGTATTTCTTCTCGTTCACCTGGTCCATCAGCACGGCGTGGCGCTGCGAGAAGGTGCCGCGCTCCGAGTCCTGGCCCGAAAGCCTCACGCGATAGCCCTCGACCAGCAGCGTGCCGTAGGCGAGCATCTCGGCAGTCGCCCAGTCGATGCCGCTGCCGTCCTCGATCATCTTGCGGCGGTTGGCAATGATGCGGGCAATGGTCTTGTGCGGCGTGAAGCTTTTCGGAATGGTCGTGATCCTGCGACCCACGTCGCGCAGCACGTCGAGATCGACGCCGGTCAGGCCCCGCCGCGCGCCTTCCTCGGCGAAACCGATGCCGGACCACTTACCGTCGAGCCAGTCGGCGCGGTTCGGGCGATAGGAGTTGCCCGCGGCGAATTCCTCATCGAGTGTCGCGCGGAAATCGGACTGCATGCGGTCGACCTGAGCCTTCGTAAGGAGGCCTTCCTCGATCAGCCGCTTGCCGTAGATCTCGGCCACCCGCGGATGCTCGCGGATGCGCGCATACATCAAGGGCTGGGTGAAGGCCGGCTCGTCGGCTTCGTTGTGCCCGTGGCGCCGGTAGCAGAACATGTCGATGACAACGGGCTTGCGGAAGCGCTGGCGATACTCCACCGCGATCTTGGTGACATGCACCACGGCTTCCGGGTCGTCTCCATTCACATGGAAGATCGGCGCGTCGATCATTTTGGCGACGTCGGACGGGTAGGGCGAGGAGCGTGCGAAGCGCGGCGCCGTGGTGAAGCCGATCTGGTTGTTGACGATGAAATGCAGCGAGCCGCCGGTGCGGTGGCCGCGCAAACCCGACAGGCCGAAACATTCCGCCACCACGCCTTGGCCCGCAAAGGCTGCGTCGCCATGCAGCAGGAGCGGCAAGACCTCCTTGCGCTCGTCGTCGCGGCGCTGGTCCTGCTTGGCGCGCACCTTGCCGAGCACGACGGGATCGACGATTTCGAGATGCGAAGGGTTGGCGGTCAGCGACAGATGCACGCGGTTGTCGTCGAAGACGCGGTCGGACGAGGCGCCGAGGTGATATTTCACGTCGCCCGAGCCTTCGACCTCGTCGGGATGCGCCGACCCGCCCCTGAACTCGTTGAAGATCGCGCGATAAGGCTTGGCCATGACATTGGCGAGCACGTTCAGCCGGCCGCGATGCGGCATGCCGATGACGATCTCCTCGATGCCGAGCTGGCCCCCGCGCTTGATCACCTGCTCGAGCGCCGGCACGAGCGACTCGCCCCCGTCGAGGCCGAAGCGCTTGGTACCGGTATATTTGAGGTCGAGGAAGCGCTCGAAGCTTTCCGCCTGGATCAGCTTGTTCAAGATCGCCTTCTTGCCCTCGGGCGTGAAGGAGAGCTGATGCTCTGGCAGCTCCATGCGGTCCTGGATCCACGAGCGCTGCTCCGGATCGGAGATATGCATGAACTCGGCGCCGATTTGCCGGCAATAGGTGCGCTTCAGGATGCGCAGCACCTGGCGCAGCGTGCCGTATTCGAGGCCGAGCGCGCCGCCGATATAGATCGGCCGGTCGAGATCTGCCTTGGTGAAACCGTAGGTCTTCGGCTTGAGTTCCGGATGCTGTCGCCGCGTGATGAGCTCGAGCGGATCGAGCTTGGCGACGAGATTTCCGCGCGCGCGATAGGCGCGGATCAGCATGCGCAAGCCGATCGCGTCGCGCTGAGCGGCGACGAGCTGTTGCTGCGTCAGCCCGCCTTCAGGTGACGGTGCGGGAAGGGGGGACGCGCCGTCCACCCGCGCCCAGGAGGGCCCGCGCGCCTCGGCGAGCACTGCGGCCTTGTCGTCGTTGAGGCTCGCGAAGAAAGCTTGCCATTCCGGATCGAGCGAGGAGGGGTCTCGCTCGTAGCGCGCATGCAGGTCAGCGAGATAGGTGGCGTTAGCGCCGTGCAGGAACGACGTGCGGAGAAACACGTTGTTCAATTCGTATCGCGTCATCGGATCGACCCCGCCGGTTCTTTTGGTTAACCGGCCTGAAGGGCAAACAAGGCGAGCTTTGGGCGCCCGCTTCACTTCTCATGTAATATTCCTGCAAGGATGGTTCCAAGGGCCGCCGGGGAATTCGCGACCACAATACCGGCCGCGCGCATTGCCTCAATTTTGTGCTTGGCGTCGCCCTTTCCGCCCGAGATGACGGCACCAGCATGACCCATGCGGCGGCCGGGCGGGGCGGTCGCGCCGGCCACGAAGCCGACCACGGGTTTCTTGTTACCCGCATTGGTGAGGAACTGTGCGCCCTCCTCCTCCGCCGAGCCGCCGATCTCGCCGATCATGATGATGGCCTCGGTCTCGTCGTCTTCGAGGAAAAGGGTGAGCGCATCGACGAAGTTCGTGCCGTTGACAGGATCGCCGCCAATGCCGATGCAGGTGGTCTGCCCGAGACCTGCGGCGGTCGTCTGTGCCACCGCCTCATATGTCAGGGTGCCCGAGCGCGACACGATGCCGACCTTGCCCGGCTGATGGATATGCCCCGGCATGATGCCGATCTTGCACTGGCCTGGCGTGATGACGCCCGGGCAATTCGGGCCGACCAGTCGTGTCTTGGAGCCGCACAGCGCGCGCTTGACCTTGACCATGTCGAGCACGGGCACGCCTTCGGTGATGCAGACGACGAGCGGAATTTCGGCGTCGATCGCTTCGAGAATAGCATCGGCGGCGAAGGGCGGCGGCACATAAACCGCGCACGCGTCGGCGCCGGTCGCTTCTCTCCCTTCACGAACCGTATCGAACACCCGCAACCCGAGATGCGTCGTGCCGCCTTTGCCGGGCGTGACGCCGCCGACCATGCGCGTGCCGTAGGCGATGGCCTGCTCGGAGTGGAACGTGCCTTGCGCGCCGGTGAAGCCCTGGCAGATGACGCGCGTGTTCTTATCGACAAGGACTGACATTAGTTGCTCCATTCCTCCCCCTGAAAGGGAGAGGTCGGCGCGCTTTGCGCGCCGGGTGGGGGTCATTTGCTGAAGCTCCAAGGCAATCACCTTTCGAACGCCGTCGAGATTTCCCCAGACATCACGATTGGTGAAGCGAACGACGCGAATTCCGCGGCCGTTCAGATACCGCGTACGTGCGGCGTCGCGCGCGGTACGGTTTGCGTGGTCGTCACCGTCAACCTCGATCGCGAGCCCAAGGCTTGGACAGTAGAAATCAAGCACGTATGGGCCGACGGGATGCTGCCTGCGGAACGAAGCGCCGAGCTGGCTTCCGCGCAGCGCGTGCCAAAGGCGCTGCTCGATTGGAGACATGACGCGACGGTGTGCTCTTGCCCGCGCAATCATTTCCGGAGTTCGGCTGAATCGCGACGTCATTGCGTTAGGTTGACCCCCACCCCGATCCCCCTTTCAGGGGGAGGGAGATTTACCCTGTCTCTCACCAAGTCCATGTCAGCCTGCGGCACTCACGGCGGCGACGGCTTTCTTGGCGGCGTCGTCGAGGTCGTCGGCAGGGATGATGGCGAGGCCGGAATCGCGCAACAGCGCCTTGCCACGCTCGACATTGGTGCCTTCGAGCCGCACCACCAGCGGCACTTTGATTTGCATCTCGCGCGCAGCGGCGATGACACCCTCGGCAATCGTGTCGCAGCGCATGATGCCGCCGAAGATGTTCACCAGCACGGCTTTCACATGCGGGTCGGAGAGGATGATCTTGAACGCCTCGGTCACGCGTTCCTTTGAGGCGCCGCCGCCCACGTCGAGAAAGTTGGCTGGCTCGCCGCCGTAGAGCTTGATGATGTCCATGGTCGCCATGGCGAGGCCCGCGCCGTTGACCATGCAGCCGATCGTGCCGTCGAGCTTCACATATGAGAGGCCGAGATCGGCGGCCTCGACCTCGGCCGGGTCCTCCTCATGAATGTCGCGGAGCCCCGCAATGTCCTTGTGGCGGAACAGCGCGTTGTCGTCGAAGCCGATCTTGGCATCGAGGCAAAGCAGATTGTCTTCTTTCGTAATGACCAGAGGATTGATCTCGATCAGGCTAGCGTCCTTCTCGACGAACAGGCGATAAAGCGCCTTGATCAGCGCGCCACATTGCTTGGCGAGCGCACCATCGAGCTTGAGCGCGGAAGCGATGGCGCGGCCATGGAAGTCGCTGATGCCTGACGCGGGATCCACCGTGAGGGTGAAGATCTTTTCAGGCGTGTTCGCCGCCACGGCCTCGATGTCGACACCCCCTTCGGTCGACGCCACGAAGGCGACGCGGCCAGAGCCGCGATCGACCAGCAGAGAGAGATAGAGCTCGCGCGCGATCGTCGTGTCTTCGACCACATAGACGCGGCGCACGAGCCGGCCCTTGGGTCCGGTTTGCGGCGTGATCAGCGGCTTGCCGAGCATGCGGCCCGCTTCGGCGTGCAGCTCTTGAAGCGTCTTGACGAGCTTGATGCCGCCGCCTTTGCCGCGCCCGCCGGCATGGATCTGCGCCTTCACCACGAAGGTTTGGCCGGACAGCTCGCGCGCAAGCTTGGCCGCCTCATCCGCGGTCTCGGCGACGCGGCCGGAAGCCACCGGCGCGCCATAGGCCCGCAGCAGGTCCTTCGCCTGATATTCGTGGATGTTCACGGGCGAATGTCAGGCCGCTGCGAGCGTCGGCGCGATCCTTTGGCAGAGCTCGACCAGCGCCTTCACCGACTCGACGGAATGCATGAAGGCATCCTTCTCGGCAGAGGTCAGATCGAGCTCGATGACGCGCTCGACTCCCTTGGCGCTGATGATCACCGGCACGCCGGCATAGATGCCCTTCACGCCGTATTCGCCATTGAGATAGGCGGCGCAAGGAAGCACGCGCTTCTCGTTCTTGAGATAGGCCTCGGCCATTTCGAGCGCGGCGGCGGCGGGCGCGTAATAGGCCGAGCCGGTCTTGAGCAGGCCGACGATCTCGGCGCCGCCGTCGCGCGTGCGCTGCACGATCTCGTCGAGCCGCTTCTGCGTGATCCAGCGCATCTTGACGAGGTCGGCGAGCGGGATGCCGGCCACCGAGGAATAACGGATGAGCGGCACCATCGTGTCGCCGTGGCCGCCAAGCACCATGGTGTGCACGTCCTCGGGGCTGATGTCGAACTCCTCGGCGAGGAAGAAGCGGAAGCGTGCCGCGTCGAGCACGCCGGCCATGCCGACCACCTTGTTGCGCGGTAGCCCGCTCGTCTTCTGCAACGCCCAGACCATGGCGTCGAGCGGGTTGGTCACGCAGATGACGAAGGTTTCCGGTGCGTACTTGCGCAATCCCGCGCCGACCTGCTCCATCACCTTGAGGTTGATCTCAAGCAGATCGTCGCGGCTCATGCCGGGCTTGCGCGGCACGCCCGCCGTCACGATCGTGACATCGGCATCCTTGATCTCGGCATATTCGTTGGCGCCCTTGAATTTCGGCACGTAGCCTTCGACCGGCGCAGACTGCGACAGGTCGAGCGCCTTGCCTTGCGGCACACCGTCGACCACGTCGAACAGGATGACCTCCCCAAGCTCCCGGATGCCGGCAAGGTGGGCAAGCGTGCCGCCGATCTGGCCCGCGCCGATCAACGCTATGCGATTACGCGCCATGAAAACCCCCTTCGATGGATGAACGCCCGCGAGGTGCTCCGCCGGAGCCTCGGCGCGAGATTTGGTTAAATGCAATCGGGCCCGCGCGCAAGGCGTCGATTGGCCGAATATCGGACCTCCGAGGGAGGGCCGCCGTCACGCGCGGTCTAGCCCGAGGTCGAGGGCGTAGGCAGCGACGTGCCCACTGGGGAGGGATGGCCCTATAATGGCGTCCCCGACGTTTAGTCGCTCGGCTGCTGGACGGTCAGAGATCGCTGCGTCGATCAGAATGAGAGCAAGGCGAACTACAACGACTGCGGCCGCAAGCTATGGTCGTGCCTTGCAGTTTGCCAAAAGAATTATTTCTGCTCTGCTGGCGACAAGCTCAATGTGAAGTGCTCTCTGCCACGACTGTAGGCCTCCACCCCCGCCGCGCGCGACCGTATCCAAGCCGACAACGGCCGCCTGAAGGCGCTGCGGTCCCGTATCAATGGTCTATTGCTGCAAGTTTAGGCCGCGCTGAGCGGGCGGCGCGTTCGGTCTATTGCTTGGCGAGTGCAGCGACGCGGGCAAGATCGATGGCCTGCACCGCCGCCTTCAATTCGTCGATGGTTGCGCCACCCGAGCCGTCGGCCTCGACCATGATCCGGTTGTCGACGATGGTCGCGTATTTTCCGCTATTAATCGCGCGGTTGAACTCCTCGATAGTCATGCGCCCGTCGACCTCGCCGATCTTCGAATAGGAGGTCTCGGTCTCCTCAGAGGCGCTCGCGCCGAAAATGCCGCCGAGCGCGGCGAAGGCGCCGAGCGCGCCCATGTCCATGAGAGAGACGGTGATGCGCGCGTCGCCCTTCGCGTAATTCGCCTTCGCAGAGCCGAAGGTGAACCCCGCAGCGCCGCCGGTCGAGGTCGAGAGGTCGCTGCGCGTAAAGCCGCCCGGCAGGCTTTCAGGCAGAAGCGCCTTGAGATCGTCCAGCGCAACCACGGGCAAATCAGAGGCCTTGCCGTCGTCAGCCGCGCCTTGCGCGCCCGGTGCGGGCGGCATGCTTTGCTCCATCTGCTTCGTGATCTTTTCGAGATGCTTAGTTGCCTCGTCGAGCCTGTTCGTGTCGACGGTGATGCCGCCCGGCAATGTGACCTTGCCGCCTGCTTCGCTCATCGTCTGGACGGGACTCGGCAGGAAGGCCGCGCCGATCGCGCCTACGATGAGGCTCAGCAGGATGCCGGCAACGATGACCGCCGCGGTATAGGTGAAGGCCCGATCTCCCGCGATTTTCATGAGCACCGGCGCGCCCGTATAGAGGAGGTAGATGCTGTAGAGGCCGAGGATCGAGAGGAAGGCGAGCGCCGGCACTAGCGCGAAGACGCCGGCAAGCCAGCTCGCGGTCGCAGAATAGGCGGCGAGCTTGAAGGCGTTGACGCGATTGCTCTCCCCGCCGAAGCGCGGCGCGAGCCAATCGATGATCAGCGCGAACACGTAAACTGCGCCGAGCTGCAGCGCGTATTGCAGGACGGCGGTCGTGAGCGCCGCGCCGAGCGAGGGCCGGAAGGTGACGCCGGCAATGCCATAGCCGAACACCAGGCTGCCGATCAGCGTGGCGAGCACCGGAATAGCGGCGACATAGATCACATAGTTGGAATAGATGCTGCCGACGCTCGCAGGCTCAGCCTCGATCTTCGGCCATTCGGCCTTGGGCTGAAGCAGGATGTTCTTGGCGCGCTCGATCAGGGCGGCGCGCGCTTCCGGTGTCGGAATGAGACTCATCGGGTGGCAAGATACAGCCAATCGCGTCCGGCAAGAAGAGGCTGCAGCACCGGTCTGCTAAGTGTGGCTATCGCGCTGGACGTATTGACCGGTGCTTCCCCGCTGCTCGCCGACCTCGACCGGCCCGAGGGCGCCGTCTATGTGGCGATCTATCTCGGCGAGATCGAGCGGGGCGCGGTCGCTGTCGTCAAGGTCGCCGAGACCAAGGAGATGGAGACCGACAAGATCCAGTTCGTCAAAGCCTCAGAGTACGACATCGCCGCCGACCGGCTTACGTCCGAAGGCATAGGCGCGAGCCAGCCTGTCGACACCAACGACACGGACGTGGGAAGGGCGAAGAACCGCCGCTCCGTAGCGCCGGAGATTGGTCTAAGGCTTGGGCGCCGTCGAGGCCGGCGCGGGCACCTCGGTGACGAGCGGCTTGGCGACCGGCTTGATGCGCACGACGAAGAGCTTCACCGGCACGGTGCCCTCGTTCATGCCGCGATGCACGAGGTTAGGCGCGAGATAGAACGCTTTGCCTGTCTTCAGTTGATGCTTGCCTTTGCCCTCGATCTCGAAGGTGAAATCGCCTTCGAGCACATAGGCGACCTCGTGCGCGTCAGGATGGATGTGCCAGGGCAGCACCGAGCCCGGCGCGAAGGTGTAGAGGTGCGTGACCGCCTCTCTTGTTTCTTCGCCGGCAAGTTTCTCGGCGAGAAGCTGCTCGCCCGTGACGCCGTCCACTTTGCCCGGCTCGCGCGCGAAGGCTGAGCCGGCGCAGGCCACGCCGAGCAGCAGAATGACGATGCGTGCGGTGTTCATCCTCATGGCTTCACCCCGGTCAAGCGATCGGATAACTGCCTAGCATGCTCCTCCCGCGGAAGGGAGGCGCATCCCTTCGAGGAGGAGACCATGAACGGCCAACCCTACAACTACCCGGTCGAGACCGTACGTTACGGCGTCAGCTTCGGCACCGCGCTTGCGATCGCCATCTCCTACGTCAACAACCAGTCGATCCTGTGGGCGATCATCCACGGCTTCTTCAGCTGGTTCTACGTCATCTATTTCGCCCTGTTCCGCTAGCAGCAGCGCGGCAGACCGCTTATTCGACGCCGACGTCGAGCGTGCCGTCGGGTTCGTATACGTCGATTCAAGAGCCGGGCGTCGTAGCCGTCAACGTACCCGTCCTCGTAGTCGATCGGACGCCGGCGGCTCGTAAGCGGCGTTGTGTAAGCCGGCGCCGATAGATCGGCGCGGGCGCGGCATATAGCGGGCGCAGGTGCCGGATAGACGGGCGCCGGATAGACCGGAATGATCTCGGCATAGGCCGGCGGCGGAAGCGCGGGGCCGAAATAGCGGTAGCTGTTGCTGAAATAGCCGTCGGGCGCTCCGGCATTCGCGATGCCGGGCATGGCGACGGCAAGGGCGCTGCCGCCGAGAAGCGCCAGCGCGAGCGTTGCTTTGCGAAGGGACCGGGTCATTTCTTCGAAGCCTCCTTTGTCCGGCCCCCCACGACGCATGCTAGCCGGGCGGACCGCTAGCGGTGTCTTGCCTCCGCTGAATCAACTTTATCGATGTTGGAGTGGTTCCCGGGGAGCTGCGGCAAATTAGGACGGCGCGTGGCAGACGGCCTCGATATTGTTGCCGTCGGGATCCAGCACGAAGGCGCCGTAATAGTTCGCGTGATAATGCGGGCGGAGGCCCGGCGTGCCGTTGTCCTTGCCGCCGGCAGCAAGGGCCGCGCGATGGAAGGCATCGACCGCCGCACGCGTGCGCGCAACGAAGGCGACATGGCTAGGTCCACTGACCCGATCGCCTTCGCCGATCCAGAAAGACGGCTTGCCGCTCTGGAAATCCTCGGGGTTGCCGCCCGGCACGCCGAAGCCGAGCGCCGCGTTCTGACCGGTCTGCTCTCCCGGAATCTCAAGGACGATGGCGTAGCCGAGGGGCGCGAGCGATTTCAGGTAGAACTCGGTCGAGCGGACGAGATCGGCGACGTTAAGTCCAAGATGATCGATCATTGGCCCGTTTTCCTTGCTCTCAGAGCACCGCCGGCATCCTATGCTAGAACCCGCCGCGCGCCTGCGAAGCTATTGGAGCTGGCTCGCCCTCTAAACGAAGTCCGTCTCAATTGATGGCCGGGACAAGCCCGGCCATGACGAGCTTACCTTCAAGGGCAAGAAAGCGCTCTGAACTAGCTCGCGCGCTCGACCAGCTTGCGCTTGAGCGAGGCGATGGCCGCTGCCGGGTTCAACCCCTTGGGGCAGGCCTTGGTGCAGTTCAGGATCGTGTGGCAGCGATAGAGCTTGAAGGGATCTTCAAGCTCGTCCAGCCGGTCGCCGGTCCGCTCGTCGCGGCTGTCCTCGACCCAGCGATTGGCTTGCAGCAGGATCGCCGGCCCGAGATAGCGGTCGCCGTTCCACCAATAGGACGGGCAGGCGGTGGAGCAGCAGGCGCAGAGGATGCACTCGTAGAGCCCGTCGAGCTTGTCGCGGTCATCCTTGGCCTGGCGCCATTCCTTCTGCGGCGTGGGCGAGTCCGTCTTGAGCCACGGCTCGATCGACCTGAGCTGCGCGTAGAACATGGTCATGTCGGGGACGAGGTCCTTGATCACCGGCATATGCGGCAGCGGGTAGATCGAGATCGCGCCCTTGGCATCCTCGGCGTGCATGGTGCAGGCGAGCGTGTTGGTGCCGGCGATGTTCATCGAGCAGGAGCCGCACACGCCCTCGCGGCAGGAGCGCCGGAAGGTGAGCGTGGGGTCGATCGTGTTCTTGATCCAGAGGAGCGCGTCGAGCACCATCGGCCCGCATGTCGTTCATGTCCACCCAATAGGTGTCGAGCCGCGGGTTCTCCCCAGTCTCCGGATCGAAGCGGTAGATGCGGTACTCGCGCCAGCGGCCCTTCTCGGCGCCGTCCGGCGGCGGGTTCCACTCTTTGCCTTTCCTGATCTTGGAGTTCTTGGGAAGGGTGAATTGAACCATTGGTTAAGCCCAGCCGCGTGTCTCTTCTAACCTTGCATAACGGGCCGGCGCCCCGCAATCAAAGAGCGAATTGCTGCTTCCCCTGCCGCCTTGCCGCGCCTCATTCGGCAGCGTCGATCAGATCGCGCAGCTTCCGGGCGAGTTCCTGCTGGGTGTAGGGCTTGTTCAGGAGATGCACGTCCGGATCGAGCCGCCCCTGGTGCACGATGGCGTTGCGGGTGTAGCCCGTGGTGTAGAGCACGGGGAGGCCCGGATATTTCCGCCGCACCGCGTCGGCGAGCTCGCGCCCCGAGGTCAAGCCCGGCAACACCACATCGGTGAACAACAGCGTGATGTTCGGCCGCTTCCTAAGGAGCCGCAGCGCTTCGTCGGCGTTTGCGGCTTCGAGCACCGTGTAGCCGAGACCTTCCAGCGCGCCTTTGGCGTATTCGCGCACCCCGTCATTGTCCTCGACGAGCAGGATTAATTCGCTCGCGCGCGCGGCAGGGGCGGGCGAGGTGTCGACCGGCTTGCCGGCGGGCGTGGCCCGCATCTCTTCGGCCCCGGCGAGCCGCGGCAGATAGATCTTCACCGTGGTGCCTTGGCCTTCCTCGCTATAGATCCGCACATGGCCGCCGGACTGCTTGACGAAGCCATGCACCATGGCGAGCCCCAGGCCTGAGCCCTCGCCGTGACCCTTGGTGGTGAAGAAGGGCTCGAAGACCCGATCGAGAATGTCTTTGGGAATGCCGGTGCCGGTGTCCGTCACGCAAAGCACGACATACTGCCCGGCTTCCACATCGCCGAAGCGGCACACATAGGCGTCGTCGAGATAGGTGTTGGCCGTCTCGATGGTGAGACAACCGCCGTCCGGCATCGCCGCTTTCGCGTTGAGCGCGAGGTTGAGCAGCGCGTTCTCGAGCTGATGGGCGTCAGCGTAGGTGGGCCACAATCCGGCCGCCAGCACGGTCTCGACGTTGATCTGCTCGCCAAGGCTGCGGCGCAGCAGATCGAGCATGCCCGTGACGAGCTTGTTCACGTCGAGGCGTACCGGTTCGAGCGCTTGCCGCCTGGAAAAAGCAAGCAGCGTTTGCGTGAGCGTGGCCGCGCTCTGGGCGCCCTGCAAGGCAGATTCGAGCGGCTTCTTGAGCTTATTGGCAAGCTCGGCGACCGTGCCGGGATTGGCGAGATCGGCGAGCTGGCGCCTCATGGTGTCGAGATTGCCGACGATGATGGTGAGCAGGTTGTTGAAGTCGTGCGCGACGCCGCCGGTCAATTGACCTACCGCCTCCATCTTCACCGCCTGCCGCACGGTCGCTTCCGCCTCGTGGCGCAGCCTCGATTCCTCCTCGAGTTCGCGCGTGCGCTCGATGAGACCCTTGACGGCGTGCCGCGACGAGATGGCGAGAATGGCCGCCAAGGTCGTCGCCAGCAGAAGCGCGAGCCCGATCAACCCGGCGAGCCCGTAGCGCGTCAAGCTCGCGCGCTCTTGGCTCTTCGCGAGCTGCTCGCGCTCGGTGTCCAGGATCGTCGTGAGCTCGTTGCGGATGCCCTTCATCAATTGCAGGCCGGTGTCGGAATTGACGATGGCGAGCACTTCCTCCCTGCGGCCCGCCCGCGCAAAGGCGATGGTCTCGACCATCTCTTCGAATTTCCGCGTGATCAGGGGCCTGAGATTCTTTGCGCGCGTGGATTGCAGAGGGTCGCCGACCGTCAGCTTATCCAACGTGTCGAGCTGTTGCGCGACGTCGGCCTTGGCCTGCTCGAAGGGCTGGAGATAAGAGGGATTGGACGTGAGCAGAAATCCGCGCTGGCCGGTCTCCGCGCCGACAACGCTGATCAGCACGTTGCGGACGGCGCGCTGCACCTCGAAGGCTTGCACGACCTCGTTGTCGGCTTGCTGCGCACGCGCGAGCAAAAGCGCCACTGTGAGTGCCGCGGCGAGCACCAGTCCGAAGCCGATCGGTATGATGTACCGGGCATTGCGGATCAACCGGTCGGCTTTGAGCAATCGGATCGGCACGAGCCATTTCCCGGAAAAACCAAGCAGAATCGAATAGTGGCGCCGCGGGTGCAGCGCCGGTAGACTTGCCACGAAGCCGAACCCGCGCAAGCAGTTTCTGAGGTTCCACCGTGCCGCGTATCCTCGTCGTCGACGATGAACCGCTGATTTCCATGCTGGTCGAGGATTGGCTCAGCGAGCTCGGCTGCGAGGTGGTCGGTCCGACCGCCTCGGTCGAGGGCGGGCTCAAGCTGATCGCGAGCGGCGCTCTGGACGGCGCCATTCTCGACATCAACCTGGCCGGCGAGAACTCTTACACGGTGGCCAATGCGCTAAAAGAGCGGGGAGTTCCGTTCGCCTTCGCCACGGGAGACTCGGGCATCGATGCGGATAGCGGCTTCACGAACCCGCTGCTCCTGCACAAGCCGTTCGATTTCGAGGCGGTGAAGTCGGTGGTCGGCAAACTGCTGAAGTCCCAGGCCGGCGCTTAGGCAGGCCTAATACACCCGTTCCTTGGGCTTGATGTAGGCGATCTCGTTGGAGAGGGTGAAGGCGTGCACCGGGCGGTAGTCGAGCCGCACCTTGTGGGTGCCATAGTCGGCATAAGACAGCGTGTGCTTCATCCAGTTCTTGTCGTCGCGCTTGGGGAAGTCCTCGCGCGCCTGCGCACCACGCGATTCCTCGCGGGCGAGCGCGCCCGCCACCGTGACCGCCGCCTGCGAGATGAGATTGTCGAACTCGAGCGTCTCGATCAGGTCCGTGTTCCAGATCAGCGAGCGGTCGGTAACGCTGATGTCGGCGGCGTCGTCCCACACGGCGCGGATCGCCTTCACGCCCTCCTGCATCACCTCCTTGGTGCGGAACACGGCGCAGTCGCGCTGCATCGTCTTCTGCATGCGCAAGCGCAGCTCGGCGGTGGGCGTGCCGCCGTCCGCATAACGGAAGCGGTCTAGCCGTTCGATCGCGTTGTCGCCCGTACCCTTGGGCAGTTCGGGGATGGCGCTGTCCTTCTTGACGATCTCCGCGCAGCGAAGTGCCGCCGCACGCCCGAACACGACAAGGTCGATCAGCGAGTTCGAGCCGAGCCGGTTCGCGCCATGCACCGAGACGCAGGCCGCCTCGCCGAGCGCCATCAGCCCTGGCACCGTGGCGTCGGCATCACCGTTGCGCGGCGAGATCGCCTCGCCGTGCATGTTCGTGGGTACGCCGCCCATATTGTAGTGGCAGGTCGGGATGATCGGGATCGGCTTCTGCGTGATGTCGACGCCGCCAAAGATGCGTGCGAGCTCGGCGATGCCGGGCAGCCGCTCATGCAGAAGCTCAGGCGGCAGATGGTCGAGATGCAGGTGCATATAGTCCTTGTCCGGCCCGTGGCCGCGGCCTTCCCTGATCTCGATGGTGATGGCGCGCGAGACGACGTCGCGCGAGGCGAGGTCTTTTGCGCTCGGCGCATAGCGCTCCATGAATTTCTCGCCCTCGGAATTGCGCAGGAACCCGCCTTCGCCGCGCGCGCCCTCGGTGATCAGCACGCCCGCACCGTAGACGCCGGTCGGGTGGAACTGCACGAACTCCATGTCCTGGAGCGGGAGCCCGGCGCGCAGCACCATGCCGTTGCCGTCGCCGGTGCAGATATGCGCGCTCGTGCAGGAGAAATAGGCGCGGCCGTAGCCGCCGGTGGCGAGGATGACCTGATGGGCGCGGAACCGGTGCAGCGTGCCGTCTTCCATGCGTAGCGCGATCACGCCGCGGCAGCGTCCCTCGTCGTCCATGATGAGGTCGAGGGCGAAATACTCGATGAAGAACTCCGCCGAGTGGCGGAGCGCCTGGCCGTACATCGTGTGCAGCATGGCATGGCCGGTGCGGTCTGCGGCGGCGCAGGTGCGCTCGGCCTGGCCTTTGCCGAAATCCGTGGTCATGCCGCCGAAGGCGCGTTGCAGGATCTTGCCGTCGTCGGTGCGCGAGAAGGGCACGCCCCAATGTTCGAGTTCGTAGACGGCCTCAGGTGCGTTGCGGCAGAGATATTCGATGGCGTCCTGGTCGCCGAGCCAGTCCGACCCCTTTACCGTGTCGTACATGTGCCAGCGCCAGTCGTCCGGCCCCATATTGCCGAGCGCCGCGGCGATGCCGCCCTGCGCCGACACGGTATGCGAGCGGGTCGGGAAGACCTTGGTGATGCAGGCCGTGCGCAGGCCCGCCTCGCTGCAACCGACCACCGCGCGAAGCCCCGAACCGCCCGCGCCGACCACCACCACGTCGTAAGCGTGGTCGATGATCGGATAGGCTCGGCCGTTGACTTTCGGCGCGTGGTCTAGCGTGGCGTCCTGGGGCATCTCTCGCTCAGGCTCCGAGACTGATCTTGACGATGGCGAGCGCCGAGGCGAGGCCGACGCCGACCGCGAAGAACGTAGCGAGGATAACGGCGGCGATTTTGGCGCCCTCGCCATGGACATAGTCTTCGATGATCTCCTTGAGGCCGATGCGCATATGGATCGCGGCCGAGATCACGAGCGCGAGCATGGCGGCGGCGGCGAGTGGCTGCGCGAAATAGGCCTTCACCGTCGCGTAGTCGGCGCCGATATGCGTCACGATCGACCAGATGAGAAAGAGGACTAGGGGAACATTGGCGACGGCCGTCAGGCGCTGGCGCCAGAAGGTCTCCGTGCCTCTGCGGGCGGAGCCGAGGCCGCGGACGCGTGCGAGAGGCGTGGCCATGGTCAGGCGCCTCCCTTGAGCGCATAGCCCGCGACCCAGAGCAGCACGGTGAGGAGCGTCGAGCCGATGATCGTCGCCCAGGCGAGCACCTCGATGCTCGTCTTGTCGAGCGCGCGGCCGGTGTCCCAGACCAGGTGGCGGATGCCGCCGAGCATGTGGTGGATCAGCGCCCAACTGAAAAGGAAGAGCAGGACCTGGCCGGTCAGGCTTGCGAAGACGCCGCTCACGGTGGCGTAGGCCTTTGGGTCGGAGGCGATGGCGACCAGCCACCAGGCGAGCAGGAGGAAGCCGATGGCGTTCGCCACGCCCGAGATGCGGTGGGCGATCGACATCATCATGGTCAGCATCGGCCGGTAAATCTGCATATGCGGCGAAAGCGGCCGCGCCGGCTCTAGCTTGCCATTGGCCATCGGATTCAGATGCTAAGTTGCCCAGACGAGCTTTCTCATAACGCACGGGCCCGCCAGGGGCAATCAAGCCGCGTCGCGGCTAAATCGCCGCCCAAACCGCCCCAGCTGCCGGCGGCATTGGCCCGTGCAGCGCGAGGCTTCGAAGGACGGCCGGCCACCTCTCCATGACGGGGACCGAAGCGGGTGCCGACGCTAAGGCGTGATGACGCCGCAAGCGATGCGGTCGCCGGCGTTGCCCGCGGGGTCGGTCTTGTAGTCGTCGGGCCCGGCATGAATGACGATGGCGGAGCCGTCGGCGTCGAGCAGCGAAGACTCGGAGAGGGCAACAGTCGCGTTCAGCACCTCGATCTGGAGCGTGCCGCTCTCGGGCACATGCAGGTTCGGCATGTCGCCGGCATGCGGGCCCTTCGGGTTCATCACGCCGTGGCTGTGCTGCTCGGGGTTGAAGTGCGGGCCGGCGGACTCGAACTTGGGCGGCTCGCATTTGCCGACCGCATGGATATGGAAGGCGCGCTCGCCCGCGGGAACGGCGGTGAGGTCGAGGCTGATCAGCACGCCGCCCGTGGTGCCGAACAGCGTGGCGTGGCCGACTTCCTTGCCGTCCGCATCCTTGAGGGTCGCTTGCGCTTTGCCGGCGGCGAAGGCGGGCGCAGAAAGCGCAAGGACTGACAGGATAGAAGCTGCAAGCCAGTGGGCCTTAATTCTCATCTCGACTCTCCTAAAGTAGCGCCGCCCACGGAGTAACGCGCAGACCGCGTACTAGGTTGCTGCTGCTAGCGCGGGACGGCGACCCAATAATCCATGTCGAGAACGACGCCGTCCTCGTGACTGCCGTCGGCCTTGTAGCCAGGGAAGTCGGCGCAGTCGCGGTCCTTCACCGCGAAGGTGCGCAAGCGAAGCGCGCCGATGTCATCGCGGTTCGGCAGCTCGGCCCGGTCGAGCACCTGGCTCCAGGCGTAGATCGTGTCGCCGGCGAAAGACGGCGCGACATGGCGCGCACCGTTCAGCCCGAGAATGTGGAAGGCGTTGGCGAGCGCGTTGAAGCTTAAGGACCGCGCGATCGAGATGATATGGCCGCCATAGACGAGCCTGCGGCCGAAGCGGCCTTTGCCTTCGGCATGCTGGTTGAAATGCACGCGCGCGGTGTTCTGGAAGAGGCGCGTGGCGAGCTGGTGCTCGGCCTCCTCGATGGTCTGGCCGTCGACATGGTCGACCTTCTCGCCGACCTCGTAGTCGCCCCAGCGCTTGGGCGAGCCGGCGAGCGCATAGTCGTAGCCCCTGAGGTCGAGCGGTGGCAGAGCGGCGCCGAGGCTCGACGGGTCGACGCTCGTGGCAAGCTCGGGCACGACGGGCGCCGGTGCCGGCGTATTGACGTCGCGCTTGTTGACCATCACCCAGCGCGCATAAGAGAGCACCGGCACGCCGAGATGGTTGCGGCCCGTGGAGCGCACATAGACCGTGCCGCTCTTGCCGTTCGAGTTCTCCTTGACGCCGATCACCTCGGAGGTCGAGGCGAGCGTGTCGCCGGGATAGACGGGTGCCAAGAAGCGGAACTCGGCATAGCCGAGATTGGCGATCGCGTTGCGCGAGATGTCGGGCACGGTCTTGCCGATGACGATGTGGAACACGAGCAGGTCGTCGATCGGGGCGCGCAAATAGCCGATCTTCTGCGCGAAGGCGTCGGACGACTGCACGGCGAAGCGGGGCCCGTAAAGCGCGGTGAACAGGCTCACGTCGCCGACCGTGACCGTGCGCGGCGTGGCGTGCACGATCTCTTGGCGGAGCTTGAAGTCCTCGAAGTAATTGCCGGTAACGGTCTTGTCAAAAGGCTTTGCGGTCATGTCGTTCATGTGGGTGTTGCGTATCTGAGCCCAATGATGGAGGCGATGAGCGTGCCGAGGAAGAACAGGCGCAGCGCGGTCGCGGGCTCCTTGAAGAGGAGGATGCCGACGATCACCGTGCCGGCGGCGCCTATCCCTGTCCACACCGCGTAAGCCGTGCCGATGGGGAGCGTCTGCGCCGCCTTGGCCAGCAGCACGAAGCTTGTGATCGCGCAGAACAGAAAGACGAGCGTTGGCCAAGCCCTCGTGAAGCCGTCAGTCAGCTTCAGCGTCGAGGCGAAGCCAATTTCGAACAGGCCCGCAAGCACGAGATAAGCCCAAGCCATGGAGTCACCCTTCGTTTCCGCCGCCAGGAGGAGCGCTCGCGGGGACCATAGTTTCAGGCGCTTGCCGTGTCACCCCTGCTCGGCGGGAGCAGCGGCCGTAGGTCGCGGGAAGAGCAGGCGCTGGTAGAACCAGCCGATGCCGATCAGCACCGCGCCAAGCCCGAGGAAGGAGAGCGCGCGGTAGATGCCGGTGAGGCCGCCCATATCGACGAGGAAGACCTTGAGCACGGTCAGCACCACGACGGCGGCGGATGCCGCGCGGAGCGGCAGCGAGCGGTACCAGATGCCGGCAGCGAGCAGCGCCACGCCGAAGACGAGCCAGACGGCGGAATAGGTGTATTGCTCGGCGTCAGAGGTTGAGCCCTCGGTCAGGATCGGGCCGTGATGGAAGCTCCGCACCTGGAGCGTGAGATAGGCAAGCGCGAGCGCCAGCGCGACCGCTGCCGCTGTGCGCGTATAGACCTCGGGCCGCGTCGCGCGCGTCACGTGCGCAAGGATGCCTGTCAGCACCGCCGGGATGCCGTAGCCGAGCAGGATGAGATTGACGAAGCGCCCGCCGACTGCCTCTCCGGTGAACAGGGGATTGGCGTTGACGCCGAGCCCGAACGCGATCGCAAGCAGAAGCCCGGCCGCGAGAAGCTGCGCCCCGACATCCTGCACGATGCTGCCGCTCTTGAGCCTGATCCGCTCGAGCCCGATGAGCACGGCGAGCAGGAGAGACACTTGCAGGCCGGCGGTCATGAGCGGGCCGCTGGTGCCGTAAGGATCGCCGCCCGTGACGTAGTGGCGAACCTGGAAGACGACGAGCAACACGGTGAAGAGGATGGCGGCGGCGTCGACGATGCGCGACGGCACGTCGTCGGCCTGACGCCGCAACATGGGCCCCGCGAACCAGAAGGCCACGGCCGGCACGCCATAGCCGTAGAGCAGCCAGTTGAAGACCGGCGTCGTGCCGAGCTCGCCGCCAACGATGCGCGGGTTCCACCAGATACGGCCGAGCAGGGCTATGGTCACGGCGGCGGCGAGCCAGCGCAGCGCCGGCCAGGGCCGCTTCTCGGCGATCCAGGCGATGCCGGGGACCATCAGCGCAAGCGCGATGGTGAGCCAGCCTTTCTCCAGCGCAAGGGAAAGCGCCAGCGCAAGCGAGGCGATCGCGCCGGTCGCGAACACCACGCCAGCCTGCTCGTTGCGCGCGGCGCCGCTCTCAGACTGCGCGGTCCAGCGGCTCAAAGCCTCCGTGGCGTAGGCGTAGAACGCGGCAAGCACGAGCGCGGCGCTTGCGAACGGGATCGAGCGATCGAAGCCGGCAATGCTCCAGTAGAGCGCAATCAGGATGGCGATGGGTGCTGCAACGGCGGAAGCGCTCCACAAGAGCGACACGAGTGGGCTCGTCTCGCGGCGTTGCGCGAAAAAGCCCGAGAGGCCGAAGAGGGCCGCTAGCCCCGCGCCGAGCGCAAGCGGCCGCCCGAACAAGAACTTCTCGGGCTCCCACAAACGGTCGGGCGCCGGACCCGCCGGCAGGCCAAGCTCGCCGATGTCGTATTTGACCGACCAGTGCCAGAAGACCAGCGCGACAAGGATGGCGGCTGCCGGCACGGCCGCCGAAGCGGCGTCGGTCCGCCAGGCGATGGCGACGGCCGCCACGACGAGCGCGACGAAAACGATCAGCGCGAGCGTGTCGTGCCCAGTCGCGAGCACGAGCAGCATGGCGGCAAAGAGATAGGCAGCCAGCGCGCCCGACGAGACGAAGTCGATCTCGCCTTGCCTCGCTTCGGGTCCGAAGATCAACCCCGAAACGATGAGCAGCGCTGCGAACGCAAAGCCTGAAGCGACATGGAAGTCATGCGGCGCGACCTGCTGGAGATCGCCGATGCCCGGAAACACCCAGAGCACGCTCGCCGCGACCGCCGTCACCGCGAGCCAGCGCCAGAGCCTTGCGCGGGCAAGCGCGAAAGACGCGGCGGTCACAACGGCGAGATAGAGATAGAGCGCCCAGTAGTTTGGCGTCTGCGTCGACACCATGGCCGGCGCCAGATACGCGCCGACCAGGCCGAGGCCCGCGAGCGCGGGCCCATGCAGCAGGGAGGCGGCAAGCGTGCCGAGCGCGACCGCGCCGAGCAGGACGAAGGCGGCGAGCGGCCCGAGGAATCCGTAAAGCGCGTAGGCCGCATAGATCGTGGCATAGGCGGTGGTGGTGCCGGCGGCCATCAGAACGCTCGGGATGTCGGCGCTTCTGAGCCCCGCGAGCCCGGATTTCAGTCGTTGCGCCTCGTCCATTCGCCGGCGGCGATTAGCGCGAGCGCGATGACCGCGCCGAGCGCCAGGCGCGCTTCCGGCCCGAACCAACCCTGCTCGATCGAGTAGCGCACCAGGAAGAACCCGCCGAGCGCGAGCGCGATGCCGCCAGCCCAGACCACCCATTGCGTGCCGAAGCGTTCTTCGAGACTGGGCTTGGGTTTTGATGGCGTCGGCGGAACAGGCGGAGGCGCTTCAGGCTCCTTCGCTTCGTCTGGTTTGGGCGCGCCTGCGGCAGCTTCTTGCGGTTTTGGCTCGGTAACCGGCGGCACGAGCGGCGCAAGTCCGGCAGCCTCGCCCCCAAGGCGCGCTTCGAGTGCGGCGAAGCGCGCTTCGAGCCGGCGCATGCGGCCGCCCAGGTTGAGCACCATGACGAAAGCGGCAATGGCGATAATCGGGATCGCGAGCACGACGGCGATGATGGATCCGATCATGGCGGCTCAGCCCTCGCGGGCGGGCGAAGCCGATCGCGCTTAACGACGCGCCGGGCTTCATGCGGCTGATCTCGGCAAGCAGCGCCACCACGCGGCAGGCGTCCTCGGCGATGCCGAGCATGTCGGCCTGGCGGCGCGCTTGCGCGAAATCGCCGGGCGTGAGGTTCGCGAAGCCAAGCCCCTGCGCCGGCACCTCTTCCATCTGGAAGAAGATGTCGCTTCGGCTGCGGCGCGGAGGCCGGCGATGAGAGTTTCGCGATTGGCGGAATAGACGTGATCGAACTCGGCGCAGGTGATGCCGCCCGCATAGAAGTTGGAGACGATGTGCGAGAGCTCGGGATCGAGGCCGAGATTCATCTGCTCGCGCGCTCGTTCAGCCAGCGAAGCACCGTGTGCAGGCCACGCAGCGGAATATCCCCGCGCTCGAGGATGCGGGCGAGATAGCGGGCCACTAAGCCCCGCTCGATGTCGGCGGTGAGCGCAGTCTCGACGTAGGTTTCGGTCTTGCTGCGGAAGAGCCCCATCGACATCCGGCCCGCTTGAGGGACGCCTATCTAGCCCAAAGGCGGGCGCAAGGGGAAGCTGAGCCGGATGGTGCGGGAGAGCCGTGCGGGGACTGAAAAATAAAATGGCGATCCCCACTTTCGCGGGGACCGCCATGTTAAGCGAAAACTTGCTTAGATCGACGCGTTGATTAAGCGCGGTCGAGCTCGGCCGGGAGGTAGCTCGTCACTTCCATGCCAGCCTCGGACTCGGTGATCTCGGGTTTCAGCCACTCTTTCATGGTCGTCTCCTTCGGTGAACTTCAAGGCTAGAAGATAGGGCCCAGGCATGAGAGCGGCATGAAGCGTCCATGAAACCCGGCTGAACGCCACATTAACAAATTCTGACAAAATCGGGCGCCATTATCCAAATCGAGGGTCTTTGCCGCCGCTGTGGCCTTATATGTAGACCGGGCGGGGCGAAGCCATGTCAAATGAATAGCACGAGCGCCTTTTGGAGGGTGATCCAGACGCCCCAGGCAAGGGGGATGCCGACTGCGGCCCAGGCCAGAAGCGCCCTGATATCGAAGCCGCCCGCGCTGCCGACGGTGGCGGATGCCTTAGCGCGCTCGGCGGCCTTGCGGTCAGCGGCTAGAAGGGCCTCGACCTCGTCCTTCGACATGAACCACTTCTTGTGCAGTGGCCTGATCAGGAGATTGGCGACGAAGCCAGCCACGAGCAGGCCTGCCAGCACGTAGAAGATCGGGTCGTAAAGCTGGTCGCGCGGCACGCCGGCTGCGAGCCTCGCTTCGCGCATGTAGTTCACGATCACGGGGCCGACGATGCCGGCGGTCGACCAGGCGGTGAGCAGGCGTCCGTGGATCGCGCCCACGAACTGGGTGCCGAACACATCGGCGAGGTAGGCGGGCACGGTGGCGAAGCCGCCCCCATACATCGACGCGATGAGGCAGAAGGCGCCGACGAACAGCGCAAGGTTCTTCCACTCCGCGGCGAAGGGGGCGATGGCGTAACAGACCGCGCCGAGCGCGAAGAACGTGAAATAGGTGAGTTTGCGGCCGAGCGTGTCCGAGGACGAGGCCCAGAAGATGCGGCCGAAAATGTTGAACAGCGAAATGAGGCCGACAAAGCCCGCCGCGACCAGCGCCGCCTGTCCGGCGAGACTCTCGTTGTACTGAACCTGATCGAAGCTCAACGCGGCATCGCCGACCAGCGCGCCGCCGAAAATCTCCTGCAACATCGGTGAGGCGATGCCGATAATGCCGATGCCGGCGGAGACGTTGAGGCAGAGCACTGCCCAGATCAGCCAGAATTGCAGGGTCTTGTGCGCCTGGTTCAGATGCACGTGGCCATCGGCGATCATGGCCTTTTTGTTGGCGGGCGGTGTCCAGCCTGAGGGCTTCCATCCGGGGGGCGGCAGACGATAGCCAAAGGCGCCCGCGAGCATGAACATGAAATAGATCGCGGCGAGCGTGACGAATGTCTGCCACACACCGACGCTGGCCGGCGTGTGGTAGTGGTTCATCAGGATCGTAGCGAGCGGGCTGCCGATCATGGCGCCGCCGCCGAAGCCCATGATGGCCATGCCGGTCGCCATGCCGCGCCGGTCCGGGAACCATTTGATGAGGGTGGAGACGGGCGAGATATAGCCGAGGCCTAGCCCGATGCCGCCGATGACGCCCGAGCCGAGCCACATCATCCAAAGCTGGTGCAGATAGATGCCAAGCGCGGAGATCAGGAGGCCCCCGCACCAGCACAGCGCCGAGACCACGCCCGCGCGCCTTGGACCCACCTTCTCCAGCCATCCGCCCCAGATGGCCGCCGAGCCGCCGAGAAACACGAAGAAAAGCGTGTACATCCAGCCAAGATCGGCGATGCGCCAGTCGCAGGTCCGCGTGAACAGCGCCTGGATGAGCGTCAGGTCGGGGCATTTGACGGAATGGTCGATGCCGATCGCCTGGCTCAGCGGCAGCCAGAACACGCTGAAGCCGTAGGCCATGCCGATGCAGAGATGGATGGCGAGCGCGGCCGGCGGAACGAGCCAGCGATTGTAGGTCGGAGGCGCGATGATGCGCGCCTTGTCGAGCAGGCCCAAGCGGTCGCTTGCAGCCAAGGTACCTCCGCTACGCGCCATTCTCCGTTTCCCCCCGAGGTCTTTGTGATTTAGCGCGGACAGTAGGCCGTGCCCAACTGCAATCGCAAGCGTTTAGCAGGGTCCCGATGCGAACGAATTTTCCCCTTCCGGAACGCA
The DNA here is from genome assembly GCA_963821255.1 of uncultured Alphaproteobacteria bacterium. Taxonomy (GTDB): domain Bacteria; phylum Pseudomonadota; class Alphaproteobacteria; order Rhizobiales; family Methyloligellaceae; genus Methyloceanibacter. The sequence goes on along the minus strand of CAWGCX010000009.1, from coordinate 202,672 downwards.
AAACGCCGCCGCCCCAGCCCGAGACAGGGGATGGGACGACGGCGCGTGGATGCGTTTAGGCGGCTTCGTGAGGTCTTGTCAGGCTTTGACCTTCTCTTTCTTGAATTTGGCTGCTTCTTCCGAACCCTTGGTGGCGTCGCCCGCCGTGTAGGAATGGGCGCCGACCCCGGCGAGCTTGCCCTTGTCCACCACGAGATATTCGGTGCGGATGGGCTTCTTGGCGAAATAGGCCTCCAGGATTTCGCGCACGCCCGCGGCGTAGCGCGCCTGCGCCGAGAGCGAGCTTCCCGAGATATGCGGGGTCATGCCGTGATGCGGCATGGTGCGCCAGGGGTGATCCTTGGGCGCAGGCTGCGGGAACCACACGTCGCCGGCATAACCCGCGAGCTGGCCGCTTTCCAGCGCGCGCACGATCGCGTCGCGGTCGCAGATCTTGCCGCGTGCCGTGTTCACGATGTAGCTGCCGCGCTTCATCTTCGAGATCAGCTTGTCGTTGAACATGTGCTCCGTCTCGGGGTGGAGCGGCGCATTGATGGTCACGACGTCGCAGACCTTGACCAGAGACTCGACGTCCGGATGGAAGGTGAGATCGAGTTCCTTCTCGACCTCCTTGGAAAGGCGGTGCTTGTCGGTGTAGTGGAGCTTGACGCCGAAGGGCTTGAGTTGGCGCAGCGCGGCAAGGCCGATGCGGCCTGCAGCAACCGTGCCCACATTCATGCCTTCGAGGTCGTAGGACCGCTCGACGCAGTCGGCGATGTTCCAGCCGCCTTTGATGACCCATCCGTAGGACGGAATGTAGTTGCGCACGAGCGCGAGGATCATCATCACGATGTGCTCGGCGACGCTGATCGAGTTGCAATAAGTGACCTCGGCCACGGTGACGCCTTTGTCCATCGCCGCCTGAAGATCGGTATGGTCCGAGCCGATGCCGGCCGTCACGATGAGCTTGAGGTTCTTCGCCTTCTCGATGCGCTCGCGCGTCATATAGGCGGGCCAGAAGGGCTGGGAGATCACGATCTCCGCGTCCGGCAACTCCTTGTCGAGCCTTGAGTTCGCGCCGTCCTTGTCGGAGGTCACGACCAGCGTGTGGCCCGCCTTCTCCAGGAATTTGCGCAAGCCCAGTTCGCCGGAGACGCTGCCCAGCAACTCGCCCGGATTGAAGTCGATGGCGCTCGGCGTCGGCGCGGTCTGCCCGTCGGGATATTTGGTGATCTTGGGAATATCGTCGCGGGCATATTTCTTCGGGTACCCGGTTACCGGGTCGTCATAAAGCACACAAACTACTTTCGCCATGATGCCACTCCTTCATGTCGTGCTTCCACATGGGCGCAAGGGATCGCTTGCCCGCGCACAGGCGCAAGCAACCCGGCACCAGCGCCACGTCGCTGTTGCAATCGGATCAAGGCTATGGCGTGAACACGCGTCAGCCTCATCCTCGGCTTTCCTCATGCCGGCCTAGGCGCTATTCGACGCGCTTCTTGGGGGGGTGGACCGGCGATTGGACCATCGAACCAATCTGCCTACCGATCAAGTAGGCGTATGCGAACGGTCGATAGGGGGGCCCTATCGACTGCCCGTACTGGACAAACGCGGCACCGGCTGGGATCGTTGCGGTGCAACAAAAGGGGACCTTCACATTGCCTTTACCGAAAACCCTGATCGACGGGCATTGGCGCTTCCGGCGCAACGTGCACGCGGCGGATCGCGGCCGCTATCTCCAGCTCGCAGAGCTCGGCCAGGCACCGGCTGCGATGATCATCGCTTGCTGCGATGCGCGCGTCGACGTGTCGGCAGTCTTCGAACTCCGAACCCGGTGCGCTCTTCATCTTGCGCAACGTCGCCAATCTCGTGCCGCCCTTCGAGGCGGGCGGCAAATATCACGGCACGAGCGCCGCGATCGAGTTCGCCGCCATGAATCTTAAAGTGCCCAACATCATCGTGCTCGGGCACTCGCATTGCGGCGGCGTGAATGCTTACCGGCAGAGTGTCAGGGATCACGTGCATGAGCGAGGCTTCATCGGAAGTTGGCTCACGTTGCTCGACAATCTCGACGTCGAGGAGAGCGAGATTTTTACTTATGGCGACGAAATGGCCTTCGAGCTGGCGGCGATCCGTTCGTCGCTCACCAATATGCGCAGTTTTCCCTTCATCAAGGAGCGTGAAGGCGAGGGCCTGCTTGGACTGCACGGCCTCCATTTCGATCTCGCCAGTGGAGAGCTTCTCGCGCTCGACCAGGAGAGCGGGCGCTTCCTTGCCTTGAGCGAGACCTAGGTCGCAGCGGCAGTTAGGCGGCCTTGCGGGCGGCGCCGGCCATTTCGCCGCAGCTCTTGGCGCAACGCCGGCAGGCCTCGACGCACAGCACCATCGCCTCGTCGTCGGCGAATCTCGTGCAATCATCGGCGCACATCTCGCAAATGCCGGCGCAGATGCGGCACGTCATCTGGTGCAGCGGCGAAGCGCGCAGCATGAAGTCGGCGCTCGTGCTGCAAATCTGCGTGCAGTCCTGAAGCAGACGTATGTGATCGGGCGCGGCATGCTCACCGCCCTTCCGCAGACAATGCGCGATGGTGGCGAGACAGACGGCGTGGCAGTCGAGACAGTCCTTTATGCAGTCCTGCATGGTCGCCATGGCGCTTTATCCTTTCACGAAGGAAACGATGCGCCGGCGTGAGCGGTTCCCGCGGGGCGCCGGTCAGGCGGCGCGGTCGAGCAGGTTGCGGTTGATGATCGTCTCGGCGATCTGCACCGTGTTGAGCGCCGCGCCTTTGCGCAGATTGTCCGAGACGATCCAAAGCGACAGCCCGTTGTCGAGCGTCTGGTCCTCGCGGATGCGGCTGACGAAGGTCGCGTAGTCGCCGACGCATTCGATCGGCGTCACGTAACCGCCCGGCTCGCGCTTGTCGACCACGAGTACGCCGGGCGCTTCGCGCAGGATCCTGCGCGCGTCGGCCGCGGTGATCGGGTCCTCGAATTCGATATTGACCGCTTCCGAATGGCCGACAAAGACGGGCACCCGCACACAAGTGGCCGTGACCTTGATCTTGGGATCGAGGATCTTCTTCGTCTCTACCATCATCTTCCATTCCTCCTTCGTGCCGCCGTCCTCCATGAAGACGTCGATATGAGGAATGACGTTGAAGGCGATCTGCTTGGTGAACTTCTTGGGCTCCGGTGGGTCGGTCACGAAGATGCCCTTGGTCTGGTCCCAGAGCTCGTCCATCGCGTCCTTGCCGGCGCCGGACACGGACTGGTAGGTCGCCACCACCACGCGCTTGATCTTGGCGTAGTCGTGGAGCGGCTTCAGAACGACGACGAGCTGCGCCGTCGAGCAGTTCGGGTTGGCGACGATGTTCTTCTTGCTGAAGCCCGCGACCGCGTCGGCGTTGACCTCCGGCACGATGAGCGGGACATCGGGGTCGTAGCGCCAGCAGGAAGAATTGTCGATCACCACGCAGCTCTGCGCGCCGATCTTGGGCGACCACTCCTTTGAGACGGCGGAACCCGCCGACATCAGCGCGAAATCGACGCCCTTGAAGTTGAATTGCTCCAGGTCGCGGCATTTGAGCCGGTGATCGCCGAAGGAGACTTCGACGCCCATCGACTTGCGCGAAGCGATGGCGAAGACTTCGTCGGCGGGAAATTCGCGCTCGGCGAGGATGTTGAGCATCTCGCGCCCGACGTTACCGGTGGCGCCAATGACGGCGACCTTGTAGCCCATGAGCGATCTCCGAATTTACGCGCGCGAGGCGCTCGCGCAGCTTTGCCGCCGATTTATGGGAAGCTCCGGCGCTTGTAAAGCGCACGCTCTCCCTCCCCCTCGGGGGAAAGATGAAAAAGAACCGCGGCGATGGTGAGGTTCCTCAAGCGGTGAGGCCGACCACCAGCAGAAAGGCCTTGATGAAGCCGAGGATCACGGCCCAGGCGACGATGAGGCTCGCGATTCCGACGGCGATGCCCACGAGCACCGCAAGTCCATCCTTCTCGACGATGGCGAGCCCGATGATCGAGATGGCGCAAGCGGGGAGCCAGTTTCCGAGCGGGATCGGCAAAGAGAGCACGATGGTGAGCACCAGCAGGAACACGCCGATCAGCCGCTCGGCTGTCCAGGACACGAAGAGCGGCAGGCGGGGTTTCAACAGGCGCTCGGTGCGCTCGAGATAGGGCAGGGCGCGTAGCGCGACCTTGGTGAAGCCTTCGCGCGGGAAGGATTGCTGGGTGAGCCAGTCGGGGAACCACGGCTTGTGCCGCCCATAGGACAATTGCGCGGCAAGCAGCACCAAGGGAAAGCCTAGCACCGAGGAGACGAAAGGGATGTTGAGCGGGATCAGGTTGGGGAAGGCGAAGATGAAGAGAAGCACGCCGAACCCGCGATCCTGCAAGGCATCGACTAGCGCCCCGAGCGAGATGCGCGGCTCGGTGTGGGCCTCGAGGAAATCGCGCAGCAGCACCGAGGTGCGCCGGTGGGCGGACCGCGGCTGCCGCGAACGCGCGGGGAGCCCGCCCGGCGTCGGCCGAGCGGGGACCTCGGAATGGGGCGTTGCCGGCATCATGTCGTTCATCGCGTCCACCACGACTAAAGCCCGTTGCCGTTCCATGGACGGTTTATAAGGCCCCAGTGTGAAGTTTGGCTCAACGCCCAGCCCCTCGCGCTTCTGCGGGGATGAACGCGGCCTAATTGGGGGCGGCCGGCAGCTCCACTTTCACCTCGGCGCATTTCTTCGTGGTGAATTCGTTGATCATCCGCACCACTTCGGGGCCGAGCACGTTGTTGGAATTGTCGAACCCGGTGCCGGCGTAGATCAAGGGATAGATCAGCATCGGCGCCGAGGCCTCGCCCCAATTCACCGCCGCCTCCGTCGCCTTGCCGCTCTCGAACTTCACCTTTGGCGCCACGGACATCTCGATCGCATAGGGATCGGTGCCGCCCTTTTGCGCCACGCTGCATCGCAGCTTCTGCGAGGGAAGTGCGACCTCGTAGCTCGGCTCGCTCATGGCCTTGGCGAGTGGCTCGCGTTGGAGCGCAAGCTTGAAATCGCAGACCGCCTTGCCCCAGGGCCAGTTGATCCTGCCGCCCAGCATCTTGGTGATGTCGGCCTCGCGCCAGGTCTTGACGATGTCGCAGGCGACGTCTTCGCCCTGCGGGTCCTTGCTGGCGAGGATGGCGCAGACCTTGATCTTGCAAGCCTTGCGCATTTCCTTCTCGGCCATCTCCTCGGGTGTCAGCTCGGGCTTCTTCTCCGGTGTCGGCGCTTCTGCCGTGGGCGGCGAAGCAGCGCCGGGCTCCGCGGCTGAGACAGCAGCCGGCGAGAGCGCAATCAACATGGTGAGGGACAGACGGAGGATGGCGTGCATGCGTGAAACCTTTTTAAACCCCCCGTCTGCGTGGCGAGTATGGGCGGGCGTGGCTTGAGTGTCCAGGCGGCTCACGCCGCGGCGTCTAGCGCCGCGAGAATGGCGTCGCCCATCTCGCGCGTGCCGATGGTGCGGCAGCCGTCTTGCCGGATGTCGGCCGTGCGGAGCCCCTCGTCGAGCACGCGCGCGATCGCGCCCTCGATGCGGTCGGCGGTCTCGCCGAGATCGAAGGAATAGCGGAGGCACATGGCGAAGCTCGCGATGGTGGCGATCGGGTTGGCCACGCCTTTGCCGGCGATGTCGGGCGCTGAGCCATGCACTGGCTCGTAGAGTGCGCGGCGGCGTCCGCTCGCGTCGGCCCCGCCTTGAGAAGCTGACGGCAGCATGCCGAGCGAGCCCGTGGCCATCGCCGCTTCGTCCGAAAGGACATCGCCGAACAGATTGTCGGTGACGATCACGTCGAATTGCTTCGGCGCGCGGACGAGCTGCATGGCGCAATTGTCGGCGAGGATGTGCTCGAGCTTCACATCGGCGTAGCGTTCCTTGTGCAGCCGGGTGACGACCTCGTGCCACAGCACACCGGTCTTCATCACGTTGCGCTTCTCGGCAGAGTGCACGAGGTTCCGGCGCTTGCGCGCGAGCTCGAAGGCGACGGCAGCGATGCGCTCGATTTCGTAGGTGTCGTAGACCTGCGTGTCGATCGCGCGCTTCTGCCCGTTGCCGAGATCGGTGATGGTCTTTGGCTCGCCGAAATAGACGCCGCCCGTCAGCTCGCGCACGATCATGATGTCGAGCCCGTCGACCAGCTCGCGCTTCAGCGATGAGGCATCGGCGAGCGCCGGATAACAGATGGCGGGGCGTAGATTGGCGAACAGCTCGAGGTCCTTGCGAAGGCGAAGCAGACCGGCCTCGGGCCGCTTCTCATAAGGCACGCCGTCCCATTTGGGACCGCCGACGGCGCCGAGCATGACGGCGTCGGCCGCGAGCGCGCACCCCATGGTCGTGTCGGAAACCGCCTCGCCATGCACGTCGTAGGCGCAGCCGCCGACAAGGTCGGTCTCGGTCTCGATCCGCGCGAGGCCGGCCGCGTTGACCCAGGCGACCAGGCGCTCGACCTCGGCCATGACCTCAGGGCCGATGCCATCGCCGGGAAGCAGGAGAAGCTTGAAGGTTGTCATGTGACTTCGGCCGTTCCTTGCGCTAAGGCTGGCCCGCTTGCCTAAAGGGAGTAGGAAATGCTGACAAGGGCGCTCTTGGTTTTGCTCGTGGTCTCTGGCGCGATTTGGCCCGCCGCGGCCGAGGACACGAAGGTCGTTGCGCTAGGCGTGGCCAACCACGTCGTCACCGAGGCCGAGCTTGCCGGTGGTGCAGCGGTCCCGATCCCTCGCTTCAACACGCCAGGTATCGCCTATGTGCTGCTCGCCAACGCGAAGAAAGGCGACACGGTCCAGCTCGATCTCAAGCAGGGCGACAAGTCGCTGATGCACAATGTCGAGACGCTTGGCGAGGACAAGGCGCAGTTCCTGCTGCTCGCGGGCAAGCGCGGCGTGCCGGCCGGCGGCTGGCCCGACGGCACCTACACCGCCGCCGTCAAGGTCACGCGCGACGGCAAGGCTGTGATCGAGCAGTCGAGCGAGCCCGTCGCGTTCGAATAGGCAGAACCCAACGGGAAAGGTGCGGCTAGACCCAGGGGCGCTGGGCCTGCGAGGCCCGCTCGAAGGCCTCGATCGCGTCGGCCTTTTCCAGCGTCAGCCCGATATCGTCGAGGCCTTCCATCAGGCAGCGTTTGCGGAACGGGTCGATCTCGAACCTGATCGCCCCGCCGTCGGGCCCCCTGATTTCCTGCGCCTCGAGATCGACGGTCAGAACCGCGTTGGCGCCGCGCGAAGCATCGTCGATCAGCTTGTCGATCTCAGCTTGCGGGAGCGTGATCGGCAAGATGCCGTTCTTGAAGCAGTTGTTGTAGAAGATGTCGGCGAAGGACGGCGCGATGAGGCAGCGTATGCCGAAATCGAGCAGCGCCCAGGGCGCATGCTCTCGACTCGAGCCGCAGCCGAAATTCTCTCCGGTGATGAGAATCTTCGCCTCGGTGTAAGGCGGCCTGTGCAGCACGAAGTCGGAGAGCGCGTTGCCCGCCTCGTCATAGCGTAGCTCCGCGAACAGGCCCGAGCCGAGCCCGGTGCGCTTGATGGTCTTGAGGTATTGCTTCGGGATGATCATGTCGGTGTCGACATTGATCATCGGCAGATGCGCCGCGATCCCCGTGAGCGTCGTGAATTTCTCCATGTATGATCTCGCCTTCAGACAATCGCTATTTAGCGCCGCTTCGCCCGGGTTTCCAGCTTCCGGCGCGCCTTGAGGCCCGCAATCTTCCCGCTTTCCAGCCGCCAGGGCCCGGATTAAGGTCCGTGGCCGAGCGGGAGAGAGGGAGCGTCAGTCATGCCGGCTACGGTTGTCTATGAAGCGCATCCGGCCATGTTCCGGGCGCGACCTTTTCTGTTCACCCTATTCGTCCTGCTGATCGCCGCCTTTGGCATCGGCCTCCTGCTGCTCCTCTATTGGTACATTCAAACCCGGGCAACAAAGCTCAGCGTGACCGACCACGACATCACCTATGAGCGCGGCATCCTGAGCAAGGACCGTACGTCGGTGGCGCTCAGGCAGGTGCGCTCGGTGCGCGTGGCGCAGGGCCCGATCAACCGTGTGTTCGGGGTTGGTAAGATCGAAATCTCAAGCACGGGGGATGAGCCGGAATTCACCGTGCTGGACATGCCCGATCCGCACGAGATCCGCGATGCGATCAGAGGCGCCCAGAGGTCGGAAGCCCGCGGCGAGCCAGTCCCGCCGATGAGTGAAGAGGATGGCGGGAGCTGAAGACCGGCGCGACCGCAAAGAGGCAAGACAGCTTATGCTTGCCGTGGGCGTCGCAGTCATACTGCTCGCCCTTCTCCTCGGCGGCGCGCTGCATTTCCTGGCCGATTGGTTCACCGGTCCGGGCAATCCGTTCTCCGGAGGGCTCGGGCTCAAAGACGCGGCGCTGATCAGCTTCGGCGTGTCGCTCGCCGTGGTCCTGGTGATGGCGATCGTCTCGGGCGGCGACGCCATTTTCGGCGAGCTGCCTTTCACCATCATCGGCTTCTTGTTATTCTTCGTGATCTTCTGGCTGATGACAGCCTGGATCTTCTGACCAGCGGCTACCGCGCGGGTCCCAAGGTCTGTGCGCGGGTCGTGGTGGAGGAGCGGGCGGTCGCCGGGCGGCTCTCTTTCTCGATCAGAGCCTGGTAGTGCTTGCGCATGATGTCGCAGCGTTTCGGCCCTGGCGGATGCACGGAGTCACCCTTGAGCTGCGAGATGAAAGCGCAGATGTCCTCCATCCCTTGTGCGTCGAGCCAGTCCCATTTCACCCCGCGCCTGATGGCGAACAGATCGGCCTTGATCTCGTCGGCACCTTCAAACTGGTGGCCGCATTCGTGGCTGTAGATATAAAGCTTCACCTGCGTGCTGAGGCCGCTGATCTTCTTGGTGTTGAGGATCAGGAAGCCTGGGAAGGCGCCGCCCCAACTGTCGAAATTGGGGTTGAGCACTGTCGGGCGCTTGCCGCAATTGACGCGTTTGCCGTCGATCATGAGCGCGCCGTGCTCGACCAGGCTGGCGTCCGGGCCGACCTCGTCGAGATAGGCGCCGACCGTCGGGCCCGAAGTCGAGCCCCTGAAGACCCATTCCTGAGCCTGCAGGGCGCCCGGAAGGCTCGCGCAAAGCGCGAAAAACAAGGCGCCAGCAAGCGCCAAAGCGAAATTTGCCCGTCTGTGCCGCATGGTGAATCGCACTCTAAAGCCCGTCCGGGGCGGGCGCAATTGCCGAGGGTGGTCAGTTGGCGCCGCTCGCGGTGACGCCCCCCTTCTTGCCGAAGCACTGACGGAGCTGGTTGCAGCGCGCCTCGGGGTCGGCGTGGACCGGGCCATGGCCTGAAACCGCGAACACCGCGCAGATATCGTCAAGCGTTTGCGGGTCGAGCCAGCCCTCTTTGCGCGCGCGCCGCACCGCGTAGCAGTCGGCAGCAGTCTCGCTCGGTCCGTAACGGATGTGCCCACACTCGTGATAGTAGATCAGCCATTGCACGCGGCGCGGCAGCTCCTTGAGCGCCTCCATGTTCAGCATGATGATGGTCGAGGAGACGGCGAAGCCCTCGAAGTCGCGGATCAAGGTGGCGGTCGAACCGCAAGAGAGCCTGCGTCCGGCGAGCACGAGCCTTCCCGGCTGCACCATCTTGCCATTTTCCGCGGCGGCCGCGGCGGCAGGCTGCGGCCCCTCGTGGCCTCCGAGCGCGAGGCAAAGCGCAAGCCCAACCAGGATCCGGGCAGCCAGCTGCATTCGATTTTCCCTCTGCCGCGCGGCCCCGTCCGGCGCGGTGCGCAGTCTGTGGGCCGCACGCGCGAGCGTCAAGCGCCCGCTTCCGCCTCGATCTTCTCCATGTCGGCGTCGGATAAGCCGAAATGGTGGCCGATCTCGTGCACCAGAACATGGGTGATGATGGCGCCGAGAGTGTCCTCGTGCTCGGCCCAATAGTCGAGGATCGGGCGGCGATAGAGGAACACCATGTCGGGCATGGCGCTCACGTCCATCACGCTTTTCCGCGCCAGATCGATGCCCGAATAGAGCCCGAGCAGGTCGAACTCCGATTTCAGTCCGAGCGAGTCGAGCACCTCGTCGGTGGGGAAATCCTCGATGCGGATGAGGAGATCGCCGGTCAGCGCGCGAAAGCCCGAAGGCAGACGCCGGTAGGCGTGCTCGGCGATCGCTTCGAACTCGGCGAGCGTCGGTGCTTCGCGCGTGCTCCAGTCGTTCATGCTCGCTCCGCTTCCGGCGTGGCAGCGCGCACGGCGTAACGCGCGGCTTCGCTCGCCCCCCTTTTGCAGCACTGCCGTCCTGGCGCGCCGGTTCTCTTCTTCTTAGTGAAATTCGCGGATGTCGACGAAGCGGCCGGCGATCGCCGCCGCCGCGGCCATTTGCGGCGAGACGAGATGCGTGCGGCCGAGCCTGCCCTGGCGCCCCTCGAAATTGCGATTCGAGGTCGAGGCGCAGCGCTCGCGCGGGGAGAGCTGGTCAGGGTTCATGCCGAGGCACATCGAGCAGCCAGGCTCGCGCCACTCGAAGCCCGCATCTTTGAAAATCTGGTCGAGGCCCTCGGCTTCAGCCTGCGCCTTCACGAGGCCTGAGCCCGGCACGATCATGGCGCGGAGGTTCTCGTTGATCTTGCGGCCGGCGACGATCTTGGCAACGGCGCGCAGATCCTCGATGCGCCCATTGGTGCAGGAGCCGATGAAGATGCGGTCGAGCGTGATGTCGGTGATCTTCTCGCCGCCCTGCAGGCCCATATAGTCGAGCGCGCGCTCGGCGGCTTTGCGCTTCGTCTCGTCGGCGATCTCAGACGGGATAGGCACGCGGCCAGAGACGGAGACAACCTGCTCGGGGCTCGTGCCCCACGAGACGATCGGCGGCAGCTTCTCGGCATGCATCACGACCTCGCGGTCGAACTCCGCGTCATCGTCCGAATAGAGCCGCTCCCAATCGGCGCGCGCGAGCTCGAAGGCGCCGGCTTTGGGCGCGCGCGGACGGCCCTTGATGTAGTCGAAGGTCTTTTTGTCCGGCGCGATCAGGCCGGCGCGTGCGCCGCCCTCGATCGACATGTTGCAGATGGTCATGCGGCCTTCCATGGAGAGCGCGCGGATCGCTTCGCCCGCATATTCGAGGACATGGCCGTTGCCGCCAGCGGTGCCGATCTCGCCGATGATCGAAAGGATGATGTCCTTGGCGGTGACGCCCTCGGGCAGCTTGCCGTCGACGCGCACGCGCATGTTCTTGGCCTTGGACTGGATCAGCGTCTGAGTGGCGAGCACATGCTCGACCTCGCTCGTGCCGATGCCGTGGGCGAGCGCGCCGAACGCGCCGTGGGTCGAGGTGTGGCTGTCGCCGCAGACGATGGTCGTGCCGGGCAGCGTGAAGCCCTGCTCGGGCCCGACCACATGCACGATGCCCTGGCGGCGGTCGCGCTCGTGGTAATACTCGATGCCGAAATCGCGCGCGTTCTGGGCGAGCGTATCGATCTGGATCTTTGACTCGGGATCGTCGATGCCTTTGGAGCGGTCGGTGGTCGGCACGTTATGGTCGACCACGGCGAGCGTCTTCTCCGGCGCGCGCACCTTGCGGCCGGCAATGCGCAGGCCCTCGAAGGCCTGCGGGCTCGTCACCTCGTGCACCAGATGCCGGTCGATATAGAGCAGGCAGGTGCCGTCCGGCGCCTCATGCACGAGATGGGCGTCCCAAATCTTGTCGTAGAGGCTGCGGGGCTTGTCCATTGCAAGGCTTGTCGGCGGATGTCTGAAGATTTCCCCTTAGATAGCGTCTCCGCCCGCAGCTTACAAACCCTCTAACGTGCAAACGCACGGGCGGCCGTCCTTCGAGGCTCGCTCCGCTCGCACCTCAGGATGACGGCCGCCTCGAAGCCCGTGGCGGCCGTCCCGCGCGAGCTAAGCCTCGACGAGGCGCAGGCCCTTGTCGAGGGCGCGGAGCACACGGGCCAGGTCGTGGCCGCGCTTCAAGATCAGCCCCGTCGCCGCGATCACGCTATAGGCGCCCTGGCGCCGGGCGAGCTTCGGCGCCTTCTCGATGCGGTAGAGCGGACATTCCGAGCTCCGCCGGAACACCGAGAACACCGCCTTCTCGCCGAGCGAATCGATGGCGTAATCGCGCCACTCGCCGCTCGCGACCTTGCGTCCATAGACATCTAGGATTTGGTTGAGTTCGCCGCGGTCGAAAGCGATGCCGCCGCGCCGGGAAGAGGTGTCAGTCTGGTTCGAGTCGCCGCTAGCCTTGCGGGCCAGCGGCAAGACTATGGGTTCCGTTTCGCTCAAAGCGCGCCTCCTGTAACGGAAGCTTCATGATGACCGGAGCGTCCCGGAAATTCAAGCGCAGGCGCATGGTTACACGGTGTGTAACACTTTGAAATATTCATCACAGTTCCGCCTAAGTTGAGCCTTTGCCACGCCCCAAAGAACCGTATGATGCCGATCGTTGCCTCTCGGCCCGGTCCTAAAGAGAGGCTTCGGATCTCAGCCCCCCAGCCCCCCCGGGGCCTTCTCTCGGACCGGGCCACTTCCATTTTCACTTCACGAACGGGTCGGCTTGCCGGCCCGTTTCTTTTTGGGGAGACGCTAGCGCCGCTCGTGAGCGGCCACGCCGATGATGGGGCCGCTATTCTCCACCTGTAGCAGCGCGAACAATTGGTCGCCGCCTTTCGCTTTGAGGTCTTTGAGGGGAAGACGAATGGTCATCGCTTCGCCCTTCCACATGCCGACCGGCGACAGCTCGCGCACGGGATGGTGATAGGTGATCTCCTTACCGCGATTTTCGCCGCGGGTGATCGACACGGTTTCCTTGTCCTTGGCGAGCGCGAGCCACACGGTCGCCGCGCGCTTGTCTGAGCCTTCCGGCGCCGCGCCGATGTCGATGACAAGCGTGTCGGCCTCTGCGCGCATGGCGACGTCGACCTTAGCCTTGGCAAGCTGGTCGCCTGCTTTCCGCCTCGCCATCTCAATCGCCGCTTCGTTGCTACCGTTGACGTGGATCAGGCCATCAACGACCATTTGCGGCGTGTAGACCTTGCCGTCGCCGCGCACGCGCGCGTAGTCGCGCTGGCGCTCGCTGTTGGCCGGGCTCGATAGCGTGTCGCGCCAGCCGAGATAGTTCCAGTAGTCGACGGCGTAAGAGAGCGTCACCACGCCCGGCTCATCCGTGAGTTTGGCGAGCAACGCGTCCGCGGGCGGGCATGAGGAGCAGCCTTGGCTCGTGAAGAGCTCAAGCACGATGCTCGGCTTCGACACCGTCTGCGGCTGCTCGGTCAACCCTGGCAGGGCGGCAACGATGGCTGCAGCCGCGGCAAGCGCGCCGGCGCCCCATGGCAGATATGTCCTCATGGTCCGGTACAATGCCGGAACCGAAGCGCAATTACCGGCAAAAAATTCTGACGACGGGTCACAACTCGGTGACCTTCCGACGGCCGTTTCCTTGACGACTTGCGCGCCGGCCCACAAGTCTAGTTAGGTTACGCAACGAAAACGGCGACGACGGATCATGAGCGCTTCCTGCTGCAATCAGCCTAAGGACATTCACCGCGGCGACGAGGGCTATCGCCGTGTGCTTTGCGTCGTGCTGGCGATCAATGCGGCGATGTTCGCGGTCGAGGTCAGCGCGGGTCTCGCGGCCGGCTCGGCCTCGCTGCAGGCCGATGCGCTCGACTTCCTCGGCGATGCCGGAAATTACGCCATCAGCCTGTTCGTGGTCGGCATGGCGCTGCAATACCGTGCAGGCGCCGCGCTGCTAAAGGGAGCGACAATGGGCCTGTTCGGCCTGTGGGTCGTCGGCGTTACGATCTGGCATGCCTGGCACGGCACGCTGCCCGAGGCCTTCACCATGGGTGCCGTGGGGACAGCCGCGCTGCTTGCCAATGCCATTTCGTTCGGCCTGCTTTGGGCCTATCGCGCCGGCGATTCCAATATGCGCTCGGCGTGGATCTGCACCCGCAACGACGTGTTCGGCAATCTGGCGGTGCTGCTTGCCGCGGCGGGCGTGTTCGGCACCGGCACGGGCTGGCCGGATATCGTGGTTGCCGCCATCATGGCCGGGCTCGCGTTGCAAGGGGCATGGTTTGTGCTCAACCAGTCCTGGTCGGAGCTCCGGAGCGCTAGGGCGCTGCAACCGGCGGAGTAGCTAGGCCGCGTCGCGCGCGAGCGCGCGCAGCACGTAGTGCAAAATCCCGCCGTTGCGGAAATAGTCGAGTTCATCGAAAGTGTCGATCGCCGCGCGCAACGGGACCGCGCGCGTTTCGCCATTGGCGTAAGTGATCTCCGCCTCGACCCACTGCTTGGGCTTGATCTCGGCCAATCCGCGCAAGCTCACCGTCTCGTCACCCTTGAGCTCGAGCGTCTGCCAGGACATGCCCTCGGCGAAGACGAGCGGCAGCACGCCCATGCCGATCAGGTTCGAGCGGTGGATGCGCTCGAAGCTCTCAGCGATGACGGCGCGCACGCCGAGCAGCCGCGTGCCTTTGGCGGCCCAGTCGCGCGAGGAGCCAGTGCCGTATTCCTTGCCGGCGAAGATGATGAGCGGCACGCCGTCGGCGTGATAACGCATGGCTGCGTCGTAGATCGGCAGCCGCTCGTGGGACGGATAATGGACCGTGAAGCCGCCTTCGACGCCGGGGACCATCTGGTTCTTGATGCGCGTGTTGGCGAAGGTGCCGCGCATCATCACCTCGTGATTGCCGCGCCGTGAGCCGTAGGAATTGAAGTCATGCGCATCCACGCCGTGCTCGGTCAGATAGCGGCCCGCCGGGCTATCCTTACGGATACCGCCCGCCGGCGAGATGTGATCGGTGGTGATCGAGTCGAGGAACAGGCCGAGGATGCGCGCGGTCTCGATGTCGGTGACCGCCGTGGGCGTCGCGGGCATGTCCTCGAAATAAGGTGGGTTCTGCACATAGGTCGAGCCCATGTCCCACGCATAGGTCAGCCCGCCCTCGACCTCGATCTCGCGCCATTCCGGATCGCCGCGGAACACATCGCCATAGCGCTCTTTGAACATCGAGCGCTTCACCGCCTTCCGCACCGTCTTGGCGATCTCCTTCGAGGACGGCCAGATGTCCTTGAGATAGACCAGCTTGCCATCTGCATCGGTGCCGAGCGGCTCGGTGGCGAGGTCGAGCGTGACCGATCCGGCCAGCGCATAGGCGACGACGAGCGGCGGCGAGGCGAGGTAGTTCGCGCGCACGTCGTGGTTCACCCGCCCCTCGAAATTGCGGTTGCCCGAGAGCACCGAGGCGACGGCGAGATGATGCTCGTGGATGGTCTGCGAAATCTCCTCTGGCAGGGGGCCCGAATTGCCGATGCAGGTCGTGCAGCCATAGCCGACAAGGTTGAACCCAAGCTTGTCGAGGTCGTCCTGCAGTCCGGCCTTCGCGAGATAATCCGTAACCACCTGGGAGCCCGGCGCGAGCGAGGTCTTCACCCAGGGCTTGGCGTTCAAGCCGCGCTTCACGGCATTCCGTGCCAGCAGGCCGGCGCCAATCATCACCGACGGGTTCGAGGTGTTGGTGCAGGAGGTGATGGCGGCAATCACCACGTCGCCATGGCCGAGATCGAAATTTTTGCCCTTCACCGACACGCGCAAACCCGCTTCGCTCGCCTTGCCGTATTCCTTGTCGAGCGTCTCGGCGAAGGCTGATGCGGCCTCGCGCAGCGGCACGCGGTCCTGCGGGCGCTTCGGCCCCGCGAGCGACGGCTCGACATCGCGCAAGTCGAGCGCCAGCGTGTCGGTGAACAGGGGATCGGGCGTGTCCTTCTCGCGATAGAGGCCTTGCGCGCGCGCATAAGCCTCGACCAGGGCGATGCGCTTCTGCTTGCGGCCCGTTGCGTCGAGATAAGCGAGCGTCTCCTTGTCGATGGGGAAGAAGCCGCAGGTCGCGCCATATTCTGGCGCCATGTTGGCGATGGTAGCGCGGTCTTCGAGCGGCAGGTTCTCAAGGCCCGGCCCGAAGAACTCCACGAACTTGCCGACCACGCCCTTGCGCCTCAGCATCTCCGTCACGGTCAGCACGAGGTCGGTCGCGGTGACACCCTCGTTCAGCTCGCCGGTCAGCCGGAAGCCCACGACCTCCGGGATCAGCATGGAGATCGGCTGGCCGAGCATCGCGGCCTCGGCCTCGATCCCGCCGACGCCCCAGCCGAGCACCGAGAGCCCGTTCACCATCGTCGTGTGGCTGTCGGTGCCGACCAGAGTGTCGGGAAAGGCTACGGCAGTCCCGCCATTCGCTTTTTTGGTCCAGACCGTCTGGGCGAGATATTCGAGGTTGACCTGGTGGCAGATGCCGGTGCCCGGCGGCACCACGCGGAAATTGTCGAAGGCGGTCGCGCCCCAGCGCAGGAACGCATAGCGCTCCAGGTTCCGCTCATATTCCTTGTCGACATTGAACTGGAACGCGCGATCCGAGCCGAAGGCGTCGACCATCACCGAATGGTCGATGACGAGGTCGACCGGGGCGAGCGGATTGATCTTGCGCGGGTCGCCCCCGAGCGCCGCCATCGCATCGCGCATGGCGGCGAGGTCGACCACGGCGGGAACGCCAGTGAAATCCTGCATCAGCACGCGCGCCGGACGGAAGGCGATCTCGCGCTCGCTTCTGCGCTCGCCGAGCCACTCCGCGATGCCGCGAATGTCGTCGGCAGTGACGGTGCGGCCATCCTCGTGGCGGAGCAGGTTCTCGAGCAGCACCTTCAGCGAGAAGGGAAGGCTCGCGATCCCTTCGAGCCCGTTGGCCTCGGCCTCTTTCAGGTCGAAATACTCGTAAGCCCGCCCGTCCACGTCGAGCGTGCGGCGGCATCTGAAGCTGTCGAGCGGTGTCTCGAGGATCGAGGTCATGAGTGGTGTTTCGGTCGCCAAATGTCAGCTATCCCGAGCCAGATGCAAGTCTGATACCTGACACAAGAGGCCTGACATCTGCTTATAAAAGCCCTTGCGGCGACGAAACAATGACGCGAAGAGAGCGTGGACGCGCGCTATGTCGCGCCCGCCTTGCCTCTGGCAGCCGCAGCTATTGCGCAAATCCTAAGCAAATGCCTGCTCCGATCGGCCTTGCTGCTCACGACATCGCCTGCCGGCGCGGGGCGCGCACGCTGTTCGAGGGCCTGAGCTTCACCCTTGCGCCGGGCGAGGGGTTGCTCGTCACGGGTCCCAACGGCGCCGGCAAGACGAGCCTGCTCAGGCAGATTGCGGGGCTGCTGCCGCTCGACGCCGGGCGGCTCTATCTGCAGGGTGCAGCGCCTGAGCTGGACGCTACCCTGCCGGAACTTTGCCACTATGTCGGGCACGCGAACGGCATCAAGGCGAGCTTGAGTGCTCGGGAGAACCTCGCCTTCTATGCCGATTTCCTCGGCGGGGCCGGTGCGCGGCTCGACGAGGCGCTTGCCGCTTTCGGGCTGGGCGCGCTCGCCGACCTGCCGGCTGGCATTCTTTCCGCGGGACAGAAACGAAAGCTCGCGCTGTCCCGGCTCTTCGCCGCGCCCCGCCCGATCTGGCTGCTCGACGAGCCGCAGGCCTCGCTCGACGCGCTGTCGGTGCGTCGCCTCGATGCGGTGATCGGCGACCATCTCAAGGGTGGCGGCATCGCGATCGTCGCGAGCCACGCGCCGCTCAAGACCAAGTTCGCGCGGAAGCTCGCGCTTGGGCAGACGCTGGAGCGCGCGGCGTGAAGGCGGCGCTTGCGCTGCTACAGCGCGACATCGCGCTCGCCTGGCGTGAGGGCGGCGCGGTCGGCGTGGCGCTCGGGTTCTTCCTCGTCGTCGTGGCGATCACGCCGCTCGGACTCGGGCCGGACCTCAATTTGCTTGCGCGCATCGCGCCGGGGATTCTGTGGGTCGCGCTGCTGCTCGCGGCTCTGCTCTCGGCCGACCGCATCTTCCATAACGACTACGAGGACGGCGCGCTCGATCTCCTGACCATGAGCACGCTGCCGCTGCCGCTCATAGCTGCGGTTAAGAGCCTCGCCCATTGGCTCACGACATCCGTGCCGCTTGCGCTGCTCGCGCCGGTGCTAGGGCTCCTGCTTAACCTGCCGCTTCAGGCGATGCCGATGCTCGTGCTGTCGATGCTCGCCGGCACGCTCGCCGTGAGCTTCGTCGCGGCGATCGGCGCGAGCCTCACACTCGGCTTGAGGCGTAGCGGCTTGCTGCTCGCGCTGCTCGTGCTGCCGCTTTACGTGCCTGTGCTGATCTTCGGCGTGGCTGCGGCATCCGCCGCGATCATCGGACCTGCCTCACCCTGGCCGCCATTCCTGATGCTCTGCGCGTTGAGCCTGGCCAGTATTGTGCTGGCTCCGCTCGCCGCCGCCGCGGCGCTGAAGGTCGCACTTCGTTGAAGCAAGGGCCAATTGCGCTGGCCAACCAAACCCACTAGATCAACCCCATGCCAAGCCTCGCAAATCCGACGCGATTCCTGAGCCTTGTCGAGAGCGTCGTGCCGTGGCTCGCTGCTGCGGCGCTGATCCTGCTCGGGATCGGCCTCTACCTCGCATTCTTCGTGGCGCCCCCCGACCACCAGCAGGGCGAGACGGTCAGGATCATGTATGTGCATGTGCCGGCGGCGTGGCTCGCCATGTTCGGCTATCTGCTGATTGCCATCTCGGCGCTCGGCACGCTGATCTGGCGGCACCCGCTCGCCGATGTCGCGGCCAAGGCCGCCGCGCCCATCGGCGCCACCTTCACCTTCGTCGCGCTCGTCACGGGCTCGCTCTGGGGCAAGCCGATGTGGGGCACGTATTGGGTGTGGGACGCGCGGCTCACCTCGGTGCTCGTGCTGTTCCTGCTCTATCTCGGGCTGATCGCGCTCTGGCAGGCGATCGAGGAGCCGGGCAGGGCGGGCCGTGCTGCGGCGATCCTCGTGCTGGTCGGCGCCGTCAACTTGCCGATCATCAAATTCTCGGTCGATTGGTGGCACACGCTGCATCAGCCGGCGAGCGTGATCCGTCCCGGCGGTCCCACCATCGATCCCTCGATGCTCACCCCGCTTTTCATCATGGCCATTGCGTTCGCGTTGATCTTCACGCTCCTCCACCTCATCGCCATGCGCGCCGAAATTCTGCGCCGCCGGGTGCGAGCGCTGCAGCAGACGCAGGTCGCGCGCGCCGCCTTGGTCGAAGCATAGGCGGCAAGAGATGCCAGATCTCGGCCAGTATGCAGCGTTCATCATCGCCGCCTATGTCGCCGCCTTCGCGGCGATCGGCGCGCTCGCTGTCTTCATCCTCGACGACGACCGCCGGCAGCGCCGCACGCTTGCCGCGCTTGAGCGGGCCGGGGTGAAGCGGCGCTCGGCGCAAGAAGCGGCGCCGTCCGTCAAGCCGAAACGCAAGCGGAAATCATGACCGACGTGCCGAACGAGAAGCGCTTTCGGCGCTTCGGGCTTGCTTTGCCGCTCCTCCTGTTCGCGGCGCTTGCGGGACTCTTCTGGTACGCGCTGCAGAGCGGCGATCCCTCGCGGCTTCCCTCGGCGCTGATCGGCAAGCCCGTGCCGGCGTTCAACCTGCCGGCGCTCGAAGGGCTGACGCAGGACGGCAAGGAGATACCGGGTTTTGCATCTTCGGACCTTGCGCAAGGTGAGCCGACGCTCGTCAATGTCTTCGCGTCATGGTGTGCGGAGTGCCAGATCGAGCATCCGCTGCTGATGGCGCTCGCGAAGGAACCGGGCGTCAGGATCTTCGGCATCGACTACAAGGACGACCCTGCCTCGGCGCGCCGCTTCCTCGGGCGCTACGGCAACCCTTATGCGCGCGTCGGCGCGGACCGGTCGGGCCGCACGGCAGTCGATTTCGGAGTCTACGGCGTGCCCGAGACCTATGTGATCGGGGGCGACGGCAAGATCGCCTACCGCCATGTCGGCCCACTCACCGAACAGTCGATCAGGGATAAGGTTCTGCCCTTGCTGCAAGGGCAGAACTAGCGGCGCTATTTCCGGTTGGAGACGACGATCCGGTTGAGCAGGTCGAGGAAGTCCTGGCGCTTGGCGGGCGGAAGATTGGCGAGCAGCTGCGCATCGACGGCCTGTGCTGCGGGCTGCGTCTCGCGCAGCGCCTTTGCGCCCTGCGGCGTAAGCTTGATGGCATAGGCGCGGCCATCCTCCTTGGCGCGGCGCCGTTGGATCAGACCGCGCGCGAGCAGGCGCGCAACAATGTCGGCAAGCGTGGAGCGGTCGATCCCGGTCCGGTCGACGAGCCCGGTCTGAGTCAGACCTTCTTCCTCGGCGACCGCGAGCAGCACAGCGTACTGCCGCGGCGTGAGACCGCTCAAGCGCGCCTCAACGGCGAAAATATCCGCAGCGCATTGCCCCGCACGGTGGAGCAGGTGCGTCGCCGAGCGATCAAGCTGCGTCCCTGTCTTGCCCATAGAGCCCTAAAAGCCCTTCCCGCAGAATGCATATCGGTACGGCGGATTTTTCGTGCAAGGGCACGGGCAGAATCGGAAAGTCGGATTGCTTTTGGGCGACTTAGGATCGCTCGCCGCCGCCGGGAGCGGCATCCTCCGCTTCCGGCAGCGCATAGCGCTGCATCAGCGGCACTTGCGCGACCGCGAACAGGAAGGTCAGCGGCAGAAAGCCGAAAGCCTTGAAGCTCACCCAGGCGTCGGTGGAGAAATTGCGCCAGACGATCTCGTTGAGCACCGCCATGGCGATGAAGAACACGATCCAGCGCGCGGTGAGCTTCTGCCAACCCTCTTCGGTGAGTTTGAACACCGGGCCGAACAGGAGTTCGAGCAACGGCTTTTTCAAGAGAAGCCCCGCCGAGAGCAGCAGCGCGAACATAGTGTAGACGATGGTGGGCTTGAGCTTGATGAAGGTCTCATCACGCAGATAGAGCGTGAGTCCGCCGAAAGCGAGCACGATGGCGCCGCTGACGAGCGGCATGATCGGCACCTTGTGATAGAGCAGCCAGGCAGCCGCGAGCGAGACGACCGTCGCTACCATGAACACGGCGGTCGCGATATAGATTCCCCACAGCGCGTTCGAGCCGAAGAATAGGAGCAGCGGGCCGAGCTCGATCGCAAGCTTCATCGGCACCGACGGCTCGGATCCCGCGGTGCTCGGTGCAGACTTGGGAGGATGGTCGACCGCGACCGTTTCGATCCGTGCGGTCTTCGCTTTAGGCTGCTGCTTCATTCGCGTATCCTAGACCGGCGATGGCGCGGGCGAAGTCTTCGGCGTCGAACGGCTTCAAGTCGTCGATACCCTCGCCGATGCCGATAGCGCTGATGGGCAACCCGAAGCGCTCGGCAATGGCCGCAAGAATGCCGCCTCGCGCCGTGCCGTCAAGCTTGGTGACGACGAGGCTCGTCACGCCCGCGATTTCCTGGAAGGTCTTGACCTGCGCCAGCGCGTTCTGCCCCGTCGTAGCGTCGAGCACGAGTACCACGCCGTACGGCGCGCTTTTTTCGAGCTTCTGCAGGACGCGCACGATCTTGGCGAGCTCCGCCATTAAGTCTGACTTGTTGTGCAAGCGCCCGGCGGTGTCGATAAGCAGCACGTCAGCGCCAGACGCGCTCGCTCGCTCGAGCGCTTCGTAGGCCACGCCCGCGGGATCAGCGCCGACTTCCTTGGCGATGACCTCCGCACCGGCCCGCTCGCCCCAAACTTTGAGCTGATCGATTGCCGCAGCACGGAACGTATCGGCGGCGGCGAGCATGACCTTCAGCCCCTGCCGCCGGAAAAGATGCGCCATTTTGCCGATGGTCGTGGTCTTGCCCGTGCCGTTCACGCCGACCACGAGGAAGACGTGTGGCCGCGCGCTTTGCTTGACCGCGAATGGCTGCTCGAGCGGCTTGAGCAGACTCGCAACTTCCGCCGCCAGCACTTCGCGCACGGCGTCGGACGTCAGGCCGCGCTCGTGCCGCCCCTTGGCAAGGCGTGCACGGATGCGTTCCGCCATCGCAATGCCGAGGTCGGACTTGATGAGGACTTCTTCGAGCTGGTCGAGCGTCTCCTCGTCGAGCTTGCGCTTGGTGAGCACGCCGGCGAGCCCGTCGGTGAGCGCGGTGGAGCTGCGGGCAAGGCCCTGGCGGAGCTGCTCGAACCAGCCGCTGGGCTGCACGGCAACAGACGCCTTGGGCTTCGGCGACCTACCGGGCTCTGAAACGGGCGGTTGCGGCGCGGGGCTAGCCTTTTCGCGTTCGCCGGGCGGCAGGTCTTCGGGCGGCTTGGCGCCGGGCTTTGTGACGGGTGCTGCAGGCGGCGGCGCCGGTTTGGCCGGCACGTCAGGCTTCGTAGCAGGCGCAGTCGCCGGGCCGGATGGCGGCCGCGCCTTGGGCTTGGCAGCCCGCTTCGTCTGGGCGCCGGCCTTTTTCGGTGGGCGTTCTTGCTCGGGCGGCTCCTTCTTGGCTGGGCTTTCGGCCGGCGGCTTGCGCTTCGGCTGGTCCGACGGCGGTTCTTTCTTGGCCGGAGGTGCGGGCTCGGAGGGCTCGGGCTTCGGCGCGCCAACGCCGAACCACCGCTCCAAAAATGAGGGCTTCTTCGGTGCGCTCATGAAGCCGTCACCGCGGCCACTGCGAGCAGCGCCGCGCCGTCATGACCTTCGACCTTCGCCTCCATGAGAGAACCGGCCGCAGCTTCGGTTTCGATCCTGACCGGCGTGAAATCGGCGGCGCGGCCTTGATCGCCGGTCTCCATCAGCACCTGGATGCGCCGCCCCTTGGCCTCCGCAAGATGCGCATGCAACGCGGCAAGGCCGTTCTCGCGCAGCTCGGCCGCGCGGCGCTGAATCACTCTGCCGTTCACTTGAGGCATGCGCGCGGCGGGCGTGCCTTCCCGCGCCGAGAAGGGGAACACATGCAGGAAGGTCAGCCCGCAATCGTCGACGAGCGACAGCGAATTCCTGAACATCGTCTCGGTCTCCGTCGGGAAGCCCGCGATCAGGTCGGCGCCGAACACCATGTCGGGGCGGACCCGGCGCGCCTCCTCGCAGAAGCGCACGGAGTCTGCGCGCGCATGGCGCCGCTTCATGCGCTTGAGCGTCAGGTCGTCGCCCGACTGGAGCGAGAGATGCAGATGCGGCATCAGCCGCTCCTCCTCGGCGATGGCCGCGAGCAGCGCGGGGTCGGCCTCGATGGAGTCGATAGAAGAGAGCCTGAGCCGCGGCAGCTCCGGCACGAGCTTGAGCACGGTGCGCACGAGCTTGCCGAGCGTGATCGCACCCGGCAGGTCTTTGCCGTAGGCGGTGATATCGACGCCGGTCAGCACGATCTCGGCATAGCCATTTTCGACCAGCCGCCGCACTTGCGCCACGACCTCGCCAGCCGGCACCGAGCGCGACGGCCCACGCCCGAACGGGATAATGCAGAACGTGCAGCGGTGGTCGCAGCCGTTCTGGATCTGCACATAGGCGCGGGCGCGGTTGCCGAAACCTTCGATCAAGTGGCCCGCGGTCTCGCGTACCGACATGATGTCGTTGACGACGACGCGCTCGGTATCGGCGGTGCCGAGCCCGGCGAAGGTGCGCGCCTCGAGCTTCTCCTGATTGCCGATGACGTGGTCGACCTCGTCCATGTCTGCAAAGCGGGCGGGGTCGATCTGGGCAGCGCAGCCGGTGACCACGATCTTGGCGTTCGGGTGCTCGCGACGTGCGCGGCGGATCGCCTGGCGCGCCTGGCGCACGGCCTCGGCAGTCACCGCGCAGGTGTTGACGATCACCGCATCGGTCAGCCCGGCGGTCGCCGCATGCTCGCGCATGACTTCGGATTCGTAGGCGTTCAGCCTGCAGCCGAAGGTGATGATCTCGATATCCGACATGTTGCGGCTTCTAACATGAAATTTGCTGCGGTGCAGCACTCACGCGGCGCGTTACGCGCGCGCAGGCTCCAACAGATCGGCGGGGAGGGAGCCCTCGTAGTCGAGCGCGTAAGGCCCGGTCATCAACACGTGACCGTCGCTTTCCCGCCATTCCACCAGGAGCGTGCCGCCGGGAAGTGCCACATTTACCTTGCGCCCGGTCAGCGCGCGGCGAGCCGCTGCGACGGCGGAGGCGCAGGCCGCGGTGCCGCAAGCGCGCGTCAGTCCCGCCCCGCGCTCCCAGGTGCGGACCTTGATCGCCTCAGGCGAGATGACCTGGGCAAGCGAGATATTCGCGCGTTCGGGAAAGAGCGGGTGATGCTCCAGCATCGGCCCGAAGCGCGCGAGGTCGTGGGCGTCGACATCCTCGACAAAGAAGATGCAATGCGGATTGCCGACATTGACCATCGCAGGCGAATGCAGGACCGGCGCATCGATCGGGCCGACCTGAAGCTCGATGCGGCGCGTATCGTGAAACGGCTCGGCGAGCGGGATTTCGTCCCAGGCTAGGCGCGGCGCGCCCATGTCGATGGTCACGCTGCCGTCCCCGTTGACGGTCGCGGCGAGCGGGCCGCTTTCCGTCTCGATGCCGACCTGCTTGCGGCCCTGCTCTTCGGCGACGAGCGCGGCCACGCAACGGGCGGCATTGCCGCAAGCACCGACCTCGCCGCCATCGGCATTGTAGATGCGCATGAACACGTCGGCCTTGCGCGAAGACTCGACCACGATCAGCTGGTCGCAGCCAATGCCGCGGTCGCGATCCGCGATGGCGCGCACCGCATCGGGTGCGAGCGGCAGGGCGCGCGCGCGCGCGTCGAGCACGACGAAGTCGTTGCCGAGCCCGTTCATCTTGCGGAAGGGGATGCCGCCGGTCATTGCGCTTTGCTGATCCTATGTCCGGCCTGTTATATGGCTTTTGGGTTGAGAATGAACCAGTGGGCGATCACGCATGGTTTCGATTCCCGACGATACGGTCCGCGCGCTGGTGCCGCATACGCTGAAGGAGCCGCTCAGTGGCAGCGGGGAGGGGCCGCTCGCCGGGCTCACCTTCATGGTGAAGGACCTGTTCGCGATCGCGGGCCGCAAGGTCTCGAATGGCAATCCCTGCTTCTACGCCCACGCCGAGCCCGCCCGCGAGACTGCATCGGCGATCCGCCGCCTGCTGGAGGCGGGCGCGAGCCTGACCGGCATCACGATCTGCGACGAGTTCTTCTACAGCGTGCTCGGCTCCAACGTCCATTACGGCTCGCCCGTCAACGTCAAGGCGCCGGAGCACGTGACGGGCGGCTCGTCCTGCGGATCCGCTGCTGCTGTGGCGGCGGGCTTATGCGACTTCGCGCTCGGCTCTGACACCGGCGGCTCGATCCGCGTGCCGGCGTCGTTCTGCGGGCTTTATGCGCTCCGCCCGACCCATGGACGCATTTCGCTTGCGGGCGTGACGCCCATGGCGCCGAGCTTCGACACGGTCGGTTTCTTCGCGCGCGACCCGGCGCTGTTCCGCAAGATCGGGCACGTGCTGCTCGAAGGCGACACGGTCGAAGCGCCGATCAAAAGGCTCATCCTTCCCGAGGACATTTTTGGGTACAGCGAGGCCAGCGTCGACGCCGCGCTCTGGCAGGTGTTTTCTAAGATCGGCGGGGCACTCCCGCGGCCCGAGCGGAACATCGTCGCCGGAGATGATACCGACAACTGGCGCGATGCGTTTCGCATCATCCAGGGGTTCGAGATTCAATCCACACTCTCGCCGTTCCTCAGGGCCCATGCCGACGAGGTCGATCTTGGCCCGGGCATCAGGGAGCGATTCGAGATGGCCGCCGCGATCACCGCCGCCGAAGCGGAAGCCGCGCGGGGCGTGCGCGCGCGCATTTGCGAGCGGCTGCATTGGATGGTTAAGCCGGGAACGGTGATCGCGCTGCCGACCACGCCGACGCTGCCGCCGGAGCGCGACATCCCCGATGGCGCCTCGTTCGCCGAGTTCCGCACGCTGACGCTGCAAAGCACCTGCCTTGCCGGCCATGCTGGGCTGCCGCAAATCTCGATTCCAGCGGGCGAGGCGGCGGGCTGCCCTGCCGGCCTCTCCTTCATCGGCTGGAATGGCGGCGACGAGGCGCTGCTCGACCTGGCCGTAAGGCTTGAGCCCGCCTTAAGGAACGTCGCTTAAGATCCTCGCGTTGAGGCTGAGGATGCTGGACAAACCCTCTTTCCCCTATGGCACGGGCTTCCGCTCGCTGACGCGGGAGGTCGCCGAGCCCGTGCCATTGCCCGTGTGCGGCGAACTGCCGCCTTGGCTGCGGGGTACGCTGCTCCGCACCGGCCCGTCAAAATTCGAGGTTGGGGAGCAGAGCTACAATCACTGGTTCGACGGGCTCGCGATGCTGCATCGCTTCGGCTTCGCCGAAGGCCGCGTGACCTACGCCAACCGCTTCCTCAAGAGCAATGCGTTCTGCGCGGCGGAGAAGACCGGCAAAATCGCTTACGGCGAGTTCGCCACCGATCCCTGCCGCACTTTGTTCGGCCGCGTCGCCTCGTTGTTCGATCCCAAGCTCACAGCCAACTGCAACGTCAATGTCCTGACGATGGGCGGCGAGACGACCGCGCTCACCGAGACCACGCTTCCGGTTCGCTTCGATCCCAAGACGCTCGCAACGCTTGGCGTGTTCGGCTACACGCCGCCTTTGCGCGGTCAAATCTCAACCGCGCATCCCCACTACGACGCCGTGCGCACGCGCCATTACAGCTACATGGTCGAGTTCGGTATGCAGAGCCACTACCGCCTGTTCAGCGTGGGCGATGACGGCGCGCAGGATCTGGTGGCCGAGCTTCCCGTCGATCGCCCTGCCTACATGCATAGCTTCGCCATGACCGAGCGCTATCTGGTGCTGGTCGAGTTCCCGCTCACGGTGAGCGCGCTCGCCTTGAAATTCTCCGGCAAGCCGTTCATCCATAATTATCGCTGGGAGCCTGAGCGGGGCTTACGCTTCCACGTGGTCGACAAGGACAGCGGGCGCGAGGTGGCCACCGCCAAGACTGACGCGGCGTTTGCCTTCCATCACGTCAATGCTTTCGAGGATGGTGACAGCCTCACGATCGACATGGTCGCCTACCCTGACGCAACGATCATCGATGCGTTGTATCTGGCGCGACTCCGCGCCGGCACGCCCCTGACCGCGACAGGCGCATTGACGCGCTTCGAGGTGCCCCTAACCGGCGACGGCGCGGTCACGCGCCGGACGCTCGCGCCCGTCGCGCTGGAATTGCCGCGCATCAATTACGAGACGCGCGCGGGCAAGCCCTATCGCTATGTCTGGGGCACAGGCATTCAGGCGCCGGGCGACTTTCTCGATTCCATCCTCAAGATCGACATCGAAGCCGGAAAGGTTGCGCGCTGGTACGAAGCCGGGCTCTATCCGGGCGAGCCGGTGTTCGTGCCGCAGCCTTCCGCCGGCAGCGAAGACGAAGGTGTGCTGCTGTCGGTCGTGCTCGACATCGAGAAGGACCGGTCGTTCCTTCTCGTGCTTGACGCCGCAATGCTCGAGGAGCGCGCGCGAGCCGAGGCGCCCCACGCTATTCCCTTCCATTTTCACGGAAATTACTTCGCGAGCCCTTCGCTGCCGGCTTGACTTCGCGGCCGCGCTCGCCGACATTCCGGCCGAAATTCAAGGCAGCTCCGTATCAGAGCCGCCGCCCGGCACATGGCATAGATCGCCAGGAGGCTGGGGGGTCAACATCCGCCAGCGCGTCGCGCCCGCGGGTGCCATTTTTGTTGCGCGGCCTCTGGCCTGCTTGAGCGCGTTTTTGGTTGCGCCAACGGGCTTTAGCCTGCTTGAGCGCGGTTTTGTTTGCGCGAGCGCGTTTTTAGGTGCTTGAGCGCGTTCGTATTGGGACGAAGCGGATCGATGTTCGAGACACTGTCAGAACGCCTGTCCGGCATCCTCGACAAGCTCACGCGCCGCGGCGCGCTGACCGAGACTGACGTCGCCGAGGCGATGCGCGAGGTCCGCCGCGCGCTGCTCGAGGCTGACGTGGCACTCGACGTCGTGCGCGACTTCACCGAGGCGGTGAAGGCGAAGGCCGTCGGTCAGGAGGTCGTCCGCTCGGTCTCGCCGGGCCAGATGGTCGTCAAGATCGTGCATGACGAGCTCGTGCGCGTGCTCGGCGCCGATGCGCAAGGGATCGACCTCGCCGCGCAGCCGCCGGTCACCATGATGCTGGTTGGCCTGCAAGGCTCGGGCAAGACGACGACCACGGCCAAGCTCGCGCGCCGCCTCCAGACCCGCGACAAGCAGAAAGTTCTGATGGCCTCGCTCGACACGCGGCGTCCCGCGGCGCAGGAGCAGCTCCGCGTGCTCGGCGAGCAGGCGGGCGTCGCCACGCTCCCCATCGTCGCCGGCGAAAGCCCGACCGAGATCGCTTCCCGAGCGCTGAAAGCGTCTAGGCTCGGCGGCTACGACGTGTTGCTGCTCGACACTGCGGGTCGCACGCATATCGATGACGAGCTGATGGCGGAGGTCGCCGCCATCGAGCAGATCGCGCAGCCGCACGAGACGCTGCTCGTCGCCGATGCGCTGACCGGCCAGGACGCCGTCAACCTCGCCAAGAGCTTCGATGCGCGCGTTGCGCTGACGGGGATCGTGCTAACCCGCGTCGACGGCGATGGCCGCGGCGGTGCCGCGCTCTCCATGCGCGCGGTCACGGGCAAGCCGATCAAGCTCATAGGCGTCGGCGAGAAGCTCGACGCGCTCGAAGATTTCCACCCCGCACGCGTCGCCGGCCGCATCCTCGGCATGGGCGACGTGGTCGGCCTCGTCGAGAAGGCGATGGAGACGGTCGAGCTCGACAAGGCGCAGAAGATCGCCGCCAAGGTCAAGAAGGGCGCGTTCGACCTCGACGACCTCGCCGAGCAGCTCAACCAGATGCAGAAGCTCGGCGGCATGGGCGGCGTGCTCAACATGCTGCCCGGCATCGGCAAGGTGAAGAAGCAGCTGGACGCCGCCAATCTCGACGACAAGATCCTCAAGCGCCAGCAGGCGATGATCGGCTCGATGACGCGCGCCGAGCGAAAGAACCCCAAGCTGCTCAATGCCTCGCGCAAGAAGCGCGTCGCCGCCGGCTCCGGCACCTCGGTGCCCGAGATCAATCGGCTGGTAAAGATGCACCGGCAGATGGCCGACATGATGAAGTCGATGGGCAAGAAGCGCGGCTTGCTTGGCTCGCTGTTCGGCGGCGGTCCGCCGCCGGAGCTTCCCGCGGATATGCCTGCCGGCGCAGGGCTTCCGCCTGGAGGCTTGCCGCCACTTACCCCTGGGGGCTTTTCCGGCATGGGCGGATTGCCTGGCCTGCCGGGGCTTCCCGGCGGGCTGCCGCGCGGACTTCCCGGCCTGCCGAAATCGAAGAAGAGATGATCAGCGAGTTTTCGAATTGAACCTGTAGGAGAGAACCAGACATGGCATTGAAGATCAGGCTGGCACGCGCCGGCGCTAAGAAGCGGCCCTATTACCGCATCGTCGTGGCGGACTCGCAGAGCCCGCGCGACGGACGCTATATCGAGAAGCTCGGCACCTACGATCCGCTGCAGCCCAGGGGCTCGGCGGAACGCATCAAGTTCTCCGAGGAGCGGGTGCAGCATTGGCTCGGCGTCGGCGCGCAGCCCACCGACCGCGTGCTCCGCTTCCTCGACACGGCAGGGATCAAGAAGCGCGACGCGCGCTCGAACCCGCAAAAGGGCCAGCCCGGCAAGAAGCGCCTCGAGCGCGAGGAGGCCAAGAAGACGGCTGCCGAGGAGAAGGCCAAGGCCGCCGCCGAAGCCGCTTCCGCGCCCGCGCCCGAACCCGAGCCCGAGCCCGCCGCAGAGGCTGAAGCCCCTGCCGCCGAGGCCGAGCAACCCACCGAGTAGCCTTTGGCCGGGAAAGCCTACCGCGTGCTGCTCGGTGAGATCGGGGCACCGCAAGGCCTCAAAGGCGAGGTCCGGCTGCGCTCCTTCACCGAGGAGCCTGGCGCCATCGCCGACTATGGTCCGCTTGAGGACGAGGACGGGCGCGCGATCGAGATCGAGAGCTTGCAGGTAACGCCGAAAGGGCTGATCGCGCGCTTCAAGGGCGTGACCACGCGCGAGGGGGCCGAAGCGCTTACACGGACCAAGCTCTACGTTCCGCGTGCACGCCTGCCACAGCGCGAGGATGAGGAATGGTATCACGCCGACCTGATCGGGCTCGCGGCGTTCGCGCCGGACGACACGGAAATCGGCCGCGTCCTCGCCGTGCATAATTTCGGCGCGGGCGATCTGCTTGAGGTGGCGCCCGCAGGCGGCGGCGCGACGCTGCTCGTCCCCTTCACGCGCGACGCGGTGCCCGAGGTCGACGTCGAAGGCGGGCGCCTCACTGTCGTGCTCCCCGAAGAGCTTTCCGAGTGACGATAAACTTCTTTTCCAAGTCAGAGACCTATCGCGAGTTCTCCAACTTTGCGCCGTTTCCGATCGAGCTTGACGGCCAGTCATGGCCGAGCACCGAACATTATTACCAAGCGCAGAAATTCACCGATCCGGAACTGCAAGAAAGGATCCGCACGGCGAACAAACCGGTGATCGCCAAGAAACTCGCGCAGAAGCACAGAAACAAGGCGCGGGCAGATTGGGCCGAAGCGAAGGATGCGGCGATGGAGCGTGCCGTACGGTGCAAATTCGAGCATCCAAGCTTGCGCGAGCTTCTGCTGCCAACGGGCGATGAGGACCTCGCCGAGGCTGCGCCCCGCGATTATTACTGGGGCGTCGGTGCGGACGGGACGGGCCAGAATCGGCTCGGCCTGCTGCTCATGCGGATCCGTTCCGAGCTCCGCGGTGAGGCCCCATGACTTGGCGCGCGTCAGTGCTCACGATCTTTCCGGAGATGTTCCCCGGGCCGCTCGGCATGAGCCTCGCCGGCAAGGCGCTCGCGGAGGACAAATGGGCGCTCGAAATCATCGACATCCGTGACTTCGCGCTCGACAAGCACCGCTCGGTGGACGACACGCCCGCAGGCGGTGGCGCGGGTATGGTGATGCGCGCCGACATCGCGGCCGCCGCCATCGACGCCACAAAGGCAAGAACGCCTGCAGGCACGCCGCTCCTTTATCTGTCGCCGCGCGGAACGCCGCTCACGCAAGGGCGCGTTCGCGAGATCGCGCAAGGGCCGGGCGCGATCCTGCTTTGCGGCCGCTTCGAAGGCATCGACGAGCGCGTGCTCGAAGCGCGCGACATCGAGGATATCTCCATCGGGGACTATGTGCTGTCGGGCGGCGAGCTCGGCGCCATGGTGCTGATCGATGCCGCAATACGGCTTTTGCCCGGCGTCGCCGGTAATGAAGGGTCGCTCGCGGAGGAGAGTTTCGCCGAGGGCTTGTTGGAGTACCCGCACTATACGCGGCCGCGCGAATGGGAGGAGCTGGCCATCCCCGACGTGCTGCTCTCAGGCGATCACAAGAAAATCGCCGAATGGCGCCGGGCCGAGGCCGAGAAGCTCACGCGCAAGCGCCGCCCCGATCTTTGGGCGAAATACCGGAAATCTTAAGTCAGGCTGAGGGGCAGGCGGGACGTCAATCTGCCGATGCCAGAGCCGACCCGACCCGTACCGCGACGCCGCCGATCGCGCTTTAAGAAATGGTAAAACCGAGTCGGACGGAGGATCCGACGAGGCAAATCGGACCGCAAAATCCATCGACAAGGGCGGCAAGCTAAGCTAGGAACGGCCCCGCGAAGCGCTTTCCGCGCCCGCATTCAGACCAAGGATCAATCAAAAAGAATGGCGTTCGCTGACGGGCCTTGAGGCCCAAGCAGGCGCCCACCGAAAGGTATTGCCATGAACATCATCGAGCAGCTCGAAAAGGAGCAGGCCGCCGCGCTGGCCAAGAAGCGCGCGGTTCCGGACTTCGCGCCAGGCGACACGGTGCGCGTCAACGTCAAGGTCGTTGAAGGCGAGCGCACCCGCGTGCAGGCTTATGAGGGCGTGTGCATCGGGCGCGCGGGCGGCGGCATCAACGAGAACTTCACCGTGCGCAAGATCTCCTACGGCGAGGGCGTGGAGCGCGTTTTCCCAGTCCATTCGCCCCTGATCGATTCGATCGAGGTCGTGCGCCGCGGACGCGTGCGCCGCGCTAAGCTCTACTATCTGCGCGGGCGGCGCGGGAAGTCGGCCCGCATCCCCGAGCGCCAGGAGGTCAGAGGCAAGAAGAAGGAAGCCTTCAAGGGCTTCACCAAGCCCAAGGGCGCGCCGGATGATCTCAAGCTCATCCCCGGCATCACGGCCGAGCGCGAGGCGAAGCTGAACAAGCTTGGCCTGATCAAGTTCGAGCAGATCGCCAATCTTTCCGACGACGATATCGCTCGGGTGGACGAGGAGCTCAAGCTCAACGGCGCCATCGAGCATGACGATTGGGTGCCCAAGGCCGTCGAGCTCATGGCCGAGACAACCGCCGACGAAGTTCCCGCCGAGGAAGAAGGCGCCGAAGCCGATTCAGGTGAGGACGAGGCCGCGGCGAAGCCTGCTGCCAAGGCCAAGCCTGCCAAGAAGGCGAAGAAGAGCTAGGCTTACCGCTCCGATTTCGTCATGGCCGGGCTTGTCCCGCCTACGCGGGCCGAATCCTGGTCTGGCTGCGCCCTCAGATTTCCTGCTTCGGCGGGCCAAGGTCCGGCCATCCACGAATTTCACGCACCGCCGCTTGCCCAATTCGTGGATGCCCGGCACTTCGGCCGGGCATGACGAGGAGGTGGAATGGCATTCCCCAAACGAAAGGCCCCGGCGGTGACGCCGGGGCCTCGTTGTTTCAGCTGTCTGCTTGCGGCTAGCGGCGGTTGCCGAAGAGCTGCAGCAGAAGCAGGAACAGGTTGATGAAGTCAAGATAGAGCCTGAGAGCGCCCATCACCGCCTTCTTGCCGGCGACCGTGCCATCATCGCCCGCGTAGTACATCTCCTTGATCTGCTGGGTGTCGTAGGCGGTAAGCCCCGCGAACACCAGAACGCCTATCACCGAGATGGCGAATTGCAGCGCGGTCGAGCCGATGAACAAATTCACCAGCATGGCGATGATAATGCCGATGAGGCCCATGAACAGGAACGAGCCCCAGCCGGAGATGTCCTTGGTCGTGGTGTAGCCCCAGAGGCTCAGCGCGCCGAACGCGGCCGCGGTGATGAAGAACACACGCGCGATGCTCTCGCCCGCATAGACCACGAAGATCGAGGCAAGCGAGGCGCCCATCAGCGCCGAGAAAACCCAGAACAGGGTCTGCGCCGTGCCGACGCTCATCGAGTTGATGCGCGCCGAGATGTAGAACACGAGCGCGAGCGGCGCGAAGATCACAACCCACATGAAGGGGCTCGCGAACAGGAACTGTCCGATCGAGGTGGGCTGGAGCCCGGCCGCCGTCTCCACGAAGGAGATCGCATACACCAGGTAGGCGACGACGCCGGTGATCGCGACGCCCGACGCCATGTAGTTGTAGACGCGGATCATGTAGGCGCGCAGGCCTTGATCGACGGTCGTGTCGGCACGTCCGACGGTCGTATCTTGCGCGTAGCGTCTGTCGAGGTCCGCCATTGTGTTGAGGGTCCTTTCCCCTAGCTGCTTGTGCCAATAGGCATTCTGCCCGTGAATATGGGGGGATTAACCTGCCCGCGCAAGATGACGCGAGCATGGCGCGTGTACGGTTCGGACCCGCCGTCATAAGCTTATTCGGCGCGGAGATAGGGCGCGGCCTTGGCCGACAGCACGCGCCAGGTTGTCAAAAGGCCGATGGCCAGCACGAGCGCAAGCGCGAAAAGCACGGTCTCGGCTGCGGCGCGTATCGAGAACATGAACGCCACGTCGAAGGCAAAGCGGCAGAGCGCCCAGGCGGTAAGTGTGGCGATGGCGACGGCAAGTGCGGCGGTGGCGGTGCCGAGCAGGCCGAACTCAATGAGTTGCGCCCGCAGGATGCGTCCGCGCGTCGCGCCAAGCGTCTTGTAGAGCACCGAGACGTATTTCCTGAGCTCTTGTCCTGCGGCGACGGCACCGGCAAGCACGGCCGCGCCGATGAGGAGCGTGGCGCCAGCCGTCACGCGGATCGCCGCCATCACCTTGGCGAGCAGCTCCTTGGCCGCGTCGACGATGTCGCCGACATTGATGGCGGTGACGAGCGGGAAGCGCGCGGAGAGCGCCTGGATCACCTTGCTTTCACGCGCCTCGTCGGTGCCTTTCGGGAATTCGAGCGTGGTCAGCACGCGGTGCGGCGCGCCTTGAAGAGCGTTCGGCGAGAACACCATGACGAAGTTGATGGCGAGCGACTCCCAGTCGATCTTGCGCAGGCTCGCGATCTCGGCCTCGATGTTGCGGCCGAGAATGTTGACGGTGATCTTGTCGCCGAGCTTCAAGCCCAGTCCCTCCGCAAGCTCGCCGTCGAAAGACACGAGGGGCGGGCCCGAATAGCCTTTCGGCCACCATTCGCCTTGCTCGATCGTGGAG
This sequence comes from uncultured Alphaproteobacteria bacterium, assembly GCA_963821255.1. Lineage (GTDB taxonomy): Bacteria > Pseudomonadota > Alphaproteobacteria > Rhizobiales > Methyloligellaceae > Methyloceanibacter. The sequence goes on along the minus strand of CAWGCX010000009.1, from coordinate 168,436 downwards.
GAAGGCGGCACGGAGTCGGTGTAGCTCAGCCCGCGGTCGCCGGAGAGCACCCAGCGCGCGTCGGGCGCGGCCTTGATCTTCTCGGCGGGAACGCCGTTCAGCGCCACGATACGGCCGCGCAGCATCGGCGCGTCGTCCATCTTGGCGTTGGGCTCGATCGCCTTCACGGTGTCGCGGAAGGTGGGAAGGTCGGCCTCCTCAACGTCGAGGAAATAATAAGCGGGCGCGTCGACCTCGATATTGCTGGCGATCTCCGTAAGCAGCGAGCGATGGATCAGGGCGACGGCGACGAGGAGCCCGAGGCCTAAGCCCAGCGACACGGCGATGGGCCGCGCGAGCGAGGCGGGTCCGCCGATGCTTGCGAGCGCAAGGGCAAGCTCCTGAGGCTTGCGCTGCCGCATGCGAGCGGCGAGCCGCTGGACCAGCAGGCCGAAGCCGGTGAGCAGCACGAAAGCGGCAACGATGCCCGCGGAGATCGCGGCCGTGATTGCACGCTCCTCGGATGCGGCGATGGCGAGAGCGAAGAGCGCGAGGCCCGCCAATCCTGCGCCGAGCGCGAAGGGCCAGGCCGGCCAGCCGTTCTCCTCGGTGAGATGCCCACGAAAGAGCACGGCCGGAGAGACGAGCGCAGCACGCCCTAACGGCCAAAGCACGAACAGGATCATGGTCAGCAGGCCTGCGAGCGCCGCGGTGATCAGCGGCATGGGATGCGGCTCGACGGCAAGCGCGATTGGGAGCGCGTTGCCGTAGAACATGGCAAGCAGGGCAGGCGTCAGTGCGCCGATCAAGAGCCCGAGGGCGATGCCAATCCCCGCAAGCATCAGCGCCTGGATGATATAGACCGCGAGCACGAGCCGGCTGGTCGCGCCGAGGGATTTGAAGATGGCGATGACCTCGCGCTTCTTCGCCATGTAGCTCTGGATGGCGTTGCCGACACCGATGCCGCCGAGCAGCAGCGCAGTGAGCCCCACGAAATTGATGAACTGCGTGAAGCGGTCGACATCGCGGCGAAGCGTCGGCGCGGGGTTCGTCCAGTCGGTGATGGCGAAGCCCGCCTCGCGGAGCTTCGGCTCGACACTCGCGCGGGTTTCGGCCAGCGCGTCGCGATCCGAGGCGCGCGCCTCGGGGAGCTTCACGCGGTACGTCCAGCGGATCAGGCTGCCGGGCTGCACGAGCCCGGTCTCGGCCAGCGTCTCGCGCGACATGATGAGCTTCGGACCATAGGCGAGGCGGTCGGCGAGCCGGTCCGGCTGCTCGCCGAGCACGCCGCCGATCTTGACCCGCGACTCGCCGATCGAGACCGTGTCGCCGACATCGACGCCGAAACGGTCGAGCAGGGTCTGCTCGGCGAGCACGACGCCCTTCTCGCGCCAGGGCGTGCCGGCGCCTTCAGGCCTCAGCACTGACACCTCGCCGTAGAGCGGGTAAGCGGCGTCCACCGCCTTGACCTCGACCAGCGCACTCTTGCCGTCGCGCGCGCGCGCCATGGCGCGGAACCCAGCGGACTCGCTCACCTCGCCGAGCGCCTCGATCTTGGCCCGCTCGTCGGCCGTCGCCTGCCGGTGGATCAGCTCGAAGGCGAGATCGCCGCCGATCAGAAGCCGCCCCTGCCGCGCCAACGCGGCGTCGAAAGACGCAGCAAGCGAGCCGATGGCAGCGACCGCCGCGACGCCAACCGCGATGCAAAATACGAACACGGCGAGCCCGCCGATGTCGGAACGCAGCTCTTTGAGCGCGATGCCAAGCGCGAGCGGCAGGGAGAAATTGCCGGGCCTCGTGCGAGCGTCGATCGTTGCCGCCGTCACGACGCGGCCACCTTGCGCTTGGCGCCGGTGCTCACGATACGGCCGTCGGCGAGGCTGACGATGCGGCCGCAGCGCTTGGCAAGCGCGCGGTCATGCGTGATGAGGAGCAGCGTCGCTCCGGTGCGCTCTTTCAGCGTGAACAGCAGGTCCATCACCTGCGCGCCCGTGGCGAGATCGAGATTGCCGGTCGGCTCGTCGGCGAGAATCAGCGATGGGCGCGGCGCGAGCGCGCGGGCGATTGCCACGCGCTGCTGCTCGCCACCCGAAAGCTGGCTCGGGAAATGCGTCTCGCGGTGGGAAAGGCCGACCTCGGCGAGCGCCGCGGTGGCCTTGGCCAAGGCGTCGTCCTCCCCAAAAAATTCGAGCGGCAGCGCCACGTTCTCGATCGCCGTCATGGTCGGCACGAGATGGAAGGACTGGAACACGATGCCGATATTGGCAGCGCGCAGCCGGGCGAGCCCGTCCTCGTCGAGCGCGGCATAATCGGCGCCGACGACCTGCACGTGGCCTCCCGTCACGCGCTCGAGCCCCGCCACGATCATGAGCAGGGTCGATTTGCCGGAGCCCGACGGACCTACGACGGCAACGGCCTCGCCCGCAGGCACTTTCAGGTCGATGCCGCGCAAGATGGCGACCGGCCCGGCGCGCGACGGTAGGGTGACTTCCACGCCTTCAAGCAGAATCGCTGGCGGTTGACGCTGCTGCAAGCTGTGATCCATGAAAGAGGGGTTGAGGGCTCGACTGAAGTGATGGCACGGGCGCGCGCGGACCGGCAATAGAGAATGGCAAAGAGGTCGAAAAGATGAAATCCGCCGCTGCATGGGTGGCGCTTGTTGTCGCGAGCCTGCCGCTTTTTGTTGCGGTATCGCCTGTTGCGCAGGCAGAGCCGCACGCTCCCGTCATCGTTACGTTGGGCGACAGCCTCACTGCGGGGCTCGGACTGCCGCAAAGCGAGGCGTTCCCCGCGCAGCTTCAGGCGGTGCTCAAGGCGCGTGGGCGCGACGTGACGGTGATCGATGCTGGCGTTTCCGGCGATACGGCGACGGCCGCGGCGCAGCGCCTCGACTGGGCGCTGCCGGAAAATGCCGACGCGGTCATCGTCGAGCTTGGCGGCAACGACGCGCTGCAAGGCGTTCCGCCCGAGGGGACCAAGGCGGCGATTGAGAAGATCATCGTATCGGTGCAGGCGCGCGGGCTGCCGATCCTGCTCGCTGGCCAGGAAGCGCCGCGCAACATGGGCAAGGAATATGTCGAGGCGTTCTCCGCGATCTTTCGCGATCTGGCCGAACGCTATGACGTGATCTTCTATCCGTTCTTTCTGGAAGGGGCGGCGCTCAATGCCGAACTCATGCAGCCCGACGGCATGCACCCCAATGCCAAGGGCGTCGCCCGCATCGTCGAGAACATCCTGCCGAAGGTCGAGGAACTGCTCGCGCGCGTCGCGGCGAAAGGCTGAATTTCACCTCTCCCCGTGACCAGCGTCATCGCCGGGCTTGACCCGGCGATCCAGGGGCTGCTTGCTCTGAGCCCGTGGCTCTGGATGCCCGGGTCAAGCCGGGCATGACGTGGCGGATAGGGCGGGCTGATCGGCGGTATCGCCACGACCGTCCTGCTGGCGGCGCTCATCGGGCCTTATCTCACACCGATGGACTGGCGCTGGTCTGCGCTTGCGGGAGGCGTGATCGGCGTGGCGGCTTCCTCGGCGATATCACATCTCCGCCATGAAGCGCGATCTTGGGGTCAAGGACACCGGTGGACTGATCCCCGGGCATCCTCGACCGGGTGGACAGCCTTACCTATGCCGCGCCCGCCTTCTTCCATTTCTTCCGCTATTTCTTCTATCCGTGAGCTCGAACCCCATCATCCGGCTGCTGCGCTATCTGTTCTTCGCCGTCGTCGTGCGCGCGGTGGTGCTGGTCGGGCTGGGCTTGACCGTGCGGCACCGCGAGCGCCTGCCGAAGGACGGGCCAGCGGTGTTTGCGGGCAATCACAACTCCAATCTCGACGCGCTCGCCATCATGTCGCTGCTGCCGCTCAAGTTGCTGCCCAGACTGCGCCCCGTCGCGGCCATGGATTATTTCTACTCGAGTGGCTTGCGCGCCTGGTTCGCCACAACAACGTCGGCATCATCCCGGTGAAGCGCGACAGCGGTAAAGAGGCGGCAACCCGCTCGCGCTCGCGGAAGAGGCGCTCGACCGCGGCGAGATCCAGATCATCTTCCCGGAAGGATCGCGCGGCGAGCCCGTGGCGTTGCAAGCCTTCAAGAAGGGCATCGGGCATCTTGCCCGCGCGCGGCCGAAAGCGCCGGTCGTGCCGGTGTTCATGCATGGGCTCGGCAGGCGCTGCCCAAGGGCTCGAAGCCGCTTTACGGCAAGCAGTCCTATGCCGCGTTTCGTCTCCGAGCTCGAAGCGGCGATGGCGGCCCTCGCCGCGCAGGAAAAGCTGCCACTCTGGGAATGACCGCCTAGCGGATCAGCGCCATGATGAAGCATATGGCGGCGCCAAAGGCACCGAGCGCCCGCACATGGTTCCAGTTGGTCCAGGTGGGCAGAAAGGTCTCCCAGAATTTCTTGCCCGCCGCGCTTGCGGGCTCGACCTGCGCGAGCTGGTTGTTGAGTGGCACGTTCCGCAGCAGCGTCACGGTGAACGGGCCGGTGAGATAGAGCGCGCTGCCGGCGAGCAGCCAGCACGCCCCGGGCTCCGACCATCTGAACGGTGCCGCAAGCCCGAGCAGGGCGCTCAGCGCGGCCGTGCCGAAGAACAGACTCAAGAATAGCGGGTTCTTGATCGTCGAAGTGAGCGACTGCATGGCCGCGATCCCCGTTTCGGGCGCGATGCGGCCGAGCGCGGCGAGGATGAAGCCCGAGAAGGCAAAGAACACGCCAGCCATCAGGCCCGCGCCAAGCGCCGCCAAGAACGTCGATGTGAACATCAGGCGATCCATAACCAAGCGCTCCCCTTGTTGCTGTCTTGTCTACTGGCCCCACGAGACGTTGGTGCAGCGAATGCCCTTGGGCTTGACCGAGGCGATCTCGCCCGTGTCGAGCGCGATCTCCCAGGCGCGCCTGACGTCGGTCCACCATTCTTTGGTGGCGCTGCCCTTGGCCTCGCCCATGAAACGCAGTGTCTCGTCCTTGCCCTGCACGCAGGCGATGGAGAATTCGGTGCCGCCTTTCGGCTTCGGCACGATCAGCGCGTCAGCCACGACATAGGACGCGGGCTCGGTGCGGGTGGCCTTGGCGACCTCGCGGCTCGTCAGCACGAGATAGGTGCCGTCCTCGCGCTGGTAGTGGCGCACATAGACCGGCGGTATGACAAGGCCACCGCCGAGATCGGTCCAGCCGTCTATCTCGATTTCGCTCTGGTAGACCTTGCCGAGGAAGCTGTTGGCGAACTTTTCGTCAGGCGACTCCTCCTCTTCCGCCTTCTCTTTCGGATCGCCGAGCGCCAGCGTCGGCACGAGCCAGAGGCTCAAAATTAGGGTTGCCACGCGAAGCAGGCTGGATAGACAAAGACCGGTCGCGCCCATGGATTTAGCGTTCTCCTCGCAGGCTCATTTTGAGCATGATCCCCTTGAAACGCCAGTCCCCTCATTTCGGTTTGACGGTACATGACGGGGAACGCTCGAATGGGCTACCATATGATGTCGGCGCTGCCTGCAACCCATCGGCCATGACCAAGACCCTATTTGCTGCATGCCTCATGCTGCTCGGCGCGGTTGCGCCCTTGCAGGCGCTGTCCGCGCCCGAGGAGCACGCGGACCCGATCGAGGAGATGATCGGGCAGATGATTCTTGCGGGCTTTCCCGGCCAAAGGCCGCAAGATCCGGGCGTCGTCGCGACACGCGAGCAGCTCGCGCAAGGGCTGATCGGTGGCGTTGTGCTCTACCCCGAGAACATCCGCTCACCGGAGCAGCTCAAAGCGCTCACCGCCTATCTGCGCGAGGCACGCGCGTCCCCCGTGCCCTTCATCGCCGTCGACCAGGAAGGCGGCATCGTGCAGCGGCTTTCGCCGCTCAACGGGCACAAGGCGTACCCTTCCGCGCAGAGCGTGGGGAAGAACCCGAGCTTCGCCGAGCCGGAAGCCGCGCGCGCCCTCTATGCCGATTTGGCCAAGGAGCTCGCCGAGGCCGGCTTCAACTTCAATCTCGGCCCTGTGGTCGATCTCGAGCTCAACCCTGACAACCCGGTGATCGCGGCGCGCAAGCGGAGCTTTGGCGCCGATGCGCGCACCGTCACGATGCTCGCGCGCGCCTTCATCCTCGCCCATCGCGAGGCGAACATCGCGACTGTCGCCAAGCATTTTCCCGGCCACGGCTCCAGCAAGGTCGACAGCCACAAGGGTCTCGCCGACGTGACCGAGACCTGGCGCAACGTCGAGCTCGAGCCTTACCGGCTGCTGGTGAAGGACGGATTGCTCGACGCGATCATGCTCGGACATCTTTACCATCCGGGCTTCAGCGACGCCGATAAGCTCCCGGCTTCGCTCTCTGCCAAAGCGGTGCGGTTCCTGCGAGGCCGGAAGATCGGCTTCGACGGCGTCGTGGTGAGCGACGACCTGGAGATGCTTGGCGTTGCCGAGGACTATTCGCTCGACGAACGTTTGGTGAAGGCCATCAATTCTGGGACCGACATCGTCCTCGTCGCCAATGTCGAGTCGCAGGACCCCGAGCTTGGTCGCAAGGTGCACGCGATCATTACCGAGGCGGTGCGCGACGGGCGCATCTCGCGCGCCCGCATCGAGCAGGCGTATAAGCGGATCATGCAGCTCAAGCGCAGGCTTGCAGAGAAGAACCTCGCGGGCGATACCGGTGTCGTTCCCGCGCAAGCGGGAATCCAGTAAGCGGGAAGAGCTCCCATACTTCCCCCTGTGGGGAGGTCGGCCCGCCGTAGCCCTAAGGGCGAAGGCGTGGCCGGGTGGGGGTGGGGGATTTGTTTTCAAGCGCAGAGGTACTCACCCCACCCGTCGCGCCTGCGGCGCGCCTCTCTCCCCATCAAGGGGAGGGATGATTTTTAGTGATACGCGTTGTGCTCCGGGGCCTGCCAGAACACGTAATACGAATACGCCGTGTAGCCCAAGATGATCGGCAGGATGGGGATCGTGCCGTAGAGCATGAAGAGCTGACTGTCCGGCGCGGCGGCCGCCTCCCAGATCGTGATATCGGGCGGGATGATATAGGGGAACAGGCTCACCGCAAGCCCCGTGTAGCAAAGCATGAAGATCACGATCGACAACAGGAAGGGCGTGTAGCGGTGGCGCTTGTCGAGCGACCACCAGATGCCGGCGATGGAAGCGGCGGTGATCAGCGGTACGGGGCTCAGCATCACCATATTGCCGGGCGTGAACCAGCGCGCGGCGATCGCGGGATGCAATAGCGGCGTCCATAGGCTGAAGATGAGAATGAACGCCGCGACCGCGATCAGCGCGAAGCGCGCGACGCCATAAGCCCATTTGCGCAAGTCTTCGTCGCCTTTCATGATCAGCCAGCCCGCCGAGAGCAGCACGTAGCCCGCGACCAGCGCGATCGCCGTGACGACCGAGAACGGCGTCAGCCAATCGAACGGGCCGCCGGCATATTGGTTGTTGGCGACGATGAAGCCTTGCACGAAGGCGCCGATCACGAGGCCCTGCATCAGGGCCGCAAGGATCGAGCCGCCTGCGAAGGCAAAGTCCCAAAGATAGCGGTAGCGGCTTGACTTGAAGCGGAACTCGAAGGCCACGCCGCGCAGGATCAGTCCGATCAGCATGAGGATGATCGGCAGGTAAAGCGCGGGCAGCATCACCGCGTAGGCAAGCGGGAAGGCCGCAAGCAGGCCGCCACCGCCCAGCACGAGCCAGGTCTCGTTGCCGTCCCAGAAGGGTGCGACCGACGCCATCATGGCGTCGCGATCCTTGTGCGACGGGGCGAAGGGGAACAGCACGCCAAGCCCGAGGTCGTAGCCGCCGAGCAGCACATAGAGGAACACGGCAAGCGCCAGGATTGCGGCCCATACCAATGGCAGAATGAGGGGAAGGAACTCGGTCATGGGTTGCCTGCCGCTGCCATGGGCCGGTGCGAGAGATCGGCCTCGCCTTGCTCGGGCACCGGCGGTGTGAGGTCCGGGCCGCGTTGCACGAGGCGCGCGATGTAGTAAACGCCGGCGCCGAAGATGACGCCGTAGACCAGCACGAAGAGTAGGATCGAGGTGAGCACGTGGCCGCCCGGCACCGGCGACACCGAATTGGCGGTGCGCAAGATGCCGTAGACGGTCCAGGGTTGGCGCCCGACCTCGGTTACGAACCATCCGGCGAGCACCGCGACGAAGCCGAGCGGCCACACCCAGGTGAGGAAGCGCAGATACCAGCGCGTCGTGAAAAGCCGTCCCATGAGCCAGAGCACGCCACCGATCAGCCCCGCCGCGATCATGATGAGCCCGATGCCGACCATGATCCTGAAGGCGAAGAAGGGAATGAGCGGGTTCGGGCGGTCCTCGGGCGGGAAGGATTTCAGCCCGCGCACCTCGCCGTCCCATTCGTGCGTCAAAACGAGGCTGCCGAGCGCCGGGATCGCCACTTCGAAATGATTCTTCTCCTGCTTCGGGTCAGGCCAGGCGAACAGAATCAGCGGGGCGCGTCGCTGCGTCTCCCAATGCGCTTCGATGGCCGCGACCTTGGCCGGTTGTTGCTCGCGCGTATTGAGACCGTGCATGTCGCCGATCACGGCTTGCAGCGGCGCGAGCCAAACGAGAATGCAGAGCGCCATGCCGAGCATGATGCGTCCATGCGGCACGCTCCGCTCGCGCAAAATGTACCACGCGCCGATGCCGGCTACGCATAAAGCCGTGGTGAGATAGGCGGCCGCCACCATATGCGCGAAGCGGTAGGGGAAGGACGGGTTGAAGATCACCTCCCACCAGTCCGTCGCGTGCAGCACGCCGGCCTCGTCGGCGCGGAAGCCGGAAGGCGTCTGCATGAAGCTGTTGGCGGCAAGGATCCAGAAGGCGGAGATCGCCGTGCCGAGCGCCACCATGGCCGTGGCGAAGAGATGCACCCATTTCGGCACGCGATTCCAGCCGAACAGCATGATGCCGAGGAACCCCGCCTCGAGGAAGAAAGCGGTCAGTACTTCATAGGCCATCAACGGGCCGATAACGTTGCCGCCGCGGCGTGAGAACTCGCTCCAATTGGTGCCGAACTGATAGGACAGCACCACGCCCGAGACGACGCCCATGCCGAACGACACGGCGAAGATCTTCGTCCAGTGCTTGGCCACCTCCATGTAAATCGGCTTGCCGGTCCTGAGCCACAGGATCTCAAGCACAAGCAACCACGCGGCGAGACCGATGGTGAAAGACGGAAAGATGATGTGGAACGAAACGGTGAAGGCGAACTGGATGCGCGCCAGAAGAAGCGGATCGAGGTCGAACATGGTTTCGCGCCCAGCTTCACCCGTGTTCTCTGCCTGCGGGGGGCGACTCAGGTCCCGAGCACCGAGCTTAGACCCGGTGTCGCGCTGCGCAAAGCGGCGACAGGGCCGCAGTGCGCGGATCGCGGCGGCGGCGAGCCTCGGCGCGAGATCAGTCCGTGCGCGCGAGAGTGAAGGCCCTCTCGTGGTGCTCGCGCAACTCGGCGCCGAAGCAGCAGAACAGGACGCGCTCTGGCGCCCTGGTCGCGCGGATCGCATCGAGCACGGTGCGGAGCGCGATGGACGCGGCGCGGTCGGGCGGGAAGCGGTAAGCGCCGGTGGAGATGGCGGGAAAGGCTATGGAGGTTAGCCCGTCGGCTTCTGCAAGCGCCAGGCTGTTGCGATAGCAGGACGCGAGCAACCGGTCCTCGCCGCGCTCGCCGCCGCCCCAGACCGGACCGACCGTGTGGATCACGTGGCGGGCCTTGAGCCGAAAGCCCGGCGTGATCTTGGCCTCGCCTGGCTCGCAGCCGCCGAGCTTCTCGCAGGCCGCGCGAAGTTCGGGTCCAGCGGCGCGATGGATGGCGCCGTCGACGCCCCCGCCGCCGAGCAGCGTCTTGTTGGCGGCGTTGACGATGGCGTCGAGGTCGAGCGCCGTGATGTCGCCTTCGACGATCTCGATCCGGTGCGGCATCGCGCCATTGCACGCCTGAACGGCCCCGCGATCAAGCGGCGCCGACTAGCGGTTATTGTGGCGTCGGGGCGTCGGGCGCCGGCGCCGCAGCTGAAGAGCCACCGGCGGAGGACGGATTGATCGTCCTGATCCAGGCGATGATCTTCCAAAGGTCGTCGTCGGACTTCACGATCGTGCCTTGGGCCGGCATCGGCCCGACCACGTTTTCCGAGCCCTTGCGGCTATGGCCCTGCTTTTGCAGCCCGTCCGAGCCGAGCGCGATCAGGCGGAACAGCGTGTCGTCGTCCTTGCCGTAGACCCAGACCTGGTTGGTCAGCGGCGGGCCCATACCGCCTCCGCCTCCGCCGCCATGACAGCCGTTGCAGCCGGCGGCCATGTACTTCTTGTAGCCTTCCTCGGCGACGCTCTTGACGTCCGAATGCGGATTCTTCAGCGAGCCCTTCTCTGCGGACTCCGCGGTCGCGGCCGGAGTGCCGCCACCCGCCGCAGGCGCGGCAGCGCTATCAGGTTTTGCCTCGCCTTCGGGCTTCGCCGCCGCATCCGGATTCTGCTCGGCCGCACCGCTCGGCTTGGCCGCATCGGCGGGCGGCGCTTCTTTGCTGGTGCCTTCAGTCCCAGCCTGAGGGGCAGCCGGCTCGCCGGTTGCTCCCGCAAGCAACGGTCCTGCGGTCTCGAGATTGGCCGGCTCCGCCAAAGCGAAGCCCGCGAACGTGCACGCCGCAGCCACGGTCGCGGCGCTCAGAATGGTCGTGGTTCTGGTCTTGGTCATGCGCTTCCACCTGTCTTTGGCACAGTCCTTATGGGAACTGAACGACACGCTGGCGGCCTTGTTCCTGGCAGAAGACACGCCTTTTTCCGGCCTGTTTGCCACTTTCAGCAACCGAGCCCACAAACATCCAAGACCTCTGGCATGTCACGAGGTGTTATGTTATATCATCGGCATGCAGGCGCATCATCACCATGGCGAACCAAAACTCTCGCGCAACCAGAGCGAGATTCTCTCCTGCCTTCGCGAGGCTAAGGCGCCGATGAGTGCCTATGCCATTCTTGACCGGGTGCGGACAGCGGGGATTTCTCATCCGCCGACCGTCTACCGGGCGCTCAACGACCTGATCGAGAAGGGAATGGTGCACCGGCTCCAGTCGCGCTCGGCGTTCATCGCCTGCGGGCACGGTGCCTGTGACGGCAGGTTCGCCTTCGCCGTCTGTCGGGCTTGCGGGAGGGTGGTGGAGATCTCGCTCACCAACGCGGACCAGGCGCAACTCTTGGCGCTCGCGCCGGACGAGATCGCGCCCGAGCAGGTCATGATCGAGATCGCAGGCCTATGCGAGGCCTGCCGCAGCGCCGGCAAAGCCGCTTAAGCAGGAGGAGCGCGAAGGATGAGGTCGCGTGAAGCCGAAAGGCGCGAACGCGCTGTCACGCTGCTTGGCCTGTCAGTGCCGGCGCGGCTCGCCATCGCGGCAGCCGCCGCCGCTCTGCTCTGGGCAGCTTCCTTCTGGGCGTTGAGCTGACCATGTCGCTGCGCGCAGAGCCCGCCATCATTTTCCACGACCTGACGCTCGGCTATGACCGGCATCCCGCCGTGCATCACATCACGGGCGAGGTGGCGCAAGGCGTGCTGCTCGCCGTGATCGGGCCGAATGGCGCGGGAAAGTCCACGTTGTTCAAAGGCATCATGGGGGAGCTGCGCCCGCTCGGCGGCAGCCTCGCTTTGCCCGGGATCGCGCGGGGCGAGATCGCCTATCTGCCGCAGGTCGCCGATATCGACCGGAGCTTCCCGATCTCGGTGTTCGATTGCGTGTCTATGGGTCTATGGCGGGAGATCGGCGCATTGCGCGGGCTCGGTGCCGGCGGTCGGGCGAAGGTCGCGCGCGCGCTCGACGCGGTCGGCATGAGCGACCTTGCCCGCCGCAGCATCGGCTCGCTCTCCGGCGGGCAGTTCCAGCGCGTGCTGTTCGCGCGGCTGCTGCTGCAGGACGCGCGGCTGATCCTGCTCGACGAGCCGTTCCGCGCGGTCGATGCCAACACCGTCGCGGACCTCGTCGCGCTTATCAAGGACTGGCACCGCGAAGGCCGGACAGTTTTGGCGGCGCTGCACGATCTCGAGCAGGTGCGGGCGCATTTTCCGGAGACGCTGCTGCTCGCGCGTGAGGTCGTGGCCTGGGGCGAGACGCGCAAAGTCCTGACCGAGGATAACCTCGCCAAAGCGCGCGAATTGGTCGCGTCTTTCGACGCTCATGCCGGGGTTTGCGTGCGCGAAGAGGATGCGAAGGCGCACGAAGAGGGCACATCCGTGCACGAAGAGGCGCTTACGCGCGCCAAGCCGGGGGAGACTGCGCGGGAGCGCGAGCCGGCATGATCGAGGCGCTGACCGGCCCCTTCGCCGAGTTCTCCTTCATGCGGCGCGCGCTTGTCGGCTGCCTCGCGCTGTCGCTTTCCGCGCCGCCCATCGGCGTGTTCCTCATGCTGCGGCGCATGAGCCTGATGGGCGACGCCATGAGCCACGCGATCCTGCCGGGCGCCGCCATCGGCTATCTGCTCGCCGGGCTCTCGCTCTTTGCCATGAGTCTCGGCGGCTTCGCCGCCGGGCTCGCGGTCGCGCTCGCGGCGGGATTGGTCGCGCGCTCGACGGTGTTGCGCGAGGACGCGAGCCTCGCCGCCTTCTACCTCCTGTCGCTCGCGCTCGGCGTCGCCATCATCTCGATCAAAGGCAGCGCCATCGACCTGCTGCACGTCCTGTTCGGCACCGTGCTCGCGCTCGACGACACGGCGATCCTGTTGCTCGTCTCGATTGCAACCGTCTCGCTCGCCGCGCTCGCCATCATCTACCGCCCGCTCGTGCTCGAATGCTTCGACCCGCAATTCCTGCGCTCGGTCAGCAACCTCAGCTCGCCGACGCATCTTGCCTTCCTCGTGCTCGTGGTGCTGAACCTTGTCGCCGGCTTCCAGGCGCTCGGCACGCTGATGGCGGTCGGCATCATGCTCTTGCCGGCAATTGCCGCGCGCTTCTGGGCCGAGGACGTCGCGGGCATGTTCGTGACCTCGGTCCTGATCGCGCTTATCGCGAGCATCACCGGACTGCTCGCCTCCTATTACACGAGCGTGCCAACGGGCCCTGCCATCATCCTCGTCTGCGGCGCGCTCTACGTCGTCTCGATGCTGGTCGGCGCGAAAGGCGGTCTCGTTTTCGGCCTTGTCCCGCGCAGACATCTCGAAGCCTGATCCGAATGAAGGAGTGTCGTGTCATGAAGCATTTCACGCGCATCGGAGCGGCGGTCGCGCTGCTCATCGGGCTTGCCGGCGGCGCGCACGCCGCTGACACCGCCAGCAAAGTCGAGGCAGTGGCCTCGTTCAGCATTCTCGGCGACATGGTGCGCGAGGTCGGCGGCGACCGTGTCGCGGTCACGACGTTAGTCGGGCCTGATGGCGATGCGCATGTGTTCAGCCCGACGCCGGCCGACGCCAAGGCGTTGGCGAGCGCGAAGCTCTTCTTCGTCAACGGCCTCGGCTTCGAGGGCTGGATGGACCGGCTGGTTAAGGCGTCCGACTTCAAAGGTGACGTGGTGGTGACGAGCGATGGCATCACGCCGCGGCATCTCGCTTCAGGCGAGGGCCATGATCACGGCGAGAAGGATCACGCCGATCACGCCAAGGCCAGCGGCGAAGACGATGACGACGACGAGGAGGAGGAAGAGGAGGAAACCGATCCGCATGCGTGGCAAAGCCTTGCCAATGGCAAGGTCTATGTCGGCAATATCCGCGACGCGCTGATCGAGGCTGACCCCGAGGGGCGCGCGACCTATGAGGCGAACGCCGCGCGCTATCTCGACGCGATCGCCAAGGAGAAGCAGGCGGTCAAGGAGGCGGTCGCCAAGCTCCCGCCCGAGCGGCGCCGCATCATCACGAGCCACGACGCCTTCCACTATTTCGGCGAGGCGTATGGGCTCAAGGTCATCGCGCCGGAAGGCGTGAGCACCGAGAGCGAGGCCTCGGCCAAGGACGTGGCCAAGATCATCCGCCAGATCAAGCAGGAGAAGATCCCGGCCGTGTTCCTCGAGAACGTGACCGACCGCCGGCTGCTCGACCAGATCGCGCGCGAGACCGGCGCCAAGATCGGCGGCACGCTCTATTCCGACGCGCTATCGCCGCCCGGCGGCCCCGCGCCGACCTACCTCGACATGTTCCGCCACAATATCGGCGCGCTCACCGCCGCGCTGTCGAGCTAGCTACGACCCTCAATGGAGGTTCGTCATGCCCGGCGTAGGACAAGTCCGGCCATGACAATTCAAAATTAGCCGTTTGAAGGGTGTCATTCCCGCGAAAGCGGGAATCCAGTAGGCGCTGATCTCAAAATTACTGGCGAGGTCTGTGCGTACTGGATTGCCCGGTCAAGCCGGGCAATGACAATTCTTCGGTAGGAGCAGTGCGTTTGTGGGCGCCTGTCATGCTCGCGTGATCCGGGCATGACAGGCCTTTCCTTGAGAGGTATTCTCCCACGGGGGAGAGATAGGGGAATGCGAATCGCGACAAACCCGAAATGGGTCGCTGGCGCGGGGCTGTTGCTCGTCGCGGCCATTGCGGTCGCCGCGCTCATCCCGACGGGATGGGAGGTGCGCACCGGGCTGCACTGGCTCGTCGAGCATTTCCTCGTTTTCTTCTTCGTGACGCTGGTCTTCTGCATTGCCTGGCCGCGCCCGGCGCTGGTGGCTGGTCTCCTGATGGTGCTGGCCGGGTTGTTCGAGGCGCTCCAGGGGCTGACGATCGACCGCACCCCGGATCTGCTGACTGCGATCAGCGGTACGGCCGGCGTCGTCTCGGCGGCGCTCCTGGCCCAGCTCGTCATCTGGGCGCGGAAGCGACGCGGATTAGCCTGAATCCGAGCCTCCAGTCTGCCGCCTAGGCGCTGGCAAACGCTTCGCAAATGTGATGTATCCTGCGGCCATGCTCACCGAGGCCCGCAAGCGCACGATCCCGGTCAGGATCGGCAATGTCACGGTCGGCGGCGGCGCGCCCATCGTCGTGCAGTCGATGACCAATACCGACACGGCCGATGTCGAGTCCACCACTTCACAGGTCGCGGCGCTTGCCCGCGCGGACTCGGAGCTCGTGCGCATCACCGTTGACCGCGCCGAGGCCGCGGCCGCCGTGCCCTATATCCGCGAGCGGCTCGACCTGCTCGGCGTCGAGACGCCGCTTGTCGGCGACTTCCACTATAACGGCCACACGCTGCTCGCCGGACATCCGGCCTGCGCCGAGGCGCTCGCGAAATATCGCATCAATCCGGGCAATGTCGGCTTCAAGGACAAGCGCGACAAACAGTTTGCCGAGATCGTCGAGATCGCGCTGAAGCACGGCAAGGCCGTGCGCATCGGCGTGAACTGGGGCAGTCTCGACCAGGACCTGCTCACGCGGCTGATGGACGAGAACGCACGTCAGCCGGAGCCCAAGGGTGCGCGCGAGGTGATGCACGAGGCGATCGTGCAGTCGGCGCTGCTCAGCGCGGATCGTGCCATAGAGCTTGGGCTCGCGCCGGACCGCATCATTCTGTCGGCCAAAGTCTCCGCGGTGCAGGACCTGATCGCGGTTTATTCCATGCTCGCCGCGCGCTCTGAGCTTGCGCTGCATCTCGGGCTGACCGAGGCCGGCATGGGGTCTAAGGGCATCGTCGCGTCGTCGGCCGCGCTCGGCGTGCTGCTGCAGCAGGGCATCGGCGACACGATCCGCATTTCGCTCACGCCCGAGCCCGGCGGCGACCGCACGCTCGAAGTGAAGGTCGCGCAGGAGCTTCTGCAAAGCATGGGCTTCCGCAGCTTCGTGCCGTTGGTCGCGGCCTGCCCCGGCTGCGGGCGCACCACTTCGACCACGTTCCAGGAGCTTGCCCGCGACATCCAGGATTTCATCCGCGAAGAGATGCCGGAGTGGAAGCGCCGCTATCCGGGGGTCGAGACGCTGACCGTCGCGGTGATGGGCTGCATCGTCAACGGGCCGGGCGAATCGAAGCACGCCGATATCGGCATCTCGCTCCCCGGCACTGGCGAGGCGCCCGCCGCGCCCGTGTTCATCGACGGCCAGAAGGCCACGACCTTGCGGGGGCCCGGTGCTGCGGACGAGTTCAAGCAGATGGTGCTCGACTATATCGAGCGCCGCTACGGGCAGGGCGCGCTCGGCCGCACCGCTGCCGCTGAGTAGGCACGTTTTCCTCCAGACTCAATAAGCGCTTGTCATGCCCGGCCGAAGTGCCGGGCATCCACGAATTGGGCAAGTGGCAAGGCTGAAATTCGTGGATGGCCGGGCCTTCGCCCGCCGAAGCAGGAAATCTGAGGGCGCAGCCAGACCAGGCTTCGGCCCGCGATAGGCTCGAAGTCCGCCGTTCGGGTGTCGTGGAGCGCTTGGCCATGGCCTTTCCCTTTCGCTTCGCGGCCGCCATCACGCGCGCCTTTCGGCCACGAAACGCGCAGCCTGCTTGAGAGGGGCCGCCCGCTCGCCGAACGGGGCAAGCGCGTGCCCGGCTTCGTCGACCAGCGCGGCGAGGCGCGCTCTGGCGGCTTCGGGGCCGAGCAGGGCGAGGAGCGTGGCCTTGCCCCGCTTGGCGTCCTTGGCGACGGCCTTGCCCGCTTCTTCGGCATCGCCCTCGGTATCGAGCAGGTCGTCGGCGAGCTGGAAGGCCTGGCCGAACGCGGTCCCGTAAGCGACGAGCGCGGCGCGGTCCTTGGCGGGCGCGCCGCCCAGCACGGCGCCAGCCTCGCAGGCGAAGCGGAACAGCGCGCCGGTCTTCAGCGCCTGCATCGTTACGACCGCGCGCAAGTCCATGTCGCGCTCGCCGGCGGCAAGGTCGAGCGCCTGGCCCTCGGCCATGCCGTGCCAGCCTGCGGCGCGCGCGAGCAGCAAGACAAGCTCGGCGCGGACGCCCGCGTCCTCAGCGTTGCGCGGATCGCTCAGGATCTCGAAGGCGAGCGTCTGCAGCGCATCGCCCGCAAGGATCGCGGTCGCCTCGTCGAAGGCGATATGCACGGTCGCGCGTCCCCGGCGCAGCGCGTCGTCGTCCATGGCGGGCAGGTCGTCATGCACAAGCGAATAGCAGTGGATGCATTCGAGTGCGCAAGCCGCATCGAGCGCGCGCGCTTCCCCGACGCCGAACAGGCGCGCGGACTGGATCAGGAGGTAGGGCCGCAAGCGCTTGCCGCCGCCGAGGACCGCATAGCGCATGGCTTCGGCGAGCCGGCTACCCGAGCCGGGCGCAGCCGCATCGGGCGCAAGCAACGCACCAAGGCGCTGCTCGACAGATGCGGCCGCGCGTTCGAGCTCTTTGGTAAAGACCATGGGGAAGGGGCTTCGGAGCCGGACCTTTGCCGCAATTTGCGGCAGATCACCCTAATACCACGTTGCTCGATGCGGCAACCGGGGGGTACAACGCCGGCTCATGACGACTCAGGCGGTTTCAAGGGAGCGCCCCCGGCGGCGCGCGCGGAGGCGGGTGTCGCATCCTTGGCTCAGGCGCATCGCGCTGTTTCTCTTGATCCTCGCGGGCGCCGTGCTTCTCTCGATCGTCGTCTACCGCTTCGTCAATCCGCCGACCACCGCCGTGCAGGCCGTGAACCTTTTGAAGGGCGGCAAGCTCCGCAAGCACTGGGTGCCGCTCGAAAACATTTCGCCCAACCTGCCGCTCGCGGTGATCGCCAGCGAGGACGGGCGCTTCTGCCTGCATTCGGGCGTCGATTGGGGCGCGGTGCGCGAGGCGATCAAGGAGGGCGGCGGATGGGCGGGCTTCCGCGGGGCGAGCACGATCCCGATGCAGACCGCCAAGAACCTCTATCTCTGGAACTCGCGGAGCTACGTCCGGAAGTTCCTCGAAGTGCCGCTCGCCTATGTCATGACGGCGCTCTGGCCGAAGGCGCGGATGATGGAGATTTATCTGAACGTGGCGCAATTCGGCCCTGGCATCTATGGCGCGGAGGCCGCAAGCCGGCACTATTTCGGCAAAAGCGCCTCGCAGCTTAGCCGCCGCGAGGCGGTGCTGCTTGCCGTGGCGCTCCCTAACCCGGGGTTCCGCAATCCGGCCCGGCCCTCACCGCGCATGCAGCAGATCGCGCGCGCCGTCGATCTCCGCATCCCGATCATCGCCAAGCGCGCGGGTTGCGTCCTGCCATAACGCTCGCTTGCTGGCTCTGGCCAGAGTGGGGAAATGCCCCTATAACGCGGCCCGAAAGTCCGCGCTCCGGCCGGGCTGCCAACCCACCCACAGGATTGCTACCACCATGGCCGTACCCAAGAGAAAAACCTCGCGCATGAAGCGCGGCAACCGGCGAAGCCACGACGCGCTCTGCGCGCCCGCTTACGTCGAGGACAAGGAGTCGGGCGAGCTGAGGCGCCCGCATCATATCGACCTCAAGACCGGCAAATATCGCGGCCGGCAAGTGCTCGACGTCAAGGAAGAGGCCTAAACGGGGCGCGTCGCGGATTGAACCAGCCAGCGCGGTTGTCACGTCCCGCGTTTCATTGGCAGTGGGCGTTGGCTCCGTCATTCCCGGCGCGCCGCAGCTGCCGGGCACTGCCGCGAATTTCGGCCGTGCCGCTCTCGAAGACGTTGATGGCCGGGACAAGCCCGGCCATGACGAGACGGTGAGATGGTCAGGAAACCTCCCCGCGCATGATGCGGGCGGCAAGGGCCGCCAGCGTCGTGTCGTGAACGCCGGCCTCTTCGAGGTGGCGCACCGTGTTGAGCACATAGTCGATATTGGTGCCCGAGAGGCCCGCCGCAGCCAGCACGAGCTCGGCCTGCCTATCGAGGGAAAGCCTCCCTGCATATTGCGGGTGCTTTCGGTCCGCCATGTAGCAGACCGCTTCGATCTCCCGTCCCGACCTGTCGAGCAGGCTCGCGGGCTTGGTCGCCTCGACATAGACCGCGGTGATCTGCTCGCGCTCGCGCAAATAGGCGAGGGTCGCGTTGCGTTGCGCCGGCTCAACCCGGTAAGCGACGCCCTGGCAGGCGCCGCCTTCGTCGAGGCCGAGCACGAGGCCCGGCCGCTCGATCGTGCCGCGGTGGTGGAAGGAGTAAATACAGAGCGCCCGGTGCGCGCCAACCACGGCGGCCGGTACCCGTTCGGCGAAGTCAAAGCCCGGCTGCCACATCAGCGAGCCGTACCCAAACACCCAGAGCTCAGACATAGTTGCCCTGATATGAAGGCCTGTCATGGCCGGGCTTGTCCCGGCCATCCACGAATTTCAAGCGCGGGTCTGCGTCGAAATCGTGGGTGCCCGGCACAAGGCCGGGCATGACGAACTGTCTGGTTTTGTCCAAGAGCGGCCTGCGCGCTAATCCTCATGCCCGTGGGGGCGGCCGAAATCGGCAGCCGCCGTGTCCTGGCCGGCCTCGATGATGCCGCGGCGGAGCGCGCGGGTGCGGGTGAACAACGCTTCGAGCGCCTCGCCGTCGTCCCAGCGGATCAGGCGCTGCAGCGCCGCGAGATCCTCGGAGAAGCGGCCGAGCATCTCCAGCACGGCGTCCTTGTTGTTGAGGAACACGTCGCGCCACATCACGGGGTCAGACGCCGCGATGCGGGTGAAGTCGCGGAAGCCGCCGGCGGAGAATTTCACCACCTCGGACTGCGTGACCTGCTCCATATCGGCGGCGGTGCCGACGATGTTGTAAGCGATGAGATGCGGCACGTGACTCGTGATGGCGAGCACGATGTCGTGGTGCTCCGAACTCATGATTTCGACCTTAGCGCCGAGTAAGCGCCAGAATGCGGCGAGCTTCTCGATCGCCTGCGGGTCGGTCCCCGGCGGTGGGGTGAAGATGCACCAGCGGTTCTCGAACAATTCGGCAAAGCCTGCGTCGGGCCCGGAATGCTCCGTGCCGGCGACGGGATGAGCCGGCACGAAGTGCACGGTGTCCGGCAAATGCGGGCCCATGTCGCGCACGATCGAGGCCTTCACCGAGCCGACGTCGGACACGATGGCGCCTTGTGCCAGATGCGAGCCAATCTCCTCGGCCACCGCGCCGCACGCGCCGACGGGAATGCAGACAATGACGAGGTCGGCGCCTTCGACGGCTTCCGCGTTGGTCTCAGTCACTTTGTCGGCGATGCCGAGCTCGACGACGCGCGCCCTCGTCTTGCGCGAGCGGGCGGTCGCCACGATCGAGCGCACCGCGCCTTGTGCGCGCGCGGCGCGCGCGATCGACGAGCCGATCAAGCCCACGCCGACCAGGGCGAGCGTGTCGAAAAGGGGCTCGCTCATGCGCGGGCCCGGACTGCGGTGCCGAGAAACGCAGCAAGCGCGTCGAGCACGGCGCGGTTGTCAGCCTCGGTGCCGATCGTCATGCGCAGCGCGTGCGGGAAGCCATATTCCTCGACGCGGCGGAGAATGATGCCGTGCTCATGCAGGAACTCGTCGGCGTCGGGCGCAGGCCTTCCGCCCCCTTCCGGGAAATGCAGCAGCAGGAAATTGCCGACGCTCGGCGTGACGCCAAGCCCAAGCGCTGCAAGCTCCTTCGCCACGCGCTTGAGCCAGAGCGCGTTGTGGTCTGCGGCGCGCGCGACGAAGTCCTGGTCCTGCAGCGCGGCGGTGCCTGCGGCAATCGCAGGGCCAGACACGTTGAACGGCCCGCGAATGCGGTTCAGCGCGTCCGCAACGTCCGGCGGGCAATAGGCCCAGCCGAGTCTCAGCGAGGCCAGTCCGTATATCTTGGAGAAGGTGCGTGTCATCACCGTGTTGTGCGTGGTGTCGACGAGCGCCGCGCCAGGAGCGTAGTCGGGAGCGCGCACATATTCCGCGTAGGCCGCGTCGAGCACGAGCAGCACATCGTTTGGGAGCCCTGCGCGCAGGCGCTTCACTTCGTTCGCCGGTATGTATGTGCCAGTCGGGTTGTTCGGATTGGCGACGAACACAATGCGGGTCGCGTCTGTCACGCGCGCGAGGATCGCGTCCACATCGGTGGTGAGATCGCGCTCGGGCGCGGGAATGGGTGTCGCGCCGCGGGCGAGAATGGCGATCTTGTAGACCAAGAAGCCGTGCTCGCTGTAGATCCCCTCGTCGCCGGGCCCGAGATAAGCATGCGCCAGAAGGTTGAGCAGCTCGTCGGAGCCCGCTCCGCAGACGATTTGCGCCGGCTCGATGCCGTGTAGTGCGCTAAGCGCCTCGCGCAGAGGCCGAGCCGAGCCGTCTGGGTAGCGCGACAGCGTGGCGCCCGCCGCGTGATAGGCCTCGATCGCGCGCGGGGAGGGGCCGAACGGCGTCTCGTTCGACGAGAGCTTGATGGCAGGGCAGCCTCCTTCAAGCGCGCTCGTGCCGGGCACGTAAGGCGCGATGTCGAGAATGCCTCGACGCGGGGCTGGCCCACGCTTGGCGGCCATGACGGTCACTCCTGGGCGATGCTGTAAGCGGCATGCTGCAAGTGGCTTGCCACAGGCGGCTCTCATAGGGCCATTACCCGCGCCAAGGCAAAGAAAAGATTGACTTTCGGCGGCAAGCTCCTAGCTAACGCCGAATTGTGCCGCTAGGCGTCATGGTTCACGGCGCCCGTCATGGTGAGGTGCCCGGCCGTCCTTCGAGGCTCGGGCTTCGCCCTCGCACCTCAGGGATGACGGCCGGGCCTCGAACCACGCACGACCTTTGCATCTGGCTGGAACGATGACCGAGACCAAGACGGCGCAGGCCCTCACCGACCATTCCTTGCGGCTGGCGCAGATCGCCAACCCGCAAAGCGAGTGCGTGCACTTTCCGGCGCACGAGCCGCTCGAGCTCGATTGCGGCGCCAAGCTCGCGCCCTTTTCGATCGCCTACCAGACCTACGGCACGCTGAACGCCGACAAGTCGAACCTCGTGCTGGTCTGTCATGCGCTGACGGGCGACCAGCATGTCGCCAATCTGCATCCCGTCACCGGCAAGCCCGGCTGGTGGGAGACCATGGTCGGCCCGGGCAAGCCGATCGACACCGATCGCTATTTCGTGCTCTGCCCCAACATTATCGGCGGCTGCATGGGCTCGACCGGGCCGTCCTCGCTCAACCCGGCGACTGGCCGGCCTTACGGGCCCGACTTCCCCGTCATCACCGTGCGCGACATGGTGCGCGCGCAGGCGCGCTTGCTCGATCATCTCGGCGTGCCGATGGTGCTCAGCGTGCTCGGCGGCTCGATGGGCGGCATGCAGGTGTTGGAATGGGCCGCGACCTATCAGGACCGCGTGTTCTCCGCGGTGCCGATCGCCTGTGCCGCGCGCCACTCCTCGCAAAACATCGCCTTCCACGAGGTCGGCCGCCAAGCGGTGATGGCCGATCCCGAATGGTGCGAGGGCCGCTATCTCGATGAGGGCAAGAGCCCACGCAAGGGGCTCGCCGTCGCGCGCATGGCGGCGCACATCACCTATCTCTCAGACGACGCGCTGCATGACAAGTTCGGCCGCAAGCTGCAGGACCGCGAGAAGGTGACCTTCGGCTTCGATGCGGACTTCCAGGTCGAGAGCTATCTGCGCCATCAGGGCTTGAGCTTCGTCGACCGGTTCGACGCCAATTCCTATCTCTACATCACCCGCGCGATGGATTATTTCGATCTCGCCGCGGACCATGGCGGCGTGCTGGCGAATGCCTTCGCCGGCACCAAGACGCGCTTCTGTTTGGTGTCGTTCACGAGCGACTGGCTGTTCCCGACCGAGGAGAGCCGCGAGATCGTGCATGCGCTTAACGCGGTCGCCGCCAATGTCAGCTTCGTCGAGATCAAGTCGAACAAGGGCCACGACGCCTTCCTGCTGCACGAGCCAGAGCTGTTCGACACGATCCGCGGGTTCCTGAGCGCGGCGGCGGTGAAGCGCGGCATCACGGACAGCGGCGGATGGTTGCCGTGAACGTCACCGCACCCGCGAAGTCGATCCGCGCGACCGATACCGCGCGCGTCGACCTGCTTCTCATCGCCGAGATGGTCAGCGCGAACGCGCGCGTGCTCGATATCGGCTGCGGCGACGGCACGCTGCTCCGCATCCTCGCCGAGAAGCGGGGCGTCGACGCGCGCGGCATCGAGCTCTCCCAAGCCGGGGTGAACAACTGCGTGGCGCAGGGCCTGTCGGTGATCCAGGGCGACGCCGACACCGACCTCGTGCACTACCCTGACCTCGCCTTCGACTATGCGATCCTGTCGCAGACCATCCAGGCGACCTACGCGCCGCGCGACGTGCTCGAGCAGTTGCTCCGCATCGGCAAGCGTGTCATCGTGTCCTTCCCGAATTTCGGACATTGGCGCGTGCGCGCACAGCTTCTGTTCGGCGGGCAAATGCCGCAGACCGACAACCTGCCGGACCGCTGGTACCACACGCCGAATATTCATCTCTGCACGATCAAGGACTTCCTCGCGTTGTGCGAGGACGCTGGCGCACGCGTCGAGCGCGCCGTCGCGCTCAACGCCTATGGGCGCAAGCTCGCGGTTTCCATGCCCTATTTCGCGCAGAACCTGTTCGGCGAGCAGGCCGTGTTCCTGCTCTCGCGCTAAGGCCTCTGCCCTTTGCGGTCTTGGCGCGCCACCGCCTTGTTCCAGAACGGCGCGAATGTAGCGCTGATAGGGGATCTTCTGTCTTGCGGCGGCTTCGGGCTTGGCCCGAAGACGGAGCGCGTCAATATGCGTTTGCCAAAGCCGTTGCTCGAGGCGGTGAAGACCTACATGTGCGTAGGATTTCTTTGGGCGAGACGCCGGCGGGGACGGGGACGATGCGCCGGCGCGCCTTCACCTCGCGCACCGGCACCGCCGCATAGACCTGCTTGCTCGCCTCGACCATGATCACGCCGGAAAACGCGGGCCACAGCACAAGCCCGAGCCGCTCCCAGAAGTGCGGCCAGCGCA
Source organism: uncultured Alphaproteobacteria bacterium (assembly GCA_963821255.1). Classification (GTDB taxonomy): domain Bacteria; phylum Pseudomonadota; class Alphaproteobacteria; order Rhizobiales; family Methyloligellaceae; genus Methyloceanibacter. The sequence continues at coordinate 144,727 of CAWGCX010000009.1, read as the reverse complement.
GCAGCACGCGCCAATTGAAGGGCGGCATGAAGAGCGCGTATTGCCACTCCTCGGGCGAGAACATCGCGTCCTTGAGGAGCTTGGTGAGCTGCGGGCGCGAGAACGGGCTGCCATAGCCGAAGGGCGTGGTGTCGACTCGCGCCCAAAGTCCGCGCCGGTTCGGCACGATCACGAGCAGGCGCCCGTTCGGCGCGAGCACCCGCCACAGCTCGCGCAGAAGCTCGCGCGACTTCTCCGACCATTCGAGCATATGCACGAGCAGAATGCGGTCGGCGCATTCGTCGGGGAGCGGCAGGTCGGTCTCCTCGACGAGCACGCTCAAGGATTGCCCCTGCTCGGGCCATTTCACGGCGCCGAGCTCCGCCGGCATGAGCGCACCGATACGCTCAGCGTCGGCCCTGAACGCACCGAGATAGGGTGCGGCGAAGCCGAGCCCGAACAGAGACCGGTCCTTGAGGTCGCCAAAGCGCGCGCGGACCCGAGCGCCGAGCAGCCGCCGCACGACATGGCCGAGCCGGCTGGCGTAGAAATCCTTGAGGTCGACTACGTCGAGATGCATCGTCCCGCATCATAGCGTGCAGATGCACGGAGCCGCATCCCTCCCCGTGAGGTCGGGTGGAGCGAGGATCCCGGGCGCCCGTCATGGTGAGGTGGCCGCCCGTCCTTCGAGGCTCTGGCTTCGCCCTCGCACCTCAGGATGACGGGCGGCCCTCGAACCACCCCCACCCCGACGCCGCAAGCGGGGTCGGACGTCCCCCACAAGGGGGAGGTATGCTTACCAGCGGCGCGCGTGTTGTTTCCAATCTGGCGCGTTCGAATGCTAGGCTAGGGCCGGCAACCACCTTGAGCGGCGGCGAGGGGTCATGGCGAGGCTCGAAGTCCACCAATTCCCGACACGAAGCGACAATTACGGCGTGCTGCTGCACGACCCCGACACCGAGGCGACGGCGGCGATCGATGCGCCGGACGCCGAGGACCTGCTCGCGGCCTGTCACGAGAAAGGCTGGGTCCTGAGCCACATCCTCACCACGCACCACCACCACGACCACACCGCCGGCAACGCCATCGTGAAGCGGATGACCGGCTGCACCATCGTGGGGCCTGCCAAGGAGGCGGGCTCCATTCCCGGCATGGACGTGCAGGTCGGTGAAGGCGATACCGTCGAGGTCGGCAACGCGCGGGCGCATGTGATCGAGACCCCGGGCCATACATGCGGCCACGTCACCTATCACTTCCCCGACGACCGGCTCGTGTTCGTCGGCGACACGCTGTTCTCGGTCGGCTGCGGCCGGCTGCTTGAGGGCGATGCCAAGATGATGTGGGCCTCGCTCGAGAAGCTCGCGCAGCTCCCGCCCGAGACGGCGCTCTATTGCGGGCACGAATATACCGACGCCAATTGCCGCTTCGCGCTGACGGTCGAGCCGGAGAACGATGCGCTGCGCGCGCGCGCCGCGGAAGTTGCCGCGCTTGCGGAGGCCGGCAAGCCCGCGCTGCCCTCGACGATCGAACAGGAGCTTGCGACCAATCCGTTCCTCCGGCCGGACAGCCCCGCGATCCAGAAGCGGCTCGGTATGGAGGGCCGCCCGCTGCATGAGATCTTCGGCGAGATCCGCAAGCGCAAGGACCGGTTCTGACTTGCGCTAGCGCGCTTCATACCTCCCCCTTGTGGGGAGGTCCGACGCCACTTGCGGCGTCGGGGTGGGGGCGGACTCGCAATCTTGCCAACTTTTTTCGGGTTTCGAGATGGCGCCGGAGAATTGGGAACGTTGAGAGGCGATCGCTCCCCTAGATAGCAATCCGCCATGGCCGGGCTTGTCCCGGCCATCCACGAAGTTCATCGCGCCGCTTGCCCAATTCGTGGATGCCCGGCACTTCGGCCGGGCATGACGAACCAATTGAGTACAAGGAGCCGAAGCATCAATCCATGAACTGGCCGCCGTTGATGGTGAGGGTGGAGCCCGTGATCCAGCCGGCCTCGTCGGCGGCGAGAAACGTGACGCAGCGCGCGACCTCGTCGGCCTCGCCGAGCCGTCCGACGGGGATCTGCCCCACGATCGACTTCATCACGTCCTCGGAGACGCCGGCCAGCAGGTCGGTCGCCACATAGCCCGGCGCGATCGCGTTGACCGTCACGCCCTTGCGCGCGCTTTCGAGCGCGAGCGCGCGGGTGAAGCCGATCACGCCGGACTTCGCCGCGCAGTAATTGGTGAGCCCGAGCTGGCCCTTCTGCCCGTTGATCGAAGCGATGTTGACGATCCGCCCGAAGCCCCGGTCGCGCATGCCGTTGATCACCGGCCGCGTCACGTTGAACAGCGAGTTGAGATTGGTGCGGATCACCGCCTCCCACTGCTCGTGCGTCATCTTCTGCAGCATGGCGTCGCGCGAGATGCCGGCATTGTTGACCAGCACCTCGACCGGGCCGACCTCGTTCTCGACCGCGACGACGCCCTCGCCGCAGGCGACATAGTCGCCCACGTCCCATTTGAAGACCGGGATCTTGGTTTCCTTCTTGAAGGCCTGGGCCGCCTCGTCATTGCCGCCGTAATTGGCGGCGACGTTGTAGCCGGCTTGCTTCAGCGCCTTCGAAATGGCGGCGCCAATGCCGCGCGTTCCTCCCGTGACGAGAGCCACCCTTCCCATAGCTTCCTCCCTTTGTGGCGCTCTAAGCGGCGCCTGCCTTCAACAGCCGTGGATGGCCGGGACAAGCCCGGCCATGACGCATTCCTGAACTAGGCGCGGCTACTCCCGCTCGACGCACATGGCGATACCCATGCCGCCGCCGATGCAGAGCGTAGCGAGGCCCTTCTTGGCGCCGCTCCGCTGCATCTCGTGCAGCAGGGTAGTGAGGACGCGCGCGCCCGATGCGCCGATCGGATGCCCGATGGCGATGGCGCCGCCATTGACATTGACTTTGCTCGTGTCCCAGCCGAGGTCCTTGTTCACGGCAAGCGCCTGCGCGGCGAAAGCTTCGTTGGCTTCGATCAGGTCGAGATCGTTGACGGTCCAGCCGGCCTTCTCCAGCGCCTTGCGTGAGGCGGGGATCGGCCCCGAGCCCATGATCTTGGGATCGACACCGGCCGTAGCCCACGAGGCGATGCGCGCGAGCGGCTTGAGCCCGCGCTTCTTGGCCTCTTTCGCCGTCATCAGCACCACGGCCGCGGCGCCGTCATTGATGCCCGACGCGTTGCCGGCCGTCACCGAGCCTTCCTTGTCGAAGGCGGGCCTGAGCTTCGCCGCGTCCTCGATTTTGGCGCCCTCGCGGATGTACTCGTCCTCGGCGACGACCGTCTCGCCTTTGCGGGTCTTGATGGTGACCGGCACGATCTCGTCCTTGAACTTGCCGGCCCTCTTGGCGGCCTCGGCCTTGTTCTGCGAGGCCGTGGCGAACTTGTCCTGCTCCTCGCGGGTGATCTGCCATTGCCGCGCGACGTTCTCGGCGGTCGTGCCCATGTGATAGCCGTTGAAGGCTTCCCACAGCCCGTCCTTGATCATCGAATCGACGAACTCGAGCGCGCCCATCTTCTGGCCGTTGCGGAGATGCGCGACATGCGGCGCGAGGCTCATATTCTCCTGGCCGCCGGCCACGACGATGTCCGCATCGCCCGCCGCGATCTGCTGCGCGCCGAGCGCGACCGCACGCAGCCCAGAGCCGCACACCTGGTTCACGCCCCAGGCCGTTGAGCCTTCCGGAATGCCGGCCGCGATCGCCGCCTGCCGCGCCGGGTTCTGCCCCTGGCCCGCGGTCAGCACCTGGCCCATGATCACTTCGTCGACATCGGCGGGATCGACCTTGGCCCGCTCAAGCGCGGCCTTGATGGCGATTTCGCCGAGCGCATGCGCAGGCAGGCTCGCAAGCGAGCCGTTGAAGGACCCGACCGGCGTCCGCGCCGCGCCGACGATGACAATCTCCTCGTCTTTCATTACGCAAATCTCCATTCCCCTTAAGACCCAAGGTCATAACGTAGTGATTCCTTCTATGGAAGCCTACGCTTGGCCGCTGACGCCGGTCGCCCGCGTTAAAGCCTCCCGGCAAAGCCTCTGGTGCTTTGCACAAAGATCGTGCTACTGATTTCGCAGTTGCGGCATGAAGTAACCCTGGGTTGGGGCCCTGGGGGAGAGGAGCTAAGAGACGTGGCAAGGGACGCGGAGCACGAGAGCCGGCCGGTCATTATCAAGAAATACGCGAACCGCAGGCTCTACAATACCGACACCAGCACCTACGTCACGCTCGAGGACCTTGCCGAAATGGTGCGGGGCGAGCGCGACTTCGTCGTCTACGACGCCAAAACCGGCGAAGACCTGACCCATTCGGTGCTGACCCAGATCATTGTCGAGCAGGAGAGCCGGGGCACGAACCTGCTCCCGATCGGCTTCCTGCGCCAGCTCATCCGCTTCTACGGCGACAGCATGCAGAAGCTCGTGCCGAGCTATCTCGAGTTCAGCCTCGATTCGCTCGTGCGCCAGCAGGAAGAATACCGCCGCCGCTTTGCGCACACTTTCGGCACCGCGGCCTTCGAGGCCATGCAGGAGCAGGTGCGCAAGAACTTCGCGGCGTTTGAGCGCGCGCTCGGCCTGTTCACCCCGTTCGCGAAGAGCGAGGGACCATCGGAAGAAAACGGAGCGGCGAGCAAGCGGGCCGAGAGCAAGCCCGCTACGTCCGCGCCGAGCGACGACGAGATCGCCACGCTGAAAGCCGAGCTCACCGAGATGCAGCAGCGTCTCGAGCAGCTCTCGCGGCGCTAGGCTTACTCCCACATTGCCATTCGCTTCGTCATGGCCGGGCTTGTCCCGGCCATCCACGAATTTGATCGTGCCGCTTGCCCTATTCGTGGATGCCCGGCACTTCGGCCGGGCATGACGAGCCATTGGAGAGGCAGACGCCTTCAGGCGGCGACGGTCAGGCCCCTTAAACAACCCGGGAGAGGATGGGCAGAACGCCGTCGGTCTGGAGATGCTCGACCGCCTCGATGATCGGAAAGGCGGCGAGGAAGAGAAGGCCGTAGACGAAGGTGCCCTCAGCGCCTTTGGGGAGAAGGCGATGGCGACTTGTAGGGATGTGGAAAGCCGACCCGAGCGTGTCATCGCCCGGCTTGACCGGCAGCGCCATGCGCAGGCGTTTGCTGGATTCCCGCTTTCGCGGGAATAACACCGTTAAGGGAATCAGGGGAACGACTTAAGCCGCGGTTGCTGTAGCGGTCACGCGCTCGACGTGCGCCGCGGCAAGATCGGTCTCGACCTCGAGGCGAGCTTCGGCAGTGGCGGCGAGCAGGTGGATGTGCACCTCGTTCGCGCCGCGCTTGGCACCTTCATGGCGGAGATGGGCGAGATTGAGCGTCGCGGTGTCGTCCTTCGTCTGGCCGAAGGCAAGTGCCTCGCGCCTGCCGTCGTCATAGCGCCTGACGAGGATGTAGTTCGCTTGGGGAAGCGCCGGGCAGCCGATCAGCGAATAGACGCTGTGCAGATAGCGCCGGCCCGAAATGCCGCGCCAATAGTGGAAGGCCTGCGCGAAGGCAGCCTCGGCGCAGACGAGCGCCGGCTCGTCGGCAGGCCCCCATTGGGCCGTCTCGGCAGCATCGGCTTTGCGCATCCACATCGTCGGCGTTCCCAATTAACTAACCCGCTGAAAGATGGTTTGCTCCATGACGAATTCAAGTCTCGTCACGAATCTCTGGAACAAAGCTAGAACATACGGGCATTATACGTCAAGCCTTTAAGTATTAACAAGTAGTTAACCAGCCTCTGCCGCACCTTCCCGGAACTCTGTGCGATGGCCCAATTACCTCGTCATGCCCGGCCTTGAGCCGGGCATCCAGGGCAACAAGCACCAGTGGCCCCTGGATCGCCGGGTCAAGCCCGGCGATGACGTGGTGGGTGTTCGGTCGGGGGGTCTGATCCGGCCTCGGCCAAGAGCCGGTTCGAGGCGGTTTCGATGGCCGCTTCTAGCCGCTTCAGGAACTCGGCTTTGGAAAGTCCGGGCGGAATCGGGTCGAGGAATTCGACGACGACCGTGCCCGGATAGCGGCGGAAGCTGCGGCGCGGCCAGACGAGGCCCGAGTTCAGCGCCACCGGTACGCAGGGGACCTTCAGCGCATCGTAGAGCAGCACCACGCCGGTCTTGTAGTCGGGCGGGGCGCCGGGCGCCCGCCGCGTCCCCTCCGGGAAGATGATGATCTGGCGTCCGTCGGCTACGCGTTCCTTTGCCTCGCGCAGCATGCGGCGGAGCGCCGCCGCGCCCTTGTCGCGGTCGACCGGGATCATCTCGAATTTGTGCGAAAACCAGCCGTGGAACGGGATCCAGAACAGCTCGCGCTTCATCAGATAGACCGGGTCGCGGAGCAGCGGAATGAGGGTGAAAGTCTCCCATGCCGATTGGTGCTTGGCGGCGACGAGACAGGCACCTTGCGGAAGCTTCTCCTGCCCGCGCACTTCCATCTTCGTGCCGACGATCACGCGCAGCAGCCAAAGCTCGAAGCGCGCATGCACGCCGAGCGCATACATCGCCCAGCTGCGGGGCGCGAACAGCAGCGGGCTGCCGAGCACCACGAAGGCGGTGGTCGTCACGTAGAACAGAACATTGAACAGGAGCGAGCGGACCATCCGGCATGCTTTACGGCTGCGGCAGGTCCTCGGCAGCGGGCGTCCCGTCGCTCGAGAACAGCCTGCGCACGAGCTCGGTGGCGCCGAGCCGCCCGAGCGCCGGAAGGTATTTCAGATATTCGGACATCAGCAGCCGGGTCGAGCCGGGATAGGTCCACCAGCGGTCGAGATGCACGTTGTTGTCGACGACGGGGTAGGGGATCAGCCGCACGGTCGGCAGCACGCGGGCAAGCTCGGCGACCGCGCGCGGCATGTGATAGTTCGAGGTGACGACGATGATCTTATCGTATTTGTGGAGTGCGGCCCACTCGGAGGTCTCCGTCGCGTTGTCGATCGTGTTGCGCGCCTCCTTGTCGATGTCGACGCAGCAAGCGAAATACTGGCCGCCCACCGAAGCCATCTGCGCAAGCTCCTCTTCGGTCGTGCCGCGATAGACGCCGGTGATCAGCACGCGCTTGCCCTTGCCGTCCGCGAGCAGCTTCATGGCGTGGTCGATGCGCGCAGCTCCGCCGGTGAGGACCGCGATGCCGTCGGCGACCGGCACCGGCTCCTGCGGCGCGCGGTCGATCCCGTTGGCGAACACGACGAAGCCGATGAAGAAGATCACGAACAGCAGGAGCACCCCGTCGAAGAGGAGCCTGACTGTGCCCGTGAAGCCGCTGAACCGGCCCGGCCTCTTTTCCCGTTCCTCCCTCACCCTATGCTCCGTTGTGCCAGGCTTGCGCGCAAGAATATGCAAAATGATGGTATTGCGAAATCGACTTCGCCGCCGGTTTTAAGCGGCTAAAGCGCGCTCATTCGTAGGATTTCAGGACGCGGACCACGCCCAAGCGCGAGGTGAGCATGCAGATCGCCGCCACGACCACGACCACCAGCACGCAAAGCAGATAGCCCGGGAAATCGAGCTCGCCCGTGCCGATCAGCCGCTGCGTCTCGGCGGCGGTGACAGAGCCGCCGCCGCCAAGCATCTGCACGAGGTAGGGCAAGGCCATGAAGGCGATGGCCGCTGCGACAGCGCCTACGAGCCCTGCGCGCACGCCGAGCCCAAGGAAATGGCGCTCGAACTCGCGGCTGATGAAGCGCTCGTTGGCGCCGACGAAATGCAGGACCTCGATGATGGCGCGGTTCGACGCCATGGCGCTCGAGGTGGCCGACACGATGACGGCGACGGTTGCCGCCGCGACGAGGCCGAGCACCGATAGCCCGGCGAGCGCCGCCGAGCGCGTCAGCGTCTTGATCTCGGTCTGCCAGCGGCGGTGATCGTCGAGCGTCACGCCCTCGAAGTTCTGCGTGAGCGCGTTCTTGATCAGCGCGATGTCGGGCGGGCTCGAGCGGTCGATCTCGACCGCGATCAGCCGCGGGATCGGCAGCGCCGAGAGCGCGTCGCTCTGGCCGAGCCACGGCTCGAGCAGCTTCGCCGAATCCTCGGCGGTTAGCGGCTTGACGCGCGTCACGCCCTTCTGCTTGGCGAGGAACAGTGCGACGAGCGTCATCTTCTTCTCGATGTCGGCGGTGTCGATCGGGTCGAGCTCGACCGTGATCTCGCTCGACAGGTCGTTCACCCAGGCCTGTGCGGATTGGTTGATCATGTAGACCGCGCCCGCGGTAAGACAGGCGAGGAACGACATGATGGCAATCACCACGGTCAGCGCGTTGCCCGCGACCGAGCCCGGCGGCACGATCTGCGCGGTCTTCGGCTGTACCCCCTCCGGAAGCCGCGCCGCGAGGCGCGCGGGCAGGAGGCCTGCGAGCAGGTTCGACCAAGGGTAGTCGCGGATGTCGGAGATCATGGTCACCGTCCGGCGCGCACCTGCAGTTGGCCCTCGTGGAGCGCAAGACGCGGCGCGTCGAGCTGTTCCATCAGGGCATAGTCATGGGTGGCGATGATGACCGAGGTGCCGAGCCGGTTCAGCTCGACGAAGAGACGCAGGAGGCGGTTGCCGATCGCGGGGTCCACATTGCCGGTCGGCTCGTCGGCGAGCAACATCTCGGGCCGTGCGATAACGGCGCGGGCGATCGCCGCGCGCTGCTTCTCGCCACCGGACAGGATCTCGGGATAGGCGTTCATGCGCTCGCCGAGACCGACCCAATGCAGGAGGTCGGTCACGTCGTCGCGATAATCGGATTCGCGTTTGCCCATCACGCGCAGAGGCAGCGCCACGTTTTCCCAGGTGGTCAGGTGTTCGAGCAGACGGAAGTCCTGGAACACGATCCCGATGCGCCGGCGTAGCCCCGCGCGCTGGCCGGGTGACAGTTCGGCAACATTCTCCCCGAAAATGAAGATGAGCCCCCGTGTCGGCCTGAGCGACATGAAGAGGAGGCGGAGAAGGGTGGTCTTGCCGGCGCCCGACGGTCCGGTCAGGAAATGAAAGGACCCGGGGAGCACGTGGAAGGTGACGTCGCGTAAGATTTCCGGGCCCCCGCCATAGCGCAGCCCGACATTGTCGAAGCGGATCACCCGTGTTCCTTATGTCTCTAAAGAATTGCCGACGAGAGGCACTTTATGCTGAACTCCTAGTCAGGTATCAATGGAATTGGGCAATGGCATGGGGGCATGCCATAAATCGAGGCAAGGGGGCCATTTCGGCGTTTTGCGATGGCAACACTCATCATCTGCCCGGTCTGTGACACGCGTTACGAGACTGCAGCAGTCTTTCCCCCCGAGGGCCGCAAGGTCCGTTGCAGTAAATGTAGCCATGTGTGGCAGGCCGTAGCGGTCACGCTCCAACCTGCTGCGGCGGGCGCGCCTGCCGCTTCTTCGGCCAAACCTGCGGCAACGCCACAGCAGAAGCCTGCCACGGCCGCGCCCGTCGCGCCGAATGTGGCGGCTCAGCCTCGGTCGCAACCGGCGCCGCGTCCGGCCGCGCAAAGCCCCGGTTTTACCGGCTTGCAGACGCCGAAGCCGCAGCCCTCGGCCATGCCGAAGCCACCTCCGCCACCTCCACCTCCGCCCCAGGCGCCGCGTGGGGATGCCGATTTCGACACGGGCGGCGACATGGTGGTCGAGGCCACGTCCTACAATGCCGAGGCCTGGGTGGGTGGTGAGGACTCGCCGGCGGAGAAATCCAAGAGTGGTGGCCTGTTCGGACGGTTCACCGCGAAGAAGGCGGCTACTCCTGCTCCTGCCGCGCCATCCGCGCCGCAGCCCGGAACGTTCGAGGCTGCGCTGGCCGAGGCCTATAAGACCGACAAGGGCGGCACGGGCGATGCCGGCCTCGATGCTGAAGGCGACGCAAGCCTCGGCGTACCCGATCTCGACGCGCCGCCGCCGCCCCCGAGGAAGAAGGCCAAGAGCCGGTTCTCCCCGGTCACCATCGGCTGGGCGGCGCTTGCTGCCATCGTCGCGCTCGTTCTCGGCACGCTGCTCTTCGCGCCGTCGACCGTGGTGTCAATCGTACCCGGCGCGGCGCGACTCTACTCGCTGCTCGGCATGCCGGTCGGCGCGCACGGCCTCGCTTTCCAAGGCGTGCGCTACGGCTGGACCAACGAGGGCGGGCAGATGGTGCTCGAAGTGCAGGGCGACGTGGTCAACAACAGCGGGAGCAAGGTCGAGGTGCCGACCGTGGTCATCGCGCTGCGCGACGAGAGCGGCGAGGAAATCTCGGAATGGACCACCGAGGTCAGCGAGACCGAGCTCGAAGGCGGCGAGACTACGGCGTTCCTGCGGCAGATCCCCTCGCCGCCGAGCAATGTCCGGAGCGTGAAGGTTCGCTTCGCCAAGGCCGCCGAATAGGCATGACGGGAAGCGTCGCGGCTCAGACGATCGAGCCGCTCTTCAGCGCGGAGACCATCGCTGCTCGCGTGGACGAGCTTGCGCGCGAGATCGCCGCGCTACCGCTTGCCGATCCCATCTTCGTCGCCGTGCTGAAGGGAAGCTTCATCTTCGCCGCCGATCTCGTGCGCGCGCTCTATCATCACGGACTCGAGCCCGACATCGATTTCATCTTCCTTGCGAGCTATCGCGACGGCACGGTGTCGAGTGGACGGGTCGAGGTGCTACGCGATGTCGCAAGCGAGCTTGCCGGCCGCGACGTCGTGATCGTCGATGACATTCTCGATTCAGGCCGCACGCTTGCCTTCGCCAAGGACCTGCTCGCCCAGCGCGGTGCGCGCTCGGTGAGAACCTGCGTGCTGATCGACAAGGACGTGCCGCGCGCGTCCGCGATCGAGGCGGACTTCGCCGGCTTTCGCTGCCCGAACGTGTATGTGGTGGGCTACGGCACAGACCTCGCCAACCGCTACCGCGAATTGCCGTTCATCGGGCGATTGGTGAGTTAGGCACCCACGGTCTAAGCGTGTCATTGCCCGGCTTGACCGGGCAATCCACTAAGCGCTGCTCGTGAATGCATGAGGGGTCGGTGGTTACTGGATTCCCGCTTTCGCGGGAATGACACGATCGGACGCGTCCGCGGATCAACCTGAATTGACGTGCTTGCGGCTGATCAGAACGAGCGGATGAGGCGCTCGAGATAGTCGAGCTCGAAAGTCGGGCGCGACGGATCGCCGAGCCGTCTGCGCACCTCGTCGAGGACTTCCCGCGCGCGCTGGATGTCGATCTGGTCCGGCACCTTCACCGAGAGGCCAAGGTCGGGACGGTTCGAGCGGTCGGGCCGGCCGAGCGGGTCGCGGCCGTTGGCGCCAGGCCCCTGGCCCGGCTGCATCTCGCCGCTCTCGCTCATCATCATCTGCTCGGCCATCGACTGAGCGCCCTTGCGCAGGCGGTCGAGCGCCAAGCTCTGCGCCTGCGTGGCGCGGTCGAGCTGGTCCTCGCCGATAGCCTCCTTGGCCTCGCCCATGGCCTCGCCCGCGCCTTCCATCTGCTCGGGCGTCTCGGCGCCTTCCGCCTTGAGGCGCTCGATCATGCTTTGCAGTCTCTGGCGAAGCTGCTCCTGGCGCTCGGCAAGCTGCCCGTGCTGGCCCTGGCGCTGGCCTTGCTCACCAGCCTGCGGCTGCTGGCCGCCTCTCTCGAGCTGCGGCTTCTGCGGGGAGCCTTGCTGCTGCGACTGGCCCTGGCCCTTGATGCCGCCCTGCTCGGGCTCGCCGGGAAGGTCGAAGAACTGCGACAAGTCCATGCCGGGGCCGAACTCCATCGGCTGGCCGGGCGGGCTCACCTCGAAGGCCTGGCTGCCGGCTTCCTCGCCGGACTGCTGGCGCTTGGCGGCGAACGTGTCGTCGAGCAGTTTCTGCTGCTCGTTGATAACCTCGCCCAGGTCCTTCATCATCTTGCCGGCGCGCTGCTGCTGCGCGTTCTCGGCGAAATTGCCGGTCTGGATCCGCTCGAGAATGTCTTTGAGCTCAGCCAGCATGCGCTCGGCGAGGTCCTTCGATCCCGCCTGCACCAGCTCCTCGATGCTCTTGAGCATCTTGTCGAGGTCCTGGTGCGAGACGAGCTCCTCGCCGGACTGCGGCTGCTGCGCGGTCATGTTGCCCTTCTCGTTGGCCTGCTGGGCAAGCGCCTGGAGATAGCGCGACAGAGCGCCACGCAGCTCCTCGACGAGCTGCTTGATCTCCTCGGACGAAGCGTTCTCCTGCAGCGCCTTGGAGAGCGCATCCTGGGCGCTGCGCATCTCGCGCTCGGCATCCGGCAGGTCGCCGTCCTCGATGCGGAGCGCGGTCAGCCAGAGATGCTCGATGGTGTTCGCGACGGTCTCACGCGAGGAATCGTTCCTCAGCCGCCAATAGGCCATGCGGAGCGCAAGATAGACGGAGCTGTCGTCGATGACCTTCTCCCCGCCGAGGGTCAGCGCATCGAGCGCGCGCACCACGGGATCGACGGTGACGGGGTCGCGCACGAGCTTCTTGCGCTGCTCGATCACGGCGCGGGCGAGCGGCTTGGTGAACTGGCGCTCGGGAAGCACGAACTCGTAAGGATCACTCACGCCCACCTGTCCCGCCTGGTCGCGGGCGGCAAGGGTCATGACGACCTTGAGCCCCGCCCAGGGATGGGCGGTCAGGTCCTGCGTGGCGCGGCCTTCGACTTTCTTGGCGTTGAGGCGCGGCAATTGCAGCGGCATCGACGGCGGCTGGGAGAGCGCATCGAGCGCGTCCTTGGCATCGTCCTTGCCGGCCTGCTTGGCGGGGCTAGGGGCTGTAGGCTCGGCCTGCGCCTTGCCGTCTTCCGCAGAGAGCGCGAAGCGCGCCTCGGCACTCGCCACGCCGAAATCGTCGCCGGCGCGATAGACGAGCCGCAGCGCGGCGCGCGGCGTCGTGCTCGGCGCGCCGAGCAGGCTGACGCTCGGGGCCTCGTCCTTGATCAGGTCGAAGCGCCATTTGGCGACCGTGTCGCCGCCGATCTTGACGTCGGCGCTGCCGGGCTCGGCGAGCGCCACCTGGAACTCGACAAGCCCCTCGGTCTTGGCGGGCTTGGGTGCGATGGTCTTGAGATTGGCGCCATCCGCGTTGCTGGTCGAAAGGGTGATGCTTTCGCCTTGCGGGGCGTGCGCGCGGACGATCAGCTCGCTCCGCTCCGGCACCGACAGCGCGCGGAAGGTCTCGGCACCCGTGCCGACGGTCTCATTGCCATCGGCAAGCACAATCGGCGCGATGCCGGTATAGACCGGCGGCGTGACCCAGGCGTCGAGCCTGATCAGCGACGGCGTGCCGGTCGCGGCGGGCGAGAAGGCCTGGCGCAAACGGTCGAGCCCGTTGCCGCCCGTGGCGAGGATCGCCGCGGCAAGTCCGAGCACGAGGGCCGCGCGGAGCGCATAAGGATCGTTGCGGTCGGTGCGGGGCTTGGGCCATGCGGGCGTGAGCTTGTCGATCAGCCTCGCCAGGCGCTGGCGGTGGGTGGCCCAGAGCTGTTGCGTCTCCCTGGGCGGGGTAGCGCCGAGCCGGTCTTCATAAGAGGAGGCCGGCCGGTGTTTGATGCCAGCATCGCGCTCGAGCCGCCGCAGCGCCTCGGCGCGGGTCGGGAGCGTGAGCCGCAAGAGCGGCACGAAGGACACGATGAGGCCGAGCCCGAAGGCAAGCAGCAGGATGCGATGGAGCAGCGGCGGCGTGTAGCTCCAGAGGTCGAGCAGCGACACGACCAGGAAGGTCGCGGCGACAATGAACGGCCAGAGCAGCGCCTCCCAGACGCGCTCGGCAAGGAGCGCAAACCAACTGAGGCGCACCTTGCGCTCGAAGCGCTTGGCAACCGCGTTGTCCTCGGTTGGGTCTTTCGGGGCGGGCTTGGATCGAGACTTTAAGGCCATCGTCACTCTGTAGCAGAAACGCGGGGTGTTTTGTCTAACTTGGGGACGGAAACGGGCGAATTGGAGACCGGCCAGGGCCGGTGATGACGCGGATCGTGCCTAGAGCCAGTCCGGCAGGCGCTCCACAGCCAACATGTCGTCGTAAGTCGGCCGCGCGCGCGTCACACAATATTGGCTTCCGTTCACCAGCACCTCGGGCGCCAACGGTCTAGAGTTATACTCGGATGCGAGCGCCGCGCCATAGGCGCCGGCCGTCATCACGGAAATGAGATCGCCGGCGTGGAGCTCGGGCAAGGCGCGGGCAAGCGCAAGGTAATCGCCCGTCTCGCAGACCGGACCCACAACGTCGGTGATCGCGACGGGCGTGCCGGGGGCGGGCTCCGCGACGGGGAGGATCTCGTGATAGGCCTCGTAGAGGGTGGGGCGCATCAGGTCGTTCATCGCGGCATCGACGATGGTGAAGGTCTTCGACGCGCCGCGCTTCACGTAGAGCACGCGCGAAATGAGGATGCCGGCGTTGCCCGCGATCATGCGGCCCGGCTCGAACAGGAGCCTGACGCCGAGATCGCCGACCGCCTCGTGCACAAGCCGCGCATAGTCCGCCGGAAGCGGGGGCGCTGGCTGATCGCTCCGGTAAGGCACGCCGAGCCCGCCGCCGAGATTGACGAAGTCGATCGCGAAGCCGGCAGCACGTAGCGTGCGCACCAGCTCGTTCAAGAGCGCAAAGGCATTGCGGAACGGATCGAGCTCGGTGATCTGGCTGCCGATATGCATGTGCACGCCGGACGCCTCGATGCCCGGCAGCTCATGCGCGAGCCGGTAGAGCGCGTGCGCCTCGGCAAACGGCACGCCGAATTTGTTCTCGGCTTTGCCGGTCGCGATCTTGTGATGCGTCTTGGCGTCGACGTCGGGGTTCACGCGGAAGGCGATGCGCGCCGTCGCGCCGCGCGCCGCGGCTACCTCGCTCAGCGCGTGAAGCTCTGGCTCCGACTCGACATTGAAGGCGAAGATGCCGGCATCGAGCGCGAGCGCCATCTCGGCTTGCGTCTTGCCGACGCCCGAGAACACGATCTTCTCCGGTGCGACACCGACTTCGCGCGCGCGGCGAAGCTCGCCTTCCGACACGATGTCCATACCGGAGCCCTGGCGTGCGAGGGTGGCGAGCACGCCGAGATTGGAGTTGGCCTTGACCGAATAGCAGACAAGCGTGCCCGGCATGTCGGCAAACGCGTCAGCGAACACCGCGTAATGGCGTTCGAGCGTCGCCGTCGAGTAGCAATAGAAGGGCGTGCCGACCTTATCGGCAAGCGTTGCGAGGTCGACCTCCTCGGCGTGGAGCACGCTCGCGTAGCCCACGCTTCGGTTCGACGCGCCGCGCCGGTAGGCGAAATGGTGCATCGAGCGGTGTCTAAGGGGCGCCTAGCAGTTTGTCGATCCAAAGCTTGCGGGCCGGGACGGTCGACATCTTGGTGGACGGATCGGCCTTGGTCTCCGGATAGTTCGGTTTCGGCCGCTCCAGAGAGCCGCGCCGTCCACAGGCGCTAAGTCCTATGGCCAATACCAGCGCAAGCGTTAATAGGATGCGCAGCGCGCTTCCCATGGTCGTGCCCCTTGCCGGGCCCTTTTCGCGGCCCTTGACCTAACCTTTTATCGCGATCCGGCTTCCTTCTCCAAACGCTTTATCCACCTCCTGGCCTCCCGCCTGACATTGGCCGGGGCCGTTCCGCCATAGCTCGTCCGGCTTTTGACCGAGCTTGCCACGTCGACCACGGCATAGACGTCGTCGGTGATGCGCTTTTCGACAGATTTCAGGTCGTCCAGGGACAGCTTTTTCAGGTCGCAGCCCTTCTCGTCGGCGAGCGCCACGATGCGGCCCGTGACATTGTGCGCCTCCCGGAAAGGCAGGCCCAGCGCCCGCACCAGCCAATCGGCGAGGTCGGTGGCGGTCGAATGCCCTCGCGCGGCGGCCCGCTTCATGGCGCGGGCGTCGGGCGTGAGGTCCTCGACCATGCCGGTCATGGCCGCGAGCCCGAGCTTCAGCGCGTCGAGCGCGTCGAACAGGGGCTCTTTGTCCTCCTGCATGTCCTTGGCATAGGCGAGCGGCAGGCCCTTCATCACCATGAGCAGCGCTTGGAAGGCGCCGGCGATGCGGCCCGTCTTGGCGCGTACGAGCTCGGCCGCGTCGGGGTTCCGCTTCTGCGGCATGATGGAGGAGCCGGTCGAATAGGCATCCGACAGGCGCGCGAAGCCGAATTGCGGCGAGGTCCAAAGCACGATCTCTTCCGCAAGCCGCGACAAATGCATGGCGGCGATCGCGGCCGCAGCCAGCGTCTCCAGCGCGAAGTCGCGATCGGAGACGGCGTCAAGCGAGTTGGCGGCAGGCCGCGAGAAGCCGAGCGCTTCCGCCGTCATGTCGCGGTCGATGGGGAAGCTCGTGCCGGCGAGCGCCGCTGCCCCAAGCGGCGATTCGTTGAGCCGCCGCGTGGCGCAACCGAAGCGGCCGCGGTCGCGCCGCAGCATCTCGACATAAGCGAGCAGATGGTGCCCGAAGGTGATCGGCTGCGCGGTCTGGAGATGCGTGAAGCCAGGCATCACCGCGCCCGCGCATTCCAGCGCCTTCTTCGCGAGCGCGAGCTGGAGGCCCATGAGCCCCGCCTGGATCGCCTCGATCTCGTCCCTGACATACAGTCTGAAGTCTGTCGCGACCTGGTCGTTGCGCGAGCGCGCGGTGTGCAGCTTGCCCGCCACCGGCCCGATCAGCTCGGCGAGCCGGCTCTCGACGTTCAGGTGGATGTCTTCGAGCTTGCGCGAGAAGGCGAACTTGCCCCCCTCGATCTCGGCAATGATCTGGTCAAGGCCGCGCGCAATCTGCTCCGCCTCGTCCGGCTTGACGATGCCGGTTGCGGCGAGCATGGCAACATGCGCCTTCGAGGCGAGAATGTCGTGGCGCCACAGCCGCTTGTCGAAGCCGATGGAGGCGTTTATCTCCTCCATGATCTCGGCGGGACTTGCGGCGAAGCGGCCGCCCCACATGGTGTTGGTCATCGGTCAAGCCTGGACTGACGAGGTGAGCGGGTGAGCAAACGCAAGAAACGCCAAAGCGCCGCGCCGCCGGCCAGTTATCTCGTCGCTGCGCTGCTCGCGGCGATCGCCGGGTTTGCCACGATATATTTGAGTTTTGCCCCGTCTGACAATGGCGTAGCGCCGTCGGAGGGCACCGCGCCGGGAGGTAGGGGGCCTGGCGCCACCTCAAACAGTCCGCTCGTGGGCCTCAACAAGGGGGCGATGGCGGCATTCTTGGTCCGCCCGCAGCCTCAAGAGATCGCCGAATTTACCTTCGAGGCGGACGGCGGCGCAGCGAAGTCGCTCAAGGATTGGCGCGGCAAGGTCGTGCTGCTCAATCTCTGGGCCACCTGGTGTGTGCCCTGCCGCGAAGAAATGCCGGCGCTCGACAAGCTGCAGGCCGCGCTTGGGGGCGCGAATTTCGAGGTGGTGGCCATCAATATCGATAGAGGCGGTCCCGACAAGGCACGCGATTTCTTGAAGGAGATCGGCGTTAACAAGCTCACGCTTTACACCGACCCGTCCGGCAAGCTGTTCAGCACGATCAGGGCGGTCGGCATGCCAACCACGCTTCTGATCGACCGCGAGGGCAGGGAGATCGGCAGGCTCGTCGGGCCCGCGGATTGGGCCTCGCCGGAAGCAAAGACGCTGATCGAGGCCGCGATTGGCGCACCCGTGTCAGGCCGCGCTTCGCAGGCTCAATAGGTCGAAGGCGGCGCTATCATCGGCTGATTTGGCGCTTCCGGAGCCGTCTCCGGCGGAGACGGCGTGGTCAGCGGCTGATCCGCAGGTGTTTCGGCTGGGGCCGGCGTCGCAAGCGAGGCAGGCGCATCAATGTCGATGCGCAAAATCCAATCCTTGGAGTCCTTGTAATAGCTCTCCCGCAAGCGGACCACTGGGTCGTCCTGCCCCTTGAAATTTGTGATGTCGGTGCTCTGGTCGGAGAACTGTGCGCGCCGTTCCGTCCAGTCCGGCCCGAGACAGGGTTTGACATAGGCCGCGGCCTCGTCGCGCTTGGCGCGGATAGTTTCAAGCGTGGTGAAGGGCGGAAGCTGGCAACTGAAATAGCGCGTGGTCTTGCCCTCGTCCCAGCCCGGCAATTGGATGCGCGCGATCCACACAGCGTTCGACTCCGGCCCGAGGATCGAAGCGAACTTGCTGGGCGCCTCTGTGACCACGCGCTTCAGGTCTTCGCAATAGGCTCCGGCCTGGTCGGACGGTTGCGGCGGGTACGGCGCCGGTGCGGGGGCCGGCTGCTCGGAAACCGCTTCCGCTGGCGCCTGCCTTATCAGCGACGAAGGCACGTCGACCTCGATCCGCAGGATGTTTCCGCGGCCGTCCGTGTAAATGCTCTCCCTGATGTGCGGCACAGGTTCATCCGCAATGTGAACTTCGTATCGGTGGCCCCGTTCTGAAAGTTCGTTCGCTTCCTGGCCCAGTGCTTGCCGAGACAGGATTGGAGATAGGCAACGACGCCATCGCGCTTGGCGCGCAGCTCGTCGACCGTTGCGACCGAAGGCAGCTCGCAGCGCCGGCAAGCGCGAGAAAGGCGCCGCCCAGGACGAGCGGCATGGGAAAGCGCTTGGTGCTCGGCGGGCGACCGGGGCCGGCGAAATCAGGGTAGCTGCGCTATGCGTCGTCGCGGCCTGAACCTCTGGTGCGGCCTTGGAGCCGAGGATCTGCTCGACCGCCTTTATCAGGCGGTCGACATGAATGTCGAAGTCGCGGCCCAACTCGACCTCGGCCGCATTGCGATAAGCGAACTCGCGGATGCTTTCGGGAAGTTCCGACGGCTCGGGCATCCTCGCCGCGTCGAGCAGCACGGGAAGGACCCGTGATGTTCTGCTTGAGGGCGGTCTCGATCTCCACCCGAACGGGATCGGCTTCGCGCGTGATCTTGGCATCCTTGCCTTCGCCGCCGGCCCATCTCGGTCCCACCAGCGCGATGAGGAGGTCGCTCGACTTGAGCGCGTCGTCGATATGCCGGCGGAAGTCGCCGCCAAACGGGATGTTGTCGATGTCAATGAACAGGCTTTTCTTGCCGAAGCGCTGCACCAGCCGGTCGAAAATTTGGCCGGCCATGGCGGCATCGGTGCGCCGGAGAGACGATGATCTTCGGGGTCTGCGCGCCCGCGCTCATTCTTCTGCCCCTTGGAGGCGGAGAGAGACTAGATTACTTCGGGTCGCGGATCGAGACCTTGAACGACCCGTTGTAAACAGGAGCCGCCATGAGCGCGGAGACCATCGGAGCCATTGTCAAATATTGGTTCGGGACGCTCAAGCCGAAAGACTGGTACCGGCGCGACGAGATGATCGACAACAAGATCACGGCGCGATTCGGCCATACCTACGAGCAGTTCAAGTCGGGCGTGCCGGGGAGCTGGCTCGGCAGCCCGGAAGGATTTCTCGCCGCCATCCTCGTGCTCGACCAGTTCCCCCGCAACATGTTCCGCGACGATCCGCGCGCTTTCGTCACCGACCCGGCCGCGCTCGCGCTCGCCAAGCAGGCGATCTCCGAAGGCCAGGACATGAAGCTGCCGCCCGCGCGGCGCGCTTTCATCTACATGCCGTTCCAGCATTCCGAAGACGCGGCCGACCAGGCGCGCTCGATCGAGCTGTTCACCAAGCTCGGCAATCCGCTCAATCTCGACTTCGCGCTGAGGCACCAGGCGATCATCGAGCGCTTCGGCCGCTTCCCGCATCGCAACGAAGTGCTCGGCCGGAAGTCCACGGAAGAGGAGCGTGCCTTCCTGCAAGAGCCCGGCTCTTCGTTCTAGGTCGGCAGCATTAATCAAGCAGCTCGTCAAGGCCGGGCATGACGAGGTTGAGAGGGTACGTGTGGCCAACCAAGCTCACGCACCTCACTCCACCGGGACGACGGCGTCCTTCTCCAGCCGATAGGTGTATTTGCAGGTCTCGGTCAGCGGCTTGTTGCAGGGCGTGCCTGGCGTCGTGACGTAGAGGAAGCGCTTGCCGCCTTTCGTGCCGAATTTGTAGCTCTGCACAAGGTCCTCGAATACGAGGTCCCAAGAGGTGCCGCCGTCCCAGAAATAGAGCTGGATCGTGCAGCCGCCGCTGCCGCAAAGCGGGTTGACGCCGCCTTCGCATTTCAGCTTGCCGTAATCGGCGACCCAATCCTCGCCGCCGTCGCCGTTATAGTCGTCGACCGCGAGGATCGCCTCGGTGTTCGGTGTTCCGCCCATTTGGCGGCAGGCTTGCGCCGCTTCTTTGAGCGCCTCTTCGATACTGTCCGGCGGCATCGCCGCGCGCGCGACACCGAGGGGAGCCAATAAAGCAAACGCCGCGAGAGCGGCGATGCGGAGGAACGGAAGATTGAGCGCGGTCAATTCACGCCGCGCGAGCTTGCCGGCTTGCGCGCGCCGGATCGATTTGCCACCGCGCTGTCGACGTCGAGCTCGAGGTTCGCGCGCGATCGCTTGCGCGTGACGCGCTTCTTTCGCACCGGCTTCTGTGTGGCCGACGGCTTCGGCCCGCAGATCACCTCGCGTAAATGCACCGGCCCATCGCTCAGCGAAGCCTGGATCGCGAGCCCGTCGAGACTTGTGCCGAACAGCGATTTCCAGAAATAGCGCTTGAAGCCGTTCTCCAGCAGGTCGGTGGCGCGCACGCGGCGCGAGGCGACCGAAGGCTCGCCGAGCACGACGGCGACGAGCTTGCGGCCCTCGCGCGTGGCGCTCGCCACGACGTTGAAGCCGGAGTCGCAGATGAAGCCGGTCTTCATGCCGTCGGCACCCGGCAGGCTGACGAGCAGGCCGTTGTGGGTGCGCAGCATCTTTTGTCCGACCTGGATCTGGATGGCGGTGAACAGATCGGCGTGCTCGGGAAACTCGATGATGATCGCGCGGGCGAGCTTGGCGAGGTCGCGCGCGGTGGAGACCTGGTGGTCGTTCGGCAGACCGTGCGGATTGGCGAAATGGCTGCGCGTCATGTTGAGTCGCTTGGCGGCGTCGTTCATGCGCTGGATGAAGGCCTCCTCGCTGCCGGCCACGGCCTCGGCGATCATGAGTGCCACGTCATTGGCGGACTTGACGATGAGCACCTTCAGCCCGGTTTCGAGGGTGATCGACTCGCCCTCTTTCAACCAAAGCTTGCTCGGTGCCTGCTCGGTGGCCTTCTTCGAGCAGATGAGCTGGGTGTCGGGCTTGACCTCGCCGTTGCGTATCGCCTGAAAGGCGACATAGGCCGTCATCAGCTTGGTGAGCGAGGCGGGAAACCACGGCGCGTCCGGATCCTCGGCGTAGAACACCGTGCCGTTGAAGGGCTCGAAGACGAGGGCGGGGCCGGCGGTGGCAGTTTGCGGCGCGAGCAGAAGAGCTCCGACAATCAGGCCAAGACCGGCGCGTCCGAGCTTCATTCCGTTCCCTCGTTCAACGCAGCACGCTTTCGCGTCTTGCTCCCCGATGCCGTTCGGAACGAACGGACGGGCCAAGCCGCAAGATGATGGCGAAGCCTCGACCCCTAGGCCCGCCCGCGCCACATCTTCAACCGAATTTCGACTGTTCCATGGCGCAACATGGATGCAGGCGAAGACTTCAACCAACCGACCCGATTAACCCGCAAGGGGAACGCCTGCTCCTTGGCGAATCACCATGACGGCGCGCCGGAGCTGGACGGGCCAGAGAGTAGCGCGCCCGCTCCAATTCGCAACTGCGAAATTCCGCTTGCCAAGGCGCAGCTTGCGATAAAAAGGGGCGTTCAGGGGAGTTGCCGGTGTTCGACCGGCTGCGCAACACAATCGAGGATCCGCGGACTGAGCTACATCATGGCGCGCAACGGTCCGATCCTCTCCGCGATCGACCGCATCATCATCGCGATCTTCGTGATCGAGATCCTGGCGCGGTTCATCGTGCAGCGCGGCGCCTTCTTCCGCGACGGCTGGAACATCTTCGATGTGTTCGTCGTGGGCGTAGCGCTCGCGCCAGCGACCTCGGGCTTCGCGCGCTCAGGGTCTTGCGCCTGCTCCGGTTGATCACGGCGGTGCCGTCGCTTCAACGCGTCGTGGGCGGCATGCTCGGCGCTCTGCCGGGCATGGGCTCGATCCTGCTGCTCATCGCGCTCATGTTCTATGTGAGCGCGGTGATGGCGGTGAATCTCTACGGCAAGAATTATCCCGAGCTGTTCGGCACGCTCGGCGCCTCGCTCTACACGCTGTTCACCATCATGACGCTCGAAGGCTGGACCAACGACGTCGTCAATCCCGTGATGGAGAAGCACCCTTACGCGCTGCTCTTTTTCATCCCGTTCATCGTCATCACCACGTTCTGGGTGCTGAACCTCTTCATCGGCATCATCGTCAACGCATGCAGGAGGAGCACGAGAAGGCCGTCGCGGCGGAGCGCGAAGCCGAGCGGGAGGCGGAACGCGAGATGATGCATGAAGAGGCCACGCCGATCGTGCGGGAAGTGCAGGCGCTGAGGCCGAGATCGCCGCTGCGCAAGGAGCTCGGCGGCGGCGCCAAAAAGGGGCGCAATTAGCGGCTCAGGGGCTTCTCGATCATGATCGCGCGGAAATCGTTGACGTTGGTGAGCGTCGGACCTGTGACCAGCAGATCGCCGATCCCCTTGAAGAAGGTCCACGGATCGTTGTCGGCGAGCATCGCCTTGGGGTTGAGGCCTGCCTTCTCGGCGCGGGCTAGCGTGTCGGGCGTGACGATCGCGCCGGCATTGTCCTCGCTGCCGTCGATGCCGTCGGTGTCGCCGGCAAGCGCATAGACGCCCGGCAGGCCTTGCAGCGCGATGGCGAGCGCGAGCAGGAACTCGGTGTTGCGCCCGCCTTTGCCTTTGCCCTTGAGCGTGATCGTTGTCTCGCCGCCCGAGATCAGCACGCATGGCGGAAGCTCTGGCTGGCCGCGCGTGGCGCATTGGCGCGCGATCGCCGCATGCACGAGCGCCACGTCGCGCGACTCGCCTTCGATCGAGTCGCCGAGGATCACTGGCGTCACGCCAGCGTCGCGCGCGATCGCCGCCGCGGCTTCGAGCGAGGCTTGCGGGGTGGCGATCATGACGTTCTCGACATTGGCGAAACATTTGTCGCCGGGCTTCGGCGTCTCGCCCTCCGCGGTCGCAAGCCGCGCGCGCACGCCCTCGGGCACCGCGATCGCGTATTTGTCGATGATGGCAAGCGCGTCCTCGTTGCTCGACGGGTCCGGCACGGTCGGCCCCGAGGCGATGATCGAGGGATCGTCGCCCGGTACGTCGGAGATCATCAGCGCCACGACGCGCGCTGGGTGAGCGGCAGCGGCGAGCCGGCCGCCTTTGATGGCGGAGAGATGTTTCCGCACCGTGTTCATCTCGGAGATGGTGGCCCCGGACTTGAGCAGCGCCTTGTTCACCGCCTGCTTGTCCTCGAAGGAGATGCCTTCGCCGGGCATCGAGAGCAGCGCCGAGCCGCCGCCCGAGATCAGGCAGAGCACGAGATCATCCTTGGTGAGGCCTTGCACCAATTCGAGGATGCGCCGCGCGGCCTTGCGGCCCGCCTCGTCAGGCACAGGGTGCGCCGCTTCCACCACTTCCAGCCGCGCGGTCGGCACGCGATAGCCGTAGCGGGTGACCACCAGCCCTTCGAGTGGGCCGTCCCAGGCATCTTCCAGCGCCTTCGCCATCGCTCCGCTCGCTTTGCCCGCGCCGATGATCACGGTGCGGCCCTTGGGGCGCGGCGGCAGATGCGCCGGCACGCAAAGCGCGGGCAACGCAGCGTCTACCGCGGCGCGGAACATAGCCTTGAGCAGCTCGTCAGGCGTCATTTCTCGGGAAACCCCTTCCCTTAAGCGCGCTGAACCTGCACAGACGTTGCAAAAAGGCAAGCGAATGAATTACCTTGCCCAATCTGGTTGCATTTCCTGCCGCAAGTCCCGGGGGTTAGTCCGTGATGTCAGTCCAGTCCCGTGAGAGTGCCGCAAAACCGGGCAAACGGTCGGACGAGCAGCATAAGAACCCGAAATCCGACATCGAGATCAGCCAGGCCGCCAAGATGCGGCCGATCCTGGAGATCGCGGACAAGCTCGGCATCCCGCAGGACTCCGTGCTCCCTTTCGGTCACTACAAAGCCAAGGTTGCGCTCGATTATATCGCCTCCCTGAAAGACAAGCCTGACGGCAAACTGATCCTCGTCACCGCCATCACGCCGACACCCGCGGGCGAAGGCAAGACCACGACCACCGTGGGCTTGGGCGATGCGCTGAACGACATCGGCAAGAGCGCCATGATCTGCGTGCGCGAGCCGAGCCTTGGACCTTGCTTTGGCATGAAGGGCGGAGCGGCCGGCGGCGGCTATGCGCAAGTCGTGCCGATGGAGGACATCAACCTCCATTTCACCGGCGATTTCCATGCGATCGGCGCGGCCAACAATTTGCTCGCGGCGATGATCGACAACCACGTCTATTGGGGCAACAAGCTCGACATCGACGTGCGCCGCGTGACCTGGCGCCGTGCCGTCGACATGAACGACCGCGCGCTCCGCTCGATCGTGAGCTCGCTCGGCGGCGCGGCCAACGGCTTCCCGCGCGAGGCGGGCTTCGACATCACCGTGGCCTCGGAGGTGATGGCGATCTTCTGCCTCGCTTCTGACCTTGCGGATCTCCAGCGCCGGCTTGGGCAGATTCAGATCGGCCAGACGCGCGACAAGAAGCCCGTCACCGCCAAAGATTTGTCGGCGCAAGGCTCGATGGCGGCGCTGCTCAAGGACGCGCTCGCGCCGAACCTGGTGCAGACCTTGGAGAACAACCCGGCCTTCATCCATGGCGGGCCGTTCGCCAATATCGCGCATGGCTGCAACTCGGTGATCGCCACCAAGGCCGCGCTCAAGCTCGCCGACTATGTCGTGACGGAAGCGGGCTTCGGGGCCGATCTCGGCGCCGAGAAGTTCTTCGACATCAAGTGCCGTAAGGCGGGCTTAAAGCCCGATTGCGTCGTGCTTGTCGCGACCATCCGCGCGCTCAAGATGCATGGCGGCGTCGCCAAGGACGCTTTGAAGGAAGAGAATGTCGGGGCGCTAGAGAAGGGCTTTGCCAATCTGGAGCGCCACGTCGAGAATTTGCAGAAATACGGTGTGCCGGTGATCGTCTCGATCAACCGCTTCTCGAGCGACACCGAGGGCGAGATCGCGCTCCTCAAGAAGCTCTGCGCCAAGCTTGGCGTCGAATGCGTCATGGCCGACCATTGGGCGCAAGGCGGCTCCGGCGCGGTTGAGCTCGCCAAGACCGTGGTGCGTACCATCGATGAGAAGCCGAGCAAGTTCAAACCGCTCTATCCCGACAATATGACGCTATGGGAGAAGGCGCGCACCATCGCGCGCGAGATCTACCGCGCCGAAGACATCAGCGCCGACAAGAGCGTGCGCGACCGCTTCGCCGAGCTGGAGAAGGAAGGCTTTGGCAATTTCCCGATCTGCGTGGCGAAAACCCAATACAGTTTCAGCACCAATCCGGATGCCAAGGGCGCGCCCTCGGGGCATATCATTCCGATCCGCGAGGTGAGACTTTCGGCCGGCGCCGAGTTCGTCGTGGTGATCTGCGGAGACATCATGACGATGCCAGGCCTGCCGAAGGTGCCGGCGGCCAACAATATCGAGCTTGCGGCCGACGGGCGCATCAGCGGCCTATTCTAGTTCCAGGAAAGGGGTTGCAACCCGCTCGCGCGGGCGCTACCACCACTTTTCACGCGAGGAGACGGCCTCTGGAGCGATCGAGGCCAAGATTTCATGGGAGGAAGCCATGGCAGAGGCAAGAAAGCCTGGGCGTAATTTCTTATTTGTTCCGGGACCCACCAATTTGCCGGACCGTATCTTGCGCGCCATGCATGTGGCGATGGAGGATCATCGCTCGCCTGACTTCCCGAAGCTTACGCTTCCGCTCTACGAAGAGCTGAAGAAGGTCTTCAAGACCAAGGACGGCCAAGTCTTCATCTTCCCGTCGAGCGGAACGGGCGCCTGGGAGTCCGCCATCACCAATACGCTGTCTCCCGGCGACAAGGTTGTTTCCGCGCGCTTCGGCCAGTTCAGCCACCTCTGGATCGACCTCGCCCAGCGTCACGGCATCGATGTGATCGTGCAGGAAGAGGAGTGGGGCACCGGCGCCAATCCCGACCGCATCGAGGAGGCGCTTCGCGCCGACAAGAACCACGAGATCAAGGCCGTCATGGTCGTGCACAACGAGACGGCGACCGGCGTCACGAGCGACATCGGGGCGGTGCGCCGCGCGATCGACAACGCCAAGCATCCGGCGATGCTGTTCGTCGACGGCGTGAGCTCGCTCGCGAGCCTCGATTTCCGCATGGACGAGTGGGGCGTCGACTGCGCCATCAGCGGCTCGCAGAAGGGTCTGATGCTGCCGGCCGGTCTCGGCATTATTGCCGTGAGCCCGAAGGCCCTCGCTGCCATGAAGGATGCGAAGTGCCGCAAGTGTTATTTCGACTTCACCGACCACATGAAGGCGAACCCGAGCGGCTACTTCCCCTACACGCCGGCGCTGCCGCTTCTCTACGGGCTGCGCGAAGCGCTTGCCATCCTTCAGGAGGAGGGGCTCGAGAACGTGTTCGCCCGGCATCACCACCTCGCCGAGGGCGCGCGCGCCGCGGTCAAGGCCTGGGGGCTCAAGCTCTGCGCCAAGGAGCCGAAATGGCATTCCGACACGGTCACCGCGATCATGGTGCCGGCGGGCTTCAACGGCGCCGACGTAATCGACCGCGCCTATCGCCGCTACAACCTCGCGCTCGGCGCGGGGCTCTCGCAGGTGGCCGGCAAGCTGTTCCGCATCGGGCATCTCGGCGACCTCAACGAGCTGATGCTGCTCGGCGGCATTGCCGGCGCCGAGATGGCGATGCGCGATGTGGGTATCGAGGTGGAGCTCGGGTCGGGCGTTGGCGCGGCCCAGGCATATTTACGCGGCGCGCAGGCGGCCAAGGAAAAGAAGGTCGCCGCCGAATAGGGTTGGAAACGCGGGCTACCGGCGCAGAGCCGGTCTCGCACGACTTTGACGTAAATCAGGGCCGCCCCGGTGCTTGTCAGGCAAGCGCTGGGTGCGAGTCGAGGCCTGTCGCGCGGGGTAGTCCCCCGCGCGGCGATTTCGTAGGGGCTAGAGTTCAGTGCAGCACGCGATCGTGTTCCTCGATCGAGAGTCGGTGGACGCGAATGTCCGCAAACCGAATTTCCCGCACAGCTACAAGGAATACGACTCCACCTGGACCAAGGAGGAGATCGTCGACCGTCTGAAAGACGCGACCATCGCCATCATCAACAAGGTGCCGATGCGCGAGGACGTGCTGAAGGCGCTGCCCAACCTCAAGCTCATCGCGGTTGCCGCCACCGGCACCGACGTGGTGGACAAGGCCTATTGCAAGAAGCACGGCATCACCGTCTCCAACATCCGCAACTATGCCTTCAACACGGTGCCGGAGCATGTGATCGCGTTGATCTTCGCGCTCCGCCGCAACCTGTTTTCGTATGTCGAGGACACGCGGAACGGGGTGTGGAACAGATCGAGCCAGTTCTGCTTCCTGACGCATCCGATCCGCGACATCGCGGGCTCGACGCTCGGCATCGTCGGCTATGGCGCGATCGGCAAGTCGATCGCCAAGCGCGCCGAGGCGCTCGGCATGAAGGTGCTTCCCTTCGACGTCGTGCCGCAGCCGGGCCTCGTCGATTTCGACACGATCCTGCGGGAGAGCGACATCATTACCCTGCACGTGCCGCTGACGCCTGAGACCAAGAACATGATCGGTGCGGCGGAATTCAAGAAGATGAAGCCCACCGCCATCCTCATCAACACGGCCCGCGGCGGCCTGGTCGACGAGGCGGCGCTGGCTCAGGCTCTGCGCGACGGCACGATCGCGGGCGCGGGCTTCGACGTGCTCACCGTCGAGCCGCCGAAAGGCGGCAACGTCCTGCTCGATCCGACCATTCCCAATCTCATCGTCACGCCGCATGTAGCCTGGGCGAGCCAGGAGGCGATGCAGATTCTTGCCAATCAGCTCATCGACAATATCGAGGCGTTCGTGGCCGGCAGGCCGCAGAACGTCGTCGAGTAACGCCGGAAGAGACACACATATGAAGAAGCTCCTGTTCCTGTTCGATACCGACCCGATGCCATCCGTGTTCGACACGGTCGTCGGCTATGACGGCGGCGCGGACCGCGTGACGGGCTACGCCAATGTCACGCCGGACAATGTCGGCGGGCTGGTCGACGGCACTATCTTCACCCGCGGCGGCAAGGACAAGCAAAACACGGCGATCTTCATCGGCGGCGGCGACATGGCCAAGGGCGAGGCGCTGCTCAAGGCCGTGCAGAAGAAATTCTTCGGCCCCTTCCGCGTCTCGGTGATGCTCGATCCCAACGGCTCCAACACGACCGCGGCGGCGGGCGTGGCACTGCTCGCCAAGACGACAAAGCTGAAGGGCAAGAAGGCCGTCGTGCTCGCCGGCACCGGTCCCGTCGGAATGCGCGCCGCAGCCTTGCTTGCGCAGGAGGGCGCCGATGTCTCTCTCACTTCGCGCTCGAAGGAGCGCGCCGAAAACGCAGCGCGAGCCATCGAGGCGCGCTTCGGCGTCAAGGTCAAGCCGGTGCAGGGCGCCGATGAGTTGGCACGTGCCAAGGACGTTGAAGGCGCCGAGATCGTGTTGGCCGCCGGCGCCATCGGCATTGAGCTGCTCAAGGCCTCGCACTGGGAGCACAATTCGACCATCGAGGCGGTCGCCGATGTGAACGCGCAACCGCCGCTCGGTCTCGAAGGCATCGAGGCCACCGACAAGGGCAAGGAGCGCGACGGCGTTATCTGTTTCGGCGCGCTCGGCATCGGCGGGCTTAAGCTGAAACTGCATCGCGCCTGCATCGGCCGGCTGTTCGAAAGCTCCGACGCCCTGCTCGACGCCGAGGAGATTTACGCGCTCGCGAAAGAGATGGCCTGATGGCGAAGATCAAGGACACCGCCGTCGAGCCGTTCCTCGATGCGCTCGCAAGCCAGACCGCGACGCCGGGAGGCGGCAGCGCCGCCGCCATCATCGGCGCCATGGGTGCTGCGCTGGTCAGCATGGTGTGCAACCTGACCATCGGCAAAAAGAAATATGCCGATGTCGAGGACGAGATGAAGCACGTGCTCGGCAAGGCGGAGTTGCTCCGCCGCAGACTGACCTCCATGATCGAGGACGACGTGCAGGCCTTCGACAAGGTGATGGCCGCTTACGGCATGCCGAAGGAGACCGACGCCGACAAGGCAAGGCGCGACGACGCGATCCAGGTCTCGCTCAAGCTCGCGACCGACGTCCCCATGCGCTGCTGCCACGCCGCGCGCGAGGTGATCGATCTTGCCGGCATCGCTTCCGACAAGGGCAATCTCAATGTGATCTCCGATGCGGGGGTGGCCGTGCTCGCCGGCTATGCTGCACTGCGAAGCGCCGCCTTGAATGTTTTCACCAACGCAAGGATGATAAACGACAGAGCGTTCGCCGACGCCAAGCTCGAGGAGCTGCACGAGCTTCTGGCCGGCGCGGAGAGCGCGACCGAGAACGCTTATGATGTGGTCAAGGGCAAGCTGAGCTAAGCCCGCCGACAAGACCGGAAGGAGGAGACGAGGTGGACGTCCACGAGTATCAAGCGAAGGAGTTGCTGGCGAGCTTCGGCGTGCCGGTTCCCAAAGGCGCGGTTGCCTTCAGCCCCGACCAGGCGGTCTATGCCGCGACCGAGCTCGGCGGCTGGAACTGGGCGGTGAAGGCGCAGGTCCATGCCGGCGCGCGCGGCAAGGCGGGCGGCATCAAGATCTGCAAGACCTATCACGAGGTGCGCGACGCCGCGGTGAACCTGCTCGGCAAGCGTCTGGTCACGATCCAGACCGGACCGGAAGGCAAGCCCGTGCAGCGCGTCTATATCGAGGTGGCGGAGCCGTTCGACCGCGAGCTTTATCTCGGCTACGTGCTCGACCGCAAAGCCGAGCGCATCCGCGTGATCGCCTCGCAGCGCGGCGGCATGGAGATCGAGGAGATCGCCAAGACCGAGCCCGAGGCCATCCTCCAGGTGGTGGTCGAGCCGGCCGTCGGCCTCCAGGCCTTCCAGGCGCGCGAGCTCGCCTTCCAGCTCGGCCTCAATATCAAGCAGGCGCAGAGCTGCGTCTCGACGATCATGAACGCCTATCGCGCCTTCCGCGATTGCGATGCGACCATGCTCGAGATCAACCCGTTGGTGGTCGCCAAGAACGACCGCGTGCTCGCGCTCGACGCCAAGATGTCGTTCGACGACAACGCGCTGTTCCGCCGCCACAACGTGGCCGACATGCACGATCCCTCGCAGCAGGATCCGCGCGAGGCGCAAGCCGCCGAGCACAATCTCAACTATATCGGGCTCGACGGCGAGATCGGCTGCATCGTCAACGGCGCGGGTCTAGCCATGGCGACCATGGACATGATCAAGCACGCGGGCGGCACGCCGGCCAACTTCCTGGATGTGGGCGGCGGCGCGTCGCCTGAGCGCATCGCCACCGCGCTCAAGCTTGTGCTGTCGGATACCAAGGTGAAGGCCGTGCTGGTCAACATCTTCGCCGGCATCAACCGCTGCGACTGGGTGGCCAAGGGCGTGGTGCAGGCTTGCGAGACGGTCGACGTCAAGGTGCCGCTGGTCGTGCGCCTTGCCGGCACCAATGTGGAGGAGGGCCGGAAAATCCTGGCCGAGAGCGGGCTCAAGCTGATCACGGCGGAGACCTTGGCGGAAGCGGCCGAGAAGGCCGTGGCGGCCTGCAAGGGCTCGCCACAGCTCGCGGCCTAGGCCCAAGCGGAGAGTAATGTCATGAGCATTCTGATCGACGAAACCACGCCGGTGCTGGTCCAGGGCATGACCGGCGACAAGGGCACGTTCCACGCGAAGGAGATGATCGCCTACGGCACCAACGTGGTCGGCGGCGTCACCCCCGGCAAAGGCGGCGGCACGCATCTCGACCGTCCGCTGTTCAACACCATGAAGGAGGCGGTGAAGGAGACGGGCGCGACCACGTCTATCACCTTCGTGGCGCCGGCCTTCTGCGCCGACGCCATCATGGAGGCGGCCGACGCCGGCATTAGGCTGATCTGCTCGATCACCGACGGCATTCCGGCGCAGGACATGATGCGGGTGAAGCGCTATTTGATGCGCTATCCCAAAGAGCGGCGCCCGATGATGGTCGGCCCGAATTGCGCGGGCATCATCTCCCCCGGGAAAGCGATGCTCGGCATCATGCCGGGACACATCTATTTGCAGGGCAATGTCGGCGTGATCTCGCGCTCCGGCACGCTCGGCTACGAGGCCGCCTCGCAGATGAAGGCGCACGGCATCGGCATCTCCACCAGCGTCGGTATCGGCGGCGACCCGATCAACGGCTCGTCGTTCCTCGACCACCTCGCTTTGTTCGAGGAGGACCCCGAGACCGTGGCCGTGCTGATGATCGGCGAGATCGGCGGCCCGCAGGAGGCCGAGGCCTCGGCCTGGATCAAGGATAATATGGCGAAGCCGGTGATCGGCTTCGTGGCGGGGCTCACCGCGCCGAAGGGCCGGCGCATGGGCCATGCCGGCGCCATCATCTCAGCGGCAGGCGACAGCGCCGCGGAGAAGGCAGAGATCATGAAGTCTTGCGGGCTGACGGTGGCGCCCAATCCGTCCGAGTTTGGCTCGACGGTCGCGGGCGTGCTGGCGAAGCAGCCGGAGCGCCGGGCCTCCGCGTGAGGGCTGGCGACGCGGTCGCAAGGCCCAGCGCGAATGGATTCGTCATGGCCGGGCTCGTCCCGCCTAGGCGGGCCGAAGCCCTGTCTAGCTCCGGCCTATCGGTGTCCGCTTCGGCGGGCGAAGGCCCGGCCATCCACGACTTGTCATTGCCCGGCTTGACCGGGCAATCCAGTAACTTCAGCACTAGCCGACCACATCGCGCGGCGGTTACTGGATCACCCGCCTTCGCGGGTGATGACAACGCAAATTCGTGGATGCCCGGCACTTCGGCCGGGCATGACGATCCGGGAGTACATCGCCGCGTCATGAACGAGAGCCCGAAAGCGCCGCGTTTACAGGCCGAGCCCGCGCCGGCGCTGATCTGTGGCACGCACGCGCAGGAAGCCGCCGACCTGCTGTTTGCGCTGCTGCTCGACGTGGTGCGCCAGCATCAGCCGGAGATCGCGCCGGTGCTGGAGGGCGGCGCCGACATCTCCGGGCTCACGCCCGAATTGATGGCGCGCGCGCTGCAGGCGCAGGGCATCTGGTTCCAGCTTCTCTCGATCGCCGAGCAGAACGCCGCGATGCGCCGCCGCCGCCATATCGAGCGAGCGCGCGGGCGCGCGGCGCTGCGCGGCTCCTTCGCGCATGTACTGGCCGAGGCGGCGGAGAACGGCATCGGCGCGCAGGAGATCGAGGGCCTGCTGTCTTCGTTGCGCATCCGCCCGGTCATCACGGCGCACCCGACCGAGTCGAAGCGTGTCACGGTGCTCGAGAAATATCGCCGCATCTATCTGCTGCTGCGCGAGCTCGAAGGCGCGCGCTGGACCGAGCGCGAGCGCCGAGAGCTGCTCGACGATCTGCGCGACCAGATCGAGCTCGTCTGGATGACGGGCGAGCTGCATCTCGAAAAGCCCACCGTCGAGCACGAAGTGCTGCGGGGCTTGCATTTCTTCGACGAGTTGCTGTTCGAGAAGGCGCCGGAAATGCTCGGCCTGCTCGATCTCGCGCTCGCCGAGCATTATCCCGGCACGCGCTTCGAGCTGCCGCCTTTCTTCCAGTTCGGCTCGTGGATCGGCGGCGACCGCGACGGCAACCCCTGGGTCACCACCAAGGTCACGGGCTGGACGTTGCGGCTGAATGCGCTCGCCTCGCTCCGCCATTACCGCGAGCGCATCGTTGCGCTCGCCAAGGCGCTGTCCATCACCGAGCGCGCGCTGCCGGTGCCCGCGAAGTTCCGCGCCGAGCTCGGCCGCGCGCTCGAGGCAAGCGGCGAAGCGGATGCGATCCGCGCGCGCAATCCCGGCGAGCCGTACCGCCAGTTCCTCACGCTCGTGCTGCGCAAGCTCGACGCCACAAGCGCCCGCGTCGAGGGTCAGGATATCGGTGGGCCGGGTGCGGCTTACGCCAATGCCGACGAGCTGATCCTCGATCTGCGGGTGATGGAGCAGGCGCTGGAAGAGGCGCATAGCGCGTCGCTCGCCGCCAATCTCGTCAAGCCGGTGCGCCGTGCCGTCGAGATTTTCCGCTTCTCGACCGTGCGGCTCGATCTCCGCGAGAACACGACGCGCACAACGCAAGCGCTGCAGGCGCTGTGGTGGGCGAGCACGGGCCACGGCGATGGTAGTCCGCCGGAGCTTGGATCGCGCGACTGGCGCGCGTGGCTCATGCGGGAGCTCGCGCGGCCGCGCGCGGGCGAGCGCGTGATCGCGGCGCTGCCGCCTGAGGCCGCCGACCTGATCGCCATGTTCCACCAGGCGGGCGAGGTCAGGCGCTCGCTCGACCGCGACGCGTTCGGCTCCTTCATCCTGTCAATGACGCGCTCGGTCGACGACATTCTCGGCGCTTATCTGCTCGCTAAGGAAGGCGGCGTGTTCCTCGACGAGGCGGGCACCGAGATTTGCCCGCTGCCCATCGTGCCGCTGTTCGAGACCATTGCGGATTTGCGCGCCGCGCCCGCGATCATACGCGAGACGCTGTCGATCCCGCTCGTCCGCCGCTCGGCGCATTGGCAGGGCGGCCTGCAGGAAGTGATGATCGGCTATTCGGACTCCAACAAAGACGGCGGCTTCGTCGCGTCGAACTGGGAGCTTGCCAAGGCGCAGATGCAGCTCACCCGCGTTGGCGAAGAGGCGGGCGTTCCGATCGCCTTCTTCCACGGGCGCGGCGGCTCTGTCTCGCGCGGCGGCGCGCCCACGGGCCGGGCGATTGCCGCGCAGCCGGCGGGCTCGATCCGCGGGAGGTTCCGCGTTACCGAGCAGGGCGAGGTGGTCTCTTACAAATATGCCAACAAGGGCACGGCGCTCTATCAGATGGAGCTGCTCGCCGCGAGCGTGTTCGAGCACGCGCTGAAATCCGAGCGGGAGGAGGCGCTGAAGCCGAAGCGCGAGTTCGACGACGCCATGGAAGCGCTCGCGGGCGCCTCCCGCGCCGCGTTCTCGGTGTTCATGGACCACCCGGACCTCGTCGCCTATTTCCAGGCGGCCAGCCCGCTCGAAGAGATCTCGCTGCTCAATATCGGCTCGCGGCCGGCGCGGCGCTTCGGCGCGCGCTCGCTCAAGGATCTGCGCGCCATTCCCTTCGTGTTCGCCTGGGCGCAGAACCGCCACATCGTCACCGGCTGGTACGGCGTGGGCTCGGCGCTGGCGAATTTCATCGAAGTGCGCGGGGAGGAGGGCTTGAGCTTGCTCAGGCGTATGTTCGAGGATTCGCGCCTCTTCCGGCTCATCATCGATGAGGTGGAGAAGACGCTGTTGTTCGTCGACCTCGACATCGCGCGCGACTATGCGAGCCTGGTTGAGGACGCTTCCGTGCGCGACGCCATCCTGCCGATGATCGAGCAGGAGCTTCGGCTCACGCGCGACATGGTGCTCAAGGTGAGCGGCGGGGCAGAGATCGCCGAACGCTTCGCCGATTATCGCGCGCGCCTTGCCGCGCGGCTTCCCGCCGTCAACGAGGTCAACCGCATGCAGGTCGAGCTGCTCCGCCGGTTCCGCGGCGCGCCCGATGAGCCCACACGCGAGGCCTTCAAATCCGCGCTGCTCTTGTCTATCAACACCGTCGCCGCCGGTCTCGGCGCCACCGGTTAAACCCAGGGAGGGAGTAAAATGAGCTTTACCTTGATCCAGCAGGCCACGCCGCGGCTGCACCGTTCCGAGCTTGCCGTGCCGGGGTCCAACCCCTCGCTGTTCGAGAAGGCGGCCAAAGGCGGCGCCGACATCATCTTTTTGGATTTGGAAGACGCGGTGGCGCCGGACGACAAGGAGCAGGCGCGCAAGAACATAGTCCAAGGCCTCAACGATCTCGACTGGGGCACCAAGACCATGATGATCCGCATCAACGGCCTCGACACGCATTACGCCTATCGCGACGTCGTCGACGTGGTCGAGAACTGCCCGCGGCTCGACATGATCCTGGTCCCTAAGACCGGCGTGCCGCAGGACGTCTATGCGATCGACATGCTGGTTACGCAGATCGAGCAATACAAAAAGCGCGAGAAGAAGATCGGCTTCGAGGTGTTGATCGAGACGGCGCTCGGCATGGCCAATGTCGAGGCGATCGCGCAAAGCTCGAAGCGGCTTGAGGCGATGAGCTTCGGCGTCGCCGACTATGCGGCCTCCACGCGCGCGCGCACCATGGGCATCGGCGCGCCGCACCCAGATTACGGCATCCTCGCCGACAAGGACAAGAGCGGGAGCGCGCGCGCCTATTACTGGAACGACCCCTGGCACTATGCGCTGTCGCGCATGATGGTCGCCTGCCGCGCCTATGGCTTGCGGCCGATCGACGGGCCGTTCGGCGATTTCTCGGACCCCGACGGCTATCTCGCGGCGGCCAAGCGCGCGGCCGTGCTCGGCTTCGAGGGCAAATGGGCGATCCATCCTTCGCAGGTGGACCTCGCCAACCAGGTGTTCACGCCGTCAGAGGCCGAGGTGACCAAGGCGAAGCGCATCGTCGCGGCGATGGAGCAGGCCGCTAAGGAAGGCAAAGGCGCGGTGTCGCTCGACGGCCGCCTGATCGACATCGCCAGCATCCGCCAGGCGGAGGCATTGCTGAACAAGGCCGCCGCCATGGGGATGTGATTTGTTAGCTGGACGCGGCTTAGAGTTTGAGGGGGCCGCGCTAAGGCGCGGCCCTCGAAGGATGGTCACCTACTTCTTTTCAAGCAGAGCCGTCCGGTGGCGAGGGCGGTGGCGGGAGCCTTTTCTGATTCGCGCTCCCTTTCGCTTCAATTTTTCGATTTCTTCGAGCAACGTTTCTCGCGCTATCTCGCGCGCCTCAACGAAAATCTCTACGCATTGCTCAAGGTCGACATTCGATAGAAGCTCGTAGTCGGGCCGCTCTCCCATAAGGGGAGAATGTTGAAAGGGGTTTTGCCAATGCGGAGTCATAGCTGGAGCGTGTTTGGTGCGCTGTTGGCGTTTTTGATCGCGCCGCTGCAAGGCGGCGCGGACGAAGGTCCGCTGTCGCCGATCGTCGTCACGCCGGTTCCACAGCAGAGAATCGTTCCGGTTCTCGGCAGCGACAATCGCTACCACGTGCTCTATGAGCTGCAGCTCACCAACACCCTCGGCGAGGCAGCCGAGCTGCGCCAGGTAGACATCCTCGACACAGCGAGCGGCAAGACGCTGCTCAAGCTCGACTCCAAAGGCATCGTCGCGGGCGAATATCTGCACACGCTCGACCGCCAGACCGCTACGAGCGTCTCCTTCGCGCCGTTCCAGGGGCGCGTTCTGATCCTCAATCTCGCTTTCGATAAACAAGACGCGATCCCGCGCGCCCCCACGCACCGGTTGGGGGTTTCGGGCCTCGAGCCCTTCAACAAGAAGCCGATCGGCTTCGTCTATGACGGCGGTGCGGTGGCGATCTCAGGCGACGCGCCTCCCGTATTGCTGCCGCCGCTCGAAGGTGAGGGCTGGCTCGTCTCGGACGGCTGTTGTGGGCCTACGGGACACATCAATGCGCTGGTGGGCCTGAACGGGCAGATCCAGGGATCGGAACGCTTCGCCATCGATTGGATCAAGATCGACGAAGAGGGCCGCATCTTCGCGGGCGACAAGACAAAGCTCGAGAGCTGGGTAGGCTATGGCGCGAAGGTCTTGGCAGTCGCGCCCGGCTTGGTGACCGCTTCGCGCGACGATCAGGAGGATCAGAAACCCGGCACGATGCCGGACGATCTCTCCTTCGCCGAGCTTCCCGGCAATTACGTCATGATCGCGCTCGACGGCGGCCTGACCGCCGTCTACGCGCATCTCAAGCCCGGTAGCGTCAAGGTCAAGGCCGGCGACAAAGTCAAGGCGGGCGAAGTGATCGGCCTACTCGGCAATACCGGCGGCTCGCTCGCGCCGCATCTCCACTTCCACATCGTCAACGGGCCGGAGGGCGCGGCGTCGGATGGCTATCCTTACGTGCTCCGGTCGTTCGCCCTCGCGGGCACGGCGGAGACCGAAGGGCTTGGTGCCGCGCTCGATGGCAAGCCTGGCTTCCCGCGCCGCGACGCTATGCAGCCCGAGGCGCGGGAGCGCGAGTTGCCGCTCAATTTCACCATCGTCGACTTTCCGGTGGGGGAGTGACATGGCCATCACCGGCGGGTGCCTATGCGGGGCGGTGCGGTACCGGATCGAGGCGGAGCCGGTTGTGACGCGCATCTGCTGGTGCCGTGCGTGTCAGTTCACCGGCGGCGGGAGCGCCACGGTGAATGCGATCTTCAAGACCGAGGACGTGCGGATCGAGGGCGCGCTCGCCGATTTCGCCAGCCAGGCCGATAGCGGCAACACGATGCATCGGCGCTTCTGCCCGTCTTGCGGCACGCCCGTCACCATTCAGTCCGACGCGCGCCCGCAATATCTCGGCGTACGCGCCGGCACGATGGACGATCCGGATAGCGTCTGGCCGAATATGACGATCTGGACCTCGGCCGCGCCGCGCTGGGCCTCGTTCGATGCGCGCAATGCGCGCTACGAATGCCAGCCGCCTCCGCCGGCCGCCGCGCCGAAGAGTTAGAAGCACGCCAGTTTGCCGCAAAATGGCCGCGTGATAGGCGTTTGATGGACAACAATAACGGCATCTGGGGGTGTAAATCGCCGATAGTTCCGCGCGGAGGGTGCGCCCTGTAACGCTTTGCCGCCCGACGAACCCGCTGAGGAGCACTCCATGACCGATCGCCCCAAGCCATCGCACAAGAAGCAAGAAAAGACCAAGAAGCCGGCGCCTGAAGCCGCCAAGACCCCCGCAAAGAAGAAGATCGTCGCGGCTGAAGCGGCAGAGGCCGTGCGCCGCGCGCAGGCCGCTCCGCCAGCACCGCCCGCGTCCGCGCCGTCTGCAATCAGGCCCGCGTCGCGCCATGTCGCGGAGGCCGCCGATTCAGTGCGCCGCGCGCAAACGGCGAAGCCGGCATCACCACCCGCCGCCAAGGCTACGCCGGCGGCTTCTCCTGCGGCACCGAAACCCGCTTCCCCACACCCGGCCGCCAAGGCGCCCGCGCCGGCCGCGCTCAAGGCCGAACCGAAGCCTGCGTCGGCCAAGACCAAGCCGCAG
This sequence comes from uncultured Alphaproteobacteria bacterium, assembly GCA_963821255.1. Classification (GTDB taxonomy): domain Bacteria; phylum Pseudomonadota; class Alphaproteobacteria; order Rhizobiales; family Methyloligellaceae; genus Methyloceanibacter. The sequence goes on along the minus strand of CAWGCX010000009.1, from coordinate 106,663 downwards.
CCTACCGGGACCGCGCAAACCGCTCCAGCCAAGACGCCGAAGCCTGCTCCGGCCGCAAAAGCTGCTTCAACCGCGACCGCTTCCCAATCACCGATCGCCGAAGCTCTCGCGGCCTTCGCCGCAGCCAAGCCAGCCGAAATCCCCGCGGTCCCTTGGGCCGCTCCGGCCAATGCTCTCGCGGGCGCTGCCGAGACGCTGCAACAATCGTTCAGAGCCGCAGGCCGCGGCTCCGTCGCGGTCAACCGCAAGCTGCTCGATTTCGCGCGGGTCAACCTCGCCTCGGGGCTGGACCATGCCAAGAGCCTCGCCTCGGCGCGCAACCCGCTCGAAGCCGCGCAGCTGCAATGGGCCTATTTGAACGAGCGCCTGAAGGTCTTCGCGAGCCAAGTTGCGGAGCTCCGCGCGCTCTCGAGCGAGTGCCTCGCCGAGACGAGCGAGCCTTTCCGCCAGAAGCTTGGCCGCAAGCAGCTCGGCGGCGAGCAGCCCGGCCGCGAGCACGTTGGGCCGCGATCGCAAATCCGATCGCTCCGCTTAGGGAACGGATCGGCCGAACGAGCGTTTCGAGCGGAGTGGGGGATTGCGGCTTTCGTAACGCGCGGCCCGCCCCTTAGGCAGGCGCGCGTCGTTTTGTCCATCGAGCCGTTTCCTCGCGCGTTCCAGTCAATCGCGTGGTGTGGAGTTCGCGGGGGAGTAATGGATGAATCCGCACAACCGTCCAAGCGCGCCTTGGCGGGGCTCAAGAGCCACAAACTCAATTCCTTGAATGGCCTTCTGACGCTAGGCGCCAAGCCAAGAAACGGGCATGTCGCAGCGCAGCCGGTGCCCGTGAAGCGGCTTGAGGTCATCAAGGCCTATGCCGCCGATTGCGCGCTTCCCGCCGGCGACGCGAGCGCCGACGACGCGAGCGCCGATGACGCGACCGCCTCGCGGATCGCGCAGCGCTTCGCCCCGCGCCAGGAGTCCGCGCCCGCAGGCGAGGACGATCGGATTTCCGCAGGCACGCTCGCTCCGCCGCTGCTCGCGCTTGCCTCCGGCGCGCGCACGCTCGCCGCGGCGCTGATCGCGGTCGCGCTCCTGCCGAACCTCGTTCTTGCGGCGCTTCTCTGGTATGGCGCGATCGAGCCGAGATGGCCGAGCGTCACCGAACCTCCTCCCCAGCAGCCCGAACCATCCGAACAGTCCGAAGCGTTGCAAGCGCCCGTGATTCGATCTGTCGTCACGACACCGATCCTGCTTATGCCACCCTCGCGCGACACGACTGCCGAAGAGGTGACCTCGGCACTCCCGGTGACGGAAAGCGCCCGCGAAACAGACGAGACGGGGCCGGACGTGGTTCCCCTGCCGGATGAACTGGCGGGTAAGACGGAGACCGGGCACGCGGAGGAAGTCCGGGACCTTGCCGCGGCCGACGTCGAAGAAACGCCGTCCGAGTCGGCCGCCACGCCACCCGAGCCTATGCCGCTGCCCACGCGCCGCCCCGCGCCTCCTTCGGCCGACGCCGACGACGCGAGCTGGGTCAAGGCAACGGCTTACGTCAATCTGAGGTCTGCGCCTTCGTCCGGCGCATCGGTAGTCGCCGTGGTCGCCAGGGGCTCGAAGCTGCGCGTCATCGCGCGCAAGCGGGGCTGGGTGCAGGCGAGCGACCCCGCGACTTCAAACACAGGGTGGATTTACCGCGGCAACGTGGCCGCCTCCCGCTAACGCAACCGAATCGGGAAGAAACGCCTGGCGCGCTTGCCTGGTGCAAGACGGCAACAGGCGGCACCGATAATTTAACGACAAAGCTTCTATGGCAGCGCCGCCACGCTATATTTTCTATTGCAAATGGACGCTGGCGCGAGGGATGCCGAGGGCTTGAGCGTAGCGTCTTGTCTGATAGGTTTGCATGGGACTTAGGAGGCCCTCATCGATGAAAAGTTGTCGTGCAATCTTTGTCGCCGCTCTCTCGGTCGCCTGCTTTGCGGGCGCCGCGCAGGCGGCGGAAACGGCCTACAGCAAGCTTGTGCAGAAGAACTGTAAGGCGGACTACAAGAAATTCTGTGGGGACTACGGACTCGAGACGGCGGCCCTCAGGAACTGCATGGACCGGAACGGCGCGAGCCTGTCGCATGGATGCATCAATGCCCTGGTCAAATCGGGCGAGGTGAGCCAAGCCGAGGTCGATCGCCGGAAGAAGAAGCTTGGCAAGAAGTAATTGAACCGGCGGCGCGGGGAGCCGAGGCCCCCGCCGGTTTGGTTAAATGCTTTCATCGATAAACTTTTTGCACAACGAAAGGCGCTAAGGACGGAAGATCGAAAACCCGCGAAGGAGCCAGCCATGCGCAAGCTTGCCGCTTTGTCCTTTCTCGTGGTGCTTATCTGTTCCAATTGCCCCGCGCACCGACGATGCGGCGACCATCGCCGCGATCAACGCTTCATCGAACGCGCTCGACGACGCCTTCACCAAGAAGGACGTCGACATGCCGGACCACATCACGGTGACGCCCTATTACGAAGGGCCGCAGACCGTGGAAGACCAGCTCGATTCGCTCGGCGAGTACGATTGGAGCCAAACGATCGTCGGCGACGTGAACGTGTCGCTGCTTGGCCCCGAGGTTGCCATCCGCACCTTCGAGGCCGATCTGAAGGGGGCCTTCAAGGGCAAGCCTCTGCCCGCGCGCGTGTTCAACACCGAAATTCTCGTCAAGCGCGACGGGAAATGGGTGGAGTGGTTCTATCAGTTCACGACGCTCAATCCGTGACGCGCGCTTTTTCCACCGGCGCTCTCCGTTACGACTGCAACCTGGAGGAAGGCAATGGCTGGGCAGCCTGTAACCCGCGAGAAATTGGCGGATTTGTTGAATGAGGACCTTGCGCGCGAATATCAGGCGATCATCGCCTATGTTGTCTATTCGCAGGTGCTGAAGGGCGCGGAATATATGAGCATCGCCGCGCAGCTCGAAGAGCATGCGCATCAGGAGCTGCAGCACGCGCTCACGCTGTCGCGCCAGATCGATTATCTCGGCAAGATGCCGACGGTGACACCGAAGCCGGTCAAGACTTCGGCCAAGGCGCGCGACATGCTGCGCTTCGACCTCGACAACGAGAACGAGACCATCCTCAACTATCAAGAGCGCATCCGCCAATGCGAGGCGCTCGGCGAATTCGCCCTGGCCGAGCAGATCAGGGAGATTCTGGTACAGGAGCAAGACCACCAGATCGATCTCGCCACGGCGCTGGGCGAGGAGGTGCCCGACGTCAGCCGCTTGCGCAAACGCAGAGGCTGACGTCCAAGAACCCGGGAACGAAGGCTTGGCAAAAGCGACGAGGGAGGAACGAGGCAATGCAAGCCACCTGGGTGCCCTACACAGAGGAAGGTGTGATCCGCAATCGCGCCGAGCTGCCTGACAGCGTGTTCGCCTTTCCCCGGCAGCGCAAGGAGCCTTTGACCGACTCGAGCCACGTGCGCAACGCGCTCGCCCGCTTCGACCAGGTCGAGGGTGTGTCGGACGCGGACCGCGATCTCGCCTTCGCCAACATTAAGGCGGCGGCCGCGTATTATGGCGTCGACGTGCGCGAGACCAGCTGGCGCGACCTGACCGGCTGACGCGCCCGATTTCACCGGATCGTCATGAAGGGGCATCGGTTTCGGCCGACGCCTTTTTTATTCACAGCCTCAGAAACATGCCGAATCGAGGGAACCCGAATCGCCGATTCGCTGTTTGGAGGCTGGGAGGTATAGCTCCTCCCGCTAGGAACGAGGGAATGGACATGACGAAACGCGAACTCCTCCACGTCGAAAAGAACAAGAAATTCGACGAGATCTGCGCCTTGCTTGCGCGAGAGCTAGGCTATGGCGAGCTTGGTACGATGAGCGCAGCAATGCGCGGCTACGTCGAAAGGGAGGCGGAGTATCACGTTAAGCAATGGGAAGAGACGGTCGAGATGCGCACGCCGGCTTACATGCGCCCGATCACGCCGTTAACGCGACTGCTCAATCAATACAACGATATTTGCGAGCGAATTCTCGACGAGCACGATATCGAGATCGGGCTCTGGGCGTACAAGAAGGGGCTTCAGCGGCGCAAGCCCGCGTCCATCAGGCATTAGATACGATTTTAGGGCAGCGGACCCAGGGCTGGGGGCCACCAGACGTTGGCGATGACCGGTCGTTATTTGAACGTGCAAGTGAGCCCGTTCGAGCTGTAGCCGATCAGGTCAACGCAAGGATTGCTTCGGCAATGAAGGGTTTCTTCCCTGCCCAAGTCGTCCAATTAAAAAAGGGCGAAAATAAACTCGTGGTCCCGCGCCCGACGCGTTGGGCTAGTGCTGGACTTAGGCGGACCGTTTGCAACCGGAGAAAGCCCAGAGGAATGCAGCGCCGATGATAAGCACTACGAGTGGGGGCATAAGCATTGCTGCCAACGCGCTTAGGATCGCCGACACCCTCAATGCCTGAAGCTCGCCGTGCGGGCTTCGGAGAACCTTGGCATGAACTCCGTCAACACGGCGCGAGTTTCGTTCATCAAAAGTGACTGGGTAGAGGCTTCCTGTTGGGCGTTTGCACTTCCTTATGTGCGGCACCAGGCAAACGGTAGTTGTGAGGATTGATAAAACGAAAATAGGGCGCCTTGCCTGCTCTCCAGATTCAAGAAATGGATTTATGCCCTTCGGCGTCGTCCCGCCCTTGGGCAGGTAGAGATACGCTTCGGTCGTGAGGTTCGGAGACGCGACCCGACCCCACGCGAGCATGCCGATGAGGGCGATCCATATCGCACTAAGGACTAGCCCGACCTGTGGAAGGCCCCGCATGCAATGGTGCTAAGTCCTTGGTGCCCCAGGCCGGACTCGAACCAGCACACCCTTGCGGATAACAGATTTTGAGTCTGTCGCGTCTACCATTCCGCCACTGGGGCACGGGTCACGGAACATGGGGTAAGGCCCGCGCGCGGTCAACTGGCGGCCGCGAGGCGCGTCTTGCCCCGCTTGTAAAGCGCAAGCCCGAGCGTGAACAGGCCCGCGGCCGGCATGATCAGCGCGTCGGGCGACTGCATCGTCCACAAGGTCGCGCCAGTGACCGCGCACCAGAGAAGCGGGATGACGAAGAGCTCGAAGCGCATGCGGTCGGCGGCGAGCGCCCCGCCGAGCGTGGCAAGCACGGTCGGATCGGGGGCTGTACCGAACAGCTCGACCGCGCCCCAGGACCGTCCAAGCGTCGGACCGATCAGCGGCTGCACCGCGAGCTCGAACAGGAAGAGCGCAAGCCCCGCGCGCCTGACCCAGCCGTGACGCTGCGCGAAAGTGAGCTTGCCGGCGGCGCCGCCGATCAGGAGCAGCAGCACGGCTTGCGCCACGAAGGCGAGCGCATAATAGGGCGCGGCGATGTTGATGGTCGCGTAGCGCGTATAAAAATAAGCGTAAGCCACGAACAGCCAGGCGAGAGCGAGCAGCAGGGAGACGGCGCGTCCGCTCCAGGGAAGGCGCGACAGCATCAGCGCGAAGATGACGGCGCCGCTCGCGAGTGCCGCGATTTGCACGGGCCAGATCACCGTGTTGTAAAGCTCGAATAGCCGGTAATACGTCTCCGGCGAGAACATCAAGAGGTCCGAGAAACGATAGCTCCACCACTCGGACATCAGATCTCCTCGACATAAGCGATCATGCGCTTGCGCAGCGCCTCGTCGGGAAGGGGCGCGCGGCTTGCGCGCATGTTCTCACGCACATGCGCGACCTTGGAAGTGGCCGGGATCGCGCAGGTCATGCCCGGATACGACACGATGAATTTCAGCAGGAACTCGGCCCAGCTCTCGGCGCCGATCTCGCCGGCCCAGGGCGGCAGTTTCTCGCTCTGCAGGCCCCTGATCAGCGCGCCCTGCTGGAACGGGCGGTTCGCGATCACGGCGATGCCCTTCTCGCGGGCGAGCGGCAGGATGCGCTCCTCGACCTCGCGATCGACGATGTTGTAGGTGACCTGCACGAAATCGATAGGATGCGCACGCATCACGGATTCGATGTCGGCATGGCGCCGCCCATGCGAGGTGGTGATGCCGACATAGCGCAGCTTGCCGCGTGCCTTCATGGCGAACAGCGTGTCGAGATGCTCCTCCCAGCCGAGCAGATTGTGCACTTGCAGCAGATCGAAGCTGGCCACACCCCAATTCTTGCGAGACTGCTCGATCTGCGCCGGACCTTCGTCGCCGGAAGAGATCCAGACCTTGTCGGCCGAGAACAAAGCTTGCGGATGGCCGAGCTTGGCAAGCCCATAACCGATCACTTCCTGCGCAGAGCCATACATCGGCGAAGAGTCGATCATGCGCCCGGCTTCGTCGAAGAAGGCGCGCATGACCTCGGTGCAGGCATCGCGCTCTTGCGGGTCGTCGCCGACATTGAAGGTGATCCAGCTGCCGAGCCCGACCAGCGGCAGCGCCTCGCCCGAGGACGGGATCGGCTTGGTCAGCGGCCCACTCTCGGCAAGGCCCGCGCTGGGCCGCAGCAAGAGGGCGCCTCCGGCGGCGGCGAGCGTTCCGAGCATCTGGCGGCGGGTCAGTATCATGGCTTCTCTTTAGAGGCGCGCGTGCGCCTGTCAGTAAAGCGCGGCATCGCGCGCCGGTTCCCGGTTCGTCCCATGGACAAGGGTCCGGCGCCCGGCTAAGCAAGTCGCGATGTTGAGGGACCTCTACAACAAGATCATCAAGCTTTCCGAGAGCAAGCAGGCGCTGCCGACGCTTGCTGCCGTCTCATTCGCGGAAAGCTCGTTCTTCCCCATTCCGCCGGACGTCATCCTGGTGCCGATGTGCCTGGCGCAGCCGCAGAAGGCGCGGCTGTTTGCGCTGGTCTGCACCATCGCCTCGGTGATCGGCGGCATCTTGGGCTACTTCATCGGCGCCTTCCTTTACGACACGGTCGGACATTGGCTGATCTCGCTCTACGGCTATGGCGATAGCGTCGAGGCGTTCCGCGCGGCCTATGCCGAATGGGGCTCGTGGATCATCCTGATCAAAGGCATGACGCCGATCCCCTACAAGATCGTGACGATCGCTTCCGGATTTGCGGGCTACGACTTCTTCATGTTCGTGCTGCTCTCGCTGATCACGCGCGGCATGCGCTTCTTTTTGGTCGCCGAACTGCTCCGCTATTTCGGCGAGCCGGTGCGCGAGTTCATCGAGAAGCGCCTAACCTTGGTTTTGACCAGTTTTCTCGTAGCCATTGTCGGCGGCTTTTTCATCGCCAAATATGCCTTCTGAGATGGACGCCGTATCGAAGCCAGTGCTGGCGAAAGGCCCTCGGCCCGTAAAGGCCGCGAGTGCGATTGTGTTCGCGGTCGCGCTTGCCACCATTCTCGCGGCGCTCGCCTTCGAGCATCTCGGCGGCTATGCGCCGTGCCCGCTCTGCCTGCAACAGCGCTACGCTTATTATTTCGCCGTGCCGGCCAGCGCGGTCGGCTTTTTCTTCGCGCAGGGCCATACGACGAGCGTCGCGCGCGCTCTGCTCATTGCGATCGCCGTCGCGTTCCTCGTGAATGCGGGGCTCGGCATCTATCACTCAGGCGTTGAGTGGAAATGGTGGCTCGGTCCAGACACGTGCGCGGCCGGTGCCGCGACGGATCTCGGCGCACTCAGCGTCGCCGAGCAACTCGCCAATGCGCAAGTCATCCGCTGCGACGAGGCCGCCTGGCGGTTGCTCGGCCTGTCCTTTGCGGGTTGGAACGCAGTGGCGTCCGCTTTCCTCGCCATCGTCGCCGCCTGGGGTGCGGCGCGGAAGCGCTGAGCGATTACGGCTCGAGCTCGGTATCCCAGTAGAGATAATCGAGCCAGCTCTCGTGCAGATAGTTCGGCGGGAAGAGCCTGCCATTGCGGTGCAGCTCGAACACGGTCGGGCGGTAGGGCTTTTGCGCGGGGTGCATCCTCGCCTCGGCGGGCAGCTTGCCGCCCTTCATCAGATTGCAGGGCGCGCAGGCCGTGACCACGTTCTCCCAACGCGTGAGGCCGCCGCGCGAGCGCGGCACGAGATGGTCGAAAGTGAGGTCCTCGTCGTCGCCGCAATATTGGCAGGTGAAGCGGTCGCGCAGGAACACATTAAACCGCGTGAAGGCCGGATAGAGCGCGGGCTTGATGTAGCTCTTGAGCGAGACCACGCTCGGCAGCTTCATTTCGAAGGAGGGGGAGCGGACCGCGCGGTCGTATTCGGAGACGATGTTGACGCGGTCGAGGAAGACCGCCTTCACCGCGTCCTGCCAGCCCCAGAGCGAAAGCGGATAATAGGAGAGCGGCCGGTAGTCGGCGTTCAAAACGAGCGCCGGAAAGGTGCCGGGAGCGGCCGCTGCGGTTGCGACGTTCAAGGCGACAAATTCCTAAGTTTGCGCCCGTCGCACTCGGGACCATCCTCCTTGGCGCCGCATACTATAAGGGCGTGTCGGGAATGTGAAGGGCCCTAGATGCTGTGATCATGGGTGCAATGTCTTGGGCATTCCCACCCGTCCGGACTTTGTCATCGCCCAACTCGACCCGCTGCGGGCCGAAGCCTTGAGGTCGGTTCGATATCTCAGAATCCTTCGGCGGGGCGAAGGCCCGGGCGATCCAGGATTCCTCGGCTTCGGCCTGCGCTTACGGGATGCCAGCTTGTCGCGGGCATGACATTTTGCGCGGTTAGGGGATCAGCGAACAGAAGCCGCAGCGGCGAAGGCTTGTTTGAGAAACGCGCCGCCAAGCCGCAGGCCCTCGCCGTCGATGCCGTGGCCGATGCCTTGCGCGATGTGCCACTCGACGGGGAGGCCGGCGGCGGCAAGCTGTTCGCGCGCGATCAGCATGGCGTCGAGCGGGATCACCTCGTCCATGTCGCCATGCACGAGCAGGATGGCCGGCGCCTTGCCGGGGTCCTTTGGCAATACTTCGGCGGTCGGCAGTGCGCCGGAATAGCCGACGATCGCCGCGGGCGAAGGATTGCGGCGCAAGCCCACGGCGAGCGCCATCATGGTGCCCTGGCTGAAGCCGACGAGCCCGAGCGCGCTTGCCGGCAGGCTATGGCGCTTGAGCTCCGCATCCAGGAACGCCTCGAGCACCGGCCCTGAGCGCTTCACCCCGCGCTCGAGTTCGCCCGGATCGCGGAAGCTCAGGTTGAACCATTGCCGGCCCGTCGGCGACATACCGCAAGCCTCCGGTGCGTGCGGGGAGACGAAGGCCGCATGCGGCAGGTCGCGCGCCCATTCGCGTCCCAAGCCGATGAGGTCGTTGCCGTCGGCGCCGTAGCCGTGCAGGAACACGACGATTTGGCGCGGCGTTCCGCCCGCAGCCGGCGGCAGACGTGGCCCGTCGATCAATGTCATCTATGCACGCACACGCGCCGCGACTGCGCTCAAGCGCTTTCCTCCGGTATCTCGTCGGCGGAGTGGGCGTTGAGCTGGCCGTAATTCTGGATGCCGATGTCCTTCAAGAGATTGAGCTGCGACTCCAGATAATTGATGTGCCCCTCTTCATCGGCGAGCAGCTCCTCGAACAGGTCCATGGTCACGTAGTCCTCTTCCTTCCGGCAGGCGGCACGCGCTTCCATGTAGAGCGCGCGGGCGGAGTATTCGGCCTTCAGGTCGCATTCGAGGATTTCCTGGATGTTCTGGCCGATCATCAGGGGATCGATGTGCTGCAGATTGGGGAAGCCTTCGAGGAAGATGATGCGGGTGACGAGCTTGTCGGCGTGATGCATCTCCTCGATGGATTCCTCGCGCTCCTTCCTGGCAAGGCGCGTGAAGCCCCAGTCGTCGAGCAGCCGGTAGTGCAACCAATACTGGTTCACTGCCGTGAGCTCGCTGGTCAGCGCCTTGTTCAAATACTCAATGACTCTTGGATTGCCCTTCATTTGCCCAGTCTCCTCTCAACCTTCGAAAACAATCATGCCGGGTTCTTGCCGCCCAAGCTAGGGCTCCTCGAAGCGGGAGCGGTGCGGCACGGAAGCCGCGGCGCTCGGTCCCTCCTCGTCATAGCCAACCATCAGCTTGGTTATCAGCGGCAGGCAGCTGCCGCAGGACGGCCTGACGCCGAGATGGCGGTAGATGAGGCCGGGGGTGAGAACCACGAACGGGTCCTTGGTGCGCAAGGCAGACACGGCCTCGGCCACGTCCTTCGACGTGATCATGGTGCAAGAACAGACGATCATGCGGCGCTTTCTCGCAAAGACCCGCGGACTATTCCACAGCAATATCTGGCTGTGCGGCACGGCGCCGTTGCGGTACTATCGCCTGCTCTTGGCAGGTGTTGCGCGGCGCTTGGAACGACACAGTCTGAGGGACCGAATGCCCGATCTCCATCAACCCCGTTCGTGTTCGACGCCTAGGCTGGGTTGGCTGTTGGCCGGGGCGATCCTGATTGTCGCGGCCGGGGCCCCCGCGCAGGCGGAAAACGGCGAGGGCCAAGCCTTGCCCGAAGAGGCCGCGCCCAGCCCACCGAATGAACCCGCCGCCGGGCCTACGGCCTCGACGGAACCCGCAACGGAGACGCACAAGCTGCTCTGCATGTGGCGCAACAAGGGCGTCACGGGGTTCTGCGCGGTCGAGCCCGAGACGCCGGTCGGGGCCTCGTGCGCTTGCAGGTCAATCATCGAGCACAAAGCCAGAAAGTTCAGCGGCAAGGTCATTGTGGCGCGTTAACCGCTCCGAGACCCCGCGCAATCGGCGGTCGCCGATTTTTCGCGCGCCTCCCGCAACTTAGCTGCGCGTTAACCAAGCGAATTTAGCCGAGTCTTAAGTCATGGCTGCAATGATGCAGGCTCGTAAGGAGTTAACGCGTCCCGCCATGCAACCTGAAGACTTCCGGCCTGACGATCTGTTCAGGCAGATCCAGGGCCTTGTCGACAAGCTCGACGCCGAGCGCCAGGCGCGCGAAGCGGCCGAGGCTGCCGACAGGGCCAATTCCGAGCTGATCGCGACCATCGGGCGCGAGCTGCGCACGCCGCTTGAGGCGGTCATAGCGCTCGGCGAGCTCTTGCGCGCAAGCCCGCTCGACCCGACCCAGCAGCATTACACCGAGACGCTACAGCATTCGGCGCGGAGCCTGCTCGGCGTCATCGACGCGGTCATCGATTTCTCGAAGCTCGATGCGGGGCGGCTCGAGCTTCAGCCCACGCCGTTCGATCTGCATGAGCTTGTGCAGGGCGTCGCGCTCGCGCTTCAGGCGCGCGCGAACGAGAAGGGCCTCACGAGCGGCGTCGATATCGGCGCCAACTGCCCGGGCTTCGTCGTGGGCGACCCCGCGCGCATTCGCCAGGTCCTGAACGCGCTGATCGACAACGCGCTCAGGCTGACGGAAGAAGGTGTTGTGCGGCTTTACGCGAGCGCCAACGAGGGAGACGGACGCATTGTGCTCCGCTTCGACGTGACGGACACGAGTAGCGGCCTCGACAAGGACGCGCGCGCCGCTCTGTTCCAACCGGCCGCGGCCCAAACGAACGGTACGGCCGCCGACCATCCTGCCGAGAACGTGCTCGCGCTTTCCATCGCGCGAAAGCTCGTCGGACTGATGGGCGGCGAGATGGGTTGTGAGAGCGCGGTGGGGAAGGGGAGCCTCTATTGGGTCACCGTGCCGGTCGATCCCGCGCGGCTCGCATCGGCGCCGCAGGGCCTCGCCAAGGAAACGCCGCAACCGCCATTATCGGGCCATGTGCTCGTGGTCGAGGACAATAGCGTCAACCGCATGCTGATCGCGGCCTATCTCGAAGAGTTCGGCCTGACGCACGACATGGTCGGCACGGGTGGCGCGGCGATCCTGGCGCTGGCCGAGAAGCACTACGACGTCGTCCTGATGGACACGGCGATGCGCGATCTCGACGGCATGGAGACCACCAAGCGCATCCGGGCGCTGAGCGGTCCGTCGGCCAGCGTGCCGATCGTCGCCGTCGTCGCCAACAGCATGAAGAGCTATTGCGGCAACTACCTCTCGGCCGGCATGGACACCTATGTGCTGAAGCCGATCCGCGGGCGCGGGCTTTACGCGGCGCTCGCGGCCTTCCTGCCGCCGTCCCAGGCTAGCGAGCCCGCGACGCTCGCGAGCTGAGCTGCCTCTCGCGGCGCGCTAGAGGTTATCCAGCAGCACGCCGGCCAGCAGGATCAGGTACGCAATCAGCAAGAGGCCGAGAGCGTAGCCCGTGAAGAACGGCAACGGCACGATCATGCCGATCACGACCAGGATGGCGATGACGAGCGAGATCAGGAACGTCTCGCGACGCGGCGACGACAAGCGAATGTTCATGGTGGTCCCCCTGGATTGCGAAGCGTGTGCGAAAAGCGATCCTAGCAAACATCACTTCGTCATGCCGGGCTCTCCAGGCCATCCACGATTTTGAGCCCGCACAATAGGCCGCAATTCGTGGATGCCCGGCACTTCGGCCGGGCATGACGAGCGAGAAACCGGGGGACGATCTAAAGCGGGACCTTTTCGCGCTGGCGAAGCGGCGGGACCGGCACGGTTTTCTCGGCAAGCACGGCAGCCTTGGCATCGACCAGCTTCACGATGCCGGCCATGATGTCGTTGAGCTGGAAGTCCTTCGGCGTATAGATGGCCGACGCGCCGCATTGCTTGAGGATGTTCATGTCCTCCGCCGGGATGATGCCCCCGACTACGACCGGCACGTCGCCAAGCCCCGCCTCGCGCAGGCGCTGAACCACCTCGCGCACGAGCGACACATGCGAGCCTGACAGGATCGACAGGCCCACGACATGGGCCTTTGCGTCCTTGGCCTGCTGCACGATCTCGGCGGGCGTCAATCTTATGCCGTCATAGACGACGTCCATGCCGACATCGGTGGCGCGCACGGCGATCTGCTCGGCGCCGTTCGAATGGCCGTCGAGCCCGGGCTTGCCGACGACGAAGGTCAGCGAGCGGCCGAGCCTGCCTGACACCTGCCGTACCATCTCGCGCACCTCTTCAAGCCTGGCCTCGTCGATCTTGTGCTTGGCGTGGATGCCGGTCGGCGCGCGATACTGGCCGAACACTTCGCGCAAGACCTGGCCCCATTCGCCGGTGGTGACGCCGGCTTTGGCGGCGGCGATCGAAGGCGGCATGATGTTGCGGCCCTCGGCAGCCGCCTCCTTGAGATCGACCAGGGCCTTCTGCACTTCCTTCTCGTCGCGGTCACGCCGCCAAGCCTGCAGCGCCGCGACCTGCTCGATCTCGACCGCCTCGGACACGGTCTGGATGCCTTCGATGCCACTTGCCGAAAGCGGCGAAGTCTCGGTCTCCGTATAGGCATTGACGCCGACCAGCACCTGGTCGCCCTTCTCGATCCCCTCGACGCGCGCGGCGTTCGAGGCGATCAGCGCCTCCTTCATGTAGTCGATCGCGGCGACCGCGCCGCCCATCGCCTGGATCTTGGCGAGTTCCGCGCGGGCCTGTTCCTTCAGCGCCTCGACCTTGCGGTCGATTTCCTTGGAGCCGTCGAAGATGTCGCCGAACTCGAGCAGGTCGGTCTCGTAAGCCACGATCTGCTGCAGCCTGAGCGACCATTGCTGGTCCCAGGGCCGCGGCAGGCCGAGCGCCTCGTTCCAGGCAGGAAGCTGCACGGCGCGCGCACGCGCCTTCTTGGACAGCGTGACGGCGAGCATCGAGAGGAGGATGCGATAGACGTTGTTCTCGGGCTGCTGCTCGGTCAAGCCCAGCGAGTTCACCTGCACGCCGTAGCGGAAGCGCCTGAGCGCGGGATCCTCGACGCCATAGCGGTCGCGCGCGATCTCGTCCCAGAGATCGACGAAGGCGCGCATCTTGCAGACCTCGGTGATGAAACGCACGCCCGCGTTCACGAAGAACGAGATGCGCGACAGCACGTGCGGAAACTCCTCCGGCGGCACTTCGCCCGAGTTCTTCACCTCGTCCAGCACGGCCTCGGCGGTCGCGAGCGCGAAGGCGAGCTCCTGCACCGGCGTCGCTCCCGCCTCTTGCAGATGGTAGGAGCAGACATTGGTCGGGTTCCATTTCGGAACCTCGCGCGCCGTGTAGACGATCACGTCCTTGATGAGGCGCAGCGACGGCGCGGGCGGGAACACGTAGGTGCCGCGCGAAAGATATTCCTTCAGGATGTCGTTCTGCACCGTGCCGGTGAGCTTCGCGCGGTCGACGCCCTGCTCGTCGGCAAGCGCGACATAAAGCGCGAGCAGCCAGGGCGCGGTGGCGTTGATGGTCATCGAGGTGTTCATCTCGCCGAGCGGGATGCCCTCGAACAGGCTCCGCATGTCGCCGAGATGCGAGATCGGCACGCCGACCTTGCCGACCTCGCCGCGCGCGAGCACGTGGTCCGAGTCGTAACCGGTCTGGGTCGGTAGATCGAAGGCGACCGAGAGACCGGTCTGCCCTTTGGAGAGGTTCCGCCTATAAAGCTCGTTCGACGCCTTGGCCGTGGAGTGGCCCGCATAGGTGCGGAACATCCAGGGCTTGTCGCGCTTGGTCGCCTTCTCGCTCATGGTTCTGCTCGCTTGGCATGCATCGAAGCATGCCGAAAGGCCCAGAGCAACCTTAGGCGATCATTCCTCTCCAAAAGTCAAACGGTGCGGGCGCAAAGAAAAGGCGGCGCACGGAGCGCCGCCGAGTTGTCCGATCATCTCTTAATTGGTCGGAAGTCCAGGCGCTTACATCTGACCCTTGTCCTTCTCAGGCGACGAGAGAGCGCCCTGGTTCTGGACAGCACCCTCGGCATCAGCGCCCGGCACGTTGGCAGAGGACTTGTCCGTCTCGCCGGAGCCCGCAGGCGCCATCGAGGACTTGTCCTTCTCCGGGGATGACAAAGACCCCTGATTCTCGGTCTTGGCATCGCCCTCGGCATCAGCGCCAGGGACGTTAGCGGACGATTGGTCGCTCGGCCCACCGGTCGTACCAGGGGCGTTCGCCGGAGCGTTCTTTTCAGGGGCTGACAGGGAGCCCTCGTTCTCGCTCGAGCCCGAGCTTTGGACGTTGCTGCCAGGCGCGTTGCCCGCGTCGCGCTCGACGATGGTGATGTCGCTCGATGCGCCAGGTGCCTCGTCGGCGGCAAGGGCAGGGCCCATGCCAAGGGCAAGCGCGGCGGCAGCGGTCATCAAAGTCGTGTGCAGTCTCATTTGGAGCCTCCTTACAGGTACAAATGGCTTGGGAAGCCGGGCTGCGCGGCTCTGTTTGAACTGTCAGAGATTTGGCTTTGCCGCTTATGCGCGCCGGCATAGAGAAAACGCCCGGGCCGGAGCCAGGTTCCGGTGAGAAGCTGGAAAGCAAGGTTTTGCGCGCTTTTTTGGCTCTGGGCAGGAGCTAGCGTTTTTGCTAACCGTCGCTGCCTGTCCGGACCTCTGCCGGCCC
Source organism: uncultured Alphaproteobacteria bacterium (assembly GCA_963821255.1). Lineage (GTDB taxonomy): Bacteria > Pseudomonadota > Alphaproteobacteria > Rhizobiales > Methyloligellaceae > Methyloceanibacter. Next base: position 91,385 of record CAWGCX010000009.1, on the reverse strand, counting down.
AAGCGCCGATTCTAGCGGCGGGTCGGAGCCGGGCCCGCCGTTCGCGCGTTAAGCGTGCCTCCCGCAAAAATGTTGCGGTGCCGAGATGAATGAAAGAGAATTGCCGCAACGCAAAAACAAACTCAAGAGTGGCCGGGGGACAATCAGGATGAACGAGATGTCGTTAGCTGCCGTGGAGCCGGCAACGCCGGTACTCAAAGACCTGTATGAGATCGGCGAGATCCCCTCGCTCGGCCATGTGCCGAAGAACATGTATGCCTGGGCGATCCGGAAAGAGCGGCATGGGCCGCCCGACGAGGCGATGCAGGTCGAGGTCGTGCCGACCTGGACGCTGGATAGCCACGACGTGCTGGTGCTCGTGATGGCGGCCGGCGTCAACTACAACGGCGTGTGGGCTTCGCTCGGCAAGCCGATTTCCACGCTCGACGGCCACAAGCATCCGTATCACATCGCGGGCTCGGACGCGTCGGGCATCGTCTGGGCGGTCGGCTCGAAGGTGAAGCGTTGGAAGGTCGGCGACGAGGTCGTCATCCACTGTAACCAGGACGACGGCGACGACGAGGAATGTAACGGCGGCGATCCGATGTTCTCGCCGTCGCAGCGCATTTGGGGCTACGAGACGCCTGACGGATCGTTCGCGCAATTCTGTCGCGTGCAAGACCGCCAGCTGCTCGAGCGCCCGAAGCACCTCACCTGGGAGGAGGCCGCCTGCTACACACTGGTGCTCGCCACCTCCTACCGCATGCTGTTCGGCCACCGGCCGCACACGCTGAAGCCCGGCCACAATATTCTTGTCTGGGGCGCCTCCGGCGGTCTCGGCTCGATGGCCGTGCAGCTCTGCGCAACGTCGGGCGCGAACGCGATCGGCGTCGTCTCCGACGAAGAGAAACGCGACTTCGTCATGTCGCTTGGCGCCAAGGGCGTCATCAACCGCAAGGACTTCAATTGCTGGGGCCAGATGCCGGCGGTCGGCACGCCCGAGTACGACGCTTGGAACAAGGAAGTCCGCAAGTTCGGCAAAGCGATCTGGGACGTCACCGGCAAGGGCGTGAACGTCGACTGCGTGTTCGAGCATCCGGGCGAGTCGACCTTCCCCGTGTCCTGCTTCGTGGTGAAGCGCGGCGGCATGGTCGTGTTCTGCGCCGGCACCACCGGCTACAACCTCACCATGGATGCGCGCTATGTCTGGATGCATCAGAAGCGCATCCAGGGCTCGCATTTTGCGCATTTGATGCAGGCGAGCCAGGCCAACAAGCTCGTCGTGGAGCGGCGTATCGACCCCTGTATGAGCGAGGTCTTCCCCTGGGAGCAGATCCCGAAGGCGCATATGCGCATGTGGAAGAACGAGCATCGCCCGGGGAACATGGCCGTGTTGGTGAGCGCGCCGTTCACCGGCTTGCGCACCTTCGAGGACGTGCTCGAGGCCTCCCGCGAGATGCACGGCGCGTAGCAGGGTTCTCTCTCGTTTTCCGATTTCGTCGTGGCTGGGCTTGTCCCGGCCATCCACGTCTTCATTCTGCAGCCCCGAAATTCGTGGATGCCCGGCACAAGGCCGGGCATGACGAGGCTGTGGGAAGTTTGGGGGAACCCGCTCTCACCTCCGTCCGTTGATCCCTCGTGATGGGTCGACTCGCGCCTGCAACCCGTTAGAATGGACTGCAACCATGGCGCGAGCCGCGCTTTTAGAGGGGGCACGTCATGAGCACTTCCAAACGGGATTTGATCGAGGCCATTGTCGAACTGCGCGCCGACGTCGAGCGGCAGCTCAAGCTGAACAAGTACTACATCGCGATGGGCAAGCTCGATGAGCTGCTGGCGGCGCTGAAGCCGCTCGAATCCATCGAGCTCGGGGCCGCGCGGACCGACGGCACCGTCGTCGGCGAGGCGAGCACCGCGCCAGAGCCCGAGGCGCCGGCCGAGCGGAGCTGGTCCGGCGTTGTCCAGGAAACGGTGGTCGACGAGCTCAGGACGAATTGAGCCTAGTGGGCCGTCGATTCAGGTTTGACTTGCGCGGCGCGGCACGCTTCCTTCGTGCCGGATTGTACGGGCTTGCACAAGGAGCAGACCTTGACCGCCGCAGAGACGCTGACGGAGCGTGGGGCGCCGAATTCGGCCGAGCTGATTTCCCAACTTGAAGCCGCGGCGCAAGCGGCGCTGATGCTGCGCGACCGCGCCATCGAAGCCGTGCGCGCCAAGGTCGCCGCGGGCGGCAAGATCGACAATGAAGCGCTCGAGCGCGAGCAGCACGCGGCGCACGGGCTCGCCTTCCTTGCCACCTATGCCCAAGCGATCCGCGAGCTTGCCGACTATGCGCGGCGGATCGACGGGGAGGGGCGCTTCGGTGAGATGGAGGCGCTGCTCGCTGAGATCGCCGCCGGCGAATATCTCGCGCAACTCGCAGGCGGCGTGGTGATGAGCCAGAACGAGATCGCGCGCCCGCACGAGCTTGGCGTCACGGACGCTGATTTGAAGGATTTCCTCACCGCCGAAGTCACTGCGCTGATTAAGGGCAATACGCCCGCGGCGCGCGCCCGCGTGGTCGAGCTGATCAGGCACGCGCAAGGCGCCGCTGCCGCCAATTTCGGCGATCCGGGGCTCGAGGAGACCTACGAGGACATCCGCAACGAGATGCGCCGCTTCTCTGAAGCCGAAGTCGTGCCACATGCGCATGAATGGCATCTCAAGGACGAATATGTGCCGTTGCCGCTCATCTCGAAGATGGCCGAGCTTGGCGTCTTCTCCCTGACGCTGCCGGAGGAATATGGCGGACTCGGACTCGGCAAGGAGGCGATGTGCGTCGTCTCCGAGGAGCTCAGCCGCGGCTATATCGGCGTCGGCTCGCTCGGCACGCGGTCTGAGATCGCCGAGGAGCTGATCCTCAACGCCGGGACAGACGCGCAGAAGCAGGAATGGCTGCCGAAGATCGCAAGCGGCGAGGTGCTGCCGACGGCGGTGTTCACCGAGCCGAACACGGGCTCGGACCTCGCCTCGCTCACGACGCGAGCGGTGCGTGACGGCGATTTCTACCGTATCAACGGGCAGAAGACCTGGATCACGCATGCGGCCCGCGCCGACCTGATGACCGTTCTCGCGCGCACCGATCCGAACGAGAAAGGCTATCGCGGACTTTCCATGTTCTTGGCACCCAAGCCGCGCGGGACCGACGACGATCCGTTTCCGGCCAAGGGCATGTCGGGCGGCGAGATCGAGGTGCTCGGCTATCGCGGCATGAAGGAGTTCGACATTTCCTTCGATGGCTTCGAGGTGTCGGCCGCCAATTTGCTCGGCGGCGTCGAGGGCCAGGGCTTCAAGCAACTGATGCAGACCTTCGAGGCGGCGCGCATCCAGACCGCGGCGCGAGCGATCGGCGTGGCGCAATCCGCGCTCGATCTTGGGCTTCGCTATGCCATGGAGCGCAACCAGTTCGGCAAGCCGATCATCGCCTTCCCGCGCGTGTCGGACAAACTTGCCATGATTGCTGCGGAAATTTTGCTCGCGCGCCAGCTCACCTATTCCGCCGCGCGCGCGAAGGACGCCGGCAAGCGTTGCGATCTCGAAGCCGGCATGGCCAAGCTGCTCGCCGCGCGCATCGCCTGGGCCGCGGCCGACAACGCACTGCAGATCCACGGCGGCAACGGGTTTGCGCTGGAATATCCGATCAGCCGCGTGCTGTGCGACGCGCGCATCCTGTCGATCTTCGAGGGCGCCGCCGAAATCCAGGCACATGTCATCGCCCGCCGCCTGCTGGAAGACTGATCGGGTCAGCCGGAGAGGCGCCGTTAGTCGCTCGGCGCCATGCCGCGCGCGCGCAAGCAGATCGCGTGCTGAGGCGCGCACGGTCGCGCTTCTTTTTCCCGGATCACTTTGTTACTACTGGCGCGGCCCGTCCCTCTGTCCAAGAGATGCGAAATGGCCGCCACGCCGGAACCCACGCGTTCGAGCGCCGTCCCCATCTTCGCCGTGCTTGGCTGTGTCGCGGCTCTTGCGGCGGGCGGGCTGCTGACGCGCCCCAATCTCGATTGGTACGCGACGCTCAATAAGCCCGGCTTCCAGCCCCCGAACCGCGCCTTCACCATCGTCTGGCCGATCCTCTACGCCATGATGGCGGTCTCGGCCTGGCTCGACTGGAAGGCGCCAGGCAAGGACGAGGACCGCAAGCTCGCCTTCATTTGGTTCTTCATCCAGCTCGCGCTCGGCGTGCTCTGGTCTTACGCGTTCTACTGGCTGCACAATCCGGGGTTCGGGTTCGCGGTGATCATGGCGTTCTTGATCGCCATCGTCATCACCATCGTCCTATTCGACCGCCTGAGCCGGATTGCCGCCCTGCTGCTCGTCCCGCTCGCGCTTTGGGTCTGCTACGCCACCGCGCTCAATTTCGCGTTCTTCATGCCCAACAGCTGATGGGCGCGCGCTCCATCCTCATCACCGGCTGCTCATCGGGCATTGGCCTCGCATCGGCGCGCGAGATGAAGGCGCACGGCTGGCGCGTGTTCGCCACCGCACGCAAGCCTGGAGATATCAGGCGCCTCAAGGACGAAGAGGGCGTCGAGAGCCTCTATCTCGACTATGCCGAGCCGGGCTCCATCACCGAGGCTGCCGAGCAGGTACTTGCGGTTACGGACGGGCGGCTCGACGCGCTGTTCAACAACGGCGCCTACGGCCAGCCGGGCGCGGTCGAAGACCTTAAGCCCGACGTGCTGCGCGCCCAGTTCGAGGCCAATGTCTTCGGCTGGCACGACCTGACCGCGCGGCTGATCCCGGCGATGCGGGCGCAAGGGCACGGCCGCATCGTGTTCTGCTCTTCCGTGCTTGGTCTCGTCTCGGCGCCTTATCGCGGGGCCTATTGCGCCTCGAAATTCGCCGTCGAGGCGCTCGCCGATGCGCTCAGGATTGAGCTCGCCGGCACCGGCATCCACGTGGTGCTGATTGAGCCAGGACCGATCAGGAGCCGGTTCCTGGAGACCGCGTTCGAGGCCTATCGCCGGCATATCGACCTGGAAAACTCGCATCATCGTGAGATCTATCGTGACCGCCTCGCGCGGCTCGAGGCCGGCGGCGATGAGGCCTTCAAGCTCGGGCCGGAGGCGGTCGCGGCGAAGCTTGTGCGCGCGGTCGAAAGCCGCAAGCCAAAGCCCCGATATTATGTCACTCTACCCACCTATGCTGCGGCGCTGCTGCGGCGCCTCTTGCCAACGCGCGCGCTCGATGCGCTTGCGGCACGCAACTAGCGCCGGGCCATCAGCGTTAGGTCGAATGGCCAGGCCAAAGCTGGGGGACGCCCATGGAATCCGTGCTTCGCACCATCCTTCCGTTCGCGCTCGCCGCCGTGGCCATCGTGCTGGCGATCGGCCTTTGGAACATGCTGAGAGGGGGCAACTCCAATCTCAGCCAGACCTTGATGCGCTGGCGCGTTATCCTGCAGTTCATCGCGATCATCATCGTCATGGCGGTCATCTATCTATCCGGCCGCTAGACGGCGCAATCACGGAGGCTTGACCGGTCTAGGGCCCGCGATGCGCTAATCTCAAAACGGCGCAAATCTGCGGGCTCTCAGATAGGGCGGTGGTGATGGTTGTCCTCAACAAGATCTATACGCGGACCGGCGATGACGGCACGACCGCGCTCGGCTCGGGCCGCCGCGTGGCGAAATACGATCTGCGCGTGGAGTGCTACGGCACGCTGGACGAGACCAACGCCGCGATCGGACTGGCCCGGCTCCATACGCGCCAAAGCCTGCCCGTGCTCGACGCGATGCTCGCACGCATCCAGAACGATCTGTTCGACCTCGGCGCCGATCTCTGCTTTCCCGACGAGACGCGGGATGCGCGCGGACGACTGCAGGTCACGGATGCGCAAGTCGAGCGGATCGAGAGCGAGATCGACACGCTCAACGGCGAGCTTCAGCCGCTCAGGTCGTTCGTGCTTCCGGGTGGCACACCGGCTGCGAGCTTCCTACATCTCGCGCGCACCGTCTCGCGCCGGGCCGAGCGCCTGATGGTGGCGCTTGCGTCGCGGCCCGACGAGCCGGTGGGCGATGCGGCGCTCCGGTATATCAATCGGCTGTCGGATTTCCTGTTCGTGGCGGCGCGCTTCGCCAACGACAAAGGCAAGGCCGACGTGACTTGGGTGCCCGGCAAGAACCGCTGACCTGAAGATGGTGTATCCGTGTTTGTCCCCCTGCATGACACGAACCCGCTGAAGCGAATCGACTTCCAATACGTCACGGTGGGGTTGATCCTCCTCAACGTCGCGATCTTCGTCGTCTTCCAGACCGGTTGGGTCATCCCGCTCGACGAGGAGAACGCCGCGGCCTTCGCCGTCATTCCGGCGAAGCTGATGGAAGGCAGTCCCGACGCCGGCACGGTGTTCGCCTCGGGCGCCTTTATGCCCGAGCGCTTCACCCTGATCACCTACATGTTCCTGCATGGCGGGTGGCTGCATCTCATTGGCAATATGCTATTCCTTTGGGTGTTCGGCGACAATGTCGAGGACGCGATGGGCCATCTCCGCTTCATCATGTTTTTCCTGATGTGCGGAATCTTCGCGGCGGTAGTGCATGCTTGGATGCTGCCGGAGTCCGAGTTGCCGCTGATCGGGGCCTCGGGCGCCGTGGCTGGCGTGATCGCCGCCTATTTCATTTTGCATCCCAAGGTTAAGGTCTGGGTGCTGGCGCTTTGGCGCATCCCGATCAGGATCACGGCCGCCTGGGCGCTGGGCATCTGGATCCTTGCCCAATTCGCGAGCCTGCTCGTCGAAACCGAGGAGAACGTCGCCTGGTGGGCCCATATCGGGGGCCTCGTGGCGGGCGCTACCCTGATCCTGTTCATGCGGCGGCGCGGTGTAATCCTGTTCGACAAGACCCGGGGTGGCGCCTAAAGGCCCCCGGAAAGCTTGGAAACCATTGACTTGCGGCAGGTGCGGCATTACGGTCGGCGCCATTTCGCAGTTGCGAGATGGCCGGCTAGGGGGTCGTTTTAGCGTGCGGGGAAGTTGGGCCGCATGAAAATTCTCGTTCCCGTGAAACGGGTTGTCGATTTCAACGTCAAGGTCCGCGTCAAGTCTGACGGCAGCGGAGTCAACCTTGCCAATGTGAAGATGTCGATGAACCCCTTCGACGAGATTGCCGTCGAAGAGGCCGTCAGCATCAAGGAGCGTGGCGAGGCGACCGAGGTCGTCGCCGTCTCGATCGGCAGCACGAAATCGCAAGACACGCTGCGCACGGCGCTCGCCATGGGTGCCGACCGTGCGATTCTCGTAAAGACCGACGCCACCGTCGAGCCGCTCACGGTCGCGAAGCTGCTTAAAAAGATCGTAGAGCAGGAGCAGCCCGGCCTCGTCATCATGGGCAAGCAGGCCATCGACGACGACTGTAATCAGGCCGGCCAGATGCTCGCAGGGCTCCTCGGCTGGCCGCAAGGCACCTTCGCCTCGAAGATCGAGCTTGTCGGCGACAAGGTGAAGGTCGTGCGCGAAGTCGATGGCGGGCTCGAGACGCTGACGCTCAGCAAGCCGGCCGTGATCACCACGGACCTCAGGCTCAACGACCCGCGCTACGCCTCGTTGCCGAACATCATGAAGGCAAAAAAGAAACTGATCGAGGAAACGACGCCGGAGACGCTCGGCGTCGACATCGCGCCGCGCCTGAAGGTGATCTCGGTCGCCGAACCGAAGGCGCGCGAGGCCGGCATCAAGGTCGACAACGCCGCGAGCCTCGTAGAGAAATTGAAGAACGAGGCGGGGGTTCTGTAGATGGCAGTCCTTCTGCTTGCCGAGCACGACAACAAGATTCTGGTGCCGGCAACCGCCAAGGCGCTGACGGCCGCGCGCGGCTTCGGCAAGGATGTCGACATCCTGGTCGCGGGCCAGGACTGTCGCGCCGTCGCCGAGCAGGCCGCCAAGCTCGAGGGCGTGCGCAAGGTTCTCATCGCCGACGCGCCGTATCTCGCGCAGCGCGTGGCGGAAGAGACGGCGGCGACCCTCGTGCCGCTGATGCAGAATTACGACGTGCTGCTCGCGCCCGCGACAACCATGGGCAAGAACGTGCTGCCCCGCGTGGCCGCGCTGCTCGACGTGGCGCAAGTCTCCGATATCGTCGAGGTGAAGTCGCCCAACACCTTCGTGCGCCCGATCTATGCCGGCAACGCGCTCGAGGCGGTCGAGACCACCGACAAGATCGTGGTCGGCACGGTGCGTACGACCGCGTTCTCGGCTGCGGGCGAGGGTGGATCGGCTTCGATCGAGAGCGTGACGCCCGCCGCGGCGCTCGGCCTGTCGAGCTTCGAAGGCGCCGAGATCAGCGCGAGCGAGCGCCCCGAGCTTACCGCCGCCCGCATCGTCGTCTCGGGCGGCCGTGGCATGGCCTCCGGCGATAACTTCAAGAAGCTGCTCGAGCCGCTCGCCGACCGGCTTGGCGCTGCCGTCGGCGCTTCGCGCGCCGCGGTCGATGCGGGCTTTATGCCGAACGACCATCAGGTCGGGCAAACCGGCAAGGTGGTGGCGCCGGAGCTCTATATCGCCGTAGGCATTTCGGGCGCGATCCAACATCTCGCCGGCATGAAGGATTCCAAGATCATCGTCGCCATCAACAAAGATGCCGACGCTCCGATTTTCCAAGTCGCCGACTATGGCCTCGTCGGCGACCTTTTCACGGTGCTGCCCGAGCTCGACGCCGAACTGAAAAAGGCCGGGTATTGAGAGACATGCGGGTACATGAGGTATGACGATGGACGACATAGTTCAGGGCGCGACGATCCTCACGGAATCGCGTGCGCATCCGGAGACTGAGGTGAACCCGGTGCGCAAAATCGGCATCATCGGTGCGGGGCAGATGGGCAGCGGCATCGCGCATGTGGTTGCGCTGCACGGCTACGAGGTGGCGATGCACGACATCGCCAAGGAGAAGGTCGAGGCGGCGATCGGGCTCATCGACAAGAACCTGACGCGGCAGGTTGCCTCCGGCAAGATCAGCGAGGACGAGAAGCAGAAGGCGCTCGCCCGCATCACCTATGCGGAGACCATGGCGGGCTTCGGCGACGCCGATCTCGTCATCGAGGCGGCGACCGAGGACGAGACGGTCAAGCGCAAGATCTTCGTGGCGCTTTGTCCCTATCTCAAGCCCGACGCCATCGTCTCCACCAACACCTCATCCATCTCGATCACGCGGCTTGCCGCCGCCACCGACCGGCCCGAGCGCTTCATCGGCCTGCATTTCATGAATCCGGCTCCAGTGATGGAGCTGGTCGAGATGATTCGCGGTATCGCCACGGAAGACGTCACCTTCGGCCGTACCAAGGAGTTCGTCGGGACGCTCGGCAAGACAGTCGCCGTCTCGGAGGATTTCCCGGCCTTCATGGTGAACCGCATCCTGCTGCCGATGATCAATGAGGCGGTCTACACGCTTTACGAGGGCGTGGGCTCGGTCGATGCCATCGACACCGCCATGCGGCTCGGCGCGCATCACCCGATGGGGCCGCTTCAGCTTGCAGATTTCATCGGGCTGGACACCTGTCTTTCGATCATGCAGGTGCTCTACGAGGGCCTCGCCGACTCCAAATACCGGCCCTGTCCGCTGCTCGTGAAATATGTCGAGGCCGGGTGGCTCGGGCGTAAGGCCAAACGCGGCTTCTACGACTATCGCGGCGAAAAGCCGATGCCCACGCGCTAAGTCTGCGGTGTTCTTGCGTTTTATCTATTGCGTAAGATAAACCGCGCATCGTTTGCTGCGCTTCTTGAAGAACTCCCGGTTCGTCGCTAATCTCCGCGCGGAGCTCAACGCATCCCGCGAAGGCAGTGGTCGGCTGCCAATCCACCGCGGGGTTGTCTGTTTGAGATTCCGACTCGGCGAAGGCCGGGCCGGTGGCAAGCGAGAGGGCAATCGCGCAGGCCACGCCGGCCGCGAGGGCGCTCGCGGGGCGCTTCAATTGGGTCTTTCGTATGAGCATCGTTCTTCTCCGAACTCTGACAGCCTTGCGCTCCTAGCGGGAATAGACCCCGCCTCCGATGTCAATTCTAAGGCGGAAGCTTAACGCGCGCCAGATCGGGCGGAGGCGTCCCCGCGGATGAATGCCAGGTGAACGGGCGCCTCAGGCCCGGTTCAGCGCCTCTATGCGAGAACGGAGACCATGAGAGCGGGAGTTCCGCTCCGCTGGGCCGGCGCCTTCGGTGAGGCGCCCGAAAAATGGAGGATAAACGGATGTTCAAGACCCTTCTCACTGCTGCCGTGCTGACCGCTGCCATGCTCGGCGCTTCGCTTTCCCTCGTGGCCTCGGTCGAGGCCGCCGACGCCAAATTGGCTGCTCTTGACGGCGCTACCTTGCGCAAGGCGGTGAGCGGCAAGACCGTGATCCTCAGAATTTCCGGCTTCGATCTGCCGATCCGCTATGCGGCGAACGGCACGATGAAGGGCAGCATGAGCATGGTCGCCGCGAGCCTTTCGGGCGGCGGCGCGACCGACAGCGGCAAATGGTGGATCGCAAACGATCAGCTCTGCCAGCGCTGGACGAGCTGGATGGACGCCAAGACCTATTGCTACCGGCTGAGCGGGAACGGCACCGCCGTGCGGTGGGTGCGCAGCGACGGACGCTCCGGCACGGCCCGCATCGCGGGCTGACCCCGGCACTGGCCCCGCGTGCTCAAGGGTTGGCTTGCCAAGATTTAATGTGAACGCCCCTCGGGCACCGGTACTATGCCGGCGCACGAGGGGCGGGCGCTAATGACGGCGAACAAGGATGATCAAAGTGCCGCTTCTCACGATGGCTTTGAGTCTTGGCTGGATGGGTATGGCGATGAGCGCGGATCTTGCAGGAGGGCACTGGCGGCCAAGCACGATCACCACTGAGAGCCTCGCGCCTGAGACCCCTATCTACGTGGCGTTCAGCGACGACGGCAAAGTCACGGGCTTTGGCGGCTGCAACCGCTTCTTCGGCGGCTATACCGTTTCGGGCAACAGCATCAAGATTGGGCCGCTTGCCTCGACCCGCAAAGGCTGCCCCGACACGCTCAACCTTGAGGTCGAGTTCTTCAAGGCGCTGCAAGAGGCGGAGACGTTCCAGCAAACCGACGAGGCGCTCGTGCTGTTCGGGCCAGACGGCGCCAAGCTCGCCGAGCTCGTTCACACCGACAACACCTGACCGCACAGCCTCTCCCCTAGGCTGCCTACAAGTGACCTTGCCGAGGCTCTTGCGCTTCCTCGACAGTGGATCGGCTTTGGTGTTTGCTCGCAGCCACGCCCAAAGACAGCCGAGGGCACTGCGGTTTTTCGTCAAAACGATAAGATAAGCGAGTAGGTCATTCTGGGTCGAGCATCGAGCGGGGAAAGCCTTGAGACAGGGCCTCGGCGCTGGCGCACTGGCAGCCACAATTGCGATCGTTTCATGCGCGGCGGTAGCCTCGCCGCTCATGAAACGTTCGTCCCCGTCTGACTCCATATCCTCTCGAATCTCACTCCTGCGGCAGGCGCTCATCTACGCCAAGGAAGGAAGCCAGAAGCTCGTCGACGGGCGCTGGAATCTCGGCCAGAGCGACTCCAAGCTCGGCATAACGCTTTCAGCCGACGAGACGAAACAACTGATGGCGTGCACCGGGCAGATCGTGTGTGAGCCCTCGAGGGGAGGGGATCGAGTCACCGCGACCGCGGTGAGCGTGCTCAGTCCAGATTTGCTGGTGACGGCACAGCACGTCTTCTTCAAAGGCAAGAGACCAATTGTGTCCTTTGCACGGTGCAGCTTCCGCAGCTATGCGCATCGGAACGACGCAATTCCTGTTTCTGTCGAAAAAGACCAAAGGCGGGGATACGTTTTCAACAATGAGGATTTTATCGTCGTCCGCCTCAAGCGCGAATTAAGGGACTGCAATGCGTTTGCGATAAACGAGTCCGATTCTTCGCTGCCCGAGGGGGAACAGGTCCTTTCTGTGACCGGTCACCAGCGTCAGATCTTGAATAAGATTTCGCGCCGCGAACCGGTGCTCGCGACGGGCAAGATAAGAAATGTCTTCGACGGATTTTACGGAGGGCCGTCCTTCTACCACGCCGACATCGACTTCGACGTGGGAGGCTCGGGGGGTGCGGTCTTCGTTCTCAAGGATGGACGCCCGGTTTCGGATGACGAAGGTCGACTCATCCTGAAAGGAATATTGGTCGCCTACGCACTGAACGCGAAGAACAATAGGCCCTATGATGCAGACCGCACCTATACGATCGTCATTGGTCTCGAGGCGGAATTCAGGGACCTGGTGAAGGGCAAAGCCCATAAGCCGGCGCCCGTTGACCCGGCGCCCTGTCTCGAAGGCGAGGCGGCCAAGATCAATGTCATTTCAGAAAAATCTGTTCCGCTGGCGCAGTCAGAAGCGCTTGTGCCTTCCCTTCAGCAGTTAGCGTGCAGCCGCGAAGCGACGCCCGATCCCACAGCTGGACAGGTGAACGCCAGTTGCGCGGAGCTCGCAAAAGAACTGAAACAGCTCGCCGGATTGAAACGAGCCGCCTCGCGGCGCGGCAAAGAAAAGCATGAATTCAGGCTGAAGAACGACACGAGCTGTCCGATCTGCTTCACCTACGATCGCTGCAATGGTTACGGATGCTGGGACGAAGCAGTGAGGCTGAGCGGCAAATCAATGCTGTTCGCCGGCGTGAGAGAGCGGGCGCCCGCGATCAAGAACCCGCAATTCTGCGACTCCGAACTGGCATCAGCCGATGTGCGACCGCCGCTTCCGCCGAGGAAGCCCGAACGAATACCCAAGGGTGCGGGGGACTTTCGCGAACACGCTGACGGCGCGGAAGCCAAGTTCATGGCCGCCAAAGAAAAGGCAGAGCGCGTGGGGGTTCACATGCTTACAGCTGAGGACATTCGCGGCCTAAGCCTGGAACAAATCAGGAAGCTGCGCGGATACTAGGCTGCGCGCGCGGCGCTCCAGACATCCGACCAACAGGACCAGCGCCGACAGAAGGGCACTTGGCTCCTTCAAAACGCCCACCCTAAAGAAGGGAGCTGGCCAGACGAACCACCTTGAGCTTCGACTAAAGGAGAAGGGGGGAACTCTCTTCATCAATGACTCCGAGGTCGCGCGGTTCAAGAGCAAAAAGCCGAAAGGAGAGCATTGGATCGGCATATTGGCCTCCTCTGCGGACGCGCGGCGGCCCACAGTATTCAAATTCGATAACTTCGTCATGAATGCCGTTCCCGTTGGGTCGTCCTCGGCCTTGAGTAGCCGAGCAAGAAAACCCCAAGGATTGAGCACTCCAGACCTTGTGGCCAAGCCTGATACGACACCGGAACAGTAATCTGTCGATGGACGAGCTGGCGCATTGCCGTTTCGTCATGTTGCCATGACGCGCTTAGGCGCTGGCCGAGAACAGGTGGGCGCCGGCCGAAGCCGACGCCCCCTGCATCTTTCAAAATGCGAGCCTGAAAGCTAAAGCCAGAGATAGGCCAGCACCACGAGCGCAATTAGGAATACGATCCCCCGATTTCGCAGTCGGTTGCTGCCTGGATAGAAGAACACGGAATGCCAGCCCGGCGGCCTGGGATACCCCCTGCGATCTAGCAAGGTCTCAGCGCGAGCGTTCGAAAGACCTTGTTTCAGCAACGCTCGCTTCTCCATTTCGCGTAGCGTAGTCATTGATCGCCCTGCAATCCGTCACGTGCCTGGGACCTGTTCTCACAGAAAAAGGGCCGAAGCCGACGCCCCCTGCATCTCCCTGGTTCTGAAAATCTAAGCCTTGGTCTAAGGGACCTCGTTAAGAAAGTCCTTACCCACATGGCCGACCTTTGGACGGACGCCTTCAACGCTCGGAGATCCCGCCATGACCATACTCGACACCGGCTGGACGGAGGAACAGGCGCGTGGGGTGCTTGATAGTTTGATGCTCAACGGCTCTGACCCCCATTGGAAATCGGAACATCTCCAAAAATTGCGCGACTGGTGCTTGTCACAAGGAAAAGACGCCACGACCACTGAAGCCCAACTTGAGTTCGTTGCCTACGAACTCCTCAATTCCTTCCAAGCGGTAGGTATTTTTCTCAAGCAGGCTAAGACCGTTGAAGAAGCAAGAGAGGCTGTCCGGCCTTACGTGAGGCGGCTAACGGTGGACGACGTTGCTGCGCCCGCTATTCAGCCTGAGTCAGACATTCGGCGCATTGGCTGATTTGAGGTCGCAACGCGCGAAATCAATGTGGCCGATTTAAATGGTGGAGCCAGGCGGGATCGAACCGCCAACCTCCCCGCTGCCCTGATCCCATCCGAAGCCCCTTGCAGTGGTTGCGGTCGGAGCCCGGCGCTGTCGCAGGAGCCGGGCTTCGATCATGTATATCTCTGCTAAGCGAATCCCCTGACCGTTCCGTGTCTGATGTATTTTGTCCCGGCGAGATAGCGTACACGGGCCACGAGACGCGGCTTCACCCACTGAACATCGGGGAATTGAAAGCGGGCGAGCGGGCACTGTTCAACTTTATCTAAGCGGGCGCGCAGCTTGTCCCGCTCGTCTCCGGCCAGAGCAATAAAAGCTGAGCCGACGTAGGTGAAGCCTTCCGGGTTCGGCACGCGCCAGCAGCGCCAGTGGTGCTCCCGTCTTACGATCACGAGCAGTGCCGATGATAAGGAATGCGCTTTCGGTAAAGCATTTCGTCTTGAGCCATGTCTTGCTGCGTCCCCTTCGGTACTTCGAGGAGGCCAGCTTTGAAACAATTCCCTCTAGGCCATGATCGACGCATGCCCGGAACAGGGCAGCGCCGCCCTCGGTGAACTCCTCGCTGAACTGAAGACGGCTCTGAGGATCGGCTCTTACTAGCTCCTTCAGCTTGGCGCGACGGCAATCAAGCGGCTCATTTCGCAAGTCTTTGCCATTGAGATGCAGCAAGTCGAAGGCGTAGAAAATTAGTCGGTCGGGTTGCCACCGAATGGCTGATCTAAGCGCATCAAAATCCGAGATGCCGCGCTCGTTCTGAACGATGACCTCGCCATCTAGGATTGCCGATTGGCAGTCGAGCTTCGCGGCCGCACTTACGACATAAGGATAACGCTCGGTCCAATCGAATCCGTTGCGTGTGTACGCGCGAACCTCGCCGCTCTCAATAACTAGCTGAGCGCGGTAGCCCTCGTGCTTGACCTCGTGAATCCATTCCTCGCCTTGGGGAGGTCGATCAACGAGAGTTGCGAGTTGCGGTTCGAGAAAGCAAAGTCGGGCGTTTAACGCGAGACATAGGCCAGCATGTAGTAAATGCTAACCCCAGGTTGGAGTCCTGTTGCCAGCGATGGAGACGTGGTGATCGAGAAATTTTTGAAGGACCGGAGGGTCACACTTGGCTCCTTCAAAACGCCCGCGCTAAAGACCCCGGAACAGTAATCTGTCGATGGACGAGCTGGCGCATTGCCGCTTCGTCATGTTGCCATGACGCGCTTGGGCATTGGCCGAGAACAGGTGGGCGCCGGCCGAAGCCGACGAGGCCAAACCCGGCAAGCGCATCACGTTACGCCAGCGCGCGCCGAAGCTTTCCTTGAGCCGCGTTCATCGACTAAAAACCGGCCGTGGACCGAGCAGTAATTCTTCGACGCAACGCTTGGTCAATTCGTCGCTGTCGGCAAAGCCCCTAGCGGCAAGTTTCTGGATGCAGCCAATAAGTTCGGCGCGTAGTTCGGTTTCTTGCGTTGACCCGGCTCTGACCCGCTTTGTGCGGACAATCCCCCACGCGGCTAGGTACGAACGCTCAAGCATTGCGACCTGTGTTGGATCGCAACCTTCAAACACGCTTTTCTTGGGTGGGGACATGGCGCCCTCCTTCCGTTGCAGGTGGGAGCGCCAATATGCAAACTCTCTCGGCCACCGGGACCTGTTATCGCTATGTGCCGGTGATGAGATATCATGCGCGCTAAAGCAGATTATAGCGAGCTCAAATTGTCATTGGGACAGAACCCGATCAATTTGTCGCTTGGCGTCTGTTAGTGCAGCTCCCCACGATCCGTGACCGTCCGACACTGGGTTGGAGTGGATTGGCAAGTCGGGAGCGAGACGGTTTACCCTGAAGGACAAATTGGCTTCAGCGCCCCAAATATAGATCGCATAACCTCGATAGACAGATCGATGGTTGGACACTACCGGAAAACGGGCGCCGGCCGAAGCCGCGCCTGGGCCGGTAACAAGACGCCCGGCCTTAAGTGACCGGGCGTGGAGCGACAGGAGGAGAACTTGCGCCGTAAACGAGTGGGAAGGCTGGCGGGTTCCGCTGCTGGAACCCTTCGCCAGGTTAGCGCATTATTTGCGCGGCCCAACGTAGGGAGGCGAACATGCCGGGAGATCCCAAGGAATGTCGGCTTCACGCGCGAAACTGCCGTAAGCTGGCAATGACAGCACGGACTGCGGAAGCCGCAGACACGTTTCTAAGCTTGGCGGAAAACTGGGATTCCCTTGCTGCCGAGCTTGAAAGTGCGCGAATTTTCCTAGCCACGATGACCGCAATAGACAGCGATCAGGCGGAGCCTCCTAAGGCCGCTTAGGCTTCCTCTTAGCGGGGGCCTTGCTTCGCGCCTTGACCTTCTCAAACCGAAGGCGCCGAAGCTCGTGCCTCGAATTGTCGATGACGAATTGGGGCTTGGTGCGGGCAGCAATCTCCCTCGCCAGGGCGAGACGTTCTTTCAGGGTCGTGGCGCCAACATATGACCGGCGAGTAGCAATGAAAAGGGCGCCGGCCGAAGCCGATCTTCACATTGCGTTTAGCCCCAGAGCGCTAAGCTGCCCAAATGAGACGCCCTGAAGTAATTGCTGCCGTCTTATTGTTCTTCGCGCTCTTGGCTGGTGCTTCAGTGGGCTCGGTCGCCAAGCATGGGTTCGGGTTCGAGCTACAGCGCAACGCGCAGCAATAGGGCGCCGGCCGAAACCGACGCCCCACGCCAGAATCGCGGACGTTCCTTCGCTCCTAGCCCTGCCGCCAGGGAAGACCGGCCGCCTTCCAGCCTCCGACAGTACCCCGATGCCTTTCGTCATCAAGCGGCCCTTCAAAGCCGCCGGCGACGTTGTGACAGGCATCGTAACCCATTACTGCCATGGCCTTAGCCGCGGCCAGACTCCGGCCTCCTGAGCGGCAGATGAAGAAGAGGTCATCGTCTGGCTTGACACCAAGCATCTTAAGCTCCCCCGCCAGATGCTCGACGAAGCGTGGCTCGACGGCCTGATCAGGAAAGGTCTGCCACTCGACCAGGACCGCCCGTTTGTTTAGAGGGCCAAGGTCAGGAATCCCGACATAAGCCCATTCCGCACGAGTGCGGACGTCGATCAGCTGCGCTCCCCGACGTGACTTAAGTACCTGCCACGCTGCCTCCACGTCGACGTTGTCGACTGGTGTGCCGCTGTTCTCCAGGCTCAAGATTTACTCCTCTGTGTCAAGGCGAGTAAGCGCCAGCAAGTTGCTCGCCCTAGGCGAACCCTCTGGGCGCTGCGGCTAGAGCAATGAGAATCTAAGCCTTCTTAAGCAGGTTTGGAAGTCGGCCACAGTGATAGGGCTGTGAGGCCGCCCAGCTTTACAGAAGCGCCGATGTTCTATGTTTTTTGGGCCTCTTATGGCGGCGAATTGATCGGGCAAACGGCTAGCGAACCTATGAGATCGGCACGCCGGGTCGTGCCGAGGCTCAGAAAGCAATGTTTTGAGCGCGCTTCAAGCCACCCACCGATCAACATTAAATCCTCAACGCACTTCAACTAGGTCTCTCTTCGTGCGTTTCGAGCACAGAACCAATGGAGGTGACCATGTGTGACTATTCACTGGAGGCATATCGCAGTCGGCCGGCACAGCTCGGCGAGAGATACGAGACTCATGTTTTCGAGAGCTATAGTGTCGGCTTCGTTGCACCCGGCGATCCTTCAACCGCAGTGTGCATGGAGTGTGACATGAAGCTGAGGCTTGAAGGCATCCCTGAGCGAGTCCAGCGAGCCAAGCGCGTGTCGGCAAATGAAGACGTTACTTTCGCCCGCATTGAGAAGGGTGTCCATCACGACGGCGTGCTCTTTGGCAATGGCGCGGAGGTGACGCTGCAAGAGCTTGGTCCCGGCGTTAAGGGTTATCTCTACGACGCTTTAGCGTCGGCGATCTGGATGCCCGACTCTGAGCGGGTAGCACTCTGAGCCGGGCTTCCGAGCGCTAAAAGTTGCGCCGACGCTGGTGCCGGCCTAGGCCGCGACCATCCATAAGAGCCAAGGCTCGGAGTACCCTGCCGTGGTTATTCCGATCATGGCCCAGCACTACGCGATGCTGCGCCGAAATCTCCTCTACACGGGTATCATCCGCGGCAACGCCTCGTCGTTCTGGTTGGCCAGAAGAAGGCGATAGCCATCGCGGTTCGAAACGTTTGTGGCCGGCGGCGCTGGTCGAAGCTGGACGAGTGGCTGCGGCCAATGGCTGCTGGCGCGTTTCGTCCTTCACGGCCGGCTGAAAGAATGTGGTGACCCCGGCAGGATTCGAACCTGCGACCTCCAGATTAGGAATCTGATGCTCTATCCTACTGAGCTACGGGGTCTTGCTGCGCATTAACGTCAATTTGGTCTAGCACAAGTTCTGCCCCCGGAATTGGAAAGAGGGCCTTCCGGGAAGACGCGCTTGCGCAGGTCTTCGTGGGGAATGCAAAAGCCGCGTCTGGGTAACGGGAGGCGCTGATAGGCGGCGGGCTCGCGCGCGTCTATTCCTTCGCGGACAACCGCGCCTGCGCCACCCCGCTGCTCGCCCGCGAGCAAGACGCGCGGGCGAAGCGCCTCGGATTGTGGCGCTCCTCGGCCTACCGCATCCATTCCTATCAGCTTGTCGAGGGGACGATCGTGGCGGCGGGCGAGGGGCGGGGACGTCTTTATCTTAACTTCGCGGAAGACTGGCGGCGGCGCGCGCTTTCACTGAGGCAGGCATCGACCTGAAGGGTCTCGCCGGCAAGCGCGTCCCCGCGCGGGGTTGGCTCGCTTGGCAGAACGGCCCGATGGCCGAGGCGACCCACCCCGAGCAACTCGAAGTGCTGCCTGACAAGGCGGTGCCTCCGTCATAGCGAGCAAAAAGAAATGGCCGGGGCCGGCCCGGCCATTTCCGAATGTCGTATCCGCGAGGCTTAAGCGGCGCGGGACGCCGCGCTATCGGCCGCCATCTTGGCGTGGCGGGCGGTCTTGGCCAGAACGTCGTCGATCTTGGCGACGGCGCTCGCCTCGTCCATCCGCTCTACGGCCGCGATCTCGCGGGCCATGCGGTCGAGCGCCGCCTCGTAGAGCTGCCGCTCGGAATAGGACTGCTCGGGCTGTGCCTCGGACCGATAGAGGTCGCGCACGACCTCGGCGATCGAGATCAGGTCGCCCGAATTGATCTTCGCCTCGTATTCCTGGGCGCGCCTCGACCACATGGTGCGCTTGACGCGCGCCTTGCCCTTGAGCGTAGTGAGCGCCTTCTTAACGGTCTTGTCCTCGGAGAGCTTGCGCATGCCGACCGAAGCAAGTTTCGCGGTCGGCACTCGAAGTGTCATCTTATCCTTTTCGAAGTTGATGACGAACAGCTCGAGCTTCGCGCCAGCGATCTCTTGCTCTTCGATGCTTACGATCCGTCCAACGCCATGTGCCGGGTAGACGACATACTCGTTCGTACGGAAACCGTGTCTTTGCTGGAGCTTCTTTTTTTCAGGCATTACTCTCATCTCACTTCTCTAAAGTGTCTTATAGGCCGACTTCCGGCGGTTTCGCTCGCCCAAATCTTGCCCGGCTGGCTTCGGCCGGTCTTGACCGAGTAGCACCCAATATATGGGCACAAGAAGCTGCCGATCAGAGGGCCTGATCGCGCCGTCTCCCCTCGATTGCGAAAAAAAAGTGCGCCCAAACAGGGACGCCTCTCCTGATGATTGTGCGCCGCCAGTCTGCGCCATCTCGTCGGCAAGATAACACAATCTTAGTGAATCTGGAAGCCTCCCGTGCCGCAGCACGGCCCATTTTGCGCCGCAACATGCGACATTTCGACCATAGAGTTAACGCCTGACGCTACGGATGGTTCTAATGCCGGATTTTCGGGCAGGTGAGGACCCGGCTTAATCGCCTTCGCCGGGGTCGGTTGAGAAGTATTTTTCGAACTTGTCGGGCTCGGAGACGAAGGCGTCGGCGTCGGCGGGGGCCGGTTTCTTGGTCGTTACGTTCGGCCAAGTCTCGGAATATTGCCGGTTGACCTCGAGCCAGCGCTCGAGCCCTGGCTCGGTATCGGGCTTGATGGCATCGACCGGGCATTCCGGCTCACACACCCCACAGTCGATGCACTCGTCGGGGTGAATGACGAGCATATTGGCGCCCTCGTAGAAGCAGTCCACGGGGCAGACCTCGACACAATCAGTGTACTTGCACTTGATGCAAACTTCAGTGACGACGTAGGTCATCGATCCCACACTTCCCGGGGCGCGGCCGTCCGGCATCCCGCCCAGTCAGGGGCCTTCGAAATCCGCTCCGGGGAGGCCTGCCTATAACAATCGTGTCACCAGTGCAATGCGAGCAGTGCCCGACTGCGCGGGCGTGGCGCGCCGCGCTTCGCCGTTCTCTATCTCGGCATAGACGACTTCAAAGACGTGAACGACACGCTTGGCCATGCCATGGGCGACCTTCTGCTGAAGGAAGCCGTCGGCAGGCTCAAGCGGGCTGTGCGGCCAAATGATGGTCGTCGCGCGCTTCGGCGGCGACGAGTTCGCCATTCTCGTGTCCACGTGGCCGATCCCGACGCTGCGGGCGCGCTCGCGGCGCGGATCCGCAAGTCGCTCGCGCAGCCCTTCGTCATCGAGAACAACAGAGTCCGCGTCACGTCGAGCATCGGCATCGCGCTGTTTTCGCCCGAGGCAAGCGGCCCGGAGACCATGATGATGCAAGCCGATCTTGCGCTGTACGGCGCCAAGGACGAGGGCCGCAATTGCTACCGGTTCCACAGCCCGGACCTCGACCAAGCAGGTGCGCGAACGCGTGCGTGTGGCCGACGAGCTCACGGTCGCGCTGGAGCAGGGGTGATCTCGAACTCTATTACCAGCCGCAGGTCGAGCTCGCCTCGGGCCGCATCACCGGGGTGGAGGCCCTGATCAGGTGGAACCACAAGACACGCTGCCTGCTCATGTTCGCTGACTTCATTCCCATCGCCGAGCGCACTGGCGCCGTCCTTCCGCTCGGCATGCGCAGGGCTATTACTACAGCCGGCCCGTGCGGGCGGAGCAAGCCACGCGATTGCTGCGTAGCGGCCGGATCGAGCCTGCGCGCAAGCCGGGACGCGTCTCGCGCCTACGGCCGCGTAACGTCCGCCGCAAGGCAACGCGTCCTCAGTTGCCCTCCGAGCGTCCCCGGGCGATGAGACTGGCGCGCAAGTCCTTGAGCGCCGCAAACGGCGAATGCTCGTTCACGACCGGCCGCTCGCGCTTGGCGCCTTGCGGCTTGGGCCGCTCCTGATGCGGCTTGGCATGCGCCGGCCGTGCCGGTCGCTCCGGTTTCCGCTTGGCGGCATGGGCCGGGCGGCGCGCGGTCTTACCCTTGCCGGGGCGCCAGATCTCGTCGAAGGCGGGCTCGGCAGGAGCGGTTTCGCCCTCGGGCGGGCTCGCGTCATGGCCGTTGCCGCCATCGAGCCTGCGGCGCTCGCGACGGAAGCCGAGCGCCTTGAGGATCGAGGCGAATTCTTCGCCCGAGCAGCCGACGACCGACATCAGTTCGGGTACGACGCGGAAGCCGCCGTCACCCGTCGCGCCGGTGGGCACTTCGGTGGTTCCCTCGGAGGGCCTGAAGGCGACACGCGCACGGATGAGGTCCGACAGGCGCTCCAGCATGTCGATGCGGACGGCGCGGGAGCCCGCGACATGGAACCCCGCGGCGCGCCAGTATGGCTCGGGCATTTTTCCCGCCTCGACAGAGGTGAGGCCCTGTTGCGGCCGCGCGGGCAAGGCGTCCGGCTCGAGGCCATGTGCGCGGCCCACATGGAGCGCCCAGAGCAGCAGGAGCAGATCTGCCGCAGCGGGCTTGAGCAAAGATGGGATATGGACGTTGAAGGCGCCGAAGCGGACGCCGTATTTTCGCAGCTGGCCACGAGCCTCCTGGTCGAGCGCCTTGACCTCGTCGGCCGCCGTGTCGCGGCGAAGCACGCCGAGATTCTCCGTGAGCCGGAAGGCGAGGCCGCGGGCAAGTCCCGAAATGTCAGACGCTTCGCTCAGCGCGATCAGAGGCTTGAGCCTCGCGTCGAGCTCGGACGCGAGCCAGGCGTCGAGGCGCTTCTGCACGCGTTCGCGTTCAGGCCCCGCGAGGTGTTCGTCGGCGTAGAGCCTGAGGCGAGGCTTGAGAGCCGTGTCGCCGCGCTCGAGCTCGGCGATCTCCGCGCCTGCCCACACGATCCTGCCGTTAGGCTTGAGCGCGATCGCCGCCTCGGGCGCGGAAGCAAGGGCGTCCGCGCGTCGCGCAAGCTCGCGCGCAAGCACGGTCGCGGCGGCGTGCCGCGCCGCCCTGCCATGGATGCCGTCGCCCGATGAGTTGGGCGTGAAGCGGAAGCCGTCGAGGCGGCCCACATAATGGTTCTCGACCAGGATACGCCCGTCTTCGCCGATATCGGCCGCCATCTCCTCTTTGTCGCGCAAGCGGCGCATCAAGACGCTGGTCCTGCGGTCGACGAAGCGCTGCGTCAGCCGCTCATGCAGCGCGTCGGATAGCGTGTCCTCGATGGCGCGCGTGCGGCCCTGCCAATGGCCCGGATCGTCAAGCCAGTCGGCGCGGTTCGACACGAAGGTCCAGGTACGGATCTGGGCGAGGCGGTTCGAGAGCGTGTCGAGGTCGCCGTCGGTGCGGTCAGCTTGGGCCACCTGATGCGCGAACCAGTCTGCCGGGATCTTGCCTTCCGACCCCATGACAAAGCGGTAGAGCGTCGCGACGATTTCGGCGTGGCTCGCGGCGGAGATCTTGCGATAGTCGGGGATCTGGCACATGTCCCAGAGCAGCGCCACCGCGGCCGGACCTTGCGCGAGGTCGGTCACGTCCGGATCGCGGCCCACATTCTCCAGCGCGATCACGTCGTCGACCATGCGGGCCCGCATCAGCCGCCTATGGTCTGGCGTTTCGCGGAGTGAGTCCTTCAGCCGTTCGAGCGAGCTGACATCGAGCTTGCGGTTCCGCCATTGCAGCATGCCGACTTGGTCGAAGGCGTGGTTCTCGAGCCGGTCCACGAGGTCCGCGTCGAACGGGGCCACCTGGCCCGTCACGCCGAAGGTACCGTCGTTCATGTGACGCCCGGCGCGGCCGGCGATCTGGCCGAGCTCGGCCGGGGTCAGGTTGCGGTGGCTCTGCCCGTCGAATTTGCGGATGCCGGCAAACGCGACATGATCGAGGTCGAGATTGAGGCCCATGCCGATGGCGTCGGTCGCCACGAGGAAATCCACGTCGCCGTTCTGATAGAGCGCGACTTGGGCGTTGCGCGTGCGGGGGGAGAGCGCGCCGAGCACCACCGCGGCCCCCCCGCGCTGGCGCCGCACAAGCTCGGCGATGGCGTAAACGTCGTTCGCCGAGAAGCCGACGATGGCCGAGCGCGGCGGGAGCCGCGTGATCTTCCTGTCGCCGGCATAAGTGAGGGATGAGAGCCGCGGGCGCGACACGAGATTGGTGCCGGGGAGCACGTCGCGGATCGCATCGCGCATGGTCGCGGCGCCGAGCATCAGGGTCTCGCTCGCGCCACGGACATTGAACAGGCGGTCGGTGAAGACATGCCCGCGCTCGCCGTCGGCCGCGAGCTGAATCTCGTCAACGGCGACGAAGTCCGCCTCGATGTCGAGCGGCATGGCCTCGACGGTGCAGACATAGAAGCGCGGCGAGGGCGGTTTGATTTTCTCCTCGCCGGTGATCAGCGCCACGGCCGAAGCGCCCGCACGCGCGGCGACCTTGTCGTAGACCTCGCGCGCGAGGAGCCGGAGCGGCAGGCCGATGATGCCGACCGCGTGGCTCAGCATGCGTTCGATGGCGAGGTGGGTCTTGCCTGTGTTGGTCGGGCCGAGCACGGCGGTGACGCCGCGCCCGCGCGAGAGGCCGGCAGGATTCGAAGCATGGGACCGGGTCATGTCATCTCGTCCTCGATTTTCCGGTCCTTTGCGCCTTTTGGAACAGGGCACGAACGAATCTCGTCCGAATCGCTGACTCGGGCCATTCGGATTTCGTTCCGACTCCGGTCAAGCATTAGATTTCACTGCGTTGTCATAGGCTTGGCGAATTCGGTGGGCGACGCCCGCGCGAGCACCTCTCACTTGGCGGTCGAACTTTCAGGCGCGGACGTTCCGCGCTGGAACGGAGGGCGGACGAATCAGGGGTGTGTAAATATTCGGCATCTGTTCCATACAAGATGTTGGGATTCAGGGGCCTTGCGTTAACGCTTGCGCGTTCAGCGCGAAGATTGCAGCCTAACGGTCGAGACTTGCGCGCTTTGCGCCACCCACCTGGATCGACGACACCACCGCCGACCCATAGCCCACCGGCGTCGGCAACACAATCCGGTAGGGTACGTACATATAGGTGCCGCGCACCGGAATGAGCCAGACCTCGATCTCGTCGGTCTGCGACATCATCCTGATGCCGGGATTGTCGGGCTGGTAGCCGGCAATCGGGATGAACTTCACGCGGCAGATCACGGCGGGGCCGCCATAGCCGCCCTTGGTCGTCTTCTTCACGGTGACCGCCCGCTTCGGCGACAGCACGAGATCGAAGCGCTGCAGGCCGTCGAACACCGGCAGGATCTGCTTGCACACCTCGAGGTCGCCGTTCGGGTTCTGCGAGGAGGCGGTGAGGAAGGCGCCGCTCATGGGATCGAGCACGCCCTCGAGCTGCTCCTTGGTGACCGGGATGGTGCGGGGACTCTGGCGCCGGCGTGGGTAGATCGTGACCTTCTGGACCGAGCCGCCGTCGAAGGTCATGCGGAGCTGCTCGCCTCTGCGCGCGCCGTCGCTGTACCGCAATGCATACATGGCGGGCTCGGGGCCTGCATCCGTCACGCGACCCCTGCTCGCGGTGGTGCCCTGCCAGCGATAGATCAGTCCTTCGAGGATGCTGAAATTGCCTTCGCCGCGCATCTCGTAGGCATCGCCGCGGAAGGTCGTGGTGAGGCGGAATTGCCCGAGATTGAAGTTGCCAAGCGCCACGTCATAGACGGCGACGATGCGGCTCGCGGTTGAGAGGCTGTTCTCGGCGTGGGCGCGGTCCTCGGGGAAGCCGCCGCCGAGCCCGCAAGTCAAAGCGGCCATGGCGGCAAGGCTCAAGCAATGTTGCGCCTGCATGGCTCCTGGTCCCTACGAGGGTGCCCCCACGCACCGCCTAGCTGCGAATTTCGGCGCATTTGCGGGTTTCGTCAATTACCGGTCTCAAGCCTATGGGGAAGTCCCGCGCCTTGACCGGCAACGCCCAGCCCCGTATATCTCCGCCCGCCGGACGCCCGCGCTTCGTGGCCGAAGCTCGCGCCTGTCTTGGCTTCCCTGCACTCCCGGCAGAAGGACTGGAACATCATGGCGCGTCGGTGCGAGATTTCCGGCAAGGCCGTGCTCACCGGCAACAATGTGAGCCATGCCAAGCGCAGGACCAAGCGCCGTTTCCTGCCCAATCTCTGCAATGTGACGCTGCAGAGCGATGCACTGAAGAAGCGCGTACGGCTTACCATCAGCGCGCATGCGCTCCGCTCGGTCGAGCATCGCGGCGGGCTCGACGCCTATCTCTTGAAGGCGGGGGACGACGAGCTTTCGCTCAGGGCGCGCCGGCTCAAGCGCGACATCGTCAAGGCGCAGGCCGCACAAGGCCAGGCCGCCGGCTAGTCGACGCGCGGGCCCGCCAGCACGGGCCCGTCCGGCAGCGCGAACTGCATGATCAGCGTTCGCTGGAATGGGCTGAAATTATCGTCGGACATCAAGGTGATGACCGTTTCGCCGGCCGCCGCGCGGTGGGCAGCAATTGCCTCCATGTTGTCGATGTTGAAGGCGTCGTTGGCTTCGAGCAGCACCTCACCCTCGATCAGCGCACCGGGCTCGAGCTCGCTCTGAGAGATGCGGCGGATGCGCATCTGGATGCCTTCGCTGAACCGGAAGCGCCGCTCGAGGATCACGATGCCGCCGTCTGGGAGCGCAGCCGCGTCGGTGATGTCCAACGCTCCAAGGGGCTTCAATAGGATCGTCCCTGGTGTCGGCCCTCCGATCAGCCAACCCTGCAGGTCGCCGCCTTTGCGGGGCAGCCGCTCCGAGAAGGCGAGGAGCGTCCCCCCTAGACGGCCGGTCTTGATCGTGGCGAGCGCCTCGATGCCCTGGTTTTCGTGCATACGCTTGACGCTGGGAGGCAGCGGCACCGCGCCCTTCGGCGGCCCGAAGCTGTTGGCGGTAAAGGGATAAATCGCGATGCGGTGCTTGACCTCGAAGCCCAAATAGGCGCTGCCGTTGCGCGTGTCGCCGGAGGCGAGGGCAAGCGCTTCGGAGTCGCGCTCGGCGTTGCTCCTGAGCGGCTTGCCGTTCGCGCCGAGCACCGGGCCGAGCGTCACGTTGCTCAAACCGTTGAGATACCTGCCGTTATAGGTGAGATCGGCGCGCATCCAGGCGCCGGCATCCGACACGGCGAGGATGGAATCCCCCGACGGATCAATGACTAACCCGGAGAATCCGCCGAAATGGCGCGACTTGGCGTAGAGGTTGAGCCCGCTCCGGAAGATCAGCTTGCCGAACTGCTTGCGGCTCGGATCGTCGCGGTCGAAGTCGACCGGGATCGCAGTCACTTCGATCGGGATCGGCTTGTCCAAGGGCGTCGCTGGCTTAGCCGAGGCGTCGCCATGCAGGCTCATGAGCATCGCGAAGGTGCCTATGAGCAGCACATATAAGCGCGAAGCGGGGCGCCCCGCGCGGATCGTCCCGCGTCCCCTCAACCCCTTATCCCCGCGACACTCGGCACCCTAATGCAGTTTCCGCCGCTTGGCCCGCGCGGCCGACGGCACGGCGCGGTGCAGCTCCCTCCAGGCAATGTCCTCGTCGAACAGCTCGGCGAGCTTCTCGGTCATGACGCCAGCGAGTTCCTCCGCGTCGGTGACGGTGACGGCGCGGCGATAATAACGGGTGACATCATGGCCGATTCCGATGGCGAGCAGCTCGACAGGCGAGCGGGCTTCGATCTCGTTGATGACCTGGCGCAGATGACGCTCCAAATATGACCCTGAGTTGACTGAGAGCGTGGAATCGTCGACCGGGGCGCCGTCGGAGATCATCATCAGGATGCGGCGTTGCTCGGGCCGGGCGAGCAGCCGGCTATGCGCCCAGGCCAGCGCCTCGCCGTCAATATTCTCCTTGAGCAGGCCCTCGCGCATCATCAGCCCGAGATTGCGGCGCGATCTGCGCCACGGCGCGTCCGCCGATTTGTAGACGATATGGCGGAGGTCGTTCAGCCGTCCGGGGAAGGGGGGCTTCATCGCGTTCAGCCATTGCTCGCGACTGTGCCCGCCCTTCCAGGCGCGCGTGGTGAAGCCGAGGATCTCGACCTTGACCCCGCAGCGCTCGAGCGTGCGGGCGAGGATGTCGGCGCAGCACGCCGCGACCATGATCGGCCGTCCGCGCATCGAGCCGGAATTGTCGAGCAGCAACGTCACCACCGTGTCGCGGAAGAAGGTCTCGCGCTCCTGCTTGAAGGTCAGCGGATGCATCGGATCGACGATCACGCGGGCAAGCCGCGCCGCGTCGATCATGCCCTCTTCGAGATCGAAGTCCCAGCCGCGGTTTTGCTGCGCGAGCAGGCGGCGCTGCAGCCGGTTGGCGAGCCGCGCCACGGCGCCATGCAGCGAGACGAGCTGCTTGTCGAGAAAGGAGCGCAGGCGATCGAGCTCGTCGGTGTCGCAGAGCTGCTCGGCATTGACGATCTCGTCGAAGGCGCGGGTGAAGACTTTGTAGCCGAACGCCTCGGGGTCATCGAGCACGGACGTATTCGGGCGCCACGGATCGGAACGGCGCGGCAGCTCGGAGGAATCCGCGTCGCGGTCCTCCGGGTCCGCAGAGCTCTCGGCCATGGCGTCGAACATCTCCTGGCTCAGCGCCTGCTGCTCCACATGCGACTCGGCGGACGGATCGCTGCGCGGCTCGCCTTGCGCGTCCTCGTCCTCTCCCTCGGCGTTCTGGCCCTCTTGATCCTCGCCGCCCTGGTCCGGCTCGTTCTCGGACTGCTCGAGCTGGTCGGCGAGATTGAGCGCCGAGAGAAGCTCGCGCGTGAGACGCCCGAACCCGTCCTGGTCGAGCAGCATCTCGGGCATGCGGTCGAGCACGGCGCGGGCGCGGCCCTCGATAAAAGGCCGCCAAAGATCGACAAGCGTGCGCGCCTTCTCCGGCGGCTTGAGCCCCGTGAGCCGCTCGCGCACGAGAAGGGCGAGCGCGTCGGGGAGCGGGGCTTCGGAGCGTTCCTTGGCATCGGCAAAGCGGCTCTTCTCGTAGCGCTGCTCGATGCGGGCGGCGAGGTTCACGGCAACGCCTCGCATGCGCCGCGCGCCGATCGCCTCGACCCGGGCCTGCTCGATCGCCTCGAATACGGCCCGCGCATCGCCGCCGCCCGGCGCGAGCGTCTCGTGCAGCTCCGGATCATGGCAGGCCACGGCCAGCGCCGCGGCATCCGCGTGTCCGCGGATTACGGCGATCTCGGTCTTGTTGGGGACGCGCGACGGCTCCGGCACGCGCGCGGTCTTGCCGCTGAGGCCGGGCGCCTCGGTGGTGAACACGACTTCGAGCTTGTTGTCGGCGGCAATCGAGCGGGTGGCGAGCGTGACGGAGCGCTTGAAAGGATCAAGCGGCGCCTCTTTTCGCTTGGTGAGCGACGTCATGTTCAACCCGGGACGTTGTCTTTTTTTACCCTCCCCTGGATGGGGAGGGTAGCTCGGCCGAAGGCCGAGCGGGTGGGGTGAAAATTCCAGAGCTTTGGAAGCATTGCGAGTCCGTCCCCCCACCCGGCGCGCTGCGCGCGCCGACCTCCCACGAGGGGAAGGTATGAGGCCGTGCCGGCTCCATGGCCTAGCTCAACGCGACGTTGGCGGTCGATTGCGGCAAGTCCTCGCCGAAGCAGCGCTGATAGAACTCGGCGATCAGCCCGCGCTCGAGCTCGTCGCATTTGTTGAGGAAGGAAAGCGTGAAGGCCGTGCCGATATCGCCGAAGATTTCCGCGTTCTCCGCCCAGGTGATAACCGTGCGCGGGCTCATCACCGTCGACAAGTCGCCGTTGATGAAGGCATTGCGCGTGAGCTCCGCCACGCGGACCATGTTGGAGATGGTCTTGCGCCCGGTGTCCGTGTTCCAGCTCTTCGCCTTGGCCAGCACGATCTTCACCTCATCGTCATGCGGCAGGTAGTTCAGCGTGACGACGATCGACCAGCGGTCCATCTGGCCCTGGTTGATCTGCTGCGTGCCGTGATAAAGGCCGCTCGTGTCGCCGAGACCGATCGTGTTGGTGGTGGCGAACAGGCGGAAGGACGGGTGCGGGCGGATGACTTTGGACTGATCGAGCAGAGTGAGCTTGCCCGACACTTCGAGCACGCGCTGGATCACGAACATCACGTCCGGCCGCCCCGCGTCATATTCGTCGAAGCAAAGGGCGGTGTTGGTCTGCAGCGCGTAAGGCAGTATGCCCTCACGGAACTCGGTGACCTGCATGCCGTCCTTGATGACGATGGCGTCCTTGCCGACGAGGTCGATCCGGCTCACATGGCTGTCGAGATTGATGCGCATGCAGGGCCAGTTGAGCCGCGCGGCGACCTGCTCGATATGCGTCGACTTGCCAGTGCCGTGATAGCCCTGGATCATGACGCGGCGGTTGTGCTTGAAGCCGGCCAGGATCGCGAGCGTCACTTCGGGGTTGAACTGGTAATCGGAATCGATGTCCGGCACGTGCGCGTCGGACTGAGAATAAGCGGGCACTTCGAGGTCGGTGTCGATGCAGAATACTTGGCGCACGGAGACGGACATATCCGGCAGACCGGCGCCATTGCGGGCAGCTTCAAGAGTCATGGGGGTCAACAGCCTGTTCGTCGCGTTTCAAGGGGCGGCGCAGCGCGGCGCCATGGTGTTGCAAAAAGGGGGCAGCGTAGCGACCTGCGCAAGCCCCGCGGGCTACGCTAGCCCCGCCTGCCGCAGATAATTATAGGCTTGGATCACTTCACGCAACTTGTCCTCCGACGTTCGGTCGCCCTGATTGTGGTCGGGGTGGAGCCGCTTAACCAGTTCCTTGAACCGCGCCTTGATGTCGGCCTTGGTGGCGGTGTCTTCAAGGTTTAGCTGCCGCAAACATTTGCGCTCGGCGCGCCTCAGCGTGCGTGCGGGCTTGCCGTCGGTCGCCGCGGCGCCGGGCGTACGGTCGTTGAATAGGCCAAACGGGTCGTAGCTGCCGAAGCGGTGCACGAAGCCGCCGCGCGCGCCGTTCCGCCTCGTCCCGCCGCGCGACCAGGAGTTCACGCCGATGAACCAGGTCGGGCGATGGCCGATCGTGTCGTCCTTCTGGTGGCGCACGACCTCCTCGTCGGGGAGCCCTGAGAAGTAATTGTACGTCTTGTTGTACTCGCGGACGTGGTCGAGGCAGAAGCGGTGATACTGGCCTTCGCGGCCGCGGCCCTTGGGCGCCGGGTAGAGACCTGGCTCCTTGCAGCCTTTGTGCTCGCATGGCGGGAACTGATCGCGCAGCAGGCGGCTCTCGTCAGGCTTGACGCGCAGGCGGTCGAAGAATTTCGAGTTGAGCTTCATGGATCGAGCATTATGGGAAGCGGCGTTCGTCACGACAAGCATGGCCCCGCGCGTGCAAAGAGAGTAGTCTGACCGGTTGCCCCGCGACGTGAGGAGGCGATGTCCGTCGAGGATCAGATCAGAAAAAAGTTGACGCGAGCCTTGGCGCCGGTCGCGCTCGAGGTCGTCAACGATTCGCACCGCCACGCGGGCCACGCCGGCTCGCCCGGCACAGGCCAGAGCCATTTCACGGTGAAGGTGGTGTCGGAGGTCTTCGCGGGCAAGTCCCGCATCGAGCGTCACCGCATGGTGAACCAAGTGCTCGCCGCGGAGCTTGCCGGCACCGTGCACGCGCTTGCGATCGACGCAAGGGCGCCGGACGAAGGCGCCTAGGAGACAACGGACCGACGCTGCGCGCGTCTCAAGCCAGGATCAAGTGAAACAGGGTCCGTCCCATTGGGACGGACCCCAAGAAGTCTATGTGCCTTGAGATCGCGTTCGCCGCAATGCGAGGGTGACTGGCATCAGAGGCTGCTCATCTCACGTCCAGGTCATCTTTCGGCACTGGCTTCGGCGACGGCCCGACCGGCACAGCACCACTGCATTGCGCGGGACAATTTACGTAGCACGTCTTGAGCGCGGCCGAGCCCTCCCTGTGCTTGTCGTCGCAGCCGAACTTGCACTTGCCGACGCAGGCCTCGATAACTTGCCCATCGGCAAAAGGGCGGACGCCCCGCATCGCAGTTGGGCGGATGGAAATTCTCCGACGCACCCTAAAACCAAGGAGGTAACTGGAAAAGCGTAATCCTCTCCTCCGCGGTCCTAGGCCTCTATTCCCACTCTGCAGATGAACCGACGAATGAACACGCGCCCGCACGCGCGTAATCTGTGAAGCGTTTTGTTTGTGGCCTGCGAAAGCTCAACCGTTACGTCGGATAACGACACTCCGCCCGCGTTATGCGGCCTGACCGCATTCCTTCTTGAGGAAGGCTGTGAGGGTCTCCGTCGGCACGTCGCGCTCCAAATAGGCCTGGCCGATGCCGCGCACGAGCACGAGCGCGAGCTTGCCGCCCTGCACCTTCTTGTCCTGGGCCATCAGCCTGAGGAGCTGGCCTGGCGTCGGCGCCTTGCCAGGGATGTCAGCGATCTTGGAGGGGAGCCCAACCTTGGCAAGCTGGCGCTCGACTCGCAGCGCGTCCTCCTTCGCGCAAAGGCCCTGCTCGACGGAATAGGTGAAGGCAAGACGCTGCCCGATGGCGATCGCCTCGCCATGCAGAAGCCGGTCGGAATAGCCGGCAAACGCTTCGAGCGCGTGGCCGAACGTGTGGCCGAGATTGAGCAGCGCGCGCGTGCCGGTTTCCTCGCGCTCGTCGGCCGCGACGATGGCAGCCTTGGCGCGCACGCTCGTCTCGATGGCGCGGGCGCGCTCGGGTCCGTTTCCGGAGAAGACTTTTTCCCAATGCTTCTCGAGCCAGGAGAAGAACGGCGCGTCGCCGAGCAGCCCGTATTTCATGACCTCGGCGTAGCCGGCGCGGAACTCCCGCGGCGGAAGCGTGGCAAGCGCGCCGGTGTCGGCGAGCACGAGGCTCGGCTGATGGAAGGTGCCGATGAGGTTCTTGCCTTGCTTGGTGTCGATGCCGGTCTTGCCGCCGACCGAGGAATCGACCTGGGCAAGTAGGCTGGTCGGAATCTGCACGGATCGCACGCCGCGCCGCAGAATGCTCGCGGCGAAGCCCGCGAGGTCGCCGATCACACCGCCGCCGAGCGCGATCACGCAGTCGCCGCGCTCCACGCCGAGATCGAGCAGCGTCTCGCAAAGCCGCGCGAGCACCGGGAAGCTCTTGCTCTGCTCGCCGGGCGCGACCACCGCATCGCCGAGAAAGGCGCCTCGCGCCTCCAGGCTCTCCTTAAGTGGCGCGAGATAGAGCGGCGCGACATTCGCATCGCTGACCACGGCGCAGCGCGCGCCGGGCAGGGCGGAGTCGATGAACTGGCCCGCAGACGCGATCAAGCCATCCCCGATAAAGACCGGGTAGCTGCTGTCCTTTAGCGCCACCTTGACGACGGCCTCGCAGGCGCCGTGGGCGAACGTGTCGGTCGCATCGTCCATCATCGCCCTTTCTTGCGGCGGCCCGGCTTCGCGGCCTTCTGTGCCGCGGGCTTCGCCTTGCAGCCGAGCTTCGCGCCGAGTGCATCGATCACGGCGTCCACGATCAGCTCATGCGGCACGTCGCGGCTTTCCACGGTGATGTCCGCCTCGGCATAGACCGGATAGCGCGCCTCTATCAGCTTGCGCATGACGGCCCCGGGGTCGACCCCGGCAAGCAGCGGCCGGTGGTCGCGGCGGCCCACGCGTTTCATCAGCACGCGCAAATCCGCCTTGAGCCAGACCGAAACGCCGCGCGCCTTGATGTTGGCGCGCGTCTCTTCGTCCATATAGGCCCCACCGCCGGTCGAAAGCACCTGTGGCGCCTCTTGCAGGAGCCGGGCGATCACCTTGCGCTCGCCTTGCCGGAAATAGCGCTCGCCGTGCTCGGTAAAGATTTCGCTGATCGTGGCGCCGGCGGCGTCTTCGATCTCGCTGTCGGCGTCGACGAAGGGGAGGTCGAGGCGGGCCGCCAGCCTCCGTCCGAGCGCAGTCTTGCCGGCCCCCATGAGCCCGATCAGCACGATGCTCCGGTTGCCAAGCCCCGCGCGAATTTCGGCCAGGAGCTCTTTCCGGTCGTCTTTCTTCTGCTCGGCCAGAATTGAAGCCATCGCCGGGTCTGTTGCCACGCGTGCCCGCGCGCGTCCGCGCGCGCCTCGCGGCTCGCTGCGGTCCAATTTCCCACGCTGGCCGGGCCCTGTCGAATCGTCCATCATGCGAATGAGTAAGGCGCTTGCACCGATTTCGAGTCATAATACCGCCCTGTTAGCGGCTAAAAGACGGTTAGCAACGCGGGCGCTCTATGCCGACACTGTTCCGTTTCCTCATGATTGTAGGGTTGTTCGTCGGCAGCATCGCTGGGGGTCTCTATGTGCTTGCCGAATATTTCCAGCCAGAGCCCAAGGAAATCTCCAAGGCGCTCCGCAACGTCAAGGTGCGGGCCGATGAGCAGACGACCGGCTCTGCCCCCGGCACCGCGGCGCCTGCGCCGAGCGCCGATGCGGGCGAGACTGCCGCTCCCGTGGGCGACATCACCGGCCGGGCCGGGAGCCGCCGCGCGCAATAGGCTCGCGCCGCTCCGCGCAAGGGCCTAGCCTTGGCCGCCAAAGGATCGCGCGATAAGGGCTCCTCGGAGCTTGCGCTCTTCCTCGACATGCTGACGGCCGAGCGCGGCGCGGCCAGGCACACGATCGACGCCTACGCCCGCGACCTCTCCGAATTCCTTGCTCATCTCGCCGCCAAGGGGACGGCGGCCGACGCGACATCAGATCATCTGCGCACTTACCTTGCCGCGCTTGCCCGCAAAGGGCTCGCGCCGACGTCCCGCGCGCGCAAACTCTCTTCCATCCGCCAGTTTTTCCGCTTCCTGCTCGCCGAGGGCATGCGCGCCGACGATCCAAGCTCGGCGATCGACAGCCCGAAGCTCGGCCGGCCGTTGCCGAAGATCCTGTCGCTCGCAGAGGTCGAGACGCTGCTCGATACCGCGCAAGCGGCTTGCGCACGCTCGGGCAAGGGCGTGGCGCGCCGCCGCGCGCTGCGTCTCTATGCGCTGCTCGAAACGCTCTACGCGACAGGCTTGCGCGTCTCCGAGCTGATCGCTCTGCCGCGCGCGGTCCTCACGGCGGACGATCAGGTGCTCACCATCAAGGGCAAAGGCGGCCGCGAGCGGCTCGTTCCCCTCAACGAGACAGCGCGGCAGGCAATCGGGACGCATCTCGATGCCGTGCGCGCGGACGAGGCGCAAGGAAAGCGCGTCTCGCCTTGGCTCTTCCCGTCGTCGGGCGGGCAGCACCTCACGCGCCAACGCCTCGGCCAGGAACTGAAAGCGCTTGCCATCGAAGCCGGCATCCAGCCGTCGCACGTCTCGCCGCACGTGCTCCGCCATGCCTTTGCCAGCCATTTGCTCGACCGGGGTGCCGATCTGCGCACCGTGCAGCAGCTTCTCGGCCATGCCGACATCTCGACCACGCAGATCTACACGCATGTGATCGAGGAGCGCTTGCGCCGGCTCGTCGAGCAGCACCACCCGCTCGCTCAGGCTCGTTTAACCAGGCGCGGCTAGGGTTTTCCGGAGGGCCGGCATGCGGCCTCCGCGGTTGACAGGGTGCCCCATCAAGGCCACTTAAAGCCGTATTCCATTGTCTTATCTATTTCTCGACGACCAGCGCGCCTGACCCCGCAAGGCAAGCCAGAGGCTGAATGCGCACCTATCTCGACTTCGAAAAGCCGATCGCCGAGCTTGAAAGCAAGGTCGCTGAGCTGAAGACGCTCGCCTCCGCCGAGCGCTCGGTCTCGATCGAGGAGGACATTGCCAAGCTTGAGAACAAGGCGCGGGAGGCGCTGGTAGAGACCTATTCCGCGCTCACACCCTGGCAGAAGACGCAAGTCGCGCGCCACCCCGAGCGCCCGCATTTTCGGCACTATATCGACGCGCTGGTGAAGGACTTCACCCCGCTCTCGGGCGACCGCTTTTTCGCCGAGGACCAGGCCATTATCGGCGGCATCGGCAGGTTTACCGGGCGCTCGGTGATGGTGATCGGGCATGAGAAGGGCTCCGACACCGAAGGCCGCATCAAGCACAATTTCGGCATGGCCCGGCCCGAAGGCTATCGCAAGGCCGTGCGGCTGATGGAGATGGCGGACCATTTTGCGATTCCCGTGATCAGCCTGGTGGATACGGCCGGCGCCTATCCCGGGATCGGCGCGGAAGAACGCGGCCAGGCCGAAGCCATCGCGCGGTCGACCGATTGCTGTCTCGGGCTCGGCGTACCGATCGTGTCGGTGGTCATCGGCGAAGGCGGCTCTGGCGGCGCGGTCGCCATCGCCACGGCGAACCGCATCTATATGCTCGAGCACGCCATCTACACGGTCGCCTCGCCGGAAGCCGCGGCCTCCATCCTCTGGCGGGATTCCTCGCGCGCCGTGGACGCCGCCACCAACATGAAGATCACCGCCCAGGACCTGTTGAAGCTCGGCGTGATCGACGGGATCATCCCGGAACCGATCGGCGGCGCGCACCGAGACGGGGTCGAGGTGGTCAAGGCCACCGGCGAGGTCGTGGCCGAGGCGCTTGCCGCCTTCGACGCGCTCACGCCTGACCAGATCCGCAAGGACCGCCGGGAGAAGTTCCTCGCCATGGGCCGCCCGGCCTAAATCCGGGGCTTTCCCGCCGAAGATCGCGCCATTTTTTCGTCCCACCGCGCGGGCAAGCAGCCTATAATCCGGCCAAATCGGGCGGGGGGAAGCAGCGGCGCGTCTCAAGAAGCGCTAACTTCTCCTTAACCTTTCGCATTCGATTTTGACCGGGGTGCGCAAGGGGCACTCGCTTATGCTTCGATCACGCTTCATCACGGCGGTTTTTGCCGCGAGCGCAGCCGCGTGCCTCGCCGTGCTCGGCGGTTGCGGCCAGTATTCGCCCGCCTATTTGAAGCCGCTCTCGACCAAGACACGCGCGCTCATCGCCGAGAAGGGCATGGCCGAGGACGCGCCGATCCTGATCCGCGTGTTCAAGGCCGAGTCCGAGCTCGAGATCTGGAAGCAACGCGGGGACGGGCACTTCTATCACCTCAAGACCTATCCGATCTGCAGCTATTCCGGCGGGCTCGGGCCGAAGGTCAAGCAAGGCGACAAGCAGGCGCCCGAAGGCTTCTATCTCGTCTCGATGGACCAGCTGAACCCGAGGAGCAAATATTACCTCTCCTTCGATCTCGGCTTTCCCAACGCGTTCGATCGCGCCTATGGGCGCACCGGCGCCAATCTCATGATCCACGGCGACTGCACCTCGTCGGGCTGTTACGCCATGACAGACGGAGTGATGGAGGAGATCTTCAGCCTCGTGCGCGAGGCGCTGGTCGGCGGGCAGGCCAATATCCAGGTGCATGCCTTCCCCTTCCGCATGACCGAGACCAACTTGGCGAGCCAGCAGAAGCACGAACATTTCGACTATTGGCGAAACCTGAAAGAGGGCTACGACTATTTCGAGGCGGCGAAGCTCGAGCCGAAGATCACGGTCTGCGAGAAGCGCTATCTGGTCAACGCCGTGTTCGAGGACGAAACCCCGCGCTACAGCGCGACGGGCAAATGCCCGCGCCACCGCAAAGGACAGATCGTCGCGTTCAAGCCGCTTCCGAAGCCGAACAACGTGCAGATCGCCACGACCAGCAAGCCTCTCGGCAGCGTGCTCAACTTGAAGTTCGGGCCGGCCAAGCCTGCCTATACGGCCTTCACGCTCGGCCCCGCGACGCCCGACCTGCCGGCGGTGAAGAAGAAATAGCTTCCGCGCCGCCTCTCGCGCTGTCATCCCCGCGCAGGCGGGCATCCAGTATCCACAATCCTTTCTCCCTGAAGCGCGTTGATGATTACTGGATCACCCGCTTTCGCGGGCGATGGCACACGTTTGAGCTATAGTGGGTGAAATGAAATCGGTGCTCACACTTCTGCTTGTCGCGCTGGCGGGTGCAGGCGTCTACCTCCTGCTCACGCCGGGCGGACGGCAATTCCTCGACCGCGTGACCATCAACTGGACGCGGGCGGAATACAGGGCGCTGCATCGCGTCGGCAAGCCTCTGCCGGGCACGCCGGACCTTACCCGACTCGATCAGCGGCTTGCCGCGAAGGGTGTCGCGCTCGGCGTGCCCATCTTCATCCGCATCTTCAAGCTTGAATCGGAGCTTGAGCTTTGGGTGCAGAAGAGCGGGCGCTACGAACTCTTCGCGACCTATCCAATCTGCCTCTGGTCGGGGCGGCTCGGACCGAAGCTGCGAGAAGGGGATAAGCAGGCGCCCGAGGGCTTCTATACGGTCGACAAGGACGCGCTCAATCCGGACAGCCGCTGGCACCGCTCCTTCAATCTCGGTTTCCCCAATGCCTTCGACCAGGCGCACGGCCGCACCGGCTCATTCCTCATGGTGCATGGCGGCTGCACGTCGATCGGCTGCTACGCGATGACCGACAGGGTGGTGGACGAGATCTGGCGCATGGTGACGTCGGCGCTCGATGCGGGCCAGGAGCGGTTCGCGGTGCATGTCTTCCCGTTCCGCATGACCGAGCGCAATCTCGCCGTCAGGCGCGGCGATCGCTGGGCCGGCTTCTGGGCCGAGCTGAAAAAGGGCCACGACCTGTTCGAGACGACCCGCGTGCCGCCGGTGGTGAGCGCCTGCAAGGGCCGTTACGTGTTCGCGCCGGGAACCGCCGGCGCGCCGGTGCCGCCCATCGAAGCCTGCCCGCCCGAAATCGCGGGGAATTAGTCGATCATCACGCCCGTACATTCGACTGGTCATGCCCGGCCGAAGTGCCGGGCATCCACGAGGCGGGACAAGCCCGGCCATGACGAAGTTTGCTGGTTGATCTGAGCTGGCGCTAACCGAACGCGCCGTGGCAGTGCTTGTATTTCTTGCCCGAACCGCAGGGGCAGAGCGCGTTCCGCTGCACCTTGCCCCACGTGTTGGGGTCGGCGGGATTCACGGCAGCGGCGGCTTTGCGCGAACGCTCAGGACGCGTCCCGCCACGCCCATTGCCGGCGCCCGCGGGCTCTAGCGCGAGCTCGTCCTCGCCGGTGGTCGGGTCGAGATGATGCGCTTCCATCGGCGGAAGCTCGGGCTGATCGAGCGACGGCACGTCCTCCTGGCGCGCAAGCTCCACATGCATGAGCTGGCCGGTCACCGCCTCGCGCAAGCGCGCGAGCATGTGCTCGAACAGGGTGAAGCTCTCGCTCTTATATTCGTTCAGCGGGTCGCGCTGGCCGTAGCCGCGCAAGCCGATCACCTGGCGCAGATGCTCGAGCGTGACGAGATGCTCGCGCCAGAGATTGTCGAGCGTCTGCAAGAGCACGGCGCGCTCGATCTGCCGCATGATGGCGGGGCTGAGATCGGCGGCCTTCTTGGCGAATTTCTCGTCGGCCGCCTTGACTAGGCGCTCGTGGATCTCGACCTCGGCGATGCCTTCCTCGGCCGCCCAGTCGGCAAGCGGCAAATCGAGGTCGAAGATGTTCGTCACCGCCTCCTTAAGGCCCTCCATGTCCCACTGATCGACATAGGACTTTTCCGGGATGTGCGTCGCGACCAGGTCGTCGATCACGTGCCGGCGCATGTCGGCGATGGTGTCGCTCAAATCGGCATCGGTGAGAAGCTCGCGGCGCTGCTCGAAGATCGCCTTGCGCTGGTCGTTCATCACGTTGTCGTATTTGAGCAGGTTCTTGCGGATGTCGAAGTTGCGCGCCTCGACCTTGCCTTGCGCCTTCTCCAGCGCCTTGTTGATCCAGGGATGGACGATGGCCTCGTCCTCTTTCAGGCCGAGCGTCCGCAGCATGCCGTCCATGCGCTGCGAGCCGAAGATGCGCATGAGATCGTCCTCGAGCGAGAGGAAGAAGCGGGAGCGGCCCGGATCGCCCTGGCGGCCCGAGCGGCCGCGCAGCTGATTGTCGATGCGCCGGCTCTCATGGCGCTCTGTGCCGATCACGTAGAGGCCGCCGGCGTCGAGCGCTTTGCGCTTTTTCGCCGCCACCTCGTCGGCGATCTGGCGGCGCTTCGAAGCGATCTGCAGCTCGGTCGGCTCTTTGCCCTTTTCCTTCTGCTCGGCGATCCAGTCAGCGATCAGCATGTCGGGATTGCCGCCGAGCTGGATGTCGGTGCCGCGGCCCGCCATGTTGGTTGCAATCGTCACGGCGCCCGGAACGCCAGCCTGCGCGATGATATGCGCCTCTTGCTCGTGATAGCGCGCGTTCAGCACCTGATGCGCGACCTTGTCCTTCTTGAGCAGGCCCGACAGGATCTCGGATTTCTCGATCGAGGTGGTGCCGACCAGCATCGGCTGGCCGCGTTTGGTCGACTCCTTGATCAGCTGGATGATGGCCCGGTATTTCTCCTGCGCGGTGCGATAGACCTCGTCGTCCTCGTCGTCGCGGATCATCTCCATGTTGGTCGGCACCTCGACCACGTCGAGGCCGTAAATGTCCATGAACTCGTCGGCTTCGGTGGCGGCGGTGCCGGTCATGCCGGCGAGCTTGCCGTAGAGACGGAAATAGTTCTGGAAGGTGATGGTGGCGAGCGTCTGGTTCTCGGGCTGGATCGACACGTGCTCCTTGGCCTCGAGCGCCTGGTGCAGGCCTTCGGAGTAGCGCCGGCCCTGCATCATGCGGCCGGTGAACTCGTCGATGATGATCACCTCGTCGTTCTTGACGATATAGTCGCGGTCGCGCTGGAAGAGCTTGTGCGCGCGGAGCGCCTGCTGCACGTGGTGCACGACGGTGACGTTTTCGATGTCGTAGAGCGAGTCGCCCTTGAGCAGGCCGGCCTCCGTCAGGAGCTGCTCGGTGCGCTCGTTGCCCGCCTCGGTCAGGGTCACCGTGCGCTGCTTCTCGTCGAGCTCGAAATCACCTTCGATGAGCCTAGGGATGAACTTGTCGATCGTGTTGTAGAGCTCGGAGCGGTCGTCGAGCGGGCCGGAGATGATCAGCGGCGTGCGTGCCTCGTCGATCAGGATCGAGTCGACCTCGTCGACGATGGCGTAGGAATGCCCGCGCTGCACCATCTCCTGCACGGAGAACTTCATGTTGTCGCGGAGATAGTCGAAGCCGAACTCGTTGTTGGTGCCGTAGGTCACGTCGCAGGCATATTGGGCGCGACGCTGCTCGTCGGAGAGCTCGTGCACGATGCAGCCGACGCTGAGCCCCAAGAACCT
The DNA here is from genome assembly GCA_963821255.1 of uncultured Alphaproteobacteria bacterium. Classification (GTDB taxonomy): domain Bacteria; phylum Pseudomonadota; class Alphaproteobacteria; order Rhizobiales; family Methyloligellaceae; genus Methyloceanibacter. Next base: position 50,875 of record CAWGCX010000009.1, on the reverse strand, counting down.
GTAGATGGCGCCCATCCATTCCGCGTCACGCTTGGCGAGATAGTCGTTCACGGTGACGACATGCACGCCCTTGCTGGCGAGCGCATTGAGATAGACGGGCAGCGTGGCGACCAGCGTCTTGCCTTCGCCGGTCTTCATCTCGGCGATCTTGCCGTCATGCAGCACCATGCCGCCGATCATCTGCACGTCGAAATGGCGCTGGCCGAGCGTGCGCTTGGCGGCCTCGCGCACGGTGGCGAAGGCTTCGGGAAGCAGTTCGTCGAGCGTCTCGCCTTTGGCGAGGCGCGCGCGGAACGTGTCGGTGCGGTCGCGTAGGCCCGCGTCGGAGAGCTTCTCGATCTCAGGCTCGAGCGCGTTGATCTGGGGGACGACCGGCCAGTACTTCTTCAGTTTCCGCTCGTTCGAGGAGCCGAACAGCTTGCTGGCTAGGGTGCCGAAAGACAGCATGGGTCTTGAGCCTTTAGAAAAAAGCGGGAGCATCCGGGGGGCCGATCCCCCACCAAGCCTCGGGAAAAGGAACGAAAAATGCCGGGGAGCAACGCGGGTGAGACATAGGAGGGGCGCCAACCCTTGTCAACGCGACCTTCCGCGTCCGGCCGGCGCCAGCGGGTTAGGCCCGCTCGGCGAAAGCCCAGAACTTCATGAGGGTGAAGTTCAGGCTCGCAAGCACGATGCTCACCAGAAGGACGCGCGCGCCCTCGCGCGCTGCAAGCTGCTGCGAGCCGTCGGTCGAGCCGTTGTCGGCGATCAGCACCTCTCGACGATGTCGGAGGCGCGCAGGAACTCGCGGGCCTTGCGCACGCAGGCGACGATGGTCTCGGCCTCGTTGAGGCACGGCATCAGGATCGTAAGCTCCACGCTTTTGGGCGCAACCGCATCCGTCGCTACGGGATCGGGCGCGTGCGAGTCTTGGCCGGAAGCAACCACGCTAGACATCCCACCCTTCGAGCCCCAAGGCGGGTCATAGTTATAGAATGCAGCTTCCCCGTGCAATTCGGGACGGGGGGTTCGCCGATGAGCGCGCCGACCGGCTTGACTCATGTCTGTCCCCGGCGCGCACGACAAAATCGGCAACGCGCTTCTGAAGCAGAACGACCTCGAAGGCGCGCTCAAGCGTATCGGCAGGGCCTAGGCATTCGCGACCGCCTCGCCTACATCGGCGCTTCTCGGTCACGAAACGGTGCAGCAATCGGCGAGCGTCGATTCGAGCATGCGCGTGCAAGTCTGCGGTTCGCACTGGCAGCAATCCTCCAAGAGGAAGAACAGAAGCGCGCGCGTGCCTTCGCAGTCGACCGCGTAGATCACCGACCGTCCCTCTTTGCGTGCAGCGATAAGCTTAGCGCGGGATAGTACGGCAAGATGCGCAGACATGGTGTTGTGCGGAACGGCGAACTTGCGGGCGATGTCGCCGGCCGGCAGTCCCGCAGGGCCCGCGCGCACCAGCAGGCGGAAGATTTTGAGGCGGCTTTCCTGCGCGAGCGCGCCGAGAGCAGCCACGGCGTTTGATATGTCCATGCGTCTAGACTTATAGAAACGTTGCGGCTCGGTCAACCCTTATAGCCGTTGAACTGCGCAGATTTCGCCACTTGGCAACCTGCCGCGCCGGGGCTAAAACGCGCCCCGGGGAAGCAAAGGCAAACCCGCTCGGGTGCCCATCCAGGGGCAGGCCCCGGGCCTCAAATGAGGACCCAATCCGTGACAATCCGGCCAGCGTCGCTGCTCTTCGCAGCCTTGATCGTTCTTGCACTGCCGCTTTCTGCTGCCGCCGACGATACGGTCGTGGCGCGCGTCAACGGCGTCGACATCAAGCAGTCGGATCTCGATTTCGCAGCCTCCGAGGTCGGGCCGCGGCTTTCCAACTACGTGCCCGCCGACCGAAGGCGCGTCCTTCTGCAATATGTCATCGAGAATGAGCTGATGGCGGGTGCTGGCGAACAGGGTAAGCTCAACGAGACGCCCAATTTCAGCGACCGGTTGAAATATCATCAGCGGCGCGCGCTGCGTGACGCCTATTTCGAATCGAGTATCCGCAACGCGGTGCCCGAGGCCGACGCGAAGAAGGTGTATGAAGAGAAGATCAAGGAGATCAAACCCGAGCAGGAAGTGCGCGCGCGCCATATCCTGGTCGACACCGAGGACGACGCCAAGGCGATTCTCGAGCGGCTGAACAAGGGCGAGGACTTCGCCACGCTCGCCAAGGAGAAGTCGAAGGACTCCAATGCCGAGGGCGGCGATCTCGGCTTCTTCACGCGCGGCCAGATGCTGAAGCCGTTCGAGGACGCTGCCTTCGCGCTGGATGTGGGCAAGATATCCGACCCCGTGCAGACCCAATTCGGCTGGCACGTCATCAAGGTCGAGGAGAAGCGCGACCAGGCGCTGCCGAGCTTCGACCAGGTGAAGGAGGCGATCATCGCCCAACTCGTGCAGCAGAAAGCGCAGGAAGTGGTCACCGGCTTGCGCGATGCCGCCAACATCGAGATCGTCGACCCGGAGCTGAAAAAGTCGATGGAGCCCGGGCGACCGTCCGGGATGCCGGCGCCTCCAGGGGCCGCGCCAGCGGGCGCGGGTTCGCCGCCTGAAAGCGCGCCGGCGCCGCCGGTCGGAGGTGCAAACTGACGCTTCGCTTAAGCGCTGCTTGAGGTCACGTGGGGACGATCTCGCCTTTCGCGCCGAAGCAATTGCCGCATCTGCCTGTCATCGACGGCGTACGCATCGCTGTCGCAACGGCTGGCATCCGCTATGCCGGGCGGATCGACCTGCTGCTCGCGCTGTTCGATCCCGGCACGGCGGTCGCCGGCGCCTTCACGCGGTCTAAGACTGCGTCTGCGCCGGTCGATTGGTGCCGCGCGCACCTGGCCCACGGCATGGCCCGCGCGCTCGTGGTCAATTCCGGTAATGCCAACGCTTTTACCGGCCGAAGCGGCCGCGCGACGGTCGAGCGCACCGCCGAAGCCGCGGCGCATGCCGCCGGCTGCCTCGAGGCTGACGTCTATATCGCCTCGACCGGCGTGATCGGCGAGAAGCTCGATGCGGGGAAGATCGCCGCGCGCCTGCCCGGCATGGCGGAGAAGGCCGCGCCGGGCGCCTTCGAGGACGCTGCCCGCGCCATCATGACCACCGACACGTTCCCCAAGCTCGCCACGCGGAAAGCGAAGATCGAAGGGGTGGAGGTCGCGCTCAACGGCATCGCCAAGGGCGCCGGCATGATCGCACCTGACATGGCGACCATGCTTGCCTTCCTATTGACCGATGCTGCGATCGAGCCGCATGTGTTGCAGTCCCTCATCGATCCCGCGCTGGATGGGAGCTTCAACGCCATCACCATCGACGGCGACACCTCGACCAGCGACACGCTGCTCGTGTTCGCCACGGGGGCTGCCGCGCGGCGGGGCGCGCCGCGCATCGCGCGCGCCGAAGATAAGCGGCTCGAAGGCTTCCGCGCGGCGCTCACCGAATTGATGCGCGACCTTGCGCTACAGGTGGTGAAGGACGGGGAGGGCGCGACCAAGTTCGTCGCCATCACCGTGACGGGTGCGGAGACGCGCGAGGCCGCGCGCACGATTGCCAAGTCGATCGCCAACTCGCAGCTGGTCAAGACCGCGATTGCGGGCGAAGACCCGAATTGGGGGCGCATCGTTGCGGCCGTCGGCAAGGCCGGCGAGGCGGCGGACCGCGACAGGCTCGCCATCAGCTTCGGCAGCATCGAAGTCGCTAGAGACGGCGAGGTCTCGCCTTCCTACCGGGAGAAAGACGGCGCGGCCTATATGAAGCGGCCCGAGATCGAGATTGCCGTGGACGTGGGCGTCGGCAAGGAATCGGCAACCATATGGACCTGCGATCTCACTCAGGGTTACATCGCCATTAACGCCGATTATCGCTCGTGACGTGTTTCGTCGACAGATTCTTCAACCTCCGGATGCGAGTATGCTCAAAGGCATCGAGAGCCCGATCGTCATCGTCGCGGCCTGCGCCCTGATCAACGAAGACGGTGCTCTGCTCATCGCGCGGCGCCCCGCGGGGCGGTCGCTGGCCGGGCTTTGGGAATTTCCCGGCGGCAAGGTCGAAGCCGGAGAGGAGCCGGAGGACGCTTTGGTCCGCGAGTTGAGAGAAGAGCTGGGCATCGAAGTGACGAAGACGGACCTCGCGCCGCTCACCTTCGCCAGTCATGCCTATCCCGATTTCCACCTGCTCATGCCGGTCTATCTTTGCCGGCGGTTCGAAGGGCACGTGACGGCGCTCGAAGGGCAGGAGGTTCGCTGGGTGAGGCCCGACGCGCTTTCCAGCTACGACATGCCGCCCGCCGACGAACCGCTCAAGATCGCTTTGCGCGATCGTCTGACGACTTTCGAGAGGAAAGCATAATGACTGCCAAGCTGATCCGATCGCCAAGGACGAATCCGGCGCCACGGCCGTCGAATGCGCCGTGCTGGCAGGCATCGCGCTGGCCATCGCGCTCGCCGTGAGTCAGCTCGGAACCGGGGTCAACGCGCTCTATGAGAGCGTGGGCGCAGCCTTCCCCAGCAAATAAACTCATTTGCCCTTGGGACCGGCCGCCGGGAAGGGCGTCTTGTCGCCGGCGCTCCGCTCGGCCGTGCCGAGCGCATCGGCGAGGCGCTTTGAGGCGCTGCCGGGCTTCAGCGGCTGAGGCTGGCTTGGGTCTGGCGCCCAGCCGCTCAGATAGACGATCTCGAATGTCGCGCGCACGCCTCCACCGGCTGTGCCGTGGCGCGTGCGATAAATATCCTCCGCGCGCTTGAGCGTGCCGCGCGCAAGTGGCGCCTTGCTGCGCGCCATGAGTACATTGCCGCCGCCGAGCGCGCGGATCTCACGCATCAAATCGCGCGGGGAGGGATAAGTGAGCGTCAGCGTGTCGGTGTCTGCGACAGGAAGCGCGAAACCCGCGCGCTGCAAGAGCCCGCCATAGTCCCTCACATCGGCGAAAGGCGCGATGCGCGGGCTCGCGCCACCGTGCGCTTCCGCTTCCGCCTCGAGCAGCGCCTGGCGCAGCTCGGAGAGCGAACGAGCGCCGAGCACCGCCGCCATGAACAGTCCGTCTGGGGCGAGCGCGCGCCGCACCTGGATCAGCGCGCCGGGCAGGTCGTTCACCCGATGCAGCGCGAGCCCGGAGACGACGAGGTTGAGGCTTCCGTCCCTGAAGGGCAGCAGATCCTCGTCGCAAACAAGCACTGGGCGCGGGCAGAGCGCGGCTAGTTCCGCCACGCTCTCGGCGTAGATCATCTCGCCGACCGAGGGGAGGGCGGCGATTTTCAGCCCGAGCAGGCCGCGATAGGCGCCGAGGTCGAGCGCGCGCGGGAAGGGGCGCAGCATGATCTCGACCCGCTCGGCGATCTCGCTGGCGACATGGGCAAGCAGGGCGCTTCGCGCCTCGACCTCATGCGCGAAGCGGGCGCGCCGCGCGCGGAGCAGCTTGCGGTCGAACAGGATTGGCGCTTCGCTCATCTCGCTGTCTCACCACTTCCGGGCATGCGGCCCAGCGACTATCATGAAGGCTGAGATTGGCCTCTTTCGACTGCTCCCCCCTTGAGGGGGAGCACGCTCGCGCCCTTGGCGCGAGCGGAGGGGGGTGGGCTTGCAGCGCGAACCAGGCTCTTCAATTTCGACCCCCCTCCCTATCCCTCCCCCGCAAGGGGGGAGGGGAGAACCAGTGGCTTGGCTTGCGCCAAAATTCGGAGTGGCATTTGCAGCGTTAGCCGATCTCATCCTGCCGCCGGTCTGCATTTCCTGCAGCGCGCGGGTCGGCGCCCACGGGCTGCTCTGCGGCGCGTGCTTTGCGAGGATCGATTTCATCGCGCCTCCGATCTGCGCGCGGCTCGGCGTGCCGCTTCCTTACGAGGCTGGAGAGGCGACCTTGTCTGCGGCCGCCATCGCCAGGCCTCCAGTCTACGACCGGGCGCGCGCCGCCGCTCGCTATTCCGAGACCATGCGGGCGCTCGTCCAGAGCTTCAAATATGGGGACCGGCACGAGGGGCTTAAGCTCTTTGGCCGCTGGCTCGCCAAGGCGGGCGCGGAGCTTCTCGGCGACGCCGACCTCATCGTGCCGGTGCCGCTCTATCCCACGCGGCTCTGGTGGCGGCGCTTCAACCAGTCGGCCATGCTCGCGCGCGAGGTGGCGCGTCTCGCTGGCATCCCAGCCGATGCTTCACGCTGAAGCGCGTGCGCCGGACGGCGAGCAGGTGGGGCTCTCGGCCGATCAGTGGCGGCGCAATGTGCGCGGCGCCTTCAAGGTCGAGCGCGCGCGGCGCGATCGCATCAAGGGCCGCAATATCGTCGTGGTCGACGACGTGATCACCACGGGCGCCACGGCCGAGGCTTGCGCACGGGCGCTGAAGCGGGCCGGCGCCGCCAGGGTTGACGTGCTGGCGCTCGCGCGCGGTCGACCCCGCGACGTTCGTGCTTTGGCTGCAAAACCAGACTCGTCATGGCCGGGCTTGTCCCGGCCATCCACGTCTTTGCGAGCTGCACGGCTGAAATTCGTGGATGCCCGGCACAAGGCCGGGCATGACGAGGATTGAAGGGGGGTTGGGGTAGCAACCAGACGCTTGCGTTCGGGCCCCGGCTACATCAGTTATCAAGCCATGGCGTCTATCGTCCTCTACACCACCCAGTTCTGTGGCTATCGCCGCGCGGCGAAGCAGCTCCTCCGCAACAAGGGCATCGATTTCGAGGAGATCGACGTGGCGTTCGACGAGGGCTTGCGCGCCGAGATGGTGCAGCGCGCGAACGGCTTGCGGACCGTGCCGCAGATCTTCATCCACGGCCGGCATGTCGGCGGCTACCAGGAGCTCGCCGCGCTCGAGCGCGAAGGCAAGCTCGACGCTTGGCTCGCGGGCGCCCCCGTCGCGGGCGAGCCCGTCGGCAAGTCCACGGGCCCATGACAACACCCCAAGACAGACGCTTCCGCGCCGCGCTGGTGCAGCTTCGCTCTGGCCGCACCATCGCGGCCAATCTCGACAGCGCCGAGGCGCTCATCCGGCGCGCGGCGGAAGGCGGCGCGGACTATATCCAGACGCCGGAGAACACGGCGCTCATGGAGCTCGCGCCCGAGCTCGTGCTGGCGGCGGCCGCGACCGAGGCGGAGCACGCGCCGCTTGAGCGGCTCCGTGCGCTCTCCGCAGAGCTTGGCGTATGGCTGCATATCGGCTCGCTCGCGGTGAGACTGGACGAGGCGAGGGCCGTTAACCGCTCCTATCTGATCGACCCCGAAGGGAAGATCGCCGCGCGCTATGACAAGCTGCATATGTTCGACGTGGACCTTGCCGGCGGCGAGAGCTACCGCGAGTTGCGCTACTACGCCCGCGGCGGCAAGGCGGTGCTCGCCGATCTGCCGTTCGGTCGGCTGGGCCTCAGCATCTGCTACGATCTGCGTTTCCCGCAGCTCTACCGCGCGCTTGCCACGGCAGGCGCGGACATCATCGCGATTCCCTCGGCCTTCACCAGGCAGACGGGCGAAGCGCATTGGCGGGTGCTGGTGCGTGCGCGCGCCATCGAGACCGGCGCCTTCGTGCTCGCGGCCACGCAAGGCGGGATGCATGAGAACGGCCGCGCCACCTATGGCCACTCGATGATCGTGGCGCCGTGGGGTGAGGTGCTGGCGGAAGCCGGCGAGGATCCCGGCGTGATCTTCGCCGACATTGATCTCGCCGCATCTGCCGAGGCACGGGCGCGCATCCCGGCGCTGAAGCACGGTTGCGATTTCGAGATCGAGATCGCGACGGAAGCCTGCGAAAAGCCCGCAAAACGCGAAGCCTCTTGACGCGACACGCGCAGCCCCCGGCGAGGTAACTTCTTGTTTGCGGGTCCTGGGCTAAAAACGGTGTCTCATGCCCTGGTAATGCCGTTAAGGACACCTAATATCATGGTGGCCGGGCGTTGGTTTCTGCGCAACCAAGGTGAATGATGCCCCCCTCTAGCCTTCCCCCCAGTTTCCGTGGCCTGCTTGCCGTGCCGTTTTTGGCGGTAATGCTCGCTTTTTCGGCGGGCGCGCTGGCCGAGCCCACGACCGCGCCTACGGGGCAGGCACCTTCGCCGGCCGACATCAAGCCGGGCAGCCTTGAGCTCGACCCCAATGCGCCGGTCACCGGTACCGGTTCGAGCACGCCTGGCACTGGCACCGAATCGCCGAGCACCGGTACCGGGTCGTCGAGCACCGAATCGCCAAGCGCCGGCACCGGTTCGAGCACGCCAAGCACTGGCCTCGGGTCGAGCGGGCCCGATTACGGTTCAACGCCGCCTAGCGCGGCCACCGCGCCGCCCGCGCCCACCGCCCCGAAGACCGGCACCGCGCCTAGCGCGCCGAGCAAGAGCAATGCTGCCAAGGCGCCGAGCACGGGCAACGGCTCCAAGATTCTCGTCAATATCGACAAGTCGACCCAGGAGATGACGGTGTTCGTCGACGGGATCGAGCGCCATAGCTGGCCGGTCTCTACGGGCACGCGCGGCTATTCCACGCCGTCCGGCGACTACACGGCGAGGTCGATGAACGAGATCTGGTACTCGAAGCAGTGGGACGATGCGCCGATGCCCCACGCGGTCTTCTTCACTAAGCGCGGCCACGCCATTCACGGCACGACCGAGGTGAAGCACCTCGGCCGGCCCGCGAGCCATGGCTGCGTGCGGCTTGCGCCCGCGAACGCAAAGACCTTGTTCTACCTCGTCAAGGACGCGGGCCTCGAGAACACCCAGGTCGTGCTGACCGGTATGACGCCCGGCGGCGAGGGTCCGGCCGTGGCGAGCGGGACGCCGCCTAAGCAGTACCGCATGCCGCGTGGCTACAATCCGTGGTTCGAGCGGCCGATGCCGCCGCAGCCTTACGCCGAGCCGCGCCGGCGCGGGTTGTTCGGCTTTGGCCGGCGCAATCGCAACAACGCGCAGGGCTATTACGGCCCCCGCTACCAGTACCAGCCCCCGCGCGGCTTGGGCCCCCGCGGCGGGTACGGGTACTAGACCTACGCGCATCGTGCAGCCACGCGTGAGCGAGCAGGTTCTCTGAATGGAAGAGGCAGCGATCGACCCCGCAGCCATGGGGCGCTTGGCAAAAGCCTTGGTCTTCATCTGCGGCAAAGACCATCCGACGACGGTTGCCCTGCAGGCAGCGGCCGCGAGTGGCTCCGAACGAGACATCAAGAACGCTCGCACGCTGTTCCTGAGGTTGAACCCCGGAGACCGCCGCGCGGCCTTGGCCATGCTCGCCGATTAATCTCTCAGGGTGGGTGCGGGCGCGTTCCGCGCTTGCCGACCCTACTTCGTGGCCGTTGCGAGATAATTCACCTCGGTGTCACGGCCGAGGCGCCATTCGTCGGCGAACGGGTTGTAGATCATCCCCGTCGTGTCGGTGAGCGTGAGACCCGCAACCCGCAGGCCCGTGCGTAGCTCGGCCGGCGTGACGAAGCGATCCCATTGATGCGTGCCGATTGGCAGCCAGCGTAGGATCAGCTCGGCGCCGACGATGGCAAGCGCATAGGATTTGAGCGTGCGGTTGAGCGTCGAAAGCACCATGATCTCGCCCGGCTTCACCAGCGGGGCAACCTCTCTGAGAAAGGCCGGCACATCCGGCACGTGCTCGACGACTTCGAGCAGCAACACGGCGTCGAATTGGGCGCCCGACGCGGCAAGCGCTTGCGCCGTCGTGGCGCGATAGTCGATCGTGAGCCGCGCGCCTTCGGCATGCGCCTTGGCGGCCGCGATATTCTCTTCCGCCGGGTCGATGCCGGTGACGGAAGCGCCAAGCCTTGCCAGCGGCTCGGTGACCAGACCGCCGCCGCAGCCAATATCGAGCACGCTTAGCCCGGCGAGGCTCGTGCCGGTCTTCGCGTCGCGGCCAAACCTGCGGCAGAGCGCGTCGCGTATATAAGCGAGCCGCACCGGGTTGATGCGGTGAAGCGGCGCGAAGGGGCCCTTGGCGTCCCACCAGCGCGCGGCGTCCTTGGCGAAGCGAGCGACTTCCTTCTCGTCCAGCGTGCTTTGAGCTTCAGCCATGAGGGCAGAAGGGCCGCGCGCGCGAGGTTCTGTCAAGCGTCTCCAGCGCCTCGTCATGCCCGTGGCCGAAGTGCCGGGCATAATTCGTGGATGGCCGGGACAAGCCCGGCCATGACAAGACGGGATGGGGCCAATGGGACTCAGGACCGTTGCGGCTTAGGCCCCCAATCAGTATGAAGAGCGCAGATTTCGGCCGGTCCCAAGGGGCCGGCCCTTATTATGCGCGAGACCAGACGCAAGACATGGCCCTGCTGGTCCTCAAATTCGGCGGCACCTCGGTCGCGGACATCGACCGCATCCGCAACGTCGCGAGTCACGTGAAGCGCGAGGCCGAGGCCGGCCACGCCTGCGCGGTCGTGGTCTCGGCCATGGCCGGGGCCACCAACCAGCTCGTCTCGCTGGTCGAGCAGGCCTGGGGCTTCAAGGAACGGCAGCTCAATGGCGGCCGCGAGTTCTCCGCCCAATATGACTGCCGCGAATACGACGCCGTGGTCTCCTCGGGCGAGCAGGTGACCTCGGGGCTGCTCGCACTCGTCCTGCAGTCGCTCGGCATTGCCGCGCGCTCCTGGCAGGGCTGGCAGATCCCGGTCTATACCGACGACGCGCATCGGGCGGCCCGCATCACCGGGCTGGACGTGGAGGGGCTCAAGGGCCGCATGCTTGACGGCGAGGTGGCCGTGGTCGCGGGCTTCCAGGGCATCGCGCCGGGCAATCGCATCTCGACGCTCGGGCGGGGCGGCTCCGACACGAGCGCGGTGGCGCTTGCCGCTGCGCTGCAGGCCGATCGCTGCGACATCTATACCGACGTCGACGGCGTCTACACGACCGATCCGCGGGTCGTGCCGAAGGCGCATCGGCTCGACCGCATCTCCTACGAGGAGATGCTAGAAATGGCCTCGCAAGGGGCCAAGGTGCTGCAGACACGCTCGGTCGAGCTCGCCATGCAGAGGGGCGTGCGCGTGCTTGTGCGCTCGAGCTTCGAGCCGCCTGACCTCGGCGGCAAGGCGACCGACAGCGCGCTCGAGGAGCTTGGAACACTCGTTTGCCATGAGGATGAGATCGTGGAGCAAAACGTTGTTAGTGGAATTGCCTATGCCCGGGACGAGGCCAAGGTGACGCTGCTCAAGATCGCCGACAAGCCGGGCGTGGCAGCGCAGGTCTTCGTCCCGCTCGCCGAGGCCAACATCAATGTCGACATGATCGTGCAGAACGTCTCTGAGGACGGCTTCACCGACCTCACCTTCACGGTGCAGAGCGCCGATCTCGACCAGGCGCTCGAAGTCCTGCGCAACGCCAGGGACAGGATCGGCTATTTGGACTTGCGCGGCTCAACCGACATCGCCAAGGTGTCGGCTATAGGCGTCGGCATGCGGAGCCACGCCGGGGTTGCCGCGGCAATGTTCAACGCACTTGCCGAAAAGGGCATCAATATCGAGGCGATCTCGACCTCGGAGATCAAGATCAGCGTATTGATCGATGCGGCCTATGCTGAGCTCGCGGTCAGGACATTGCATTCCCTGTTCGGACTGGACAGAAACTAGCTGAACCGAGCGGCAAGCCCGAGGCCCGCAGCGATGCCTGTCCGCCGCTTTGACCGGCCGGCGAGGACTTGAATAATGCCCCTGTCTGTTGGCGCCCCAAGACAATTGCTGCGCCGCCTGCGCGAGGTCATGGCCGTGCAGGAGAGCGCGCAGGCGCGCCTCGACAAGGTGGTGGTGCTGATCGCCTCGAACATGGTCGCGGAGGTGTGCTCGCTGTATCTCCGCCGCCGCGAAGGCTCGCTGGAACTGTTCGCGACCGAAGGCCTCAACCCGGAAGCGGTGCACAGCACGCATCTGAAGCAGGGCGAGGGCCTGGTCGGCCTGATCGCGGAGCATGGAGAACCCAAGCAGTTCGCCGATGCCCAGCACCATCCCGCCTTCTCGTACAGACCGGAAACGGGCGAAGAGGTCTATCACTCCTTCCTCGGCGTGCCGATCCTGCGCGGCGGGCACACGATCGGCGTGCTGACGGTGCAGAACCGCACCATGCGCGTCTATAGCGACGAGGAAGTCGAGGCGCTGCAGACGACCGCCATGGTGCTCGCCGAGACCATCGCCTCGGGCGGGCTTGCCATGACCGAAGAGGTCGCGGCCGAAGCGCGCCGCGACCTGGCGGCAAGGTTCGCGGGCGTGCCGATCTCCGAGGGCGTGGCGCTCGGCCATATCGTGTTGCACGAGCCGCGCATCGTGGTCACGCGCCTGATCGCCGAAGACATCGAGCTCGAACGGCGCCGGCTTGCCCAAGCCATCGAGGAACTGACCGGCATGATCGACAACATGCTGGAGCGGGGCGACATGGCGCGCGCCGGAGAGCATCGGGAGGTGCTCGAAGCCTTCCGCATGTTCGCCCACGATCATGGCTGGCGGCGACGGCTCGACGAGGCGCTGCTCACGGGCCTGACCGCGGAGGCCGCCGTGCAGCGCGTGCGCAACGACACGCGCGCGCGCATGCTGCGCATGCCCGACCCGCATATACGCGACCGGCTGTACGACATCGACGACCTCTCGAACCGCCTGCTAAGGCTGCTCGCGGGCGGCATCGGCACGGGCGCCGCGGGCAGCCTCCCGCAGGATGCGATCGTCGTCGCTCGCACCATGGGCCCGGCGGAGCTGCTCGATTACGACCGCCAGCGTTTGCGCGCGCTCGTGCTTGAGGAGGGCGGCACGCAGAGCCATGTCGCCATCGTCGCCCGCGCGCTCGGCATCCCCGCGGTCACGCAAGTCAAGGGCATGCTTGAGGCGGTGGAGCCCGGCGATGCGGCGATCCTCGACGCCGATTCCGGCGAGCTGCATGTGCGGCCAACGCAAGAGGTGGTCGCGGCCTATTCCGACAAGGTCCGCTTCAGGGCGCGGCGCCAGGCGCAATACGCGGCGCTCCGCACCATCCCGGCGGTGACCTTGGACAACGAGCGGCTGGGCTTGCACATCAATGCCGGGCTCTTGTTCGACCTGCCGCATCTCGATCAGTCGGGCGCCGACGGTATCGGGCTATTCCGCACCGAGCTCCAGTTCATGATCTCCTCGACCTTCCCGCGGCTCGAGGAGCAGACGCGGCTCTACAAGGCGATCCTCGATGCGGCGGGGGACCGGCCCGTGGTGTTCCGCTCGCTCGACGTGGGCGGCGACAAGGTGCTGCCGTATTTCCGTGGGAGCCACGAGGAGAACCCCGCCATCGGGTGGCGCGCAATCCGCATGGCGCTCGACCGGCCCGCGTTGTTCCGCACGCAGATCAGGGCGCTGCTCAGAGCGGCGCATGGGCGCGAGCTGCGGGTGATGCTGCCCATGATCGCCGACATCTCGGAGCTCAAGGCGGCCCGCGGGCTGATCGACCGCGAACTCACGATCCTCAAGCGGCACGGGCGCCCGGAGCCGAAAAAACTCATGGTTGGAGCCATGATCGAGGTTCCGGCGTTGTTATGGCAACTCGACCAGGTTCTGCCTCTGGCAGATTTTGCCTCGGTCGGCTCGAACGACCTGATGCAGTTCCTGTTCGCGGCGGATCGCGGCAATGAGCGCGTGTCCGAGCGGTTCGACTCGCTCAATCCAGCCGCGCTCAAGGCGCTTCGCCAGATCGTGCAAGCGGCGGATCGCCATGGCGTCCCGCTCAATCTCTGCGGCGAGATGGCGGGCAAGCCGCTCGAAGCGATGGCGGTGATCGGCCTCGGGTACCGGTCGATTTCCATGGCGCCGGCCTCGGTCGGCCCGGTTAAGGCCATGATCCTGTCGCTCGATGCGGGCGATTTGCAGGAGAGATTGGACGAATGGCTGGAAAGCAAGAACACGTCGCTGCGCGAGGACCTGAAACGCTTCGCCACCGAAAAAGGCGTGCAAATCTAGAGAGATGAGACAGCTTAATCCGTGGCCGCGATATGCTAGGCTTGCGCTTACTTGCAATCTCGACGTTGTTGAGCTTGTGTTAGCGGAGATCAGCAGGAAATGGGATCGGCCTTGCGATACCGCAGTTGCATCAAGTGTCGGTAAGCCCATCGCCGGACGCGGCCCGGTGGCGCCTGCAAACTCATGGGATCAAGGACATGCCGTCCGGCTATGACGCTGAGGTGGCTGAGCTGTTCCGAGACCTTCGGGCCGCGAGCAATCTCAGCGAAACCGCCCTCGCCCAGCGGCTCGGCACGCGCATCGAGGTCGTGCAGGCGCTCGAGCAGGGCGCGCTTTACGCGCTGCCTCCCTGGCCCGAGACCTGCCGCATCGTCAACGGCTATGGCGCGCTGCTTAATCTCGACATCCGCCCGTTGCTTCGCCGCATCTATGCGCAGCTCGAAGCGGGGATCGTGCAGCTAGGACCTAAGACCATGCCCGAGATGCCGGTGCTGCACCCGCCGGAAGATGCCGATTTCGAGGTGGGCAGGCCCACCACCGCGCCTTCTGGCAAAAACAGCCAGTGGCCGGGCGCTTCGCAGCAGCCGGGCCAGAACGCCTGGCCGCAACAGGCGCAGCAGCCGCAAACAGCACCTTGGCCGCCCGCGATGCCGCAACAGCCTCCGCCGCAGCAAGCGCCGTGGCAGGGTTACGCGCCGCAACCTCATCCGCAGCAACCGGCGTGGCCCAATGGCGGCCAGCAAGGGATGCCACAGCAATCCTGGCCGTCCGCGCCGCAGCCTCTGCAACAGCCGCAACCTCAGGCCCGCCCGGACGGGCAGGCACAGCAAAGACCGGCCCAGACTTATGCTCCGCAGCCGCAGGCTCAGTCCCAACCGCAGCCTGAGACGCCGCAGCCACAGCAGCGGAAAGCTCCGCAAGAGCAGCCACAGCCCGTGGCGCCAGCCGCCAAAACCAAGCGGCTGAAGCCCGAGCGCGCGGCGCGGCCGAGCACCTGGCTCCTAAAATGGGGCCTCGGCGCGCTCGTCGTCTCGGTGGTGGCGTTCGGGCTTTGGATCGCGTTCGGCGACCCGTCAGGCACGCTCGGCGGCAAGTCCTTGAGCCCGTCGGGCTCAGGACAAGTCCTCGATCCCGACGATCCACGGAGCCGCAAGGCCGACAAGCTTCCGAGCGCGTTCTAGCGCTTCACCCCTCAAGCTATGACCACTATTCCAGCCGATAGACTCGACAAGCTCGTCGCCCGTTGGGAGACCGTGCAGGGCACGCTCGCGGCCGGCGCCGACCAGGAAAGCTACGTGCGCCTCTCGCGCGAGTTCGCCGAGCTCGATCCGATCGTCGCCACTATCAACGCGCTGCGCAAGGCGACCCGCGAGCGCGCGGATCTGCAGCAGCTCGTCGACGACCCGGCGTCCGACGCCGAGATGGCGAGCCTCGCCGAGCAGGAGCTTGGCGCGCTCGACCCCAAGATCGAGGAACTTGAGCGTCAGCTCAAAGTGCAGCTTCTGCCGAAGGACGCCGCCGACGAGAAGAGCGCGATCCTCGAAGTCCGCGCCGGCACGGGCGGCGAGGAAGCGGCTTTGTTCGCCGGCGACCTCTTCCGCATGTATCAGCGCTATGCCGACCGGCATGGCTGGAAGGTCAATGTGCTCTCCGCGAGCGAATCGGCGACCGGCGGCTATAAGGAGATCATCGCCTCGATCACCGGCAAGGGCGTGTTCGCGCGGCTGAAATTCGAGTCGGGCGTGCATCGCGTGCAGCGGGTGCCGGAGACGGAGGCGCAAGGGCGCATCCATACATCGGCGGCGACGGTGGCGGTGCTGCCGGAGGCCGAGGAGGTCGACATCAAGATCGACGACAAGGATCTGCGCATCGACGTGTTCCGCGCGAGCGGGCCCGGCGGGCAGTCGGTCAACACCACCGACAGCGCGGTGCGCATCACGCATCTGCCGAGCGGGCTCGTGGTGAGCCAGCAGGACGAGAAATCGCAGCACAAGAACAAGGCCAAGGCGATGAAGGTGCTCCGCGCGCGGCTCTACGATCTGGAGCGTGGCAAGCTTGACGCCGCGCGTGCGCAGGATCGCAAGAGCCAAATCGGCAGTGGCGACCGGTCGGAGCGCATCCGTACCTACAATTTCCCGCAAGGGCGCGTGACCGACCACCGCATCGGCTTCACCACGCACCAACTGCCTTATGTGATGGAGGGCAGCGAGGCGCTCGACGATGTCATCGACGCGCTGACCACCGAGCAGCAGACGAGCCAGCTATCGGCCATGCAGGAGCAGGGCCATGTGTGATTTGCTTGAGACCTTCCGCTCGCGCCTTGCTCCCCCCTTGAGGGGGAACACGCGCGCCACTCGGCGCGCGGAGGGGGATATGCCTTTCAACCAGTCTTGTCTCGAACCCACCTCCCTAACCCTCCCCCTCAAGGAGGGAGGGGAGTGCGAGTTGCTGGCTCTCTCGTCGGTTCGGCAAGCTTTCATTTGGGCGGTGCGCAGACTGCGCGAGGCGGGGATCGAGACGCCCGAGCTCGATACGCGGCTGCTTCTGTGTCACGCGGCGGGGCTTACGCGTGAAGGGTTCATCGCGCGCGGGGGCGATAGGCTGGCGCCGGAAGCCTATGCGCGGCTCGAAGCTGGCATCGCACGGCGGCTTGCGGGCGAGCCCGTGTCGCGGATCACCGGCATTCGTGAGTTCTACGGCCGGGAGTTCCTCGTCGGTCCGCACACGCTCGACCCGCGCCCCGATACCGAGACCCTGATCGAAGCGGCGCTCGACCTCGCCGCGCAGAATGGCTGGCGCGATCAGCCGCTCGACCTGCTCGATCTCGGCACGGGAACGGGCTGCATCCTTGTCACCTTGCTTGCCGAACTGCCGCAAGCGCGCGGCTTCGGCACGGACATCAGCGCTGGCGCAATTGCGGTCGCGGCGGAGAATGCGCGCCGTCACGGCGTTGCGGTCCGCGCCTCTTTCCTCGCCGCGGACTGGCTTGACTGCATCGACGGCAAGTTCGACCTGATCGTCTCCAACCCGCCTTACCTCGCGGCAAGCGAGATGGCGTCGCTTCAGCCGGAAATCGCCCACGACCCGCGCCACGCGCTCGACGGCGGGGCTGACGGGCTCGACGCCTATCGCCGCATCACCGGTAGCGCCCGCGACAGCCTGCGGGAGGGGGGCACGCTCCTTCTCGAAATCGGCGCGGCCCAGGCCGAGCCCGTGGCCCGCATCCTAAGCGAGGCGGGATTTGCCCTGCCCGAGCCCGCCCTGCTGCACGATCTCGCCGGCCGGCCGCGCTGCCTGGTTGCGGGGCGCGCTCAACCCTCGCGCGCAGATAGTCGCAGGGGTGCAAAAATTTGGCTTGGAAAATGGCCATGTTCAGGTTAGGTTCGGAACAACGACCGAAATTTCACGGCCATCGGCGCTCGCAAGGGCGCGGCCGGTTGCAACGGCAACAAGAGCGGACTTCTCGTGAACCTCGATTGACAGGCTCCCGCCTCTCGGGACGTTCAGGAGACGCTCAACCGCCCACATATTGAGGTTGGCTGGCGCTGGCTCAAGCATCAAGACGCGTAGCGCCGATAACTCATAAAGTCAGGCAGCGAGAACCGGCGAGACTTGCATGGCGCGATCCGAGTTCCGGTCGCAGCCCATGCGCAATGAAGAAGTCGCCGGAAAGTGCAGGGAGAAGAACGCGGCCAGGCCGCTTATGGCAAGCCGCCTATCAGGTGAACGGAAGCCCATGAGGCAAGGACAGCAGAACAGACGGGGCCGCGGCCGCGGTGGCCGTAAGCCCCAAAATCCATTGGCGCGGAGCTACGAATCGAACGGTCCCGACGTGAAGATCCGCGGGACCGCGGCGCATATCGCCGAGAAATACATGTCGCTCGCGCGCGACGCGCTCTCTTCGGGCGACATCGTCGCGGCGGAGAGCTATCTCCAGCACGCCGAGCATTACAACCGCATCATCATGGCCGCGCAGCAGCAGCTAGGCCCCCAGCATGGCCAACAGGGCGAGGGCCCGAACGGCGGCGGGTTCCGGCCGTCTCGCTGGAACTCCGAGGGGTCCGACGACGACGGCGGCTCGGATTTCGATACGACGGACGGCGGTGGCGGCGAGGTGCGCGACACGCGTGGCGCCCAGGACCGGGGCGGTCAGGACCGGAGCGGTCAAGACCGCGAGCGGCAGGGCGGTGGCGGACAAGACCGCGAGCGCCATGCAGGCGACCGGGAGCATCATGGCGGTGGACGCGACCATCGGCGACGCGGTGCGAATGGGAGCGAGGGTGCGCGCGACGCGAACGGCTCCGAGCAGCCCGAGACCCATCAGCCCGACGAAACTGCCCCCGACCAGGTGAGCTAGCGGTTCAAGAGCGCCGGCACGGTAGCAGGCCTCGCTAGGCTCAAGCCGGGACGCTAGGTTGGGCTGATCCGAAAGGTTGGGGGGACTCGTTCGATGGCACAATATTCGCTCACGCCGCCCTCGCGGGCGGTCTTTCTCATTGCGGTCTTTCTTGCACTCCTCGCAGTGCTCGTGCGCTACACCGCTGTCAGCATTCCGGTGGTCGACGCCTACACGTTCGAGACGCTGCTGGTGGGCTTTCTGCTGTTGCTAGCCGGCAATATGTTTCGCGGATTCTAGGCAAGCCAAAAGGTGCCGCACAAAGCAGGCGTCGTGCACAGCCCGACCCGCTCACAATCTGGGCCGGCAAGTCTCTTGAGCTCGAAGGTCCGCCGCTCCAGCCGAATTACCGTGTCTCGCGCGCGCTCCGGCTCGGACGCTGTCGCCTCGAACTTACGCGAACAGGCGTTGCAGCAGATTGATGATCAAGAGCAGCACCACGGCGCCGAGCGTTGACGTGAGGATGGCGCCAACGATGCCGCCGCCGAGCGTCAAGCCGAGCCCCAATCTCGGGAACAGCAGCGCCGCCATGAAGGCGCCGGCGATACCGACGAGGATGTTGCCGAGCAGGCCGAATCCGCCGCCTTCGACCACAATTCCGGCGAGCCAGCCGGCAACCGCGCCTATAATCAAGGCTACGACGATTCCAACAATATCCATAGGACCCCCCTTTGTTTAGTCGCACAATTCCCCGTGCGGCTTGCAGCCTTCGCCGCCAACCGCATGGCACGACCGGGGAAATCATATCGGGGAGCGCCGCGCGGTTCCAGCGCTCGCGGTGGGTTTTCCGGTGTTGTCCGCTCCGCAAGCGAGAGCGACGCGCCCACGGCCGGACGGCCCCACCCCTTTTGGCTTGCGGCTTGCGGCGCTATATCTCCCGTTAAGGGTGCTTGCGCTATAGCGCCCTGTCCCACCACAATTCGCCGTCTCGCCCTTAAGCCAAGGCAGCCCCCATGGATTTCGAGAAGCTTTCAGACCGCCTCAAGGGATTCCTCCAATCGGCCCAGACACTTGCGGTGCGCGAGGGCAATCCGCAGATCACGCCCGAGCACTTGCTCAATGTGCTGCTCGACGACCCCGAGGGGCTGGCGAGCGGGCTGATGGCGCGCGCTGGCGGGGATCCCAAACAGGCGCTGCAAGCCACGGAGGCCGCGCTCGCCAAGCTGCCCAAGGTGTCGGGATCGGGCGCCACCCAGCCGCATATGGCGGCGGCGCTCGCCCGTGTGGTCGACCAGGCCGAGCAGATGGCGACCAAGGCGGGCGATCAGTTCGTAACCGTTGAGCGCATGCTCCAGGCGCTTGGTCTGAGCAAGGAGGCAGAGGCCGGGCGCATCCTTTCTGGCGCAGGGCTGACGCCGCAGAACCTCAACGCCGCGATCAACGATCTGCGCAAGGGCCGCACCGCGGATAGCGCCTCGGCCGAGCAGAGCTACGATGCGCTGAAGCGCTATACGCGCGATTTCACTGAAGCCGCCGCCAAGGGCCAGCTCGATCCCGTGATTGGGCGCGACGAGGAGATCAGGCGCACCATCCAGGTGCTCTCCCGCCGCACCAAGAACAATCCGGTGCTGATCGGCGAGCCGGGCGTCGGCAAGACGGCGATCGTCGAGGGGCTCGCGCACCGCATCGTCGCGGGCGACGTGCCGGAGAGCCTCAAGGAAAAGAAGGTGCTTTCGCTCGACATGGGCGCGCTGATCGCGGGTGCGAAATATCGCGGCGAGTTCGAGGAGCGGTTGAAGGCCGTGCTCTCCGAGATCCAGGCGGCGCAGGGCCAGATCATCCTCTTCATCGACGAGATGCATACGCTGGTCGGCGCCGGGAAAGCCGACGGCGCGATGGATGCCTCCAACCTGCTCAAGCCTGCGCTCGCGCGCGGCGAGCTGCATTGCGTGGGCGCCACCACGCTCGACGAATATCGCAAGCATGTGGAGAAGGACGCGGCACTTGCCCGGCGCTTCCAGCCAGTGTTCGTGCCGGAGCCGACGGTCGAGGACACGATCTCGATCCTGCGCGGGCTGAAGGAGAAATACGAGCTGCATCACGGGGTGCGCATCTCAGACGCGGCGCTCGTCACGGCGGCAACCTTGTCGAACCGCTACATCACCGACCGCTTCCTGCCCGACAAGGCGATCGACCTCATGGACGAGGCGGCGTCTCGCTTGCGCATGCAGGTCGACTCCAAGCCCGAGGAGCTCGACGAGCTCGACCGGCGCCTGATGCAGCTCAAGATCGAGCGCGAGGCGCTGAAGAAGGAGACCGACTCCGCCTCCAAAGACCGTCTCGCTCGGCTGGAGAAGGAGATCGTCAATCTCGAAGAGGAAGCCAATACGGTCGCAAGCCGCTGGCAGGACGAGAAGGCGAAGCTCGCCTCCGCGCAGAAGCTGAAAGAGCAGCTTGACGCCTCCCGCATCGAGCTCGAGCAGGCGCAGCGGAGCGGCGATCTCGCCAAGGCAGGCGAGCTTGCCTATGGCGTGATCCCGGACCTCGAAGGCAAGCTGAAGAAGATGGAGGAGGACGAGTCGAAGGGCGGCGTGATGGCGCAGGAGGTGGTGACGCCGGACCTCATCGCGCAGGTCGTCTCGCGCTGGACCGGAATCCCGGTCGACAAGATGCTGGAAGGCGAGCGCGAGAAGCTCTTGCAGATGGAGACGCAGATCGCCAAGCGCGTGGTCGGCCAGGAGGAGGCGGTCGAGGCGGTCTCGACTGCCGTGCGCCGGAGCCGCGCAGGCCTACAGGACCCGAACCGGCCGCTCGGCTCGTTCATGTTCTTGGGCCCGACCGGCGTCGGCAAGACCGAGCTTGCGCGCGCGCTCGCCGAGTTTCTGTTCGACGACGAGCACGCCATCATCCGCATCGACATGAGCGAGTTCATGGAGAAGCATTCGGTCGCGCGGCTGATCGGCGCGCCGCCCGGCTATGTCGGCTACGAAGAGGGCGGCGTGCTCACCGAGGCCGTGCGCCGGCGTCCGTATCAAGTCATCCTGTTCGACGAGATCGAGAAGGCGCACCCCGACGTGTTCAACGTGCTGCTGCAGGTACTCGACGACGGGCGGCTGACCGACGGGCAGGGGCGCACCGTCGACTTCCGCAACACGCTGATTATCATGACCTCGAATCTCGGCTCGGAATATCTGGTCAATCAACCAGAGGGCGAGGATTCCGACGCGGTGCGCGGAGAGGTGATGGAGGTGGTGCGCGGGCACTTCCGGCCCGAATTCCTGAACCGCGTGGACGAGATCATCCTGTTCCATCGCCTGAAGCGCGAGCATATGGGGCGGATCGTCGACATCCAGATGCAGCGGCTTTCGAAGCTGCTCGCCGAGCGCAAGATCACGCTTGTCCTCGACGACAAGGCGCGCGACTGGCTCGCCGAGAAGGGCTACGACCCTGCCTATGGCGCGCGGCCGCTTAAGCGCGTGATCCAGAAATATGTGCAGGACCCGCTCGCGGGACAGCTGCTGCAAGGCAAGATCCATGACGGCGAAACGGTGAAGATCAGCGCCGGCAAAGACGGCCTGACCTTCAACGGCGCCGCCGCAAAGGCGAAGGCGGCTTAGCTTGGCCGAGCGCTCGGCATCATGACGATCGAGCGCGTCATGCTGGCCTGCAGCATTGTGCTGGGACTAGTGCAGATTCTGCTCGCCGCCCATTTCAAGACCAAGGAGCGCGGGCTTGATTGGGATCTCGGTCCGCGCGACGAGCCCGAGAAGCCACTCGGCATCATTGCGGGCCGGCTTCAGAGGGCGAGCGC
Organism: uncultured Alphaproteobacteria bacterium; assembly: GCA_963821255.1. Lineage (GTDB taxonomy): Bacteria > Pseudomonadota > Alphaproteobacteria > Rhizobiales > Methyloligellaceae > Methyloceanibacter. Next base: position 28,854 of record CAWGCX010000009.1, on the reverse strand, counting down.
AAATTTCCTCGAAACCTTCCCATTCTTCGCTGCTGCCGTGCTGATGGCCGCTGTCGCCGGCGCCACAACTGGCTGACCCAATCCGGCGCGGTCCTCTATTTCGCCGACCGCCTCGTCTATGTGCCGCTCTACGCGTGGGGCATCCCCGTCGCCCGCACAGTAGTTTGGGGTGTGGGATGCTCGGCATCGTGCTGGTGCTGATCGGCCTGATCTGACGCACGATAGCGGCGTGCAGGCGCTTATGGCGAGCATAGCCGATGAGCGGAAAGGGCCTGTGCGTCGAAAATGGAGGAGCGAGGAAGGAGGAAGCGCTAATTCGTCGTATTCGCTTGCGCGACGCGGCTCGTGACCGGGTCCATTTCCATCAGAACTTCGATACGGCGGCGCTCTTTCTGGAACTCGGCGAGCTCGCGGCCGGTGAGCTGCAAGCCCCGCGGCACCTGGATCGTCATCGGATTGACGAACTTGTTGTTGACCAGCACTTCGTAATGGAGGTGCGGGCCGGTCGACATGCCGGTCGAGCCGACGAAGCCGATGACCTGGCCTTGCTTCACCTTGATGCCGGGCTCCATGCCGGGCGCATAGCGCGACATGTGGCCGTAGGCCGTGGCGAAGCCGTTGGCGTGACGGATGCGGACATAATTGCCGTAGCCACCTTCACGCCCGACGCGCTCGACCGTGCCGTCGCCGGCGGCGAGGATCGGCGTGCCCGTGGGCGCGGCCCAGTCGACGCCGGTATGCATGCGGATGTAGCGGAGCAGCGGATGGCGGCGATCGCCGAAGCCCGACGTGTAGCGGCCGCCTTTGACCGGATTGCGCATCAGGAACTTCTTCGCGCTGTTTCCCTGCTCGTCGTAATAGTCGACCATGTCATCCGGCGTCCGGAAGCGGAAGAATTCGCGCATCTGCCCATCGACTGTCATCGAGGTGTAGAGCACCTCGCCCGTGTCGCGGTCGGTGCTGTCGTCGTCGAAGAAGACCTCGAACATGTCGCCGGACCGCACCTTCTGCTTGAAGTCCACGTCGTAGGAATGGACGCGGAGCAGCTTGAGGATCGTATCGGCGGGAATGTTCTGCTTGAGCGCCGCCTCGTAGAAGCTCGTGTAGAGCGTGGCGCGCGCTGGCTGCTGGTTCTTGGCGGACGTCTCGGCGGGCTCCGCCTCGGTGTTGGCCACGAGGTCGCCGTGCTTGTTGCGCGCGACGCTCACGATATGCGTGCCGCCTTTGGCGAAGACGGAGACCTTGACCGGTTCCATCTGGCCCGTGTCGGACGGCGCGGGCAGGAGATAGAAGCGGACCTGCTGTCCCTGCTTCACATCGTTCGCCGATAAGGCCGGGGCCATGGCTTCGATGA
>CAWGCX010000009.1:0-22500 GCA_963821255.1 uncultured Alphaproteobacteria bacterium | reverse complement strand
GAATACCGAGACGTACTATCCGGCAGACACACGGCGGGTGCTAAGGTCCGTCGTGGAAAGGGAAACAGCCCTGACCGCCAGCTAAGGTCCCCAAGTGACGACTAAGTGTGAAAGGATGTGAAAATCCCAAAACAACCAGGAGGTTGGCTTAGAAGCAGCCATCCTTTAAAGAAAGCGTAACAGCTCACTGGTCTAGTCAAGGATTTTTGCGCCGACAATGTATCGGGGCTTAAGTCGTCCACCGAAGCTGCGGGTGTGATCTTCGGATCACGCGGTAGCGGAGCGTTCCGTAAGCCTGCGAAGGGTCACCGCGAGGTGGCCTGGAGGTATCGGAAGTGCGAATGCTGACATGAGTAACGACAAGAAGTGTGAGAGACACTTCCGCCGTAAGTCCAAGGGTTCCTGCGCAATGCTAATCAGCGCAGGGTTAGCCGGCTCCTAAGGCGAGGGCGAAAGCCGTAGTCGATGGGAATGAGGTCAATATTCCTCAGCCAGTGGGTGTGTGACGAATCCTAAAAGTTGTCAGTCCTTATCGGATTGGACTGGCCGCGAAGGGGTTCCAGGAAATAGCCCCCACATCAGACCGTACCCTAAACCGACACAGGTGGACTGGTAGAGTATACCAAGGCGCTTGAGAGAACTGCGTTGAAGGAACTCGGCAAAATACCCCCGTAACTTCGGGAGAAGGGGGCCCCATGTCTGGGCAACCAGGCGTGGGGGGCACAGACCAGGGGGTGGCGACTGTTTACTAAAAACACAGGGCTCTGCGAAGCCGCAAGGCGACGTATAGGGTCTGACGCCTGCCCGGTGCCGGAAGGTTAAGAGGAGAGGTGCAAGCCTTGAATCGAAGCCCCGGTAAACGGCGGCCGTAACTATAACGGTCCTAAGGTAGCGAAATTCCTTGTCGGGTAAGTTCCGACCTGCACGAATGGCGTAACGACTTCCCCTCTGTCTCCAACGCAAACTCAGTGAAATTGAATTCCCCGTGAAGATGCGGGGTTCCTGCGGTTAGACGGAAAGACCCCGTGAACCTTTACTATAGCTTTGCACTGGTATTCGTGGTGGCATGTGTAGGATAGGTGGGAGACTTTGAGCCGGGGGCGCCAGTTCCCGGGGAGTCAGCCTTGAAATACCACCCTTGTGATCATGGATATCTAACCGCGGCCCGTCATCCGGGTCCGAGACAGTGCATGGTGGGTAGTTTGACTGGGGCGGTCGCCTCCCAAAGAGTAACGGAGGCGCGCGAAGGTGGGCTCAAGCTGGTCGGAAATCAGCTGTCGAGTGCAAAGGCATAAGCCTGCCTGACTGCGAGACTGACGAGTTGAGCAGAGACGAAAGTCGGCCTTAGTGATCCGGTGGTCCCGCGTGGAAGGGCCATCGCTCAACGGATAAAAGGTACTCCGGGGATAACAGGCTGATGATGCCCAAGAGTCCATATCGACGGCATCGTTTGGCACCTCGATGTCGGCTCATCACATCCTGGGGCTGGAGCAGGTCCCAAGGGTTCGGCTGTTCGCCGATTAAAGTGGTACGTGAGCTGGGTTTAGAACGTCGTGAGACAGTTCGGTCCCTATCTGCCGCAGGTGTAGGAGAATTGAGAGGATCTGTCCCTAGTACGAGAGGACCGGGATGGACGCACCTCTGGTGGACCTGTTGTCGCGCCAGCGGCATAGCAGGGTAGCTAAGTGCGGACGGGATAACCGCTGAAAGCATCTAAGCGGGAAGCCTACCTCGAAACGAGTTCTCCCTTGAGAGCCGTGGAAGACCACCACGTTGATAGGCTGGGTGTGGAAGCGCAGCAATGCGTGAAGCTAACCAGTACTAATCGCTCGATCGGCTTGATTGCTCTCATTGTCAGTGCCTCTCCTTTTGCCCTATCGCGCTCTGCGCTGCTTGAGGGCATTGGGTGAGATGCGCTGATCTTAAAGACCAGATTTCGCACTGTCCTTCGTTGGCCTGGTGATATTGGCGGAGCGTGTACACCCGATCCCATCCCGAACTCGGCCGTGAAAAGCTCCAGCGCCGATGGTACTGTGTCTTAAGGCACGGGAGAGTAGGTCATCGCCAGGCTTGCCAAGGACAGTGAGTTTAGTTTCGCGCCACCGCCCTCTGGGCCGGTTGAGCAAACAAGGCCCTCCAGAGCCTCATCGAGATTACGCGCTTGCGCGTTCCCCTCTTTCACGAGTTAGTTTTGCGCCACGAACGCAAGAAGCCGCCGGTCGATGTTTGTCCCCGGCGGCTTTTTTGCGTCTATCGGCTATCTGCCGAGCAGACGTCTGAACAAACGGGTAGCACCACGAAACGGAGCCGTGAGGCGCCAAGAAAGGCTGCGATAGATTTCGTCAGTTCGATCTTTGCTGCCGCAAGCTCTTGGGAAAGGTTACAGATCCTGACGTCCTTGCTAGCTAGCTGTTGCTCGAGCTTGGCGCGGAGGAGCATATCTCTGAATCGGCGCTGAAACGGAGAATTTGTGCACAAGCGGAGCGCCGGCATCCTGATGTATCGAGGCGAGGCTGATGCGCTCGAGCTTCTGCTTGTGCATCCTGGTGGGCCGTTCTGGGCCAAGAAGGACTTGGGCGCTTGGTCGATTCCGAAGGGCGAGTACGAATTGGGAGAAGATCCGCTCGCCGTTGCCAAGCGCGAGTTCCAAGAGGAGCTCGGCGCGCCGGGGCCTGACGGCGTCTATCGCGCGCTCGGCGAGATCGCGCAGCGAAGCCGCAAGATCGTCGCGGCCTGGGCGGTCGAAGGCGATTTCGACCCGGCTGCGCTCAAGTCGAACAGCTTCGAGATGGAATGGCCGCCGAAGAGTGGGCGGAAGCAATCTTTCCCCGAGGTCGATCGCGCGGTTTGGTTCGCGCCCGACGCGGCTCGCGAGAAAATCCTCTCTGGCCAGGCCGATTTCATCGATCGTCTCGTGGCGCTGCTTCGCGCGCGCTCGCAGGAATGCTAGCCTTCTGCCAATGACACGTCCCGCAATCCGAACGCTGGCCGAACCTGCCCTTCGCGGACTGGCAGGGTACGTGCGCCACGCTGCATATGTGGACGCAGATCGTGGGCAAGATCAGGCTCGCGCTCGCGCCGTTCGAGAACCATTGGTGGCAGGTCGCGCTCTATCTTACGAGCCGCGGGCTCTCGACGTCGCCGATGCCGCACGGTGCGCCGCATTTCTCCATCGACTTCGATTTCATCGACCATCGTTTGGTGATCCGGGCGAGCGACGGCGCGCGCTCGGACTTTGCGCTTGTCCCCATGGCGGTCGCGGATTTCTATCGCGAGCTGATGGGACGGCTCGATGCGCTGGGCTTGAGCGTCACGATCACCACGCTGCCGAACGAGATCCCCGATCCGATTCCCTTCGAGAAGGATACCGTGCACGCTTCCTACGATGCGGACGCCGCCCACCGGTTCTGGCGCGCGCTGCTGCAATCCGCGCATGTGCTGCACGCGTTCCGCTCGAGCTTCATCGGCAAGGTGAGCCCGGTGCATTTCTTCTGGGGCAGTTTCGACCTCGCCGTGACACGCTTCTCGGGCCGCACGGCGCCGCCGCATCCTGGCGGCGTGCCGGGCCTTGCCGACTGGGTCGTGCGCGAGGCCTATTCGCACGAAGTCTCGAGCTGCGGCTTCTGGCCAGGCAATGGCGGGTTTGGCGAGGCGGCCTTCTATTGCTATGCCTACCCCGAGCCGCCCGGCTTCGCAGACACCGATGCCGGTGCGCTGAGCGCCTATTACGACAAGAAATTGCGCGAGTTCATTTTGCCGTATGAGGCGGTGCGGCAAGGCGGCGACGCGCTTCTGCTGGGCTTCCTGCAGAGTACCTACGCGGCGGCAGCCGACAACGCGCATTGGGACCGCGATGCGCTGGAACGTCACGGTTGAAACGCATCGGGAAAATCCCGCTCCGGTCGATTTTGTGCCATCGTCCGGCTGCGTGCGCGTCGAGCGCGTGTTCGCGCTCGCCGCCTGGCTGCTCGGAACGCAGAAGGGCTGGGACCTTGCGCGCGTGGAGGAGCAGGTCGCGAGCGGCCAGAAACTCGACATGAAGCTCGCCAAGCCTGTGCCGGTGCATTTCGTCTATCTCACTGCGTTTGCAAGCACGAACGGCGTCGCCCATTTCCGGCCGGACATTTATGGCCGCGATTCGTTCTTCGGCGGTCCCGACGATCAGCAGGACGCGGTCGTCGCCCAGCAAATCCGCACCGTGACGCCCTAGATCCCCCTTGGTGCCGTGCTTGCGACCTAGGTCAGCAGGCTCTCTGGCGGCGACTTCGCGCGGCAGCGACATCTCTGCATTAGACAGAGCGCGCCGAGGCCGACTATGAGGGAGGCAAAGTCCAAGGGATTCGATGTTCGGCCTCACCAGACACCGCATGATCGAGATCGGCGCTGCGCTTTTGCTTACGCTGGCAGCGCTGCTGTTCGTCGCGCTGACGGTGTGGGCCAAGCCGATGAGCGAGCCCGGCCCGGCCGAGACAATCGGGGAGGCCGCGCGCCCCTAGCCGAGAATCGCAAAAAGATCGACCGTATCGGACTAACAGTCTGCTTTAATTGATTAATCCGGCGCGAAGGCGCCCGCGGCCAAGGGATTCACAAAGGGCCCGCCAATGTCCATATCGGGGGTCGCGCATGCCGCCTTGCGGCCCGCATGCAGCCCTTCACATCGTCTTCGAACCTGCTATAGGTTCACCCCCTCGCATAGCCTGCCGCTCAGGCACGGTCGCGACGCGGGGCGGAAATCCGACGGATTGACGCGGGGTGGAGCAGCCCGGTAGCTCGTCAGGCTCATAACCTGAAGGTCGCAGGTTCAAATCCTGCCCCCGCAACCATCAAGAACGTACCGCCGGCTCGCCTTGAGGGGCCGGCGGTCTTCTTTTGGGTGTAGGACAGAATTTGCGCCAGGGCTCCCACAACCACCAGTTCACACTGACCACGTTAGATCGACCCGCACAGCATCGCGTGGGCGGCTCTCTCATCAATTGCCTCGAAGGCTATGGCAAGCGGTCGGTCTTGGCCTTGATTGCCCGGACGTCGGGGTACACAGCGAGACTCAGGTTTTCGGCCATCGAGATAATATTACCGCGCATGGTAGAAAGGTCTTGTTCCTGGACGGCTTTCAAGCGGGTGTCGATAGCCTTAAGTTGACCATCGATGGGCATAACCCGTTGCGTCAGAGCGTCAATCTTATTCTCCATACGCTTGAGCGTGATCTCGTTGACCGCCTTCAGAAGGTTGTACACGTCATCGGTTGACCAGGAGGGCGATGCTGCTTCTGGGAGCGATTTCACTTCGACTAAAGTTTCAGACTTCGCCTCCGGTGATTTAGCCTTCGTCTTTTTACCTTCTAATTTTTTTGACTTCGATTTTTTAGCCATGGCTTCCTCCCTCTCTTGGAGCTATCGCAACGGGAATTGCTACCAGCACGCATCGTGGCGTCGATCAAGGACGGCGCTTAAAGCACGCGGAATCGTTTCCAAGGGACATCCACTTTGCAATGCAATCGTCACGAACTTGGTATCCTGCGGCCACCATACAGTCTTCGACGTATAGTCCGTGCTTGTTTTCGTATTCCGTGATGGCGTCGGCTGCTTTGCTCTTGCAGGTGGGATAATCGGCAGGGGGTGTATTGTCGGGGCACGGCGGTGGCATGGGGCCTAATGCATCTACAGCTTTCACCCGACATGCGGCGTGGTCCTGGTGGGGGTCATCGCAGCCGCACAGAGCCAACAATACAGCAATCAGTATGGCTCGGCGCATTGCTCCCCTCCTAAGACGCCGCAAAGCCGCCAATGACCCAGCCTATCGCACGGACAAAGCCATAGACTAAAGTGGCAGCAAGCAAAGTGAGAGCCAACGCTATTCCCACGTACGCGGTGATTGCACCATACCAATTGAAGGCAGGCGGATTGCGCGCTGATGCAAAAGTCACTTGTGCGGCATCGAACCGCGAAGCAGTGCATCCTAATTGACGGAGGTTTACTATGTCGTCTTCGTTTGCGGCCAAGAGGCTCGTTTTCGCGATCTCGCCGACGAGCTCGATCTCACTTCTGCCCTGTGCAAAGGTATGGCGAGGCCATACTTTCGTCGGTGACGCTAGGCTTCGCAGTCCGTTGGCGATCGCTGGTCTGATCGAGGGCAAAAGAGCCAGCAGGAAGTCTCGGGGTCGCTCACGCAATCGATCAGCCGCGCATCCGTATTAAGTCGCCTCCGATATTGAACGATTACGCCATGAGCCGTCAGGACCCTTGGTCAGACCGGCATGCTCCGCAATCTTGTTGATCGCCTTCGCCCAACCCTGCTCAGCTTCCTTCGTGGCGTTTAGTGCGGCGTCCCGGGCTTCGGCAATCTCGGGGGAAACGTGCTGCTCGACCTTATACTTGACCAGCGCAAGTTCTGACTCGCTCAAGCCTGAGAGAAACGGCGTGCGGTCAGAAGCGCCGCCGCCACAACAGGGTCAGTGGCATTCTTTTCGAGGAATCCCATTCGCCCGTCCTTCATCGCGGCCAGGCGGTCGCGGATTTGGGCGTGAACCGTCGCTTCAGCGATGTTGGACGCAGGCTTGAGCCTCCTTGCGAGGATCCTTAGCTTTCCATCGGTCGACACAGCCGCTTGAAAGAACCACCTAAGCGCTGCGCGTTACCCGCGCGATCGCCTCTGAGGTGACAAGAACTCGGCCGTGCGCGTCGAAAGGTCCTTCAGCGTCGTGCGCCTCACTCGCTACCTCCTCTATTAGTTCGCGATACGTCTCGAAAACAGCACCGTCGGTACCGGAAAAATGCATGCGGTCGGCGTGATTTCGCAGTGCTTCATGGCTCACTCGGCAAGCCACCGTGTTACCGGTCTCGTCCTCCATGAGGAAGCGAACGCCATCCTGCTGTAGATACTCCTCCTTAAGCCTTTTGAGGGGCACTGCTATCTCCCTTGAACCTAGCAAGGCCAACCAATCCCAAACAATTGAGGTTAGCACAGTGAGTTCTCAGCAAAACCACTGGTGAAGTGGTTAGAGAAGAGCCGGGTGTTCCGATAAAGACGTAGAGCGCATCGTGGGAGACGCGGAACTGCAGATCATGGCGATGCGCGACAAGCTCATGGTGAACTAGGGCGTGTGCTCAACCCGCGCGGTTCAGGGTCTGCCCCATCAAGGCAAGGAGCCGTCGAGCCCCAGCAGGTTCGAGGCTAGGCGGTCCCGCCGCCTGTTTTGCCCATTGGTTAGGGCCAATATAGGCCATCGACCAATCCGCGAACTGCCGCGCAGCCAGCGGCTCACTCAAGAGAAGGAGCAGATCCTTGTGGCGCGGGTCGTGGTTAAGGGTCTCGTAGAGGCGCTCGACCGCGGCGCGAGGACCTTCGAGCACCTGAGAAAAATTGGTATCGCTGAAGAGAAGCGCTCCGGTGATCTCGGCGGCCTCGTTGTTACGGCGTGATACGAGTAGGATCTGCTCGATCTGCTCGCGTGCCAAATTAGGCTTATCGCTCAAGAGTGACGTGCTCGCATAGACGAGGCGGAAAAGTGACATGTCGTGACCTCGCAAACACCATGGCGCGGACTTGTCAGTATATTCGCTAATGAGCCAAAGGCTCCGCACTGACCTGGGGGGAGTGAAAAAAGAAGAACCGGGGAACGCCAGGACCGGTGGGACCCTTCGTTTTCAGAGTCGGGAAATTCAAACAGGGGGTGAGGAAACGAAATGGGTGGTCGACCACCAATGCTCGTCTAGCTGAGCTGGATCGAGCGTGCCTGCCTTGGCGCGGATATCGACGTTCGCGTGCGATTCCCCCAGAGCGCCCCTGAGTTGCTGCTGTGGTCAACTTGCGTCGGTAGTTGTTCGCCTACCGCGCCACAGCAACGATGCAAACCGAGGAACTCTATCGCGAACTCGAAAATCGTGTCGCTGAGAGGACGAGCAAGAGGTCCGCATGCGCGCCTTCTACGAACAGAATCATCAGCCCGCGCCAGCCTTGCTCACTTGGACCGGCACGACTTTGTAGCTTGGGGTATGGCTGTTCTCGTCACGATGCCACAACGGGATCAGCGGCGTCGCCTCGGGGAAATAGGCGGCGACGCATCCTCGCGCCACCGGGTAGGACACTATTCGGAACCCTTTGACCTCGCGCTTCACGTCGTCTTGGAACGCGGTCACGAGATTGACATGCTCGCCCTCGGTTAGCCCGAGACGCACAATATCATCGGGATTTATGAATGCGACCATGCGCGTGCCTTCGACGCCACGATACCGATCGCTGTAACCATAAACGGTCGTGTTAAACTGATCATTGCTACGCAACGTCGTTAGACTCAGGATATCGCCACCTTCCTTCGGCACGGCCCTAGCATTTTGAAGCGGCGCCGTGGGTACGAGAAAGTTCGCGCGGCCGGTTTTTGTCTCCCATTTTCGATCGCGAGCCGCAATTGGCCGCTCGAACCCGCCTGGGGTCCACATGCGATCGTTAAAATCCTGGAACATTTCCGGCCAGGTTTTCGCCATTGACTCTCGGATTTTCGAGTAGTCGGCGACCCATTCATCCCAAGGTACTTTATGATTTGCGAGTAGCGTCGCCTTTGCGATCTCGGCGACAATCTTTGGCTCCGACAAAACATACGGGCTTGCCGGTTCCGCGTAACCCGTCGATCCATGGAAAAAGGCGGTCGAATCCTCCATCGTAACAGCCTGTGGACCGGATGCTTGCGTATCGATTTCAGTACGCCCAAGACAAGGTAGGATGTAGCTGATCTTGCCGTGTATGACGTGACTGCGATTGAGTTTCGTGGATATCTGCACCGTAAGCGGAATTTTGCGCCAAGCCTCCTCCATAATGACCGTATCAGGGATGGCGCGCACAAAGTTTCCGCCAAGACCGAGAAAAGCTTGGAGCTCGCCCGCCAGAACCGCCTCGCAGGTCTCCGCTGCGTCCATGCCTTTTTCTCGAGGCGGAGAAAAGCCAAATTGCCGCTCGATTTTATCGAGTGGGGCGAGTTCTGGTTTTTCGGTGATGCCCACCGTGCGTTGCCCCTGCACGTTGGAGTGACCGCGGACAGGAAGAATGTTTCCGCCGGGCTTGCCGATGTTCCCACGCAGAAGGAGAAGATTGCAGATCATCTGCACATTCTGAACGCCCTGCGTCTGCTGCGTAACGCCCATGCCATAGATACCCAGGCAAGCCTTGCTCTTAGCGTAGGCTGCCGCCGCTTCCTCAATCTCTTTGCGAGAAAGTCCGGATCCGGACTCGATAGATTCCCAGCTTTGCTCGCGGCAATACGCGGCGAATGGCTCGAAACCGTGTGTGTGTTTTTCGATGAAAGTCACATCGAGCACACGTTCCGTCCCCGCTGCTTGCGCGGCGTCATCTAGCGCAATGACCGCCTTGCAGACGCCGGTAAGCACCGGAATATCTCCCCCCACTTTTATCAGGCAGTATTGGGTGGCGATTTTCGTCTCGGAAAGCGTAATCATCTGCCGCGGTCGCTGCGGATTCGTGAACCGTTCGTGGCCGCGTTCGCGCAAAGGATTGAAGACGATAAATAAGACGCCACGCTCACGCGCGCGTTGATACTCGTGCAAAATTCTTGGGCTCGTCACGCCGGAGTTTTGTCCTATGTTGAAAATTAAGTCGCAATGCTTGAAGTCCTCAAGAGTGGCGGTGCCCACCGAAGCTCCGATGCTTTCCGGTAAACCCACCGACGTGCCTTCGTGGCACATATTCGCGCTGTCGGGCAGATTGTTGTGGCCGTGCAAGCGCGCAAAAAGTTGAAACATATAACTTGTTTCGAGGGCCGCACGGCCAGAAGTGTAGCAGACAACGTTCTTGGGGTCTGATGCCTTCAATTCCCTTCCGATTTCGGAAAACGCCGCGTCCCATGTGACTGGCACGTACTTATCGGTAGCTTGGTCCCATCGCATTGGATGCGTAAGGCGGCCTTGCTTTTCGAGGTCATGATCCGACCACGCCTCGAGATCCTTGCATGCGTACTTCGCAAAGAATTCCTCGCCGATCCTATGGTCGGTCGATTCCCAAAGTGTGGCTTTTGCTCCGTTCTCGCAGAACTCGAAAGGACTATGATCCGCTGGCTTTGCCCATGCGCACGAAACGCATTGGAAACCGTCGGGTTTGTTCTGGGCCAACAGGAGCCGGCTTCCACTGAGGGGTACTTCTTCTCTAACCAGGTGCGTTGCCACTGAGCGTAAGGCCCCCCAGCCTCCAGCTGGGCCGGAGTAGGGCACGATCGACACGTCATCCACAGCCTGCGCTACCTCCGCGGCCGTCCCTCTATCAAATAATGAGAGTGCCACAACCGATGTGGCCGTTGCGATGAACTGCCTACGGTTCATGCTCCATTCAAAGCGCGAACCGGCCGGCTGACAGTGATTTGGAGACTTGACAATGCTGGTCATGGTTTGTCTCCGGGTTATGCGCACAAGGCGTCGCTATAACGGCCATCAGTCTGCAACACCAACTCTGTGGCGATAGACGAGATTCCAACCCTTCCATCCCGTGAACAGAAGGATGCAAACAACAATCAGCGACAATAGGAGTCCAATGGGAACGACGGCAGCCTCGCCGGATGCGTAGCGCAGATACCAATTGTATAACGCGATAACGACGGCGATGATGTTGCCGCCGGCATGCCACCAAGCATCCTGAAGCATTCGGATTCGCGACTCGCTGAGCACATCGATCAAACCAACAACGGCCGCGAGTGCGGCCATCACGAGGCCCGCGCTTAGAAGCCAGAACGAAGCGGCGGACCAGAATGCCACGCCGGTCTGCCAGAAAACGAGATCAGTAACGAACGCGCCAACAAAGAATGCAATGGGAAACGGGACCAGCATCGGATGGAGGGGGTGACCGGCAATACTTGCTGTGCTGCGAGGATTGTCCATGTTCAGCCTCCGTTAAAAACCGGAAAACCTGCTCCTTGGCACCCGGGTTCCCTCGTTTGTAAGCCGGAAGCCGAGATTGAAGGAGCGGTGCCCAGCGGCTGTTCGGGTTAAGCTGCTTGGCAGAGACCGCGAGCCCAATTGGTGCTAAAAACGGAAAGCCCCGGCGAAGCGGAGGCAACCATGAAAAGCTTTCTGTGCGTATCGCTATTGATCCTACTGATGCCGAGCGCTTACGCCGCCGAATTGCCGGGCGACAGCGCCGACGGGAGCTTCTTGCATGACGCTAACTGCCTGGGATGCCACGATACTGGCATCTACACCCGCAAGGACCGACGCATTCGGTCTTTAGATGCGTTGAAAGGGCAGTTGGCCAGCTGCAGTCATATGGCAAACCTACAGTTCTCCGCGATTGAGATGCAGAACATCATCAAGTACCTGAACGATCAATTTTATAAATTTCGCTAGCTTCAGTATGATCGATTGCTTCCCGCGGCCGTTTCTCAATTCCGGGGTCAGGCCCGAAAATGTGCCGCGACCGCTGGAGCGTTTTTGGAACGCCATAAGGTGCAACAGGCCGTTTGATGGAGACGATCGAGAAAATCGTCGAGGCCTACGTTCGGTACGTAAAGCGCTGGGCGACGATATCGAACATAAAGTGCGACGGTGGCTATCGATCCCGTTGGTCTAGAGCGGTACCACATCGAGAGTGGAGTGTCCGTCTCTGGCTCGTTTAGAGCCTTGACGGACAAGCAATACGATCAGGGGAACGATTGATTATTTCATCAAACGAAAGTTCGGCGAGCCTTGGTCTTCAAGACTTCGACTTCAATTTTGTTATTGGCCAGCCTTTACCATTAGCGCCGGAGCTGACCCGAGGCATAGGATGATCGCCGAGACCGGACATTACGCGCTCATCCTCGCGCTTGCCGTCTCGATCGTGCAGACAGTGCTGCCGCTGATCGGCACGCGCACGCGCGATCCACAGCTTGCGGCGACAGCCGTGCCCGCCGCGCAGCTCCAATTCATCCTGATCGCCATCGCCTTCATCGCGCTGACCACGGCCTATGTGACCTCGGACTTCTCGGTGCAGAATGTCTGGCAGAACTCGCACTCCGCGAAGCCGCTGATCTACAAAATCTCGGGCGTGTGGGGGAATCACGAAGGCTCGATGGTGCTCTGGGTGCTGATCCTCGCTCTGTTCGGGGCCGCGGTCGCAACCTTCGGCACGAATTTGCCGCGCGAGCTCAAGGCCAACGTGCTCGCGGTGCAGGGCTCGATCGCCGCGGCGTTTCTCCTTTTTATCATCACCACGTCGAACCCTTTCACGCGGCTCGACCCAGCGCCGTTCGACGGGCAGGGGCTAAACCCGATCCTGCAAGACCTCGCGCTCGCCATCCACCCGCCCTTCCTCTATGCCGGCTATGTCGGCTTCTCCATGGCGTTCTCCTTCGCCGTAGCGGCGCTCCTCTCGGGGCGCATCGACGCGGCCTGGGCGCGGTGGGTGAGGCCCTGGACGCTCGCCGCCTGGATGTGCCTCACGCTCGGCATCGCGCTCGGCTCGTGGTGGGCCTATTACGAGCTCGGCTGGGGCGGGTTCTGGTTCTGGGACCCGGTGGAGAACGCCTCCTTCATGCCGTGGCTCGCGGGCACGGCACTTTTGCACTCGGCGCTCGTCATGGAGAAGCGCGACGCGCTGAAGGTCTGGACCATCCTTCTCGCCATCATCACCTTCTCGCTCTCGCTGATGGGCACGTTCCTGGTGCGCTCCGGCGTGCTGACGAGCGTGCATGCCTTCGCGGTCGATCCTGCGCGCGGCGTGTTCATCCTGATGATCATGGGTGTGTTCATCGGCGGAGCGCTCACGCTCTTCGCGTGGCGGGCGCCGCTCCTTTCGCAAGGCGGATTGTTCGCCCCGATCAGCCGCGAGGGTGCGCTCGTGCTGAACAACCTTCTGCTGACGACCGCCTGTGCCGCCGTGCTGGTCGGCACGCTCTATCCGCTCGCGCTTGAGGCGATCACGGGCGACAAGATCTCTGTCGGCGCCCCGTTCTTCAATCTCACCTTCGTGCCGCTGATCGTGCCGCTGCTTCTCGCGGTGCCGTTCGGGCCGCTGCTCGCGTGGAAGCGCGGCGACCTGCTCGCCGCCGCGCAACGGCTCACCGCAGCGGCGGTGGTGTCGCTTGCGGTCGTGATCCTGCTGCTCGCGGTCTACCGGAAGGGGCCATGGCTTGCGCCGCTCGGCATCGGCCTCGGCGTCTGGCTGATCGCCGGCGCGCTCACCGAGATCGGCTATCGCGTCAAAACCACCGACGCCTCGTGGGGCGAAATTTGGCGGCGCTTGCGCAACCTGCCGCGCGCCTCGTACGGCTCGGCGCTCGCGCATGCGGGGCTTGGGCTCACGGTGATCGGCATCGTCGCCACCACGGCGTGGCGGTCCGAGGCGATCCTCGCGCTGAAGCCCGGCGACACCGCCGAGATCGCGGGTTACAGCCTCCTGTTCGAGGGCGTGGCGCCGCATCAGGGACCGAACTACCGCGAGCGTGCGGCGCAGTTCAAAGTCACCCGCAACGGTCGCGAAATCACGGTGCTTCAGCCGTCAAAGCGCGAGTTCATGATCGAGCAGAGCGGCACGACCGAGGCCGGCATCCATGCGAGCTGGCGCGGCGACCTCTACGCCGTGCTCGGCGATTCCCTGAAGGACGGTGCCTACAGCGTCCGCCTCTATTTCAACCCGTTGGTCCGCCTGATCTGGCTCGGCGCCTGATCATGTTCCTGGGCGGGGCAGTGTCCCTTTCCGACCGGCGCTTGCGGGTCGGGGCGCCCAAGCGCGCGCAAGCCAAGGCGGCAGCCGTCCCCGCAGGAAAATGACGTGTTGCCGCGTCAGAGCCTCTCGGGGCCCCCCTTTCAGACCGGCAGCCTGCTCAGCGCTCCTGAGCATGAGGAAACGGCAGAGGGAGGTTCACTCCGCTGCGGCGGGGGCAAATTGCAGTTCGGCTAGCCGCGCGTACACGCCGCGGCGAACTATGAGATTCTGATGCGTCCCCTCGTCAACGAGGCGGCCGCAATCGAACACGAGGATGCGGTCGGCCTCCACGACGGTGGAGAGTCGGTGCGCTATCACGAGCGTGGTGCGGCCCTCCATGATTTTGTCGAGCGCTTTCTGTACCAAGGTCTCGCTTTCCGTATCGAGCGCGCTGGTCGCTTCGTCGAGAAGCAGGATGGGCGCATTGCGCAGCAAGGCCCGCGCGATGGCGATGCGCTGGCGCTGCCCGGCCGACAGCGTGACGCCTCGCTCCCCCAGCCTGGTGTCGTAGCCATGCGGCAACGCGACGATAAAGTCGTGCGCGAAGGCGGCTCTGGCGGCAGCCTCAATCCCGCTTCGACTCGTCGTCTCCGCGCCATAAGCGATATTCGCGGCGATGCTGTCGGCGAAGAGCGCCGTCTCCTGCGGCACGAGCGCAAAGCGGGCGCGAAGCGCGGCGAGATCGGCCTGATTGACGGGAATGCCGTCGACTTCGACATTGCCCCGGTTGGGGTCGTAGAAGCGGAGCAGAAGCGTGAACAGCGTGGTCTTGCCCGCGCCGGAAGGCCCGACCAGCGCGACCCGCTCTCCCGGCGCCACTTGGAAGCTGACATGCTCGAGCGCGTTCGTCTCCGGCCGCAAGGGATAGGAGAAGGAGACGTCGCAAAAGGCGATCTCTCCGCGCGGCGGCATGGGCAGCGCGCGCGGATGGCGCGGAGATTTGATCTTGGACTGGACCTGAAGCAGCTCGCTCAAGCGCTCGGCCGCGCCCATGCCTTGGGCGACCTCGCCCCATACCTCGCTTAAGCCGCCGACCGCCGTCGCCGCCAGTACGGCATAGAGCACGAACTGGGAAAGTCTGCCTCCCGTCATGGCGCCTGACAGCACGTCCTGCGCGCCAAACCACAGCACGCCGACCACGCTCGCAAAGACGAGGAAGATGGCGATGGCGGTCAGCCCGGCGCGAGCTTTAGCCCGCGCATTGGCCGCCGCGAAAGAACGTTCGACCGCATCGCCGAAGCGCCGCACGGCGGCGTCCTCATACGTGAAGGCTTGCAGCACCCTCACCTGGGTGAGGCTCTCGCCGGCATAAGCCGAGGCCTGCGCGAGCGTGTCCTGCGCCTGGCGGGAAAGCGCCCTCACCGATCGGCCATAGGCGACGAGCGGCAGCACAATGACCGGAATGGCGATGAGCACGGCGAGCGACAGCTTGAGGCTTGTGACCACCATCATGACGGTGGCGCCGGCCAGGAGCAGGATATTGCGCAAGGTCTGCGAGATCGCCGTGCTTGCCGCCGCTTTGACCTGCGTCGTGTCGGCGGTGAGGCGCGACATCACCTCGCCCGAATGCGAGATCTCGTAGAACGCGGGGCTCAAGCCGGTCAGATGCTTGAACACGTCGCGGCGAATGTCGGCCACCACCCGTTCGCCCAGCCAGTTCACCGCGTAGAAGCGCGCCGCACTCGCCAGGGCGAGGACGATGCCGATGCCGATGAGCGTAGCGAAATATTTGTCGATGAAATCGGGCTCGATGCCGGAGAAGCCGAGATCGATCATGCGCCTGATGGCAAGCGGCACGACAAGCGTGGCCCCTGCCGAGACGATCAGCGCAACAAGCGCGGCGGCGAGCATCCCCCCGTGGCGTGAGAGATAGGGCGTGAGCGCCATGACCGGGCGAAGCGAGGCGCGGCCCGCTACCCTCCTCTCGGCGCCTAGCGCAGAGGTTTCGTCGTGGCGGTCGCGATCTTCAGGCTGTCGGGTTACGAGTTGCACAAAGAATGGGCCCAGCTTCGGTATTGCGGGCAGGCCTTAACGACATGCACCCGATGACCGGTCTGTTGGGGTGAGATTGCCTCTGTGGACTGGCATTGGCAAGCTCGGACGTTCGCCAGACGGCTGCCTTGCACCAAAGTCGGTGACCACCAGTGCGTTCCGCGCCAAAAATGTGGATTCGTTTTCCCCAAAGCACACCCGCTCGACCAGGAGCCGCTGCTGGTCGCCCATTTTAAGGCCGAACAATTCGTCGACCTCCTTGTCCTTTGAAGTGAGGAAGATCACCGGCAGCTCGCTCCGCCTGCGCAGGTGGCACAGCAGCTCCATGGCGTCTGTGCGCGGCATCTTGATGTCGTGGATGGCGAGGTCAGGGGGCTTCGGCAAAGCCGCCGAGCGCGCTTGCCCCGTCATTGTAAGTCTGGGTAGCCTTCCGCCTCGAGCACCATGCGTAAGGAGGTGAGAATGTTACGATCGTCGCCCGCAACAGCTGAGGTCGCGGCCTCTGCCCGGGGCCTCGTGCGCCGCGCCTTCAAGGGGTCACTGGCGACCATCGACCGCGGCAACGGCTATCCTTACGCCTCCCTTGTCACGCTGGCGACGGACGCTGCGGGCGCTCCCACCGCCCTCATTTCGAAGCTCGCGCGCCACACCGCTAATCTCGCGAAGGATGGCCGCGCCTCGATCATGGTTGAGGAGACCGGCGCCCTCGCCGATCCCTTGCAAGGGGCAAGGCTCACGCTCTACGGCGTGGTTGCGCCCACCACCGACGAGGGAGTTAGGCGAAGGTTTCTCGCCCGCCATCCGGAGGCTTCGGTCTATGCCGACTTTCCGGATTTCGCCTTTTGGCGCTTAGCGGTTGAGGGCGCCCACTACATCGGCGGCTTCGGACGCATCTTCGATCTTGGCCCGAGCGACCTTCTCCTGCCGCTTCGAGGCGCCGAGGCCCTCATTGAGGGCGAGCCTGGCATTGTCGAGCACATGAACGGGGATCATGCCGATGCTCTCGAGCTTTATGCCACGTCCCTTGCGGGCGCCTCTCCTGGGTCCTGGCGCATGGCCGGCATCGACCCCGAGGGCTGCGACATTATCCTTGAAGGACAAGCGCGGCGGATCGTCTTCGCGACGTCGATCGCCACGCCGTCGGGGGCCCGAAAAGAACTGGTCAGGCTCGCGGCCGAGGCCCGCGCGCGCCAGCGAGAGCCCTGATTTTGCGCGCCAGCGGATGATAGTAGGTGCAGGCATAGTGACCCGTTCCAGACGCTTATTTCCTGCTCGCGATGGGTTGGACTGACGCTCGAATCCATATCGAACACGACGCCCCTCGGCGGCCGACGGCTATGCACGCGGTCGATCCCTTGGTCGGAGATCGGCAAGCGCGCCGAGGCTCTTCTCCGCCGTAAGCCAGCGGGTCTTCAAAGAACTCGGTGGGCCAGGCATCCGCGGTCCCATACCTTCCTCGAGCCATCCGAGGCCCAGGAGGGCGACAACAAATGCGACTACAGAGGTTATTCCCCCCATTGCAACCGGCATTCCTGCCGGGCCGGCTCGCCAGTAAAGTGTGGCGTTGACGTGGCGCCGGCTATCCCCCCTCGGATTGGGACGGGAATGGGGAAAAGTCTAAGGGGAGAGGCCGCTACTCGGCGGCCAGTCTCACATACACGCCCTTGCCGACCGGGCAGGCAGCCCACAGTTCGGTAAGCGCCGCGATCAGCGTGGCGATCTCGGCGTCGGTATGGACGGGGGAGGGGGTAAAGCGCATGCGCTCGGTGCCGCGCGGCACGGTCGGATAATTGATCGGCTGCACGTAGATCCGGTACTGGGTGAGGAGCGTGTCGGTGACCGCCTTGCAGTGCACCGGATCACCCACCATCACCGGCACGATGTGGCTCGGATTCTCCATCACCGGGAGCCTAGCCTCCGCCATCAGCCGCTTCACGGTCTTGACCCGCTCCTTAAGCCGCGCGCGCTCGATCTCGCTTCGCTTAAGATGCCGGATCGCGGCGAGAGCACCCGCGGCGATGGCCGGTGCGAGCGAGGTGGTGAAGATGAAGCCAGGCGCGTAAGAACGGATCGCGTCGCAGCAGGCGGCGCTTCCCGCGATATAGCCGCCCATCACGCCGAAGCCCTTGGCGAGCGTGCCGTTGACGATGTCGACGCGGTCCATCACCCCGTCGCGCTCGGCGATGCCGCCGCCGTGCGGCCCGTAAAGGCCGACGGCATGGACCTCGTCGAGATAGGTCAGCGCGCCGTATCTCTCGGCGAGGTCGCAGATCGCTCCGACTGGAGAGATGTGGCCGTCCATGGAATAGACGCTCTCGAACACGATGATCTTGGGCGCCGAAGGCGGGACCTTCTTGAGCAGCTCTTCGAGATGCTCGACATCGTTATGGCGGAAGATGCGCTTCTCGCCGCCGCCTCGCCTGATGCCCTCGATCATCGAGGCGTGGTTCTTCTCGTCGGAGAAGATAACGAGCCCCGGCATCAGCCGCTGAAGAGTGGAAAGGGTCGAATTGTTGGCGATATAGGCGCTCGTGAAGAGGAGCGCCGCCTCCTTGCCGTGCAGGTCAGCGAGCTCGGCCTCGAGCTCGACGTGGTAATGGGTGGTGCCTGAAATGTTGCGCGTGCCGCCCGAGCCCGCGCCGACTGCCTCGATCGCCTCATGCATGGCGGTGCGGACCACGGGGTGCTGGCTCATGCCGAGATAGTCGTTGGAGCACCACACGGTCACGTCGCAGGTGCCATCCGCGCCGAAATGATCGGCCGACGGGTAGGCCCCACAGCGGCGCTTGAGGTCGGCGAAAATCCGATAGCGCCCTTCGGCATGCAGCGCCTCAAGGTGCTGCAGGAAGCGGTCCTCGTAGTCCATGCCCAGCTTTCCCTTGGACCAATGGCCGGTCGCCGCTCTGTTATCTTATCACGACATTCCTCAGATGACTGGGGATCAGTGTGAACGATACCATTGTGCCGAGGCATACGGAAGCCAGAGAGTCGCGGTCGTCTACGCCGTGGGGCGCGGCAGTTCCTCGTGTCTAATCGAAATCCATGTCGTGATGATGGTCATGGTCATGACCGGGAAGCTCTGGCGGCGGCGGTCCCGGTACTTCGACCACCATGGCTTCGGTGGTGATGAGGAGGCCCGCCACCGAGGCCGCGCTTTGGAGTGCCGCACGCACCACCTTCGCAGGGTCGATTATACCCTTCGAAAAGAGATTCCCGTACTCGCCCGCTTGGACGTCGTAGCCATAGGCGCTGTCTTCCTTTTCGAGGATCTTGGAAACGACGACAGAGCCGTCGAGTCCAGCATTAATTGCAATCTGCCGGGCTGGCCAAGTGATTGCCTTCCTCACGATCTCGATACCCGCCTTCTGGTCGTCGTTGTCGTTGTCGTTGTTGAGTTTTGCCAGCGCCCGACTCGCACGCAGCAAGGCGACACCGCCGCCTGGTAGAATGCCCTCCTCGACGGCGGCTTTGGTTGCGTTCATCGCGTTGCGGATGCGATCCTTCTTCTCCCTCACCTCAATCTCGGTGTCACCCCCGACACGGATGACGGCAACACCGCCTGTAAGTCTGGCCAACCGCTCCTGGAGCTTCTCGCGATCGTAATCGGAGTTGGCGTCCTTGATCCGAGCTTTGATCTCGACCACGCGAGCCTCGATGTCGGACCTATTTGCGGCCCCGCCAACGATGGTGGTGTTCTCCTTGTCGATCGTCGCCTTCCTCGTGCGGCCAAGCATGTCGAGCGACACGGTCTCGAGTTTGAGGCCGAGATCGTCCGAGATCACCGTTCCCCCTGTCAGGAGCGCGATGTCTTGCATGATCGCCTTGCGCAAATCTCCATAAGCCGGCGCCTTCACAGCGGCGACCTTGAGACTGCCACGGAGCTTGTTGACCACGAGCGCCGCCCTGACCTCTCCCTCGACTTCATCCGCGACGATGAGTAGCGGCTTTCCGGCCTGCACAACCTTCTCGAGCAGCGGCAACAGTTGGTCCAGGCTGGAGAGCTTCTTCTCGCTGATGAGGATATAGGCATCCTCCATCTCCACGACTCTCTTGTAACGATCTGTGATGAAATGCGGAGAGATGTAGCTGCGATCGAACTGGATGCCGTCGACGACTTCGACCTCCGTCTGGCGCGACGTTCCGTCTTCGACGGTAATCACGCCGTCGTTGCCGACCTTGTCCATGGCGTCGGCGATGGTGCGGCCGATCTCCGTGTCGCCATTAGCTGCGATGGTGCCGATTTGTGCGATCTCGACATTGGAGGCGACTTTCCTCGCGTTCTTCTTGAGCTCCGCTACGACGGCCTTAACTGCGCGATCAATGCCACGCTTAAGATCCATGGGATTCATGCCGGCTGCTACCGTCCTCACGCCATTGCTGAGAATCCCATGCGCGATCACGACCGAAGTGGTCGTCCCGTCGCCGGCCAGATAAGACGTCTTGATGGCGGCCTGACGCACCATCTGCACACCCATGTTCTCGAACTTGTCGCCAAGCTCAATTTCGTTGGCGACGCTTACCCCATCCTTGGTGATCCGCGGTCCGAAGGACCTGTCGATTGCGACGTTCCGACCTCGGGGTCCTAGCGTGACCCTCACTGCATTGGCGAGGAGGTCTACGCCGCGCAGCATCTTCTCGCGAGCCTCGAACGAGAACTTGAGCTCCTTGGCAGTCATCTCTTGCTCCTTAAGACGCGGTGTTCGAAGAGTCGACTGCGAGATTGAGTGTTGAGATCCTCAGCCGTCGAATTTAGCCGTCTTGCGCGCGCGACGTGATCATTTTTTTCAATGGCCCCGATAAGTATTATTTATTGGACTTTGCTTCGGATCGGGACGATTCTGATTGCGGTGTTTCCCCGTCTAGGCGTGGGGGAGTGGCCGTGAACATGAAAACCGATGTGCTAATTGGTCTGCTTGCGGTCCTTGTAGCATCGCTCGCCGGTTCCCCCGCGCAATCATACGAAGTCGGTACTGTTGCCGATGGCGGCACCCTTGAGGGGATCGTCGTCTATCGTGGCGACGTGCCGATAAGAAAGATCATTCCTTCCAAGAATGTCGAGACCTGCGGAGGCCCTCGCGAGGAGCCGATGATCAGGGTTGGCGCCGATCAGGCTGTCGAGAGCGCGGTCGTATACCTCGTCGACGTCGCCAAGGGAAAGGCTTGGCCTGAGCAGGGTAAGCCGCCCGAGCTTGACAACGTCAAATGCCGTTTCGAACCCGAAGTTCAGGTCATTCCCCCAGGTCGGCTGGACGTCGTCAACGGCGACCCGGTTCTCCACAACACGCATGGATATTACGGCAAGCGGACGGCCTTCAACTTAGCCTTGCCGAATGAGGGACAGCGAATCCCCGTTGAGCTGAAACGCGCCGGGACGGTACGCGTCGACTGCGACGCGCATGGCTGGATGGAAGGCTGGATCTACGTAGTGGACAATCCCTACTACGCGATCACCGGCGCCGACGGCAAATTCACTATCAACGACGTTCCGCCCGGCGACTACAAGCTGGTGGCGGTGCAGTCCTTCACCGGGCCGATCGAGATGCCCGTAACTGTAAAGGGAGGAGAGTCCACCAAGATGGAGATCGAACTGAAAAAAAAATAAAAGAATCAAAAAATAAATGACGCGGCTAGATTGCTGCGTCCACCTCCGTAGGAACCGACGCTTTATAAACGGTTCGTTGGGCAGGAGGAAACAACATGTCTGATGAGCTCGACCGCGAGCGGCGCGAAATGCATGCCGTGCTGCAGCAGCCCGGCGTACGCCCCGACGATTCCGTTCAGATCACGCGTCGCACCTTCGTGCATTCATCTCTGCTATTTGGCGCCGCCACTGTTGGCCAGACCTTCGCGTGGTGGCCGCTCATAAACACCATCGATATCGCTCACGCCGCAGAAGCGCCTTTCAAGTTCGCCTGGATTTCGGACACCCATCTCTATCCCAAGTCTCTCAACACGCGTTTCGTCGAAAAGACGGTGCGTGCGGTCCAGGATGTTCAGGCTATGGATCCGCCCGCGGACTTTCTGCTCTTCGGCGGCGACCTTGCCCAGCTTGGCACGGTCGAGGAACTAGAGCTCGGCAATGAGATTCTCAAGGACGTTAAGATTCCGAAATACTTCATCCCGGGCGAGCACGACTGGTATCTCGACATGGGCAAGAAGTGGGGCCAGCTGTTTGGCAAGCCCACGTGGACTTTCGACCACAAGGGCGTGCGCTTCATCGGCCTCGACACGGTTAGCCGGGGGCCGGACTACTGGACGGCGAAGAACATGACCCCGGAAGAGCGCATGGGCCACATGGCGACCCTCGACGGTACCGTCGCGGGGGCGTGGGCCGGCGTTGGCCGCGACCAGCTCGACTGGCTGGAAAAGACGCTCGCCGACTGGGACAAGAACAAGCCGGTCGTCATTGCCACCCATAATCCACTCTACGAGTACTACCCGCCGTGGAATTTCTGGGTGCGCGACTGGCGCGACGTCCACGAGGTCTTGAAGCCCTATACCAAGGTCACTAACATTCACGGGCACGTCCACCAGGTGCTCTATAACGAGATCGGGACGCTGCGCTCGATCGGCATGCTGGCGACCTCCTGGCCGTGGCCCTATGCCCCGGAGGGCGTGCCGAAACTCACCAAGCCGATGATCCGCGTCGATCCCGGCGATCACTTCGATGGCGTCGGTTGGGAAAAAATCACCGTAAACCCCGGCAACCAGCTCGGCAAAGACGACGTCGAGTACGTTATGTGGGGCCGCAAGGAGGTCTTTATTCAGTCGGAGGCCGACTACGACAAAAGCACTCCAGAAATCCTGCGGGCACGTATAGCCGACAATATG
>CAWGCX010000008.1:0-103042 GCA_963821255.1 uncultured Alphaproteobacteria bacterium | reverse complement strand
CTACCAGAGACCTGGCTGCGCGATATTCAAACTTGGGCAGAGCAGAACGAGAGCGTCCAATGACCAAGCCTGCTAACAGGGTGAATGCAGACGGCAGCGCAACGAGCTACGATTACGAATGCCTGCGTGCGTCGCTAGAGTGGGGCGTCACGCTCGGGCTCACTGCGTGAGCAGCGCCGCGAATTATCGCCGTATTGCAATCGGATCGGCGGTTCAGCGCCACTTGCCGAACTACTCGCAGAGCGCAAGAAGCGCCAGGCTGCGGAGCAGTGGGTGAGCTCGAAGCCAAGATGCGAGACGATGGTGGCACTTGGGCTAAGGACACTCGCCGATGGCCAAGACCGTTAGGGCTTGGTGCGTTAGAACCGGAGGGTGATACCGGGACGGCGCCAACCGTAGTTCCGATAGAGGCCGTACTTATGACCGCGGCCCCTATAGTGGCCGTACTTATGACCGCGGCCCCTATAGTACCCCTTATTGTACCCCCCCTTCTTCACTGGCTGAACGATACTAGCGTCTGTTTCACCGTAGTGGACGGCCGGTGCCGTGATTGCCGAAGCGGGCTTTGGCGCTGCAAAGACGAGCGCGGCGACACATCCCGCAATGATCGGAGCGAGACTTCTCTGCATGATCGTTTCTCCAATACCAATTACAGGCTGATGAAGTAACAGCACGGGGCGGCACTAGGTTCCGCTTCACCAATGTCCAGTCGTTCTCGCCGCCGCTCGCATGTTGGTTCGGGGGGCTAGGGGTCGAAGAGGAACGGGACCGCGACGCGATACTAACTACGAGACACCAACGACGATCCCGCTGAAACCCTCTGCGGGGTTACCTGGCTTAAACGCGCATTCAAGTCGCTCGTTGCAGTCTGGACCCTAAGAACCTGCGTAGGCTTTTGGCGAGCGGCCTCACGTCACCACAAGGACCAGACCAATAAGAACCAGGGCAAGTATGATGATCAGTAATAGCCCAACACCGAGTTCGTCTGCGCTCTGTGGTCCAAAGTTGTAAATCAAGTGTAGCTCGTCGTCGTCAGTCCATTTCCAGAGCATCCCTCTGGCTCCCCCCACGCGCTGTGCCCTCGCTCAACCCTCCTTTATGGACATCGCCTTCGTTTTTTGCTGCATATGTGGGTCATTGAGCTGACTGAAATTGTCGTAGTCCGCCCATGAGTTGCGCCTTGAAATCGGCCGAAAGCCGGTACGAAGAGTCACTCGGCTGCAGTATTCGCCTCACGCGAAATTTCCCGTGGCTTGGTCTTGCCAACGGCAGCGAGCTTGCTCCCATTAGAGCCGTGAGCTTGTGTTGCGCGGCCCTCAAAATAGGCGCCCTTCTCAATGGTCAATGATTGGTGATGAATATCACCAACGACGTGCGCCCGCGACTTAAGCATCACTTCGCCACCTTGTATCGGGCCCTCCACTCTACCGTTCACAACCACTCGCTCAGCGGTGATGCTTCCGACGATCTGGGCAGTGGGCGAGACGATGAGCGAAGTGCAATGCAGGTCGCCCTCTATCTGACCATTGACCTCGACCAAGCCTTCTGCGGTCACATTGCCTACAATCTTCAGTCCGTTACCGATGACTGTTCCACCTCGCCTTGATCCGAACATCGCTTCCTCCTACGCAACACTGCCTCGCCTCAGTAACTCCATGGTCATACTATCTCACTGAGAACGCTTTGGGACTCGATCTGTAGGGAAAGCTTTTATCAACGACGGGGTCTGTTCAGACCTCGATGACTGGACTCTCATGCCCGGAAGCTGCGGCCGCTGCGGTTCTCCACTCATACAGATCGATCATTTCGGTGATCGGCTTACGGGCTGCCCAGCATGCAATGTATGGCGGGGGGATAAGAGCGCATTTATTGTGGAGTTGGCGGTGGAGGATTGGGAAGCGCTCGGCAAGTTGCGAGAATCCGTGAAGTGGACTTTGCGCCCTAGGACGAAATTAGCCAAAGAGGATTGACCTGACGGGCCTTTTCTTTGAACAGGTGTGAACCAATCGCTCTTCGGAACCCAGTGACAGGCGTACAGGTTTTGCAATCGGCGCAGCGCCGCCCCCGGACGGCTAATCTTGCGCGCTGCGTACCTGGTGGGCGGAGTGCTGAGGCCCAGCGAACGGGTGCCTCAGTGCTCCTCACCCCCTCCCTTTCTTGACAAGTGTTCCCTGTCTGTCAGCCCCGACGATTTCGACGATCTCCATGGACGCCTCCCTAGGCAGGCACCCTAACAGACCTCTGTGTCTGCTAATGACCCTAAGCAGACGTCGAGCCCTGAACGCCGAATCTAGCCAAAGTCTCGAACATGATGGGGAGACCTCGTCGCCGTGGCGTCACTGGATTATAGTCGCTTATGTGCAATGCGATTAAATGGAGCTTTGCCGCCGCGTACGCGCTCGCGCTTTTCCTACTCGCTGTGGGCACTTGGGGGTGGCTGGGCGCCGAACGGGATCCGCTCTTAGGCTATTTCCTGATACCGCTCGGAATGCCCTGGACCTTGTTCATAGGATCCGTTGGCAAGTTTGATCCGATTGGCGGCGTGTCTCCCGCCGTGCTCGCGATGCTCGCGCCAGCGATCAACTTGGCCATCCTTTTCTCAATCTGCTCCGCCTTGCGCAGACGACGTTCTTTATCGAAGCGCTAGGGTGGCTCGGCACCACGGGAACAGTGAAAGAATGCCGAACATGACGCTTAACCTTGCGCGGCTCGGCCTTGTTTTCTTCGTGGCGCTTCCGATCGGCGCCAACGCGGAAACGGCCGACCTTCCGCCGCTTCCTAAGCGGAACGTGTTCAGGACGCCGGCCGGGACCGCCGCCAAACCCGTCCTGCCAGGCGATCAGCCGACCATGCCGTGGACCGAGGCCCAGATCGCCAACGCTGCGGCGAAGTGCAAGACGCTTCTGAGCGGAGATCCGCTCGACTACGATCTCCTGCCGCCGATCAAGGAAGGTATGTGCGGGACGCCGGCGCCGGTCCTGCTGCGTGCCGTGGGCCACCATCCGAAAGTGACAATCAATCCGCCGGCGATACTCAGTTGCCCGATGGCCGATGTCTTGGGCGAATGGCTGCGCGATACCGTCCAACCCGAAGCCAAGGCAGTGTTCGGAAGCGCGGTGGCGAAGATTCAGAATTCCAGCTCCTATGTCTGCCGCAACCGCTACGCTGGCGCGGGCACGCCGTTGAGCGAGCACGCGCTCGCCAATGCGTTCGACGTGTCAGAATTCGTGCTCACCAATGGCGTCCGCATCAGCGTGCTGGACCATTGGCCGCGCGTCGTAGCGACCCCGACCGCGCCCAAACCCAACTCGGAGCGCAGGGGCGACGGCGCGGCTTCCGCCCCAGCTGCCGAGCCTGAGGGCGGCGATGGCATCGTCACCGCGGCGAAGGCCCGGCCGGACAAGCCGCCGCCGGTCGCGGCGGAACCTGCGCCCGATCCCAACCCATTCGACGACCACGCGGCTAACGCTCCTCCTGCCGAGCCTGAGGGCGGCGATGGCATCGTCACCGCGGCGAAGGCCCGGCCGGACAAGCCGCCGCCGGTCGCGGCGGAACCTGCGCCCGATCCCAACCCATTCGACGACCACGCGGCTATCGCTCCTCCTGCCGAGCCTGAGGGCGGCGATCGCGATGCCGTTGTTGACGCGGCGAAGGCCCGGCCGGGCGAGCCGGCCCCGATTACGGCGGAATCGGCGCCAGATTCCAAGAGCCAATTCATCACCTATTTGCACGAGGACGCCTGCCGCCGTTTTGGTACAGTGCTAGGTCCGAACGCCAATGAAGCTCACAAAGATCACTTCCATCTCGATATGAAGAAGCGAAGACGGGCGAGCTACTGCGAATAGCGCTTGGGCCAAATGGCGAACCATGTGCGGCGACAGAGGCTCACAAAACTTCCGAGCCTCTCGGTGAAGTGATTTTCATGTGATGTTCGATTGGTGGTCATATGCTCGTGCGAGGCGATCCTGCCTCCGTAGGAGTGACCCACATGAAATCGTTTCTGCTCACCGCAATGCTGATCAGTTCATTGGCAGTGTCCGCATCCGCAGCCGACACTTTCTACGTCATGTTCAATAAAACGACCAAGAAGTGCTCGATAGCAACCTCAGCGCCGACCGAGACTGAGAAGTTTAGCATGATGGGTCAGTATGGCTCCGAGGCGGCGGCCAAAAAGGCCATGTCCGGAATGAAGCAATGCAAAGGCTGAGCACCGCCCGATAGTTCAAAGGTCTCCTTGGCGGGGCGTCGGCTTCGGCCGGCGCCCTTTTGTTACCGCAGACCCATTAGGGGAATTGGTCACCGTGGCCTCTGTCACTCAGGTTGCGGTGGCAAGTCGTGGCGGCCGGGAGATCTCAGGCTCCTGGCCGTCGCGCGTTGTGCCATTGAGGGAAGGCGAAATCTACTCCCGAAACCGTCTCAGCGAGACGTTCCTTAGCGCCTTGGCGGTTGATTTCGACCAGCATGGAATTGGGGTGATTGAGAGAGTGCGAATGGAGCGCCCTCACGATTATCTCAGGATCGTGGTTGCCGCCTTGCCGAAGGACATGAATATGAGGCTCTCAACCCAGCAACGACGACTCGAGCTTCTGACTGATGCGGAATTGACGGCGATCATTCGGGACAGCGAGCAATTTTTGGAAGCGCCGAAAGACGAATGACCAGAGTCGCCACCACCTTGCCTTGCCCGGTCAGGCAGGTTGGCGAGGGCGTCAGCCCTTCTCTTGATGCGAGGCGAAGTCTAGCACAAGGCCACCTTAACGCTAGCGCAAGACACTAACGATAGGTTCGGGGTTACCCGTTCGGCAATTCCCACCCGGGCGGGTATGTCCCGAAGCGGCCTCATGCGGATCCCCTTTGAGGTCGCTTCCCCCCTGGAGGGATGTGAAGATGGCTTTGACACCCGAACAGCACGCTCAGATTGCCGTCACCTATGATGGCGCAGCGAGCGATGAAAGCTTACCGGCGTCGGTGCGGCAGGCGTTTGCCAATAAGGCAAATTGGTTTCGCATGGTCGCCAAGGTAGCGGCCAAGAAACAAGAAGCTGAGACAGCTTCAAGTGCGCGACGATCTGCTCGGCTACGATCCTTCGGTAGACGCCATCGCGATCGGCACGCGGCTTCGTCTTGATCTTCAAAAGCGCCATCTCGATCGATAGGCGCGGCTCGTCTTCGTCGGTCCAGGTCGTCATGGGAGCCTCCCTCGTTGGCTCCCCCCCGCACTAAAATAGGATCATAATGAGCTTCGGTGCGCCAGAGGGTGAAGCCGACGCGTGGCCGCTGCCCACCGCATGCGGAACCAATCTTGTTGCCGGGCGTAAACCCAACATGGGCACTGCTGGGAAAGGGAGGTCAATTGGCCAATAATTCAATCCCGCACCGCAGACGCGCCTTGATCGTTGACGATGAAATCTGGTTTGCCATCAGCCTACAAGCAGACATGCGCGAATTGGGCTACGACATTTGCGACCTCGCGGCGAACGGTCAGCAAGCCTTCTTGTGTGTAATGAGCGATCTGCCGGACGTTGTGGTGATGGACGTCAATCTCGAAGGAAGCCGCGAAGGTATCGAGGCCGGAAGATGGCTCCGTGAGGTTTGCGACGTGCCTATCGTTTTCCTCACTGGATACGGCGACCGCGACACCATCGAGCGCATCCATAAACAAGTGCCCGGAGCGCCGGTGCTGTCCAAGGTGGGTTATCATCATCGTCTTGCCGGCGCCGTCTCGACGGTTGTGCAGTCTCACCATTGAGCCGAGCGTTCTGGCGGCACCGGATATTTCCTACTGCGTCGCAATCGAAGCTAAGCGTCGAGCGCAATCCCCTCGGTATTGCTTAAAGGGCGCCGGGCCGAAGCCGACGCCCCCTGCTTTCTGAGATAGGCGTGAGGCTTAAGTCTATTGCTGGGATTTCTTCATGTCGTCGACGGTCGCTGCGTCAGCCTCCTGAATCCAACCTTTGCTGCAACCGGTCTTGAACTCATCAGCGGAGATTTTTCCGTCTTTGTCAGTGGCCACCATCTGAAAGTTGACTACGAACGCGGCATAGGCAGACATTCCATCACCTCAACTGAATCGCCCGGAAAGATCATAAAATGCGGATGATGTGCAAATAAGTTAGCAGCAGCTTCGTGTGATTCCGCCTGGACAATTGTATATCCCGTGATCTCATTTTTGGTGTCCGAAATGCCCTCTGCGTTTATCCGCTTGGTCTTACCGAGCGGGGCACCATGGTCGACGATCGACGCTTCATTTTCCTTCACCCATTTCATCCATGCGTCCATCCCTGCCTTCTCCTGCTCCTTCCTTTTCTGGTCATCGGTCGCTTTCCACTGTGCGAGCGCTGTCGCGGAACCAAGATAAATTGCCACGAATTTCTTCATCCGGTATGTCTCCTTCTAATTAGATCAAGCCAACACTCATTATAGGTTAGTAGCCTTGCCAAGCCAGGTAGTCGATGCCGCCTGAGTCGTCTGCTAAGTGCCAACAGCGGACATCACCCACATCAGGCTCAGGTCTTCGGCGCGTACCAGATCGGCGACGTGTAGGCCCGCTCCTGGATCGAGGCCGGAACGCCAGCTCCGACGATTGCGCCGCCAAATTAGCGGCGGCTTCAGCGCAAAAAGAAAAACCCCGGCGGATAAGGCCGGGGTTCTTCGCTTAGTCACTAACAGTTGGCAATATAAGCGTCGTTAGTGCCGTCTTGCGGGTAGTGCGTGCCGCCTTACGTCCCGTCTTGCGAGTAGCGCGTGCTACCTTACGTCCCGTCTTTAGCTTGTTGAGGCGCAACACAACCGGAGGTCGCCTTCAGGAAGACGGAACCCGGTTAAGCGGTATCGAGCAAGCCAAAGTTAGCGTCGTCGTGACGATCAGTAATAATAGCTCTTTTTCTTTGGTTTTACGACGCACTTAGAGGTTTTCGCATCCCACACGCCGCCCGCTTTTTGGCACGCCGATTTGCTCGTGGCAGCGAACGCAGGGAGGCTAAAGGCAACTACCAGCAACAATGCCAATGCGGGAACAAGAGCCTTCATAGCGTCACTCCTTCGATTGGATGACGAAAACAAACGACGCTCATTATGCAATAATTGCCGAGTAGCCGGCCAGAGCGATTTGCTCACGAGCAGGCCAAGGATGCCGCTAAAGCCTTCTAGCAACCAAAGGCAAAGCAGAGCCCCGCGAGTGCATCAAAGAGCTTAACCAACTAGCCGCCAATGAGGTTGATCGGGCGGTAATCGAGCGTCAGCGCCGTCAGTGGCCCCTCAACCTTATGGGCATGAGCAACCGGCGTGAGGCCGGTGCCGACTTCGAGTGCGCATAGAGACCATACCCGAGCGAATTTGGCGTCCGCTCTACAATGAACTCGGGCTCGAGGTGCTCGTGAGAGCGGTGAGGGTGACGAGGCAGAGCAGTATGTCTCTGCGCCCGACAACCTCTTGCCCTTTGGTCTTCGCACCGTGGCCAGATGCAGTGGCCCGAGATTAGAACCGGCGGATCGGCAGCCTAATGGAAGAACGTATGGTTCGATCCCGTTGCAGCTTAAGCGGGCCCCGACCCCGGAGCCCACCGACTACGGCGTGCCTTCCACGGAGGAGACCCGAGAGTTTCGCGGCCAGGTTTGTGCCTAATCGCCTGTCCGAGATGCGCTTAGCCTTCACCAATTGTGGTGTGTCGGTCGAACTAAAGGCCGTCGGTTCGATGCTGGATCGCGTCGAGCAACTCAACGTCTATTTCGAGCATTACCGTTCGGGCGATGAGTACGACCGCGCCGCCTTTACCCACGTGATGGCTTGCAATTCCCACTTCCCGGGCTTTTTGCTGAGGCAAGAGCAATAGCTTTTTTGTTTGTTTTTTTCGTCTTGCGCGCACGAGCGCCGCCGCTCAGAGTCCGCCACTTGCCGACGGAGACCGATCGGAGCGCCCACAATTGGATCAGATCGTCGAGGCTCCGCTGCAATCCGGCGAGGGAAGGGTGCTGCCGCTAGCGCGGGGCATGGCCCGGCGTCTGCCGTGGGGCTCCATCGCGGCCGTCCTCGCACTCCTAGCGATGAGCGCGGTCGCCATTGGCTTCTATTCGACAGGCATCGATGCCGATGAGCCTT
This sequence comes from uncultured Alphaproteobacteria bacterium, assembly GCA_963821255.1. Taxonomy (GTDB): domain Bacteria; phylum Pseudomonadota; class Alphaproteobacteria; order Rhizobiales; family Methyloligellaceae; genus Methyloceanibacter. The sequence continues at coordinate 94,946 of CAWGCX010000008.1, read as the reverse complement.
CCGGCAGCCTAAGCGAAGAATTGCGTTCGAGCTTCACCGAGTTCTGCAGCAGTCTCTACGACGATTTCACCCTGCAGATACTTTTCGGCATGGCGGTGCTGGGCTTTGCTCTGGAAAGGCTGATCCCCACGCGCGAGCAGCCAGAGTCGAACAGGCTCCTCAACATTCCTTACAGCGCATTGGTGTTGGTATTCCTCGGCGCCATCTTCCCGATCCAGATCCTCATTGCCGAGACGATCACGGAATGGCTCGGGGTGAGAAACATTTTCAATCTCAACTTCGATACTGGCGGCTCGATCCCGCTCGTCGTCCTTGCCATGCTGGTCGAGGCGCTGGTGACCGATTTTTTCTTCTACTGGTTTCACCGCTGTCAGCATACGGTCTCCCCGATGTGGCAGATTCACATGCTGCATCATAGCGACATGGCGCTCAACGTGACGACCACTCATCGCGTGCATTTCCTCGAGCACGTGCTGACGCCGTTCTTCATGATTACGCCGATCATGCTGCTATTCGAGCTGCCCGACCGGACCATCGTCTGGATCGCGCTCGCGCCCACGGCGTGGTCCTACGTGGTTCATGCCAATATCAAAATAGGGTTCGGCAGGTTTTGGTGGCTCTTGTCGAGCCCGCAATATCACCGCATCCACCACTCAATACGGCCTGAGCACCGGAACAAGAACTTCGCGGTGTGGTTCCCATTCTATGATGTGATGTTTGGCACGGCCTGGCGCCCGCACCCTGGCGAATTCCCCGAGACGGGCGTCGAGGGCATCGAAGTCACAAACATGTCGGACGCTTTCATGCTGCCCTTTGCGCGATGTTGGATGATGGCGAAGACGAAGATAGCGCGTTAGCCGCTGGCGTCGAGTTGCCCCCAGTAGACAATATCCCCCGTTGACGGCCGAGTTGAGCGGCTGGTGGTTCGACATCGCCACCGGCACGATGTATTCCTACGAGCGCACAAGCCGCTCGTTCGCGGTCATCGACCGCCAGGTAGCTGACAGCTGATCGCTCGTCTCGACGGGGGCGAGTAGTGACAGATCGTAGCGCGCGCGCTGGATTTGGGACGCCATCGCTCCTTGATGCGATTCCCTGTATTGCGTTGATTGTCCTCCTCGGCCTGTCCTATTTTCTTTTCAATCACTTGAGCAATCGAATCGGATTCAATGGCTGTTATGAAGGCATCCAAGTCTTTACCGGAATCGGAGCTGGCGCTGCGGGCGATCGCTATGCCCGTGTTTGCCAATGCACATGGAGATATTTTTGGCGGCTGGCTTTTGTCGCAAATGGATCTCGCCGGCAGCGCCGTTGCCGTCCGACGCGCGAATGGTCGAGTCGTCACTGTTGCAGTCACCGCGATGAGCTTTCAGCGCCCAGTCTTCGTCGGAGACGAGGTGAGCTGCTATGCGAAAATCCTTAAGGTGGGGCGCACCTCGGTAAGGGTGAAGGTCGAAGCCTTTGCCCGTCGTGGTCGCAGCGGTGAGCAAATACAGGTGACCGAAGGTGTCTTCACCTATGTGGCGGTGGATTCAGAATCAAAGCCGCGGCGCGTGTTAAGTACTCCCCGGCCTGCTTCGAAATCGAAATAGGTTGGCCAACTTGTTTTGCTCTCTTGATTTTCAAAGGAAATTTTTCCGAGCAATCTGGCCACGAGTCGCTCCAACCCGGAGTTCAGATTTCCTCATAGCCCTCAAAACGTTCGACGTAGCGATTATAAGCTTGCCAGCGCATCCCATTGGGGTTTCCTTCGAAGAAGCTACCCTGGACAGCCTTCGCTTAAGGCTCAGAACACCAATGCACGCCTAGCCGTGTGGCGGTAGTGGCGCTCCCTTCGCGAACTGCCAATTGCACAGCTTCAAGTGCGCGACGATCTGCTCGGCTACCATCCTCCGGTAGACGCCATCGCGGTCGCCGCGAGGCTTCGTTTTGATCTTGGAGAGCGCCATCGCGATGTCGAGGCGCAGCGCATCTTCGTCAGTCCAGGTCGTCATGGGAGCTTGTCATTGACCACTCTGACGGGCGTAACGAAGAAGCCCGGATTAATGCACCGGGCTTCTCCGTCATTCTTGCCATAAAGCCGCCCCAGGGGGGGGGGGTCCATTGGGGGGAACGGGGCGGCCTTCGCTTCAAACGCAGGTACGGAACAGATGTTCCCGAGCGCACGAAAAAGGGCGCCGACCGAAGCCGACGCACTCTGCCATTAAAAACAAAAACCCCCACGCGGGGGTTATTGCCAATGTCGGCGGGGGCCGGCTTGCTATAGAGGGGAAGACGCACGCCGGTCCAGTCTAACTAGTAGAACCCATAAACAATGGGTGTGGTTCCAAGACCTTTAGGTTTCAGCCCTGAATAAAAAAAGAAGCCCCGCACGGGGGGGAGCGGGGCTTCTGGGTTCCATTTGGGGGAACCGGATGATGGGAAGGGTACCCATCATGACAGTCATCTAACGACCGGTTCGTTGAGAACAAGTCCCCGAACCATCACGGTTTAGAGATGACCCCGCGCGAGCGGCAAGGTTCAGAGCGCGGAAGAAAAGGAGCCGGCGCTAAGGCGGGCCGTCTGCATCTCCGGGTTCTACGCCCCGGTTAGAAAGCGCGTCAATACCATCACTCTGACTTGGTCCGGGCTTGGTGCGTAGCACGAGAGCCCGGTGGCGTACGGCATGTCCAGTGAGAGCGGCTCTTTACAAATTGACGGATTTCAAGACTGACGGAGTTTGCTTCTGCTCAACTTCAGCAGTCCTGTAGACGAGATTGAATGCCATCGCCGCAGCCTTAAGCCAGCTACCACGGTCATCAATCGACCAAATGGTGTTCGGCTTCGGAAGCTTGTCCATGAGTGCCTGAATAAGTGGATCAGGCATTTCTGCGGCATCGCTTCGCTCTACGGTATCCACAAGTGTTAGGATTGGGGTTTCGTCCGGCTCGGTGGTTCTCGTTACCAGGCAGGGGTAGGTATCTACGGCGTCTATTCTCGTGCGTAGATCGGTCATGGCTGTGCCTCCCAGTGTTCAACAAACAACGCGGACTTATCGCAACCGTTCCAAGCCGCGCTGCGCTGCCCTACAAAGTGCCGTAGAGGAACCAGTGGGTTAGCGCAGTCGTAGCTGCCGCGCCGAAGAGAATGGTGAGGTAGAAGTCACCGGTTTCGGACCTGAACCACTCGGGTAGGTAGCGCCTAAGCGATAAGTTGATCATGGCAATTCCCTCAGAAGGCCCACTCCGTACGGCGATAACGTCAGCAGAGGCCGCATGTTCCGATGTTTAGTGGGGACGCTGGCGGCCTATAATTGGTCTATTGATACGCCAGGAGCTATGGCTGCGCGCGACGGCTGAGCGCACCCGGATTGATCCTCGGATCGCCCCCAGTGTTCAACCAGCGCCTTAGCATGCTCAAGGTCGTTGGCGAGCCGGGTCCATGTTCGGGCTAGGTCTTCAAATCGTGCTTTTGCCAACGGCGACACGGCAGCCTCTGCCATGTCCCGGCAATTCTTCGCGTGCTCGCGGCATTCGTTGGGGTCGCCAGGCATAGAGCTCCCACCTTCGTCTTGCAGGCGGGAGTGCCTTGATGGGAGTCTCTCAGCCACCGGGGCCTGTGGCCATCATGTGCCGGTGATGGTCAAAGCGTGCGCCTTTAATCCGACGATAGCGAGTTATTTATTTTGTGCAACGGAGGAACCAATGTGGGTTCATCCGACCTTCATGAGCGCAATGCTTGTTTATCGCGGTTATATGGTGAACGTCGAAAGAGCGTACCGTAAATGGCGCTGCCTCGTATCGCCGACCCGTGACGATCTTTCGATACTTCGGTGCCCCGCTCTCTACTATGAGACTGAAGCGGAAGCGGTCGCCGACGCTAAACGACGTGTCGATGAAATATTGGCGCTATAGAAAAGGGCGCCGACCGAAGCCGACGCCCCTCGCGTCTCGTGGTATGCTTTCACGCGAGACCTCAACTGGAGTTGCACCTAGGGGAGCGGAATCAATGGACAACACCACACTGCTAATCATCATTGTGCTGGTGCTGCTGCTTTTTGGCGGTGGTTGGTACGGACGAGGTCGCTGGTTCTAGGCCACGGAAAACAAAGCCTGCGTCTCCTGGTCCTGAAACTACGCTGCGACCGCTTCTTCCCGTTGGACGACGCCGACAAGCGCATCGAACAGTAAGACCATCTCTTCACCCGGAATAAAGGAGGAACCACTTAGATTGCTGCGGGTTGCGCCAGAAGCACAGGAGGAAACAGCCATGAGCACGCCGGGCGCAACAAGAGTGGACATTCGAGAAGAACTGGATGTTATCAAATTTGACCCGGTGTTCTATGAAAGGCAACGAAGCAGATATGCGAGTAGAGGGGTTGCCCTTGTGGTCCTCCTCAATGGCCTTGCTGCAATTGCCACGTTAGTTATCCTCTCCGTCGCTGGTCTTGATGGTGCTCTTGCTTCATCGTTGGCAGACGCCATGGTGGTATTCGCCGCTGGCGCAGCCGCTGGTTTCCTCAGCAAGTTCTTCGCCTACCTCCGTCGAACCATCCGTCTCGAGCGACCCGACTTACAGGTGGAAGGACGGCCGTTTCGCTGGCTAGCAGTCGCCGCCGCAGTAGCGGGCGCAGCATGCTTCGTCGCAGGCTTTATCGTAGTAAGAGACGGGGTGGCAGGTGATCAAACAAAGGAACCAACCGCAGTCACACGCCCAGACGCACCTGCGGCTCCTCCAACACCATAGTAGGGTCAATGAATAGAGCGGCGCTGATCGCGCGTGGGCTTACGCTTCGGCGCGCTGGCAGTTGCGGGTGCCTTCCCGCTGCGCTTTCGCACCGCCTCCCTAACCTTCGCTCTGCCCTTGGCCTCCACGCTCTGTTTTAGCGCGGCCATGATGTTTATAACCTTTGGCGCCTTGCCGTCAGGTGCGGGCGCAACCTCTGGCGGGCGGTGCTCCACCTTTGCCTGCACAAGCTCACGCACAGCATCGGCGAACTCGTCCGGCATCTTATCAGGCTGGAACGGTCCGGATGTGCCCTCGACTAGCTTCGTGGCCAGTGCCACGGCATCGGCTGCCGGAGTGGAAGTGATCCGCTTGAAATAGGGCTCCGCGTCCCGAACCTCATCGGCATAGCGAAGGATCAGGAGCATGAGTCCCTTGCCGTACGGCTTGATGCCGACCAGATGCGCGCGCCCGTGCATGACAAGCTGACCAATGGCGACCTTCCCGTGGCCTTTAGTGCTTCGCGGATAACGATATAGCCTTCGTCCGCGTCATCCCCGTCTGGGGTGAGGTAGTAAGGCTTCTCCAAATAGCGGCTGTCGATCTCGGCCTCGTCCACGAAACGCACCATATCGATGGTGTGCTTGGCTTCGAGCTTGAGGTCGTCAATCTCCTTAGGGTCAATCAGGACATGATGGCCCTTGGCGTGCTCGTAGCCCTTGATGATCTCATCGTCCGGCACTTCGGTGAAAGTATCGCCATCGCGCACGCCTTTGACGTAGCGGATGGGAGTTCCGGAGGCGGCGTGGATTTGACGGAATGCGACCCTGGCTTCGGTCGTGGCGGCGTGCAGCCTGACCGGGATCAGCACGAGAGACAGGCGAAGATTGCCGGACCAGAGGGCAGGCATGGACGCGAACTCACATTACAAGTGGAGTCCGAATTTGGTGGCGCACGCTCGCCCCGCAAGATGAACAAAATGAGACCTCCAGCTTGAGCTGGGTGGGTCCAAAAGAACAAGCCCGGCACCGTGCCGGGCTTGTGTACTCTTAAAGGTTCCCCCGAAATCGTCGTCGCGCGAATCTCAATTGCCAGAGAATTGGATAACCGCGGCGAGAGGGGGGCGACAAAATGGCACTAAGTCAAATTTGGACCTCTGTTGCCGGAAAAGCACAGGGAGCTTACATATTAACGGTGATGGGATTCCCTCCCCATCATAGGTTCCCCCCCTATCGGAACCGGGAAGCCCCGGTCCAATCCCCCCGTGGCCGGGGCTTCTTCTTTGGGCTGCATCCGCTCAAGAGCACCACTCCCTCCTTGGGTTAGCCAGGAGGCGAGCGCGTGCCCAATGCCGGATGCAGTGCTATTAGGGGAATTGGTCATCGCGAACCCACTCTCCTGAGGTTTGCGTGGCAAGTCGTGGCGCCTCAGATCTGCACACCTGGGGCGCCGCGCGCATCATGCCATGCTCGCTGAGTCTTTCCCGAATAGCTCCGGTGCCAATCCGGTGCCAAATTGCGCGGAATGGCCTTAGTTTTTCGGTCTGCAAGAAGTCTGGTCAACTTCTTGGCAGTCGAATGCGGCTAGGACAAGTTTAATAGGGCTGCGCCGCTTCGTCACCACCGACCAGAATCTCGCGTTTTCCCGCGTGGTTGGCTGCCCCGATCAGCCCTTCTTTTTCCATGCGCTCGATAAGCGAGGCAGCCCGGTTATAGCCGATGCCGAGCCGTCTCTGCACATAGCTCGTGGAGGCCTTGCGGTCGCGCAGCACGACGGCGACCGCCTGGTCGTAGAGCTCGTAGCCCGACTCGCCATAGGTCTCGGCGTCCTCACCGTCCTCGCCCCCGTCATCCTCTTCCTCCGTGACGGCTTCGAGATAGGCCGGCACGCCCTGTTTCTTGAGATGACGCACGACCTTCTCGACCTCGTCGTCCGAGACGAAGGGCCCGTGCACGCGCATGATGCGGCCGCCGCCCGCCATGTAGAGCATGTCGCCCTGACCAAGCAGCTGCTCCGCGCCCTGCTCGCCGAGAATGGTACGGCTGTCGATCTTCGAGGTGACCTGGAAGCTGACGCGCGTCGGGAAGTTCGCCTTGATCGTGCCGGTGATGACGTCGACGCTTGGGCGCTGCGTCGCGGTGATGAGGTGAATGCCGGCGGCGCGGGCCATCTGCGCGAGACGTTGCACTGCGGCCTCGATGTCCTTACCGGCGACCATCATCAGATCCGCCATCTCATCGACGATCACCACGATGAATGGCATCGCGTCATAGTCCATCTCTTCCTGCTCGTAGATCGCGCGGCCGGTGGCGCGGTCAAAACCGGTCTGCACGGTGCGCGTCAGCATCTCGCCTTTGGCCTCTGCCTGCAGGACGCGGGAATTGTAGCCCTTGATATCGCGCACACCGAGCTTGGACATGCGCTTGTAGCGCTCCTCCATCTCGCGCACCGTCCATTTCAAGGCTACCACCGCCTTCTTCGGATCGGTGACCACGGGCGCGAGGAGATGCGGAATACCGTCATAGACGGAGAGCTCGAGCATCTTCGGGTCGATCATGATGAATTTGCACTGGTCTGGCGAGAGCCGGTAGAGCAGCGACAGGATCATCGTGTTGATACCGACCGACTTGCCTGACCCCGTGGTGCCGGCGATGAGGAGATGCGGCATGCGCGCTAGATCGGCGATGATCGGCTCACCGCCGATAGTCTTGCCGAGCGCAAGCGCAAGCCGCGCGTCGCTCTCCTGGAAATCCGGCGATTTAAGCTGCTCCCTAAGCATAACCATCTCGCGGCGATCGTTCGGGAGCTCGATGCCGATGACGTTGCGCCCCGGCACCACGGCGACACGCGCGGCGACCGCGCTCATCGAGCGGGCGATGTCGTCGGCAAGCCCGATCACGCGCGAGGACTTGGTGCCAGGGGCGGGCTCGAGTTCGTAGAGCGTGACCACGGGACCCGGCCTGACATTGGTGATCTCCCCCTTGACCCCGAAATCCTGGAGCACGCCTTCGAGCTCGCGCGCATTCTCTTGCAGCACCTCGTCGGCGATGGCCCGGCCACGCTGGGCGCGCGATTGCTGCTGCAACAGGCGGAGCGGCGGCGGATCGTAGGGCGTGTCCATGCGCGGCGCGCGCGAGAGCCCCGTATGCCGCTTCTTTTCCTTGCCGCGCGTGATGCGGTAGCTCGGCGCGGTGGTGTCGTCCTCTTCGTCCTCGTCTTCGTCGTAGCCTTCGGAGCCGATCGGCGCCGGACCGAAAGACGGCTCGATGCGGCCGTCGGCGTACTGATCGGACTCTTCTTCCTGCCAGTCTTCCTCGCGCTCCTCGTCGGCATAGTCCTCTTCATCGTCGGGCTGAACGGTGCGCTTGCGGCGGAAGATGCGCTTGAGGCTCGCGCCGAAGGCGATGACGAAATGCATCGCGGCACCGAGCCACGCATTGGCCCATTCGCCGGCAGCGGCCGAGCGCGGCGCCCAGACGGCGATCAGCGCCGAGGTGCTGGTGCCGCAGGCATAGAGCAACAGCATCGTGCCGATGACGAAGAACGTCAGACCTGCCACGAAGGAGACGGCGGCATCAGGCAGGAACGGACCGATGACATGCGCGCCGGCCATGAAGAAGTCGCCGAAGATGCCGCCGAGCCCGTTCGGCAGGGGCCAGCTCTTCGGCTGCGGCAAGGAGGCCAGCGCCGCGGCGAGGAGAATCACGGCAGCCGGCCAGGCGAGCAGCCTGAACCGCTTCCGGTTCGGCCTGTTGCCGGTGAGGAGGTGCCAGCCCCAGGCGGCGAGCGGCAGGAAGAAGATGATCGAAGCGAGCCCGAGCGACTGGATGGCGAGGTCGGCGACCACCGCGCCATAGCCGCCGAGCAGGTTGCGCGGCGCGACGCGGGTCGCGTTGTTAAGGGAGGGATCGTGGACCGACCAGGTGGCGAGGCTCAGCCATGCGGCGCAGGCGCCTGCGACGAATACCAGGCCATAGGAGCCCAGCATCAGCCGCTGGAGCCCGGTTTGCACCGCCCCCGGCAGAAGTTTCCGCCGCCCCTTCGCTCTTCCTCTGCTGGCCATCCCCTAACCCAATACGGCTGTGAAGCGCCTCAAGGCATCGCGCGTTCTGTCAGCGTCGTGCACGAGCGCGACCCTGACATAGTCCTTGCCCGGATTTTCCCCGTCAGGCTCCGCGCGCGAGAGATAGGCGCCCGGCAGCACTTTGACACCACACCCTTTCCAAAGGGTTGTCGCGGCCGCTTCGCCACCCCCGTAAGCCCTCATATTCAGCCAAAGAAAGAAAGCCCCGGCAGGGCAGCGGTAGCCATAGCGGCCCGCCAGAAGCGCGTCGGCGAGCTCGAAATTCTGGCAGTAGAGCGCGCGGCCCTCTTCCACATGCGCTTCGTCGACCCAGGCGGCGGCCGAGACGTGCTGTATGGGTAGCGGCACTTGCGGGCAGGCGACGTTGCGGAACCGGAAGAACGGGGCAATGAAGCCGGGATCGCCTGCCACGAAGCCGGACCTGAGTCCAGGCAGGCCGGACCGCTTTGAAAGCGAGTTGAACGTGACAACGTTCGCGAGGCTTCCGGTTCCGGCAAAGGCCGTCTCGAGCGCGCCCGGCGGCGGCGTGTCGAAGTAGATTTCCGAGTAGCATTCGTCGGCGAAGAGGAGAAAGTCGAAGCGGCGCGCAAGCGCGATGGCGCGGGCAAGGTAGGGAGCGCCCGCGACAGCGCCTTGCGGGTTCGACGGCGAGCAGAGGTAGAGAGCAACCGCGCGCTCGAGCAGCGCCTCGTCCATGGCTCCGAGGTCAGGAAGGAAGTCCGTTTCGGCCGTGCTGGGTAGGAAGATCGGCTCGGCGCCCGATGCCGCCGCCGCCGCCCCGTAAGCTTGATAGAACGGGTTCGGAATCAGCACCGCCGGTCTGGCCACCGAAGCCTTGCGGACAAGCGCCGGGAAGATCGCCGAAAATAGCCCCTCGCGGGAGCCATTGAGCGGCAGCACATGCGCTTCCGGATCGATCGTGCCTGCGAGCGCTGGATAGCGGCGGTGAAGCCAATCGGCGATCGCCTGTCGCAAGGATGGAATGCCGCGGACCGGCGGATAACGGCCAAACTCGCCGAGATGCTCTTGTAGGATGGGACCGAGAAAAGGCGGGATGAGTCCTTTGGGTTCCCCGAGCGAAAGATCGAGCGGTGTGGCGCCGGGCTCGATCCCGTCGAGCAGGCGCGCGAGCCGCTGGAAGGGCGAAGCGACGACGGCTTCGAGATGCGTCTCGCCTGGGCGCGGAATCATGGCTCGGTGTTAGAGCATGATTGCTACCGATGAAATAAGAACGCGCCTGTGGCGCGCGGACTTGCGCGCGTCATGGTGAGGTGCCCAGCCGTCCTTCGAGGCTCGGGCTTCGCCCTCGCACCTCAGGATGACGGCCGGGCCTCGAACCACGCACAAAGCGGCATAGCGAAAAAAAACGGTGAGCCCCGGCGGTTAAGCCGGGGCTCAGGTAAGAGCTTAGTCAAGGGAGGAGGAGACTTCGCTCTTTAAGTCTAGCGCAATTATCCCTCAGTTTTTGCGCGAAAGGCTACTGGACCACCTCGCCATGCAGGTTGATATCGAGGCCCTCGACCTCAGTCGCCTGGCTGACCCTGACACCGAGCAGGATGTTGACGATGATCAGGATCACGAAGGTGGCGATGGCGCACCAGGCGATCGTCGCGGTGATGCCCCAGATCTGGGTCAGCACCTGGCCGGCATTGCCTTCGAGCAGGCCAGTCTTGCCGCCGATGGCTTCGAGCGCGAACACGCCGGTGAGGATGGCGCCCACGATGCCACCCACGGCGTGGATGCCGAACACGTCGAGCGAGTCGTCGTAGCCGAGGGCCTTCTTCACCGAAGTCGAGGCGAAGAAGCAGATGATGCCCGCGGCAATGCCGATCCAGAGCGCGCCCATCGGGCCGACAAAACCTGCCGCCGGCGTGATGGCGACGAGGCCGGACACCGCGCCCGAGATGATGCCGAGGATGCTCGGCTTCTTATGGATCAGCCATTCCGTGAACATCCAGGCGAGCGCCGCCGCTGCCGTGGCGATCTGCGTGACCGCCATGGCCATGCCCGCTGACGTGTTGGCACCCACCGCGGAGCCGGCGTTGAAGCCGAACCAGCCGACCCACAGTAGGGAAGCGCCGATCACGCTATAGACGAGGTTGTGGGGGGCCATGTTCTCCGAGCCGTAGCCGTAGCGCCGGCCGAGGAAAATGGCGGTCACGAGACCGGCGATGCCGGCATTGATGTGCACCACGGTGCCTCCGGCGAAATCGAGCACGCCCGCGTTCGCGAGGAAGCCGCCGCCCCACACCCAGTGGGTGATGGGCGCATACACGAAGAGCGACCACAGCGTGATGAACAGGAGCAGCGCCGAGAACTTCATGCGGTCCACGAACGCACCCACGATCAGGGCCGGCGTGATGATCGCGAAGGTCGCCTGGAAGGTGAAGAAGACCGATTCCGGGATCGTGAGCGTGAGGCTCTCCTTCTCGACCCCCTTGAGCAGCGCCTTGGACAAGCCGCCGATATAGGAGTTGAGCGAGCCGCCGTCGGTGAAGGCAAGCGAATAGCCCGCCACGAACCAGACGAGCGTGACGAGACAGGTAATCGCGAAGCACTGCATCACCACGGACAGCACGTTCTTCTTCCGAACCATGCCGCCATAGAACAGGGCGAGGCCCGGAATCGTCATCAACAGCACGATGGCCGTGGACGTGAGCATCCAGGCCGTATCGCCCGTATCGAGGGTCGGTGCAGGCGGCGCTGCAGCCTCTGCTGCTGCCTCCGCCGCCGCCTCTTGTGCGAGCGCCAGGTCGACGTGGAACAGCGCGAACACAGCGAGCGCTGCGACCACGCCGAGCAAATATTTGGCAAGGGTCACCATCTCTACCTCCCCCTCTTAGAGCGCTGATTCGTTCGTTTCGCCGGTGCGGATGCGCACCGTCTGCTCGACGGGAACGACGAAGATCTTGCCGTCACCGATCTGCCCGGTCTTGGCCGCCGCGACGATGGCGTCGACGGCCTTGTCGACCAATTTCGTGGGCACGACGACCTCGATCTTGATCTTTGGCAGGAAGTTCACGGCGTATTCGGCGCCCCGGTAGATCTCAGTGTGGCCCTTTTGCCTCCCGTAGCCCTTCACTTCGGTCACGGTCATGCCTTGCAGACCAAGCTCGGTGAGGGCTTGGCGCACCTCATCGAGCTTGAATGGCTTGATGATTGCCATCACCAGCTTCATCGATTTCACCCCTCCATGTTTGCGGCTGCCCGGTTCTTGGCAGTGGCCCGTTCGAGCCGCGTGAACCTAAAGGCAGAGTCAAGCCGCGTGCCAACTCTGCTGCGGCGCAGCAAGTCCTTGGCTTTGATGACTCTTTTTCGGGCAGGAGGGGTTGGGCTCAGGGCTGAATACCCTGTACTGTGCCTAGCGATTAGGCAAAAAAGACCTAATGCTCACTGATTAGGCTGTATTTCGCAGAGAGCGCTCACGGACGAGCCCCTCCTGCGCCGTGGAGGCGACAAGCTCGCCGCTCCGCGTGAACAGCGTGCCGCGGCAAAACGCCCGCCCGGCGCTCGAACTTGGGCTGTCTTGGGCATAAAGCAGCCACTCGTCGGCCCTGAATTTCCGGTGGAACCAGATGGCGTGATCGAGGCTCGCGAGCATCAGCGAAGGGTCGAATACGAAGCGGCCATGCGCGATGAGTGCGGTGTCGAGCAGGGTGAAATCGGAGGCGTAAGCGAGCACGCATTGGTGTAGGGCAAGGTCGTCGCCCAATCGGCCGGTCGCCCTGATCCAGACCTGTTGTGTCGGCGCATGGTTGCCCGGCTCGAGATAGCGGGAAAGATCGACGGGGCGGATTTCGATCGGCCGCTCGCGCTCCCAATAGGCCCTAACCTGCGGCGGCATGCGCTCCATGAAGCGCGCCTTGAGCTCCGCCTCGCTCGGGAGGCTCTCCGGAGAAGGCACGTCGGGCATCTTGATCTGGTGATGCAGACCGGGCTCCTCCCTATGGAAGGAGGCGGCCATGGAAAAGATGGCCTGCCCGTGCTGGATCGCGACCACGCGGCGCGTCGAGAAGCTGCCGCCATCCCTGATGCGATCGACCTCGTAGATGATCGGCACGGAAGGGTCGCCGGCGCGCAGAAAATAAGCGTGCAGCGAATGCGGGTTGCGGCCTGTGACGGTGCGGTTCGCCGCTACGAGCGCCTGCCCGATTACCTGGCCGCCGAACACGCGCTGCCAGCCGACCTGCGGGCTCAAGCCGCGGTAGAGGTTCACCTCGAGCCGTTCGATGTCGAGGATGGACAGAAGCTCATCAAGCGCGCGGCTCATAGGCCGAAACCTCTAAGATTGCCAAGGGCGCCCTTTAGCAGTTTCGCACTTCAAGCGGAACGTGGCATTGCTTCGCCATGCAGGCTAAGTCCTATGACGTCGTAATTGCCGGCGGCGGGTTCGTCGGGCGCGCGCTCGCACTGGCGCTCGCCAAGGTCGCGCCGGGCGGCTTCCGCGTCGCGCTGGTCGATGCGGAGCCACCGGGCAAGGACCGCGACGACGCGCGCGCCTCGGCGCTCTCAGCGGCGAGCCGCAATCTCTTGTCGGTGCTAGGGGTATGGCCAGCGCTCGAAGCGAACGCGCAAGCCATCACTTCGATCGAGATCACCGACAGCGGGTTGAACGCAACGTTGCGTCCGCACCTGCTCGGCTTCGAAGAAGAGCTTACGCCGGGCGTCGTCGCGTTCATGGTCGAGAACCGCGACCTTCACCGCGCGCTTGCCGGCGCCGTGCGCGATGCCGAAGCGATCGCGGTATTGGCTCCCGAAACGGCCACCGACTATCGCGCTGATGCATTTCGCGCCGTGGTGACGCTCGGCTCCGGCAGCGAGATCGAAACGCCTCTGCTCATCGCGGCGGACGGCAAGCGCTCGCGCTTGCGGGAGCGCGCCGGGATACAATGCATCGCCTGGTCCTATCCGCAAGTCGGCATCGTCACGACGGTTGCGCATAGCAAGCCGCATGGCGGCAAGGCCGTGCAGCATTTCCTCCCCGCAGGCCCGTTCGCCATCCTGCCGCTCAAGGGCGAACGGTCCTCGATCGTGTGGACCGAGGAGCGGGACCGCGCGCGGGCAATCGTCGAAAGAGATGAAGCCGGCTTCCTCGCCGAGCTTTCCAAGCGGTTCGGTTCGCGGCTTGGCGAGATCGCGCTCGCCGGTCCCGTGCAATCGTTTCCGCTGGACTTCCAGTTCGCGCGCGGTTTCGTGGCTGACCGGCTCGCACTGACGGGAGACGTGGCGCACGCGGTACATCCGCTCGCGGGCCAGGGCCTCAATATCGGTTTCCGCGACGTTGCCGCGCTTGCCGAAACGATCGTCGAGGCGGCGCGGCTCGGGCTCGATATCGGGACAGCGCCTGTGCTCGAACGCTACGAGCGCTGGCGCAGATTCGACAGCATCTTCTCGGCCACTGTGATGGACGGGCTGAACCGGCTGTTTTCGAGCGACAGCGCGCCGCTCCGCGCGCTGCGCGATCTCGGGCTTGGCCTCGTGGACCGCGCGCCGCAGGTGAAGCGTTTCGTGGTTCGCGAGGCGGCCGGCACGACCGGTGCCGTCCCGCGTCTTCTCAGAGGCGAGATGCTCTAGTCTCGCTTTCCGGATCTAGCAGCTCGACTGCATTCTCGCTGACCGATAGAGGACTTGATAAGCGGAACGACTCGAACGCCTGGTCGCTCCGCAACGTGCTCCCGCCCTCTGCGGCCATGCTCCGATCGTGTCGTGACGGCTTATAGCCGCAATCTGAGCGGCGAAGAAATGGCCGGATAATTCGCGTCGATGAAAGCGAGAATCTCGTCGAGATCGCGAAGCGCGTCCTCAGTATAGACAACCTTCACGCGAGACGCTTCTCGGACAGGACTGCTTCGACCTGAGCCTCTGTGGCGAACCTACCTTCCATGGCCGCTTTGAGGCCACGGTCGATGCCGGCCAGCTCCTCGGGAGTGGCATGATAGATGCCACCGCGCAGCTCGGCGTCTATCTCGCGCACGATCGCAGCAAGTTCCTGCTGGGCCTCTTCCGGCCAGGCCTCGGCCTTCTCCAATGCTTCTTTCAAGGCTCGCGCCGTCATAAAATCACTCTAGCACAAATTCCAACTCTAGCCGTCGAGCCTGCGCGCCTCGTCGGGCAGCATGATCGGGATGCCGTCGCGGATTGGATAAGCGAGACCCGCCGCGCGGCTGATCAGCTCCTGCCGCTCGGCGTCGTAGTCGAGAGAGGTCTTGGTCAGCGGACAGACCAGGATCTCCAGGAGTTTCGGATCCAGGCGCCGTTCGCCGCTTTGTTCGGGTTCGTTGCTCATGCGGCGTCTCCCTGCCTGCCGATCATTGTAGCGTGGTGCCCGGTCCTTCGCCAGTCGCGGCGAGTTCCATCTCGGCCAGCGCGACGAGCGTCTCGGCGCGCGCCTTGAGGTCAGGCGCTTCGAGCAGGGCCTGTTTCTCCTCCGGCCCGTACGGGCTCATGATGGAAAGCGCATTGACCAGCCGCTCATTGGTCGCGCTGTTGATACGGTCCCAGTCCGCATTGAGCCTGTTGGCGCGGAGATAGCTCCTGAGCGTAGCGATAAGGCGCGGCCGGTCGACCTCGTCCTCTCCATGCCCTGCAACCAAGTCGGCGGCGTAAGGTGCGAAATCCACCGTGCTGATGCGGAACGGTTCGCGCGCGTCGACATCGCCGAGGAGCCGGAAGCGGGCGACGCCCACGAGCGATATCATCACGCGGCCGTCGTCGCCTTCGGTGAACGCGGCGATCCTGCCCGCTGATCCCACGTGCCGTAAGGGGAAGTCCTTGCCTTTCGGCGACTCGGCATTTCCTGCGTCCTGTGCCGGCTGGATGATGCCGATCAGCCGGTCTTGCGCGAGCGCATGATCGACGAGCGCAAGATAGCGTGGCTCGAAGACGTTGAGCGTGAGCGTAGCGCGCGGGAGGAGGATGGCGCCGCGCAGCGGGAAGAGGGGCAGCGCCTTCGGCATGTCGGAAAGACTGCTATAGCGGTCGGTCACGCCCAAGAGAAGCGCTCCTTCGAGCTCTCAGGCAAACAGCAGCGACGAGAGCCGCTGGCGTCCCGAAAGCGTGGCTGGGTCGCTCGGTCCCCAGGCATCGAACAGTTGCAGCAATTGCTTGCGCGCTGCGTCGTCGTTCCAGGCGCGGTTCTTCGCGACGAGCGCAAGCAGCTCGTCGAGTGCGCCGTTGCGATCGCCCTTGGCATTGAGCGCGAGCGCAAGGTCGAAACGGGCCTGCGCGTCTTTCGGGTCGGCGGCAAGCTTCGCGCGCAGGCTGTCGATGTCGCCGGTTTCGCTCCCCTTGCGGGCAAGCTCGAGCGCGGCGCGCGCGCTTGCCACCGGTGGACTGTCGGCTTTGGCAGGAGGGACAAGCGCAAGCGTCTGCTCGGCGCGGGTCAGGTCTCCGGTCTTGATGTAGCACTTGGCAAGGCCGGCCGCGGCCGCGGTATTCTCGGCATCCTTCTGCAAAATCTCGGCGAACACCTGCGCCGCGCTGTCGGCGTCGCCGGCCGCAAGCGCGGCTTCCGCAGCTTCGAGTTCCGCTGCGCTGTCGGCCGGCCTGTCGCCAACGAGCCGCGCAATGAAGTCCTTCACGCGCGATTCCGGCAGCGCGCCCATGAAGCCGTCGACCGGGCGCCCGTCCTGGAAAGCGAACACCGCGGGGATCGATTGCACGCCCATCTGGCCGGGAATCTGCGGGTGCTCGTCGATGTTGAGCTTCACCAGTTTCACGGCGCCGCGTGCGCCGCGCACGGCCTTCTCGAGGATGGGCGTGAGTTGGCGACAGGGGCCGCACCAGGGCGCCCAGAAATCGACCAGTACAGGCACCTCGCGCGACGCCTCGATCACGTCGCGCATGAAGTCTTTGGTGGTGGTGTCCTTGATGAGGCCTGCGTCGGGCCCCCCGGCGCCGGGCTGATCGAGAATGGGCGTATCGATGCTCATGCCGGGAAGATGGTCCGGGCGGCGGCGTTTGGCAACCTCACCCGACGTCCAGGATCAACGGCTCGTGACCGCAGGCGCGGATGAAGCGAAGAAGGTCTTCAGTCCGAAGCCGCGTCGTGGCGCTGTTCTCGAGGGGATGGGCATTCACTTCGTCGAAAGCGAGGAGGGCCCGGTCGACCACAACCCTGACCTCACGCGACGTTGCATTGATCAGCGCAAACGGCGTCACCGATCCGGGCTCGACGCCGAGCACCTCGCCCAACCGATCCGGCTTGCCGAAGCTGAACCTGCCGAGCCCGAGCTTCGCCGGGAGCGACTTCAAATCGACCTTGCTGTCCTCCTTGGCCACGACGAGGACCATGCGTCCGTCCTTGTCGACCAGGAACAGGTTCTTGGTGTGGGTACCCGGCAACGCGCCGCGCAGGGCCTGCGACTGCTCAACGGTGAACATCGGCTCGTGCTCGACGGTGAAGGAAGCGATCCCGAGCTCTTCGAGGCGGGCGAAGAGCTGGGCGCGACTGGCTGGCATCGGAGCTCCGGCCTTGATGGGACATTCGCGCCGCCCTACCTAGACGATCGGGCGCGTTAGTAGACATAAGCGGGCCGATCAACTACAAGACCGGGGCTGTCGCAAGCGGCTTATGGTCTGTTGGACGGCGCGAGTTGGAGTTGCGGGTGTAGCTCAGGGGTAGAGCACAACCTTGCCAAGGTTGGGGTCGTGGGTTCGAATCCCATCGCCCGCTCCAATTTTTTCAAGGACTTAGCCGAAGAGACTCAATCCTCGACCGCCAGGGTCGGGCTAACAGAGGGCTAATGAGGCCCTTCCGGTGCAGGCGCGCCGCCCCGTAAGGGGGCTGTGCGGGTGTCGGAGTTTCCCGGCAGAGAACGTGGCTGTACGGGCGGCCAGTTAGGGCTTTGCTACGGACAGCCACGCATTGTGCTAATCTCGCGCTGTCTGTGAGGGAGGACACCGAAATGGACAACACCACTCTGGCTAATCAATCATCTTGCTGGTTCTTGATTTTGTTTGGCGGCGGCTTTTACGGTCCGTGGGCGCTGGTGGATAGCTAGCCTCGCGACGCCCTGCACATTCGTGAGATTCGGAGAAGAGCAAAGCGCCGCGTGGAGCGGCGAACAGCAGCGGCGATGATCGCGTCGATGACATGCACTAGCGCAGCGTTTCCGCAGTCTGGACCTTGCTGCATTCTGCGCTTCTGTGCTGAACCGGCGAGAGACGATGATACCAGCGGCTTGCCAGGACGACTGGAGAGCTCTCTGATGCGCCTATCCCGAATCCAGACCGCAACGCGAAGCCTGCGGATCGTACTGAGTCGCCTTCACATTGCAACTGTCGCCAGCAACAGCTAGGCCGACGCTAGCCTGACGATCGTGACTCCGCGAGCCTTATCAGCATTGGGCTGGAATTCAGTCTTCCGACCTGATCTCGTCTAAGTACGATTGGCACACTGTCATCGGTCAGCGCTGAATCCGCTCAAAGAATGTCTCAATGCGCCACCTGCCGCCAGGCAGCGATGGAAGTCACGATACGAGACAGCAGCCGTTATGCATGCAGCAGTAGATCCAAAGAACGAGAACAACTTGCGAGTTGCAGTCATCCCCTCCAGAGTACGAGAAATGATCAAGGCTGCAACCAGGCTATCTGTCCTTGTTGCTGCGCGCCCCTGCGGCCCCATAAGGATCGGCTTCCGCAACCCTGTTCTCTTCGTTGCACTCCTTGCACAGCCCATCATCGACGGGTGGATGGGGACATCTGCCAGGGCGATGGCCGTGCGCTGCAGACTGACACTGACAATTCTGCTCTGCCATTGTTGTCACTCCTAGGTCGGGCGTTCTCTCGGATTCGTTTATTCGTCTCGACCTTCAGTCCAATGTAAAGCCGCGCAGCCGGGACGATCCGCCGAAAATGCGAACGGCCACCGAAGAGGGGCCGCCCGGTCTCGAAACGTTGTTAACGCGTTCCTAGAAGGGCCAGCGCGGATAGCCTGAGTTGAACGTGCGTGGCGAGTAAGCGCGGGGCGCGGGCGCGTAGCGGAAGGTGAAGTCCTGCTGGCGCCGCGGGGCGCGAGCCACCCGCTTCTTCTTGCGCGGCCGCGGGGCCGCCTCGGGCTCGTAGCTCGCCGCCGTGATCTTGGCCGGCATGTCCTTGGCCCAGACGAGGAAGTCGGCACCCTTGGGCAGGTTCGCCGAGTTGATCGCGACGTCGCCGACGATCAGCGAGGAGCCGGGGGTCAGCCGCTCGGAGATATTGCGGCGGACATCCTCGGGGATCTCGAGGCGGTTGAGCGCCTCGGCCGGATCGTCGCCCTGCAGGCTGATCGCAATCCACCGCGCCTTGGTGTCGCCGGGGGCGAATTTGAGCGCCGTGAAGAGATGCGTGCCGAGCGGCTTCTCGGGGTCCTTGAAGGAGACAGGCGCGTCGAACACGCGGCCGAATTCCTGCCGCACGAAGAGATGGCCGGCGGGAGGCTCGCCCTTGCCCCCAACCTCATAGACCTTCTTGGCGAGCTCGTCGGTAAGGGCGCCGGTCTCGGGGAGGCCGTTCGCCTTCTGGAACGCCTTGATGGCGACGACCGTGGACCGCCCAAGCGTGCCGTCGAATTTCTGCGCTTCGAGATGGCCGAGCTCCGAAAGGATGTTTTGCACGCCGATGATGCGGTCGGTCTTGGTCCGGCGTGTCACGAGGATGCGGAGCGGGGCAGTTGAGCGCGGCTCGGCGGCCTCGACGGCAGCGGCTTTGGCGCCGGCGCCTAGGGTGAGCGCGGCAAGCGACGGGGGCGTGTCGGTGAGCGCAGGCTCTTTTGCCGCCGCTGGCACGACGGCGACCGCGGGGATGACCTTGGCGGCTTCCGGGGTCGCAGCAGCAACCTCAGGCACCGCGGCGGGCGCGGGCGCAGCTGACGCGGCCTCCTGCGCCTTGGCGGCATCGGTCGGAGCGGTCTCAGAGGAAGCGGTCTTCTCGGGCGACGCCGAGTCGGTGGTTGGAGTTGCCGGACCCGTCGCGGCGGGCGTGCCCTCGGCAGCGGTGGTTTCTGCCGGTTTGGCTTCGGGCGAGGCGGCCGGGGCAGGTGCCGCCTCGACAGCCTTGGCTTCCACAGGCTTGGCCTCTTCCGTCTTCGCCTCCGCGGGAACTGGCTTGTCTGACGCAGCGGGGGCCGCGGGAGTTTCGGCCTTGGCGGGGGCGGGCTCTGCAGCCGCGCTTTGGCTCGTGCCGATCAACTGCGCAGGCTCGGGGGAGGCCGCGATTGATGCAGGCTCGGGCGCGGGCTTGCTCTCGGCCTGCGCCTTGGGAGCTTCAGAGGGCTCCTGCTCGGTCTCCGCGTGATCGGTGACGACACCATCCTCGGGGGTCATGATGGCGTGATCCGTGCTCGGCTTTGCCGAAGGCGCAAAGGGGTCGATGGCATGGCTGCGCGTGTCCTCGACCGGAGGCGCGTCGCCCGCCGCTGGCTGCTTCGCGGGCTCGGTCGCGGCATGGTCCGTATCGTCCTCGCTCGGCGCCGGGCCGCCGATCGTAGGCGTAACGTCGGAGGCGACGCCGCCCACATCGGCTCTCGCAAGCACCACCAGGAGCGAGCTTGCTGCCGGCCGAGGCGGCGCGACGGTATTGCTCGACTCGCGCTTGGGTTCGGCCTCCTGCTTCACCACGGAAGGGGCGGCGGGGGTCAGCGGATTGAACAGATTGGCGTGCTCGATTGGCTGGGGCGTCACAGCAGCGCGCGCCACAACCACATGCTGGCCGACGGTTGTGATGCCGAACAGCCTGGGCGCGAAGGAGAAGGGCAGGCGGACGCAGCCATGCGAGGCCGGATAGCCCGGCACGACGCCGCCATGCAGTGCGGTGCCCGACCAGGTCAGACGCTGCATCCACGGCATCGGCGCGCCGCTATAGAGGTTCGAGTGGTGGCGGCGGCGCTTTTCCAGGATCGAAAACACGCCGGCCTTGGTCGCATAGCCGCGCATGCCGGTCGACACGCGCGAGCTCGTGATACGCGTCGTGCCGCGATAAACGTCGACTTTTTGCTGGGAAAGCGAGATGACGAGCGTCATCGGCTCGCCGTTGGTAGGATCGGGAAGCGCTGCCTCGAACGGCTTGGAGCTTCTGGATTTCTTCCTGGCCTCGGCTGGCGCGGCCGCAACAGCCACGATCAGGGCCGCCACTCCGAGCCCCGTTGTTAGCGCCAAAGTGGTCTTCTTGACGATCTTCGTGACGTCGTCCCTCGTCATACGCAGCGTACGCAACACACTCGCTCCCCGTGGAAAACCGGCCGCATAGGAGCCTCCCCCGTGAGTCCCCAACTCACGAATCAGAGTACAGCCCGACTCACGAATCAGAGTACAGAGAGGCTCCCCACTTTGACCAGCAGATGCCTTCTGAAAACCTAACGCGCGAAGGACTTGACCGATCCCGCGGACAAGGGTTCGACGGTCGAAAAAAGTCGCGTAAATCCAGAATCTTAGCGGAAACGTAATGGCGTTTTCCACGCCCGCACCCAGCTTGTGCAAATCTGCATGCCGCTCGAAGAAACTTTGCGCTTGTTCCATTCTCGCAACACTCTAGGGCAAGTCTCGATTTCGGCTCAGCGAACCGCCGCTTTCGCCGAGATGGGAGGGCCCCGAGGACTGGCGAAGCGCGTTTGAGCCACTAAGCTCGCCCGAGCGCCAAAAGGGACGCGAATGCTGCTCGAAACGAGGTTCTACGGCAACGACATCGTCGCGTGGGTTTTCGCCGCGTTCGTCGCCGGTACGATGCTTGCGGCGACAATCGTCGCAAAATGGCTGCTACTGGGCCGGTTGCCCGAGTCGCGTCCTGGGCACGACCTCCGCTGGCCCGCCGTGTTCCGCGACCTCGTCGAGCGGACCACGACGCTGTTCCTCATCATCGCTGCGATCTATGCCGGCGCATCGCTGCTCAAGCTTCCGCCAGCCGTCGAGAAGGTGCTGTTCTCGACCTTCGTCGTTGCGCTGTTCATCCAGTTCGCGCTTTGGGCCGACCGCATCGTCACGGCGCTGCTGGTCTGGCAGTTCGCGCCGCGTAGGTCCAAGGCGCCCATGCGCAACGCGATCTCGGTCATCGAGGTGCTGGTGCGCGTCGGCATTTGGTCGCTCACGCTTCTGCTGATCTTCGAGAATCTCGGTTTCGACGTGACGGCGCTCGTCGCAGGTCTCGGCATCGGCGGCGTCGCTGTCGCGCTCGCAGCGCAACGCGTGCTCGGCGATCTCTTCTCCTCGCTCGCCATCGTGCTCGACCGTCCCTTCGAGGTCGGCGACGTCATTGTGTTCGGCGATCAGCGCGGCACAGTGGAGAAGATCGGCATCAAGACCACGCGGCTGCGTAGCCTCACGGGCGAGCAGATCATCTGCGCCAACACCGACCTGATCGAGTCCCGCATCCACAACTTCAAGCGCATGGCGGAGCGGCGCGTGAAGTTCTCGTTGCCCGTGGTCTACGACACGCCGACGACCAAGCTCGAACGCCTGCCAGCTCTGTTCCAGGAGATCATCGACGCCCAGGAGCTCACCCGCTTCGAGCGCGCGCATCTCAGGACCCTCGGCGAAACCGCGATCCACTTCGAAGTGGTCTACTGGGTGCTCAGCCCCGACCAGAACACGTATATGGACATCCAGCAGGCCATCAATCTGGAGATCCTGCGCACGTTCGAGCGCGAGGAGATCGACTTCGCCGTGCCGCCGGCCGCGCGCGCCCCGGAGCCGAAAGAACGGCCGATCCCCGCCGATGAGCCGCGGCGCCCGCCGCGCCTGCGTGCCTCTGGTGGCAGCCAGTAGACCGCGCCGACCAGCTCAGCTGGTGCACTGCACCCCCCTATCATCGCGCGAGAACGCTCTTGCTTCGCACGCAGGCGCTCAATACACGAGTGCCTAGCGGATTTTGGGCTGTCCAGGGGAGGATGTCATGCTGGCATTGACGCGTGCCCGGTGCGGGGACTTACCTCGCGCGGTTTGCCTCGTGGTTGCGGGCCTGTTGCTCGCCGGCTGCGGCATCAACACGATCCCCACGCTGCAGGAACAGGCCAAGGCAGCTTGGAGCGAGGTGCTCAACCAATACCAGCGGCGCGCCGACCTCATCCCCAATCTCGTCGAGACCGTGAAGGGCTTTGCCGCGCAGGAGCAGGAGGTGTTGACCCAGGTGGTCGAGGCGCGCGCCAAGGCGACCCAAGTGCAACTCCCGGCGGACATTCTCACCAATCCCGAGGCCTTCCAGAAATTTCAGGAGGCTCAGAACAATCTCACCGGCGCGCTCGGGCGCCTGATGGTCGTGGTCGAGCGCTACCCCGATCTCAAATCGAACCAGAACTTCCTCGCGCTCCAATCCCAGCTCGAAGGCACCGAGAACCGCATCTCGATCGCGCGGCGCGACTACATCACCGCGGTGAGGGACTACAATACCGAGCTCAGGACGATACCCGGCCGTTGGTGGCGCGCGCTGCTCTATCCGGACGCGGAGCTCATGCAGAACTTCACCGTGGCCGAGGAGACCACCACGGTGCCGGAGGTCAAGTTCTAGCCAAGCCGAACGAGGGCGCTGATGGCCCCAAGCATGTGGCGCTGCGGCGCGGTCGGATCCGCCCTCGCATTCGTGTTGCTGTGGCTCGCGTCCGTCGCAGCCGCCCAGCCGACCTTTCCGGAGCTGACCGGTCGCGTCGTCGATAGCGCGGACCTCTTGAGCGCCGCTGAAGAGACTGCACTCACCGAGGAGCTCAAAGCGCTCGAGGAGAAGAGCTCCGACCAACTCGTCGTCGTCACGCTGCCGTCGCTCCAGGGCTATACCATCGAGGACTACGGCTACCAGCTCGGCCGCCATTGGGGCATTGGGACCGCCAAGCTCGACAACGGCGTGCTGCTCATCGTCGCGCCGAACGAGCGCAAGGTGCGCATCGAGGTCGGGTACGGGCTTGAGGGCACGCTGACCGACGCACTGTCCAGGCTCATTATCGAGAGCACTATCCTGCCGCGCTTCCGTGAGGGCGATTTCGCCGCCGGCATCAAGGACGGGGTGCACGATGTGACGCTGGTGCTGACCGGCGACGCCGCAGAAGTCGAAGCGCGCGCCAAGGCCCGCGAGGATGCCGACAACGAGGCGATCGACTGGTTCTTTGTGATCCTCTGGATCGCGATCTGGCTTTGGATTTTCTACACGATATGGCGGGCAACCCGTAATGCGCCGCGCGTGACCCACAGACAAGGCGGCCCCGTGATCGTTCCGGGACCGACCTGGAGCGGCGGCGGTGGCGGCTGGTCGAGCGGCGGGGGCGGGGGCGGGGGTTTCTCCGGCGGCGGCGGAAGCTTCGGAGGCGGTGGCGCCTCCGGCGGTTGGTAGGAGCGCGTCATGGACCCGTTCACGCGCAAGGAACAAGCCGTAATCGAAGAGGCCATCACGCGCGCCGAGGCGAAGACGAGCGGCGAGATCGTCGTCGTGGTAACGGGGTCCTCCGACGGTTACCGCTCGTTCGCGATTCTTTGGGCGGCTCTCCTCGCGCTCGCCGTTCCGCTCCCGCTAATTTGGGCCACCAAATGGCCGGTCGAGCACATCTACCTACTCCAACTCGCAACCTTTCTGTTCTTCGGTATCCTCTTCCAGTGGGAGCCGGTCCGCTACGCGCTTGCACCGAAATGCGTCATGCGCGCCCGTGCGCATCAGAAGGCGATCGAGCAGTTCCTCGCGCAGAGCCTGCACACCACCAAAGGCCGCACCGGCGTGCTCATCTTCGTCTCATTCGCCGAGCACTTTGCCGAGGTCATCGCTGATGAAGGCATCTACCGCAAAGTCTCGCCCGAGATCTGGAACGACTTGATCGTGGAGCTGACCGGTCACATCGCTGCCGGGCAACGGTCGGAAGGCTTTATCAAGGCTATCGAACGCTGCGGCAAGATTCTCGCCGAGCATTTCCCGCCGGGCGCAAGCGACGCCGACGAACTGCCAAACCATCTCATCGTGCTCGATGCGTTCCGCGACGCCTAAAGGACACCGCGCGGAGGGCGCGCCGCAAGGCTACGCCAAGCGGGAGGGCATCATCGGCTGGGTGCTGTTCGATTGGGCGGCGCAGCCCTACTACACGCTGGTCGTCACCTTTCTGTTCGCGCCCTATTTCGTGAACGGCTTCATGGCCGATCCGGTGCGAGGCGCGGCATTGTGGGCCTACGCGACGGGCGTTGCTGAGCTCATCGCCGCCGTGCTCGCGCCGGTGCTCGGCGCCATCGCCGACGCAGGGTTTCCGCGTAAACCCTGGATCGCGGGTTTCTCGGTGGTGCTCGTGGTTGGGTTGCTCGGGCTGTGGCTCGCCATCCCGGGCGAGATGCGCTTCCTTCCGGTCGTGCTCGTGTGCTTCGTGCTTGCGACGATCGGCGCCGAGCTTGCGACGGTCTTCACCAACGCCATGATGCCGTCGCTCGTCCCGGCGAGACGTCTCGGCACGCTGTCAGGCTATGGCTGGGCGGCCGGCTTTGTCGCCGGCCTCATCAGCCTTGCGCTGGTCGCAGGTTTCATCGTGGCCGATCCCAACACCGGCAAGACGCTGCTCGGCTTGCAGCCGATCGTGTCGCCAGACCCGGCGACGCGCGAGGGCGACCGCCTCACCGGTCCATTCTCCGCACTTTGGTATGTCGTGTTCGTGCTGCCGCTGTTCCTGTACACGCCGGACCGGCCGGGCACGAAGCTGCAAGCAGGCGCCGTCAGAGCGGGCCTCACGCAATTCGTCCGCGCGCTGAAGCGCCTGGTGCGCGAGCACAAGGAGGTCGCATTGTTCCTGCTTGCGCGCATGCTCTACGCCGACGGGCTCGGCGCCATCTTTGCCTTCGGCGGCATCTATGCGGCGACCGTGTTCGGCTGGGGCGCGGCCGAGCTCGGCCTGTTCGGCACCATCATCACGGTCGCCGCAACGATCGGCGCCTTCGTCGGCGGACCGCTCGACGACCGCTTCGGCTCGAAGGCCGTGATCAGCTGGACGCTGCTCCTGTTCATCGTCGCGTCGATCGGCGTGCTCTCGGTCGGCCACGACCATGTATTGTTCTGGGTTACAGTCGAGCCGAAGGCACCGGGCAGCGCGCCGTTCTCCTCGACCGGCGAGCTTGTCTATCTCGCTTTCGCCGCGCTGATCGGGATCGCCTCGGGCCCGGCACAGGCGGCGAGCCGCACGCTGCTCGCGCGCATGTCGCCGCCTGAGAAGCTGACCGAGTTCTTCGGCCTTTTCGCCTTCTCCGGGAAGATCACGGCTTTCGCCGCACCCTTTGCCATCGGCGTGGTGACGGCAGCGACGGGCAGCCAGCGGATCGGCATCGGCTCGAGCGTGCTGTTCCTGATCGCGGGGCTCGTGCTGTTGCAGTGGGTGCGCGAACCTAAGGCATGATCCCGAAAAGTGGGCACCGGTTTTCGGAAAAGATCACGCGCAGAAACTAGTGCCGGAAGTGACGTATCCCGGTGAAAACCATGGCGAGGTCCGCCGCGTCCGCCGCGGCAATGACCTCATCGTCGCGGAGCGAGCCGCCGGGCTGGATCACGGCGGTGGCGCCGGCCTCGGCGATGGCTTCGATGCCGTCAGCGAAGGGGAAGAACGCGTCGGATGCCGCAACTGCGCCTTGCGTCAACGGCGCGTCGAGCCGGGCATGTTCCGCCGCGTCTTTCGCCTTCCAGGCGGCGATTTGCGCGGCATCGATGCGGCTCATCTGCCCAGCGCCGATGCCGACCGTCGCGCCGTTCTTGGCGTAGACGATGGTGTTCGACTTGACGTGCTTAGCCACCATGAAGGCGAAAACGAGATCGGCAAGCTCGGCCTCGCTTGGGCGCCGCTTGGTGACGATTTTGAGATCGAGATCTGACGCGGAGCCCGTATCGCGCGATTGCAAGAGGAAGCCACCGGCGACCGAGCGGAACGCGAGCCCCGACGCGCGCGGGTCCGGCAGGCCGCCTGCGAGCAAGAGCCGCAGATTCTTCTTCTCGGCGACGATCGTCTTGGCCTTCGCGCTCGCATCTGGCGCGATGATGACCTCGGTGAAGATCTTGACGATCTCGCGCGCGGCCTGCTCGTCCAGAGCACGGTTAAGCGCAACGATACTCCCGAACGCGCTGACAGGATCGCACATGAACGCCTTCGCATAGGCTTCGGCCAGCGATGATCCGACCGCTACGCCACACGGATTGGCGTGCTTGACGATGGCGACCGCAGCGCTCACCTCGGGGTCAAACTCGGCTGCCAGCTCGTAGGCGGCGTCGGTGTCGTTGATATTGTTGTAGGAAAGCTCCTTGCCCTGAAGCTGCATAGCAGTGGCGACGCCGAAGCGCCGGTCGCCGGTCCGGTAGAAGGCGGCCGCTTGATGCGGGTTCTCGCCGTAGCGCAGCACTTGGGCGATTCTTCCAGCGATCACAACGGTTTGCGGCGTCCCATCGCCGAGCGCGCCCGAGAACCACGACGCAATCGCCGCGTCATACGCCCCGGTGCGCGCGAAAGCCTTGGCGGCGAGCGTCTTGCGCAAGTCAAGTGTCGTGGCGCCGTCATGCGCGTCCATCTCGTCAAGCACGCGCCCGTAGTCTTCCGGCTCGATGACGACGGTGACGCTTGCGTGGTTCTTGGCGCCTGCGCGGATCAGCGCCGGACCGCCGATGTCGATATTCTCGATGCAGGCATCGAAATCGCACCCGCGCGCAACCGTCGCCTCGAACGGATAAAGATTGACCACGAGCAGATCGATGGGCGGTATCGCGTGATCCTTGAGCGCGCGCTCATGCGCCACGTCTCCGCGCTTCGCGAGCAGCCCGCCGTGGATCTTCGGGTGCAGCGTCTTGACCCGCCCGTCCATCATTTCCGGCAGACCTGTGACCGCAGCCACGTCAGTCACTTCGATGCCCGCTTCCTTTAGCAGCTTGGCGGTGCCGCCGGTCGAGACGATCTCGACGCCACGGTCTGCCAGCGCCCGCGCGAACTCGGCAAGACCGGTCTTGTCGCTGAGCGAGAGCAGCGCGCGCGCAATTTTTCGCATCGGCTTTTCGACGTCTAGGCCGCTTCGGACGCGGCGTCGTTAGGATCGACGAGCTGACCGCCGCCGCCTTCGGCCGTGCGCTCGATGTTCCACACGACGCGCACGTCGCTCGCCTCGCCCATCATGCCTGAGAGCACGACCTGTGTTGTCGGCTGGGGACCGCGCGCATCGGCGAGGAACACGCTGTCCTCGATGGCGATCTCGGGCGCGTTTGTGCTGATGCTCCAGACCTCACCGTTGGCGAGTGTGAGGTCGGCGCTCCGTCCGCCGGGCGCGAGCGTGGCGCGCGCGCTCGGATGCAGGTGGAAGCGGATGGCGAAGGCGCCGGCGATTGGACCGTCATAGAATTTCAGTCCCTTTGGCGCCGAGAGCTTGTCCTCGCTGCTGACGAGCGTACCGGTCGGCGGCACCAGCATCTGCCGTGCATGGCTGACGCCGTAGCGGGAGACGTAGCCATCATGGACGCCCTTGATCCGGAAATTGTCGCCCTGATCGCTGAACGCGGCCTGCGCGTGCAGCGGGCCGAGCAGCGGCGAGTTGCTTGCCGGTGCGCCGCCATTCGCGCTGCTAACGGTGAAATCAGCCGAGGAGGAGTCCTCGAGGCTCAGGGTCGAATGCGCGGGCGTCGAGCGGGCGAACGGACGCCAATCGTCGTATTCGGCCGAAGGCGCCCCGCAATTGACGATCATCGGGCAGCCATTCGAGTTCATCTCGAAGGAGAGGAAGCCGGCATGAGCCAATGAGCTAACCGAGCTCGTCGGCGCTCCGGCGAGATCGCAGATGATGAGCGTCGTTCCGATCTCGAGCCGCACATAGCCGGAATTGGCGGCGGTGCGCACGGGCGCGCCCTCGATGTCGTCATAGGCGAGCACGGTGGCGAGCGCATCGGTCGGCGTCGGCCCCGCGCCGTTGAACCGCGCGAGCGTGCCGTCGCCCGTGCGAAAGAAGCGGAGCATCGGCATGATGCGGTCGATGACGTCGGTCAGCTCCTTAGGCGGCGACCGGTCGCGCGCGACGAAGCACTGCCTGAGCGGCAAGAGGTCGAGCAGAAGCTCGACCAGCGCCTCAGGGTTGCGCGAGATATGACCGCCATCGGGAAGGATCTGCCGGTCGAGCTCCTTGCTGAAGGGCCGCGCGTAGCGGTCGATCACGGCCTGTTGGTCCGCAATGCAGAGCCCGGCATAGATCAGCGCCATAAGCGTGAGCAGCCGCGGAACGCCGTCTGGCGTGTCGCGATAGCTTGCCGAGAGATAGCGGAGATGCGCGGTGAGCGAGCGGAGGAAGGCCTCGTAGGCCTCGGGCTCGCCGCTATCGAGCACAAGCACCGAGTTCGAAAGCCAGGAGATCACCCTGCGCGCGACGATCTCGGGCCGCCAGGCAAGCCCGCCGAGCGAACGGCCATGGCGGACGAAGTCGTTGACGAGCGCCTTGGCCTGCTCGCGCGACAGCTCGCTGCCCGCCGCCCGCAAATGCCTGAGCCAGCCGAAGCCGTAAAGCTCGCGTTCCCAATCCTCGGACGGCGGCTTGATGTCGAAGGGCGATTCGGCGCCGATCTCCGCGAGGCGGCCGGCAAGGCCGAAATGGCCGTTGTAGATCTCCGTCGCGAAGCTCGGATCGGCTGTGCGTAGCTCCTGGGGCGCAAGCAGAAGCTGCTCGGCCTGGCTGCCCGGATAGCTGATGTTCGCCATGCTTGCGAGCATGAAGCGGCGGAATGGACCTGGACCGCTATAGCGCGTCGCCTGCCGGCGCTCGCGCTCGTAGGGTTGTGAATCCGCCGCCATGAATCGCTACTCCGGACCAAGCGCCTGTCAGGCGCCAAAGGTCATGCCCCCGCATTGAGGGCCGCATTGTCGGGCGGCAAAGCTTTGGGATCAAGGGGCGATCCGCGCTTCCTTAAGCCGCGCGGATGAGCCTTGCCGCAAAAAACCCGTCCATGCCGCTCCATTCCGGCGTATCGAGCTTGAGCTGATACGGGAAAGTCCTGAGGCATCCAGAGGGCCAGATCCAATCGGCCTCGCCGCGCAATTCGCCGGGCGAGACCGGATCGAGCCTGAGCGCGTCGTTGCGCCCAAGCAGCGCCGCGACCTGCGCCTCGCCTTCTTCGGGCTCAAGCGAGCAGACCGAATAGACGAGCGTGCCGCCTGGCTTAAGCAGGGAAGCGGCATTGTCGAGGAGCCGCGCCTGAAGGGCTGCAAGCGGCGCGATGTCCCTGGCAGACTTGGTGTAGGGGATGTCTGGGTGCCGGCGGATCGTGCCAGTGGATGAGCAGGGCGCGTCGAGCAACACGGCGTCGAAATGCTCGCCGGGCTGCCATGTCGTCGCGTCGGCCGTCGCGATCTCGGCTTCCAAGCCGAGCCGCGCGAGATTTTCGGCGAGCAGACCGAGGCGCGCTTTCGAGTCATCGACCGCGACGACGGAGGCGCCGGCAAAGGCGAGCTGCGCCGTCTTGCCGCCGGGGGCCGCGCAGAGATCGGCGACACGCTTGCCCGCGACGGTCCCGAGCAAACGCGCGGGCAGGAATGCCGCGGCATCCTGCACCCACCAGGCACCGTCCTGATAGCCGGGGAGGGACTCGATGCGTCCCTTGGGGAGAAAGCGCACGCTGCGGGTCGGCAGCACGCGGCCTGAGACAGCCTCCGCCCAGCCGGCCGGGTCGTCTTTCACCGTGAGGTCGAGCGGGGGCTCGACGAGATTAGCCTCGGCGATGGCGCGCGTGCGCTCCTCGCCCCAAACGCGCTCCCAGCGCGCCCAGAGCCAGTCGGGCGTGTTGACGCGCGTCACGTCGAGCGCAGCGGCGATCGCCTCGCCATGCTCGGCGACGCGGCGAAGCACGGCATTGACGAGCTTATCGTAGCGCCTGGCGCGCGGGTCGTATTGGGCGAGCGTCACCGCAAGGTCGATGGCCGCATGCGGGGGCGTCTTGAGAAAGATGAGCTGCGCCGCGCCCGACAAGAGGATCGGATAGAGCGTGCCAGCCTTCTCCGGCATCCCGCGCTCGAGAAACCCATCGATGACGATGTCGAGCTGACCTTTGCGCCTGAGGCTCGTCGCCACGATGGCGCGCGCGAGCGCGCGGTCGCGCTGCGGCAGGTCGAACATCGGCCCCGCATCGAGCGAGCGGCTTAGGACCTCGCCGAGCGGCTGCTTCTTGCCGAGCACGGCGTCGAGCAACTCAACGGCGGCCCGGCGTGCGGGGAGACCGACCTGGAAGTCGCGCGTGGGCGAACGCCGCCGCGCCTGTTTGCTAGTGAATGTCATCTTGGTGGTTTGGGACAATAGGCCTGGTCTAGCCCCAAGGTCCACGATTGCTTGGGCGCGAGGCCCACGGCCCTGCATCGGCAGAATCCGAGGCGAGGCTCGTGCGTCCGCCGCTGCCGCCCATCTGCTGAGCAAGCGCGCTCAACTGTGCCACGCGGTTCTCGACAGCGGGGTGGGTCGAGAACAGATTGTCCATGCGCGCGCCCGACAGCGGGTTGATGATGAACATATGTGCCGAGGCCGGGTTGCGCTCGGCCTCCATGTTGGGGATGCGCTGCGCGGCGCCCGAAATCTTCTTCAAGGCGGTGGCGAGCGCGATCGGATCGCCGCTGATCTCGGCGCCCACCCGGTCGGCCTCGTATTCGCGCGTCCGGCTGATCGCCATCTGCACGATCCCAGCGGCGAGCGGCGCGAGAATGACGAGCGCGATCGTGCCGAGCGCGCCGATGCCGTTATTGTTGCCGCGTCCGGTGAACATCGCGACATTGGCGACCATCGAGAGGGCGCCGGCGATCGTCGCGGTGACGGTCATCAGCAGCGTGTCGCGGTTCTTGATGTGGGCGAGCTCGTGCGCGATGACGCCCGCGACCTCTTCCTTGTTGACGAGCTGCATCAGCCCGGTCGTCACCGCGACCGCGCCGTTCTGCGGATTGCGGCCCGTGGCGAAAGCGTTGGGCTGGGGGTTCTCCATGATGAACAGGCGCGGCATCGGGAGGTTGGCCGCGGCCGCCAGCTCGCGCGTCATGCGGTAAAGCTCGGGGGCTGAGCGCTCGTCGACCTCGCGGGCGCCGTACATACGCAGCACCATCTTGTCTGAACTCCACCAGGCGAACAGGTTCATGCCCGCAGCGACGAGAAAAGCGATGATCATGCCGCCCTGGCCGCCGATCATGAAGCCAATGCCCATGAAGAGCGCCGTCATCACAGCAAGCAGAATGGCGGTGCGGAAATAGCTCATCGGTCCTCCTCCACGCTCCGGCACGAACCCTATCGGAGGCCCCGCATATGTTGGAATTCCGGCCCCGAGTCACAAGACGTTAACCCTGCCGGCGTGACGACGGCGGGGGAGAATTGGTTGCCGATTTGGTTACCTTAACCGTTCGTCAAGCCCTGTCCCCCCATGCTCCTCCCTCAACTTGCGTCGTGGGGAATCTTGCCATGTCAGCCGTCATCCAACTGCCCGTCGGAAGAAGCGCCAGAGGCCGGAGGGCCCAGCCGCGCGCCGCCGCTGCAACTGAAGTCTCGCTTACCGCAAAGCAGAAGAAACTGATCCACGAGAGTTTCGAGAGAATCGAGCCCGCGCGCGAGCTCGTCGCCCAGCTCTTCTGCATGAAGCTGTTCCGGCTCGATCCATCCTTGCGCACGAAATTCGCAAGTCCGATGGACGTGCAGGCACGCAAGTTCTCCGCGGCGATGAAGCTCGCCATGATCACGCTGAACCATGACGAAGGCCTGCGGCCGATCCTGAAGCTGCTCGGGGCCCGGCATCGCCAGCTCGGCATCAGGCTGCGCCATTACCGCACCATGGCGCGCGCGCTGACCTGGACGCTAGAAACGTCGCTCGAGAAGCGCTTCACCCGCGAGACCAAGGACGCGTGGAACGCCTTTCTGAACCAGATCACCCGCGCTCTGACGGTGTAAGCACCTCCGGACCCTCGGGTCCTGTCAGTCCGATCTCCGGTTCTGCCGGTTCTCGACGAGGTCGCTGACCACTGAAGGGTCGGCGAGGGTCGAGGTGTCGCCAAGATTGGAGAAATCGTCCTCCGCGATCTTGCGCAAGATGCGGCGCATGATCTTGCCTGACCGTGTCTTGGGCAGGCCCGGCGCGAACTGGATGAGGTCTGGGGACGCGATCGGCCCGATCTCCTTGCGCACCCAGTCGCGAAGCTCGCCTCTCAGCTCATCGCACCATGCCTCCCCGTCCATCAGGGTCACGTAGCAATAGATGCCTTGGCCCTTAATGTCGTGCGGGTAGCCGACCACGGCGGCTTCCGCGACTTTCGGGTGGGCGACGAGCGCCGATTCTACCTCGGCCGTCCCCATGCGATGGCCGGCGACGTTGATCACATCGTCCACGCGGCCGGTGATCCAATAATAGCCGTCCGCGTCGCGACGGCAGCCGTCGCCGGTGAAGTACTTGCCCTTGTAGGTGGAGAAATAGGTGTCGACGAAGCGCTTATGGTCGCCATAGACGGTGCGCATCATGCCGGGCCACGCATCGAGGATGACGAGATTTCCGGTCGCCTCGCCCTCCAGCAGATTGCCCTCGTTGTCGACGACCGCGGGCTGCACGCCGAAGAACGGCAGCGTGGCCGATCCAGGCTTGAGCTTGGTCGCGCCGGGCAGCGGCGTGATCAGGATGCCGCCCGTCTCGGTCTGCCACCACGTATCGACGATCGGGCAGCGCTTCTCGCCGACCACATGGTAGTACCACTCCCAGGCTTCAGGGTTGATCGGCTCACCCACCGTGCCGAGCAGCTTGAGCGACTTGCGGCTCGACCGCTTCACGTAGTCGTCGCCCGCGCCCATCAGCGCACGGATGGCGGTCGGCGCCGTGTAGAAGATGTCGACCTTGTGCTTGTCGACGACCTGCCAGAAGCGCGACGCATCGGGATAGTTCGGCACGCCCTCGAAGATCAGCGTGGTGGCGCCGTTGGCGAGCGGTCCATAGACGATATAGGAGTGGCCCGTCACCCATCCGACGTCCGCCGTGCACCAGTAGATGTCGCCGTCGTGGTAGTCGAACACGTATTGGTGCGTCATCGCGGCGTAGACGAGATAGCCGCCTGAGGTGTGCAGCACGCCCTTTGGCTGTCCGGTCGAGCCCGACGTGTAGAGAATAAACAGCGGGTCCTCCGCGTTCATCTCCTCGGGCGGGCAGTCGGCGCTCACCTTGGCGAGCTCGTCATTCAGCCAGAGGTCGCGGCCTTCGGTCCATGGCACCTTCGCGCCCGTGCGCGTGACCACCAGCACGCGGTCGACCCCGCCCACCTTCTTGATGGCCTCGTCGGCATTGGCCTTGAGCGGGACCTTGCGGCCGCCGCGCAAGCCCTCGTCGGCGGTGATGACGATGCGCGATTGGCAGTCCTCGATGCGGCCCGCAAGTGAATCCGGCGAGAAGCCGCCGAACACGATGGAATGAATGGCACCGATGCGCGCGCAGGCGAGCATGGCGTAGGCCGCTTCCGGAATCATCGGCAGGTAGATCGTGACGCGGGCGCCGCGCTTGACCCCCTGCGCCTTCAGCACATTGGCAAACTTGCAGACATTCTCATGCAGCTCGCGATAGGTGATGTGCTTGGCAGGCTCGTTCGGATCGTCGGGCTCCCAGATGATC
The DNA here is from genome assembly GCA_963821255.1 of uncultured Alphaproteobacteria bacterium. GTDB lineage: Bacteria > Pseudomonadota > Alphaproteobacteria > Rhizobiales > Methyloligellaceae > Methyloceanibacter. The sequence goes on along the minus strand of CAWGCX010000008.1, from coordinate 60,622 downwards.
GCGGTCTGCTTGCCGAGCTTCTTGAGATGCCGGTCGGTGCAGTTCGCCGCGACGTTGAGCGTGCCGTCCTCGAACCATTTGATCGAGATGTCGGGATGTTCGAACGACGTGTTTTTGACGCGCGTATAGGGCTTGATCCAGTCGAGGCGCTTGCCCTGCTTGCCCCAGAACTTGTCGGGCTTCTCGACGCTCTTCTGGTAGAGCTTCTCGTACTCGTCCTTGTCGACGAAGGCCCGCTCTTTCCATTTCTTGGGGACCTTCACGGCGTCGACTTTGTAGACCTTGTGCTCGGACATCAGCCCGATCCTCCCTAGAACGCGGCGTCATTGGCTGACGCCTCCTTGTATGCCCCGATCATACGATCAGGTTGGGCGGTCGGGCAAAGGCTTGCTTACGTCATTGCCTCATGTGCCCGGCATGCCGAATGCGCCGATGACCGCGCCCATGACGGCGAGCGCGGCCAGCCAATAAAGGCCGTCGATCAAGATGAGCATGGGCTTGGCGCCGGCAAACGCATGGTTGACTGCCATCGTCGTGATGACGAAGCCGGCCCAGACGAAGAAAGCGGTGATCACGCCACCCCTGATGGTGATCTGCGCGAGATGGCCCATCAGCCCCGCGAGCATCCAGGACATCAGCAGGAGCGCGATAATGGTGATGACGAAGGGCATCGCCGAGCCGCGCGCCTTCACCTCTTCTTCGGTCTTGCCGACGGCGCGGAGCCACGGCTTCGACAGGACCATGTACCAGACCGCGCCAAGGCCGAATGCAGCCAGGGCCGCAATGACGACGGCGAGATAGTTGACTGGAATCTGCATGACATTCCCCCCTTTGTTGTGGGGGCTTGCCCTACCGCTAGGCCTCCGGCGGCTTGGCCAGCCCTCCAAGCTTGCAGATGATAGCCCATTCCTGAAGCGTCACGGGCTGCACCGAAAGGCGCGGGTTGCGCGCGAGCTTCATGTCCTTGAGCTTCGCGTGCGCCTTGACCTCGGCGAGCGTCACCGGCCGCGGTAGGCCCTCGACCGCTGCCACGTCGACGCATTGCCATTGGCCCGTCGGATCGGTCGAATCCTGATGCGCCTCGGCGATCACCTTGACGATGCCGACCACGGCCTTCTCCTCGCCCGTATGATAGAAGAAGGCGAGGTCACCGCGTCTCATTGCCTTCATGTTGCTGCGCGCTTGGAAGTTGCGCACGCCGTCCCACTCCGCGCCCTTGCGGCCTGTCTTCTTCTGCTGGTCGAAGGACCAGGAATCAGGCTCGGACTTCATCAGCCAATAGGCCATGACGGCGCGCTCACTTGCTCGGTTTGTTGATGCTCCACAGCCAGGGGCGGATCTCGACGCTCGCGAAGATGCCGGCCTTGGCGAAGGGATCGCCTGTGATGAGCTTGCGTGCGTCTTCGAGCGAGGCGGCCTCGACCACGATCAGGCTGCCGTTCATGCTCGTGCCGTCCTCCTCGGTGAACGGGCCCGCCAGCACGAGCGCATCGCCGAGACCCTTGAGATAAGCGAGATGCTCGGGCCGGTTCGCCTTGCGCTTCTCGAGACTGCCGGGCTTGTCGGTGCAGATCGCCGCGTAGAGCATGAGCGTTCCCTTGAGCGTCAGGCTATTGCGCGAGCGCGCATCTGTCTATCCGCCGCGGCTCAGGCCGAAAGACCGTCGAGCCAAGTGTTGAACAGCTTCCGGCTCGCCGCGTTGACGGGCGGGGCGTAACGGGCGGTTTCGGCGCGCATCTTGCCGAGATCGACCTTCGACGTGGCGAGCTCGAGCGTATGCCCGATCAGCCATTTCTCCAGATCGCGTTCTGGCAGCTCGACATGGAATTGCAGCGCGAGAACTTTCGGACCGTAGGCGAAGGCCTGGTTCGGCGTGATGGGCGTGGACGCAAACCGCGTCGCGCCGACGGGGAGATCGAACGTGTCGCCATGCCAGTTCAAGATGCGAACGCCCTCCAGCACACCGAGCGGGAACTCCTTGCCTTCCTTGGTTAGGGTCAGCTCGTCCCAGCCAAGCTCCTTCTGCTTGCCAGGATAGACGCGGGCGGCGAGCACGGCGGCGAGCGCCTGGCAGCCGAGGCAGATGCCGATCACCGGCACGCCCTTCTTCACCGCGGCCTCGATGGTCGCGAGCTCGTGCTTGAGGAACGGATAGCGATCCACCTCATAGATACCGATCGGCCCGCCGAGCACGAGCAGCAGATCGGCGTCCTTCGCCGGCGAAAGATCGTCGATCCCGGCTTCCAGGTAGCGCAGCGCGATCCCGCGTTCCGCGAGCACAGGTTCCAATGTGCCGGCATCCTCGAAGGCGACATGACGTATGGCGATGGCGTTTCGCATCGATCCCTCTCGCTCCCTCATATCACAACAGCGACACCCCGACGGCGCGGGTCGCCCGCGCCCTCCACGCCGCCATTCGCATGACGCCGCGCGGCGTGCACGCCGCCAAAGAAAAGATTGCGCGCGGGCCAGGCGTGAGCCTCGGGCGCCCCCGCAAGCAGCGCCTCTTCCGCGCCGTCCGGCAGCCCAGGCTCGAAGCTCACTTTGCCCTCGCGCTCGACATGCAGGCGCGCGGCCTCGACCGCGCGCTCTAGGTCCATGCCGTGATCCAGCAGGTTGACGGCGACTTGCAGGATGGCGGTGCGAATGCGGTTCGAGCCGCCAGTACCGAGTGCCGTCACCGTTCCGTCAGGCGCGAGGACGATGGTCGGGGCCATCATCGACGACATGCGCGTGCCCTCGCGCCACGCGTCGAGCGGGCCGAGATCGTCCTCGCCGAGCATGTTGTTCAGCATGAAGCCGAAATTCCCGACAATGAAACCGTTGCCTTCTCCGTTGGAGAGGCTGATCGCGGCGGCGTTTCCATCTGAGTCGATCACGCTGACATGGGTGGTGCCGCGATAGGCCGGTGGATGGCGCTCGGCCTCACGCAGCTCTTTGGCGATCGTCCCTCCCGCAAGCCGCGCGGCGAGACCTTCGCCATGGGTAGCGCGCGCCGCGTTGGTAGCTTCCATCGCCTCGCGCAATGCCGCGACATCGATGGCGCGCCCTCGCTCGCCAAGCGCTTCGAGATAGGCAAACCCAAAGGCGATCAGCGCGCCACTCGCCGCGGGTGGAGGATTGAGCGCGACCGTCGCGCCGCCGTACCGCCAGGTGAGCGGCTCGCGCCGCTCGACGCGATAGCGCTTCAGGTCGTCCCCGGTCAGGTGGCCGCCAAGCGTGCGCGACTGCTCGGCGATTGCGCGTCCGACATCACCGTCGATGAAGAGCCGCGCGCCGTCCTCGGCGAGCAATTCGAGCGTATCGGCAAGCCCCGCGTTGCGAAAGGTCTGCCCCGCTTCGAGCAACTTGCCGTCCGGCGCGAAGATCGCGGCGACCCCGCGGCTCGCGGTCAGGATCGGCGCGATCACGGTGAAGAGATAGGCCTGGAAGGGCGTCAGCGGAAAGCCTGCGCGCGCGGCGCGCACCGCGGGCTCGGCCAGTCGCTTCATCGGCAAGGTGCCGAGCGCTTCGTGCACGGCGAACAGCCCCGCCACAGCGCCCGGCGTGGCGCTCGCGCCGAGGCCGATATGGAACTCCTGCTTGGCCGGGCCGAAATCGGCGTAGATCGGATAGAACGAGACCTCGTCCGCCGCGCGGCGCTGCAGCGGTGTCTCGGCGAAGAAGTCGAACAGGGTCGCGTCGCTTCGCCCCGCACGCCGGGCCATGAGGAAGCCGCCTCCGCCCGGTGAAGCGAACACCGCTTCGGCGACGAACGTCATCAGCGCGCCGGCGAGCGCCGCATCGAAGGCGTTGCCACCGTCTTGCAGGATTTCCGCCACCGCTTGCACGGTCAGCTCATGTCCCGCCGCAACGACGCTGTGTCCCTTTGCCATGCGCCCTGCCTAGAGCGTGGCGAAGCACGCTGCAAGAGGCGGTCCTAAGTCAGGGGTTGAGCCTGTTCTTGTAGATTTTTCCGTCCTTCATGATGACGACGAGATTCTTGGCGGGATCTTCGATCAGCTCGATATCCGCGAGCGGATCGCCATCGACCAACAGCAGATCGGCGAGCGCGCCCTCTTCGACCACGCCGACCTTGCCCGGATAGGGATTGCGCAAGCCCGACAGAGCCATGAGCTCCCCATTGGTCGAGGTTGCCATGCTCAGAGCCTCGGCTGGCGTGTACCATTTGGTCAGATCAGTGAGCCTGGCGTTTTGCCGCTCGGCGAGCGCCTTGGAGAACAAGATGTCGGTGCCAAACGCTGTCTTGATCTTGTACTTTTTCGCCAACGCGTAGACCGTCTCCGTGCCGGCAACCACTTGGCGCTTCTTCTCTTGTTCCTGTGGGCCAAGTGCTGCGGCACTCGTCATATCGAGGAACGGCTGCGTGCTCAGCCAAATCCCCTTGTCCGCCATGAGCTGCGCCGTGGCGTCGTCCATCAGATGCCCATGCTCGATGCATTTGACGCCGGCCGCGATCGACCGCTGGATCGAGGCTGGCGTATAGGCATGGGTGCAGACATAGGTGCCCCAGTTCTCGGCGGCCTCGACTGCGGCCCTCAGTTCCGCCTCGGTAAAGGTCGAGACATCCAGCGGACTGAACGGAGACGCCACGCCACCTCCCGCCGTGAGCTTGATCTGGGAGGCGCCCTGCATCAGCTGCTCGCGCACGCGGAGACGGACCTCATCGGGACTGTCCGCGACCATGCTCCCCCCAATCTGCTCCATGCGGCTGAGACTGCCGACGGTGCGCGGTAGGTCGGAGAGTTGGCGGAAATCGCCATGGCCACTGGTGATCGTGATCATCGCTCCGGAGGGATAGATGCGCGGCCCGGGCACGAGTCCCTCGTCGATGGCGCGCTTCAAGCCAAAGCTCGGACCTCCCATGTCGCGTATCGTGGTGAAGCCGCGCATCAAAGTGGCCGTGGCTTCGACACCCGCCAAGAGATTGGTGTAGCCAATATCGTTCGCGAGCACCTCAGGCGGGGTCGGCCGCACCAGCATCGCATGCCAATGCGCATCGATCAGACCCGGCATCAAGGCGCGGCCGCTGCCATCGACGACGGTGGTACCGGCGTTGCGATCTATCGGAATGTCGCCGGTCGTGATCTTTTCGATCTTGTTGCCCCGCACCAGAACGTTTGTCGGCGCGGATAGCTCACTGCTCTTGCCGTCAAAGACGCGCACGTTCTGGAACAGCACCGTTCCGTCCGGAGACTCGGCAAATCCGCGGTCCGGAGAGGAGATGGCGAGAAGCGCGATCAGAGCGGCTAGGCCGGTCGAGTGCCACCACATAACAGCCTCCGATCTGCTTGGACGGGCGTCGGTGCAACCGCGTGGAGCGGTTCTCGGTTTCTCGCCCCAAGCTGTCATTCCGGCGCAAGCCGGACTCCAGGAACGACCGGCACAGAGCATGCCTGGATACCGGCTTTCGCCGGTATGACGAAGAAGGCCAGACTAGCTCAGGCTCTTCTCGAGCGCCGCCAGCTCGTCCTTCAGGCCTTGCGGGAGTCTTGCGCCGAAGGTCTCGAAATGCTCCTTGATCAGCGGGATCTCAGCCTTCCAGCCTTCCTTGTCGACGGTCGTCATCGCCTTCATATCGGCCGGGTCGACCTTCACGCCCTTGACGTCGATCGCGCCGTCCGCCGGCACCTTGCCGATCGGCGTGTCGACCGCGTCGGCCTTGCCGTCGCAGCGCTCGAAGATCCATTTCAGCACGCGGCTGTTCTCCGCATAGCCCGGCCACATGAACTTGCCGTCGCCGTTCTTGCGGAACCAGTTCACGTAGAAGATCTTCGGCATCTTGTTGCCGCCCTTCTCGCCCATCTTCAGCCAATGGGCGAAATAGTCGCCCATGTGGTAGCCGCAGAAGGGGAGCATCGCCATCGGGTCGCGCCGGATGTCGCCTTTCACGCCCGAGGCGGCGGCCGTCTTCTCCGACGCCATGATAGAGCCGAGGAAGGTGCCGTGCTTCCAGTCGCGCGCCTCCGTGACGAGCGGCACCACGGTGGCGCGGCGGCCGCCGAACAGGATGGCGTCGATCGGCACACCCTTCGGGTCTTCCCACTCCGGCGCGATCACCGGGCACTGGGCGGCCGGCGCGGTGAAGCGCGCGTTGGCGTGCGCGGCGGTGCGGCCAGAGTTCGGCGTCCAGTTGCGGCGCATCCAGTCGATGGTGTGCTCGGGTGTCGTGCCCATCTGCTCCCACCACACGTCGCCGTCGTCGGTCAGCGCGACGTTCGAATAGATGCAGTTCGCATGCAGCGTCTTCATCGCGTTGTAGTTCGACTCGTTCGAAGTGCCGGGCGCCACGCCGAAGAACCCGGTCTCCGGATTGATGGCGTAGAGCCGGCCGTCCTCGCCGAACTTCATCCAGCAGATGTCATCGCCAATCGTCTCGGCCTTCCAGCCGGGAATGGTCGGGTTCAGCATGGCGAGATTGGTCTTGCCGCACGCGCTCGGGAAGGCCGCGGCGATGAACTTCGATTTCCCTTCCGGGTTGGTGAGCTTGAGGATCAGCATGTGCTCGGCCATCCAGCCTTCGTCGCGCGCCTTCACGCTCGCGATGCGCAGCGCGTGGCACTTCTTGCCGAGCAGCGCGTTGCCGCCATAGCCCGAGCCGTAAGACCAGATCTCGCGCGTCTCGGGGAAATGCGAGATGTATTTATTCTCGTTGCAGGGCCACGGCACGTCGGCGGTCGTGGGCGTCGACAACGGGTAGCCGACGGTGTGCATGCCGCGCACGAAGTCCTCGCTGTCGCCGAGCGCCTTCCAGACCGTGTCGCCGACGCGCGTCATGATGTGCATGTTGGCGACGGCATAGGCGCTGTCAGTGACCATGACGCCGATGCCGGCGATCGGCGAGCCGACCGGGCCCATCGAGTACGGGACCACGTACATGGCGCGGCCCGCCATGGCGCCGTCGTAGAGCTTGGTCAGCGTCTTCTTCATCTCGGTGGGGTCGAACCAGTTGTTGGTCGGCCCGGCGTCGTCCTTCGATTTCGAGCAGATATAGGTCTGGTCCTCGACGCGAGCGACGTCCTTGGGATCGGAGCGGACGAGAATCGAGTTCGGACGCTTCTCCGGGTTGAGCCAGATGGCCGTGCCGCCATCGACCAGCGCCTTCAGCATCGCCTGGTATTCTTCTTTCGAGCCGTCGCACCAATAGACGTTGTCCGGCTTGAACAGGGCCTTCGCCTCGTCGACGAACGCGAGCACCTTCTTGTTGGTGGTCTTCGGCGTGTCGTGCTTGGCAGACTTGGCGTCGGCGGGCGCAATCTTCGTCTGTACGCTCATGCGGCAGGATCCCTGAGGCTCGAATGGAAGGATTGGAGGCAAAAAGTTGCTCCTCCCTAGCACCGAAGTTGCAAAGCTTTCAAGGCACGCTAGGCGGGGCGGCTCCGGGCTTCGTTGGCGAGGCGGACCAATTCCTTGCGGGCTTCGGTAGGTGTGGTGATCCGCTCGCCGAAGGGAATGCGCAAAGCCTCCCCGCAAAGGACGAGATCGCAGCCCTCTGGATCTATGCCCGTCATCCGCCACGGGCCAGGCTCGGCGCCGGCAAGCACGGTTGCGTAGAGCGCAACCGCGTCGGCGTGGTCATCGTTCATATGCGCGACGATGCCGGGCTCGGCCTCGGCCAGCGCGTCGGCGCCATCGAGCGAAACCAGCAGCTCATCCGGCGTGAGATCGAAGATGCGCCCGAAGCCGCCGATGTAATGCGCGCCTTCGACCGCCAGCCGCCAGAACCCGAAATCCGGAAAGTCGGCATAGAAGGCGGCTTCCGGATGCCGGGCTAGGAACCGCCGCCGCACGCCCTCGCCCGAAGCCTTCTCAGCCCTGCCGTAAAGGGTAACGCGCGCGCCTTGCAGCGGATCGGCCAGCGCGCCGGTCTCGTCCACCAGGATCGAGGCGCGCGTGTCCTTGGCGAGATTGGCCGTGTGCCGGGCGAGGTTCGAGATCAGCAAGGTCGGCGCGCCCGAGACGTCGGTCGCCAGCGTGACGAGCGAGGCGTAGGGGTAGCCGTTCCGTGCGTCGATGGTCGCCAGCGACCCCTTGAAGGCACGCCGAACGAGGCCGCGCGCATTGGCCGCGATCTCGATTTTCGTGGGCATTTCTGGAGACTTATTCACTTGCGCCACAACGATAATTGTTGCACCACGAACGAGACGGGTGACGAACCGCGCCCCAAAGCTGCCATAATTGGCGCAGCCCCTGATCCCTGCATCCTGCTCAACGCCAATCGCCGCAAGGGCCCCCAACAATGCCAACAATTGCACTTGTCGACGACGATCGAAACATCCTCACCTCGCTGCGCATGGTTCTCGAGGCGGAGGGCTATAAAACGCAGACCTACAACGACGGCGCAAGCGCACTCGATGGCTTCGCCGAGAGCCCGCCGGACCTCGCCATCCTCGATATCAAGATGCCGCGCATGGATGGCATGGAGCTTCTGCGCCGCCTCAGGCAGCGGAGCGAGCTGCCGGTGATCTTCCTCACCTCCAAGGACGAGGAGATCGACGAGCTGTTCGGGCTCAAGATGGGTGCGGACGACTTCATCCGGAAACCCTTCCCGCAGCGGCTCCTGGTCGAGCGGGTCAAGGCGGTGCTGCGGCGCTCAGCGCCCCGCGACACGGCGCAAGTGGTCGAGGACAAGTCAAAGGTACTCGAGCGCGGCAAGCTCAAAATGGACCCCGAGCGGCACACATGTGTCTGGGACAACCGGCCCGTCACCCTGACCGTGACAGAATTCTTGATCCTTCAGGCGCTTGCCGCCCGCCCGGGCGTGGTGAAAAGCCGCGACGCGCTGATGGATGCGGCCTATGATGATCAGGTCTATGTCGACGACCGCACGATCGACAGCCACATCAAGCGCCTGCGCAAGAAGTTCAAAGCGGTCGATTCGAGCTTCGACGTGATCGAGACGCTTTATGGGGTTGGCTACCGCTTCAAAGAGTAACGGACGACGTTAATGACCGCCGAGGCCGACAGGTCCTGGCAACGGCCTGAAGCGCCCACCGCGAAGGAGCGCGTGGCCAGAGCGCTCCGCGCCGGCGCCGATCGCACACGCCGGGCCTTCGCGCGGCTCGGCGAGTATCTTCCGTTCCGTCACGGCTTTTCGAGCCTCACCCGCCGGATCGTGGTGCTCAATCTGATCGGGCTCGCGATCCTCGTCTCGGGCATCCTCTACCTAAACCAGTTCCGCGCCGGCCTGATCGACGCCAAGGTGCAAAGCCTCCTCACGCAGGGCGAGATCATCGCCCGCGCCATTGCGGCGTCTGCCGGCGTGGATACCAACGAGGTTCCCGTCGATCCGGAAAGCCTGCTCGAGGCCGAGTCGGGCGCTTCGGGCGGTGACAATGACGACGCGCTTGGCGGGGCGCTCGGCTTCACCATCGACCCCGAGCGCGCGGCGCCGATCCTCAGGCCTCTGGTGAAACCCACCGGCAGCCGCGCCCGCATCTACAATCGCGACGGCGCGCTGATCCTGGATTCCGACACGTTCTACTCGCGCGGGGAAGTTCTGCGCTACGACCTGCCGCCGCCCAACATCGAATCGCCCGATGCGCTCATCTCATTTTGGCAGGCGGTGAAGACGAACATGAGCCGGTACGATCACCTGCCGCTCTATACCGAGATCGGCGGCGCGAACGGCAAGGCCTATCCCGAGGTCGCGACCGCGCTCACCGGAACTTCAGTTCCGATCGTGCGGATCAACGACAAGGGCGAGCTCGTGGTCTCGGTCGCCGTGCCGATTCAGCGTATGCGCGCCGTCCTCGGCGTGCTGCTGCTCTCGACGCGCGGCGGCGATATCGACAACATCGTGGCCGCCGAGCGCTGGGGCATCGTGCGCGTGTCGCTGTTCGCGGCGGCGGTCACCATCGTGCTGTCGATCATCCTCGCCAACACAATTGCCGGGCCGGTACAGCGGCTCGCGGCCGCGGCCGAGAATGTGCGCCATAGCGTGAAGGGTCGCGCCGAAATTCCCGACTTCACCGACCGCTCGGACGAGATCGGACACCTGTCCGGCGCGCTGCGCGACATGACGAGCGCGCTCTACCGGCGGATCGACGCGATCGAAAGCTTCGCCGCCGACGTGTCGCACGAGTTGAAGAACCCGCTCACGTCCTTGCGCAGCGCGACCGAGACCCTGCCGCTCGCCAAGACCCAGGACGCCAAGGAGCGCTTGATGGAGATCATCAAGCACGACGTTAAGCGGCTCGACCGGCTGATCAGCGACATCTCCGACGCCTCGCGGCTCGATGCCGAGCTTGCGCGCGAGGATGCGAAGCCGGTCGACATGGCTGAGCTGTTGCGCACGACGGTTTCGCTGTTCAACGACATCCACCGCGACGACACGCCCGAAGTCGTGCTCGACATTGCCTATGCGCCCGGCGCGCATCCTTACCGCGTCACGGGACATGACAGCCGCTTGAGCCAGGTGATCGTCAACCTGCTCGACAATGCGATCTCCTTCTCGCCGCCGGGTGGGCGCGTGGCTGTCGTCGCGCGGCGGATTGGCAACGAGATCCAAGTGGCTGTCGAGGACGAAGGACCGGGCATCCCCGAGGAGAACCTCGAGCGCATCTTCGAGCGCTTCTACACGGATCGCCCGCAGGAGAATTTCGGCCAAAACTCCGGTCTTGGCCTCAATATCTCGCGCCAAATCGCGGTCGGCCACGGCGGCCGCCTGTGGGCCGAGAACCGCCCGTCGGCAGGCCTCGGACGCGGCAAGGGCGATGGCGGAACCGGCACTACCGGAGGCGCGCGCTTTGTGATGCGCCTGCGGGCCGCTTAGCCGGCACAGAGGGATGCTTGGCGCGTGAGCTGGTGCATGGGACTTGCGTGGCGCTCGGGCGGCGTGCCGCTTTGCTGCGCGGCGCCTCAGGTTCCGGCAAATCCGACCTCGCGCTCAGGTTCATCGCGCTTCCCAGTGACGCAACCGGCGCGCCGATGCTTGTCGCCGACGATCAGGTCTTCGTCGAACCGCGCGGAGACAGAGCGCCGCTCGTGCGGGCTCCGGAGACGATCGCGGGGAAGATCGAGGTGAGGGGAATCGGCATCGTCGACGTGCCGTTCCTTAAAGAAGCGCGCCTCGTGCTTGTTTGCGATTTGGTTGACCGCCCTGACATGCCGCGCATGGCGCCTAAACCGCTGGAACGGACCGTGATTGCGGGCGTTACCGTGCCGCTTGTGGAACTGAACGCATTCGAGCCGTCGGCGCCGCTTAAGCTTAAATTGGCGCTCTTGCGCGCAGCGCCGCACGATCCCAATTAAGGCAAGGATCGCACTTGCGCGCACACTCTCTCCCGACAAAGATAGCGGCCTTTCGCCGGGGGCCGGCAACTCAAAGGGCAACATGATCGGCGTCGTCATCGTCACCCATGGCAAGCTCGCGCACGAATTTCGTGCCGCGCTCGAGCACGTCGTCGGACCACAGGAGCAGATCGAGACCATCTCGATCGGGCCGGAGGACGACCTCGACGAGCGTCGCACCGACATGCTGACCGCGCTTGCGCGCGTCGACAGCGGCGCTGGCGTCGTCGTGCTCACCGACATGTTCGGCGGCTCGCCGTCGAACCTCGCCATCTCGGCGATGGAGCACTCGAATGTCGAGGTGATCGCCGGCGTCAATCTGCCGATGCTGGTGAAGCTCGCGAGCGTGCGCGGCGATTGCGGGCTCGAAGAGGCGATCACCAAGGCGCAGGAAGCCGGCCGCAAATATATCAGCGTCGCAAGTCAAATCCTCGCGGCCAATTGAAGGTCGCCGGGACAGCGGAACGTCTTCGCGGGGAGAGCAGGGGAGCATGGGCGCAAGCGTGCGCCGCCGGATGCGGCAGGGAGAGGCCGGCAAGCCGGTCGGTGGCCTCTATTTCGCCGAGGTCGTGATTCCTAACAAGAAGGGGCTGCACGCGCGAGCGTCGGCGCAGTTCGTGCGCACGGCCTCGAGCTTCAAGGCCAATGTGAACGTCACGCGCGAAGGCCACACTGTCGGCGGCACCTCGATCATGGGCCTGATGATGCTCGCCGCGGGCCAGGGCCACACGATCCTGATCGAGGCTGAAGGCGCCGACGCACGCGCCGCGCTCGAAGCGCTAATCAAGCTCGTCGAGAACGGTTTCGGCGAGGAGGACTAAGTCCGAAGCGGTCGAGAGCTAGGCGGCAGCGCCGATCGCGCCGCTGATCCACGCGGCCACATGGTTCTTCGGATAGGCGCCCCTGAGCGTGCCCGCGATCTCGCCATCCTTAAACAGGATCAGCGTTGGGATGGCGCGCACGTTGTATTGCGTGGGTGTGCGCTGATTCTCATCGATATTCAGCTTGGTGATGCGCACCTTGCCGTCGAACTCCTTGGCGATCTCTTCGAGCGCGGGCGCGATCTGCCGGCATGGGCCGCACCATTCGGCCCAGAAGTCGACCACCACCGGGATCGGCGACTTGAGCACCTCGGCTTCGAAGGTGTCGTCGGAGATTTTTTCGGTTGCCATTGCTTCTCCTCGCGCGCCGGCTGCGCAACGGCGGCTGTCTTCAGGACCGGAACCTAGGTGCGGGGTCCGCACCCGTCAAGGCTCGCCAGCCCGCTGCAAGATGCGACGTTCCGTATCATCAAGCAGAGCTGACGGAATCTCCATGAGTCGCGGCCCGTCGGTCCAGAGCAGGGCGGCGCGCAAGGTGCGGCCCGGGAAGAGGCGCTCGAGCGCTGCGCGATAGGCGGCGAGCTGTGCGATATAGGCCGGCGCAACCTCCTCGGCCGTCGCGGCGGGTGGGCGGTTGGTCTTGTAGTCGACGATGAGCAGGTCGCGGTCGAGCACGGCCAGCCGGTCGATCTGCCCGTCAAGCGCGAAGGCCCCGTCGCCTTCGCCAAGCCTCGCCACCACCGGGACTTCGGCGAGGCTGCCCGGCCGGAACAGCGGGGCAAAATCCGGATTTCGGACGACGTTGAGCGTCTCGGCAACGATCTCGTCGCGAAGCGCTTGGTCGAGGTCCGCGCCGCGCATGGCGACGAAAGCGCGTGCCGCACGCTCCTGATGCTCCGCCGCGACGTTCGGCAGATGCTGGAGCAGGGCATGGACCATCCGCCCGCGCGCATAGCGGTCGTTAGCGCCGAGCGCGCTCGGTCCAAGCGGCGGCTGCTCGGCGCTGTGAGCCGCGCCGTCGGTCCCAAGCGCAAGCCGCGACGGCGCAAGCGTCGGCCTTGCGCGTTCGCGTGGGCTTGGCGCGCTCGCCCAATCGGGAAGCGGCGCGGCCGCTGCTGCCGCCTTCTTGACCTCATCCGGCTCCACCGGCTTCGCTTGCGCGCTCTCCATGCGCCGCACCTTGGCACCATCATCGCACGCGGCCTCGACGAGGTGACCGTCGACCCCGTGCGCGATGAGCTCGTACCAGGAATTCTTCTCCGGCTTGTCCTTCTGGCCCTGCCAGCCGCAGACATAGAGCCGGTCACTCGCGCGCGTCATCGCGACATAGAGCAAGCGGTGATACTCCTCGATCTCGCCGCGCCGCATCGCGTCCTTCGCATCGGTGAGCACGTCGAGATCGTTGCGTCCCGCCGCCCACACGATATGCGCGACTTCGCTTTCCGGCACGCCTGACCGGGGCAGCGGATAAAGTCGCGGACCTTGCGCGCGCGGCAACATGCAGGTGTCGGGCAGGAACACGATCGGCGCCTGCAGGCCCTTCGCGCCGTGCACTGTCATGATGCGGACTTCGTCGCGCTGCTGCTCCATGTCGCGTTTGATCTCGACGTCGCCCGCACGGAGATGGTTGACGAAGCCCTGGAGCGAGGGCGCCGCCTCGCGATCGAAATCGAGCGCGCGGTCGAGGAACTCGTCGATCGCCTCGGCCGCCTCCGGCCCGAGCCGGGCGAGCATCCGCCGGCGCATGAGCTGATCGTCGGCGCCGAGCAGCTCGGCGAAGAACTCGTATGGCGGCGAGAGATCTGCGCGGGCGAGCCAAGCCGCAAGCCGCGCCGCGGGCTCGGCGAAGCGCGCATCCTCGGCAGCCCTCGCCATCAGCGCGGACCAGAGCGAGCCGTTGCGAGCGTAAGCGAGATCGAACAGAGCCTCGTCGTCGAGACCGAAGAGCGGGCTCTTGAGCACCACCGCGAGCGCAAGATCGTCCTCGGGCATCAAGAGCGTGTCGGCCAGCGCGACGAGGTCCTGCACGGCGAGCTGATCCATCAGCTTCATACGGTCCGCGCCCGCGACGGGAATTGCGAGGCGCTTCAGCTCGCGGATCACCGGGGTGGTGAACGGGTCACGGCGGCGCACGAGGATTAGAATGTCGCCGGCCTTCACCGCGCGGCCTTGCGACACCAGCATCTCGCCGTTCTTCAGCCAGTAGTCGATTTGCGCGGCCAGGCGCTTGCAGAGCGCATCGACCGATCGGGCCCCGGCAGGCCCCTCGCACCATGGCTCGAAGGCGCGCGCGGGCTGCGCCTTGGCCTCGGCCTCCGGTGCCCACAGCTCGACGAGCCCCGCTTCGCCCGTGCGATGGGCGTGGTGCGTGATGACCGCGCCTTCGACGAAGCTCAGCCCTTGCGCGGCTTCGTCCCGCGCGAACACATGGTCGACGGCTTCGAGGATGGCCGGGACCGAGCGGAAGGAGAGCGTCAGCGGCACGTCGTGAAAGGCGACGCCGATGGCACGCGCCCTTTGCCGCACGGCGCGTCCCACCTCGCCGAAACGCGCGGGGTTCGCGCCCTGGAAGCTGTAGATCGACTGCTTCTCGTCGCCGACCGCGAACAGCGTGCGCAGCGTCTCGCGCGCGCCGGCGCCGCCGAAAAACTCCTCGGCGAGCCGCTCGATGATGCTCCATTGGTCGGGGTTGGTGTCTTGCGCCTCGTCGACAAGAATGTGCTCGATCCCGCCGTCGATCTTGAACAGCACCCATTCCGCTGCGCCCGCGCGCGACAGCAAATGCAGGCTCTTGACGATCAGGTCGTCATAGTCGAGGGCGGCCTTTGCGCGCTTCCGCCGCTCGTAGCCGGACTGAATCGCGTCGGCGAGCGCGAGCACGGCGCCGCTCGCTTCAGCCGCGCGGAGTGCCGCAAGCTTTGCGTCGAGCTCGACGAAGCGGGCTTGCGCCGTCACGAGCGCCGCGCAGAGCGCGGGTGCGGCATCGCGCACGGCGCTGCCACAAACTCTGGCGCGTGGCTTGTTGTCGTCGGTGCAGAAGACGGTCTTGAGCAGGCTCGCGCGCGTCTCGCCGGGCGCAGCCCGCGCGCTTCTGAGCGCCGCCTCCACGCGCGCGTCGTCCTTTGTGCAGCCATGGGCCTGAAGTGCCACGAGCAGCGCGTCGATCTCGGTATCGGCAAGCACGCTCCCCATCTCGGCTATAAGATCGGCTTCCGCGCGCTCGGCGACGCCGAACAGAACCTTCAGCGCGTTCGCCTCGTCTGCCGGCCATGCGTCGTGTCCGCCATGAAAGGCCGCCATGCGGGCGAGCTCGGCGCGCTTGGCGAGGACGGCGTCGACGATCTGGCGGAACCACCGCTCGCTGGCCAGCGCGATGATCTTGGCGAGGGCCTGCCCGAGCGCGCTGTCTCGCTCCTCGGCGGCGCGCGCCATCGCCGCATCGAAGGCCTCGGCGCGCAGCAGCGCGGCTTCGCGCTCATCGAGCACGGCGAATTGCGGGGTGACTTGCGCTTCGAGCGGGAAGCGCTGCAGCAGGCGCTCGCAGAACCCATGGATGGTGTGGATCTTGAGCCCGCCACGCGCTTCGAGCACGCGCGCGAACAGCCGCCGGGCCTTGCGCAAATCGGCCGGCTCGGGCTCGCGTCCCGTAAGCTTCGCAAGCGCGGCGCTGAGCTTGTCCTCCGGCAGGATCGCCCAGGCCGAAAGCGCCTCCAGCAGCTTGTTCTGCATCTGGGCCGCCGCGGTCTTGGTGTAGGTCAGGCAGAGGATGGCTTCGGGTTGCGAGTCGGCGAGCAGCAGCCGCAAGCACCGCCTGACAAGGACCGTGGTCTTGCCGGTGCCGGCATTAGCGGAGACCCAGGCCGAGGCCACGGGGTCGGATGCGCGCGCCTGGTTGCTGTCGGGCTCGTGCGGAAGCGGCGCGGTCTCGTTCATCGCCACTCCTCCTCGGCTTCTTGTGTGAGCCATTCCTTGACGCGCGCGAGATGCTCGTAGGCGTCGTAGTCGTAGACACGCGCGAAAGCCGGAGCTTTGCGGCGCTTCACTTCGTAGGGCATGCCTGGATCGGCGTAGCGCTTGACGAGCGCTGCGAGGTCTTCGAGCGCTTTGGCGGCAAGTGTGGAGGCGGAACTGTTGCAGGCCGCGCGCTCTTCGCCGCCCTCGTCGCGGCCCGAAGCCTCAATGTAGCGGAGGTCGGCGACGTGTAGCTTGCCGAGATCGGCAAAGCCGCCGTCTTCGGCGATGGCTGCTTCGAGCGCGAGTTGCGGCGCGAACAGCTCATCGACATGCTTCGCGATTGGTGCCTTGCCCGTCTTGTAGTCGTAGATCGTGACGGTGCCGTCTTCGCCGATGTCGATGCGGTCGGCACGCGCCGTGAGCTTGAAGTCGAGGCCGGGAAGCTGCAGCGCGCCCCTGACCTCGGTGTGCATGCTCGCAATGGAGGCTCTGCGCGCGGGCTCGGTCGCCGCGAACCAGCGGGCAAAGCGCTCGAAATGCGGCCGCCAGAACGCCTCGACGGACGGCGCGCCGCCCAGCTCGGCAAAATGCCGCTCCGCGAGCTTTATCAACTCACTTTCGATGTCGGCGGGAAGCACGTTCGGGTGAGCGGCCGCGAATTGGTGCAGCACGCTGTGGATGATGCTGCCGCGCAACGCGGCGTCGGGCTCGCAACCGAGCGGCTTCAGCGGCTCGAGGCCCAGAATGTCCTTGGCGAAGATCTCGTAGGGGTTGGCGATCCATTTCTCGATGCGGGTCACGCTCAGCCCGCGCGGCCTTGCATGCGCAGGCGGGCGAGGGCTTGGCGGCGCGGCCGGCGCAAACGCTGGCACCGTGTCGCGCTCGCGCGCCCAGGCAACGAAAGGAAGCGCGGGCTGAAGCCCCTCTGCGAGGCCGGTGGCGCTCGCAAGCGCGCCAAGCCTTTGCAGCCAGCGCGAGGGCACGGTCGGGACGCCGTCCACCTTCTCCGCGCGGGTGAGATAGATCGTGCTCGCGCCGAGGGCCTGCGCGAAATCATGCGCGGCAAGACCTGTGCGCCGCTCGGGCGGAGATAGACCGAGCTTGGCGCGCAAGCGGACGGCTGAGCCAGGGACCGGCCTCCGGCGGCCTCGGCCATACGCCTTCGTTCAGGCTGCCAAGGATCACGAGATCGGGCTGTTGCAGGCGCGCTTCGAGTGGCCCCCAGATGAAGAGGCGCGGATGGGCCGACGCACGCGGCCGCACGGCCTGGTTCGCCACCAGGCTGCGATAGAAGGACGGATAGTCCGAGGCGGTGATATGCAAGCTCGATACCGCTGCGATCAGCTCGGCGAGCAGGACCGTCAAGGCTTCACCCGCGTCGCCAGACCAAAGATGCGAAGACTCCCCGCTCGCGTCGCGCGCCAGGGCCTCGGCAACCGCGGCATGAGCCTCGGCAAGCTCCGCGGCGCCCCGCGATGCGCCGTCGGCAGAGAGCGCGATGAGCGGCGCGAATGCAGCTTCAAGGTCGGCGATGAGCGCAAGCGCAGCGTCGCGTTCATATGGCTTGAGACTGCGGCGCCGTCGCGACGGCTCGATGGGTGGTGCCGTGATCGCCGCCCGCGCACCGGCTAGGCCTTCGCCGACATAGACATCGCGAAAGGCGCCGCGCTCAAGCGCGCGGGGCGCGGTCCTGATCTGCCACGGACGGCGCCCGAGCCGGGTCAATGGATGCTTCAGCAGCGCCATCAGCGCTGGAGGCGCGAAATTGTCCGAGACCGCATCGAGAATCAATTCGAGGAACGCGCCGGGAAGCGTGCGTGCGACGGGCGTGCCCGCCGAGTTGTCGATATCGAGGCCGTAGCTCTTCATCCGCGCCGCGACCCGCCGCGCCAGCACGCGGTCAGGCGTGACGAGGGCCGCGGTCTTGCCTGGCTCCTCGACGCAGGAACGGAGGATCAGCGCGATGGCTTCCGCCTCGTCATGGGCGGTCGGCGCGACGACCAGATTGATGCCGTCGAGCGCCGCCGCGAGATCCGTTTGGCGACCGCCGGTGCGCGCCGACCCGATCAGCGCCTGCCAGTGCTCGGTTGTCCCTGCGGGACGCAGCGCCTCGCTCACGAGCTTGAGCCGCGCGCTCGCAGCAGTGCCGGGGGCCCTGCCCGGCACATAGGCGACGTCCGCGCGGGTGGCGTCCAGCTTGCGCAAGAGCTCGGCCATGCCAGCCTGTGGATGCTCGGGATGATCGGCAAGGCTCGCCCAACTGTCCTCGTCGAGCGCGAGGTCAAGGCCCGGCAGCACGACGGCGCCGTTTGGCAGCGAGGCGATGACCTTGAGCAGCCGCGCCGTGGCGGGAACCGTACCCGTCGAACCCGCCGCGATCACCGGATGCGGCGAGCCTTGTGCCAGCCGCTTGGCTTCGCGCGCCATCAGTGCGTTGCGCCGCTCGACCGGCGAGACGAGGCCATTGTCCGCAAGATAACGCGGCCAGTGCTCGGTCACGATCTTGAGGAACTCGACCGTACTTTCCCAATGCGTCGCAAGATCGTCCGGCACGATGGCATCGAGCGCGGAAAGATCGACCCCCTCCGTCTCGACCGCATCCATGAGCCGCGCGAGGTCCGCCGCGAGACTTGAGGCCTGGCCGGCGGTTACGTCCCAGCGAACCGTATCGAGGTCCACATCGGAAGCATCGGGCGCGGATCGATGCCGATAGGCCATCACGAGGCGCATCAGCGCGAGACGCCGCGCGAGCGGTGAGATGGCTGGCGCGCCCGCCTCGCCATCGTCTCCCTCCGCGTCGCCCGCGTCGAGGATGATGGCAGCCTCCTCGTCGGCATCGCCGAGCGCCCTGATGCGTGGAAGCAGCAAGGCCTCGCTTCCCGCCTCGGCGAGGAACGCCTCGCGCAAAGCCCGCGCCGCGCGCCGCGTCGGCAGGTAGATCGTCGTGAGCGGCAGGACAAGCGGGTCGGGCCGGTCGCCGCCGGGGAGCGGCAGGTCCCCGGAAAGTACGGCTCGCGCGAGGGTCGAGAGGAACGGCGCCGAAGGCGGGATGGTGTAAAGCCGCTTGGGCGCCTTGGCTTGATCAGGCACCTTCACGCTCGAACAAGGTCTCGGCTTCGGCAAGGGCCGCCGGCGTACCGACATGCATCCAGCGCCCGTCGAGCTCGATGCCGTAAAGCCTGCCTTTGATGAGCGCCCGATCCCAAAGGACGTTCAAAGAGAACCGGCCATCGGGGGCGTTCTCGAACAGCCTCGCGTCGCACAGCGATGCGCCGGCGAAGGCAAACGGCACGACCTCGCCTTTTTCCTTGCGGACGAGCCGCCCATCCTCGCCAACGGAAAAGTCCCCGTCGAAATTGTAGCCGATGCTCGTCCCGGTCGGCGCGAGCAGCAAAAGGCAGTCCATCTTTTCCGGATCCCACGCGCGTAGCATGCGCGGCAGCGCGGGCGCGGATTCGCTCCAGACCGAGTCGGCGTTGTGGATAAAGAACGGACCCGCGCCGAGCAGAGGAAGCGCCTTGGTGACGCCGCCGCCCGTATCGAGCAGCACGCCGCGCTCGTCGGAGACGAGGATGCTCGGGCGCTTGCCGTCGCGGTTCTTGACGTGCGTTTCGAGCTGATCGGCGAGGTAGTGCACGTTGACGACGGCCGTCTCGACGCCGGCTTGCGCGAGTCTGTCGAGCACGTGATCGATCAGCGGACGCCCCGCGAGCGGGATGAGCGGCTTCGGCATGGTCAAAGTGAGCGGGCGCATGCGCTCGCCTTGGCCCGCGGCCAGAACCATCGCTGTCGCTGCTTTAGTCATGGGCGTCTTTCCGCTCACAGCGCGAGCGGCGGGAGGTCTGCCGTGTGCGGCAACTCGCGCGCGTAGAAGCGGCGCAGCTCCGCGAGCGCCGGATGGGCGAGGTCGCGCTCGAGATAGCGCGCGACCCGCGGGATGTGGGCGAGATAGCCGCGCCTGCCGTCACGTTTCGCCAATCGCGCAAAAATGCCGAGGATCTTAGAGTTGCGTTGGGCGCCGAGCGTTGCGTAGAGCGTACGAAACTGATCGCTCGAAAAATGCTGGCTTTGCGCGCCCCGGCCAGAACAGTAGCGAGCGAGAAGCTCCGCTTCAAGCGCTTCCGGCACGTCGAGCCGCGCGTCCTGCAATAGCGAGACAAGATCGTAGGCGAGTGGGCCATGGAGCGCGTCCTGGAAGTCGAGGAGACCGACCCGCCTGACCCCCTCCCGGCCGGGAAGCCAGATCAGGTTGGGGGAGTGATAGTCACGCAAGACCCAGCCAAGGTCTTGTTTTGCTGCGCTTTCCAGGTGCGGGCGCCACAGCCCGAGATATTCCTCGCGCAAGGCTTCCGGCGCCGGCTCGCCGTGCAGCGCGGGCCAAAGCCAGTCGATCAGGAGCGAGGTTTCGACCAGCATAGCCTCCACATCGTAGGCGGGAAGGCCGTACGGAGCATGGCCATCGACGGGCAAGCGTGCCTGAGGCGGGCCTTCGGCGAGCGCGAGCAGGACATCGACGGCATGCCCCCACAGCTCGGCCAGCGGGCGCCCTTTCGCCGCCTCGGCCCCGAACACCCTGTCGCCGAGATCCTCCAACACCAGAAAGCCGCGCTCGAGGTCGAGGGCGTAGATGGCGGGCGCGGAAAGCCCCCGTTCCCTGAGCGCAGCCGCGACCGCAACGAACGGTGTGATGTCCTCCGCGAGATGCACGAGCGCCGAATAGGGCTTGCCGTCGCGGATCGGCGGCCCGTCGGGCTGGCGCGGAGAATTCATCAGGATCGCGTTGCGGTCGGGAAGCACGAGCCGCGCATAGCTCCGCGTCGAGGCGTCGCCCTGGAGATAGCGGGTGGGCGCGTCCGCATAAGGGGTCCTGTCGAGAAAGGCGGTGAGCGCCGCAAGGCGCTGCAGCCGGGCGGCCCAGCTCCCATGACCCTTGAGCACGAGGCGGCGGAGATGCGGCTCGGCCGTCTCGTCAATCGCGATGTCGAGCCGGTCTGCCGGCAGCCAGGTTTCCGCGCGCTCCGGCCACTCGATCAGCGCCGCGCCCTCGGCAAGCGCATCGTCGAGCCCGAGCTCGCCGAGATCGCCAGGCTCCAGCCGATAGAAATCGCAATGGGTCATCACGAGCCGGTCCGTCTCGTAGCGCTGCATCAGCGCGAAGGTCGGGCTCGGCACCTCGTCCTCACCGCCGCCAAGACGCGATAGGAGTGCGCGGGCGAATGTCGTCTTGCCGGTGCCGAGCGGGCCGCTCAGCGCGATCACGTCTCCTGCCTTGAGGATCGGTGCGAGGCGGCTTGCGAGGATGTCGAGCCTGACGAGGTCGACGTCCTCAAGGCTCCAAGTTGCGCTCATCCGGCGCGGCTTGCCCTATAGCCCGCGGCATCAAGGCCACCCGCATCCTGCTGCTGCGTCAGCGGCAGGCGCACCGTGACCCACGTGCCCTTGCTGGGCTCTGAGGCGAGCGTGACGGTGCCGCCATGCAACTCGGCGAGGCTCTTGGCTATAGAAAGCCCGAGCCCCGCGCCCCTGTGGCGCGACCCTTGCGTGCGGCTTTCGAAGCGGTCGAACACGGCCTGCTGGTACTCCTCTGGAATGCCCACGCCTTGATCCTCGACGGCGAAGGCGAGCATGGAACGGTCGCGCGTGCAAGCGAGCCTGATCCTGCCGCCGGGCTCCGAGAAGCCGATGGCATTGGAGAGGAGATTATAGAGGATTTGCGTGACGCGCCGCTCGTCGGCGATGAAGGTATCGACGCCCGGCTCGATGTCGAAATCGAGCGCCACCTCGTTCTGCTTGAGCCGCTCCTCCAGGCCTTGCACCGCCTGGTCGATCACGTCGCGGACCTTGACCGGCGAGAGCCTCAACTCGAGCGCACCGGCATCGATGGTGGCGAGGTCGAGGATGTCATCGATGATGGCAAGCAGCGTGCGTCCCGAGAGCCTGATGTCGCCGAGATAGTCGCGCTGCTTGTCGTTGAGCGTGCCGACCAGCGGGCTCGCCAGAAGCTCACTGAAGCCGATGATGTTGGTGAGCGGCGTGCGCAGCTCATAAGAAACGCGCGAGATGAACGCCGTCTTGAGCCGGTCGGCTGCTTCGAGCGCTTCGGCGCGCTCGATCAGCGCACGCTCGGCGCGCTTGGTGTCGGATATGTCGCTGTAGGTGAGCAGCGTGCCGCCATCGGGCAGCGGCAGCGCCGCGCAGGCGAGCACGACGCCGTCAGGCCGGTCGATCTGGCTCTCATAGGCGTGGCGCCCGGCGACGATGGCGGTAACCGCCGACTTGGTGCGCTCCCATTCCTCGGGCGCGTCATAGAGCGGACGGCACCACGCGATCACCTCCTCGATATGCGGCTCGCCGTCGAGCTGCCGCGGGTTCAGCTCCCAGATGCGCGCGAACGCCTGGTTGTAGAGCCTGAGCCGGCCGCTCGGCGCGAACACCGCCACGGCCTCGCGCAACGTGTCGAGCGTCTCGCGCTGTACCTGCATCAGCGCGTTGTGGCGGCTTTCGAGCGCGATCCGCTCGGTGACGTTCTCGTAGAGATAGGTGAGGCCGCCCTCGCCGTCGCTGTCAGCGATCACATGCAGCGTACGTCCATCCGGAAGGTGCCACTGATCCTCGACTTGCGTGTTGGAGCCGTAGGCCGAGAGCCAGGTCTTCTTCCAGTCGCGATAATCGGCTTTCTCGGGCAGGCGCCGCGCCTGGCGCAGCCGGTCGAGGATCTCGCCGTCGCGTGGATGGGTCGCAAGCCATGCTGGATCGAGCTTCCAGAGATCGACATAGGCCTGGTTGAAATGAGCAAGCCGCTGGGCTGCGTCGAACACCGCAAAAGCTGTCGCGAGCTTGTCGAAACTCCTGAAGCGCGGAACGGCCTGCTTCAACTCGTGCGCGGTCTCGCCCGCCTTCGCCTCATCGAGCAGGCGGCGCAAGCCCAGGACCTGCTCTTCGAGCTGCTTGTGCTGTGCGACGAGATCGGCGAGCTCGAGGCGCTGGCCTGCGAGGTCGCGCACTTTCAGCACGATGGTGCGCGCCGCGGCGCGGCCGTCCACCTCGACATATTTGTCGCGCTTGGTGCGGAGCGTCAGGTTGAAGGCGTCGCCATGCTCGGCGAGCGCCTGCATCGCGGCGTCGAATTCGGCGGCCGAGCGCGGATCGAGCCAAAGCTCGGCATGCAGGAGCCGGAGCGCCTCGCGCGGCACGCCGAAGCTCGACGGCAGGTTCGCAACCAGCATTTCCGGCTCGCCGCTTTCGCCGAGCACAAGCAGCCCCTGCGGCTCGGCCGCAAGCACCGTGTCGAGCGTCGATTCGGTCAGCCGGTAACGCTCGGCCTCGTCGGCTGCGCGGGCCTCAGCCTTCCGCGCGCGTTCCATAACGCGCAGGCAGGCGATGGCTGTGCCCACGGCAAAAGCGATGATGCCGAGATTGACGCCGAGCGCGAGCAGCGTGCGCGCCTCGAACAAGGAGCCGTCGGCGGCAAGCGCCGCCTCAACGGGAAAAAGGCAAAGCAGGGCCAGTGCAAAAACGCGGAACGGCACTTTTGGCCACCTTGATGAAGGTGCGGCCTCGCCCCCGCTGGTCCGCATGGTCCCCTCGCTCCACGCCGCTGCCCTGGCCTCGCCTCGCTTAACGCTGCCACAGAGCTGACGCGGGCCGAATCGACCCTTTGCGAGCCTCAAGGCGAATCAGAAGCAAGATTAACTGCTTCGCGGACTCTTGCCCACAGCTTGCCAACAGGGCGGCGCGCTTTGGTTAATCGGCGTGGGGTGGGGTTAGTAGCGATAGGTGTCGGGCTTGTAGGGGCCTTCGACGGGCACGCCGATGTAGTCCGCCTGATAGGGCTGAAGCTCGGTGAGCTTGGCGCCGACCTTGCCGAGATGCAGCCGCGCCACCTTCTCGTCGAGCTGCTTCGGCAGCGTGTAGACTTCCTTCTTGTAGGCGCTCGGATTGTTCCAGAGCTCCATCTGCGCGAGCGTCTGATTGGTGAAGGACGCGCTCATCACGAAGCTCGGATGGCCCATGGCGTTGCCGAGATTTACAAGGCGCCCTTCGGACAGCAGAATGATGCGGTGCCCGTCGGGGAACTCGACCTCATCGACCTGGGGCTTGACGTTGTGCCATTTGAAATTGCGCAAGCCCACGACCTGAATCTCAGAGTCGAAATGGCCGATATTGCAGACGATGGCGCGGTCCTTCATGGCGCGCATGTGGTCCACGGTGATCACGTCCAGATTGCCGGTGGCGGTGACGAAAATGTCGGCGCGGGGCGCGGCATCGTCCATGGTGGTGACCTCGTAGCCCTCCATCGAGGCCTGTAGCGCGCAGATCGGATCGATCTCGGCCACCAGCACGCGGCAGCCGGCGTTGCGGAGCGAGGCGGCAGAGCCTTTGCCGACATCGCCGAAACCCGCGACCATGGCGACCTTGCCCGCCATCATCACGTCGGTGCCGCGGCGGATGCCGTCGACAAGGCTCTCGCGGCAGCCATAGAGATTGTCGAACTTGGACTTTGTCACGCTGTCGTTGACGTTGATGGCAGGGAAGAGCAGCGTGCCCTTCTTCTGCATCTCGTAAAGCCGATGCACGCCGGTCGTGGTCTCCTCGGTCACGCCGCGGATGTTATTGGCGATCTCGGAGTACCAGCCGGGCTTCTCCTGGAGCCGCTGCTTGATCGCGGCGAACAGCACTTCCTCTTCCTCATTGGTTGCCTTGTCGAGGAAGGCGGTGTCGCCCTTCTCCGCGCGCACGCCGAGATGCACGAGCAGCGTCGCGTCGCCGCCATCGTCGAGGATCATGTTGGGCGTGCCGCCATCAGCCCATTCGAAGATGTGGTGCGTGTAGTCCCAATAGTCTTCGAGGCTTTCGCCCTTATAGGCGAACACCGGGATACCGGCCGCCGCGATCGCCGCGGCCGCATGGTCTTGCGTCGAATAGATGTTGCATGAGGCCCAGCGGATGTCGGCGCCGAGCGCCTTCAGCGTCTCGATCAGCACCGCTGTCTGGATGGTCATATGCAGGGAGCCCGCGATGCGCGCGCCCTTGAGCGGCTGCTTCGCGGCATATTCCTCGCGGACCGCCATGAGACCCGGCATCTCGGTCTCGGCGATGGCGATTTCCTTGCGGCCCCAACCGGCGAGCCCGATATCCTTGACGTGGTAGTTCATACGCTGAAAGAACTCCTTTACGTTTTCTAGGCGTGCTGCCCATAACACCAGGCTTTCGGAGCGTTAGGTCAGGCGCCGCCGCAGGAATGCTGCGAGTCGGGCAGCTCCCAGCTTTCGCCGGTGCCGGAGATTGGTGGTGCGTAGATTTTGCCGCGATCGTCGCCCGGCGGGCAGTCCGCGGGAACGAAGACAAGGCACACATTCACGGGATCGCCGACTTGCGAATTGATGATCCCGGGAACCGGGTCATAGGAGATCTGCACGCCATTGACGAAGCTCACCACACTGCCGCTGTCGGGCGTGCCGAGCCGTGTGCCGATCTCTTCGATCGCGGTCTCGCTGCAAGTTCCGACGTCCGTTGGCAGCGAAGCTGCTCCGGCCGCTTGCAGCCCGAGCAGCGCAAGACCGAAAGCAGCAGGTAGAGTCGAGCCAAGACCTGTTCCTCGCATGCGACCCTCCTTCGCGGTCTTACCCGTTGAGTCTTAGCACATGGCCGGCAAGGTATAGCGAGCCGCAGATGAGAATGCGCGCGGCCTCGTGCACTGCCTCTTGCGAGCGCACCAGAGCATCCGGCAAGCTTTCGCACGGCACCACGTCGAATCCTTCCGCTTTGGCGATCTCGGCAAGCGCGCCTGCGTCGAAGGCGTTCGGCTCCTCGGGGATCGCCACCGTGTAGATGCGTTCGACGAGGCCCTTGAACGGCGCAATGAAGGCATGCGCGTCCTTCGTTTCCATCATGCCCCAGATGAGATGAACCGGCCGGGGCAGGCGATCGTCAAGCTCGGCAAGGGCGTGCGCGATGACCTGACCGCCGGCCGCGTTGTGCCCGCCGTCGAGCCAGATCTCGGTGCCTGCCTCGACATAAGCATGGAGGCCGCCCGTGGGCAGCCGCTCCATGCGCGCCGGCCATTGCGCATGCGTGAGCCCGCGCTCGATCGCGCGCGTGCTCAGCGCCTCGCCGAAGACGAGGCTCGCTGCGGCGATGGCATTGCCGGCATTGTCGATTTGGTGGCGTCCGTTGAGCCTTGGCAGCGGCAGGTCGAGCAGCCCCTCGGCCGTTTGGAAGACCAGCCGCCCATGCTGCTCGAAGGAATCGAAGTCGCGCCCGGCCACGTAAAGCGGCGCGCCAAGCTCTTCCGCCTTCCGCCCGATGACAGCGAAAGCTTCGCGCTCCTGCCGGCCCACAACGCAAGGCACGCCTTGCTTGATGATGCCGGCCTTCTCGCCGGCAATCTCGGTCAGTGTCTCGCCAAGGAAGGAGACGTGGTCGATCGAGACCGGCGTGATGGCCGTGAGCAGCGGCTTCGCCACGACATTGGTCGCGTCGAGCCTTCCTCCCAAGCCCGTCTCGAGCAGCAAAAGATCGGCTGGCGTCTCGGAGAAGGCGAGAAATGCCGCCGCCGTCGTGATCTCGAACAGCGTGATCAACTCTCCGTCATTGGTGGCCTCCGCGCGGGCGAGGCAATCGACCAGTACCTCCTCGCTGACGGGACCGGAGCCTGAGGGGCCGGCCAGCACGATGCGCTCATGGAAATTGACGAGATGCGGCGAGGTATAGACATGCACGGCCTTGCCGAGCCCTTCGGCGATGGCACGCAGGAAGGCCTGGAACGAACCTTTGCCGTTGGTGCCAGCGACATGCACCACGGGCGGAAGCTTCCGTTCGGGATGGCCGAGCGCGGCGAGCAGGCGTGCAATACGCCCAAGCGACAGGTCGATCGATTGCGGATGCAGCATCTTCAGGCGTTCGAGCAGAGTGTCGCTCGACGCTGGGCCAAAGCGGGCAGGCGCGTGCCCGGCGCTGTACGGAAGCTGGGTCAAGCGTTGCGACCCTTAGGCGGTTTGCGGCGGAGTGGGATTAGCGCCATTGCCGGCGCCGCCCGTCAAGGGCTCTTCGTCGTGATCGTGGGCGTCGCGATCGAGGCCATTACCGGCAACGGGGATGGTGGAGGCGGGCGCGGCAAGCATGACCTTGCCGTCGAGCTCTTCGTGGCGCGCGATGTCGCGCTCCGCACGGCGATGGATCAACAAATGGCAGATGCGGGCCAGTGTGCCGCGCAATTCATGCCGGTGCACGACCATGTCGACCATGCCGTGCGCGTAGAGATATTCGGCGCGCTGGAAGCCGTTGGGAAGTTGCTCGCGGATGGTCTGCTCGATCACGCGCGGGCCGGCAAAGCCGATCAGCGCGCCGGGCTCGGCGATATGGATGTCGCCGAGCATGGCGTAAGACGCCGTCACCCCGCCGGTCGTGGGATGGGTGAGCACGACGATATAAGGCAGCTTCGCCTCGCGCAGCTCCTGCACCGCGACGGTCGTGCGCGGCATCTGCATCAAGGAGAGAATGCCCTCCTGCATGCGCGCGCCGCCGGATGCCGCGAACAGAATGAAGGGCGTCCCGCGCTTCACCGCGGCGCGCATCGCGGCGATCACGGCTTCGCCCGCGGCGGTGCCGAGCGAGCCACCCAGGAAATCGAAATCCTGCACGGCTGCGACGATCCTTCCGCCTTCAAGCCGACCCGCGCCGGCAAGCACCGCATCGGGCATCCCGGTCTTGCTGCGCGCGTCCTTGAGGCGGTCGGTGTAGCGGCGCTCGTCGCGGAACTTCAGCGGATCGACGGGAACCTCTGGCAGTGGCAAATTCTCGTATTCACCATCGTCGAACAGCGCCTTCAGCCGCGCCGCCGCCGACATGCGCATGTGATAGTTGGAGCCCGGGACCACGAACTGGTTGGCCTCGAGGTCCTTGTAATAGATCATCTGCCCGGTCTCGGGGCATTTCACCCAGAGATTCTCCGGCATCTCCTTCCGGCGAAGGATGCTGCGGATTTTGGGCCTGACGACGCTGTTGATCCAGTTCACTTGTCTACCGAACTTTCCACGGTGATTGCGTGCATGCTCTAGACCGTTGCCTCAGCCGGATGCCTGAGCGCCGCTGAGAGGCGGCCCACAAGCGCCAGCATTTGCTGCTTGGTCGCGGACGTCGCCTTGCCGTTCCGATCGAGGCTGTCCGCGACGCTCGCGACCAGCGCCGAGCCGACCACCACGCCGTCCGCCAGACTTCCGATCGCGCTCACCTGGGCTTCCGTCTTGACTCCGAAGCCGACAGCGACGGGCAGGCCCGTCTTGGCTTTGATGTGGCCGACCTGGGCCTTCACTTCGCTTAGATCCGGCGCCGCCGTGCCGGTAATGCCCGCGATCGAGACGTAATAGACGAACCCCGAACTGTTGGCGAGCACGGCCGGCAGCCGCCGCGCATCAGTCGTGGGCGTGGCGAGCCGAATGAAGTCGAGCCCGGCGGCCTTTGCGGCCGGGCGCAGCTCGGCATCCTCTTCTGGCGGCATGTCGACCACGATTAGACCGTCAACCCCAGCATTTGCAGCGTCCGCAACGAAACGGGCGGCCGGATACACATATATGGGGTTGTAATAGCCCATTAGCACTATGGGCGTGGCCGGGTCCTCGGCGCGAAAGGCCCTGACCATGGCAAGCGTCTTTTCCATGGTCTGTCCGGCCTTTAGCGCGCGCTGCGAGGAGGCTTGGATCGCCGGTCCGTCGGCCATCGGATCTGAGAACGGCATGCCGAGCTCGATGATGTCGGCGCCGGCGGCGGGCAAACCTTTCAGGATAGCAAGCGAGGTGTCGAAGTCCGGATCGCCGGCCGTGATGAACGTGACCAGCCCCGCGCGCCCGTCCCGCTTGAGTGCCGTAAATCTTTTATCGATCCGCGTTTTAGTCATGAAGCCCTCGCGTCTTGGCGTCGAGATAGCTCGCAACGGAATCGAGGTCCTTGTCGCCGCGGCCGGAGAGATTGACGACCATGAAGTGATCGCGCGGCTTGGTCGGCGCGAGGTCGAGCACACGCGCCAGCGCATGCGCCGGCTCGAGCGCCGGGATGATGCCCTCGAGCTTGCTGCAAAGCTGGAACGCTGCCACTGCCTCGTCGTCGGTCGCGGACAGGAACGTCACTCGTCCCACATCGTTGAGCCAGGCATGTTCCGGCCCGATGCCGGGATAATCGAGGCCGGCCGAGATCGAATGCGCTCCGTCGATCTGGCCGTCTTTATCCATCAGCAGATAGGTGCGGTTGCCGTGCAGCACGCCGGGCTTGCCGCCGGCGATCGAGGCCGCGTGCTGGCCGCTGTCGAGGCCGTGCCCGGCTGCTTCCACGCCGTAAATCTCGACGCCACGCTCGTCGAGGAACGGATGGAACAGCCCCATCGCGTTCGAGCCGCCGCCGATGCAGGCGATCAGCGAATCCGGCAGTCGGGCCTCCGCCGCAATCATCTGCTCGCGCGTCTCCCGCCCGATGATCGACTGGAAATCGCGCACCATCGCTGGATAAGGATGCGGGCCCGCAACCGTGCCGATGCAGTAGAAGGTGTTGCGCACGTTCGCGACCCAATCGCGCAACGCCTCGTTCATCGCATCCTTGAGCGTCTTCGAGCCCGACTCGACCGCGCGGACTTCGGCGCCGAGCATCTTCATGCGCAGCACGTTCGGCTTCTGCCGCGCGACGTCGACGGAGCCCATATAGACGATGCAAGGCAGGCCGAACTTCGCGCAGAGGGTGGCGGTCGCAACGCCATGCATGCCGGCGCCGGTCTCGGCGATGATGCGCGTCTTGCCCATGCGCAGAGCCAGCATGATCTGGCCGAGCACGTTGTTCACTTTGTGCGCGCCGGTGTGGTTGAGCTCCTCGCGCTTGAAGTAGATCTTCGCCCCGCCGAGATGGCAGGTGAGGCGCTCGGCGAAATAAAGCGGCGACGGCCGCCCGACATAGGTCGCGAGATGATGGTCCATCTCGGCCTTGAAGGCGGGATCGGCCTTGGCGTCGTTGTAAGCGCGCTCGAGATCGAGGATCAGCGGCATCAAGGTCTCGGCGACGAAGCGCCCGCCATAGAGGCCGAAATGGCCGCGCTCGTCCGGGCCTCCGCGATAGGTGTTGAGCTGTTCGGAGCGCGCACTCATGAGGCTTTGGCCCTCGATGCGGAAGCGGCAGCCTTGGCAGCTTGAACGAAGCTGCGCACCAGCCGGGCATCCTTCATGCCGGCCTCGCTCTCGACACCTGACGATACGTCGACCAGCGACGCGCCGGTCACGCGCACGGCGGCGGCGACGTTGTCTGGGTTTAAGCCGCCCGACAGGGCAAATGGCGGTTTCGCGTCGCGTAGCAGGGCCCAGTCGAAACTTTCGCCGAAGCCCCCGGGCCGCATCGCGTCCGGCGCGGCTTTCGCATCGAACAGTATGTAGTCCGCGATTCCCGCGTAGGCCTCCGCCTGCACCACGTCGGATGCCTCGGCGACCGGGATGGCCTTCATGACCGGTAGGCCCGTGCGCGTCTTGATGGCAGTGACCCGCTCAGGCGTCCCGCTGCCGTGGAGCTGGATCAGGTCGGGGCGGACCCGCTCGGCCACGCCCTCGATGAGGGCATCGTCCGGGTCGACCAGCACGGCGACCGTGCCGATCTTGCCGCGGGCGACCGCCGCGAGCACGCGGGCTTCTTCAACCTCGACATGGCGCGGGCTCCGCTCGAAAAGCACAAGCCCGACATAATGGGCGCCTTCAGCCGCCGCCGCCTCGATGATGGCGGGCGTCCGCACGCCGCAGATTTTGACCTTGACCGCCACTTGCTTGCTCTCGGGGGAGAGGGTCTGCGGGCTCTAAGGCTCGCGCGGCGCCACCCTATGCCAATCCGGGCGCCAAAGTCTACCGCAGTGCAGCATGGTCGTTACCCAACCTCCCCCTCGTGGGGAGGTCCGACCTAGAGCTGGTGGCGCTCGGCCTCGTCATGGTGAGATGCCAGCGCCGTCCTTCGAGGCTCGGGCTTGGCCCTCGCACCTCAGGATGACGGCGCTTGCCTCGAACCACGCTCGAGCCGCCACACTAATCCGCTGGCAGTTGCAGGCGGTTGGTGGCGGGCTCCATCGTGCCGAGCTCCTTTTCCAGCTGGTCGGCGCGGGCGTGCCATTCGTCGGCTTCGCGGCGCTGCGTACGCGCGGTCTTGCGCCATTTGCCCTGCTTGAGCCAGGTCGCGAGCCCGCCAACGATCAAGCCGAACGCGAACGCACCGAGCAGGAACAGAAACAGCGGGGCCGAGAAAGACAATGACGGCTCATTCCCGCCGAACGGATCGAGCACGAGTTGGGCCGGCGTGCGATTGACCACGGCGAGCGCGACAAGCAGCACGCCGAGCGGCACGATCACGAGGCCGAGTATGAGCTTGCGCCACACGGAGCCGCTCCTAAGCTACGCCCGCGCTCCCGTCCAGCGTCAAGCGTGCCTGTCCGGATTGAGCCTTTCGCGCAGCTCCTTGCCGGTCTTGAAGAAGGGCACGTATTTGTCCTCGACGAAGACCGTGTCTCCGGTGCGCGGATTGCGCCCCTGACGCGCCGCGCGATGCTTCACCGTGAAGGCACCGAACCCGCGCAGTTCCACCCGGTCGCCGTGCGCGAGCGCGCCGGTGATCTCGTCGAGCACAATGTTGATGATGCGCTCCACGTCGCGGTGGAAGAGATGCGGATTGGCGGATGCCACCCGCTGAATCAACTCCGACTTGATCATGTTACGCCCCAAAGGCCGGCAGCCGTGACGGCGCGGCCCAACGCTCCCCCCGCTAGTTCTGAGCAGGGTGCCAAACGGAAACAAGACCGTCAAGCTTGAGCGTGGCCGAAACTTGGTGGAAGAGACTGGCAACTGTCTCGCCCGAAACGCCAATTGCGGCGGCGAGCGACTGGAATAGCCAGCCGAACAGGCCGGTGGTTTCGGTCTCGGGCTTCCAATCCACGACCTTCAGGCCGGGGGCGAGCTTACGCTCTTTCTCGAGCCAGCTCACCGCCGCCTTCTCGTCGCCGATCTGGTCGACGAGCTTGAGATCGACGGCCTGCCGCCCGGAATAGATGCGCCCGTCCGTCAGGCCGGGAACGGCCTCAGGCGTGACCTTGCGGCGCTCACTGACCAGGCCGAAGAACCAGCGCTTGGCGTCTTCGACCATTTCGCGGGTGAGCTCCCGCGCCTTCTCGTCGGCGGGCTCGAATGGGCTCGGAACGGCCTTGAGATCGCCGCTCTTGACCTGGTCCATCTTGATGCCGAGCGTCTTCAGGAGCTCGCTAACGTCGGCCCATTGGAAGACCACGCCGACCGAACCCGTGATGGTGTTGCCGTAGACGAAGATGCGGTCGGTCGCGAGCGCGGCGATATAGGCGGCCGAAGTCGCGAGCGTGCCGCAAGTCGCGACGACCGGTTTTTTCGCGGCGAGATGGCGGATCGCGTCGTATAGGGCCTCGCCGCCGGTCGTGGTGCCGCCCGGGCTGTCGATGTCGATGATGACAGCCTTGACCTGGTCGGCCTTGCCGACGCGTTCGATTAGGTCCTGCATCTTGCGGTCGTCGGTGATGATGCCGCTGACGTTCACGCGCGCAATATGCGGCAGGAAGCCCGCCGAGCTTCCCATCTGCTTGTCGGTCAATAGCAGTGCCGCGACGAACGCAAGCCCAAGCGCGATCGCCGCGATGCGCCAGAAGGTCACCCGCCGCTTGAGGCGGCGGCGGTCGAGCACGGTTTCGGCATCGATTGCCATGGTTGCTCCCTCGAGAGGGACGCTACTCCTCGGAGGCCGCGCTCTCCTCGGCCTCGCTCTTGGACGCGCGCTTGCGCTTCGGCTTGGCCGGGGCTGGCTCCTCGCCCTCCTCGCCCTTCGCCTTGTTAAGCGCGGCGCCGAGAATATCGCCGAGCGAAGCGCCGGAATCTGTCGAGCCGTATTGCGCCACGGCCTCCTTCTCCTCGGCGATTTCGAGCGCCTTGATCGAGACCGAGACCTTGCGGGTCTTGGGATCGACCTGGGTGATCACCGCGTCAAACTTCTCGCCCACGCCGAATCGGTCGGGCCGCTGCTCGGAGCGGTCGCGCGACAGGTCGGAGCGGCGGATAAAGGTCGTGAGGTCGTGGTCGAGCAGCTTGGCCTCGAGGCCGTTGTCCTTGGCAGCGGTCACCTCGCAGGTCACGCGCATGCCTTTCTTCAGCTTGCCGCTCGGCGCGCCCGCGGCAAACGGGTCTTGCGTGAGCTGCTTGATGCCGAGACTGATGCGCTCCTTCTCGGAATCAGCTTCGAGCACAACGGCCTTGGCGTTGTCGCCCTTCTTGTAGACCTTGAGCGCTTCCTCCCCAGACTTGGTCCAGTCCAAGTCAGACAGATGCACCATGCCGTCGATGCCGCCGTCGAGCCCGATGAACAGGCCGAACTCGGTGATGTTGCGGATCTGACCCTCGATAACCGTGCCGGGCGAGTGGTTGGCCGCAAATGCGATCCAGGGGTTCTCCTGGGTCTGCTTCAGCCCAAGCGAGATGCGGCGCTTCTCGGGATCGACCTCGAGCACCTGCACCTCGACCTCCTGGCTCGTCGAGATGATCTTGCCGGGATGGATGTTCTTCTTCGTCCAGCTCATCTCCGAAATATGGATCAGGCCTTCCACGCCGGGCTCGAGCTCGACGAAGGCGCCATAGTCGGTGATGTTGGTGACAGTCCCCTTGAAGCGCGTGCCGACCGGGTATTTGGCAGCGATGCCCTGCCAGGGATCAGCCTCGAGCTGCTTGATGCCGAGACTGATGCGCTGGGTCTCCGGGTTGATGCGGATGATCTGCACCTTCACCGTGTCGCCGACATTCACGATCTCGGAGGGATGGTTGACGCGCCTCCATGCCATGTCGGTGACATGCAAGAGTCCGTCGATGCCGCCGAGATCGATGAAGGCGCCGTAGTCGGTGATGTTCTTGACCACGCCGTCGATGATCTGGCCCTCTTCGAGCCGGCCGACGATCTCGCTCCGCTTCTCGGCGCGGGTCTCTTCCAGCACCGAGCGGCGCGACACGACGATATTGCCGCGGCGGCGGTCCATCTTCAGGATCTGGAAGGGCTGGGGCTGGTTCATCAACGGGCCCACGTCGCGGATCGGGCGGATGTCCACCTGGCTGCCGGGCAGGAAGGCCACGGCGCCGTCGAGATCGACCGTGAAGCCGCCCTTGACGCGGTTGAAGATCACGCCTTCGACGCGCTCGCCGGCCTTGTATTTCTCTTCGAGCCTGGTCCAGCTCTCCTCGCGGCGCGCCTTCTCGCGCGACAGCACGGCCTCGCCGGCCGAGTTCTCGACGCGCTCGAGATACACGTCGACCTCATCGCCGACAGAGAGGTTTGGCGCGCGGCCAGACAGTCCGAATTCTTTCAGGGGGATGCGGCCTTCGGTCTTGAGGCCGACGTCGATCACCGCAACGTCCTTCTCGATGCCGACAATGGTACCTTTGACGACACTGCCTTCCTGGAGCGCGGTCCCGGTGAGCGATTCTTCGAGGAGGGCTGCGAACTCGTCCCGGCTCGGATGGCTTACGCTTGCTTGCGGCTCGGTCATCTAGGCTACTCGGCGTCCCTTCATACTCAATCTCTCCTTTGTGCCGGCGTACCGGCTAAACCCCTGTGATGAGGGCGAAAATCGGTGGCGGTTACCCTTCGGCGCCGCCCCTCCGCTCCTCAATCCGCGGAAAACGTCGAAATGGCGGGCCAATGCAAAATGGGCAGAAGCCTCACCCGGCCCGCCCTGCACGGCCCATTGCAGCATCGATCAAGCTGATGGCTGCCCTGAATGCGGCGTCTATAGCCAAATTCGTAGTATCGAGCAAGACCGCGTCTTCGGGCTGGCGGAGCGGGGCAACGGCCCGGTTCTCGTCGCGCGCGTCGCGGGCGAGGATATCTGCCAGCACTTCTTTCTCCGTGACGTCGATCCCGTCGTCCTTGAATTCGCGATAGCGGCGCCGCGCCCGCTCCTCCGGCGTCGCCGTGACGAAAAGTTTCACGTCGGCATCAGGGCAGACGATTGTGCCGATGTCGCGGCCGTCGATCACGGCGCCGGGCTTTCTCCTGGCGAAAGCGCGCTGATAGGCGAGCAGCGTCTTGCGGACCTCAGGGTGCCGCGCGACGAGCGACGCGGCTTCGCCGAGCTCGGGCGTTCGCAAGTCCGGATCATCGAGGCTCTTGGCATCGAGCGCGCGGGCGGCGGCGAGCGCTGCACCGGCATCGGAGGGATCGCCGCCGGCGGCCAGCGTGTCGCGTGCGACCGCGCGATAGAGCCTGCCGGTGTCGAGATGATGCAATCCGTAATGCGCGGCAACGCGCTTGGCGAGCGTGCCCTTGCCTGAGGCGGCCGGACCGTCGATGGCGATGATCATAAGCGAGCCCCCGGCGTCCGCTCATCCCGCCTGTTTCGCGCGCTCGATCCCCGCGCGGATCAGGTCAGCGGCTTCGGCTGGGTCGGCCCAGCGCGCGAGCTTGGCCCATTTGCCCTTTTCGAGGTCTTTATAGTGTTCGAAGAAATGTGCGATCTGCTCGATGACGATTTCCGGCAGGTCGCGATAGCTGCCGACGCGCTTGTAGAAGGGGTGCAGCGCATCGACGGGGACGGCGATGATCTTCTCGTCGGTCCCCTTCTCGTCCTCCATCAGCAGCGCGCCGATCGGCCGCGCGCGGATCACGACACCTGGCGTCACGGGCGTCGGCGCCACGACCATGCAGTCCACCGGATCGCCATCCTCAGACAGCGTATGCGGCACGAAGCCGTAATTCGCCGGGTAGTACATGGCGGTGTGGAGGAAGCGGTCGACGAACATGGCGCCCGATTTCTTGTCGATCTCGTATTTGACGGGCACGCCGCCTTGCGGGATCTCGATGATCACGTTGATTTCGTGCGGAGGATTGTCGCCGGTCGTGATGCGGGAAATGTCCATTGTCGCGCCGTAGTCCTTCTAGCCGAACGTTGCGCCGAGCTTGATCATCAGCGGTACGAAGCTCGGGAAGCTCGTGGCGATCATGCTCGTGTCGTCGATGGTCACGGGCTTGGCAGCGCCGAGCCCGAGCGTCAGGAACGCCATGGCGATGCGGTGGTCCATATGTGTCTCGACAGTGCCGCCGCCTTTGACAAGTCCCCTGCCCTGCACGACGAGATCGTCGCCCTCGATGCGCGCTTCGACGCCGCAAGCCGCTAGCCCCGCTGCCGTGGCCGCCTGCCGGTCGCTCTCCTTCAGCTTGAGCTCGGACAACCCCGCCATGCGCGTCTCGCCCTCGGCGAAAGCGGCGACCGCAGCGAGCACCGGATATTCGTCGATCATGGAGGGCGCGCGCTCGGCCGGCACGTGCACGCCGCTGAGCGCGCTCGAGCGGACGCGCAAGTCGCCGACGGGCTCGCCACCCGCCTCGCGCAGATCGACCACCTCGATCTTAGCGCCCATCTCGCGCAACGTCTCGATGGACCCCGCTCGCGTCGGATTGAGCAGCACGTTCTCCACGACGATGTCCGAGCCCGGGCAGATCAGCGCGGCGCCGATCAGAAACGCGGCCGAGCTCGGGTCGCCCGGCACAGTCACGGGCACGCCGTGGAGCTCGGCGTCGCCAACGATCGTGATCGCACTTGCCCCGCCACCCCGATCTTCGACCGCAACCTCGGCCCCGAAGAACCTGAGCATGCGTTCGGTATGGTCGCGCGTGGGGAGGTTCTCGATCACCGTGGTGCGGCCGGGCGCGTGCAGTCCGGCAAGGAGCACCGCGGACTTTACTTGCGCTGACGGCACGGGCAGGTCGTAGATAATGGGAAGCAGATCTTCGGTGCCGTGCACCTTCAGAGGCAGCGTGGCATGCTCCTCGTCGCCGTCCACATCGAGGCCCATCGCCGTGAGCGGCTGGAGCACGCGGCCCATGGGACGGCGCCGCAAGGAAGCGTCGCCCGTAAGTTCGACACCCATGTCATGCCCCGCGATCACGCCTAGCATCAGCCGGCTGCCGGTGCCTGAATTGCCGAAGTCGAGCGGGCCCTTGGGCGCACGCAAGCCGCCCACGCCCTGCCCGGTCACTTCGAGAGCGCCGTTCGAGCGGACCACGCTTGCGCCAAGTGCCGCTACCGCCCGCGCCGTGGCCAGCACGTCTTCGGCGTCGAGCAGCCCTTCGATGCGGGTGCGCCCGGTCGCGAGCGCGCCTAGGATCACCGCGCGGTGCGAGATCGACTTGTCGCCGGGCACCGTCACGCGTCCGGAGAGGCGCGCGGAAGGGCTTGCGGTCAAAGGCTGCGTCATAGGCACTCAGGGGCGGTTTTGCGAGGCTCAATAGCTTTTGACAGCACGGGGCGAGCGTGGCAATGGGGACACGGAACTCACGACAAACACGAGGAAGTCAATGTCGAAACCCGCACGGGGAAGCAAGCGTGTTTGCCCGAGCTGTGGGGCGCGGTTTTACGACTTAAGCCGGACGCCGATCGTCTGTCCGGTTTGCCAATCGGTCTATCAGGTGACGCCGCCCGCTCCTTCGCGGCGCGAGCGTGCCGCGCCCGTAGAAGCAAGGAAGGTCGTCGTCGAGCCGGAGGTGGAAGCCCCGGTGCTCGGCGGCGCCGAGGTCATAAGCCTGGACGAGGTCGAAGAGGCCGGGGCCGAAGTGCCCATCGAGGAAGACGAGGAGATCGTCGATATCGGTGACGACGGGGTTGAAGTTCCGGCAGGCGACGACGAGAACGCCTTCCTCGAGGAAGAGGAAGAAGGCGCGGCCGACGTATCGGGCATTGTCGGCACGCCGGGCGAGGAGACCTAACGGTCAAAAGCCGAAAGCCAGAAACCAGAAGCCGGAAGCACCGGCTACGGCTCTAGCCGGTGCATTTTCCTTGAACCGTCTGACCTCGCAGCCTAAGTCAATCTCGGAAATCATGGCCGCGACCCATCCGCCGGCCTTGCTGGCTTCCGGCTTCTGATTTCCGGTTTCTGACTTCTGGAAGGGGCCATAGCTCAGTTGGGAGAGCGCGTGAATGGCATTCACGAGGTCGGCGGTTCGATCCCGCCTGGCTCCACCATTTCAATCAAATCTATGGACTGAGCCGGCGCTCGTGCGGTGCTGGCACCGCAGCGCGCCTAGTTGGCGTAGCGGTTCTGGCTTGGCTTTGCGCTGGCGGAATCGGCGGCTTTGCGGGACCGCACGATTTTCTTGATGCGCCCGCGCGGCATGCCGGACATTTCGCTGATCTTGCGGTCCTGGACCTCGATGAAGGTCCGCGCCGGCATGTCTCCATCGAGCCCGCCCAGCTCTGCGGCAGGAACCTTGCGGTTGGATGTCTGCGTGCCGTCTTCATAGATGACGTCGAACAGGACGAATCCGGCGGGGATCTGTTGCTTCTTGCGGGCCATTTTGTCTCTCCGACTCTTAAGGCATTCCGTCACCCGGGACTTTACCGGGATCAGGTGTGGGGTTGTCCGGTACATCGCCGCGCGCGGCTTTGCGCTTGGCCGCTTCCTCTTCACGGCGCTGTAGCTTCTCTTGCTTTTTCTGCCCCTTCGTGCGGTTGCGATCCGCACGCTGCTGGTTGTAATTTGGCTTGAACGCCATATCGCGTCCTCCTCGTTATTTCTTGCGTGCCGGTTGGGACTTGGAACGCCGCGCGGGCGCCGGCGCAAGCGCTGCGGCTTCCCGATCTTCTGCTTCCTTGGCGAGCCGCAGCGCGCGCAAACGCGCGGTCTTCTCGACCATGGCGTCGTGCTCGCGAGCCTGCTCCTGCATGAAGTTCGATTCCCGCTTCCGGGATTGATTCAGCATCGCTTCGGCGTTGCGCCGGGCACTGCCGCGCGCAGGGAGTTTGCTCATATTGGTCTCCTCACTGGGCTAGATGGCTGCTCTTGACCGGGCCGGAGCTCCCTTGGATCCGAAGACCGGCTTGTTGCGCCGGCCGCCGAACCGCCGCGACCGCTTTCCGGAAGGCGTTGCGGCGGAACGATCAGGATGCCGGCCGGGGACAGGTCCGCCTTGTGCGAACCGATGATCGGCGACGGCGACAGGTCGCTTGGTCAACCCCTCGATGGCCAGAAGAAATGGCCGTTCGCTCGGATCGCAGAACGAGATGGCGCTTCCTCCGGCGCCGGCTCTGGCCGTTCGGCCGATCCGGTGCACGTAGCTTTCCGGCTCGTTCGGCAGCTCGTAGTTGATGACATGCGAGATCAGCGGCACGTCGATGCCGCGCGCGGCGATATCGGTCGCGACGAGAATGCGGGCGCGCCCGCTGCGAAACGCTTCCAGCGACCGCACCCTGGCGTTCTGCGCCTTGTTGCCGTGCAGCGCTTCCGCGCTCAGGTCGGCCTGCCGCAGGAACTTGCAGACGCGATCCGCGCCGTGCTTGGTGCGGGTGAAGACCAGCACGCGATCCATGCCAGGATCGGCGAGCAGCGCCGTCAGCAGGTCGCGCTTGGCCTGCGCTTGTACGAAATAGACGCTTTGATCGATGCGTTCGCCCGAGACAATTGCGGGAGAAACGTCGATGCGCACCGGGTTGCGCAGGATCTCCTGGGCAAGCTTGGCGATGTCAGGCGGCATGGTGGCGGAGAACAGGAGCGTCTGCCGCTCTTTGCGGCAGGCGGCGACGATCTTCCGTACGTCGCGGATGAAGCCCATGTCCAGCATGCGGTCGGCCTCGTCGAGAACGAGAATCGAGACGGCGTCGAAGCTGACATGGCGTTGTGCGTAGAGATCGAGCAGACGTCCGGGCGTGGCGATCAAGATGTCGACGCCTTGTGTCAGTGCCCGAACTTGCTGTCCCTGTCCCACGCCGCCGAAGATGACGGCCGAGCGCAGGTCGAGACCGCGCCCATAGGCACGGAACCGCTCGCCGATCTGGCCGGCGAGCTCGCGCGTCGGGGCAAGGATGAGCGCATGCGGCCGCCGTGGCGAGCGCTGCAAGCGTTGGGTGGCGAGACGTTGCAAGATCGGAAGGGCAAAGGCTGCGGTCTTGCCAGTGCCCGTCTGGGCGATGCCAAGCAAATCACTACCTTCGATCAGGCGAGGAATGGCCTGCACCTGAATCGGAGTTGGTTTGAGGTAATTCTCGCTCCTGAGCGCGCGCCGCAAAGGCTCGCTCAGGCCGAGGCAGTCGAAAGAATCAGATGTCACTTAGAACTATCCTTATGCGCCAAAACCCCGCGGAGAAACGGGCGATGGCCGCTTTTAAGCCCGGTCCCACGCGCTGACTGGGACCAATCGATTGAATTTGAAAACTGTCTCGGGATGAAACGCCGCAAAGATTGGCGGCCGCTCCGCGCGATCGCGAGCAATTCGAATGAAGCGAAGATGGGCGGCAGGCACCGTGAAGTCAAGGCGGATTTCGTTAAGCATCGCGCAGCGGCG
Source organism: uncultured Alphaproteobacteria bacterium (assembly GCA_963821255.1). Lineage (GTDB taxonomy): Bacteria > Pseudomonadota > Alphaproteobacteria > Rhizobiales > Methyloligellaceae > Methyloceanibacter. The sequence goes on along the minus strand of CAWGCX010000008.1, from coordinate 20,213 downwards.
GTCCTGATCCGCTACACGGAAAGTTGTTCTTGAGCGCAGTCCTGCATCAAATGCGTGTGAGTCACGGTCTTTTCGATACCAAATCGAGCTCCTTACCCATATCTCCTTTTCATGTGTTCACCTGAGCACGTCTGGGGACATGCGGTGATCAATCAGAATACTTCGTGCGGAGCTTTGGCATGACGCTGTTCGTGCTGGCCTATCTTGCGGGCGTGCTGACCATCTTGAGCCCGTGCATCCTGCCGGTGGTGCCTTTCATCTTCGCCCGCGCCGATCGCCCGTTCTTGAGGAGCGGGCTACCGCTGCTTCTTGGCATGGCAGTGACCTTCGCCGCCGTCGCCTCGCTCGCGGCCGTGGCCGGAGGCTGGGCCGTCGCCGCCAACCAATACGGCCGGATCGCCGCTATGATCCTGCTGACCGTGTTTGGCCTCGCTCTGATCTTCCCGCAGCTCTCCGATTGGCTCACCAGGCCGCTTGTAGCGCTCGGCGCGCGTCTTTCCTACTCGGCCGAGCAGCGCGCGGCCTCGGGTGACAATTCGATCCTGCCATCGCTCTTGCTCGGCATTGCCACGGGGCTCCTCTGGGCGCCATGCGCCGGACCCGTGCTCGGGCTTGTCCTGACCGGCGCCGCGCTGCACGGCGCCAACATGCAGACGACATTCTTGCTGCTCGCCTTCGCGGCAGGTGCGGCGACCTCGCTCGCGCTTGCGCTTCTCGTCGGCGGGCGCGTGTTCCAGGCCATGAAGCAATCGCTCGGCGCCGGCGAATGGGTCAGGCGCGGGCTTGGCGTCGCCGTGTGGGCATCGGTCGCAGCCATCGCGCTCGGCCTCGATACCGGGCTGGTCACGCGCCTCTCGACCGCCAGCACCGCGGCGCTCGAGCAGAACCTGATCGACAGGCTTCATCCCGAGGCGAAACCGGGCTCGACTGTCATGACCGGCGGCCCGGCCTTGATGATGCAGGGCAAGCCGGCTGAAGGCGCGCAGGCCCTGCCCGTCGAAGGCACGATGCCAGAGTTCACAGGCGCGGTCGAATGGCTGAACTCCCCACCGCTCACCAACGCCGAGCTCAAGGGCAAGGTCGTGCTGGTCGACTTCTGGACCTATTCCTGCATCAACTGCCTGCGCACGTTACCTTACGTGCGCGCCTGGGCGGAGAAGTACAAAGACCAGGGCCTGGTGGTGATCGGCGTGCACACGCCGGAATTCGCCTTCGAGAAGGACATCGGCAACGTCAAGGGCGCGATCGCCGACCTCAAGATCGCCTACCCCGTCGCGGCCGACAACGACTACGCCATCTGGCGCGCCTTCAATAACCGCTACTGGCCCGCGCACTACTTCATCGACGCGCAGGGCCGCATCCGTCACCACCATTTCGGCGAAGGCAGCTCCGACGTCTCCGAGCGCGTGATCCAGGACCTTCTCGCCGAGGCCGGCAACGCGCAAGTCGCCGCGGATCTCGTCGCGGTGAACGCCACAGGCGCCGAGGCGCCGGCCGCGATGGAGACCGTCAAATCGCCCGAGACCTATATCGGCTACGAGCGCGCGGAGAATTTCATCTCGCCTGGCGGCCTCGTCGAGAACGCGGCGCATGTCTATGCGCCGGAGCCCCCGCGCCTCAACGAATGGGCCTTGTCTGGAGATTGGACCGTCGACAAGGAGCACGCACGCCTCAACGAACAGGACGGCAGCATCGTCTATCGCTTTTACGCGCGCGACCTGCATCTCGTGCTCGCGCCGACGACCGACGACAAGCCGGTGCGCTTCAAGGTCACGCTCGACGGCGCGCCTCCGGGCGAAGATCACGGCATGGATGTCGACGCGAACGGCGAAGGTGTGGTCACCGGAGAGCGGCTCTACCAGCTCGTCCGCCAGAAGGGCGGTGTCGGCGAGCGCGCCTTCGAGATCAAGTTCTTTGATCCGGGCGTCCAGGCCTACGCCTTCACCTTCGGCTAGATCGGAGCGTTGCCATGAACAAGAAATTGCAGACCATTGGCTGGGTCGGTCTCTTCGCGCTGACCGCTGCGTTACTTCTTGCCTTATCGGGACTCGCCATCTCCAAGCCGGGGGCAGAAGAGTCGCGCGTGATTCCCGCGCCGGCCCTCGACGAGCAGGCGAAGCCGGATTCGCGCGAGGAAGTCGCGGTGCTTGCGGGCGGCTGCTTCTGGGGCGTGCAAGGTGTGTTTCAGCACCTAAAGGGCGTGAGGAATGCCGTCTCGGGTTATGCCGGCGGCAACAAGCAGACCGCGCGCTACGACATGGTCGGCCTCGGCAACACCGGTCATGCCGAGGCGGTCCGTATCACCTACGACCCGAAAGAGATCAGCTACGGCCGGCTGCTGCAGATCTATTTCTCGGTTGCGCACAATCCGACGGAGCTCAACCGGCAAGGCCCCGACATCGGCACGCAATACCGCTCGGCGATCTTCCCGATGGACGACGAGCAGGCGAAGATCGCCAAGGCCTATATCGGCGAGCTGAACCGTGCGCGCGCGTTCGATGCGGCGATCGTCACCAAGATCGAGCCGGATCAAGCGTTCTATCCGGCCGAGAACTATCACCAGGACTTCATGGTCCTGAACCCGAACTACCCTTACATCGTGATCCACGACCGGCCGAAGCTCGAGAGCCTGAAGCGGCTGTTCCCGGATCTTTACCGCGCCGAGCCGGTGCTCGTCTCTGCGCAAGCCTCGAACTGAGAACGCGTCAAGCCGCCCATGCGGCGCTCGTCCCGTGAGAGCGACGACCTAAGGGTCAAGCGCCTGCACTGATCGAGTCCGCTGAGAGGACACGCGGGCTGGACCCTTAGGAGCGTTCCGTCTCGCGGATCACTTTGAGCGGGAGCGCGCCCGCCGACACCGTGTCGGTGAACCGCTCCTCTTCCTGTGGACGTGCTCATGGAGCGAGCGCGGGCGCAGATCATAGAAGATGACGAGTTGGTTTTTGATGTCAAATGGCTGGCCTCGCAGAGGATGATCACTCGCGTTCAGCGCGAGGAGCCGTTAGCTATTCAAGTTTTCGGACGGCAAGATTAACGGCACAAGCGGCGTCGAGTCAGTGCGCTCCTTCGACCGTTACGTTGATGGCCGCCGCGCGGGCCCGTGAAACCTGCTGTGGCAAGTTTTGGTCGTAGGCGCCGGGCGCGATCACGATTGTATCGCCGGCCTTCGCAGCCGCGATAGCGTGCGACAGCGTCTTGAACGCCGTCAGCGTGCTGCGGCCGTCGTTCGTGTCGCTTCCCTGCTTAGCGCTGACGTACCAGATCATCGTGTTTCAAATGGCCGTGACTTGGGCGGCACCTTACTGTAAGCGGAGCGCCGCTAGAAGATGGCTCAAGCACGGCCGGGCTGATTTCCATCCCAAATCGACCGATCGGAGAAGGGCACGCGACAAGGTAGTGAAAATGCGGCTCCCCGCCACTACTTAACGTCCAGGCGACGCCTCACGGTGCTGAGGCAACCTCGTAAGAAGGACTGACAAAGCCGATGAACGAGTACGAAAAAGAAGCTCACCCGCGCGTGCCCATGAGCATGAAGGAGCTTGCGCTCCTCGGCGATGGCGAGGTGGCCTATATCAAGCAGCTCGATTCCGAGGCCGCCGAGCGCCTGTTCCCCTCGCTCGAGAACGCGCCGAAGGGCATCGATCTCTACGCCGTGCTCGGCGCCGACGGCACGCCGCTTGCGCTCACCGACAGCCGCATCGCGGCGATCGCTAACGCCATCGAGAACGATCTCGTGCCCGTGAGCGTGCATTAGCGCAAGCGAGCGCAAACTCAGGCAGGGACGTTGAGGATCGCGTCGCTTCTCGGCGATGCGCTCAAGCGGCGTGGGAAGAGGCTTCCTCTTGCGTCAGCACCGCATAGATTGCGGCCGCGTCTTTCGACGCGCGGAACTTCTCGACGACCCTGCCGTCGCGCAAGAGCCGCGAGATGCGGGCAAGCGCCTTAAGGTGATCGGCGCCTGCGCCGTCTGGCGCAAGCAGCAGGCACACGATGTCCACCTTCTCGCCGTCGACCGAGTCGAAATCGATCGGCTCGGGCAGCCGCGCGAAAATGCCAACGATTTGCTTGAGCCCGGCGAGCTTGCCGTGGGGAATGGCGACGCCTTGACCAAGTCCGGTGGAGCCCAGCCGCTCGCGCTGCCATAGCACGTCGAAGATGTCGCGTTCGGTAAGGCCGGTGAGCCGCGCCGCGCGGACCGAGAGTTCTTGCAGGAGCTGCTTCTTGTTCTTCGCCTTAAGCGAAGTCAGTACAGCGTCTGGCACGATAAATTTGCTTGGGTTCATGTCCCTACATCCGATTGGCGGAGCCGGCTCCATGCCGGCGCGTCCGCCTAGCGGCGCCGCGCGCGCCTTTTGCCTGCCGGGTCGATCCAGCCGATATTGCCGTCGTCACGCCGGTAGACCACGTTGAGCTCCCCGCTGCTCGCGTTACGGAATACAACGAACGGCCGGTCGGAAATATCCATCTGCATCACGGCGTCTCTGACCGCCATTTCGTGCAGCATCGTTTCGGCTTCGGCAATGATGATCGGGTTGTCCTCATCCCTTACCTCCTGCTCTTCCTGGCGAGCCTGGATGACGTAGTCCGCGGCGGGCGTCTGCTTGAGCGAGCTCTCGCCGCCGCCATGCTTCTTTAGCCGGCTCGTATAGCGCCCAACGCGCTTCTCGAGCCGCTCGCAGGCGAGATCGGCGCTCTGATAGGCATCCTGCGCAACGCCATGGGCTTCGAGACTCATGCCCTGCCACAGATGGATCGTGCAATTGGTTCTAAACCCCCCGTGGTCTTTCTCAATACGCACATGCCCCGACGGCGTGCGCCCGATGAATTTCTCGACCGTCGTTGCGACGCGCTCCTGGACGTAACTGCGCAACGCCCCTCCGACGTCCAGATTCTTTCCGGTAACTTGTATCGTCATCGCCCTTGGGAAGACTGTCGAACAGGCCCCTTTTACCAACACTTCCCGGGACGCATGTTTCTCGCGGGGCCGATCCTCCACCAGGGCGCTTTTGGTCAACCCTGGGCCCAAACTGTCGGCCACTCACCCGCGCGATTTGAGGCTAGACGGGAGCCCCCGGGGTGTCAAACCTTCAATTCCCTCTTTACAGAATTATCTTGGCAAAACAACAAGTTATCACTTCATCAGGGGCTTGCGCCGAGCTCGATGCGCTTGAGTCTCCGGCGCTGTGCCGAAGTGGGGATTCGTAGCGCCTCGCGGTATTTCGCGACCGTCCGGCGCGCGATATCAATGCCGTCGCCCTTTAGACGTTCCACGATCTTGTCGTCCGAGAGAACGTCGCCTGCGGGCTCGGCGTCGATCATCTCGCGGATGCGGTGGCGCACGGCCTCGGAGGAATGCGCGTCCCCGTCGCAGGTCGCCGCGATCGCCGACGTGAAAAAATATTTCAGCTCGAACAGGCCGCGATTGGTCGCCATGTACTTGTTCGCGGTGACGCGGCTCACCGTCGATTCGTGCATCGAGATCGCGTCGGCCACGGTCTTCAGGTTCAGCGGACGCAAATGGCGCACGCCATAGGTGAAGAAGGCGTTCTGCTGGCGCACGATCTCCTGCCCCACCTTGAGGATGGTGCGGGCGCGCTGATCGAGGCTCTTCACGAGCCAGTTCGCGGTTTGCAGGCAATCGGAAAGATATGTCCGGTCCTCTTTGCGCGTCGTAGCCTTTGACACGGTCGCGTAATAGCTTTGGTTCACCAGCACGCGGGGCAGCGTGTCGCTGTTGAGCTCGACGTGGAAGCTCCCGTCGGGCAATGCGCGCACGAGCACGTCGGGAACGATCGGCTGCGTGGGCGATGATCCGTATTTCAGCCCGGGCTTCGGATTGAGCCGCTTTACCTCCTTGATCATGTCGCAGAGATCTTCGTCCGTGACGCGGGCGGCGCGCTTCAGCGCGGGCAGATCGTGCGCGGCAAGCAGATGCAGATTGTCGATCATCGCCGCCATCGCCGGGTCGCAGCGATCTTGCTCCTTGAGCTGAAGCATCAGGCATTCGCGCAAGTCGCGCGCGAACACGCCGCACGGCTCGAACCCCTGCATGACCGCGAGCGTCTCCTCGACGAGCGAGAGCGGCGCGCCGAGCAGCTCTGCAAGCGTCTCAAGGTCGCCGCGCAGATAGCCGGCTTCGTCGGTCATGTCGATCAGGTGCTGACCGATCAGCCGTCGCGCCGGGTCGGCGAAAGCGAGCGCAAGCTGCTCGGAGAGATGGTCGCGCAGCGTCCGTTCCGCCGCGACATAGGCTTCGAGACTCGCAACCTCCCCGTCCGTCGCAGGTTGGCCTTGTCCGAGCGTGTTCCAGCCGGAGTCCTTTAACGCGCCGGGGAAGAAATTGTCAGCGTCGGGGAAGGCGTCCTGCGGCTCGATGTCGAGCTCGGCCGTCCGTCCCGGCCCGCTGTCGGATCCGAGATCGATCCACTCCTCGCCATCCCCCGCTTCGGCGTCCGCCTCACGGAGCGCCTCGACCGCCGCACCGTTGGTCTCGGGGCGCTCTTCGTGTCTCGCGCCTTCCGATGGCCCGCCGCTCTCCTCGGCGTCGTCGCGCTCGAGCAGCGGATTCCGCTCGAGCTCGGACTCGACGAAGCTCGCAAGGTCGAGGTTGGAAAGCTGCAGGAGCTTGATCGCCTGCTGAAGCTGCGGCGTCATCACCAGAGCGTGAGTTTGGCGGAGTTCGAGCTTTGTGGTGATCGCCATTATCGATACGCGCCCGCGATCAACTTCACTCAGATCCTGAACTGGTCGCCCAGGTAGACGCGCCGCACGTCCTCGTTGTTGACGATTTCCTGCGCGGTGCCGTGGGTCAACACCATGCCGTCATGGATGATGTAGGCGCGGCTCACAAGGTCGAGCGTCTCGCGCACATTGTGGTCGGTGATGAGCACGCCGATGCCGCGGTCGGTGAGGTGGCGCACCAGCGTGCGGATGTCGCCGACGGCGATCGGGTCGATGCCGGCGAACGGCTCGTCGAGCAGCATGAAGGAGGGACGCGTGGCGAGAGCGCGCGCGATCTCGACGCGACGGCGCTCGCCGCCCGAAAGCCGCATGGCCGGCGATTTCCGAAGCCGCGTGATGCGGAACTCTTCGAGCAGCGCATCGAGCTGCGCGTACCGCTCGCGCTTGTTGGGCTCCACCGTCTCCAGCACGGCGAGGATGTTCTCCTCGACGGTGAGACCGCGGAAGATCGAGGCCTCTTGCGGCAGATAGCCGATGCCGAGCCGTGCGCGCCGATACATCGGCAGCTTGGTGACGTCGCGCCCGTCGATCCTGATGCTTCCCTCGTCGGCCGGGATCAGGCCGGTGATCATGTAGAACACGGTGGTCTTGCCGGCGCCGTTAGGTCCGAGCAGCCCGACAGCCTCGCCGCGCGCGAGCTCGAGGCTCACGCCGCGCACCACCGTGCGCTTCTTGAAGCTTTTGACCACGGCGTGGACGGTAAGCCTGCCGGCGGCGGGATCAGGCGAAGGCGTGACCGTCTGGGCAGGCTGTTGCTGGGGAACGGCAATCCCCTGCACGGCGAGCGCCTCGCGCCCCGGAAACGACAGCAGCTTGCCCACGGACCCCTTCTGCTCCTTCAGTCGAAGCGCCGGCCGGTCGATATCCGGCGAACGACAGGCGCACTCTATTGTTGCCGCATAGGATCGAGCGGCATCGGCGCGTCATCCCCAAAAGTGCCTCTGTCCGGCGGGCCCCCGCCCGCGTCTGCTTCAGGCTTGGCCGCCGGTCCTGCTCCATCCGGCTTGGCCTCGCCCGGCTTGAGGTCCTTGACCAGTCCTCCCTTCGGCATGAACAGGGCGCGGATGCGGCCGCCGCTGGCGTTGGAAGTGGCCGTGTTTTCGAACCGGCTCTGGCCAGTTTTCAGGTCGATGACGAGGCGGTCACCCTTTAGCACATTCTCCCCTTGGCTTAACACCACATTGCCCCCCACGGTTACCAACTGCGAGGGCACGTCGTAGAGCGCCCATTCGCTGGTCGTGGTCTGATTGTCTTGGCTCGTGATGACCACATTGCCCTTGGCTTCGATCTTGGTGATCTGCGCGCCGTCGTCTCCCTTGGCTTTCTTTGCGGGGCCGGCGCTATCCTCGGCCGTCGGCGTGGCGCTTGCGCTATCGCTTTCGGCGCTTTCGCCGCCACCCATCCCGAGCCGGTTGCCGCCGCTGTAATGGACGTCGAGCTCGCTTGCGCGGAGCGTCGTCTTGCCCTGTACGGCTTTGACGTTGCCCTTGAAGGTCGCGAGCTTGTCCTTGTCGCGCACCACGAGCATGTCCGACTCGATGTCGATCGGCTCCTTCGAGTCGCCCGACAGGCCACCGAATTTATTCGTCACGGTTTCCGCGGATACGGACAATGCCGAGGCCAATATCGCCAAGCCAAGCATGATGCTTGGGACGATGCGTGCGAGCCGGGCCGCGAAGCCGGGATGCAAGCCGCTCATTGCGCGTCCACCTCGCTTGCGCCCGCGTCCTGCCGCGGTAGGGCTTGGGGCAGCGGCGGAACGGTGGTTGGTTCGGGCAACGCCGGTCCTGCCGGCTTCGCGGTCTTTGCCTGATCCCTGGTCAGGTGGACATGCACCTTGCCGCGGAAGGTGAGCGTGCTGTCAGCCGAGCGGAAGGTGAGTGCGTTCGCGCGCACCGTGCCGCCCGCGGTCTTGAAGTAGACGGGCCTGTGCGAGCGGAGTGTCTGGGTCGTCATGTCGAGCGTGGCGTGGGTCATCTCGCCGCTCACGCCGGAGCTCGTGGCGATGGTGATCTTGTCCTGCATCACGAGCCGCTCGGCGGTGCTGTCGAACATGCCGCGGGTCGCATTCATGCGCGACCAGTTGCCGGAAGGATTGGACAGGTCCGCCTTCAGCGCATTGAGCTTGACGATCTTCGGGTTCTTTACGTCCTGGTCCGCATAGTCGGCTCTGACCACATAGGCGCCGTTACGCTTGTCGGCGCCCTTGAGCTTCGGGTTGATCATGCGCAGATTGCCGCCCGACACCTGGATGCCGTCTATGCTCGCCGTCATGTCGCCGATGCCCACCTTGACGCTGAACTGGGTGGAAATGAAGTAGGCGGCAAGCACAAGCACTGCGAGGATCGGCAGCACCTTGCGCAAGAAGGAGACGAAACGCGTGTGGCGCCCAGCGGCGAGGAAGGCAAGCTCGCGATCCTCGGCCGTGCGCATGCGGTAGTGCGCGCCTCCCGGAACGACATTCGCCTCGATCGACATTTCTCGCCCATCCAGAGGCTCGCTGCCCAGCGAGCCGGTCCCGTCAGCTAGCCCTAGGACTTTGCTCACATTGCGACGGCAGCCAGCGGCCAGAGCGCGCCATTCTCCGGCCTTTTTGGCCGTTCTTTAAGCCCTAGTGCGCGAAGGGATCGATCTCGGACCAGCCCTCAATATCGAGCTCGGCGCGCACGGGAAGGAACTCGAAACAGGCGCGCGCAAGCTTCTCGCGGCCCTCGCGCTTCAGCATGGCGTCGAGTTTCTCCCTTAGCGCGTGCAGATGCAACACGTCGCTCGCGGCATAATTGAGCTGATCCACGGTCAGTTCGGGCGCGCCCCAGTCGGAGGATTGCTGCTGCTTGGAGAGCTCGATGCCGAGCAACTCCCGGCAAAGGTCCTTGAGGCTGTGGCGGTCGGTGAAGGTGCGCGCCAGCCGCGACGCGACCTTGGTGCAATAGACCGGCCGCGGCATGACGCCGAGAAAGTGCTTCAGCACCGCCATGTCGAAGCGGCCGAAATGGAAGATCTTGAGCACGCTCTCGTCGGTGAGGAGGCGGGCAAGCTCGGGCGCATCGTAGCGCCCGGCGAATTGGACCAGCACTGCCGTCCCGTCGCCTTCAGACAGCTGCACGAGGCAGAGCCGGTCGCGATTGGGATCGAGCCCCATCGTCTCGGTGTCGATGGCGACGGCGCGGCCGGAAAAGCGTCCGGGCGGCAGGTCGCCGCGATAGAGTTCGATGGTGGGCGAGGCGGTGTTCAAGCTTCAAGCTCTCCTTGGCAGCGGCATTCTTACCGCGCGGCGCTTAAGAAAGCCGGAATGGTGCCCAGGAGAAGACTCGAACTTCCACGCCCTTTCGGGCACTAGCACCTGAAGCTAGCGCGTCTACCAGTTCCGCCACCTGGGCTGATGGTCCTCAAGTACGGTCGGCCCTTGCCAAAGTCAATTGGCGGGCGAAGCGCCTTCAACCCTTGGCTCCGGTCGTGTATTGCTGCACCTGCTCAATAGGGGCGAGACGTGGCGGTTACGCTGAACAACGCCGCTTATACTTGGAAGTTCAGTTAAACCAAATAGTTACGCGCTTTCTAAGATTATCGGGCTAACAGGGGGCTTCTTGCGAGACTTCTTCCCCTTTTCGCCCGAGACCGAAGTTCTACTTTCGAGCGCCAATCGTGCCCGATGAAGCGAACTCACTTTCGAGGGACAGACTCACCACGTTTTGCTATCAAGCGCGCAGCACCCCAGGTGTTTCCGAACTTGGGGCGCCACGACTTGCCACCGAAACCCTGGGGAGGTACGCGGTGACCAATTCCCCTAATAGACGCCGCGTGCCGCTGCCCTTGAACGTGCCGTCCAAGCCGCCGAAGAAAGTTTGGAGCGGTCGCGGCTGACGGTCGAGCGCGTGCAGCGCCAGCTTCAAGCCCTCCAAGCCGAGCTTGCCCGCGAAGCCGAGCGCGATCCGCACCCGTCGCCCGAGGCGATGAAACGCATTTGGCATTGCCGGAAATAATCTTAGCCAGTGCAAATCGGCAGCATCAACACCGAACCTAGGCATGTAGTTGAAGCTACTCATCCTCATCGACGACGTCCTCAGCGACATCTTCCTCTCCGACGGCATCGACGCCCTCATCAACGATTTCAAACCCACACCGCTCGGCCCTGCGATTCAGCCTAGCCGCCCTCCGAGCCAAGCGCGGCGTCACCTCGCCCCTCGCCTCGGCCCTGTCCATCAACCGCTCCGCCTTCCGCTGCAACTTTTCATAGTTGCACCTGGCGCCTGCCGGCTGCGACATCCAAAGTACGCCAAGCGTAACTGCAATGATCGTTGTCAGAACTCGCATCATGCTCTCCTCACATCCGTCTTTCAGAACCAAACCTTGTGTGCTGTGTCGAAAATAAGCACAAATGGACACAAGGCCAAAGACGCACTCCTGCTCAAGATCGCTGATCTCGAAGCCCAGGCTCGGCCTGTAACCCCGCTGTAACCCTAGCACTGCTTCCGGCATTGCACACGCGCTCATGGCAAGGATTCCAACCTGGAGTTAGCATTTCCTACATGCTGGCCCTACATGCTGGCCTATGTCTCGCGTAAACGCCCGCCTTTGCTTTCTCGAACCGCAACTCGCAACTCTCGTTGATCAACCTCCCCAAGGCGAGGAATCGATTCACGAGGTCAAGCACGACGGCTACCGCACTCAGCTAGTTATTGCGAGCGGCGAGGTCCGCGCGTACACGCGCAACGGATTTCATTGGAGCGAGCGTTATCCTTATGTCGTAAGTGCGGCTGCGAAGCTCGACTGCCAATCGGCAATCCTAGACGGCGAGGTCATCGTTCAGGACGAGCGCGGCATCTCGGATTTTGAGGCGCTTAGATCAGCCATTCGGTGGCAACCCGACCGACTAATTTTCTACGCCTTCGACTTGCTGCATCTCAATGGCAAAGACTTGCGAAATGAGTCGCTTGATAGCCGTCGCGCCAAGGTGAAGGGGCTAGTTAGAGCCGATCCTCAGAGCCGTCTTCAGTTCAGCGAGGAGTTCACCGAGGGCGGCGCTGCCCTGTTCCGGGCATGTGTCGATCATGGCCTAGAGGGAATTGTTTCAAAGCTGGCCTCCTCGAAGTACCGAAGTGGACGCAGCAAGACATGGCTCAAGACCAAATGCTTTACCGAAAGCGCATTCCTCATCATCGGCACGGCTCGTGACCGTAAGACGGGAGCCACGATGGCGCTGCTGGCACGCGCCCAACCGGAAGGCTTAACCTACGTCGGCTCAGCCTTCATTGCTCTAGCCGGAAACGAACGGGACAAGCTGCGCGCCCATCTGGATGTCAAGAAGGTCGGACGGTGCGCGATTGCTAAATTTCGATTCCCTGATGCTCAGTGGGTGAAGCCGCAACTTGTGGCCCGGGTTCGCCATCTCGCCGGGACAAAATATCTCAGGCACGGAACGCTCAGGGGATTCGCCTAACATCAAGGCATTCCAAAAAGAAGAAAGCCCGGCTGCTTCTGCCGGGCTTTCGCACCGTTCGGTTCCCTCTCAACGCGCGATGTCGCTGAGGATTAGAGGATTGCCCAAACAAGGCGCGAGTGGGGCGACAACAAATCGCAACGCGAAAAAACCCCGCGCGCTGTTGCAGAAAATCAACATAGGTGCTTAGTAGCCGCAGTGATGGGCTTTCCCTCCCCATCACAGGTTCCCCCCAAGGAACCCGAAGAACCCCGAGTCCCCCCGTCTCAGGGGCTTCTTCTTTGCCCGAATCTCTGATAAGTTGAAATCGACCGCGCAAGCAACCACACGCGACGCTCGGTCTCCAATGAGTTCCCTAGAAAGACTAGCCCCGCTGTCCTTGGCGGGGCTTCTTCTTTTGTGGGGTCGGCGGCTTGGCCGTCGCGATTGTTGCCAATCGAGACATAGGCTGCGGTAGCCACGCCTCTGTCATCCTACCCAGGCGGGGGAAGCCACGAGGGAGGCTCCCATGACGGACTGGACTGACGAGGATGCGCTGCGCCTCGACATCGCGATATGGCGCTCTCCAAGATCAAGACGAAGCCTCCCGCCGACCGCGATGGCCGACGCCATTAGACATCGCGTGACGAATGATCCAAGCCGTCCGGATTGGGATGAAGCACGCGGCGAGTTCATTAGCTCTCCAGTCGGCTGAGATAGCTTGAGCACGTTCAATCTCGTCCGCCAGTCTGTTCCAGGACCTGTGTATGCGTTCAAGGGTTCGCTGCTCCGCGCGTGAAGCATCGCGGTTCGCCATCAGCAAACATTGCCGCGCGCGTAATCGACACTCTTTGGGATCACCGAGCATGGCTCCGGCTCTCAGTCACCGGGGCCTGTCATTGCTATTGCCCAGTGATAAAGGAAGTTTCTAGCACCCCTGCGCAGCGCGCCAGTGTGCGTAGGTGTTGGTCTACCTATACTTTGGTCAACGCTGGCGCAACGTGATACGCTTGCCGGGCGGCGCGAACAGCGGCGGCGTAAAGGGTGGAGACACATGATCAGGTTGATCGCTATCGCTGCCTTTGCCTTAGCCGCCGCAACGTCGGCGCAGGCCATGTCGGTTCTGCCGCTTCAGGTGGATGGCATGAGCACCGAGGCTCAATATGCTGGCCGCTACCGTGGTTATTACCGCTACGGTAAACGTTACGGCTACGGCCGGTATTACCGCTACCGCTACCGCGATGACCGCTACTACGAAGACTTTGGGTACAAGCCGTACGCTTATTGGCCTTATGGATTCGGTCGCCGCCAAGTCCGCAGGTGCGCATTGTGGGATGCGCGGCAAGTTTGTCGTCGACGGTATTGAGACGCATTGAGCCTGCAACCGCTAAACCGCATACGAACGCGATCACCTGCTCGATCCTCGCGTTCCTTCCTGTCCGCAGAGACGGTATAGTTCGGGACCAGGAGATGCAGGGGCGTCGGCTTCGGTCGGCGCCCTTTTATTTTGGTCTCCGTGAACGAAGGCCCCGGCATGGCGTGCACTCCTATCCCGTCACAATGGCTTCGTGCTTAAGCAACGAGGCCGGGAGCGTAAGCGGTGAAGTACCAAACTGCCGGAAGGCTGATCAGACTGCCGGCGAGGCTGGCAATCAGAACGTAAAGGGAGTTGTGGTCGTTGTTCATTAGATCCTCCATCAAGGATGATGAGAATCTAGTGCGCCTCCCGGATTTTCGATGTGGGATTTGTCACTCCGCAGACGATTCTAAGAAAAGCTCTTATCGAGAACGCGGGCACACTGGCGCAACGTCTAGCGTCGGCGCAGTTCTTTTGCCATCCTAACCACGCGGGGGGAGCCAACGAGGGAGGCTTCCATGACAACTTGGAATGACGAGGACGAGCGGTGCTTATCGCTTGCGATGGCGCTCTCGAAGATCAAGACGAAGGCGCGCGGTGACCGAGACGCCACTTACCGCAGGATGGTGGCCGAGCAGATCATCGCGCACCTAAAGCGGTCCAACTGGCAGTTCGTGAAGGGACCGCCGTTACCGCCTCACGGGCAACCACGTAAGGCGCATTGGTAGTCGGCTTCGGCCTGGCGCCCCCCTTTTACTTGCCAGTGTCTTTCACCATGCCCTTGGCACAGGCGGCCCCAAATTCTGTAACGGTTAGGTTGCCATCAGCATCCGCATCAACCTGCTCAAAGTTCACGATGAAGGGGCCAGAGTGCGCTTGTGGCAGCATGTCACCTTCAGGCACTGCCATTTTCCAAAGTTGGCTGCACCGCTCCGGTGTCAAAACTGCGGAAGGTCGGCCTGAGGACATCGTGTTCTGGCCACCACCACCCGCAAGCACGAGTCCCGTGCCAAGCACCAAAGCCAATCCTGTCAGAATGACCAATTTACTCATGTACGTTTCCTCCTACTTTCCACCATCTCCACTATGTAGCCTGGAGTTGGAGGATCGTCTGGCGAGGTTCACGACAAGGTGAGCTAGCTTCCGCGCGGGGCGCTGAAACCGAAAGCCTTCCAGGATCGCTTCTTTGAAGAACTCTCCACGGCCTGAGCTTCTTGTTTCTTGACTGCTACCCGAGCGACCATGCGAAACCAATTTGCCTTTTTGGCAAACGCCCTTCGCTGTTGCATTGGCAAGCTTTCATCGTTAGCTGCGCTTTCATAGGTCACGGCGATCAGAGAGTGCTGTTCGGGTGTCAGGGCCATCGTTCACTTCCCTCCAATCACAAGGGGAAGCGGCCTCAAGAAACTCGCATGAGACCGCTTCAAGACAGACCCGGCCGATGGAATGTCGAACGGGAATGCCCCGAAGCTATCGCCCAGAGTCTTGCGCTCGCGTTAAGGCGTGTGTGTCCGTGATGGATTAAGTGCCGGCGGCGCCCATTAAACCACTCAGCGGGTTTCACAAAAGCATCAACGCCACGAGCGCCAGCCCGGCCATGGCGAGAAGGTGTGCGGTCATGCCCGCCTAAACGCCGCACTGCCCTCTCGCGCGCCTCGGCTAGCCGCCGCCGACATCAGGAAGCCTTAACGAGCTGGAAAGGGGGTCGCGGGTACACAGCACCGCCCCCTATCCCGCAATAGCCTGGGGCAAGTTCGAAACGGCCTCAGGACGAGCCTCCTGCGGGCCGTTTCTTTTTTACGGCCCTAGGCTGAGTTGAGCGGTGAAGATTCAAGCGACCGCTTGGTCAGCAGTGCGCTTCCTCTCGCAGCATTATCCAAGTCATAGCCGCTGCGCTTCTTGAAGGCCGCAATGTCGGAATCCCGATTCCGGCGCTCACACTCCGCGATGAACGACATCAGCTTCGATTTGCTGGTCATGCCGCATCACCACTCATAGCTAAGCAGCTTCACGTATGGCTCGACCACTTCTTGGGCCTGCTCGTATGTCTGAGCGCGGTTGAGCTCTCGGCCTATTCTCTCATGCGTATTGAGAAGCTGGTATCCGACGAAGGCTAATTGGCCATCGACGGTGTTGGGGTTTTTCTCGTGGGCCGAACACCAGTCGTGCAGCCGGTCTATGTATTCCTGTTTCCAGTTGGGCCGGCCGCCGGTCAGCTTGAGGCTATCGATTAGAGCCAACACCTGCTGATCTTGCCAGTAGCCGTGGAGTCCACGCTGTTGATCTGCTCGCGCGAGTTCTCAACCCGGAGCTCTCGAATGTGAGACAGGATTTCTTCGCGGCTGTTCATAGACTTGCCCTCAATTCCTTCGGCGAGCTGTTCGAGCCGCGCATGATTTACTTCAGCAACATCGGGATTGGCGGGCAAGTGGCGGTCGTAGAACCTTTGCCGCCACGTTGAAGCGTCACGTCGATAGTCCTGCACGCAAAGCTGCAAATCGCTTGGGGTGAGGGTTGATACTGCCTCGGTCGGCGTCATGGTGTGTCTCCTGTCTCTCTGTGTCCATTCGGGGGGATGGGTTGTTCACGACCAACTTGAGGTCGGGCTTCTTAGGCTTGAGGCGCTTGCGGTAGCGCTTATTGCCAGCAAGAAACGCCCTGAAGGCATCACGCTTCATGGTGGCCATGCGGCCGTTGTGGTGAACGTGCACCTTCTTGCCGTCCAACTCGATGATGACATCCCGCCAACCGCAGCCGAGTTCTTGTATCTCTTTCTCCGCCTCGATGTAGACGCGGCACTTGTACCCCCAAGGGCGCGGCCAGATGTTCTCTTCGACGCAATCGGGATCGCTGGCGCGTGGCTTGGGCTGGAGTTGAGTCAACGGAATGCGCGAGTTACCCTCGCTGGAGATAATATCGGCGGTCGCCTTGCGTGGCCCCGAGAAGCCGCAATGCTTCTCGCCCCGACCTCTTCAACTCCTCGACGTTGACCTTCCAATAGACTCCCTCACCCCTCCGGTCCGTGCGGGCCGAAGACCACACCCGAACCTTGTCTCCGTCAGGGGTAGTCAGAAGGCTCGTTTCAGAAGGGGGTATGCCCTCCGAAAAGTCGTTCCAAGCGGCGTTTGTTTTCAATGCGTTAGAGCGCGTAAAACCCCAACCCTTGCCAACCCCCCGTTTCCGGCATTCAGAGCAGTATTTCTGGCTCTTACCGGACCCGCTCAGAGAGAAGGTCGCGGCGCATGACAGGCATCGCTTTTGCATTCAGTCCCTCAGAAATGAAAAGGCCCCAAGCTTTGGAGGGGCGCTATGGTACCTGTGACCACGCTCGATCCCGATCTCATGCCGGGGGGGTATCTCCCTGCGTCCCGCAGTTTGAGAATGAGTGGCAAGCAGACTTGACACTGTCTAGCTATGGCGACGAGCGCGAGGAAACCCTATTGGTTTGCAACTCGCAACATGTAGTCGGCCCATACTTTGGTCTATAGTGTGCCCGCGCGTCGTTGTAGTATATTTTTCGTATTGGCCCCAAACATCGGAGAATAACATGAAGAAGTATCTTATCGCTGGCGGCTTGATCCTCTGTGCCCCTCAAGCCATCCTTGCACAAGATGTGTTTTACGTTGTGCGCGATAATACGATTAAGGAATGCCGGGTCATGCCCGGTAACGAACTATCTTCGACCCAGAAGGTCAGATTCACAGAGTTGGGTAAATACGCCACGAAGGACGAGGCTAAAGCAGCTTTGGACTCCATGATCGGAACCGCCTGCCGCGGAGAAAAAGAAGAAGCAGAAGAAGCAGAAGAAGAAGATGGAACCGAATGACGGTGAAGGTTCTGCTGTCTATCAGCCCCGCCCGTTCGGCGGGGCGTTTCCTTTTGGGAGCCTGAGCTGCCTTAGCTAGGTTGTGTTCATGCGATCCGGTAAACGCTCGCTCGACTGATCCCAAGCTGTCTCGCGATAGCCGTGGGTCCTACGCCTTCCAACCTCAACCGCTTAACCTCAGAGCCCTTGGCCTGTGCGGTGGGCTTCCTGCCCTTGTATTTGCCCTCGGCCTTGGCCTTGGCGATCCCTTCCCGCTGGCGTTCAAGCATCAGCTCACGCTCGAACTGAGCGATTGAGCCGAGCATGTTGAACATCAGTCGGCCCGAAGGAGTGGTGGTATCGATTGCCTGATCGAGAACCTTCAGCGCCACACCCTTGGCGTCCAACCGCGCACCGATCTCCACAAGGTTGGCCACCGAGCGGGCTAGGCGATCAAGCTTGGTGACGATGAACACGTCACCTTGCCTGACATACTCAAGAGCCGCTTCTAGCTGCTCACGTTTGGCCACCGAGGAAACCTTCTCTGAGAAGACCTTCTCACAGCCATGAGCCTTGAGGGCCTTCATCTGAGCCTGATAACCCGCCTCCTGGTCGATAGTGCTCGACCGTGCATAGCCCACCAACATCCTAGCCTCCATGTCTCACATGAGTTTAAGACGTTATACCCTGAAGCGTTTCCGAGTGCAAGGAATGAGGATTCCGCCACCAGATCAGTGGCGTGATACAGCGTCAGTAGGGCTTCCCCTATTTAGACAAGCCGAAACTCTAAAGATCGTGTCGCTCAGCTTTGGAGGCCGCTTGCCCTCACCAAGATAGCGCGTGCCGTTCTGCTCGATCTTTCGCACATGCTCCCGGTGGCGGCGCTCTCGGGTCTCGTGATCCTCAAAGGAGGGGGGGGGCGATTGACTTGCCGACGCACGAAGCGGTAGCGCAGCCTCACGCGCCGTGAACATTATATATGTCCAGCGGGGGGTAGCGATGTCGTGGAAGCCAGAGTTCACCGCAGCCGCGCCCGACTTGCGCGCAGCGCCCCAGGTGCTGCCGCGCCCTAGGGCGCCACGACTTGCCACGCAAACCTCAAGAGAGTGGGCTCGCGATGACCAATTCCCTTAATAGCACTGCGTCCGGCATTGGGCACGCGCTCGCCTCCTGGCTAACCGCAATAACGCTTTGGAACAGCCTAAGCCGCCGCCAACGTATGGACTCGCTATTACCACCTGGAAGGCGCAACTTCCGTAATCACTTGGTAATAGCAATAACAGGCCCCGGTGACTGAGAGCCTAAGACTTCCGCCTGGCAGAAAGGTGTGAGCCATGCTCGGTGATCCCAAAGAGTGTCGATTACACGCGCGGCAATGTTTGCTGATGGCGAACCGGGCTGCTTCACGCGAGGAGCAGCGGGCATATGAACGCATACACAGGTCCTGGAACAGACTGGCGGACGAGATTGAGCGTGCTCAAGGTATCTCAGCCACCTCTAGAGCTGATGAACTTGCCGTGTGCTTGACGCCCAATCCGGACGGCTTGGATCATTCCTCACGCGATGTTTAAGGCGTCGGCTTCGGTCGGCGCCTTATTGCTGCGCCTTGGACTGTAGATCGAAACCCAGCCCGTGCTTGGCGACGGAGCCCATTGAAGCGCCAGCCAAGAGGGCTAAGAATAAAAAGACGGCAGCAATTACGTCGGAGCGTCTCATTAGCGCAGCTTAGCCGCTCACAGCTAAACGCAATATGAATTGGCTTCGGCCGCCGGGCACCCTAAGTGAAACTCTTATCGAGAACGCGCGCACGTTGGCGCAACGTCTAGCGTCGGCGCAGTTCTTTTGCCATCCTAACCACGCGGGGGGAGCCAACGAGGGAGGCTTCCATGACGAGTTGGACTGACGAGGACGAGCTGTGCCTCGACATTGCGATGGCGCTATCGAAGATCAAGCCTAAGCCGCGCGGCGCCGAGCGAGATGCCACTCACGGCAGGATGGTGGCCGAGCAGATCGTGAAGCACTTGAAGCTGTCGAACTGGAAGTTTGTGAAAGGGCCGCCGCTCAAGGCGCACAGCATCTAGCGCAGCGGCAGGGGAACACGCTGTGGGCGAGCAGCGAGCAAGAAGGAAATCATACAGCTAGTCGTCCTTGCTCTCTTAATCGTCGGGTTCACCGTTGGTGCGCGAAATCAAATATTTTGCGCAGTAACGCACACTTATCAGCATCAGTGAGAGGACGGGCCCGGAGCGTTGTCAGGCTTAAGTTCAGCCGCGATCAGCCCGCTTGGTCCGTGGCCGTAACGCACGAGCACGGTTTGACCAGGTCTGAGCTCGGTGAAGCCCCAACGTCTGAGTGTCTCCATATGCACGAAGATGTCTGGAGTTTGCGGGCCGCGAGTGAGAAAGCCGAACCCGCTCAGTCGGTTGATCCACTTCACCACCGCTCTTTCCCAGTCGCTCTCGGGGACGACAACGACATGCGTGCGCTGCGGCAATTCCAATGGACGGATCGCCGTCGAATCGTCCATGCTGCGAATGCGGACGGCCTGCAGACCTTTCGAAGTCCCTCACGGCTTCGCAGAGCACGCGGGCCCCCTCGTAAGCGGTCTGGAAGCCTCCGCGTCGCAGGCAGGTCACATGCAGGAGAACTTCGGGAAGGTCCTCATCTGGAGCGATAAAGCCGTAGCCCTTTGACGGATCGAACCACTTGATCGACCCTGATACTTCGAAGACATCAGGTGTGGTTTCCTCGTCACGTGAAGTGTAGCCCTCCAGATGTGGCGGTTCTTTCGCCCCCATCCCTACGCCCCCCCCTGCACCGGCATTTCGCCTCATTTCCCCCTATTATCGTCAAGCTCCCCCAATAGGGGTCGGGATATTTTCCTCCCGGGA
>CAWGCX010000007.1:0-93790 GCA_963821255.1 uncultured Alphaproteobacteria bacterium | reverse complement strand
CGCCATCAAGCTGTCCGTGCGCGTCGCGACCGTCGCGACGCTCCTGAGCCTGCCGTTCGGCGTTGCCGTCGCGATGCTGCTCGCGCGCGGGCGCTTCTACGGCCGCTCGCTGCTCAATGCGCTCGTGCTCCTGCCGCTCGTCCTGCCGCCGGTCGTGACGGGCTACATTCTGCTGTTGCTGTTCGGGCGGCAGGGCCCGATCGGGCGCTGGCTCGACGAGACTTTCGGCATCGTGTTCGCCTTCCGCTGGACGGGCGCGGCGCTCGCCTGCGCCATCATGGGCTTTCCGCTTCTCGTGCGCGCGATCCAGCTCGCGATCGAAGCCGTCGACCGGCGGCTCGAGCAGGCGGCGAGCACGCTCGGCGCGAGCGGACCTTGGGTGTTCCTCACCGTGACGCTGCCGCTGATCGCGCCCGGCATCATCGCCGGCGCCATCCTCTGCTTCGCGCGCGCCATGGGCGAGTTCGGCGCGACCATCACCTTCGTGTCGAACATTCCTGGCGAGACGCAGACCTTGCCGACCCTGATCTACACCTTCACGCAGGTGCCGGGCGGTGACGCCGCCGCCTTCAGGCTCACCATCATCTCGCTTGCCATCTCGCTCGGCGCGATCCTCGCGGCGGAAGCGATCGCGCAAGCTGTCGGTCGCAAGGTGCGGGGACAATGAGCCTCGAGGTCGAAGCGCGCACGCATCTCGGCGATTTTTCGCTCGACGCAACGTTGACCACGGATGACAAGGTCATAGCCGTCTTCGGACCGTCAGGCGCAGGCAAGACCACCCTCGTCAACGTCATCGCCGGGCTTGTCAGGCCTAAAACCGGCCTCGTCGTGGTCGACGGCGCGGTGCTGCTCGATACCGCGGCAGGCATCGATATCCCCGCGCACCGGCGTCGTATCGGCTATGTGTTTCAGGACTCGCGACTTTTTCCGCATCTTTCCGTGCGGCAGAACCTGCTCTACGGCCAGTGGTTTGCCGCGCGCGACGCGCGCCAAACCGCGCTTGATGAGGTCGCCGAACTCCTTGATCTTGCTCCGCTTTTCAAGCGTGCCACACCGCAATTGTCAGGCGGTGAGAAGCAGCGCGTCGCCATCGGCCGCGCGCTCCTATCCTCCCCTCGCCTCCTCCTTCTCGACGAGCCGCTATCCTCGCTCGATCATGCGCGGAAGCAAGAGGTCATGCCTTTCCTCGAGCGCTTGCGCGATCATGCGTTCGTGAAGATTGTCTATGTCAGTCATGCCGTCGCCGAGGTGAAGCGGCTCGCCACCACCGTCGTCACGATGCGCGACGGCCGCGTCACGAACATCAAGCAGGCCAAGGATTTGCGGGTCGATGGCAGCGACAGCCAGAGCGCCTGAAGGTGTCGGCATCGTGCTCGCCGGCGGCGCCTCGACCCGCATGGGCGGGGGCGACAAATGCCTGCTGCCGCTCGGCGGCCGCCCGCTTCTCGCTCATGTCATCGAGCGGCTGCGTCCGCAAATCGGGGCCCTCGTTATCAACGCCAACGGCGATGCTGCTAAATTCGCGCAATTTGGATTGCCGGTTGTCCCGGATTCGATCGGCGGACTTCAGGGACCTCTCGCGGGCGTGCATGCAGGAATTGCCTGGGTGCGCGCGAATCGGCCCGATGCGCGCTTCGTGATCACCGCCGCCGCTGATACCCCGTTCTTTCCGGGTGATCTAACTCAGAATTTCCTGGCGGTGCTCGGAAGCGGCCCGCCGAAACTCCTCGTGGCGAGCTCGGAGGAAGGGTTGCATCCGGTCTTCGGGCTGTGGCAGGTCGCGCTCGCGCCAGCCCTGCACGAGTCACTCCAGCGCGGTGAGCGTAAAGTCAGCGCCTGGGTGAAGGAGCACGGCGCCGAAGAGGTCTACTTCCCTCCGATCAAAATCGGGAACCGCAAGGTCGACCCGTTCTTCAACCTCAACCGGCCCGAGGACTTTGCTGAAGCGGAGGCGCTGCTTCGGGCACAAGCGGGACTCGATGCGGATGGGTGAACACCTCGAACCCATCCTTCCGCGCAATCGCCACGAGCGTCATGCCGGCAGCCTCAGCCATGCGCACGGCGAGCGCTGTTGGCGCCGAGACCGCGACGACGATCGGTGCGCCGATGCAAGCCGATTTCTGCACCATCTCGATCGACACGCGGCTCGTTAGCACGACGATGCCCTCCCGCGCCGTGGCGTTCTCGCGCACGAGCGCGCCGGCGAGCTTGTCGAGCGCATTGTGGCGGCCCACGTCCTCGCGCACGGCGACAAGCCCGCGCCCGCGCGTCCAGAAGCCGGCGGCATGCACCGCGCGCGTTTCCTGGTTCAGCACCTGCTGTGGAAAGAGCGAGTTTACCGCCGTCATTAACTCTTCCGGCGTGAAGACCTGCCCCTCGCCGACTTCGGGCGGCGGCCGCATCGCCTCGACCAGGCTTTCGATGCCGCAAAGCCCGCACCCCGTGGGACCGGCCATCTTGCGGCGGCGGCCGAGGAACTCGGCGGCATCGCGGGCCTTCAGCCAAATGCGCAGCTCGATGCCGACGGCGCGGCCGTCCGCATCCTCCTCGACGAACTCGACGCTGTCGATCGCGTCGGCCGATGCGATCACGCCCTCGGTCAGGCTGAAGCCCACGGCGAAGTCTTCGAGGTCCTGCGGGGTGGCCATCATCACCGCATAGGAGGCGGTGTTGAAGGTGAACGCGATCGCCGTCTCCTCCGGGATCGCGCGCTCGCCAGGACGGCCTTCGCCGTCCCGCCAGATGGCGCAAGGGACGCGGATGACGGGCTTGACCATCGATCCTTCTCTGTGCCGGAAAGCCGGACCTTCCTACTACCGCTCCCGACCTTCATACTGCCGCGGCGGCCGTTTCACAAATGCGCGCCCCGGCCTGGATTCTCAAGGCTTTTTAGCTATATTCCTGAACAGATGGCCCTCGACGCCCAGCCAATCCCGAGCCTTGTCGACCCGTTCGGGCGGACCATCGACTATGTGCGCGTTTCGGTCACCGACCGCTGCAATCTCCGCTGCATCTACTGCATGAGCGAGCAGATGCAGTTCCTGCCGAAGCAGGAGCTCTTGACGCTCGAAGAGCTCGACCGGCTGTGCTCGGCCTTCGTCAGGCGCGGCGTCAGGCACTTGCGGCTGACCGGCGGGGAGCCGCTCGTGCGGCGCGGGATCATGGATCTGGTGCGCGCGCTGTCCCGGTACCTCAACAGCGGCGCACTCGACGAGCTGACGCTCACAACGAACGGTGTCCGACTTGCTCAGTATGCTGACGATCTGGCCGCAGCCGGCGTGAGGCGCGTCAACGTCTCGCTCGACAGCCTCGACCGCGCGACCTTCGCGCGCATCGCCCGCGGCGATTTCCTCGACCGCGTGCTCGAAGGCATCGCCGCGGCGAAGGTGGCCGGCTTGCGCGTCAAGATCAATACCGTCGCTCTGAAGCACGACAACGCCGCCGAGCTTGCTGACATGATCCGCTGGGCACATGCAGGGGGCATGGACATCACCCTGATCGAGACCATGCCGCTCGGTCTCATCGAAGAAGACCGCACCGACCAGTTCCTGTCCCTCGCCGAGGTGCGGCGCGATCTCGAGTCGATCTGGACGCTGCAAGAGCTGAGTGACCGCACCGGCGGCCCTGCCCGCTATGTGCGCCTGGCAGAGACCGGCGGCAGGCTCGGCTTCATCACGCCGCTCTCGCATAATTTCTGCGCAAGCTGCCGGCGCGTGCGCGTGACCTGCACCGGCACGCTCTATATGTGCCTCGGCCAGGACTCCGCCGTCGACCTGCGCGAGCCGTTGCGGGCCTCGCGCGACGACACGCTGCTCGACGCCGCCATCACGCGCGCGATTGCCCTGAAGCCAAAGGCGCACGACTTTGCCCTGCCGGTGCGCGGCGCGGCCCCCGCAGTCGCGCGCCACATGTCCGTGACGGGGGGCTAGGTGATCAGGCTCGTCCTGCTCGGTCGTCTGCGCGACCACGCGAGCGCAAGCCATAGCGAGCTCGCGCTGCCCGATACTGTGCAGACGCTTTCCTCCTTGCATAGCTGGCTCGGAGCGCACGAGCCGGCTTTGGCCGAGGCGTTGCAAACCGTCAAGCCCAGGGTCGCCGTCAATCGCAGCCTGGTGCGCGATCAGACCCATCCCATCCGTGATGGCGACGAGGTGGCATTCCTCCCGCCGATGAGCGGTGGCTGAGCATGCAAGTCAGGATCACCGAAGGCGCTTTCGATCCGCACGCGGAAGCAGCTTCCTTTGCCGAAGGGCGGACTGATGCCGGCGCGCTGGTGAGCTTCGTCGGCTATTGCCGCGGCACGACCGCGGGACATGCCGTGAGCGAGCTTTACCTCGACCACTATCCGGGTTTCACCGAGCCTGAGATCGCGCGCATCGCCGCGAGCGCCCGCGACCGCTTCGACCTCATCGATCTGCTCGTGATCCATCGCGTCGGCGCGGTCGCACCGGGCGATGCCATCGTGCTGGTCGCCGCTTTGAGCGTGCATCGTGCCGAGGCGTTTGCGGCCGCAAGCGCGCTGATGGACTATCTCAAGACCGACGCACCGCTCTGGAAGAAAGAGAGCGGGCCCGACGGCACGCGTTGGATCGAGCCCACGTCTGAAGATCGCGCGCGCCGCGCGGCGGTCGAGAAGGTGACATCGTGAGCGCGCGCGAGGACCCACCAGGCGGCGGACGGCTTTCCGCCGATGTCGCGTTCGAGCCGCGCAGCGTCGCGGTGCTGACGGTCTCCGACACGCGCGACAAGTCGACCGACACGTCTGGCCAGTTGCTTGCCGACCGCATTACGCGCGACGGGCACTCACTCGTCGGCCGCGCCTTGGTGAAGGACGATGTCGCCGCGATCCAGGCGCAGCTCCGCCGGTGGATCGACGATCCGGAGATCGATGTCATCATTTCTACGGGCGGCACGGGGCTCACCGGGCGCGACGTGACGCCCGAGGCCGTCCGGCCGCTATTCGACAGGGAAATCCAGGGTTTCGAGGCCGTCTGGCACATAACGAGCTTTCAGACTGTCGGCGTCTCGACCATGCAGTCGCGCGCTTGCGCAGGGCTGGCGGGCGGCACTCTGATCTTCGCGCTGCCGGGCTCGAACGGCGCCTGCAAGGACGGTTGGGACAAGGTGATCCGCTGGCAGCTCGACAACCGTCATCGCCCCTGCAACCTCGCGGAGCTGCTGCCGCGCTTTACGGAGCGATAAGCGTGGCGAAGTCCGGGCAATTGACACATCTCGACCGGGAAGGCCGCGCGCGCATGGTTGATGTCGGCGGCAAGGCGGCGACAGCGCGCGAGGCGGTCGCCGAAGGCCGCGTGCGCATGACGCGTGAAACGCTCGCGCGCGCGCTTGCCGGCGACACGAAAAAGGGCAGCGTGCGGGGCGCCGCGGAGTTTGCTGGCATCATGGCGGCAAAGCGCACCGCCGAGCTGATCCCGCTCTGTCACCAGATTCCGCTTACGAGCGTCACGGTCGAGGTTGCCGCGGACGAGGCACACTCGGCGCTGGTCGTGACGGCGCGCGCGAAGACCAACGCCGAGACGGGCGTCGAAATGGAGGCAATGAACGCGGCTGCCATTGCCTGCCTCACCATCTATGACATGCTGAAAGCCTCGGACCGCGCCATGGTGATCGAGTCCATCATGCTGCTCGAAAAGCACGGCGGCGCGTCGGGCGATTATGTGCGCAAGCGCTAGGCGCGACCCGCGGAGCCTTGCATGCTGAGCGTCGACGAAGCGCGTACGATCATGCTGGAGGTTGCGCAACCGCTCCCCGCCGAGACCGTTAAGCTCGCCGATGCGCTCGGCCGTGTGCTCGCCGCACCTGTGATCGCCCCGCGCGATCATCCGCCCTTCCCGTCCTCGGCCATGGACGGCTATGCCGTGCGCAGCGCCGATACGCCGGGAAGCCTCAAGGTCGTCGGCGAGGCGGCGGCAGGCCACGGCTTCGACGGCCCGTGCGAGGCGGAAACCGCGGTGCGCATTGCAACTGGCGGCGCGGCGCCTGAAGGCGCCGACACGATCGTCATCCAGGAAGACGTGACCCGCAACGGCGACCGCATCGATGTGCCGGAGGCGAAGCCGGGCAAATACATCCGCAAGCGCGGCCTGGATTTCCCAGCGGGCACCGAGCTGCTGCCGCGAGCGCGCAAGCTCGACGGCATCGCGCTTGCGCTAGCGGCGGCCTCCGGTGCGGGCACGCTTTCGGTCGTGCGTCGCCCACGCATCGCGATTCTGAACAGCGGGGACGAGCTGGCAGAGCCCGGCAGCACGCCGGGCCCGTTCCAGATCTTCGAGTTGGGGAATTACGGGATCGCCGGCTTGATCAGCGCCTGGGGTGGCGTGCCGCTGCCGCTCGGGCTTCTCCCCGACGACGAGGAGGCCATCGCGCGTGCGGCGGAACGGGGGCTCGCCGAAAGCGACCTTCTGGTGATGGTGGGCGGCGCCTCGGTCGGCGACCACGACTTCGCGCGGCCCGCGCTCGAGCGGCTCGGGCTTGACCTCAAGTTCAGCAAAGTCTCGGTGCGGCCCGGCAAGCCGACCTGGTTCGGCACGACACCAAAAGGGCCGGTTCTTGGTCTCCCCGGCAACCCGGCCTCCGCGCTCGTCTGCGCGTATCTCTTCTTGCATCCACTGATGGAGGCGATGCTTGGCCGCGATCCGCTCGCCTCAGTCGCCCCGCGCCCTGCACGCCTCGCCGGTGCGCTGCCGGCCAACGGCAAGCGCGAGCAATTCCTGCGCGCGCGCTGCGACATCGATCAGGATGGCCAGCTAACCGCCTGCGCCTTCGGCAATCAGGATTCCTCACTGCTGTCGATCTTCGCCGCGGCAAACGCTCTGATCCGCCAAGCCGCCGACACGCCCGCGCTTGCCGAAGGCGCGCTCGTTGACGTGCTCTTGCTCTCAAGCCTCTAGCCGGAAGGACGCAGCATGATCTCCCGCTTAACCAAGCTCTGCGTCGTGGCGGTCGTCCCTCTCGCCGGGGCTTCGACGATGGCGCAGGCGAAAGAATGTCGCGACACGAAGTTCGAGGGCGCATCCTACATCGTCTGCAGCTTCAACCCAGCGACCGAAGAGCTGCGCACCTTCTGGCGTGGCCAAAGCGGCAAACCTTATCGAACCTTCGACACGCTGGAGGCCGAGCTTCAACGCAAAGGCAGGTCGCTGCGCTTCGCCATGAACGGAGGCATGTACCAGGACGATCTAAGCCCGGTCGGTCTCTATATCGAGGACGGTCGGGTGCTTGCGCCGGCAAACACCGCGACGCTGCGGAGACGGCCGATTCCGAACTTTTACAAGAAGCCGAACGGCGTGTTCTTCGTCGGCAAAGGCAAGGCCGGCATTCTCGAGACGTCGCGCTTTCTCGCCAAAAAGCCGGCGGCGAGCTTCGCGACCCAGTCGGGCCCCATGCTCGTGATCGACCGCAAGATCCATCCGGCCTTTATCAAGAACTCCAAGGACCTGAAACCGCGCAACGGCGTCTGCGTGGCGCGTCCGACGGAGGTGCATTTCGCCATCACCAGGAGCTGGGTGAACTTCTACGATTTTGCCCGCTTTTTCCGCGATGGGCTTAAGTGCGGCAACGCCCTGTTCCTCGATGGGGGCACGGCGCCCGGACTCTATGCGCCGGGCTTCGGCCGCAACGATGTTCCGGGCCATGGTGGGTACGGGCCCATCATTGCAGTCATAGAATAGGCGTAAGAAGGCCTCGCGCGCCGCACGACCCCTGGCGGGATGCCGCCCGGCAGAGGTAGATGCCTCTCATGCGAATCCTTCTGGTCGCCGATCTGCACTACTCTCTGCCTCAGTTCGACTGGGTGCTGGAATGCGCCGGCGATTTCGACATCGTGGTGATGGCGGGCGACCATCTCGATCTCGCCGCGCTGCTCGACCCGAGCGCGCAGACTATCGTGGTCCGCAAATATTTCGAAAAGCTCGCCGCCAAGACGCAGCTCGTGACCTGCTCCGGCAATCATGACCTCGACGCCAGCAACGAGGCCGGCGAAAAGATCGCCAGGTGGCTGAAGGGGACGCACATGCAGGCCATCCCGTCTGACGGCGAGAGCTTCGTCGCCGGCGATACGCTTTTCACCATATGCCCGTGGTGGGACGGCCCGGTGACCCGCGCGCGGCTCGCCGCCCAGCTTGAGGAGGCGGCCGCCAAGCGCACCGGCTATTGGATCTGGATCCACCACGCGCCGCCCGACAAGTCGCCGGTCAGCTGGGGCGGCGCGCGCTATTTCGGCGACGGCGAGCTGAGTGCCTGGATCGAGCGCTACCGGCCCGACATCGTCCTGTCGGGCCATGTGCATCAATCGCCCTTCGTCGCGGATGGTTCCTGGGTCGATCGTATCGGCGAGACCTGGGTGTTCAATACTGGGCAGCAGTTCGGCGCGCTCCCGACCCATATCGTCATCGACACGGAGGCCGGCGAAGCGCTTTGGTTCTCTTCGGCGGGAAACCAGTTCGTCAGGCTGGCCGAGAAGCTCGAGCGTCCGGTGCCTCGGCTCGAAGCCATCCCCGCATGGCTTAGAGCCGGGGATCGTCCTCGCGTCCAGGACCCGGCTTGACGCTCATCGTCGCGCTTCTGGTGGTTGAGCAGCGTTTCGAGCACCTCTCCGACCATGCCGAGATGATTGCGCTGCCCCTCGAACTGCCGCTTGATATCGGCGAGATAGCCTGTCGCGGCATTGAGCCGCTCGGCGAGGATCCGTCCGAGCGAGAAGGCAATCTCCGGGTTGGATTTGAGGAAGCTCGCGGCGTCCTCGACCACGAAGGCGCCGACCGGCGAGGCTGCCCTCACCGTCGCCGTATGCGGTCGGCCGAGCAGCACGGACATCTCGCCGAACACGGAGCCCGCCTCGTCGACCAGGGCGACCTGCGTATCGCCACGCAGCACCTCGACGCTGCCTTCGGCCAGGATATAGAGCCGGCCCGACGTTTCTCCCTCCAGAAGGAGGACCGCGCCCGGCGCGAATTCCTGGCGTGGCGCGCTCGCGCAAGTCTCTAGGATAGAGGCCATTTCCGTGCCTTTTCGACCCAACGCCATGAGCCTACCAGCCCTCGGGCGGGTCGGAAAAGCGCCTTCTCGCGGGCCGCGGAGGCCTAGAGGTAGTTGTAGCCGAAGGCGGCCCCGAGCCAGGCGACGCAGATGCCGCCGATCATCAGGAAAAGCTCGATGAGGTGGTAGCGCCTAACGAAGGCCCAGACGCGGCTTCGCCGGCGTGGGCGCTCATAGCTGGGTCTGTCGAAATGGTAGCGAGCGAGGTGGGCCATGTCTTTCGCAGCGGCGGCTTGTGTCCGCGGTCCGGCCCATGCTTCTACGCGCAGCGCAAATAAGCCGTTCAAATTTAATGCAAACAAATCGTTGACACCGGCGGCCGCGCACGGACGCCTGCCCGCCGCAATGGCCGCCCAGCTTACTGGTTGCCGAGAAGCAGCTCTTGCATCAGTTGCTTGGCCACGTCCTCCGGCTTCTGCTTCTTCTTTTTGGCCTTCTGGTTCGGAGCAGCCGGTGGCGCGGGCTGCTCGGCGGCGGGCGCGGCGGAAGGCTGCGCGGGCGGAGTAGGCGGCGGTTGCGCGGCCGGCGGTGCGGCTGGCTGCGCAGGTGGCGTGACCGCGGCATTGCCGACCGGTGGGGCCTGCTTGGGAGACTTCTGCTTGTTGATCAGCGCATTGAGGCCCTGTCGCAGCGCATCCTTGTTGACCTTGCCGTCCTTGATGAAGCCCTGGAGGGGCACACTGCCGGTTGCCCCGTTGATGCCTGCCTTCTTGCCGAGCTGGTCGAGGCCGGGCAGCGAGACGAGGCCGCCGCCGAGCTCCCTCAATTGCTCGTAGGCCTGTGCCGGGTTCTCCAGAATGCCCTTGATGTCGGGATAGATCTTGGGAGCGGCCCACGGGCCCGCGATGACGATCGGCACGCCGAGCCCTTTGAGATCGGCGTTGCCACCCTGGCCCTCAAGGCTCGCCACGACCTGCGGATCGACACGGAACTTGAGCGACTTGGCCGGCAGGTTCACCGTGCCCGCGCCGGTCATGCGCACGAGCGGGCCGATGAGCTTCAGATCGCCGGTCTGCGCCTGGCCGCCCGCGATGTTGAAGCTTGCGCCGAGCGCGGCGAAATCGGTCTTCTCCGAGGCGCTGTCCTGCCAGCCGGACAGCGTGCCCTGGGTGAGATTGCGCAGCGTCTTGGCGATGTTGATCCCGCGGATCGCGCCGTTGGCGAAGTCGAACTTGGCGTTGCCGCCGAGCGCAGAGACCATGGCGCGCTGGCTTGCGCCGCTCGTCGCAACGTCAAGCGCGATCGTGCCGGTGCCTTCGATATTCTGAAAGCCTGCCGCATCGCGCAAGAAGGGATAGGCGTCAAATTTCGCAAGGTCGAGCTTGATTCGCTGTGCAGGGGTCTTGCCGCTCGCATCGACCGCAAGGGCGGCGTTGCCCGTGCCGCCATAGAGACCGATGCCCGGCAATTGCGCGTTGAGCTTGCCTCCGGTCAGTGTGGCGTCGAGATTGACCGGGCTGATCGTGACCTTGTCGTAGACCAGCGTCTTCGCCGTGAGCTTGAGCTTGCCTTTTAACTTGTGGAGCGGAGAGAAGTCGATCGGTGCGTCGCTCCAGCCTGCTCCCCCGCCGCCGCCAGATGCTCCGCCGGCACCGCCCGAGGACTTCGCCTTGGATCCACCGGACCTTGCGAGCAGCGCATCGACATTGACGGTGCCCGCAGCAAGCGCGGCGTTGACGGCCGGGACTTTGCCCGAAAGGTCCGCCGCGAGCGCGCCAGAGAACGCGTTGCCGTAGGCCTTGGCGGTGAATTTGGGGAGGTTGAGGATGTTGTCCTTGTAGGTCGCACTCCCCTGCACGACGGCGTCGGCGGTCTGAGCCGTGAAGGGATTGACCGTGACGAGGCCGTCTTTGTAGGTCGCATTGCCCTGCACCGTGGCCTCGGCCGTCTTGAGCGTGAAGGGCTTGAGCGTGAGCGCGCCGTCTTTGTAGAGCGCGGCACCCTGCACGCTCTTGTCGCCAGCCTTCGCGCTGAACGGATTGAGCAGAAGCGTGCCAGAGGCGTAAGTCGCAGTGCCGGTGAAGTCGATCTTGTCCGGGAGGTGCGCCGGCGCCGCGATGGCGAGCGAGACCGGCGTCGCCGTCCCACCGAGGAGGGCGCCGAAATTGTCGATCGAGCCCGCGGCTGCCACGGGCTTGCCGTCGAACACCGCTTCGGTGTCGAAGCTAAGCGGCGCGTCGAAACCGGGAAGCGAGGCTTCGAGGTTGAGCTTCTCGATCCGCTTGCCGGGCGTCTTGCCGGACGGTGGCAAAAGTACGGTCCCGTTCTCGATGACTAGCTTGTCGAGGGTCATGTTTTGCAGCGTGCTCGCGGCGGAGCTTGTGTCTTGGCTCGCACCCTCCCCAGCGCCCGTGCCGTCGGCTTGAGCGTCCGCTCCAGCTTCCGTCGCAGGCACCGCGATGACCGGATCGATCAGCGTCAGCTCGGTGAGCTGCACCTTGCCGTTCCACAGCGCCGACAGCACAAGGTCAACGCGGAGTTTCTGCGCGGTAGCGATCTCGTCCTCCGGCGTCGCACTGCGCGCCACGCCGACATCCTCAGCCGTGAGATGCAGCGAGGGGAACAGCGAGAGCTTTACCGGCCCGTCAACGCGTAGCCGGTAGCCCGTCATGCTCTCCACCTGGGCGAGCAGCTTGTCGCGCACCTCGTCGGCCGAGAAGAGGAGCGGGCCGGCGAAGAACAGCACCGCCGCGATGACGACGACGAGCGTGAGCGCGGAGAAGATGAAGCGCACGATTTCCCTCCCCGAGGATCGAATCGGGCTTGGTAGGAACCAGCTAAGTCCCTAATCCTGAAATAAGGATAAAGTCGGGTTCGCGAGGGCTTTTCGCCGGGGTTCGGCCCAGAAAATCCTCTGAATCCGGCTCACTCCTCGTCCTCGGCGTCATCGGGTGCGAGATAGGCCGCAATCGCCGCGAACAGCGTCTCGGCAGCATTCCCGTATTTGTACGTGCCCTTCTCGTCGAAGGCCTCCTCGTTGAATGTCGCCACAACGCCGATGGCGATCTTTTCCTCCGGATGATAGGCGCCGGTTGCGGCGTACCCGCCGAATAGCGGCGGCTGGAGGATCCACTTTCCCCGCAGGAACACGCCGAGGCCATAGCCGTGTTCCTCGTCGAGCGTGCGGCAGGTCTGGCATTCCGGGGTCTGTCTGCCGAAGCCCATGAGCTCCGGCCCGACCTGCGCCCGATGCGACGCGGGCCAGAGGAGCGTGCCGGTCCCGACTGCCTCGGCCGTCTTGGTCAGATCGTAGATATTGGTCGTCTGCACCGCGCCAGGCGCTGTGGTCCAGGACGGGTTCCAATAGGTGGATTCCTCGTAGAAGCGGGCGTCAGCCGGAACGCCGAGCGCAGCGCGGCGCTCGGAGCTGAAGGCGTGCAGCACGGGCGCCGCAATCTCGGCGGTGATCGCCGCCTTAGTGTTGTCGAGCTTTAGCGGCGTCAAGATCTTCTCCTGCATCAGCTCGGCCAGCAGCTTGCCGGAGATCTTCTCCAGAACCTGGCCGAGGATGACGTACCCCGTATGCGAATAGGACCAGTTGGTGCCGGGCTCGAACAGCAGCGGCTTGAACACGCCGAAGGCAATCAGCTCGTGCGGCGTCCAGATGCGGAACGGATCGTCGTAATTGTCGGCGATCATGTCCTCGTCGAGCACATAGTCCGCATAGCCCGTCGTCATGTTGGCGAGCATCTTGAGCGTGATGCGGTCGGCATGCGGCAGATCGGGAAACCACTTTGAGATCTTGTCGTCGAGCGCGACCTTGTTCTCCTCGACCATCTGGAGAAGCAGGGTCGTTATGTAGGCGAAGGCGACCGCGCCATTCCTGAAATGCATGTCCTTGGTCGTAGGCACGCCCGCCATGGTCTCGCCGAGCGCCTCGGTGACGACCTCCTCCCCGTCGATCGTCACCCTCACGATCACCGCCTTGAGGTCGTATTTCTTCATCGCCTCGCGCGCGAGCCTGACGATGATTTCGGCGCGTTCGTCTGCCGCTCGCGCCGGGGCAAGCGTGGCGACGCACCACGCCGCAAATAGAACGGCCGCAAGGCGGAGGCTCCATGAGGGCAATGAATGCAATACAGACATGTGGACCTCTGGCTCCGCGACGGCGGCTTCTGTGGCGCAGGACTATAATGGCGCGGTGCCAGTGTGGAAATTGCTTGTCATCGCAGCCGTTAAGATCGGCGTCAGGCGCCAGTCGTTCCGGGAGATCGCCGTGAGATATCCGCCTCAGCGTATTGTCTGCCTGACCGAGGAAACCGTCGAGACCCTCTATTTGCTCGGCGAGCAGGACCGCATTGCTGGCGTGTCCGGCTATGCGGTGAGGCCCGCGCGCGTGCGGCGGGAGAAGCCGCGCGTCTCGGCCTTCACTTCGGCGAACATCCCGAAGATCCTGGCACTTGACCCTGACCTCGTCCTCACCTTCTCCGACCTCCAGGCCGACATCGTCGCGGAGCTGGTCAAGCACGGGGTCGCCGTGCATGCTTTCAACCAGCGCGATATCGCAGGCATCCTCGCGATGATCCGCACCGTAGGCGCCCTTGTCGGCGCAAGCGACAAGTCCGCCTCGCTGGCGGACGCGCTCGCAGAGCGGCTCGAGCGCGTGCGCGCAAGCTGCCGCCGTTCCGATCGTCCACGCGTCTATTTCGAGGAGTGGGACGACCCGCTGATCGCAGGCATCGGCTGGGTGTCGGAGTTGATCGAGATCGCCGGCGGCGTCGACGTGTTCGCCGCGCTGAGATCGCAACGCGCAGCTCTTGGCCGCATCGTAGACCCCGACCGGGTCGTCGCGGCGCAGCCCGACGTGATCCTCGCGTCCTGGTGCGGGAAGAAAGTCCGCCCCGAGCGTATCGCATCAAGACCCGGCTGGAGCGCGATCCCCGCGGTCGCCAACGGCCGCGTCCACGAGATCAAGTCGCCACTGATCCTTCAGCCTGGCCCTGCCGCGCTGACGGATGGCCTTAACGCCATCGTCGCCGCGCTACGCAAGGCGTAGGCTCGCCCAAATCTTCGAAGCTCAGTCCTGGTGCGTTCGGCTAGCGGCCATAAAGATCGCGCGAGTAGGCGCCGCACGAGCCCTTCAGCCGGACGTCGCTACCGAGCACCTGGCAGATGCGCACACTCTTCAACGGGCTGTTGCGCACCTCGTTGCCTGTGACCTTCCACCCCATAGGTTTGCGCGCCGCGGGCGATCTGCTCCTCCTCGCAATAGGGTGTCGATATCAGCCCGTATTTAGTCCTTTAGCCTTTTAGCGTTTGGCTAGCCGGGATATATGGCTTGCCGTGCCGCGTGGAGGAGTGATGAACCCGCCTGCCCTGACCGATATCCGCATGCGGCGTCATCGGCCTCGGCCATGTGGGCCTGCCGCTCGCAGTGCATCTTGCACGGCATTTTCCCGTGCTCGGCTCCAACATTAGCGAGGAGCCGCGGCGATGAAGATCCTTGTCACCGGTTCTGCGGGCTTCATCGGGTTCCACACCGCACGCGCTTTGCTCGACCGTGGCGACGAGGTGGTGGGGCTCGACAACCTCAACCCCTATTACGACGTCAACCTCAAGCGGGCACGGCTCGCGCTGCTTACGGCCCGCAACCGCTTCTCGTTCGTCGAGGCCGATGTCGCCGATCAAGCGGCCGTCGCCGCACTGTTCGCCGAACATAAACCCGAGCGCGTGATCCACCTCGCGGCGCAGGCGGGCGTCCGACATTCGCTCACCCACCCACGCGACTACGTCAGGTCCAATCTCGATGGATTCCTCAACATTCTCGAGGCCTGCCGCCACAACAACGTCGAGCATCTCGTCTTCGCCTCGTCGAGCTCCGTCTATGGCGCCAACACCAAGGCGCCATTTAGCGTGCACGACAATGTGGACCATCCCGTGAGCTTCTACGGCGCTACCAAGAAGGCGAACGAGCTGATGGCGCACGCTTACGCGCATCTCTTTGGCCTGCCGGTCACCGGCTTGCGCTTCTTCACGGTGTACGGTCCCTGGGGGCGCCCCGACATGGCGCTTTTCATCTTCACGCGGAAGATTCTCGCGGGCGAGCCGATCGACGTCTTCAACTACGGTAACAACACGCGCGACTTCACCTATATCGACGACATCGTTGAGGGCGTCGTGCGGGTGAGCGACCGCGTCCCTTCGCCAAATCCCAACTGGTCCGGCGCAGCACCCGATCCCGGTACGTCACCTGCGCCGTACCGACTCTACAATATCGGCAACAACAATCCCGTCGGCGTCATGGAGTTCATCGAAGCGATCGAGCAAGCCGTGGGACGCAAGGCCGAAAAGGCTTTGCTTCCCCCGCAGCCGGGCGACGTGCCCTTGACCTATGCCGACGTGGCCGACCTCGAGGCCGAATTCGGCTTCAAGCCTGTCACGCCGCTTGCGGACGGCATTGGCGGATTCGTCGCCTGGTACCGCGACTACTATAAGATCTGATTAGAGCTATTCCGCGGACTCCGGCGCGGGTTCGGGCTTTGGCTCTGGCGCGAGACCGCCGGGGCGCGCCATCCGCTTTGCCTCCGCGGCCAGCTTGTCCAGGTCCGGGTTTTCCGTCTCGACGAGTTCTTGGAGTTCCTTCATCAGCGCCACCTGCTGGCTCTGCGTTGCCACCAGCGCGGCATTGCGCTGGCCGGGGGCCGTGCCTGGCCCCCAGCGCGGGCCGAACAGATACACCGCGCCATACATGACCTTGGCGGTGCGCTCGTCGACATCTGCCGCGCGCATGGCGTAGTAGAAGACCTTGTGCGTGTTCTGCCAGGTGCGCTTCTTGGTGTCGCAGTAATAGTCGTGAATCACCGCAGCCGCGCGGTAGCTGCCGGTGAATGGTGGGTAGAGCGCCCAGAACGCCGAGGGCACCGAGGCGCCGTCTGTCTTTGCGCCGGCCGGCACGGACCATTCTTCTCCCGTCGGATCGACGAAGGCATAAGGCTCGATCAGCGTCACCTTACGGCCATCGCCCTCGAACTCGGCGACCAGCTTGCCGATGAAGCGCCCGAAGCTCGTCTCGGCGACCGCAAGTCCGGAGGTCGCGACGACGATGCCTAAGGCTGCAATGGCGAGGAAGCGCAGTTTCACCGTTCCCGGTCCTCTGATGGGGCGCCGCATGCTGCCCATTCTATCGCGCCCCGCAAGCGCCTTCGAAATGAAGTTTTGGCAACGTTAAGCCCAAGGGCTTAAGCCGGCGCGCTCTTCTTCTGGCTGACATGCATGGCTGTGGCGACGTAGCGCAGGCAGCCCGTCCCGGCGAGGAAGGGCTGTTGCGCCCACATGCCGAAACAGGGCGGCGCAGCATATTTCATCACCGTACTCTTCGCCGGAACACGCTGTTGGGTCGTCCGGTTGAAGGAGGTCCGCGTGATGCTGAGCCCGGCGAATTTGGCATCAGCCTCTGCGAGCGCCTTGTCGAGCGAGGCTTGGGTCGAATAGTCGGCGTTCTGCAGAATACCGAGGAACTCTTGATAGGTCGCAAGCACGCGCGCTTTGTCGTCCTCGTTGGTGATGTCGTTGAACCCAGCCTTGAACAGAAGCGTTTCCTGCACCTTCTGGCTCGAAAGCAGCCCAAGCAGGAGACCGGTGGCGGCCCTCGCGGCCAGCCCCGCGACCATCGCCTGCCCGGCCGGCGTCGCAGGATCGGCACCGCCAATCAGAGTTTGCACGGACATTTTGACGGCTTGGCTTCCTTGTGCATAAGCGCGCGCGATGTCCACGGCGATCGCCTGCGCCACCACGTCACGCGGCATGTAGAGGCGAAGCAGCGCCCAGGCGATGGTCGCAACGGTCATCGGCCGCGCGATAAGCCCCTCTTTGTCCTTGGGCCGATAGGCCTGCCAGCCTTTGATGTCCTCCGGAATCCAATCGAGCGGGATACCGTGCCGGTCGGTCGCGGTGAGGGTCATCAGGTGATCGGCGCTGATGCCGCCCCTCTCGGGGCCGAGCTCCACAAGATAGGCCCAGCCGATGGCGGGCTTGCGGCGGCGCTCCTCCGCAGACATCCCCGCATAGCCCGGCGCCTTGATGAAATTCGCGATCAGCGCGCCGAACTTCGTGTTCCCATAGCGGCTCTGCTTGAGCAGAGTCCCGCCGCTCTCGTCCTCCTGCGGCCCGAGATTGGCGACGACATATTGCCCTTCGGCGCAATAGAAGGCGCCGTGCTTGGCCAGAAACTTCTTCGCGTCGAGTTCCGCGAGCGCGGCGGCGACATTGCGCGCCGATTGCTGGTCGTAGACCTCGAGCGGATTGTACATATAGTCCCGATAGATCGGGTCGGGATCCTGGTCGGCAAACGGCACGAGGATCGCCGCGCAGCAATCCCACATATCGGCATTGTGGTTGTACGCCGCGAGCGTCGCCGCGGGGATCGGGTCCTCTGTGCCCCCGCTATAGTCAATTGCGAGAAGATGCGCGTTGTAGGTTATGTTGTTGTCGCCGAGTCTTCCGTAATTGCTCGGCCAGTCGCTCTTCACCGACATGGGCGTGCCGGCTTCGTCGAAGCCCTCGGAGAAGCCGCCCACGTGGGTCGAGCCTGCGGCGCCGTCCGTCACGATTTCGTCGGGCGCGCCGCCTTGCCCGGCCTTGTCGAAATGCACCATCTGCTTGAGCAGCCGGAGGTTCTTCTCGGCGAGCGTGAACACCAACTGATCGATATGGCTGTGCCCGATGTCGATCGGCTTGCCGTTCACGATGTCGGTGCCGTAGAACACCACACGGTTGCCGAGCGATGAGCCGAGCCGGAATTGGTGCGCCGGCGTGCGGATGACCACGATCTCGCTGAGCGCGCCGACCAGCGGCAGCGCAGCTTCATCCGGCACCGCCATGGACTCGAGCGTCATCTTCATGATGAGGCGGATGGGAAGCAGCGTCTTGCCTTCGTAGACCTCGCCGCCTTTGCTGAACGGACCGACCAGCGGTTTGCCGTTCGACCCGCGTGGATCGCTGACGAAGGGATTGAACTCGCGGTTCAACACGTCGAGGCTGAGCGCCTGGTCTGCCGGCAGCACCATGGCGTCAAGCGAAGGCGGCAGATCGACGGCCTGACCCACCGGATCAAGCTTGCCGGTCTCGATCTTGCCCGAAGCACGCGAGACGCTGATGCCGCCGATGTCGATCGGCGAGGTGTCGCGAAGTGTCGGGTCGAGCCGACGCGTAAGGTCGGCATCGACCCTGTTCCAGCGAAGCGGCGGAACGATGCGGAAGTCTGAGGGCAGGCCTTGCGGTCCCTCGAGCGGCGGGATTCTCGGCGGCGCGATCTCAGCGGGCTTAACGGTTTCCGCCAAGGCCTTGCGGCCGAGCGACGAGAGGAGGAGGCCGGACAAAGCCAGCATCCGCAGCACCAAGCGACGATTCATGCTCAACTCCGACATCCCGGCCGAGCCGTCCGAAGCTGGCTTCCCCGCCGCTCGCATGCCTGCCTCGCGCCGGCTGTTCTATATCTTGGCGGCTCCGTCTGCAAACACCTCGGCCCGGCCGGTGCGGAAATCGTAACCTCCAGCAAAGGTCGGCGATGGCGTTGGCGATCTTGGCGCCGCCGATCACCGACGGCTCGATCGGGTTGGCCAGATCTTCGTCGTCGCTGCAGATCACGCGAAGGTCGATCACGCGCGAGCCCGCGCGCGGCGGCTTCGCGCGTGATGCAGTCGTTGAACAGCGTGAGACCTGCCGCGGCCTGCCTGCGCTGCTTCCGGTCCGGGAAGCGCGCCTCGTAGATGGTGCAAACCGCCGTCGGCAGGCCGCGCGCCTGGACCTTGTCGAGCATCAGCGCGGTACTCACGCGCGAACGCCTCGCGCACGTCGGCAAGCCTTTCGAGCGCCTCGGCGACCGAGCCGACTTTCTCGCCGAGGATCGGCGAATAATGGAGGGCGTCGTTGCCGCCGGCGCTCACCACAAGATGCGTAGCGTCGCTCGGCGCGAGCCCAAGCTGAATCCCGACGCCCGAGGTGACCGAGCCGTCTACCGCGAGCAGCGTTGCGTTTCCGCCGGTCGGAAGGACCGCGTTGAGCTGTTTCACCACGTCGGGCCCTTTCCCGATATAGGCGCCGTTGTCGAAGACAGAATCGCCGAGCAGCACGATATTCGGCTCGTCGCGGCTGAGACCGCGGCCAAGCCGGTGCGGCTCGCGAGCGTGAAGGCAGCGGCGCCGAGCATGGCGCCCTTCAGCATGGTGCGTCGGTCTGCGTAAGTCGTGAACATTTGGCGGCTCCGTTTCTGTCTTTAGCTCACAAACGCTCCTCGCCCCAAGGGAGGAAAAGTGCGGGCGCAAGGCGGGGGAAACCTTGCGCCCGCTACGCTGAGGGGAGGGTACTGACAGGCCGGGCAGGAGCGGACCCGACCCTATTTCCCCTTCAGCTTCATCGGCGCCGACAAGGTGGGACATGCGGCGGCCCGATGCGGTGTCACGCAAACACTTTTGTTCTCGTTGGCCGGGGAGAGGTACGGCCCCGACAGCAAGAGACGTGGGCAGCCGCCCGCGCGGTCTTTGTGAGCCCCCTCACAAAGCGGGATGTCAGGCTTTGGCCTATAGGGTCGGGTTTCGCTTCAGCGGCTCGAGGCCGCGGCCTTAGCCAAGCGCAACGGCAAGCATGGCCCGCAGGCCCTGCGCGGCCTAATATCTGGCCTTCTTTCGGAGACGCGACGCGTGCCGGTCTACGACGCCTTCATTTCCTATAGCCACGCCAAGGACAAGCCGATCGCAGCCGCGCTGCAATCGGTGATCCAGAAGCTCGGCAAGCCCTGGCACAAGCGGCGCGCTTTGCGCGTGTTCCGCGACGACACGAGCCTATCCGCCACGCCGCAGCTCTGGCCCTCGATCGAGCAAGCGCTTGCGCAATCCCGCTATCTGCTTGCTGCTCGCCTCGCCCGAGGCCGCCGCCTCGCCTTGGGTCGGCAAGGAGGTGGACTATTGGCTCACCCATAAGAGCCCGGACACGCTTCTGATCGGCGTGACCGACGGGACGCTTTCTTGGAACGAGAAGAAGGGCGACTTCAACTGGAAGCCCAAGCCGCCGCTGCCACCCGTGCTCAAGGGCCGCTTCCCGGCCGAGCCGAAATGGGTCGACCTCTCAGCCTATCGCGACGGCGCCAACCCGCGCGACGCGCGCTTCATCGAGCTCGGCGCCGACTTCGCCGCCGCCATCCATGGCACGCCGAAAGAGGATTTGCTCTCGCAGGAGGTGCGCCAGCAGACGTCGCGCGCTACAGCTCGCCATGAGCGCCGCCGCCATCATGCTGCTGCTCGCGGTCGGCGCCGTCGCCGCCGGCCTCATCGCGCGCTACCAGGCCGACCGCGCCGAGAAAAATTTCGCCGCCGCCAAGGATACGGTAAACAGCCTCATCTTCAATATCGCGCAAGGCTTGCGCAACGTCGAAGGCATGCGCGTTGAGAGCATCGACAAGATTCTCGGCCAGGTGCGCTCGACGGTCGAGAAGTTGGCCGAAACCGATCCCGGCAATCCCGCGCTCATGCGCAGCAAGGATCGGTGATGCTCGACGAGTTCGCCAAGACCTATATCGCTGCCGGGCAATCTCGACGAAGCTCTCAAGCAGCGCCGAGCAGAGCATCGCCGATCTCCGTGCCACCGCGTCGCTTCGCAAGGGCATGAACGACGGCATCGGCCAGCGACATAGCCGTCGGGCTTGATCCGCATCGGCGACATCAAGCGCACGCAAGGCGACCAGGCAAAGTGCGTTCGCCGCCTACGCGGAGAGTCTTGCGCTCGCTGTCGCAGGCTTGCGGGCAGCTCCAAAAGGAGCAATGCGTAGCGCGCAATACGCCATCACGCCGACCCTCGACCGTATCGGCGATGTCAGAGCTCTACATCCGGCGAGCATGCAGAAGGCGCTCGAGGTCTTCGAGGAAAGCCTCGCCATCCGCCGCGCGCTGGTCGCTAACGAACAGCGAGAACGCCGGGTGGCAACGCGGCGCTCTCGGTCAGTCTCGGCAAGATCTGCAGACGTCAAGCGTGACGCGGGCGATAGTAAAGGGCGCGCTCGCCGCCTGCGAGGAGAGCCTCAGCCTCGCTCGCAGCATGGCTAGCGAAGCGATCGCGAGCAATACCGATTGGCAGCGCGATATTGCCGTTAGCTTGGAACAGCCTCGGGCGGCTTGAAGCTTAGCGCCGGCGATGCGCCCGGTGCGCTCGCCGCCTATGAGGAAGGTTTGCGGCATCCGCCGCCATTTGGCAGCGCTCGATCCCGGCAACACGCTTTGGCAGCGCGACGTGCTCAGGCGGCTTCGCCATGATCGGCGACGTCAAACTCAGGACAAGGCGACCCGAAAGGCGCGCTTCCACGAGTTACGAGGAAAGTCTTGGAACTTGGCACGGAAGCTCACTGAGGCGGACAAGACCAACAATCAATGGCAGCGCGATTTCTCGGTCGCCTTGGACAAGATCGCCTATGTCAAGCTCGCTCTGGGCGACACGGCCAAGGCGCGCTCGCGGCCAACGAGGAGGGACTGGCGATTGCGCGCACTGCTCGCCGATGTCGATCCGGTGAACAACGCTGTTCTCCGCCGCGATATTTCCATCGGCCTGAACAAGATCGGCGACGTGAAGGCCGCGACCGGCGATCTTCCCGGCGCGCGCGCTGCCTATCAAGGAAAGCGTGGCCATCATGCGCCGTCTGGTCGCAGGACGCGCTCCCGGCAATATCGGCTGGCAGCGCGACCTCGCTTTCGTCTATCGACAAGCTCGCCGATGTACAGCGCGCGATGGGAGATGTCGCGGGCGCAGCTCTCGGCCGGCTACGAGGAAAGCCTCGTTATCTCGCGCAAGCTCGCGACTGTAGATCGGTCGAACGTGCAATGGCAGACCGATCTCGTCGTCGCGCTTCTACAAGCTCGCGCTCGTGGACGGAGGGCGACACGAAGGCGAGCCAACTGTCGACGAGGCGCTGAAGATCGTCGAGCGGCTCGACGCCGAGGGCAAGCTTTCGCCCGACAAAAAGAATTGGAAGAGACATGCTGCTAGCGTTGCGCGCGGGAGCCGCAGCCGCAATGAACGCACGCGCCGCAAGCGCCGCAGGCCCTGGCGAATCCCTGCCCGAGCTTGTCGCGCGCTCGGCCTTGATGCGCGGGACGACCGATGCGGCGCTCGAGCAGCTCCGCCGGGCGCGCTTCCAGCTCCGGGCGCTGTCCTCCGGCGAATGCGTGTTCCGCCCAGGCGATACGGTGGACGCCGTCTATCTCCTGCTCGGCGCGCGCGAGCGCGGCGATGGGCTCGATGTCGATCCGCTGGTCCAGCTCGAGCTCAAGCCCGACGCGGGCAAGCGCGGCTTGCGCTTCGAGCGCATCGTGCATGGCGAGATTTTCGGCGAGCTCGAACTCCTGGAGCAGGGACTGGCGCCGAAGGGTGCCAAGCGCACGACCTCCGCCACGGCGCTGACACCCGCAAGCGTCGTGCCGCTCCCGCTCACTCTGCTTGCCGAGTCTCATCGAGCGCGATTCGGTGCTGCGCGGGCGGCTCATCCGCATCGGCTCGCAGCGCCTGCTCACCGCGCTCAAGCAGCAGCACGACAAGTCGCATGCTTATCCCGATTTGCTGCTCGCCGACTGGCTGGTCGAGCTTGCCGCCGATAGCGGCATCGCCGAGGGCAACCGCGTGCGTTTCCCGCGCAAGATCGCGCAGAGCGATATCGCGGCCGATCTCGGCGTAAGCCGCGAGACGATCAGCCGCCGCCTCAACGAATGGGAGCGGTCTGGCCTGCTTCGCACCGGCGCGCGCAGCCAGCAGATCGAGATCCTCGACTATCAGCGCATCAGCCGGCTCGCGAGCCTGCGCTCGGCCCGAAGTCGCGCGGCGCTCGAGCGCACCGTCTCCGATATCGACGCCGCGATCGCCTGCGGAGACCTGATCCGCGCGCGCAATATCGGTCTCGACATCCTCCGCTATTACCCTTCGAGCCCTGAGCTGCATCACCGCACCGCGCTTGCCGCGGCACGGGTCGGCGACGCTGAAGGCGCACTCGACCTGCTCTCGCGCTCGGGGCTGCCGCTCGAAGGCGATCTCAGCGCTCTAGAGGATGCGGTGCGCAAAGCGCGCAGGAACCCGTTCCTGCCCATGGAGCGCGTCCTTGCCGATCCTTTCGTGGACGACGGCTATGGCGAGGACGAGCCCGAGCCGCCGCGCGGATCGAACAGCGAACCGGCGGCACAGACCGAAGCGCAGCTCGTGGAGGATCTCGCGGCGCTCAATGCCCGCCTGCTCAAGGAGCAAGCCTTCGGCGCGGCGGGCGGTGCGCCTGAAGAGCGCGCCCATGCCTCCTTTGCGGCCTATCATCGTCTGTTCGAGGCGCGGCAAGGCTACTACCCAGGCGTCAACGCCGCGACCATGGCACTGATCGCGGGCGATGCAGAACGCGCACGCGCCATCGCCGAGCACCTGATTGCGACGCTCGACCCCGATGCCGAGGACTATTGGCCGCTTGCCACACGCGCCGAGGCGTTGCTGATCGCGCGCCGCGGCAAGGAGGCCGTGCAAGCTCTGGCACGCGCGGGTTCCGCGCGTGGCGGCGACGACGGCGCCAAAGCCACCACCATCCTCCAGCTCAGCCGGCTCGCGCCGCTCATCGGCGCCGACCTCGACG
Source organism: uncultured Alphaproteobacteria bacterium (assembly GCA_963821255.1). Classification (GTDB taxonomy): domain Bacteria; phylum Pseudomonadota; class Alphaproteobacteria; order Rhizobiales; family Methyloligellaceae; genus Methyloceanibacter. The sequence continues at coordinate 70,149 of CAWGCX010000007.1, read as the reverse complement.
CGCTCGTGAGCGCGCTTAACCCGCGCAACGTCGCAGTCCTCTCCGGCCATCTGTTCAGGGGCAGCGAACTCAACGAGGGGGCGCAGCAGGCGACCGAAGCTGAAATCCGCAAGCGCGCGGACGCGCTGCTCGCCGAGCACAATGTCGGCTTTCTCTACGGGGCGCTCGCCGCGGGCTCTGACATCATCATCGCCGAGGCGGCGCTCGCGCGCGGCGCCGAGTTCCACTGCGTGCTGCCCTTCCCGACCGAGCGCTTCATCGATAGCTCCGTCAGGATCGGCGATCCGCCAGGGCACGAAGGCAAATGGGAAGCGCGTCTCCGCGCCATCCTCGACGGCAGCCTCGGCCCGTGCTCGCTGACCGTGATGGAACCCGCCGAGCCGCCCGAGCGCGATCTCGACGGCGCGTTCTTCTATGCCTTCCGCTACGCCGCGGGCGAAGCGTTGCAGCGGGCCGCGACCTTGCAGTCGCGTTGCCGGCTGATCGTCGTGTCGGATGCGGCCGAATCCGGCACCATCGCCGGCGCGAACCAGGTGTTGACCGATTGGCGCGCGCATGGCCGCGCCTACGACATCATCCCCTATCCGCATGCCCGGCCGCCGCGCCCGCAGAGCGAAAAGACACACACCGCGTTTAGCCCCGTCGTGTTCCTGTGGGACGCGAGGCCCGACGACACCGAGCGCGACGCCGAGCTTGACCGGCTGTTCAGCGCGATCGCACCGAACCTCCCGCGGGTCGAGCGCACGCATCGTGACGGGCGGCGTGGTCTCTGCCTGTTGGCCGCCTCGACAGAGGACGCTTTTGGCGTGGCGCTCGAAGCTGCGGCGGCCTCGCGCGCAGCCGGGCATCCGATGCGCGTCGTGTGCGATTTCGGGCTGGTGCTCGACGGCGACCTCGCCCTTGACAAGAAGCTCGTCGCGCGCCTTCAGTCCGCTGACGATTTGCCGGGTTTGCCGGCGGACCGCGTGCTCGCAACACAAGCCTTTGCCGCGCAGATCAAGTTCGATCACGGCGACCGCGTCGTTCTCGTGCCCGTCGGACGCGCGCAATGCGCCTCGACCGAGGAGGCCGAGCGCCAGCCGATCCGCAGCCGGCCGTCGCTGCCGATCTACACAGCCGCCTGGGCCAAGCCATGAGACGGCCGCCCAAACCATCGCTGTCATTGCCAAGATTTAAGGCGTCCACGCCGCTGCCGCCCTTGACGGCGCAACCGCGGCGTAATTCTATCCAGCGCGGCAAGCGCCCCTAGAAGCAGCCCATGTCCATCACCATCAAGCATCTCGAAGGTCCCCTCGCCGGAACCGAGCAGCACTTCGACGACAAAGTGGACAAAATAGAGTTCGGTCGCGAGGCCGACTGCCAAGTCATCTACCCGCCGGAATGCACCATCGTCGGCAAGCGGCATTTTCTTCTCGAGCGGCAGAAATCCGGCGACTATCGCGTCGACCTCGAAGGCCAGCGCTTTGTCAGCGTCGATGGCGTGCCGGCCGAGAACAAGACAGTGGTCCGAAGCGGCTCGGTGCTGCGGCTCGGCAGCGCGACGGAAGGCCCATCCTTCAAGGTCGAGATCGAGAAGGCGAAGGCGGCGCTTCCCGACACGGAAAAACAGGACAAGGTCAAGACCTGGCGCGAGATGCTTGCCGACACGCGCAGGCTCGGCGCCGCCGGCCTTGGGACGCTCGCGGCGCTGCTTTCCGCCGCTGTCATCTATTTCATGATCCAGGCGGAACTCGCTCGAGAGCCAGATCAAGACGGCAAAGGCAGAGGCCGTCGAGCTCGCCAGCAAGAGCTTCTCGAAGGCGGTCTTGAGCGAAGCCGCCGCCGCCGTACATCTCGTGGTGAAAAAGGATGGCAAGAAACTCATTCCCATGGCCACCGCCTGGGCCTTCGCGCCCGACAAGCTCGGCACCAACGCCCATGTCACCGAAGCGCTCGACGGCCTCGAGTTCGAGCTATGCCATCGTCGTGCTGCCCTTCGAGGCGGGAAAGGACGCCGTCATCATCGAGATCAAGGACGTCGTCACCCATCCCGGCTACGGCGAGTTCAAGCTCTATCGGGACAAGCTGGGCACCGCCGGGGGCGGCAAGTTCACCGCCCTCGACATCATCAGCCAATACGATGTCGGCATCATCGAGATCGACCCAGCGACGCCGCTTCCCATCGATCCCAAGACCGGCAAGCCCGCCATGCTCGAGCTTGCGTCGGACGATGAGCTGCGCGCGCTTACGCCAGGCACGCCCGTCGCGCTGATCGGTTTCCCGTCGGAAGGCCTCAAAGGCGCCGACACCAAGGCAACCGCGCCGCCGACGCATCAATTCGGCTGGATTAGCTCGCTGATGAACGTGTTCATGGGCCAGGCCGAGCCCGCCCAGCAGGTCCTCGTGCAGCACAGCGTGCCCGTGGCGGGTGGCGCAAGCGGCAGCCCGCTGATCGACCGGGACGGCAATGTGATCGGCGTTGTCACCGGCGGCAACGTGGTGCGGCTTGCCAAGGCGGGCAGCGAGAAGACCGACGGTGCGCCGTCCGAGACGCAACGCGTGCCGAACGCGGCGCTGATCAATTTCGCTGCGCGCGTGGACCTGCTCGGAGATTTGCACGATGGCGAGGCAAAGCAGAAGCTCGCGCTCGATGAGGACTACTGGAACGAGGCCTCCAAGCAGTTCGACAACTATTTCACCGCCGCCGCAACCGCCTTCATCGATCTCACGCGCGAGCGTTACGGCGTGGGCGATGCGCCGAAGATCGAGTTGCTTGGCAAGGGCTCGCTAAATCCGGGCGACGCCGGGTCCGTCAAGTTCGTCACCTCGACGCCTTATTCCTTCAAGGCGCTGCCGGGCCATGTCTACGGCTTCATCGCCGATGCCGAAAGCGGCGTGCCGATCTCCATTACAGTGAAGCGGCAGGGGACCGAGGAGTTCGTGCGGGACAAGAAGGACCCGCGCCAGGTCAACGAGCCGGAGCTTGCCCCAACCGCCTGGGTCACCGAGCCGATGGATCTCGAGATCAGCGTGTGGAGCCTGACCGAGCTTCCCGCCGACTTCGAGCTCAAGGTGTATGACTGGCAGTCATCTCCGTCATCAGCCGATGCTGCGCCCTGAGTTGCCCCGCGATTTGCTTGAGGTTTGAGGTCCGCCGCTCTGGATCGTTGCGCAGCATATCGCGCACGACCTCGCGGATCGCCCGCGGCATCAGCGTAGGCTCGTCGGCGCGGCGCAGCATGCCGAGCGTGAAGCGCGAGGGCACCTTGCCGCCCCAGATTTCCGCGATCATCTGGCCGAGCGCGTAGATATCGGCGCGCCCGTCGATCTTGCCGCCTTCGAGCTGTTCCGGCGCGACGTAAGGGGCAGTGCCGAAGCGCGCATGCCCATCAGCCTGCCCTGCGAGCAGCGCGATGCCGAGATCGATCAGCACCGCCCTTTCGTTACCATCGTCATCGCTCGCCACGATCACGTTCTCAGGCTTCAGATCGCGATGCACAACCCCGCTCCCATGCAGATGGGTGAGCGCTTCGGCGATTTGCGCCAGCAATTCGAGCAGGCGCGCAGGCGGCGTGCCCGATGCGTAGAGCTCGCGGAGCGTCGGACCCTCGATATAGCGCTGCACGATATAGACCGGCCCGCCCGGCACCATGGCGAGATCGAGAACGCGGGCGAAGCGCGGATCGTCGAGCCGGCCCGCCGCGGCATACTCGGTCTTGATCGTGTTAACGATCTGCCGCCGCCGGTCTTCGCCGAAGCCCCTGAGATCGAGCTTCTTGAGCGCCACCACGCACCCGTCGCGCAGGTCGATCGCCTTCCAGACCTCGCCCGAGCCGCCTTTGCCGAGGCGCCCCGTGCGGATGAAGCGGCGCTCAAGCGCGTGCCCGCCACCGGCAAGGTCGATCGTCTGGGCGAACTCTTCGAGATGGTCGGCGCCAGCGCTTTTCAGCATGTCGGCGCGGATCTCGTCGGCGAGCTCGACAAGATTTGCGTCGAGCGCGCTGCGCAGTCCGCGCGACAACGCTTCGCGCGCCTCGGCCGCACGGCCGAGCTTGAACAGTGTGTTGGCGAGCGTGCGGCGCGCCATCGCCTCGCGCACGACGAGGCGCTGCTCGGAATAGTCCGCGATCAGCCGCTCGAGATGCTCGACCGCCTGCTCGCCACCTTTGAGCTCGGCAAGCTCGGTCTGAAGCTGAAGCAGCTCGGCGCGCTCGAACGCCTCCTCGCCGTCGGGGAGGAGCGCCTCGGCCTTTTTGAGTGCGTCCTCGGCGTCTTCGAAACGCTTGAGCGCCGCAAGCGCCCTCACCTCTTCAAGCCAGGTCAGGAATTGCAGGCGCTTCGCTTGCGGTTCGATCTCGTCGCGCAGCGCGGCGGCCCATTTCAGCACCTCCTCATGCGCGCCGATCCGGTTCAGCGCCTGGCAGAGATTGATCTTCATGCGCTGCGCCTCGCGCTGCGGAAGCGCGAGCCTGTGCGTGTCCCCGGCGAACAGGCGAAACAGCATGGCGACATTGTCGAAGCGGCGCGCTTCGAGCTCGATGCGCCCATATTCGGCGATGATCCGCGCGGTCTCGCCCGTATCGCCCGCGAGCGACGCATAGGCGAGCGCCGGGAGCAGCTCGAGCGCAGCACTCCGGTCGTCGCCGCGCCAGGCATAGACCACGGCAGTCTCCCGCCCGATCTTGGCAAGCTCTCCGTAATCGGGAGGCGACAGTGTTTCGGCCTTCGCCTTCGCGGCACGAAGCTCGGTCAGGGCCTCACGGTCGAGCTTCAGCCGGTTCATAACCACGCCCGTCAGCCGATGGGCGCGCGGGCGATGCACCGAGTTTTGCGGCAAACCGGAAATCAGCTCGCGCAGGCGCGGCGCAAGCGCCTGCGAGGAAACGCGCGCGTCGACCTCCGCTTCGAGCGCATCGAGCGCCTCGCGCAGCTTTGCGTCTTGCGCTTCCTTGTCCCCTGCCATTGCTTCCGCGGCCCCGCCACCTCAACAAAGTTTAATGTACAGGCTATGCGGCCCTAGATAAAATGCCCGCGATACCAAGATCTGCCCTCGGGTTTGTCGCCATCCCCCAATAACATCCAACCTCGAACCTGGAGAAAATAGAATGATGCGCGTCTTCGTTCTTGCCTCACTTCTTGCGATCACGGGCCTCGCTTTCACGCTGCCAGCGCCAGGGCTTGCCGCGGACGACACGGAAATGATCGTGGGCGGCACGCCAGCGCCCGACGGCAAATATCCCTGGCAGGTGCGCATCTACGGATCGATGAACGACACTATCGGCTTCTGCGGCGGCTCGATCATCGGCGAGCAATGGGTGCTCACCGCCGCGCATTGCCTGATGGACACGCAGGCGGTCGTGGTCGGGTTCGGCAGCGTCGACCGCACCAAGACGACCAAGATCGAAAGCGAGAAGATCATCGTGCATCCCGCCTATCTCGCCGGTGAGAAGGCAGACATCGCGCTGATCAAGCTGAAGAGCCCGATCCCCAACGCGCCCGCCGATCGGCATTACCGACCCCGCCAAGGAACAGGCGGTGCTTACGCCGGGTGCCAAGGCGACCGTAACCGGCTGGGGCGCGGTTTGGGACATGCAGGCCTTCAACAACGCGCTCGACGTGATGGCCGGCCGCCGCACCGTCTCCGAGCGCAGGCTGCTCGACCGCATGGAGCTCGAAGCGCCGGTCAAATCTGCATGAAGTCGACATCGAGGTCATCGAGCCGCAGGCCTGCAAGGCTGTGTACCAGTCGATGCAGGTGCCTGGCTTCTCCATCGGTGACACCGAGATCTGCGCGACCGGCCCTCCGGGCGGCAAGGATTCCTGCTTCGGCGATAGCGGCGGACCACTTGTTGTGGCCGCCGACGGCACCCCGCGCGGCTATGTCCAGGTCGGCGTGGTGAGCTGGGGACCGCAATGCGGCAACCCGCTCTATCCCGGCGTCTATACGCGGGTGTCGTCCTTCGCCGACTGGATCAACAAGACTCAGGCCGCGAACTGATGTCGCCTCTCGCTGGCTCCGGAGCGCGCGCTTGCGTGCTCCTCGGAGCGCTGTTGGGCTTTGCAGGCGCTGCTTCCGCCGACGACACGGAGATGATCGTCGGTGGAAAGCGCGCGCCCGACGGCAAATACCCCTGGCAGGTTCGGCTCTTCGACCTCCCGGCCGACGAGAAGGGCTTTTGCGGCGGCGCTCTCATCGGCGACCAATGGGTGCTGACCGCGGCCCATTGCGTCGTGGGATTGGCCAAGTCGGGCGATCCCATCGCTCCGATCGGGAAAGTCTATGTTGGTTACGGCAGCACGGACCGCGCCGAGACGACCAAGGTCGAAAGTGAGACCATCGTCCTGCATCCTGATTTCATCGCGCGCGGAGTCAGGTCCGGCGCCGACATCGCGCTGATCAAGCTCGCGACGCCGGTGTCCGGCGACAACGCGAAGCCCATCGAGATCGCCGATCCCGCTTCGGAGGAACGATTGCTGACGCGTGGTGCGAAGGTGACGGTCACTGGCTGGGGCGCGATCTGGGATCCCGACGACACGGAGATCGTCGAGCTCCTATCCAAGGTCACCGCCACTCCCCAGGAAATCAGCGAAAGACTGAATTACCCGCGCAAGTTGCACGAAGTAGAGATCCATGTGATGGACCATGCCGAATGCCGCTCGGCCTATCAGGCCTCGCAGCTCGACGTGGCTGACACCGAGATCTGCGCCATGAAGCCGTCCTCGGTGGCGAATGCCTGCTACGGGGACAGCGGCGGCCCGCTGATGGTGCTAGCCAATCAGCCGAAACGCTACGTGCAGGTCGGCGTCGTGAGCTGGGGGACCGCTGCGGACGCGTGGGCATCCCGAACGTCTATGCGCGGGTCTCCGCATTCCACGACTGGATCGAGACCACCATGTCCACTGACGCTCCTGTCGCCGGCGAACCATCCGAGCCTCCGAGCCGTCCGCGGCAAGCACCCGTTCTCCGGAGTAGTCACCATGCGACGTATCGAGCTATCCGGCTTCTGTTCCTTGCTCGTCCTGGCTTCCGCCCTCGGCGGCGCGGCTCTTGCCGAGGATACCGAGATGATCGTGGGCGGCACGCCCGCGCCCGACGGCAAATATCCCTACCAAGTGCGGCTCTACGAGTCGCTTGAGGACGAGAAGGGCCATTGCGGCGGATCGCTGATCGCTCCGCAATGGGTGCTGACCGCTGCCCATTGCGTGACCTTGGAGGGCGCGGCAACTGAGGATGTGGAAGAGGAGGACGACGACGAGGAGGTCGACGTCGTCATCGAGGATGAAGACGAGGACGACACCGACGTCGTCATAAGCGACGGCGGAGGCGGCCGCCCCACGGCGGGCGCGCAGGCGCCGCGATCCGGCGATGCCGATGCGCCGAAGATCGTCCCCATGAAAATGGTCGTCGTCGGCTATGGCAGCACTGACCGCACGCTGACCACCAAAGTCGAGAGCGTTGGGATCTTTCCGCATCCGAATTACCTCGCGCGCGGGCTAGACGGCAAAGGCGATATCGCGCTGATCAAGCTGAAAGAGCCCATCAAGGACGCGCCAGTCGTTCCGATGGCCGACCCGGCGACCGATAAGGCACTCGCGCCGCCCGGCGCCGTGGTGACGATCACCGGTTGGGGTGCGGTCTGGGACCCTGAGGACCAGGAGGTGGTGAACCTGCTTTCCGAGTTCACGCCGCCGAGTGTGTTGCAAGGAGAATCTGAACTTCCCCCGCAAGCTCCAGGAGGTCGAGGTCGAGGTGATCGATCCTGAGGATTGCCGCGCGGCGATGCGTCCCTTCGAGATCGCCGACGCCGAGATCTGCGTGATGAAGCCCGGCACGCCCAAGAACTCCTGCTACGGCGATAGCGGCGGGCCGCTCGTCGTCCCCGCAGAAAACGCGCGCGGCTTTACCCAGATCGGCGTGGTGAGCTGGGGCGTGCGTTGCGGGCGCGAGATCGTGCCGAACATCTTCGCGCGCGTCTCCTATTTCCACGACTGGCTCACCCAGACGATAGAGGCCAATTAGGACGTGGCCCCTGTCACCAAGCCCGTGGTCGTGATCGAGCCTGCGCCGGCCCGTGACGTGACGAAGCCTGTGCCCGCACCTGCCGCGCGCGATTGATCCGGGGCCGCGACTTGGCTACCTTGCGCCTCCCGCAAGGAGGCCACGGCCCATGCCCCTCAATTTCGGCAAGATCGGCGCGGCGATCGCGCTCCTGACGGTCGCCGCCTTCGTGCTGTGGCTGCTCTTCACGTCGTTCTTCGCGAGCGAGACGGTCGAGGAAGACGCCGGTCCGACTGGCGCGTTGCCGGCGCCGAGCGCGCCGGCCTAGTTTGATCGGCATGGAGTATCGCGAGCTCGGCCGCACCGGCGAGAAAGTGAGCGTGCTCGCGCTCGGCACCATGACCTACGGCGAGCAGAACAGCGAGGCCGAAGGCCACGCGCAGATGGATTATGTGGTCGAGCGCGGCATCAACCTCTTCGATGCCTCCGAGATCTACCCCATACCGCCTAAGCCCGACACGCAAGGCCGCACCGAGGCGATCATCGGCTCGTGGCTTGCCTCACGCAAAACCCGCGACAAGGTGCTGATCGCAACCAAGGTCGCAGGCCGCGGCAAGATGACGTGGTTGCGCAAGGACGGATCGCTTACAAGGCAGAACGAGGCGCAGATAGTGGAAGCCGTCGACGCAAGCCTCGCGCGGCTCAAGTCCGATCATATCGACCTCTACCAGCTCCATTGGCCCGACCGGCCGATGCGCATCTTCGAGGGCCACGACTATGTGCATCTCGGCGAGGAGGAGCGGCCTGTCCAGATGATCCTCGGCACGCTCGGCAAGCTCGTCGATGCCGGCAAGGTGCGGTTCATCGGCCTGTCAAACGAGACGTCGTGGGGCGTGATGACCTTCCTCAAATGCGCGGAGCTTCACGGCCTGCCGCGCATCGTCTCCGTGCAGAACGCCTACAACCTCGTCAACCGTTCATTCGAGACCGGGCTATCGGAAATCTTCTATCGCGAGCATGTGAGCCTGCTCACCTATTCGCCGCTCGGCCAAGGCTATCTCAGCGGCAAGTACGAGGGTGGAGCGTTGCCGCCCGGCTCGCGCAAGACGCTGTTCGACCGGCTCGGCCGCTACGAGATGGGGAACGGCTCGCGCGCGATCTCAACCTATGTCGCGCTCGCGCGGAAGCATGGCCTCGACCCGGCGCAGATGGCGATCGCGTTCGCCGTCTCTCGGCCCTTCGCGACGAGCACGATCATTGGGGCCACGACCTTGGCGCAGCTCAAGACCGACATCGACGCCGCGGACTTGCGCCTCCCCGACGAAGTGCTTGCGGACATCGAGCAGATCCACCTTGACATGCCGAACCCGTGCCCTTGACTGTCGATCAGCGAGACACGAGTTCCCCGCCATGCCGCGCCTCTTCTCCGCCATCGAGATCCCGTCCCGCATCGCCGAGCGCTTCACGCTGCTTCGGGCTGGACTCTCCGGCGCGCGCTGGATCGACCCTGAGAACTACCACGTCACGCTCCGCTTCATCGGCGACGTCGACGGTGCGACCGCGCGCGATTTCACCCACGCGCTCGGCGAGATCGACGCCGCGCCCTTCGAGCTCAGGCTGAACGGGCTCGGCAGTTTCGGCGGACGCAAGCCCCGCGCGATCTTCGCCGAGGTCGCGCCGTCGGAGGCGCTCGAGGCGTTGCGCCGCGCCAACGAGCGGGCGGCGCGCGAGGCTGGGCTGCCGCCCGAGGGCCGCAACTTTAAGCCGCATGTCACTCTGGCGAGATTGCGCGGCGCACGTGCCGACGCGGTTGCCGCGTATCTCGAGCGCCAAGGCGGGGTCGCGGCGGAGCCTTTCACCGTCAGCCGCTTCGTGCTCTACTCCTCACGCGCCTCGGTGGGCGGCGGCCCCTATGTCGTCGAGGCGGCCTACGACCTCGCCGATTAGCTAGGCCTCTTTCCGCGCGTGGTTCGAGGGCCCGCCGTCATCCTGAGGTGCGCGGGCGAAGCCCGAACCTCGAAGGACGGCCGGCCACCTCACCATGACGCGCTCCCTCACCATCCAGCAGTTCCGTTAGCAGGCCACGGGCGGCTTCCTCGATCAGATCGAGCGCGTGGTCGAAGCCTTCGCGTCCGCCATAGAATGGATCCGGCACGTCGCGTGTGTTGGCATGCGGCGCGAAGTCGAGGAAACAACGGATCTTGTGCTGCGCATCAGGAGGCGCAAGCTCCGTGAGCTCGGCATGGTTCATGCTGTCCATTGCGAGCAAGAGATCGAAGTGCGCGAAGTCGGCCGGCGTCACCTGGCGCGCGCTCAGCGATGAGATGTCGATGTCGCGGTCGGCCGCCGCCGCTTGCGCCCGCGTGTCAGGCGCCTGGCCCACATGCCAATTCCCAAGCCCCGCCGAATCGATTTCGAAGCGGTCGAGCAGGCCCTCCTCTTGCGCCACGCGCCGGAAGGCTCCTTCGGCCATGGGGGAGCGGCAGATATTGCCGAGGCAGACGAACAGGAGACGATGCTTGGCCATCGCGTGATCAGGTGGCGTCTGGCCCTGCCGCGCGCAAGACCGGTCGGAGCGGAAGCGCCTACCAGCGAAACAGGAAGAGCGCCGTTTCGGCGGGGCGCTGCCCGATTGCGGCGGAGCGAGCAGGAAACCGTTGGTGAAGCGCGACCCGCGCCGTGCTTTGCTCGCATCAGCCTGCCTGACCTTGCCCTGCGCGGCTTTCGGCTTGGCCTGTGCGACCTCGATCTCGCCCTGCGCGAGCAGCCTCCCCGCTGCATCGGCGCCGGCAGCCGCGACCGTCTCGGGACGGTCGCAGCTCAAGCGTCGCATGGTGCGATTGAGCGCCGCGAGCTGGCGCGCCTTGTCGGACGGGGGCGCCGCCGTTTCGCTGCTGATCACGCCCTGGCTGCCGAAGGTCCGGACCGGCTCCGCGCTCGCGGCAATCGCCGCCACGCCAAGCAGGCTCGCAGCCGCTGCAAGGGCGCATGGCGGTAAGGGCGGGCCGCTCAAAGAGACCGCGGAACGAAGGATTCACCTGGTTCGGCCGCTCATGGAGGTCTGGGGACGGCTCACGATGCAAGCGCGATCGGCAAGACATGACTAATTTCGCCGCAAACGCGGGGCCCCCCTCGAGCGGTTGCGGAGCCGCAAGCCCCACCCTATGTTTAGCTTCGGATTTTCGGGGCGTTCGCCCCATTTCGCGAGGGTTCGAGACGATGGTCGCCTGGGAAGATGCAAGCACGCTGCGGGATGCGGCGCTGGGCCGGGACATTTCCTTGAAGGCCTTTGCCGAGCGGGAGCGCAAGGTCCGGCATGATTTCTGGACCAAGCTCAAGCGCGTCGCTGGCCGCGTTCCGTTCGTCGAGGACCTGGTCGCAGCCTATTACTGCGCGCTCGATTCCAACACGCCGATGCGCGTGCGCGGCATGCTCTTCGCCGCGCTCGCTTATTTCATCATGCCGGCCGATCTCGTGCCCGACCTGATCCTCGGGCTTGGCTTTGCCGACGACATGGCGCTGCTCACAGCCGTGATCGGCATGGTCGCGAGCAACATCACGCCGACGCATCGGGCGGCCGCGGCCCGCGCGCTCGACAGGGAGCTTCCGGCAGGCGGCTAAAGCTGCGGGTTGACGATCACCTTGCCGGTGACCTTACGTCCTTCGATCAGCGAAAGCGCCTTTGCGGTCTCGACCAGCGCGAAGCTCGCGTGAACGTGCGGCGCGATCCGCCCCTCTTTGCACCATTCGAGGAGCAATTGCATATTGGCGCGATGCTTCTCGGGATTGCGCTCGACGAACGACGTCCAGAACACGCCCAGAATCGCGCAGCCCTTGAGCAACAGCAGATTGAGCGGCATGCGCGGGATTTCGCCCGAGGCGAATCCGAGCACGAGATAACGCCCTTCCCAGGCCATTGCCCGCAGCGCCGGCTCGGCAAATCGCCCGCCGACCGGATCGAACACCACGTCGACGCCTTTCGGCATTGTCAGCGCCTTGAGCCGGCTCTTGACCTCTTCGGTCTCGTAGTTGATGCCCGCGACGGCGCCGTGCTCGCGCGCGAAGGCGAGCTTGTCGCCCGACGAGGCGAGCGCGATCACCCGCGCACCCATGAGCTTCGCCACCTCGATCGCCGCAAGCCCGGCGCCGCCCGCGGCACCGAGCACGGCAACGGTTTCTTTCGGCTTGAGCGCCGCGCGGTCCTTGAAGGCATGGAGCGCCGTGCCGTAGGTGATGGGGATGCCCGCCGCCACCTCGTCGCTGACGCCATCGGGGATGAGCAAGGCATTCTTGGCCTTGGTGACCACCTTCTCGCGGCAGCCATTGCCGCCAATAAAGGCCACGACCCTTTGGCCCACGCCGAACTCGTTGACGCCCTCCCCCAACTGCTCGACCGTGCCGGCGACTTCCGCTCCGGGCGAGAAGGGAAGCGGTGGGGTCACCTGGTACTTGTTGCGCAGCATCAGCGTATCGAAGAAGTTGAGCCCGACCGCCGTGACCTTGATGAGGATTTCGCCGGGCCCCGGTACCGGGTCGGCCACCTCTTCGAGGCGCAGCGCCTCGAGCCCTCCGAACTCGCTGAATTGTGCGGCGCGCATCGAGGCTGCTCCCGTGTCCAAGTCTGATCAATCACAATGCGGGCAATGGCCGGCAGGTTGTAGGGAGGTTTGGAAATTGCCGTGGATTTGTTCCGTGAGCGGACGGCTTGCGCTATACGCCAACGTCTCGCCGGATTTTTGCCCCCAAGCTCCCGGGCGGCAACTCTGACCTAGATTCGCGGGCCGCGCAACGTCACGGGCCAGGGGGCAGGGTTGACCGGCCCTTCTGGTCAAACGAAAATTGAGCCGATATGCTTCAACTCTCTATGCGAATCGGGAGCAGGGAGATGCGACGGGCCGTTCGAGCCGCTTGCGTTGCAGGCGTGCTTATCGCGACGCCTGCGCTCGCGCAAGAGGTCACGCTCTTGCAGAAATACAACGATTGGACCGCCTATGCTGCGGCCGGCAGTCCGAAAGTCTGCTTCGCCGTGGCCAAGCCCAAAGAGAGCCTGCCGAAGGCCGTCAAGCGCAGCCCGATTCTGTTTTACATCTCGCGCTGGCCCGCGGACAACGTGGTGAATGAGGTGAGCGTAAAGATGGGCTACCCGTTCGCGGAGGGCGCCAAGGTCACCGCGACCGTCGGCACCGACAAGTTCGAGCTATTCACCAAGGAAGAGGGTGCCTTCATCGAGAAGCCCGAGATGGAAACCAAGCTCATCGAGGCGATGAAAGGTGGCACCAGGCTGAAGATCGAAGGCCGCTCCGTCCGCGGCACCAGCACGACCGACAACTATGGGCTGAGCGGCCTCTCCGACGCGCTCGAGCGGATCGCCAAGGAGTGCAGCGGTTAACCGCGGTGCACAGCCGATCTCTGCGCCTCGCTTGCCCGAGATTTGGAACCGGATTAGTCCGCGTGCGGCACCCCGCCGCCTAAGGTGAAAAGCCCCATGCAGGCTCTCTACGTGAGCGCCGCAGCCGCAGCACTTTTGACCGCGGCTCCCGCTCTAGCCGCCGCCGACGCCGCGGTCGATGTCGGCGAGCTGACCTGCGCCCAATTTACCGCCTACGACAACGACACTCGCGGTCTCATCATGATGTGGTTCGAAGGCTACTACACCGAGGAAGACGAGCCCACGACCATCATTTCGGCAAGATGGCCAGCAACCTCACCAAGCTCCTGATCGCCTGCGAGGCAAATCCGGAGAGCAAAGTGCTCGATCTGGCCGACGACGCGATGGAGGACTAGCGTTCCTTCCAGCCTTGGCGTTCCAGGCGGCGAGCATGATATGACATGTCATGCCTGTCACGACGCTTGACCCTGCTCCAACCCTCGCGCTTGAAGGCGGCTCCGCCAACAGGGAACCGTTGATCGGATTGTCGCGCGCGGCGCTCGCCGAGCGCTTGCGCACGCTCGGCGTGCCGGAGCGGCAAATCCGCATGCGCCTGAGCCAGCTCTGGAGCTGGCTCTATGTGCGGGGGCTAACAGATTTCGCCGGCATGACCGACATCGCCTCGGCGCTACGCACTGAGCTTGCCGAACGCTTCACGCTTGCGCGGCCCGAGATCGTCACCGAGCAGGTGTCCGTCGACGGCACGCGCAAATGGTTGCTCAGGCTCTCCGACGGCAAGGAGGTCGAGACGGTCTACATCCCCGAGGCGGATCGCGGCACGCTCTGCATTTCGAGCCAGGTCGGCTGCACTCTGACCTGCTCCTTCTGCCATACCGGGACGCAGCGCCTCGTGCGCAACCTCACTGCCTCCGAGATCGTGGGCCAAATCATGCTCGCGCGAGACCGGCTCGGCGATTGGCCGGGCGCCGTGGCTGACGATCCGCGCGGCATCCCCGATGCGGAACGCAAAATCACCAACGTCGTGCTGATGGGCATGGGCGAGCCACTCTACAATTTCGACAATGTGCGCGATTCGTGCCTTGTCGCGGCCGACGGCGAGGGCCTGTCGATCTCCAAACGCCGCATCACCATGTCGACCTCGGGCGTCGTGCCTGAGATTCCGCGCTGGGGCGAGGAGGCCGGCACGATGCTCGCGATCTCCCTACATGCCGTGCGCGACGAGCTCCGCAACCAGCTCGTGCCGATCAACAAGAAATGGCCGATCCGCGAATTGCTCGACGCCTGCCGCGCCTATCCCGGCCTCTCCAACGCAAAGCGCATCACTTTCGAATATGTGATGCTGAAGGGCGTCAATGATTCAGTCGCCGACGCGAAGGCGCTGGTGCGGCTGCTCGCCAAGATCCCGGCGAAGATCAATCTCATCCCGTTCAACCCCTGGCCCGGTGCGCCGTATGAATGCTCCGATTGGGAGCAGATCGAGAAGTTCGCCGAAATCGTGAACCGCGCAGGATACGCGAGCCCCGTGCGCTCTCCGCGCGGACGGGACATTATGGCAGCCTGCGGCCAGCTCAAAAGCGCCAGCATCAAGCAGCGCGCCAGCGAACGCTTGGCGTCCTAGCCTGGACACGCATCTGGGACGAAGCCGTGGACGCGAGCCTCCGCACTGACGACAGCCGCGCCCAGCACGCAGTTCCTGGCTTGCGCTACCGGCCCGAGGTCGACGGTCTCCGCGCGATCGCCGTCATCTTCGTCATTCTCTTCCACGCAGGCTTTCCGCTTGCGCCGGGTGGATTTATCGGCGTTGACGTCTTCTTCGTCATCTCGGGCTTTCTGATCATGAGCCTGCTTGCCCAGGAACTCCAAGAGACCGGCACGATCCGGCTGGTTGGCTTCTGGGCACGCAGAGCGCGCCGGATCCTCCCCGCCGCGATCCTGGTTCTATTCGCCTCGCTTGCTTCGCCGCGCCCGTGCTCGAACCGCTGCAGCGCGTCATCGCCTTGCGCGATTTCGCTTCCGCCGCCATCTATATCCTGAACTGGTCCCTGGCGCGCCGGGCGACCGACTACTTCGACATCGAGACCGACCCGAGCCTCTATCTCCACTATTGGTCCCTCTCCATCGAGGAGCAGTTCTACGTCGTCTGGCCGCTCTTGATCTTGGCAGCCGTGTTTTTCGCCTCCAAGTCGGGGCGGCAACCGAGACTTGTGGCGCCTTGCATCGCGATCACGACGACGACCTGCTGGCTCGGCGCTAGGCCGCGCCTACCGCGAATGCGCCGAATGGCGGGGTAACGTCCTCAAGGAGCTCGCCTCGTTGAAGCCAGAGGTCGTTGTTCTGGCCAATTCCGCATCGCAAGAGGCGACGGACCAGAACAGGGAATTGCTCAAATCGAAGGACAACGAGAAAGCCCAAATGGCTGGAGAGCTTGCAGTCGTGCAGCGCCTCGTGCAATCCGGCACCTCAGTCGTGCTGCTGCGCGGCGTGCCCACGATGTCCGTCGATCCGAGGGAATGCCTCCTGGCCAACCCCGGTCATGAAGAGAAGTGCACTTGGTCAAAAGTGAAGTCGAGATTTCCGAGAGGATCGTATGAGGATCCCCGGGTCGTTATCCTTGACCTCACGGACGCGATCTGTCCTGGCACAGTTTGCGAGCTTGTCCCTTGACGGAAAGATCGTGATGCGGGACAAGGCCCACATGACGGCCTCCTTCCCCTTGAGCCTCGCGCCCCTGTTCAAGCCTCTGTTCGAAGACAAAGGCAGCCCGTGACTGCGAGGCCGCACCGCGTGGGCGTCAAACTTCACTGAGCACACGAATGTTCGCCTAGGGTGCGCAACGCCTCGCGTTGCCCACGTGGGGCTGATGGTGGGCACGGCGCTACGCGCCTTTGCCCACCCTACTCAGCTCGGCGAAAGCCGCTTGTCCCCGCGCCAGCGCGCCGGGTGCCAGGGCTTCGGCATGTAATGCGTCACCGTCTGCCGCCAGGCATTCTCCGCCGCCTGGCGCAGGCGCTTACGCAAGGCAAATCCGCGGTTCGCGGCCGCCCGCGTCTCGCTCGGCGGCAGCCCAGGCCACGCTCGCTGCTCCTCTAATCCTTGGGTCGCCATTTCCTCGTCTACCTTTTTAATACGTCTTCTTGATTACCGCTCGGGCCATCCACGATCTTGCCAGCCATAGTTAAAAGTTTCGCGAAAAGGTCTTGAGCGTGGGGCCGGAAGGTTGTTCTTCACGCCGTCGGGCAAGTCCTGCGTTGTCCGATAGGGCATGGCATTGCTCCTCGCCCCCCGGCCCAAAGTTCGAACGCGAAGGTCCCGCTCGGGTTCCGGGGTGGCACCGGCGAGCCGCGAAATTTCATCTGAGCGTCACGCGGGCTGCCATGATCGAGATCAAAGCCGCGAGCCCGCCCCTTGCGCGGCGCGCCTGGCTCCTATAGTTCCGGCCCGAACCTGAACGCGATCCGGGCCCGAGCGAGGCTCCTCCCATGGCAAGCGACGACGTCAAGAAGGTGGTGCTCGCTTATTCCGGCGGGCTCGACACCTCCACCATCCTGAAATGGGTCCAGACGACCTACGGTTGCGAGGTCGTGACCTTCACGGCCGATCTCGGCCAGGGGGAGGAGCTCGAGGCCGCCCGCAAGAAGGCCGAGCTGCTCGGCATCAAGGAGATTTTCGTCGAGGATTTGCGCGAGGAATTCGTGCGCGACTTCGTGTTCCCGATGTTCCGGGCGAACGCGCTCTACGAGGGCGTCTACCTGCTCGGGACCTCGATCGCGCGGCCGCTCATCGCCAAGCGGCAGATCGAGATCGCGCGCGAGACAGGCGCCGATGCGGTGGCGCATGGCTCGACCGGCAAGGGCAACGACCAGGTGCGCTTCGAGCTGACCTATTATGCGCTCAACCCCGACATCAAGGTGATCGCGCCCTGGCGCGAATGGAAGTTCAAATCGCGCAGCGACCTGATCGCATTCGCCGAGCAGCACCAGATCCCCGTCGCCAAGGACAAGCGCGGCGAGGCCCCCTTCTCGGTCGACGCGAACCTGTTGCATTCCTCGTCGGAGGGGAAGGTGCTGGAGGACCCCGCGCAGGAGCCGCCGCCTTACGTCTATCAGCGCACGGTCTCGCCCGAAGACGCGCCCGACAAGCCGACCATTGTTACCATCGGCTTCAAGCACGGCGATCCCGTCTCGATCGACGGCAAGGCGCTCTCGCCGGCCGGCTTGCTCACGCGGCTGAACGAGCTCGGCGGCGAGAACGGCATCGGGCGCGTCGATCTCGTCGAGAACCGCTTTGTCGGGATGAAGAGCCGCGGCATCTACGAGACGCCGGGCGGCACGATCCTTTACGTCGCGCACCGCGCGATCGAGTCGCTCACGCTCGACCGCGAGGCCATGCATCTGAAAGACTCGCTGATGCCGCGCTATGCCGAGCTTATCTATTACGGCTTCTGGTTCTCGCCCGAGCGCGAGATGCTGCAGGCGCTGATCGACAAGAGCCAGGAGCATGTCGAAGGCGAGGTGACGCTCAAGCTCTACAAGGGCAATGTCATCGTGATCGGCCGGTCCAGCCCGAAATCGCTTTACTCGGACAAGATCGTGACCTTCGAGGACGACGCCGGCGCCTACGACCAGAAAGACGCCGAAGGCTTCATCAAGCTGAATGCACTTCGGCTCCGCCTCCTCGGCAAACGCCGCGATCGATGAGCTGGCCTGATACGCGGCTGCTCGATC
The DNA here is from genome assembly GCA_963821255.1 of uncultured Alphaproteobacteria bacterium. Classification (GTDB taxonomy): domain Bacteria; phylum Pseudomonadota; class Alphaproteobacteria; order Rhizobiales; family Methyloligellaceae; genus Methyloceanibacter. Next base: position 52,058 of record CAWGCX010000007.1, on the reverse strand, counting down.
TGTTCGGCGTCGATTTACCGATCCTTCTCGCGCCGATGGCAAACTTTGCAGGGCTCGACATGGCACTTGCCGTGGCGGAAGCGGGCGCCCTCGCAGCACTTCCTTGCGCCACCCTCAACGCCGAGCAGATCAAAGAGGGCGTCGCCAAGTTCAGGGCGCAGTCGAGCAAGCCACTCAACCTCAACTTTTTCTGCCACACAACGCCTGAGCAGAACGTAGAGAAAGAGCGGGCGTGGCTTTCGCGCATCGCGCCCTATTTCGGGGAGCTCGGTGTATCGCCGCCTTCGCTGCCTCTTTCCGCTGGTCATCCGCCGTTCACGGAAGCGGCATGCGGCGCGATCGAGGACGTGAAGCCAGAGATCGTGAGCTTCCACTTCGGTCTGCCGAAAAGCCATCTCCTCGCGCGGGTCAAGGCCACCGGCTGCAAGGTGTTGAGCACGGCAACAACGCTGCGCGAGGCCGGGTTCCTCGAAGCTCACGGTGTCGATGCGATCATCGCCCAAGGCGCCGAGGCTGGTGGTCATCGTGGCATGTTCCTCGAAACCGACATCTCGACCCAGGTCGGCACCCTCGCGCTGGTGCGGGCGATAGCCACGCGTGTCGGGGTTCCGGTCATTGCGGCGGGCGGCATCGCCGATGGCCGCGCCATTGCCGCATCGTTCGCGCTCGGCGCTTCAGCCGCCCAGATCGGCACCGCCTATCTTGTCTGTCCCGAGTCCACAATCTCACCGCTGCATCGCAGCGCACTCGCCGATCCGGCGCGCGAGACCGTCATCACCAACGTGCTGACTGGTCGCCCCGCGCGCGGAATCATGAATCGGTTTATGCGCGAGCAAGGTGCGGTGGACGACGCGGCGCCAGATTTTCCGTTCGCACGGCCCGCCATCGCGCCGCTGCGGGCGAAGGCGGAAGAGCGTGGATCGACGGATTTCTCGCCGCTTTGGTCCGGGCAGGCCGCAATCCTGCCGCAGCCGATGAGCGCGGGCGCGCTGACGCGAAAGCTTGCCGAGGACGCGCGCGCTAGCCTCGCTTAGGCATGATGAGCGCGCGGTTCGGCATCGAAGCAAACACGCTCTCCGGCACGCCGAAATTCGTGGCGAGCAGAAGATCGGGATTGGCCACGAGCCAGGCGGTGATCGAGATCGACTCGTAGGTGGCGTTGTTCAGAACCAGCACGACCTGAACCTCGTCCTTGCCGGTATTCTCGATATAGTGGCCATAGCCTTGCGGGACGTAGCCCACGTCGCCAGCCGCGAATTCGTCCGTCCGTGCGCGGCCGTGCGAGCCGAACGCCGTCATCCGCGCGCTGCGCACCGCTATCGGTTGCTGGCGCAGGCGCCGGACCGTAAGTCCCCCTCCGCCAACCGCACGTCGATGCCGCCATAGCCTTCGCAGCGCCAGACCGTCTCGTAATCCTTGGCGTCGTCCGGCGTCCCGTCCTTGCATTTGTCGAGCTCGAGCGCCGTATAGGCACTTGAGATTTCCTCGGCTTGGCCGGCGCGGCCATGGCGCCGGCCAGGCAAAGGAGAGGGGGAGCACGCGCTTGATCAGTCCCGGCTTAAGCACGACATGAACTTTCCTGGCCCGCGGGGCTTGTGAGCGGGCCCGTTTGCATCTTAGAACGTCCGCTTTCCGGGGGGCTTCTTATCACGGCGGCGGCGTAACCCGCACCCGCCACACGGTTCGGCCATGAGTGACATGAAGATCGGCGTGCTTGGCGCCTCCGGGCGCATGGGCCAGGCGCTCGTCCGCGCGCTCCACGAGACGCCGGGCTCCACCGTCGCCGCCGGGCTCGAGGTCAAAGGCTCGCCCGCGGTCGGCCGCGATCTCGGCGAAGTTGCCGGGCTTGAGCGGCTCGGCGTCGCCATCACCGACGACCCGCTCCCCCTCTTCGCCGATGTCGACGGCGTGCTCGATTTTACGAGCCCCGCCGCGACGACTGCGTTCGCCGCGCTCGCGGCACAGGCGCGCATCGTGCATGTGATCGGCACGACCGGACTCAGCGAGTCCGACCAGGCCAAGCTCGAGGCTGCCGCCCGTCACGCCACCATCGTCAAAGCCGGCAATATGAGCCTAGGCGTGAACCTGCTTGCCGGACTCACCGCGCGCGTGGCCGAGCTGCTGGGCCCGGAGTTCGATATCGAGATCTTGGAGATGCACCACCGCCACAAGCGCGACGCGCCCTCCGGCACCTCGCTGATGCTCGGCGAGGCGGCCGCCAAAGCGCGCCGCATCTCGCTTGCCGAGCGGGGCGTCCGCACCCGCGACGGGGACATTGGCCCAAGGCACGAGGGCGATATCGGCTTTGCGGCGCTCCGCGGCGGCGACGTGGTCGGCGAGCACCGCGTGATCTTTGCCGGCCCCGGCGAGCGCATCGAGCTTGCCCATGTCGCCACCGACCGTTCCATTTTTGCACGCGGCGCGGTCAGGGCCGCGCTTTGGGCGCGCGGGCGGGCTCCGGGCGTCTATTCCATGCAGGACGTGCTTGGATTTTAGCCCTTGGCACGCGCCATGCTGGAGCCTGGAAAATCGGCGGCGAGTTGGCTAAACATGCGGCCTCGCGCGCCGGATGGGGCCGGTAAGGGAGGGCGATGGTGCAGGCGGGCTTGCAAGCAAGCTTAACGTTCTCCGGCTATATCGCCTGCACTCAGGGAGCCGCTTCAAGCGTATCAGGTGACCGGCTAAGGCCATGACAGGGCGCAAGACCGAAGAGCCAACCTCCTCGGAGAACGTCCTCGTTCTCGTCCGCCATGGCGAGAGCGAGTGGAACCGTCTGAACCGCTTTACTGGCTGGAAGGACGTCGACCTCACCGAGGAGGGCGTTGCCGAGGCCCATCTTGCGGGCGCCATGCTTAGGGCCGAAGGCTGCCGCTTCGACATCGCCTTCACCAGCACTTTGAAGCGCGCTCACCACACCCTCGACATCATCCTCGACGAGCTCGGCCAGACCAAATTCCCCACCGTGAAGGTCGCAGCGCTCAATGAGCGCGATTACGGCGAGCTGGTCGGCATCAACAAGGAGGATGCGCGCAAGCGGTGGGGGCCTGAGCAGGTGCATATCTGGCAGCGCTCCTACGACACCGCTCCGCCTGGCGGCGAGTCGCTGAAGGACACCGCGGCGCGCGTCGTACCGTTCTTCGAGAAATGGATCGTGCCGGAGCTGCAGGAAGGCAAGAACGTGATCGTCGTCGCGCACGGCAACTCGCTGCGCTCGCTGATCATGAAGCTCGACTGCCTTTCGCCCGACGAGGTGATGCAGGTCGAGATTGCAACCGGCGTGCCGCTGATCTACCGCCTCAACGCCGACGGCACCGTCGCCGAGAAGCGCGACCTCGCCGCTTAGGCGGCACCGGGGCTGCGCGCTTCGGAGAGCGCGGACGACAGCGCGAGCGCGAAATCCTCGCGCTCCGAATCCGTTAGAAACGACGCCAAGACGAGCCGCTGCCCATGCGAGGCAAGCGACAGCTCGGTCGAGCGGCCGATGCGCGGCTGAAGGCTCAGCCGCACCCAATAGGGATTGAATGTCCAGGCCTGCGAGCGGCCCGACGGCGCGACCCGCGTCACCGTCAGCGCATCGTCCGTGAGGTCGACCGTCTCGTAGCGGCGGAGCGCCCGGAAGTTGAGCCTGAAGGCGAGATAGATCAGGGCCACGTCAAGCCCCATGAAGCCGATCACAGGCCAGGCACCCAACATAAAGAACAAGAGGCCCGTGCCGACGCTCACGATGCAGATCGCCGCCATCAGCACCAAAAAACCGCGGGGGCTCAACGATCTGTGCGGCGTGAGCACCGCGCTGAAACGTGGCGTTTCCGGGGATGTGGAGGGCTCCGCCATAGGCTGAGATAAGACCTCCGAAGGGTGCTAGACAAGGGGCTCATGGCGTTTCAGCCGAAATCGAGCGAGCGGGCCGCGCCCGCTGCGGCAAGCCCGCGCACGCGTGCAAAGCGCGCGCCGGGTTCGCGGCTCACACAAGCGCAGGTCGATGAGATCTTCGCCCGCTTCGCGCGTGCCGACCCCGATCCCAAGACCGAGCTCGACTACCGCGACCCGTTCACCCTTATCGTCGCCGTGGTGCTGTCGGCGCAGGCGACAGACAGCTCGGTAAACCACGCAACGCCCGCGCTCTTCCGCATCGCCGATACGCCGGAGAAGCTGGCGAAGCTCGGCGAGGCGACCCTGACCGAGAAGATCAAGACGATCGGGCTCTACCGCTCCAAGGCGAAGAACCTGATTGCGCTTTCGAAGAAGCTTATCGCGGAGCATGACGGAAAGGTGCCCGCAACCCGCGAGGCGCTCGAAGCGCTGCCCGGCGTCGGTCGCAAGACCGCTAACGTCGTGCTCAACGTCGCCTTCGGGCAGCCGACGATCGGCATCGACACCCACGCGTTCCGCGTGGGGAACCGCACGGGGCTCGCGCCCGGCAAGACGCCGCTCGCCGTCGAGCTGACGCTCAACCGCATCGTGCCCGAGCGCTACAAGCCTTTCGCCCACCACTGGCTGATCCTGCACGGGCGCTATGTCTGCAAGGCGCGCAAGCCCGAATGCTGGCGCTGCCTGATCGCCGATATATGCCTGTACAAACCCAAGACTCCTGAACCAGGAACAAGACCATGAAAGATTGGCTGATCGGCTTGGCGGTGGCGGTGTTCATCGCGCTGTGGCGACGTGGTTCTACGCGCCGCACATCTTGCAGCCTTGGATCGACCCCCTGTTCAGCACTGAGCTAAGACATCGTCGCGGAGTTGGTTGCAGTCTCGCCAGGCCGCAATTAAGGTGTTTCTTGCGGCGAATATTGGGCTTGTTCGGGGCGGGAGAGAGGATGGAGACAGAAGCTTCAGGTTCAAGGATGCCCCAGATTCGCAAAGCGCAATTGTCTCGCCGAGATGGCCTCAAACCAGGCCAACCTCAAGAATGCGAGAAAGCAGCTCGACGCCGAGATGGCGATGCAGCACGCGACGCAGTCGGCACTCGACGCCTCCGTCGCCTCCGGGCAAAGAGGGGCGCCTTGGCAGCCTGGCGCGATCGTTGAAGGCGCCCAAGGTTCCGCCAACCCCCCTCCTCATCGCGGGTCTCTTCATTGCCGGCGCCGCCGTCGGCGCGGGATACATGGCTTGGACTGGGGAGAGCCGGAGGGCGAGGTGCTGAAACCAACCGCACTCGGCGATCCGGAGCAGCACGAAGGAACCGTGCGCAGCCCCGGGATCGCTCCGGACGGCTTCGGCCCGTGGGGTGTCTACCACGGCACTAATTATGGCGGGCAAGGCTCGCTCGCGCCCGGCGGCTATGTCGCGGTGCGCGAATCCGGTTTCGATCAGCAGCCTCCTTTGCTCAGCAGTCTCGAGGGCGGCGGACAAGACCCCGAGCTACTGGGCCAAGCCAGTGCTCATCTCTGCGGCGGATTTCCCAACCGCCGAGGGGGCTGCCCGCTCGGCATGCGGCAAGGTGACGAATTTCTTTCGTCACCCGCTCGCAAGCTTCCTCCAGATGGCGAGTTATGGCGGCCAGACGGTGGTCGTGGATTCGGTCCTGGCGACGACGTGCGCGGCCGCTCAGTGAGGGCTCGCGCCCTCTGAGACACGGATCGAAGCGAAACCCCCGGCGGCTTGACGCGCGATGCTCTTGAACACGCGCACCATGAAGCCCGTGGCGAAGAGCGGGGTGAGGAAGTTCAAGATCGGCACGGACGCTAGCCCGGCGATGATCAGCCCGGCGAGAAACACCGTGCCGCGGTTCGCCTTGCGCAAGCTCCGCGCCTCGGCGGACGGGATGTGGCGCATGGCGGCGAGCTCGAAATATTCGCGGCCGAGCAGATAGCCGTTGCCGATATAGAAGGCGATCAGGTTCACGCCCGGCACGAGCAACAGGAACAGCGCCAGGACGTTGACCGCCGCCACCACGAAAAAAAACCTGAGCGCGAGCCCGATCGACTTCGCCACGGGAAGCTCGCGACCCGGCGGGTCTTGCGGAAAATGCTGGCGCTCGACCTCGCCCGCGATGGCGTCGAGATAGAGGCCCGCGACGAGAGACGAGGCGGGGGGCACGAGAAAGATCGACCCGATCACGAGCGCGCCACCGCCGAGCCACTGGATCGTGGTCTCGGCCCAACCCGGCAAGGTCACGAAATAGCCGAACGCCCAAACAAGCGCCGCGATCAGCAGCACGAGCAGCGCGATGGTGAAGCCCACGGATTTAAACAGCACCGCGCGGAAAGGCGGCGTGAAAAGGTCCCGAAAGGCTTGACCCGCGGCGGTGAGCATGACGTGGTCCACTCCTTAAGCGGAGCGAATATAGTGGCGCCCGCCCTCAACACCAGGGCGGCGCGAAGGCGGGGGACGTCAACCATGGCTGAAAAGCTCTACGACGTGGTCGGCATCGGCAACGCCATCGTCGACATCATCGCCCGCTGCGACGACGGCTTTCTCTCCAAGCATGATCTCGCCAAGGGCTTCATGCGATTGATCGACGCCGAGGAGGCGGCGCGCCTTTACGAGGCGATGGGCCCTGCCAGCGAGCGCTCGGGCGGCTCGGTCGCCAATTCGATCGCGGGCCTTGCCTCGTTCGGCGCGAAATGCGGTTTCATCGGCAGGGTCGCGGCAGACCAGTTCGGCGGCATCTTCCGCCATGACATCCGCTCGCTCGGCGTCGCCTACGACACGCCGCCCGCGCCGGACGGCGCGCCGACCGCCCGCTGCCTGATCCTCGTCACCCCGGACGGCGAGCGGACCATGAACACGTTTCTCGGCGCGAGCGTCGATTTCACGCCGGAGGACGTTGACAGCGGGCTGATCGAGGCCGCGCGCATCGTCTATCTCGAAGGCTATCTGTTCGACCGCGATCACGCCAAGGCCGCGTTCCGCGAGGCGGCGCGGCTTGCCAAACGCGCGGGCGCCAAGGTCGCGCTCAGTCTTTCCGATGCCTTCTGCGTCGATCGCCATCGCGCCGATTTCCTCACCCTCGTCAAGGAAGGCGCCGACATCGTCTTCGCCAACGAGAAGGAGATCACCACGCTCTACCAGGTGAACAGCTTCGAGGAGGCCGCCGACCGGGCACTTGCCGACTGCGAGCTTGCGGTGCTGACCCGCTCGGAAACGGGCTCGGTCATCGTGACCGAAGGCGAGACCCTCGTGGTCCCGGCCGAGAGGCTCAGCGAGGTGGTCGATGTGACGGGCGCGGGCGACCTATACGCCGCCGGATTCCTGTACGGTCTGACGCAAGGAGCGCCGCTTTCCACGTGCGGGCGAATCGGCAGTCTGGCCGCCGCCGAGGTCGTTTCCCATATCGGCGCCCGCCCGGAAACCTCGCTGCGGAAGCTTGCGGCGGGGCTAATCCCTTAAAACACAAAAGCTTCTGTGTCTTTTCTGCCACTTCGCGGCAAAATCCTCATCCCTGCCCTCGGGCGCAAGGACGGTTAACGAGCTAACCTGCTATTCTTCTGTCAATTCGGCAGTGCTTCGGGGGCTTCCATGCACAGATCAGCCTATCGCCTTGCGGCGGCAATTGTCGGCGTCGCTGGGTTTGCGCATGGCGCCATGGCGGAAGATTTCGTTCCGGGCCCCGTGACGGCCACGACGATCTCCGTCGGCGGCGGCTTCCAGTTCCTGTCTCTCCCCGACATCAAATTCACGGGCGTCGGCCATCCGGGCTCGTTCACCCGGCAGACGAACAGCGACTTCGGCGAATATGGCGGCGTTGGCGGTGGCGCCATCGAGACCAGGCTCGGCCATTTCGGTAACTCGCTCGTCACCGGCCAGGTACGCGGCTTCTTCTCCAATATCGAGGGCGACGGGAACAGGCACTGCAGTGGCGGCTGTGTTGTCGCCGACCCCGATGGCGGCAGCGTGGATGGCTTCGGCTTTTTGAAGACGAAGACGCACCGCGAAGTGGACTATTGGGGTGGCGCCGTCGAGACCAAGTTCTGGTCGATGGACAGCGTCGAGGTGAGGCCGAACCTCTACCGCAACGACTATTTAATTCTCGGCGGCGAGGTCCGCGGCATCGATCAGGATAGCCGGCTACACGGGCGCGACGCGTCCGGCGGGACGATCTTCACCTACTCCGAGACTCTCGATACGACCTATTACGGCGGCTATGTGGGGATCGGCGGCGAGTACAGTCTTGGCTTCCTCGGCGTTGCCGGCATCACCGACCGTTTCGGCTTGCGGTCGTTCATCTCGGCGCGCGCGGGCGTCTACGGCGTCGAGACGGACTACAAGGGTGCGTTCGCCCAAGGCCCAACAAACTCTGCCCTGTCGGGATCGGATGACGACGTCGCTTTCATCGGCACGCTCTCATTCGAGACGCGCAAGCAGCTTGGCCAGCGTTCAAGCATCGGACTCTACACCGATTACGAGTACATCTCCTCGGTTCCTGAGATGCGCTACGGCGCGGGTGCTACGCCGACGCGGATCGGCAACGACGACGCCTGGGGAAGCCGTACCGTGCTAAGGCTGAATATCGGGCTCGGCCCGACCGGCCTCTATCCGGAAGATTCCGATTACAAATAGCCGCCTCCGCATTTCCGGCGCTTACTCCGAAGCCCTGCATTTGCTAGATTGATTCCGCGCGGTGAGCGTGGGGGGCCATGCTTAGCTTCGTGATCCGGCGATTTATCCCGAGCTTCGGCGCGGCAATGGTTGTTGCGGCGGCAGGCGCCGCGGCCCAGGACCACGCCAGTGCCACCTACGGCGACACGACCATCTCCATTGGCGGTGGCGCGCAGTTCCTGAAGCTGCCGGATGTCCGCTTCACCTTCCTGAGCTCCGAGCGTGACGGAAGGGCGCTCACCAAGCAGAAGAACAGCATACTCGACGATTACGGGGGCGCCGCAAGCGGCTCGATCGAAACCCCGCTCGGGTTCTGGGACGGCACGAGGGTGACCGGCGTCCTGTCGGGCTTCTATGCCAATGTCGAGACCAGCAACAGGCGCAGTTGCGTCAGCGCCGGCGCACTCTGTACCGCACAGAGCATCGTGGACCATCCCGATGGCCCCGACAGCCTGGTATTCCCCACCGGCTTCACCAGCAAGGCCAACCGCGACGTGGATTTCTGGGGCGTTGGCGCCGAGGTCCGCTTCGGCGGTCGGCCGGCGCCTGTCCCGGATCAAGGCGGCTATCTCTTCCGCTTCGCCTATTGGGGCATTGGCACCGATGTGCGGGGCATAGACCAGACGATCAAGCTGCGGGTCGACCCGCCGGGCGAGGCAAACCCGGTGATCCGGTACGACGAAACGCTCGATACCACTTATTGGGGCGGCTACCTAACCATCGGTGGTGAATACAACATCCTCGGCTATCTCGGCATCGGCGAGAGCTGGGGCCTGCGCTCGCTGATCGCTTTGCGCGGGGGCGTTTACAACGCTGAGACAGACTATCGCGGGACCTACGTTTCTCCACGCCCGACCGACCGTCTGGCCCTGACCAAGGACGAGACGACCTTTATCGGCGGGGTAAGCTTCGAGACACGCAAGCAGCTCGGCGCCCGCACGAGCCTGTCTCTGCTCACCGACTACGAATATCTCTCCTACGCGCCGGAGATGCGTTACGTGGATGCCGACCGCAGCGGCTGTGGCTCGGGCCCGGGCACGCCGCAAGTCGATTGCGCCGGTAACATCAGTCGGACCCAAATCGGCGACGATGACGCGTTCGCGGTGCGCACCGTGCTCAGGCTGAATATCGGGCTGGGCCCGACCGGCCTCTACCAGGAAGCTCCCCCCTACAAATAGCCGCTCTAAAGTTTCCTGAGCGCCACGGTCTCGACCGCGTGGTCTATACCCTTGCGCAGGACGAGATCTGCGCGCTGGCGCGTCGGCAGAATGTTGTCCGTGAGATTCACGAGATTGATCGAGCGCCAGATGGCGAGCCCTGTGGCGCGCGCCTCTTCCTCGGACAGCGTGGCGTAGCGGTGAAAGTATGAGGCGGGATCGCGGAACGCGGTCTGCCTCAACCGCAAGAAGCGCTCCACGTACCATTCCTCGATCAAGATGTCGGCCGCGTCGATATAGATTGAGAAATCGAAGAAGTCCGACACGAATGGGATCGCCTCGCCGTCCTTCGGCAGCTTGGCCGGCTGCAGCACGTTCAGCCCCTCGACGATCACGATGTCGGGCCGCTCGATGACGAGCGTTTGGTCGGGCAACACGTCGTAGATGAGATGCGAGTAGGCCGGCGCCTCGATGCGCTCTTTGCCGGACTTCACGTCCGCCAGGAAGTTGAGCAGCCGCGCGAGGTCGTAGCTTTCCGGAAAGCCCTTGCGGTTCATCAGCCCGCGCTGCTCGAGCAGCGCGTTCTCGAACAGGAAGCCGTCGGTCGGCACGAGCGCGACCTTCGGATGGCTCGGCCAGCGCGCGAGCAGCGCCTGGAGCACGCGGGCGGTCGTGCTTTTGCCGACGGCCACGCTTCCCGCAAGCCCGATGATGAACGGCATCTTACCGTCGCGCTTGCGCAGGAAGCCGGTCGTCGCGCCATGCAGCGTCTGCGCCGCCTCGACATAGAGGTTGAGCAGCCGGCTGAGCGGGAGATAGACGTCGACCACCTCGCCGGTCGAGACGCGCTCGGTGAGGCTCGACAGGTTGTCGAGCTCGGCCTCCGACAGCGGCATCGGGGTGTCGGCGCGCAACGCCGCCCACTCGTCGCGCGTGTAGACGGCATAGGGTGAGAACGCGACGGTCGGACGCGGATTCATGGGAGACGCCTCGCCCCGCTCAGCGCGCGGCGGCTTTCCGGGCCTCTTGCTTGAGCGCGGTGGCGCTCATGCGTTGCTCGAGCTCGTCGAACACGTCGTCGAGATCGATGTCGCGGGATTCGAGCACAACGAGCAGGTGGTAAAGCAGGTCGGCCACCTCGGCCACCAGCGCCTTGTCGTCCTGGACGAGTGCCGCGATCGCCACCTCGACGGCTTCCTCGCCGAGCTTCTTGGCAGGCTTAACCGGTGCGTCGTCGAGCAGCCGCCTTGTATGCGACTCGGCGGGGGGCGCCGTCCGGCGCTGCCTGATGATGACGGCAAGCCTGTTCAATACATCTTTGCCCATGCTTGGCTCATACACCGAGCCAAGGGGCGTGGGAATAGCAGCTTGCGAGTAATCCGGAGGAAATAGCGGGCCGTCGGCCTACGCATCTATCCGGACCGGCAGGCCGGCGGCAGCCATATGCCGCTTGGCGTCACCGATCGTGTGCTCGCCGTAATGGAAGATCGAGGCGGCAAGCACCGCTGAGGCATGGCCTTCGCGCACGCCCTCGACCAGATGGTCCAGCGTGCCGACGCCGCCGCTCGCGATCACCGGCACGCTGACCGCATCGGCGATGGCGCGGGTCAGCTCGAGGTCGAAGCCGGCGCGGGTGCCGTCGCGGTCCATCGACGTGAGCAGGATTTCGCCAGCGCCGAGCGCCACAACTTCTCGCGCATAGCCGACCGCCTCGATGCCGGTCGGCTCGCGGCCGCCATGGGTGAACAGCTCGAAGCGCGGAGTGGCGCCGTTCGCGCCGACGCGCTTGGCGTCGATCGCCACCACGATGCATTGCGCGCCGAATTTCTCCGACGCGCGCCGCACGAGATCGCGGTCCTTCACCGCCGCGGTATTGATCGATACTTTGTCGGCGCCCGCCTCGAGCAGCGTGCGTACGTCTTCCACGCTGCTCACACCCCCACCGACGGTCAGCGGCATGAAGCAGTGCTCCGCGGTGCGGCGCACCACATCGAGCAGCGTGCCGCGCTTCTCGTGGCTTGCGGTGATATCGAGGAAGCAAAGCTCGTCGGCGCCCGCCGCGTCGTAGGCTGCGGCCGCTTCCACAGGATCGCCCGCGTCGCGCAAATCGACGAACCTGACACCCTTGACCACGCGGCCGTCCTTCACATCGAGACAGGGTATGACGCGAATCTTCAGCATGGAGTCCTAGCTGCTCTTCATCCTGCGGCGGACGAGGCGAACGACCAGGTACAGCAACAGCACGAGGAGCCAAATGGAGAGCATCACTTGGCCAACCGGGATCGTGAACAGGGAGAGATAGGCAATCTTCTGATAGTCGAAGATGGTCTCGCCCCATTCCTCGCCATTGATCGTACAGGGAATGGCGCGGTTGAAATCGGTCTCGCAACCGAAAAGCTGTGCAAGACCGGTTCCGCCCATGGCGAGGGCCGTCGGCCAAAAGGCGAAGATCAGGATCAGCACCAAGGTGACGATGAATGTGGTTCTGGCGCGCACGTCGTTCAGCCTTTGACCTTCTGCGCCTCGCGGCGATCCTTCAGCACGGTGAGCGCCTCGCGCGGGTCGAGCCGCCCGTCATAGAGCGCGCGGCCCGCGATAACGCCTTCCAGCATGGCATAGCGCGGATCGAGCAGGTTCAGCAGGTCTTCGATGCCGGCAAGCCCACCGCTGGCGATGACCGGAATGGTGACGGCGCGGGCAAGCTCGGCGGTCGCGTCGAGATTGAGGCCCTTCAGCACGCCGTCGCGGGCGATGTCGGTATAGACGATGGCCGCCACGCCCGCGTCCTCGAAGCGGCGCGCCAGCTCGAGCGCGCTCATCTCGCTCGTCTCCGCCCAGCCTTCGATCGCAACCTTGCCGTCGCGCGCGTCGATACCGACGGCGATGCAGCCGGGAAAGTCGCGCGCGGCCTCCCGCACTAGGGCTGGATTGCGCACCGCCGCCGTGCCGAGGATCACGCGGTCGATCCCCTTGTCGAGCCAGGTGACGATCGTGTCGAGGTCGCGGATTCCGCCGCCGAGCTGGATCGGGATATGCACTGTCTCGAACATCGCCTCGACAGCCTTCTCGTTCACCGGTCGCCCCTCGAACGCGCCGTTCAGGTCGACCACGTGCAGCCACTCGAAGCCGGCCTCCTCGAAGACGAGCGCCTGCGCCGCGGGATCCTCGTTGAAGACCGTGGCCTCGGCCATCTCGCCCTGGCGCAGCCTGACGCACTGCCCGTCTTTCAGGTCTATGGCGGGAAATAGGATCATGTTGAGGATCTCCCTCCCCCTGCAAGGGGGAGGGCCGGGGTGGGGTTTCGCCGCATTGACCCCCACCCGGCTCGCTTGCAGCGAGCCGACCTCCCCCTTTCAGGGGGAGGGAGGGTAAACTTCGCGTTCTGCATCACGGCTTCCACCGCAAGAAATTCGCGATGAGCGCAAGGCCGAGCTTCTGGCTCTTCTCGGGATGGAACTGGCTGCCCGCCATGTTGTCGCGCGCGGCGAACGCCGTTATCTCGCCCGCATAGTCGGTCGTGGCGACGAGCGCGGCGCGGTCGGCCGGCACGAGATGGTAAGAGTGGACGAAATAAGCATTGAGGCCGGTTTCGCCGGTTGGGATGCCCTCGAAGAGAGGGTGCGCGCGCGTGGGCTTTAGCGTGTTCCAGCCCATATGCGGGATCTTGAGCGAAGGGTCGGCAGGCTCGATGGCCCGGACCTCGCCCTCGATCCAACCGAGTCCCGGCGTCACACCGTGCTCAAGCCCGCGTGTCGCCATGAGCTGGAGGCCGACGCAGATGCCGAGGAGAGGCCGCCCGCGCACGCGGACGGCCTCTCCCAGCGCTTCGATCATCCCTGGAACGCGCGCGAGCCCTGTCTTGCAGTCGGCGAAGGCGCCGACGCCCGGCAGCACGATGCGCTCTGCCGAGAGCACCTCCTCGGGCGCCGCGGTGACTTTCACAGCGAGCGCCGATCCCTGCTCGCGCGCGGCGCGCTCGAAAGCCTTGGCAGCCGAGTGCAGATTGCCCGACCCGTAATCGACGATGGCGACATGCATGGCTAAGCTCGCATGGATCAGGCGCGCGGAAAGAGCCCGATAACCTCTTCACCCTCGCTAATACGCGTGCGCGGCGTCTCCACTCTGTCCGCTCGCTTCGGCGCGGGCTCGGACAATGCCGCGCCCTTCTCCCGTTGCGGCAGCCAGGTGCGCAAGAACGAAAGCTCGGCGGTGTCCCGGCTCTCGCCGCTCGCAACGCCGGCAAGCTTGTAGCCGCGCCGCTCGAGCGAAGCCGTCCTGAGGTCGTTGGCCTCGAAGGCGAACAGCAGCGAGACCGCAAGGCTAGCCCAGCCGACGAGCGCCTCGCCCCTCTCGTCGAGGCCGAACGCAAGTTGCAGCGCTACCAGAAGCACCATGAGCAGGACCAGCTCGATCCACATGCGGTGATAGATGAGCCAGAAGAACGGCACGAAGAACGCAGGCCAGGAGAAGCCCTCTTTCACGAAGGCGAGCCGCTCCGCCCGCTCGGCAAGATCGGCCGGCGGCTTGCTGGGCTCATACACGGAATATGTCGTCACGCGCTTCAATCCTCATTCACGTCATGCCCCGGCCTTGAGCTGGGAATCCAGGGTAACTGGCGCGGAGCAAGCGGCCCCTGGATCGTCGGGTCAAGCCCGGCGATGACGCGATCCATTTGTCAAGCCAATCGCGCTTTACAGCGAGCCCTTGGTCGAGGGCACCCGCCCGCTCTGGCGCGGATCGATCGAGACCGCCTGGCGGAGCGCGCGGGCGAGCGCCTTATAGCAGGTCTCGGCGATGTGGTGGCTGTTCTCGCCGTGTAGCGTCTCGACATGAAGCGTGATGCCGGCGTGCTGGGCGAAGGCCTGGAACCACTCGCGGAAGAGCTCAGTGTCCATCTCGCCGATCTTCGAGCGCGTGAAGGCGACGTTCCACACGAGGAACGGCCGGCCTGACACGTCAAGCGCGACGCGGGTCAGGGTCTCGTCCATCGGCAGATACGCAGAGCCGTAGCGCGCAATGCCGGCCTTGTCGCCGAGCGCCTCAGCCACGGCCTGGCCGAGCACGATACCGGTGTCTTCCGTCGTGTGGTGCTGGTCGATATGCAGGTCGCCCTCGGCCTTCAGGGTAATGTCGATCAGCGAGTGACGGGCGAGCTGCTCGATCATGTGGTCGAGGAAGCCGACCCCGGTCGCGACGTCATAAGCCCCGGTCCCGTCGAGGTTGACGGTCGCGCGGATCGCGGTCTCCTTGGTCTTGCGCTTAACGGTGGCCGAGCGCTTGGAGAGGGATTTGGCGGGCTTCTGCATGGGATGAGCCTAAAGCAAGGCTCTTACCAATTCGCTGCCTGAAGCGCAAAGCTTGACGAATCCCGCCTTGGCGCCGATATGGCTCACGTCAATGGGTAATTTCGCGTCCTCCCCCGAGACTTGGCACGGCACCACGATCCTGACCGTCCGCAAGGGCGGCAAGGTGGTGATCGCCGGCGACGGCCAGGTGAGTCTCGGCCAGACCATCGTCAAGAGCACGGCCAAAAAGGTGCGGCGCGTTGGTGCGGGCAACGTGATCGCGGGCTTCGCCGGCTCGACGGCCGACGCCTTCACCCTGTTCGAGCGGCTCGAGACCAAGCTCGAGCGTTTCCCCGACCAGCTCAAGCGCGCCTGCGTCGAGCTCGCCAAGGATTGGCGCACCGACCGTTATCTGCGCCGTCTCGAAGCCATGATGATCGTGGCCGACCCCGACGAGAGCCTGGTGCTGACCGGTACGGGCGACGTGCTCGAGCCTGACGATGCGGTGATGGGCATCGGCTCGGGCGGCGCCTATGCGCTTGCCGCGGCGCGTGCGCTGCTCGACGGCCCGCTCGGCGCCGAGGAGATCGCGCGCAGGGCGATGGCGATCGCCTCCAAGATTTGCGTCTACACCAACGACGAAGTGGTCGTCGAAACCCTCGACGCAACCAAATGAGCTCTGAAGAAGGTTTCACGTCATGCCCGGCCTTGAGCCGGGCATCCAGGGCCACAAGCTCCGTGCCGGCCGCTCCTGGATCGCTGGGTCAAGCCCGGCGATGACGAGTAAAGGTAAGTCAGTGCAGATATGACCAGCTTTTCACCCCGCGAAATCGTTTCCGAGCTCGACCGGCACATCGTCGGCCAGCGCGACGCCAAGCGCGCCGTCGCGATCGCGCTGCGCAACCGCTGGCGCCGTCAGCGCCTTGAAGGCGAGATGCGCGAAGAGGTCCTACCCAAGAACATCCTGATGATCGGCCCGACCGGGGTCGGCAAGACGGAGATCTCGCGCCGCCTCGCCAAGCTCGCTGGCGCGCCCTTTCTCAAGGTCGAGGCCACCAAGTTCACGGAGGTCGGCTATGTCGGCCGCGACGTGGACCAGATCGTGCGCGACCTGGTCGAGGTCGGTATCGGGCTCGTGCGCGACGGAAAGCGCAAGGAGGTCGAAGCCAAGGCGCAGCTCGCCGCCGAGGAGCGCGTGCTCGACGCGCTGGTCGGCGCGCATGCCGCCGTTTCCACGCGCGAGGCCTTCCGCAAGCGCTTGCGCGCGGGCGAGCTCGACGACAAGGAGATCGAGATCCAGGTGCCCGACATGCCGACCATGCCCGCTTTCGACATTCCCGGCATGCCGGGAAGCCAAGTCGGCATGATCAATCTCTCCGAGATGCTCGGCAAGGCGTTCGGCCAGCGCACCAAGCCGCGCCGCGTCAACGTGCGCGACAGCTTCGATGTGCTGATGAATGAGGAGTCCGACAAGCTGATCGACAACGATCTGATCGTGCAGGAGGCCATCAAGAACGTCGAGAACAACGGCATCGTGTTTCTCGACGAGATCGACAAGATCTGCGCGCGCTCCGAGCGCATCGGCACCGACGTGTCGCGCGAGGGCGTTCAGCGCGATCTGCTGCCGCTGATCGAAGGCACCACGGTCGGCACGAAATACGGGCCGGTGAAGACCGACCATATTCTGTTCATCGCCTCAGGCGCGTTTCACATCGCCAAGCCATCGGACTTGCTGCCCGAGCTGCAGGGCCGGCTTCCGATCCGCGTCGAGCTCCGCGCGCTGACGCGCGACGATTTCCGCCGCATCCTCACCGAGCCCAAGGCCTGCCTCATCAAGCAATATGTCGCGCTGATGCAGACCGAGGGCGTCGAGCTCGACTTCACGCCCGACGCGATCGATGCCATCGCCGACATCGCGGTCGGAGTGAACACCAGTGTCGAGAATATCGGGGCGCGGCGGCTCTTGACCGTGATGGAGCGCATCCTCGACGAGATCTCCTTCGACGCCGCCGACCGCCACGGCGACAAGGTCGCGATCGACGCCGCTTACGTGCGCGAGCATATCGGCGACCTCGCTAAGAACGCCGATTTGTCGAAGTTTATTCTTTAGTCGCTTCGTCAGGCGCGCGCGACAGTGGCACGCTCGCCCAAAGGATCACGTTCGCGGGCGAGGCTGCCTACCTGCCCTATGTGAAATTCACGGGCGTCGACGACCATGTGCTGCGCCAGCTCCGGTCGCCTGAGAACGGGGAAGGGATCGGCGTGCAGCT
The DNA here is from genome assembly GCA_963821255.1 of uncultured Alphaproteobacteria bacterium. Lineage (GTDB taxonomy): Bacteria > Pseudomonadota > Alphaproteobacteria > Rhizobiales > Methyloligellaceae > Methyloceanibacter. The sequence continues at coordinate 34,803 of CAWGCX010000007.1, read as the reverse complement.
CGAGGCGACTTTGTCCTATGCGGTGACGGAAGCGTTGAGCCTTGGCATCGGCGGACGCTATTGGTCGATGTGGACACCGAAGGCACGGTCAATTTCGGTGGGACCGGCGAGATCGTGCCGATGCGCTACACCTGCTTCTGCAGGGCTCCTACAAATTCGGCCTTGCGGCGCGCGGTAGGCCAGACGCCGGCTGAGCAAGCCGGCCTAAGCCACCATCGGGCGGTCGAGCGGATCGGTCTCCGCTTCGTCGGCAACTCCCGTCTCGGGCTTGCCATAGTAGAAACCCTGCACCTGGTTGCAGCCCCAATTGCGCAGGATCTCCGCCTGGCTTTCCGTCTCCACGCCTTCCGCGGTGATGGTGACGTGCAGCGACTGGCCGAGGCCGACGATGCTCGACACGATCGCGCTCGTTTGCGGGCTCGTGCCGAGCGTGTCGATGAAGGAGCGGTCGATCTTGATCTTCTTGACCGGGAAGCGGGTGAGATAGCTCAAGCTCGAATAGCCGGTGCCGAAATCGTCCATGGCGATCGAGACGCCGAGCTGGTCGAGGCGGGTCAGCGTGTCGAGCACGGCTTCGGTGTTCTGCAGGATGATGCCCTCGGTGATCTCGAGCTCGAGCCGGTTCGGCTCGAGCCCCGTCTCCGCCAGTACGCGGCGCACCAGCGCATAGACGTCCTGCGTCTTGAACTGGGCGGGCGAAAGATTGACGGCGAGCCTCGTGTCGAGCGGCCAGGTCGTGGCATAGGCGCAGGCCGTCTTCAGGATCCACTCGCCGAGCGGGACGATAAGCCCGGTCTCCTCCGCGATCGGAATGAACTTGGTCGGCGGGATCTCGCCCTCACCCGGGTGCCACCAGCGCACCAAGGCCTCGTAGCCGGTGAGCCTGCCGCTTGCTAGATCGAATTGCGGCTGATAGTCGAGATAAAGCTGGTTTTTGCGGATCGCATTGCGGAGATCGGTTTCGAGCCGGCGGCGCTTCTGCAGCGCGGCGTCCATCTCGGGCTCGAAGAAGCGGAAGGTGTTGCGGCCGTCTTCCTTGGCGCGACAGAGCGCGAGGTCGGCGTTCTTGAGCAGCGCGTCGGGCTCCTCCGCGTCGAGCGGGCCGATGGCGATGCCGATGCTCGCCGAGGTGGTCACCTCGTGTCCGTTCACATGATAGGCCTCGCCGAGTGCGGTGCAGACGCGGCGCGCAAGCCGCATGGCGTCTTCCGGCGCCTCGATGTCCTCGGCCACGATGGCGAACTCGTCGCCGCCGAGGCGGCCCACCGTGTCGGAATCGCGCACGCTCTCCTTCAGCCGCGCAGAAACCTCTTCGAGCAGCGCATCGCCCGTGGCGTGACCGAGCGTGTCGTTCACGTCCTTGAAGCGGTCGAGATCGAGCCCAAACACGGCCATCAGGTGCCCGTGGCGCTTGGCGCGCGAGACGGCACGGTCGAGATGCTGGCTGAGCTGGAGACGATTGGGAAGGCCGGTGAGCGAATTATGCAGCGCGAGGAAGCGGATCTGGTCCTCGGCGAGCCAGCGCTCGCGAATGCGCCGCGAGGCGATGGCAGCCGGCACGGAAAAGCCCATGACGATGAGTAGGCTCGTAGTCAGCGTCACGACCGTGAGCGCCACATTGGTCAGTCCCGCGGCGCCTGATTGGTCGAACGCAACCGCGTAGACGCGGGCGACCTTGCCGTCCTTGAGCGCCGGGACGAAGGCGATCTGCATGTCCGATTGGCCGGGCACTTGCGAGACCTCGATGCTGTCCTTGGCGGCGGCTTGGCTGAGCGCATCCCCGACTTCAGCGTCGCCGAGCAGGCTCTTCATCTTGTCTTGCGAAAGCGAGCCCGCCACGGCGAGCGGCTTGCGGTCGGGACCGAGCACGGCGAAACCGTCGAGCTTGCTCACGAACTGCCCGCTTCCTTGCTTGCCTCCGCCGAGCACCCAGCCCTTGGTCACATTGTCGAACCATTCGATCAGGCCGAAGCCGTCTTCCTTCAGGCTGCGGCTCGCCGGGAGCTTCGCCTCGCCGCCGCTCTCTGCCGAACCCTGGCTGAGCGCCTGGGAATCGAGAATTTCGACGGGCTTGCCGAGAACGTGCGTCGCGCCAGACGCCTGGCTCGCGAGACCCTTCTCCATTTCGGCGCTCATGCTGAGGGCGGCTTCGCGCGCGTCGCGCGACAGGACGTAGTTTATGGTGGTACGGCCCGACAGGACGCCTGCCACGACGGTGAGGAGACCGAGAATCACCAAACCGGCCATTACCAGCCGATCGCCCGCGCCGACTTCACCCATTGACGAATTCCCTTTGGCCGACCCGAGATAGGTTTCGGCTTATACGGGAGGGGCGTTAAGGCTTCGCCTAAAAGCGCGGTAAATGGCGCGTTAAGTGGTCAGCTCCAGACAAAGGCCACCTTGCGCAGCGAAATATCGCCGAAGCTTTCGGTGCCTTCTGCGACCGGCTTGCCGCCGAGCCGCAAGTAGAAGCTGCAGGCCGGGTCGTTGTCGGCGAGCGCCCAGACGAGCAGGCCCCGGAGCCGCAATTCCGCAAGCCGCGTGCGCGCCCCCTCGAACAGCTTTTCGCCGAAGCCGAGCCCCTGATAGATCGGGTGCAGATAGAGCTCGAAGATTTCGCCCTGGAACGGGCTCCGTCCGAGCCGCGAGCGGCCGAAGGTGACATAGCCTGCCGCCTCGCCGCCGAAATCGAGCACGAGCAGCGGCGTGCGTTTGCGGAGCGCCCCCTCCCACCAGCGCAAGCCGCGCTTCGCGATCATGCGCTGGAGCGAAAGATGCGGGATGATGCCCTGATAGGCGTTGCGCCAAGCCTCCTCATAGGCCGCCGCAAGCGCCGCCGCATCTTTGAGCCGGGCTTGTCTGATCTGCACGACGTCTACGGTCATGAGCCAAGCCTAGCGCAGGATGCGGGCCCTGGGCAAAGGGGTCGATGCGATTTTCCTGTGACGTTGCTGCGAAAGTCATCGCAGTGTGGCAACGACGCACGCAAATGCTAGGAATTACGCCACGTCTTCGGCGAGGCGCTGGCGCTCGGCCTTCTTGCGCTCGTTCGGATCGAGATACCGCTTGCGCAGACGGATGGACTTAGGCGTAACCTCGACCAGCTCGTCGTCCTGGATGTAGGCGAGAGCGCGTTCGAGCGTCATGCGGATCGGAGGCGTAAGCCGCACCGCCTCGTCCTTTGAGGTCGTGCGGATATTGGTCAGCTTCTTGCCCTTGAGCACGTTCACTTCGAGGTCGTTGTCGCGCGTGTGCTCGCCCACGATCATGCCGCGATAGACCTTCCAGCCCGGCTCGATCACCATCGGCCCCCGGTCCTCCAGGTTCCACAGCGCATAAGCCACAGCCTCGCCCGCATCGGTTGAGATCAACACGCCGTTGCGGCGCCCCTGGATCGGGCCCTTGTGCGGCGCATACGCGTGAAACAGGCGGTTCATTATGCCCGTGCCGCGCGTGTCGGTGAGGAGCTCGCCCTGATAGCCGATCAGCCCGCGCGTCGGCGCATAGAACACGAGACGCTGCCGCCCGCCGCCCGACGGCTTCATCTCGACAAGCTCGGCCTTCCGCTCGGAGAGTTTCTGCACCACGACGCCCGCATGCTCCTCGTCGAGATCGATGACGACCTCCTCGATCGGTTCGAGCAAAGCGCCGTTCGGCGCCCGCCTGAGCAGCACCTTCGGCCGCGACACGGAAAGCTCGAAGCCTTCGCGCCGCATCGTCTCGATAAGAATGCCGAGCTGCAATTCGCCGCGGCCGGCGACCTCCATTGAGTCGCGCTCCTCGGATTCGGTCACGCGCAGCGCGACATTGCCCTCCGCCTCGCGGAGCAGCCGGTCGCGGATCATGCGGCCGGTGACCTTGCTGCCTTCGGTGCCGGCGAGCGGGGAGTCGTTGACGCGGAAGGTCATGGAGAGCGTCGGCGGGTCGATCGGCTGCGCCCGCAGCGGGGCTGTCACTTCCGGCGCGGCGATCGTGTGCGCGACGGTCGCCTGAGGCAGGCCCGCGAGCGAGACGATGTCGCCCGCGCTTGCTTGATCAAGGCCTACGCGCTCAAGGCCCCGGAACGCAAGCACTTTCGATACGCGGCCCTGCTCGATCAGGCGCCCCTCATGGTCGAGCACCTTGACCTGCTGGTTCGGCGCGATCGTGCCTGACGTTATGCGGCCGGTGACGACGCGGCCGAGATAGGGATTGGCTTCGAGGATCGTGCCCAGCATGCGCAACGGTCCGTCCTCGATCTTGGGCGGCGCGACGTGCCTAAGCACGAGGTCGAACAGGAGCCGCATGCCGAGGTCCTTGGGGCCCTCGGGCGAGGCCGCCATCCAGCCCTCCTTGGCAGAGCCGTAGAGGATCGGAAAGTCGAGCTGCTCGTCGGTCGCCTCAAGCGCGGCAAAAAGATCAAAGACCTCGTTCACCACTTCCTGCGGGCGCGCGTCCGCGCGGTCCACCTTGTTGATCACCACGATGGGCTTGAGCCCCTTCTTGAGCGCCTTCGACACAACGAACTTGGTCTGCGGCAGAGGCCCCTCTGCCGCATCGACCAGCACGAGCGCGCCGTCGACCATGTTGAGAATGCGCTCCACCTCGCCGCCGAAATCGGCATGGCCGGGCGTATCGACGATATTGATGCGCGTGCCCTCCCAGACGATCGAGGTCACCTTGGCGAGGATGGTGATCCCGCGCTCGCGCTCGAGGTCGTTGGAATCCATCGCGCGCTCCGCCACGCGCTGGTTGTCGCGGAAAGCGCCCGACTGCTGGAGCAGCCGGTCGACCAGCGTGGTTTTCCCATGATCGACATGGGCGATGATGGCAATGTTGCGAAGCTTCATGGGGGGTTTGGGGCCTGAAAGTGCGAACGCGGGCCGAATGGGCCCGCGTGTCTCTGTGGGGGATATATAGCTCGCGCGCTGCGGGCGCAATGGCCCCCGGGTTGCTTCAGCCCTTCTGCGCCGGGGCGCGGCGGAGCCGCACATAAAGCGCGCCGTCGCCGCCGAGCCGGCGCGGGGCGGGCGAGAAGCTCACCACCAGCGGCGCGAGATCGGACAGCCCGAGCCAATGCGGCACGGCTTGGCGCAGCACGCCGCGCTCGTCCTCTTCGTAGAAGCTTCGCGCTTCGTCCCTGCCCGCGCCCTTGCCCGTGATGACGAGCACATGGCGCTTCCCGCTCGTTTGTGCGGATTTGAGGAATTTACGCAGCGCCGCGTGCGCTTCGGCCTGCTTAAGCCCATGCAGGTCGAGTCGCGCCTCGACTGCGAGTTTGCCCGTGTCGAGCTTGCGCGCCACCTGCCGGTCAAAGCTTGGGCCGGGCGCGACGTGGATGGGCTTCGGAGCCGTTTTCGCCGCAGGTTTTGCCGGGGGCGGCGAGGCCGGTTTGCGCTTTGGCGCGGGGCGCGGCGGAACCGAAGCTGCACTGCGCGCGCGGTCTTTCGTCAAGGGTTTCGCGCTCTCTGCGATGCGCGCCCACAGCGCCGCACCTTCTTCGTCGTCCTGCCCGCGCTTGCCCATCGCGCCAGTTTAGTCTGCGTCGCGATCTATTTGAATCGCGCTTTCCTTAGGCGTGCGTGGTTCGAGGGCCGCCCGTCATCCTGAGGTGCGAGGGCGAAGCCCGAGCCTCGAAGGACGGGTGGCCACCTCACCATGACGCGCTGGATAAAAGCTGCCTACTTCGGCAGCAGAACGTAGAACTTCGCCGCGTGCTTGGTACGGCCGGCGATCGCGCCAGCCGCGTCCCCGCTGCCAAAATAGATGTCGCCGCGCTCAGGCCCCCTGATCGCGGAACCCACGTCCTGCGCGATCATCAAGCGGCGGAACGGCGCGCCATCCGGCACAAGATCAGGCGCGGTGACATAGACCGGCGCACCGAGCCGATGATAGGCGGTATCGACCGCAAGGCTGCGGCCTGGCGTCAGCACCACGCCCTGAGCGCCGATCGGTCCGTCTCCCTCGAACGCGTGGAAGAACACATAGGAGCGGTTCTCGCGCATCAGCGCGCGGCCCCGTTCGGGATCGGCACGGAGCCACGTCTTGATGCCGTCCAAGGTCAAGCGCTCGGGACGCCCCGCGCCCATCTCGAGCAGCCGCTTGCCTATCGAGGTATAGCTGTGCCCGTTCTTGCCGGCATAGCCGAGCCGCACCATGCTGCCGTCGGTCAGCCGGACGCGCCCCGAACCTTGAATCTGCATGAAGAAAAGCTCGACCGGGTCGTCTAGCCAGAGCAGCTCGAGCCCGCGGCCCTCAAGCACGCCACTCTCGATCTCGGCGCGCGTGTAGTAGGGCACCGCCTGCTGCTTTGTCTTGGGCATGCCCGCGATCGTGCCCGTGATTTCGTTATTGTAGCGCGCGCGCATCGTGTCGGGCCGAAGCGTGATGAGATCATCGGGGCGCGCATAGACCGGGACCTGGAACTTGCCACCCTGTTCGCGCGCACCGTTGACCTCCGGCTCGTAATAGCCGGTGACCATCCCCTTCGACTGGCTGTGCTCCACCGCATGCGGCGTGAAATGCGCCTCGAAGAACGCGCGCGCGGTCTCGCGGTCCACACCGTCGCCCAAGCCAAGCGCGGCTTTGCAGACCGCCTTGGACTTCGCCCGCTTCCGGCAAGATGCGAGCAGTGTGCGGAATGCGGCGGCGTGGTCGTCCTGGTACCAGCCCTCGAGCTCGGCAAAGGTCACCGGCCTGTAGCCAGCCTTCTCTTCTTCCTTCTCGCACCGCGCAAACATGAGCGCCATCATGGCGGCTGCGGCGAGCGCAAGCAATGCAGCGCCGCGAGGGCTCAGCAGCGAATCAATTGGCCTCGTCATACCGATTTGTGCCGGGCATCCGTGGCTTGAGCAAGCAGCCAACGGCACGCTGTGGATAGTGAGACGTGGCCCGCCACGACGAATGCAGGGTGAAGCAGCCCAGCGCTAGTTCGCCGCTTCGGTAGCGACCAGCTTCCAGTTCGGGTTCTTCGAGGCGATGTCGCGGCAGAAGGTCCAGATGTCGGTGACCTCGCGCACCTTCTTGGGGTCTCCCTCGACCACCTCGCCGTCGGAGTCGCGCGTCACCGAGATCAGCTCGCTCACGAACTTCACCGTCACATATGCGGTGCGGTTCTTGACCTGGGACTCGATGATGTCGGCCTTGTCGATGCCGACCAGGCTCGACTCGACCTTCTCGCCGCGGGCTTCGCGCTCGCGAATCGCGCGTGAGAACCCCTCGAACACGTCCTCGCCGAGAAGCTGCTTGAGCGAGGCGTCGTCGCCCTCGGCGAAAGCCATGACGATCATCTCGTAGGCCCCCTTGGCGCCGTCGAGGAATTGGCCGGGATCGAAGCCGGGATCCGCGCGCATCAAAGCGGTGAGCGATTGGCCGAGCGGGCTGTCTTTCGTGGCGTGCCGGCCGAGCTTCGCTTCGATGTCCTCGTTCGAAGGCCCTTGCGCGCCTACCGGGCCGCGTGAAGCGCGCCCGCGCGGCAGGGCCACGACCGGCTCGCTGGCCTCGCGCGTTCCGGCGCGCTTCGCATCGGGTGTGGTGTAGGGATCGTAGGGCGGACGCTCGTTCCCCGTGCGCCGGCCGAGCACGTTGCGCAGCCGGATGAAGATCACGACTGCGAGCACCAGGAACAGCAGTGTATAGATGTCGAAAGCTTCACTCATGCCTTGCCGCCATCCGCCAAGCCTTTAGACCCCAAGCGGTATCCTCTGGCTGGAATTTGGTGCGCGTCCAGGGGATTTGCCAGCTTCGCGCCTTCCGCCACGGGCAGAATCCGTGCCACGCTCGACCCGCGCCGTAAGGCTCAACTTACGGCATTCACTCCGCCTACGCCAACCCTAAACGCCGCCCCGCTTAACGCACTGCCGCAGGCCGTCATAAATAGAACGCCGCCAGCCGCCGCATTGCGGCTTGCATGCATCCCGTGCTAGCCACGCCCCCTCAAGGATCGAGGAAACGCCATGGCGAAGAAGACCGGGGGCGGCCCCAAGAAGACCAACGGCGACGGGCCCAGGGGGGCGGCTTCGGAGCCCCAAACAGGCGGCACGACAGGCACGCGAGCCCCTATCCAGGCCCAGCTCGCGGTGCTCGCCCAATATGTCAAAGACCTGTCCTTCGAGAACCCCAATGCGCCCGAGTCGCTGCAAGGCCCGGGGCAGAACCCGCAGCTCAAAGTGAGCGTCAATGTCAATGCGCAGGCCCGCGCGCAGGAGGCCTACGAGGTCTTGCTCAACCTCGAAGTCCATGCGCGGAGCGATGCCGGCGTCTTCTATAATGTCGAGATGGTCTATGGCGGCTTGTTCCGCTTGCAGAACATCCCGCAGAACCTGCTACAGCCCGTGCTGTTCGTGGATTGCCCGACGATCCTCTTCCCGTTTATGCGCCGCGTGCTCGGCGACGTGACGCGCGATGGTGGCTTTCCGCCGCTGATGCTCGACCCGATCGATTTCGGCAGGCTCTATGCGGAGAATACCGCGCGCGCGCCGATCGAGCCGCAATCCACCGCAAAGAATTAGGCTAATACCGCAGCCAGAGCGCGTCGGCGCCGAGGCTCGCGACGAAAGCGCGATGCGCCTCGATCTCGGCCGCCGTAAGCCGCGGCGCGAGCGGCCGGGGCCGCGGCTTGACCGCGATCTCGTTGGCCCTGAGCAAGCCGGCCTGCGCGCCGTTCACCGCAAACTCAAGCCGCGCCTGATGCCCGCCCACGAGCTCCACATAGACGCTCGCAAGCAGGCGGCAATCGATCAATGCGCCGTGCTTCTCGCGCTCGGTGAGGTCGATGCCGTAGCGCCGGCAGAGCGCGTCGAGCGAACAGGGTGCGCCGGGATGCCGCCGCCTGGCAAGCGCTAGCGTGTCGACCACATGCTCCCAGCGGAGCAGAGGCCGCGGCACGCGGTCGAGCTCGGCATTGAGGAAATCGAAATCGAACGACGCATTGTGCATGACAAGGATCGCGCCCTCGATGAAGGTAAGCATCTCGTCGGCAAGCTCGGTGAAGCGCGGCTTGTCGCGCAGGAAATCCCAGGTTAGCCCGTGGACCTCGACCGCGGTCTGCGGCACGTCGCGCTCGGGGTTGATATGCGCGTGCCACACGCGGCCCGTGGCGATGCCGTTGACGAGCTCGACGCAGCCGATCTCGACGATGCGGTCGCCTTGGAACGGGTCGAGCCCCGTGGTCTCTGTGTCGAGCACGATCGCGCGCACTTCAATCCTCTGGGTCTCGTACTGGATTGCCCGGTCAAGCCGGGCAACGACAAGACTTACTGGGCGCGCAACCGCTCCATGACGCGCCCATCCCGATCTTTCAGCGATTCGATGATTTTGTCGATTTGCGCGTGCATGTCCTCATGCGTCTTGCCGCTGTCCACAACGAAATCGGCAAGTGCGCGCTTCTTCGTGTCGGGAAGCTGCCGCGCGATCAGGTGTTCGAGCTTCGCCGCCGTCATGCCGGGCCGCATCATCACGCGCCTCCACTGTAAATGGCGCGGGGCGCTGACCACGACCGTCACGTCAACGCGATCGCGCGCATCGGTCTCGAACAGAAGCGGGATCTCGAGCACGGCGAGCTTTTCGCCTTTTTTTTCCTGCTCGCGCAGGAACTCGATCTCGGCCTCGACCACCATCGGATGCACGATCTCTTCGAGCTTTTTCAGCCCCTTGGGCCAACCCGAGACACGTTCGGAGAGTAGCTTGCGGTCGACCTTGCCCCCGCGCACGAAGCCGGGGAACTCGGCCTCGATCGCGGGAGCGGCCTTGCCCTCATAGAGCTCGTGCACGCAGGCATCTGCGCTGAACACCGGCACGCCGCGGTTCGCGAAATGCAGGGCTGCGGAGGACTTGCCCATGCCGATGCCGCCGGTCAGGCCAATGACCAGCATCACGCCGATCCGAGGCTAGCCGCGACATGGCTGCGGAGCTCAGGCGTCACCTCAGGCCGCACGCTGAACCAGCGCTCGAAGCCGGGAACGGCCTGGTGCAGCAACATGCCGAGTCCGTCGACCGTGGCCCTGCCCCGGTCGCGCACGGCGGCAAGCAGCGGCGTGACAAGCGGCGCATAGACAATGTCGGCGACGACGGCGTCCTCGCGAAGCCTGGCGAGGTCGAGCTCGAGCGGCTTCTCGCCGGTCATGCCGAGGCTTGTCGTGTTGACGATCAGGCCGCATTCGCCGACCGCGAGGCTCCGGTTCTTCCAGTCCACGACCTCGACCCAGTTAGGCGTCACCGACATCGGCCCGAAATAGTCGGCGAGAGCGGAGGCGCGCTCGCTCGTGCGGTTGGTGAGCAAAACCTTCGCCGCGCCCGCCTCGAGCAGCGCATAGAGGATCGCGCGCGCGGCACCCCCCGCCCCGATCACGAGCGCAGGCTGCCGTGACGCGTTCCATTGCGGCGCCTGCTCGTTAAGATTGGCCATGAAGCCCGCAGCGTCGGTATTGGTCGCGTTGAGCTTGCCCGCGCTGTCGAGCCACACGGCATTGGCGGCACCGATGGCATAGGCCGCCTCGTCCGCGACGTCCGCCGCCTGCAGCGCCGCGAGCTTGTGCGGCAGCGTGACGTTCGCGCCGACATAATCGCGCTCGGCAAGCGCGCGCAGGAAGGCCTCGGCCTCGCCCGGCGGCACGGCCTCTTTCTCATAGGCGCCATCGATGCCGTATTGCTTGAGCCAATAGCGGTGGATCAGCGGCGACCGGGAATGCTCGACAGGCCACCCTATGACGCAGGCGCGTTTCATGGCTTAAGCCTCGATCGCGCCCTCGCGCCTGAGCGTATCGAGCAGCGGCACGAGCGGCAAGCCGAGGATTGAGAAATAATCGCCTTCGATCTTCGAGAAGAGCTGCACGCCGAGCCCTTCGAGCTGGTAGGCACCGACTGAGGCCAGCACTTCCTCGCCCGCGGCGGCGAGGTAGCGCCCGATGAATTCCGGCGTGAGCTTGCGCATGGTGAGGGAGGCGACCGTGGTCTCGGCCCAGATCGCCTCGCCGTCTTTCGCCACCGCGACGGCGGTGTGCAGCGCGTGCGTCTTACCGCTGAGATCGAGCAACTGGCGCCGCGCGGTCTCCATACCGTCGGGCTTCTGGAAGATCCTGTCGCCGAGCGAAAGCACCTGGTCAGCGCCGATGACATAGGCTTGCGGCGCCAGATCGCTGACGGCCTCGGCCTTGGCGCGCGCCAGAACCTCGGCAATGTCGTGCGGCCCGAACGATCGCTCGCCGCTCACCGCTTCGAGCATGACGGCCTCGTCGAGGCCCGGGGGCTGCACGATGAAGGCGAGGCCTGCGGCTTCGAGCAGCTTTGCCCGCGCCCTGCTGCCGGACGCGAGGATCAGCGGCGGCTTTCCCGCCTGGAGGAAGGGGCTCATGCTTCGAGCACCGGCGCTTCCCGGTCGTGATAGAGCCTGAGGATCGCCGCCGCCGTCTCCTCGATCGAGCGGCGCGTCACGTCGATGATCGGCCAGCCGTGCCGGGCGCAGAGCTGGCGCGTCTGGGCGATCTCCGCGGCGATCGCTTCGCGGTCGACATACTCGTCGAGATGGTTGTGCGCCTGCTCTATGACTCGGTTCTGGCGGACCTGCGAGATGCGCTCGGGGCTCGCCACGAGCCCCACCACGAACGCCTTGGTCGGCAATTCGAGCTCGGGCGGAACCAGGAGCCCCGGCACGAGCGGGACGTTGGCAGTCTTGAAACCGCGATTGGCGAGATAGATCGCGGTCGGCGTCTTCGACGTGCGGCTGATGCCGACAACAATGATGTCGGCGTCGTTCAGGTTCTGCGGCAGATGGCCATCGTCATGCATCATGGTGAAATTGAGCGCCTCGATGCGCCGGAAATAGTCGGCGTCGAGCACATGTTGGCCGCCCACTGTCGGCGTCGACTTGGTGCCGAGATAGGACTCGAAAACTTGTAAGATCGGCTTCAGCGCTGCCACGCAGGGGATGTTCATCCGCTTGCACTCGGCTTCCAGGTGGTCGGCGAGCGCCCGGTTGAAGATCGTGTAGAGCACGATCCCTGGCGCGGCCTCCACGTCCTTGAGGACCCGCTCGAGCTCGCGTTGGCTGCGCACCAGCGGATGCAGATGCTCGATCGCCCGAACTTGCGCGTATTGCACGCGCACGGCTTTGGCGATGGTGATCAGCGTCTCGCCGGTCGCATCCGAGATCATATGGAGGTGGAAGGAGCGCGGAATATCCATGGCACGACCTCTGGATAACCGCCTTGATCTAAGGGAGCAACCGCGCCGCGCAAGGCCGAAGCCACGGCCAGTCCCGCAAAGGTGTCATAACTTCTTCACAGATTCGCCGATGTCGACAAAATGACGGTGTTTCCGGTAGGGCCCGCAATACCTTCGCCGGTCCACAGGATGCCCGAGGCTTGTTGACCAGTTTTCCCACGCCTATCCACTTGTCATGGCCCGGCTTGACCGGGCCATCCAGTAATCAGTGCCCTCAGAGCTAATTTCCAGCAGCGCCTTTGGATTCCCGCCTTCACGGGTATGACACCGCGTATACTCTCACGATTAATCGAGAGGTTTCCCCGGAATTAGCCACAGCATCTATGCACATGACATCTTCAAGCCTGAGCAGCCCTGAGAATCCTGTCGAGAGGCTGGTGATGGCCCAGAATGTCCGCTATCCACGCCATAACAGTAGAAGCAGAAACCTAATAGAGAATCTCTCAATTGGTATTTAGGGAACCGGCGACGTTGCGTGCCCCATCTAAGGAAAACTCATTTCTCAGGGCACTCTCCGGCCAAACTGTCAAACCGCCGCCCATCTGGCTAATGCGCCAAGCCGGCCGTTATCTCCCGGAATACCGAGAGGTGAGGGCCAAAGTCCCCTCGTTCCTCGATCTCTGCCGTACGCCTGAGCTAGCGGCCGAAGCAACCCTGCAGCCTTTGCGAAGGTTCGATCTCGACGCCGCGATCGTGTTCTCGGACATCCTGGTCGTCCCCTATGCGCTTGGGCAGAAAGTCGAATTCGTCGAGGGCGAGGGCCCTAAGCTCGAGCCGGTCAGGGACTGGGACGGTCTGAAACGGCTGCAGCTCGATGGGCTGGCCGAGGAAGCCGCGCCGGTCTACGAGACGGTCGAGCGTGTGGTCGCCGCCCTCCCCGAGAACGTGCCACTGATCGGGTTTTGCGGCGCCCCTTGGACGGTCGCGGCCTATATGGTCGAAGGCGCCGGCAGCAAGGACCAAGCTGCGGCGCGGACGCTGGCCTACCGGCAGCCCGAGCTGTTCCAGGCGCTGATCAATCTCCTGGTCGAGAGTTCGGTCCGCTACCTGGAAGGCCAGGTCAAAGCCGGGGCACGGGTCTTGCAGATCTTCGACAGCTGGGCGGGCAGTTTAGCGGAGGACGAGTTCCAGCGCTGGTGTGTCGATCCGACCTGGCGCATCGTCAGAGCCGTCAAAGCCGCAGCACCCGGCGTTCCGATCATTGGCTTTCCGCGCGGCGCCGGTCCCAAGGCCGAGCATTATGCGCGCGCGACCCATGTCGATGCGCTCGGTTGCGGTACCAGCCTCCCGCTGGGCTATATCCGCTCACACCTGCAGAGCCTGTTACCGGTGCAGGGCAATCTCGACCCGCTTTTGCTGGTTGCTGGCGGGGCCGAACTCGACCGCCGCGTCGATCAGATCCTTGCGATGCTCGGCGATGGTCCGTTCGTATTCAATCTCGGCCACGGCATCCAGCCCGACACGCCGGTCGAGCATGTCGCGCGCCTTGTCGCGCGGGTGAAAAAGAGCTAGCCCCTCGAACTCCCAATGCTGCTCCTCTACGTCAAAGCCTTCCACGTCATCGCCATCATCGCCTGGATGGCCGGGCTGCTCTATCTGCCGCGGCTCTTCGTCTATCACGCGATGAGCAAGCAAGGCTCCGAGCAGTCGGAGACCTTCAAGATCATGGAGAAGCGGCTGCTGCGTTACATCGTGACGCCGGCGATGCTCGCCGCATGGGTGCTTGGGCTGATCCTCGCCTTCTCAGGCCGGATCGACTGGCGGCATGACGGCTGGTTCCATGGCAAGCTTCTGCTAGTGATCCTGCTCTCCGCCTTCAGCGGGGTGCTCGCCAAATGGACCAAGGACTTCGCCGCGGATCGGAACACGAGGGCGCCGCGTTTCTACCGCATCGCCAACGAGATGCCGACCGTGCTGATGGTCCTGATCGTGATTTTGGCGGTGGTGCGGCCCTTCTAGGGCCTCGCGAAAAAGCCTGCCCAACCTGTTCCGCCCGCCGTCTTGGTCTGCTATAAGTTGAGTTGCTTCCAATCCGGGACGCTGTCGTGGCCCGGCCTTCCCCCAAAGAATTGGGTCTTCCGGAACGAAGCAGGCGTTTCACTCTGCCTTTTCGCCGAGGCCAACCCATCCCCTTTCTTCGAGACCGTGCCACTTAAAGCGCGGGATTCGTAGCCCCAGGTTCACATGTTTCGCTTTTGGAGTAGCAGCGCATGCAGGAAATGAAGCTGCAGGAATTGAAGACCAAGTCGCCGACGGAGCTGCTCAGCTTCGCCGAGGAGGTCGACGTCGAGAATGCGAGCGCGATGCGCAAGCAAGAATTGATGTTCGCCATCCTCAAGCAGCTCGCCGCGCGCGACGTCGAGATCACCGGCACTGGCGTTGTCGAAGTGCTGCAGGACGGCTTCGGCTTTTTACGTTCGCCCGACTCGAACTACCTCGCAGGCCCCGACGACATCTACGTCTCGCCGAGCCAGATCAGGCGCTTCGGGCTCAGGACGGGCGACACGGTCGAAGGCCAGATCAGGAGCCCGAAGGAAGGCGAGCGCTATTTCGCCCTGCTCAAGGTCAATACCATCAATTTCGAGGACCCGGAGAAGCAGCGGCACAAGATCCATTTCGACAATCTCACGCCGCTCTATCCCGATGAGTGGCTGGAGATGGAGACTTCGGACCCGACCAGGAAAGACAATACGGGCCGCGTCATCGACATCGTGGCGCCGATCGGCAAGGGTCAGCGCGGGCTGATCGTGGCGCAGCCGCGCACCGGCAAGACCGTGATCCTGCAGAACATCGCCCACGCGGTGACCGCGAACCACCCCGAGTGCTACCTCATCGTGCTGCTCATCGACGAGCGGCCCGAGGAGGTCACCGACATGCAGCGCTCGGTGAAGGGCGAGGTGATCTCGTCCACCTTCGACGAGCCGGCCTCGCGCCACGTGCAGGTCGCCGAGATGGTCATCGAGAAGGCGAAGCGCCTCGTCGAGCACAAGCGCGACGTGGTGATCCTGCTCGATTCGATTACTCGCCTCGGCCGCGCCTACAACACGGTCGTGCCGTCTTCCGGCAAGGTGCTGACAGGCGGCGTTGACGCCAACGCGCTGCAGCGGCCGAAGCGCTTCTTCGGCGCCGCGCGCAATATCGAGGAAGGCGGCTCGCTGACGATCATCGCCACCGCTTTGATCGACACCGGCAGCCGCATGGACGAAGTGATCTTCGAAGAGTTCAAGGGCACCGGCAACTCCGAGATCGTGCTCGACCGCAAGGTCGCCGACAAGCGCGTCTTCCCCGCGATCGACATCGCCCGCTCCGGCACGCGCAAGGAGGAGTTGCTGGTCCCGGCCGATCAGCTCAAGAAGATGTACGTGCTCCGCCGTATCCTCAACCCGATGGGCACGCAGGACGCCATCGAATTCCTGCTCGACAAGCTGAAGCAGACCAAGAACAATGGCGAGTTCTTCGACTCGATGAACACGTAAGGGACTGTTCCGGGAACCTCTTACGCATTGGTGTCATCCAATGGCTATTACGCGGACCAGGCGGGTTACCCGCTGGTCTGACCGCGCCAGAGGAGACACACATCATGCAAAGAGCCCTCATCGCCCTAGCCGCGATCGGCATCGCGTTCGCTGGCGCCCTTCCGGCTTCCGCCGCCGACAAGCCGACCGATCCGCAGATCGCCCATATCGCCTACACCGCAGGCCTCATCGACATCGAGGCGGGCAAGCAGGCGATCGACAAAGCGCAGAACAAAGATGTGCGCGCCTTCGCCCAGCGCATGATCGGCGACCATACCGCCGTCAATGACCAGGCGCTTGCGCTGGTCAAGAAGCTGAACGTGACGCCCGCCGACAATCCGACCAGCCAGAGGCTGACCAAATCTGCAGAAGAGACGCGCACAAAGCTCGCCGGGCTCGATGGCGCCGCGTTCGACAAGGCCTATGTCGACAACGAAGTGGCGTATCATAAGACCGTCAACGACGCGCTGAGCAAGACGCTGATCCCGTCGGCGCAGAACGCCGAGCTGAAGGCGCTGCTGGAGAAAGGGCTCTCTCTGTTCCAGGCGCATCAGCATCACGCCGAGGAATTGGCGAAGCAGCTTCAGTGAATGCGAGGCTCCCGATGGCAGAGACCGCGCTGGACTATGAGCACGCGAGCGACATTGAGCTGTGCCGGCTCATCGTCCGACGCGATCGCCAGGCCGTGCGCCTCGTCACCCGCCGCAACAACCAGCGCCTCTATCGCGCGGCGTGGAGCGTCCTCAAGAACCGCGCCGAGGCGGAGGAGGCCGTGCAGGACGGGTATCTCAAGGCGTTCGCCGCGATCGGGAGCTTTGACGGCCGCTCCTCGCTTTCGACCTGGCTCACGCGCATCGTCGTCAACGAGGCGCTTGGCCGGCGGCGCACCACGCAGCGGCGCGCGCGTCTCTTGCAGGCACACGACGTGACCGACATCGCCGACTATCGGGAGAGCGCGATGGCCGGAGCTGAACGCCCGGGCGATGCATCGCCGCGCACGCCCGAGGCCGAGATTGCGCGCGCACAGATCGCGAGGCTGCTCGAGCGCGCCATTGGCGAGCTCCCCGAGACGTTCCGCACGGTGTTCGTGCTGCGCGAGGTCGAGGGTTTGAGCGTCGAGGAGACGGCTGACGCCTTGCAGCTTCCGAAAGAGACGGTGAAGACGCGCGACTTACGCGCGCGTCGCCGCCTGCAGGACGCGCTCGACCCAGATCTGCGTGACGCGCTCCGCGGTGTCTTCCCCTTCGCCGGCGCCGACTGCGACGCCCTCACCGACCGCGTGCTGACGGCTTTTGTTGCCAGTGCGTCCGCCGGCTAGCCTCAAACCTCTCCGCTTTGTCATTCCCGCGTAAGCGGGAATCCAGTACGCACCGCGCGCAGTTTCTGCACGGTCATCGAATACTGGATGCCCGCCTTCGCGGGCATGACAAGATCAGGCGCAGGTGACCTGCCGCGCGGCGCGGATGGTCTCGACGAGCTGTGCCGGGTCGGTGACGGGCAGGGAACATTGCGGGCCGAGGCAGACATAGGCCGTCGGCTTGTTGTCAATCGCGGTCTTGCCGTGCGCCGGCGATGACGCCGGCAAGGTGCTAGCGCCGTCCGCCCCCTCCCTGATCTCCTGCACCACGACATTCGGTAGCGACACGTTGCGCAATCCTGCGCGCAAGCTTCGCGCGTCCGAGCCATCCGGCACGATCAGCACGACGAGCGCCGGCGCATACGCATCGAGCGCGGCGGCGAGCAGCCCGCAATGCGCCAGCACCTGCTCCGACATGGCGCCGGCGAAGCTACGCAGGATGACTTCCGCGCGCTCGCGATAGCGGTCCTCGCCGGTCCAGAGATTGAGCGCCACGAGGTTCGACACCATCACGCCGTTCGCGTTCGGCGTCGCCTCGTCCTGCCCGCTGAATGGCCGCACGATGAGGTCGCCGGTGTCGTCGGCCGTGAAGTAGTAACCGCCGAGCGCCTCGGACCAATAGTGCGTATCGAGCACCTCGGCGAGCGCGGCCGTCCGCTCCACATAGTCGCGCCTGCCGGTGGCATTGGCGAGCGCGAGCGCGGCCTTGATCATGTTGGCGTAGTCGTTGCCCGTGGCCGGCGCCTTGGCTTCGCCCGCGCGATAGGCATGGAACAGCCGCCCGTCCACACTCATCCGTAGGCTGACGAAATTGAATGCGGCCTCAGCCGCTTGCAGCCAGTCCGGCCTGGCGAAGGCGCACGCCGCGTTGGCGAGCGCGGCGATCATCAGCCCGTTCCAGTCGGCAAGCACCTTGTCGTCGAAGCCTGGCCGCACGCGCCCCGACCGCCGCGCGAACAATTTCGCGCGCATCGCAGCGAGCCGCGCTTCGGTCTCGGCGTCGGGCAGTTCGATCGCGTTCGGCCGGTTGAGGATATTGTGGCCTTCGAAATTCCCGCCGGCCGTGACGTCGTAGATCTTGGCGAACGAACGCGCGTCATCCGCGCCGAGAACCTCCTCGATCTCCGCGAGACTCCACACATAGAACTTCCCCTCCTCGCCTTCGCTGTCGGCGTCGAGCGAGGACGCAAACCCGCCGTCCTCGACGACCATCTCGCGCAACAGCCAGCCGATCGTCTCATCAATGCGCTGCGCGTAGAGCGGCGATTTCGTCTCGCGCCAGCCTTCCGTCATCAGCTCGACCAGCAGCGCGTTGTCGTAGAGCATCTTCTCGAAATGGGGGACGAGCCAGCGCTCATCGACCGCATAGCGCGCGAACCCACCGCCGAGATGATCGTAAATGCCGCCTTGTGCGATGTGGGTCAGCGTGAGGTGCACCGCCTCGAGTGGATTCGGCAGGTCGTAGCGGAGTCCCGCGCGCCAGAGAAACGAGAAGAACTGCGCTTGCGGGAATTTCGGCGCGCCGCGCGAGCCGCCATGCACCGGATCGACGGCGCCGACGAGCCGCCGCGCGAGCTCGGTGAGCGTCGCGTCAGACGGCGGCGCACCGGCCGCGCCGCGTTGCGCCGGCTGTAGCACCTGCTTCAGCGCCCCGGCGTTCTGCTGGACCTTGTGCGGCTCGTCCGCGTAGATGCGCGCGGTTTCTGTCAGTACACGGACGAAAGACGGCCGCCCGTAGCGCTCCTCCTTGGGAAAGTAGGTGCCGCCCCAGAACGGCTCGGCGTCTGCCGTGAGGAACATGGTGAGCGGCCAGCCGCCCTGCTCGCCGAGCGCATGCAGCGCGCCCATATAGATCGCGTCGACGTCCGGGCGCTCCTCGCGGTCGACCTTGATGTTGACGAACAGCGCATTCATCACCGCGGCCGTCGCCGCGTCCTCGAAGCTCTCATGCGCCATGACGTGGCACCAATGACAGGCGGCATAGCCGACCGAGAGCAGGATCGGCTTGCCCGTCGCGCGGGCCTCAGCGAGCGCAGCCTCGCCCCAGGGGCGCCAGTGCACCGGATTGTCGGCGTGCTGCAGCAGGTAGGGGCTCGTCTCGTGCTTCAGCAGATTGCCTGAGGCGCGCTCCTGCATGGCTCTTCCTTTCGCGGCCCCCTAGGATAACGCAATGGCCCACAAGATCGCCGACACCATTGTTGCGCTGGCGAGCGGGGCGGGCCGTGCGGCCATCGCCGTCATACGCATCTCAGGCGCACGCACGCGCGCCGTGCTGGAAGCGCTATGCGGTGGCGCGCCCCCTCCCCGCCGCGCCGCCTTGCGCAAGCTGTGCGATCCGCGCGACGGCGCGCTGATCGACCGCGGGCTCGTGTTGTGGTTTCCGGCGCCTTTGAGCTTCACCGGCGAAGACATGGCGGAGCTACAGGTGCATGGCAGCCGCGCGGTGGTACAGAGCCTGATCGATGCGGTGCTGTCCGTCGGCGGCACGCGGCTCGCCGAGCCCGGCGCGTTCGCGCGGCGCGCGTTCGAGAACGGCAAGCTCGGTCTCACCGAGGTCGAAGGTCTGGCCGATCTCGTGCAAGCGGAGACCGAAGCGCAGCGGCGCCAAGCGCTGGCGCAATCCGAGGGCTCGCTCAGGCGGCTTTATGAAACCTGGCGCGCGGAGCTGCTCAAGGCGCAAGCACTGATGGAGGCGGGGCTCGACTTCGCCGACGAGGCCGACGTTGCCACCGACGTGAGCGTGCAGGCCGAGGCGATCGTCGCCGACCTGCGCGAGGCCATCGCGGCGCATCTTGGCGATCGCCGCGGCGAGCGCTTGCGCGACGGCGTGCGCGTGGTCATCGCCGGTCCACCCAACGCCGGCAAGTCGAGCCTCTTGAATGCGCTGGCGCGCCGCGACGTAGCGATCGTGTCGGAGGAGGCGGGCACGACCCGCGACGTGATCGAGGTGCATCTCGACCTTGGCGGTATCCCCGTCATCCTCAGCGACACGGCGGGGATAAGGGAGGCCAAGGGCAGCGTCGAGGCCGCGGGGATAGGCCGCGCGCTGGCCCGGGTCGAGGACGCCGACATCGTGTTGTGGCTCGCGGACTCGACCGATCCGGCACGGACGGCGATGCCTAGGCTTGGCGCACGCAAAAACAACGATGCGCAGGCAACCACAGTCGAAATCACAGTCATGAACAAGCTGGATCTGGCTCCGAGCGCGGCCGCGGCGCTTCCTGAGGGCGCGCTGGCGATCTCGGCCAAGACCGGCGAGGGGCTCGATCTTCTGATTGCGCGGCTCGAGGCCGAGGCCCAATCGGCGGCCGGGCAGGGGGCCGGCGCACCGTTGATGACCCGCGCGCGCCATCGCGCCGAGCTCGAAGCCGCGCAGGCCGCACTCCAGCGCTTCAGCGACAAGTCCTTGAGTCCGGAGCTGAAAGCAGAGGAGCTCCGCATTGCCGCGCATCATCTTGGCCGGCTCACCGGCCGCATCAACGTGGAGGAGGTGCTTGGCGCCATCTTCGCCGAGTTCTGCATCGGCAAGTAGGGATCCCGAGAGGGAGAGGGATGATTCACGTGAAACAATGATCTCGGCGCACCGCCTCGTGGGCTGAGCCAGCTTGGCCTGATTCACGTGAAACAATGGACGAGGGCGGTCGAAGTGACTACCTAGCGCCGATGACCTACGACGTGATCGTGATCGGCGGCGGCCATGCCGGCTGCGAGGCGGCGACGGCTGCGGCGCGGATGGGTGCCGAGACGGCGCTCGTCACGCATAGCTTCGCCACGGTCGGCGAGATGTCCTGCAATCCGGCCATCGGCGGGCTTGGGAAGGGCCATCTCGTGCGCGAGATCGACGCGCTCGACGGGCTGATGGGCCGGGTGGCCGATGCCGCCGGCATCCAGTTCCGGGTGCTGAACCGCAGCAAGGGCCCGGCCGTGCAGGGGCCGCGAGCCCAAGCCGATCGCAAGCTCTACCGCCAGGCCATGCAGGCCGCCATCCGTGCGACCCTCAACCTCGACGTGATCGAGGCTACGGTCGAGGACCTGATCGTCGAGCGCGGTATGGTTAATGGGGTGCTAACGGCTGACGGGCGCACGATCCGCGCGGGTGCCGTGGTTCTGACCACCGGCACCTTCCTGCGCGGGCTCATCCATATCGGCGAGCGCAAGATCCCGGCCGGCCGCATCGGCGAAGCCCCTGCCCTTGGCCTGTCGGAACGGCTGTACGGGCTCGGTCTTCGCATGGGCCGGCTCAAGACCGGCACCCCGCCCCGCCTCGATGGAAAGACGATCCGCTGGGACGGGCTTGAGGTCCAGCACGGCGACGATCCGCCTCGCCCGTTCTCATTCCTGCCGCCGCAGATCGCAACGCCCCAAGTGGCGTGCCACATCACGCATACGACCGCGGCGACCCACGCCATCATCGAGGCGAATCTCGACCGCGCGCCGATGTATTCCGGCGCAATCGAGAGCACCGGCCCGCGCTATTGCCCGTCGATCGAAGACAAAATCGTGCGCTTCAAGGAGCGCGGCAGCCATCAGATCTTCCTCGAGCCCGAAGGCCTCGATGACGACACCGTCTATCCGAACGGCATCTCGACCTCGCTGCCGGAGGACGTGCAGCGTGCCTTCCTCAAGACCATCCCGGGGCTCGAAGCCGCGCGCGTGATCAGGCCGGGCTATGCCATCGAGTACGATTATGTCGATCCGCGCGAGCTCAATCCGAGCCTCGAGACGAAGACGCTTCGCAGGCTGTTCCTGGCCGGTCAGATCAACGGCACGACCGGGTACGAGGAAGCTGCCGGGCAGGGCCTTGTCGCGGGTGTCAACGCGGCGCTCGCGGCCTCGGGCGCTGCGGAAAGATTCAGCGTGACGCGCGCCGACGGCTATCTCGGCGTGATGATCGACGATCTCGTGACGCGCGGCGTGACCGAGCCTTATCGCATGTTCACGAGTTGCGCGGAGTATCGCCTCACGCTCCGCGCCGACAATGCCGACCACCGTCTGACCCCGCTCGGTGTCGCCATCGGCTGCGTCGGCGCCGCGCGCGCTCAGAGCTTCGCGGCAAAGCAGAAGCAACTTGCCGACGGCGCAGCGCTGCTACGCAGTCTGACCCTGACGCCCGACCAAGCTGGCAAGCACGGCCTCGTCATCAATCGCGACGGCCGCAAGCGGAACGCCTTCGAGCTCCTCAGTTACCCCGATGTCGGCCTCGCCCACCTCGCCGCGATCTGGCCCGAGATCGGCAAGCTCGATCCGGCAATCGCCGAGCAACTCTCGGTCGATGCGCGCTACGCGGTCTATGTCGAGCGGCAGGAGCAGGACATCGCCGCGTTCCGCAAGGACGAGGCGCTCGCCATTCCGTTGGGTTTCGCCTATGCCGCGCTGCCCGGGCTGTCGACGGAGCTTCGCCAGAAGCTCGAGCGGCATCGGCCTGCGAGTCTCGGCCAGGCCGCGCGTCTCGACGGTATGACGCCGGCGGCGCTGATGCTCCTGCTCGCGCATGTGAAAAAGGGCGCCGCGGTCAAGAGCGCCTGAGCGGCCGGCGATGGGGAGCGGGGTGAGGTCGAAAGCTGTGGACGGTCCCACCGGGTTCGCGGAAGCCTTTAAAGTTCCACGTGAAACAATCCACAGGCTGACGCGCTACGCCGAGCTTCTCGCGCATTGGCAGAAATCGACCAATCTCGTCGCGCCGTCCACCCTGCCCGCGCTCTGGTCGCGGCATTTCGCCGACTCCGCGCAGCTCGCGAAGCTTGCGCCGGAGGCGCGACTCTGGCTGGATCTCGGTTCAGGGGCAGGCTTTCCCGGGCTCGTAGTGGCGCTTGTCAACGCCGGGACGCCGGATTTCCACATGCATCTGGTTGAAGCGAACCGCAAGAAATGCGCCTTTCTCGCCGAGGTCGCGCGCGAGACGGACGCACGGGTCACGGTGCACGCCATGCGCATCGAGGCGCTCGCTGAGCGCGCGGATCGGCCCATACCCGAGATCGTCAGCGCGCGCGCGCTCGCACCGTTGCCGCAGCTCTTGGAGTTGGCGGCGCCGTTCTTCGGCACGAACACTCGCGGGCTGTTCCTGAAAGGACGCGACGCCGATGCCGAGATCGAAACCGCACGCGACACCTGGACCTTCGACGCACGCCTGCATCGAAGCTTGACGTCAGCGGATTCGCACATCCTCGAGATCGCCAATCTGCAGCGCCGCGAGCGCCCGAGTGCGGCGAGGGCGCCGTGATGGGATACGGCGCCAAGTCCGCGCGCATCCTCGCGCTCGCCAATCAGAAAGGCGGCGTCGGCAAGACCACGACCGCGATCAATCTCGGCACGGCACTCGCGGCCGTCGGTGAGCGCGTGCTGATCGTCGACCTCGATCCGCAAGGCAATGCCAGCACCGGGCTCGGCATCGATCATCGCCCGCTCTCGACCTTCGACGTGCTGTCCGGCCGCGCCGAGATCGCGCAAGCCGCGGTGCCGACGCATGTGCCGCGGCTCTCGATCGTGCCGGCGACGGTGGACCTCATGGCCTTCGAGCGGGAGGCGGCAAGCGCCGGCAACAAGCACTACCGCTTGCGCGATTGCTTTGCGGCCATGACCGCCGCCGAGCCGCAAGACGCGACCTACATCCTCATCGACTGCCCGCCTTCGCTGAACCTGCTCACCGTCAACGCGCTCGCCGCGGCGGATGCGGTGCTCGTGCCGCTGCAATGCGAGTTCTTCGCGCTCGAAGGTCTCGCGCAGCTGCTCGGCACCGTCGAGGAGATCAGAGTGCGCCTCAACCCGAAGCTCCATATCCACGGGGTGGTGCTCACCATGTACGATCAGCGCACGAGCTTCTCGGACCAGGTTGTGAAGGACGTGCGGCAGGTGCTTGGCGAGAAGGTCTACACGACGGTGATCCCGCGCAATGTGCGCGTGGCGGAGTTGCCGTCGCACGGCAAGCCCGTGCTGCTCTACGATTATCGCTGCTCCGGCAGCCAGGCTTACATCCAGCTCGCGTCCGAGGTGATCGAGCGCGAGCGGCGCATGCGTGCGGCATGATCATCTATCGGCGAATCAAAAGGGAAGAGGAGAGGGCCATGGCGGCAGGCGCACAACGGAACAGCAGGCTCGGGCGCGGTCTTGCCTCGCTGATCAGCGGCGCCGAAGACGACCAGCGCAGCCTGCCGCTCGGCCTTCTCAAGCCTGGCCGGTTCAATCCGCGGCGCAGTTTCTCGGACGCGCAGCTTGACGAGCTTGCGGCCTCCATCCGCGAGCGCGGGCTCGTGCAGCCGCTCGTGGTCAGGCCGTCGGCCTCCGACCCCACGACCTACGAGATCGTCGCTGGCGAGCGGCGCTGGCGCGCCGCGCAGCGCGCCAATCTGCACGAGGTGCCGGTCGTCGTGCGCGCGCTCACCGACCGGGAGGCGGTCGAGATCGCCATCATCGAGAACGTCCAGCGCGAGGACCTGAATGCGATCGAGGAAGGGGAGGGCTACAAGCTGCTGATGGACGGCCACGACTACACGCAGGAAGACGTCGCCAAGGTCATCGGCAAGAGCCGCAGCCACCTCGCCAACACGCTGCGCCTGCTACGGCTGCCCGAGGCAGTGCAGGAGCTGGTGCGGGAGGGAGCGCTCAGCGCCGGCCACGCCCGGGCCCTGGTCGGACGGCCCGACGCCGCGGCGCTCGCGCTCCGTATCGTTAACGAAGGGTTAACGGTGCGCGAGATCGAGGCGCTCACGCAAGGCAAGGCGCCTGCTAAGTCCAAGCCCAAAAAGGGAAAATCCGTCCGATCTGAAGGCCGCCGAGGCGGAGCTTCATGAGGCGCTGGGGCTCGCCGTCGAGATCCGCAAAGGCAAGGGCGAGAAGGGCGAGCTGCGCATCCGCTACACGAGCCTCGACCAGTTCGAGGACCTACGCCGCCGCTTGCTCCGCCACCCGCGTTAGCGACAGCACGTTCCCATCTTTCGTCATGCCCGGCCGAAGTGCCGGGCATCCACGAACTCCTTGTCATTGCCCGGCTTGACCGGGCAATCCAGCATCCCGAGGCAACGGACATTCATTGAGATCGTCGCTTACTGGATTCCCGCGTTCGCGGAAATGACAAGTCAGAACTCGTAGATGGCCGGGACAAGCCCGGCCATGACGATTCTGCGAAGCGCATGGATCTAGGAGTTCAGAAACTCCTTGGCGTGGAACAGCGAACGGAACAGCACGCCGGCGCTCGCATAGAGCTCGGCCGCGCCCTCGCCGCGGTCCAAGATCGACAGCACGATCGAAACCTCGGCGCCGGCTTCCCGCACCGCGTTGACCGCATCGAGCGACGATCCTCCGGTTGTGGTCACGTCTTCGAGGATGGCGACGGTCTTGCCGGCGATGTCGGCGCCGTCGACGCGCTTCTTGGTGCCGTGGTCCTTGACCGTCTTGCGCACGAAGAAGCCTTGCAGATGGCGTCCGAATGCGCGGCTCTTCATGGCGACCGGCGCGATCAGCGGCACGGCGCCCATCTCGATTCCGCCGACGCAGTCGGCCTTGATGCCTTCGAGCTCGCGCAAGATCAGCTCGGAAAGAAGCTCCGCGCCGTCAGGATCGAGCATCGCGGGCTTCATGTCGAAATAGTAGTCGCTCTCCTTGCCCGAGGCGAGCACGACGCGGCCGTGGCGGAAGGCCCGCTGCTTGAGCAGCATGAAGAGCTTGTTGCGGAGCTCAAGCGTGTCGTCGCGCTGGTTCATGGCCACGGTCGATATAGGGCATGGATGCCCGGATCAAGTCCGGGCATGACGATCCAAGGTGAGGGCCTTCGACGTGAGCGTGAGCAGCAGGCGCTCGGCGAACGCGGCATCGAACTCGGGCTGAAGGCGCGTGCGCCTGATCGCCTCCTGGATCTGCGGCAAGGCTTCGGCGAGACGCCGCGCGCCCCACTGTTTGGCATGCGCAAGGAAGTCAGGCTCGCGCTTGAAATGCGGACGCGGGCGGAGCGCGCGCAAGGCTTGGTCAGTGCTACCGCCCTCGGCAAGCGTGGTGGCCACGCGATGCAACTGGGTAAAGTGCCGGCCGAGCGCGGCAAGCGCCGAAGAGACGTCGATGCCCGCGGTGGAGAGGCGCTTTAGCTCGGCGAGCGCCGCGTCCGGATCGCCGCCGCTTCCGGCATAGACGAAAGTCTCGAGCACGATCTCGGCCGCGTCGCCCACCACGGCCTCGATATCCTGCTGCGTGACCATGTCGGCGCCAGTTGCATAGAGTGCGAGCTTGACCACCTCCGCGCGCGACAGTGCCTGGTCGGCGCCGAGGCGCGACAGAAGATAAGCCTTGGTCTCGGTGTCGATGCGAAGCCTGGCATCCGAAAGCTCCTGGTCGATCAGCGCGGCGAGCGTGCGCTCGTCGCTGTAGCAGGGCAGCGCGGCCACCGCCTTGTTCGCCTCGAACAATTTGCGGAGCGCGGAGTCGGGCCTGAGATTTCCAGCCTCGACGATCAGCGGATGATCGAAGGGTGCTGCGAGCAGCGCCTTGAGCGACGGCAAATCGAGACGCGCGCCCGCGCTCACGCGCACGACCTTGCCCGCTGCGAACATCGGACGCGTGCGGAGCTCGACCTCGATTCGAGCGGGGTCCTCGGCGAGGTCGCGGTCGTCGAGCCTGACGATCTCGATATCGCCTTTGCCTTGCCGCGCGAATTTCTCCGCGAGCGCCGCCGCGCGCTCAGCCACGAGCCCGGCGTCGGGACCGTAGACGAGCATTGCGCGCGCCGAAGGATCGGGCGACCTGACGAAGGCGGCGACGGCGGAGGTCTTGTAGGCGACCATTGGCAATCTCAACGTGCTCGTCATGCCCGGCCAAAGTGCCGGGCATCCACGAATTCAGCCAGCGGGTACAATGGAATTCGTGGATGGCCGGGACAAGCCCGGCCATGACGAAATTTGTATTAGAAGCGGTCGCGCTTAAGCCGCGTTGCTGAGATACGCGGCGAGCTGCGTCTTGATGCTCTCGGCGACGGTCCGCGCCGCGCGGTTCTCCGCATCGTAGCGCGCCCGCACATTGGCGAAGATCTCCTGGTACCGGTTATAGGCCGCGCGGGACATCGCGTTGCCTTGGAGGATGACCTGCCCGTTCGCGACATTGACAAGCTTGAAGGTCGCCTGAAGCTCGAAGACCTGGCTAGTCGCGTCGCCGGTAATTTGCACGAGCTGATCGGTCACTCTTTCCCTGACGATGATGTCGAGCCGGTACTTGGTGGAGGCCGCATAGCCGCCGCCCGTGTTCTCGAAGATCAGCTCGTTCCGCACCTTCTGCCCGACGCGGCCAGGAACGGGCGTGACGTCGACGGCCTTCATCAATTCGGGCAGGCGCGCGCCACCGACCGTCGAGCCGCCGTAGAGCGGCTGGAAGCCGCATCCGGCAAGCCCGAGGGCGCCAGCGCCGATCAGCACGGCGGCAAAGGCAGAGCTACGCCACCACATTGACGATCCTCTGCGGTACGACGACCACCTTTTTGATTTTGCGTCCCCCTATGGCGCGGGCCACAGATTCGAGGCCCAGCGCCGCAGCTTCAATATCTTCCTTCGCGGCGTCCCGCGCAATCGTCAATTCGCCCCGTCGCGTGCCGTTCACCTGGACCGCGATGGTGACCGTGTCCTCGGCCAGGACGGCCGGGTCGGCCACGGGCCAGGGCTCCTCGGCAAGCAGGCTCGTATGCCCAAGCGCAGCCCAGCCTTCCTCAGCAAGATGCGGCATCATCGGGGCGGCAATGCGGACGAGATACTCGGCCGCCTCCCGCAAAGCATAGCGCATATCGCCATCTGGCTGTAGTCCAGGATTCTGCAACCCAGAAGAGAGAGCATTGGCAAGCTCGTAGATCTGGGCGACCGCGGTGTTGAACCGGAGCTTTTCGATGGAGGCGGTGACGGCGGCGACGGCCCGGTGGGTCGCGCGGCGCAGTTGCTCGGCTTCCGCCCCGAATAGCTCTGGCTTGGCTGTGCCGGGCTTGGCACCCTTCGCGGCCGCCTCTCCCACGAGACGCCAGACCCTTTGCAGGAACCTGTGCGCACCCTCGACGCCGCCCGCGGTCCACTCGATGTCGCGCTCGGGCGGCGTGTCCGACAGCATGAACCAGCGCGCCGTGTCGGCCCCGTATTTGGAGATGATCGTGTCGGGATCGACCACATTCTTCTTCGATTTCGACATCGATTCGACCGCACCGATCGTGACCGGCTCGCCGGTCGCCGCATGCAGCGCGGCGCCGTCGCTGATCGTCACCTCCTCAGGCAGCAGCCATTTGCCGGCCGCGTCCTTGTAGGTCTCCTGTGTGACCATGCCTTGCGTGAAGAGACCGGCGAACGGCTCGTCGAGCGCGACATGTCCAGTGCGATGCATGGCGCGGGTGAAGAAGCGCGAGTAGAGCAGGTGTAGGATCGCGTGCTCCACGCCGCCGATATATTGATCGACCGGCAGCCAGTAGCCGACCGCGTTGGTGTCGGTCGGCTGTCGCGCGTGCGGCGAGCAGAACCGCGCGAAATACCAGGACGAGTCGACGAACGTGTCCATCGTGTCGGTCTCGCGGACGGCGACACCGCCGCACTGCGGGCAGGCGACATGCTTCCAGGTCGGATGGCGATCGAGCGGGTTGCCCGGCACGTCGAAGCTCACGTCGTCGGGAAGCTTCACCGGCAGATCCTGCTCGGGAACCGGCACGATTCCGCATGTCTCGCAGTGGATCATCGGGATGGGACAGCCCCAATAGCGCTGCCGCGAGATGCCCCAGTCGCGCAGGCGATACTCGATCTTGCGCTTGGCCTGCAGCTTGCCGGCGAGCTTCTGCTTTTCGAGCTTCTTGGCGACGGCTTCCTTGGCGGCGTCAACGCCGAGCCCGTCGAGAAACGCCGAGTTGATCAGCGTGCCGTCGCCCGTATAGGCCTCGTCGCCGATCTCGAATTCATCGGGATCGCAGTCGGGCGGCAACACTACGGGCAGCACCGCAAGATCATAGGCGCGCGCGAATTCGAGGTCGCGCTGGTCGTGCGCCGGACAGCCGAAGATCGCGCCCGTGCCGTAGTCCATCAAAATGAAATTGGCGATGTAGACCGGCAGCGTTTCGCCGGCGACGAGCGGATGCTCCACGCGGACACCCGTGTCGTAGCCGCGCTTCTCCTGCGTCTCGATCTCGGCGGCGGTCGTGCCGTGATGTTGAGTCTCGGCGCTGAACGCTGCAGCGTCTTCATCCTTCGCAGCGACAGCCTTGGCAAGCGGATGATCTGGCGCGATGGCGATGAAGGCCGCGCCGAACAGCGTGTCCGGCCGCGTGGTGAAGACTTCGATCTCGCCGTGATCCTTGGGCGCGGTGCCCGCAACCGTATCGAAGCGGACGAGCAGGCCTTCCGAGCGCCCGATCCAATTCGCCTGCATCAGCCGCACCTTCTCCGGCCAGCGGTCGAGACGCTCCAGCGCATCGAGTAGGTCTTGCGCGTAATTGGTGATCTTGAACACCCATTCCGGCTGCTCGCGCTGCTCGACCAGCGCGCCCGAGCGCCAGCCGCGCCCGTCGATCACCTGCTCGTTGGCAAGCACCGTACGGTCCACCGGGTCCCAATTCACTTTCCGCGTCTTGCGGTCGACGAGCCCCGCCTTCAGCAAGTCGAGAAACAGTTTCTGCTGCTGGTGGTAGTAGTCGAGATCGCAGGTCGCGAACTCGCGGCTCCAGTCGATGGAAAGCCCCATACTCTTGAGCTGGCCGCGCATGGTGGCGATGTTGTCGTAGGTCCATTTGGCGGGGTGGACACCGCGCTCGATCGCGGCGTTCTCGGCCGGCAGCCCGAACGCGTCCCAGCCCATCGGGTGCAGCACGTTGTGGCCCTGCGCGCGCATATATCGGGCGACAACGTCGCCCATCGTGTAATTGCGCACGTGCCCCATATGGATGCGCCCCGAAGGGTACGGGAACATCTCTAGAACGTAGTATTTCGGGCGCGGGTCGTCCTCGGCCGCGCGGAAGATGCCGCGCTTCTCCCACTCAGCCTGCCAGTGCTTCTCGCGCTTCGGTGCGTCGTAGCGTTCCGCCGCCATGCCTTTGGTCTGTCCGTCAACGCCCTATTTGCGCGGCAATCGAGCCCAAATGCCCGATGCGGTCAAGCTGCGCCGAGCGCGCGGGGCTGCTAGAAGCTCTCCATGAACCGGCAGGATCGCGCCAGCGCCGATATCAAAGCAAGGCTTGGCCTTGTGCGGCAGGAGGTCGCGCTGGCCGCCGAAGCGTCAGGCCGCAAGCCTGCCGGCGTGAAGCTCGTAGCGGTCACCAAGACCGTGCCGGCTCCTATGATCGAAGAGGCAATCGAGGCGGGTCAACGCGTCTTCGGCGAGAACCGCGTGCAGGAGGCGCGCGTCAAATGGCCCGCGTTGAAGGAGCAACATGCCGGCATTGAGCTGCACCTGATTGGACCGCTGCAATCCAACAAGGTCCGCGAGGCGGTCGCCCTGTTCGACGTGATCGAGACTCTCGACCGGCCGAAGCTCGCCCGGGCGCTCGCCGAGGAGATCGCTCGCGCTGGGCGACGCCCGCGCCTCTTCGTGCAGGTCAATACCGGCGAGGAGCCGCAAAAGGCGGGCGTGACCCCGGGCGAGACCGAAGCTTTCGTCGCGCTCTGCGGCGACACGTTCGGGCTCGCAATCGACGGCCTGATGTGCATTCCGCCGTTCGACGAGGAACCGGCGATGCATTTCGCGCTGCTCGCCAAGCTCGCCGAGCGCCTCGGCCTCGATGATCTCAGCATGGGAATGAGCGGCGACTTTGCGCGCGCGATCCAATTCGGCGCGACGTCTGTGCGGATCGGCACCGCCATCTTCGGCGAGCGTGACGCTACGGCATGAGCCGAATGTGCGACTTTGATCCAAGCGCGGCGAGCAGGGTTTGCAGATCGCGCATCGATAGCGCGATGCAGCCTGCAGTCGGCGCATAACCTTCGCGCGGGAGATGCATGAAGATCGCGCTGCCGAGTCCACGCACCCGCGGCCGATCGTTATGGCCGAGCACCAGGATCAGATCGTAGAGATGATCCGCGCGCTTGAGCCGGTCGGCTGAGCTGCCCGGCGCAAGCTTCACGAGCCGATTGTAGTTGCGATCGGCGGGCTCTTCGCACCAGGCATCGCCGTCGCGGATCGCGCGCACCGGCAATCTTGTACGCGGCCTCGGCACGCGATCGGCGCGATAGAGAACCTGGCGGATCGGAAAGCGCCCGAGCGGGGTCGCTCCGTCGCCTTCGCGTTTCAAGGCGCGAATTCCGGAGCGGCCAAGCGCCGCGCGCTTCACGCCATGCGCGAGCAACACGCGGGCCTCGGCCAGCCGGCCCGGCGCCCGGTTCACCACAATTGTCCGTGATCGCTTGATCCTCATGCGCACCCTACTTGTCCCAGGCCCAAGCGGCGCTTACAACCGGGGCAGCCCGAGCGAGCGGAGAGCCTGCCATGAGCAATGCGCGCAAGATCCTTATCGTCGACGATGACGACGAACTGCGCGAGTCCTTGAGCGAGCAGCTCTCGCTGCATGAGGAATTCGACACCGCGCTGGCCGCCAACGCCACGGAGGGGTTGAAGCAGGCGCGCAACGGTCATGTCGACCTCGTGCTGCTCGACGTGGGGTTGCCCGACCTCGATGGCCGCGAGGCCTGCAAGCTGCTCCGCCGCGGCGGTTTCAAGGGTCCCGTTATCATGCTGACCGCGCAGACCTCCGATTCCGACACGATCCTCGGGCTGGAGTCTGGCGCCAACGACTATGTGACCAAGCCCTTCCGCCTCGGCGTGTTGCTGGCACGCATCCGCGCGCAGCTCAGGCAGCATGAGCAGAGCGAGGACGCCGTCTTCACGATCGGCCCCTATACCTTCAAGCCGGCCGCCAAGCTTCTGGTCGACGGCAATGGCAGCAAGATCAGGCTCACAGAGAAAGAGACCTCGATCCTGAAATATCTCTATCGTGCGGGCGAGCGCGTCGTGACGCGCGACGTGCTCCTGCACGAAGTGTGGGGCTACAATGCCGGCGTCACCACGCATACGCTCGAGACGCATATCTATCGCCTGCGCCAGAAGATCGAGAAGGATCCGTCGCAGGCGGAGCTGCTCATCACCGAGACCGGCGGCTACAAGCTCGTGCCTTGACGTAGACTCTCCCTCCCCCTTGCAGGGGGAGGTCGGCGCGCTGTGCGCGCCGGCTGGGGGTTGAGTGGCATGACCCCCACCCCAACCCCCCTTTGGGGAGGGGGTCACTGCACCACAAAATCCGCAACGACCGGCACGTGGTCTGAGGTGCGCGGCCAATCGCGAACCGGATCGAGGACGCGCATGGACATGGCGGCGCCGTCGAGCGCGCGCGTCGTCCAGATGTGATCGAGACGCCGTCCGCGATTCGACTTGCGCCAGTCGCGGTTGCGATAGCTCCACCAGGTGAAGAGCTTCTCCTCGGGCGGCACGTGCCGGCGCATCACGTCGATCCAATCGTGCGAGGCTTGCACGCGCTCGAGCCGCTCGACCTCCGCTGGCGTATGACTCACCACTTTCAGGAGCTGCTTGTGCGACCAGACGTCGGTCGGGAGCGGCGCGACGTTCAGATCTCCGACCATGATCATGCGGTTGCTGCGCTTGCCGCGCATGCCGCCGAACCAGCAATCGAGCGCCTCGAGGAAATCGAGCTTGTGGCGGAACTTCGGATTGAGCGTGGGATCGGGAAGGTCGCCGCCGGCGGGAACGTAGACGTTGTGCAAGATAAGCGACTTCGTTCCGCGATTTTCTTCGCCGAGTGCGATGGAGAGATGCCGCGCATGCCCGCGCCCGCAAATGTCGCGGCGCTCGATCAGCTTGAAGGGGAGGCGCGATACGGTCGCCACGCCGTGATAGCCCTTCTGTCCCGAGACAGCGATGTGAGGAAAGCCGAGGGCCTGGAGCGCAAGCAGCGGGAAGTTGCCGTCGTCGCACTTGATCTCCTGGAGGCAGAGCACGTCGGGGTGCTCGTCCCTGACGAAGCGCTCGACAAGGTCGAGCCTGAGCCGCACCGAGTTGATGTTCCAGGTCGCGAGCCGGAAGCGCATGGCGAAACCAATTGCCCCCGTCCGTGCGCGCGTCAATCGCTCGCAGCCACACATCCGACATATGAACAAAAGAGAAGCCCCGGAGACGGGGGGCTCGGGGCTTCTCCGGTTCCTTATGGGGGGAACCTGTGACGGGGAGGGAAACCCATCACAGCACCCTAAGTAGAAACGTCGCGCGGATTATCAAGCCGCAGGCTCGGCGAGGGCGATTGTCGGGAGCGGGACCCAAAGAAAAGGCGCCCAACCGCTGCGCGTGGTTGGGCGCCCAGAAGCGCGTTTTTTCGCGCGCGTGCCGGGAGGGAAGCCGGCACGAGCGAACCACACCTTCGGCTAGACGGGGGGCACTACCGATGAAAAGTGGTGCAGTTCGCTTCTGCTGAAAGAAATAAGGAGCTTTCAGGGCGTTTTCAACTGGCGCCCCTGGAAAAATTTAACAGATGGTAAACGCGTGTCTTTGAGATGACCCAAGACATTGATCGTTTTACATTTTTCCTCGCACCGAGGGTTCTGTCGGCACCCCGGGTCCCGCAACAGGCCCTAGCGGAAAGGCTGGAATGCCGTCGTCGAGGTGAAGAAATCAGCCGCCACTTTGCGCCCCGATATGACGTCGGCGACCGTGACGCTGGTGGTGAGGCCCTGCGCGTCGGTGATCTGCCATTGCTTGAGCTTCAGGTCCGGGTTGGCGTCGAACGTGAGCTTGATGCGCCCGGCCGCGTCGCCCGCCTTGTCCTCGAGCGAGATGGCGAGCGAGCCTTGTTGGCTTTCGATGCCGACGATCCGCGCGTCCCGCGCCAGGTCCACGTTTTCCGCAAGCAACAGGCGGAAGGGCGTCGACTTGATGGGATATTTCTCCACCGTCTTCAGGCCGGAATCCTCGATGGCGAGAAAGGCGCCGTCCGCGACGATCCTGAGCGCGCTCGGCGCCGCGTAGTCGAACCTGATCTTGCCCGGGCGCTGCACGTAGAAGCGGCCGGAGGAGCGCTTATTGTTCGGATCCACCTGCTCGAAACGGCCCTGCAAATTGGTGATCCCGTTGAAATAGGCATTGATACGGTTGACCGCCTGCGCCTGCTTGTCGCCGATCAAAGGCGTCGGCGTGGTCGCGGCTTCAACCACGGCCTCCCATGCGGCGCCCTCGTCCATGGCTGAGGAGGGAAGCTCGTCATCGGGGTCGATCGCGCCGGTCGTCTCATCGTTGAGCGAGGGCCGGAGCTCGTCCTGCGGCTCGGTCAAGCTCCGGGGTGCCTGGAGCGTTCCGACATTCGGGGTCTTCTTGGCGACCGACGTCGCGCCGTCTTCCGCGAGTGCAGGTGCGGCCGCGAGCCCCCAGACGAGGGGCAGACCAAACACGATCGCGGCGGCTCGGCGGCTTGTCATCCACCCCCCTCTAAAGGACTGGCGCAGCTAAAAGAACAGAGGCAATCGATAGATGATTTAGGCAAATCTGGTCAATCTGTGGACAGCGTCACTCATGCTCCCCGACAGCCCCCTTAAGCCAAGTTTTCGGGCGATTTTAGGACCAACGCATCCTGCCCTGAGAACCCCCTTATCACTGCCTCTCTCCCCCTGTTGGGTGCCAATTACGGTGCCATCTAACCCAAGACGCGAGAAAGAATTGCTTCGGCCTGCTTAGCAGCATCGTTGTCTTCGCCGCCTAGCAAATGGCAATAGGTGTCGAGTGTGATCGACGGCTTGGCATGACCCGCCC
>CAWGCX010000006.1:0-165634 GCA_963821255.1 uncultured Alphaproteobacteria bacterium | reverse complement strand
TCCCCAGACCGGTGCGCTAACCGAGCTGCGCTACGCTCCGATGCCAGATCGATTGGATATACACGCTTAAGCCGGCGAAACAAACCGTCCAGCCGCCTCGGAAGCCATGTCTAAAGCGCGGCGGCGATGCGGGCGGCGAGCTTCTCGGCGCCGAGATCCTCGGCGATCTGCTGTGCCTCTTCGAGGTAAAGGCGCGATTCGGTGCGTTGCCCGCTTGCGGCGCCTAAGAAGCCGAGACCGGCAAGCGCCTGGGCGAGCATGCCCTGCGTATCGGCCGCCTGCGCATAGCGCACCGCCTCCTGCAAGTGCTCGCGCGCGCGCCGCTTCGCCACCGGCAGCGCGCCCGCAAAGAACCGCACATTCTGGCGCAGCATACGGATCGACGGCCGCTGCGAGGCGAGCCCGCGATAGATCTCGCCGAGCGCGAGATGCGCCCAGGCGAGCATCCGCTTGTTGCGCCAGCCGGAGAAGGTGGCAATGCACTGCTCGAGATGCGCGACACCGCGCGCGAAGTCGCCCGAGCCCACCATGGCCAGGCCGTAGGGAATGTCGATCGCGGTGAGCTGCACGAGATAGCCGGTGTCGAGAAGCTCTTGGCGGACGCGCGCGAGGATGTCCCGGCCTTCCTCAGCGCGGCCCGCGAAGGTCAGCACCACGCCCTGCGCGCTGTCAGCCATGATGCGCTCGAATTTCCCGTGCGAGGCACTGACGGCAAGCTCGCTGTTGACGAGCGCCTTGTCGTGGTCCTCGGCGAAGGAAGCGGCCCAGGCGGCGCACACCCAGCCGAGCGATTGTGCCGGCGGATAGCCGGTGCGCTTGCCGAGATCGATCAGCTTTCCGGCCCATTTGTCGGCGGTCGCGACATGGCCGCGCTGGAGCGGGTTGAAGCTGAGCAGCAGGTAGGTCAGGCTTTCGAGATACACATCGTTCAGCCGCTCCGCCGCCTGGAGCACGCGCTCGGCCATGCGCTCGATCG
The DNA here is from genome assembly GCA_963821255.1 of uncultured Alphaproteobacteria bacterium. GTDB lineage: Bacteria > Pseudomonadota > Alphaproteobacteria > Rhizobiales > Methyloligellaceae > Methyloceanibacter. Next base: position 164,658 of record CAWGCX010000006.1, on the reverse strand, counting down.
CATCGAGCGGCCGATCGGCGGGCGTGACCATGGCGAGCCACATCTGGTCCCACATCGCGTAGGCAATGCATTCCTGGTCCTGCAACTCCTCGCCGATCGTGCGGGCCCGTTCCAGCACGCGCTCGGCGTCGTCGAAGCGCGTGGCGTTGAGATAGCCCTCGCCGAGCCAGGATAGAACGCGCGACAGCTCGCGGCTGTCGCCGGCGGCTTCCAGCCGCTGCCGGTAGCGCTCGGCGATGTCGGCCATGCCGGTGAAATCCGCCTCCCAGCAGCACACCATGAGCCGGTCCACCACGATCTCGGCGAGCAGCTTGTCGTCGGCACAAGCGGGTTCCGCCTCAATCCGCGCCAGCGCCTGGTCGAGCTGGGCCTGGGCCTCGGCGAGCGAGAACACGCGCAAATTCTTCTTCGCGGCGAGCGAGAGATAATAGACGGCCTTTTCCGAGCGCTGCGTGCGCGCGTAATGATGCGCAAGCACGTCGGCCACGTCGGCGGATTTATCTCCGTAGCTTTCTTCCAGCGCCTCCGCCGCCTTCTGGTGCAACGTGGCGCGCTGCGGCGTGAGCAGCGAGCCGTACAGCGTGTCCTGCACCAGCGCGTGGTTGAAGGCATAGTCGGCCGGCGTGCCGCTCCGCTCGCCGTCGACGCGGAAGATAAGCCCATTCTGTTCGAGCTGCGGCACGAGGGTCACGACCTTGCCGTTGAGCTCGGCCACCTGTTCGACCAAGCTCATGGGAAATTGTCGTCCGAGCACCGAGGCAGCCTGCAAGAGCCAGATCGTGTCCCGTCCGAGCCGGTGCACGCGGTCCATGATGAGGTTTTCGAGGCTGGTCGGGATGTCGTCGAGGGCGCGCGTGCCCATGAAGGTGGCGTCGCCCGCGTGCTCGCGCTGGGCGCCCTTCTGCGACAGATATTGGGCGAACTCTTCGGCGAAAAGCGGGTTGCCCTCGGACTTGGCGACGCCGAGCTTGACGAGCTCGTCCGGCAGCGTCCGGCCCTCCAGCCGCTCCCTGATGATCTCGGTGGCGATCACGTTGGTCAGAGCGCTGAGGCGAAGGTCCTCGACGGCCAGGGTCCAGACCGGCTGGAACTGCGGCCTGAAGCTGCAAAGGAGCAGCAGCGGCTCGTCTGTCGCGGTCTTGACGATCTCGTCGAGCACGGTTTGCGAGGCGGCGTCGATCCAGTGCAGGTCCTCGACCACCATCACCACCGGGCGGCCGAGCCGGGCGAGACCGAGGACGAACTGGCGGAGCGCCTCGCGCGTGCGGACGCCGACCAGCTCAGACGCGGGCATGGCGGTGTGCTGGCTGCCCGGACCGCCGCTGGTCACGAGATTGAGCAGATAAGGAAGCGTGGCCTCAGGATCAAGCTTGAGCCGCTCGATGCCCTGCTTGAGCTTCGCCTCCGCCTGGTCGCGCGAAGCATCGTCGGGAATGCCGAACCAGCTCCGCATCACCTCGACGAGCGGCTGGAAGGGCACGCCCGATCCCTCCTGCCGGCAGATCGCTTCGAGCATCAGCGCCGGCTGGTCACGCAACGTTTCGGTGAACTCGAAGATGAGCCGCGACTTGCCGAGTCCGGCATCGCCGATCACGTTCACAGGGCGGAAATTGCCCACCTTCACCACGTTCCAATGCTCGTGCAGCAGCGCGAGCTCGACGTCGCGGCCGCGCAGCCGCGTGAGTCCGTGCCGACGCTTGGCGCCGAAGCGCGTGACGCCCGTACGGAGCGCTTCGAGCCGGTACACTTCGATGGCCTGCGCCTTGCCCTTGAATTGCTTCGCGCCGAGCGGGGTCACGTCCACGAACCCGTCGACCAGGTCGAAGGTCGCGCGCGTGATGCAGACCGAGCCGGGCTCTGCTGTCGCCTGCAGCCGCGAGGCCACGTTCACCGTATCGCCAAGCGCGCTGTAGGACATCGGCTTGCCTTCGCCGATCTTGCCGACGACGGCGGGGCCGGTATGGATGCCGATGCGGAGCATCGGACGCACGCCATAGGAAGCTTCAAGCTCGGCCTGGAGCCCCTTGATGCGGTCCTGGATGTCGAGAGCCGTGCGGCAAGCTCTGAGCGCCGCGTCCTCCATGGCGATCGGCGCGCCGAACACCGCCATGATGCCGTCGCCAGCGAAGTCCTGCACCACACCGCCCTGGGCCTGGATGGCGGCACCCTGCTCGCCGGCGATCCGCCGCGTAAGCTCGAACACGGACTCTTCGCCCAGGCTCTCGCCCATGCCGGTGAAATCCACCATATCGGTGAACATTACGGTGAGATGCCGCCGCTCGCCCTCCATCTGACGCGCTGCGGCGGATTGTTGTGCCATACCCGGACGTCCCTACCCGTGCCCGGCGCCCCGCAGTGCTCAGAGGGGCGGCAGACTTCGATAAATTGCTAGGGGCGCAGCATAGCAACAGGGCGGTGCCCGGGTCACCCCCCGGACCCGTTCGTTTCAGGTGATGGGTTGGCGCGCTTCTACGCCCGCTTCAGCGGCACGACGGCCGGCTCCTCGGCTCCCGCATACATCGAGAGCATGGGCTCGTCGGTGAGGATCGCTTCCTCATACTCGCCAAACCCGTTGAAACGATTCGCCAAGACGCGGCCATATGCCCCGATCTGCCCGATCTCGATATAGTCGCCCTCGCGCACGCAGGCCGGCAGCACGAAGGGTCCGGGCAGATGGTCCGAGCTGTCGCAGGTCGGGCCGTAAAGGGCGAACTCGGCCACCGGTTTTTGCCGCCGCCGCGTGGTCGCGACCAGCCGCGCCGGAAAGCGGAATCCGGAATAGGCCGCGTCGAACAAAGTGCCGAACGCGCCGTCATTGACATAGAGCGCGTTGCCGCGGCGGGCATCGACCCGCACGATCACCGACTCGGCCTCGGCCACGAGCGCGCGCCCCGGCTCGCACATCAATTCGCAATTGTGCTTGACGGCAAGCTCGTCGGCGGCGCGGACCACCTCGTCCATGAAGCTCGCAAGCTCCGGCGGATCGGAATGCGGGTAGCGGCTCGGAAAACCGCCGCCGATGTCGATGGCATCGACCAGCACGCCAGACGTGACGATGAGCTGGCCAATCTGCCGCAGCGCCTCGCCGAACGCGGCGGGCACAACGGCCTGCGAGCCGACATGGAAGGTGAGCCCAAGGCGGCGCGCGATCTGGCGCGCGCGCAGCAGGAGCGCCGGCGCGTCCGCGCTTGAGACGCCAAACTTGCCCTCGAGCGGGATCAGGCTGTGCGTATTGGGGCAGGCAACGCGCAGATAGAGATCGACGTCGCCCGCGCCGCCCGTCTCTTCGACGATTTTGTCGAGCTCGTCGTCGCTGTCGAAGGCGAAGCTCCGCACGCCGAAATCGCGATAGGCGCGCGCGATGGCGCCGCGCGACTTGATTGGGTTCATGAAATAGAGCTGAGCGCCGTTGATGCGCGCGACGCGCTCGATCTCGACGAGCGAGGCGACGTCGAAGGATGAGATCCCTGCATCGACCAGCGCCTGGATGATCTCAGGCGCGTCGTTGGCCTTGGCGGCGTAGAGCACGCGGCCAGGGAAGTTGGCGAAAAACCAGCTCGCCGCGCGATGCGCGGCATGCGGCCTTAAAGCTAGGACGGGCCGCTCCGGGCGGCGATGTCGCAGAAGCTCCGCGGCAGAAGTGAAAACGTCCATCCCATGTCTACTCCCACACGAGATTGAAGATGTCAGTCACTGCCCTTGAGCGAGATCGCCTACGAGCCGCGTGGTCCGTATGCAATCCTTGACCCCTTGTAAAGCGGTTTTCGAAGGGAGCGCCAAACAATCTTGCGGAGATCGGCGGCGCTGCCTGCGACGCAAAATCGGCGCGGCTAGAAGGGCGGCGCCGGCACGGTGCCATCAGGCTCCGTCACCTGCGTGACAGTCGGAGGCGGAGCGAGGTCCTCCGCCTTCCCGCGGTCCGGCGCGATGCGCGCGACGACCGGCGAGGCGGCGCTCGAATAAACGGGATTTTGCAGCAATCCTAACGTCTTGCGCGCGGCGAGCCGCACCATGGCGGCGCTGTAGATATAGATCTCGGCGCTGTCGAGCGTGCCGTCGTCATTGCCCGAGGGCGGCAAGTCGGCGTGGCCCGCCAGCGCCTCGACCAGGTAGCGGGTGAACAGCCCGACGTCATAGGTCGTGTCGATCAGCGTGCGCTGACCGCGATCCGATGCCGCAAGCACGGTCACCCCCGACAGCGCCGCCGGTGGGAGCGCGGTCGCGGCCATGTCGGGGAGATTCGGTGGCAGGATCGTGGCGCTGCGGTCGCGACCAAACTCCGCCTCGAGCACGAGCAGCGCCGAGCGCGCGCCGAGCGCGGCGAGATTCGTATAGAGCGTGGAGAGCCTGTAGCCGGTCAGCGCCTCGCGGAACGGCTCGCTCTCCACGGGCAGCAGGTAGGTCTCGCCGCTCTCGCTGTCGGTCGCGCCGTGTCCCGAATAATAGACGATCACCCTCGCGCCAGACCGCGCGCGCACGATCCGCGCGAGCTCGCCCTCGACGCCTAGCGAGCCGAACACCGCATTGAAATCGGCCTGCCTCGCATCGCGCAGGTCGATGACATTGTCCTGCCTCACGCCGAGATATTCGGTGAGGATGGCGTAGACGGCGCCGGCATCGTTGGCGGAAGTCTCGCTCGGCGGAAGCTTCGCGTAATTGCGGTTGCCGATTACAACCGCGACGGTCTCCTCATCCTCCGGCACTGGCGGCAGCGAGCGGTAGAACTCGCGGATGCGGGTGTAGGAGGTGTCCGCCGCGCCGCTCATATGGCGCGGCACTTGCCGCGGTGGGGTGGCGCATAGCTCGATGTTCCCTCCCCGCTCGATGTTCTGCACGTCCGCCAAAGTGAGTCGGCCGTCGATGGCGAGGCAGGCGCGGCACCAGACGACACCGCTGCGCGCCTGGAGCTCGTCAAGCAACGACTGGCTGAAGCCCTTGGGCGGGGGCATGCACGCGCCGCTGCAGCGCCTTGCGGCGGCGGCGCGGGAGGGCGGAAGCAGCGCTCGCAAATCGTCAGGCAGACAGCCCATTTCGAGCCGCGCAGGCGCCGCCGAGGGCGTCTCCTCGCCGGTCGATGCGGGAGCCTCGGGCACGACGGCCGCCTCAGGCAGAAGCGAAGGCTGCTTTGCCGGGTCGAGCGCCGCGACCGCCTTCTTCGGCTTCTCCTTGCAGAGCGCGGCGAGCTTCGTCTGCACCGGCTTTGCCAGGAAATCGGAATGGGCTTTGAGCCCGTGCTGCTTCTTGAAGTGCCAATAGGCCGTCCAGGTCTCAGAGCCCCTCTTGCCGTCGATCTCGCCCTGGTAGAAGCCGAGCTGAGCGAGGCAGCTCTGGGTGCGCATGATCGCCTCGACCTGCTCGGGCGGAAGGCCGCTCGCGGCCGTGGCCGATCCTGCTTCAGGGGCGAGCACGGCGGATTGCACTGCGGGCTGCGATGCGACGCTCGGCTGCCCCGGGGAAATGACGGCCGGCGCTAGGTTCTGCGCGGTCCTGCTGATTGTGTCCTGGGGCTCGGCACGGGAGATCGAGGGGGATGCGGCCAGGGAGACAACAGCAAGCGCGAGCCCTAAAAAAAGGCCCCGAGCGCCTTGCTTTCTGCCCACCATTGGTGACCTCGAAGCTCGGCCGCCACCGCTAGCCGAAGCAGTACCACTTTAGCACATTTCGCGCGAAGTTCGAGTGTTAGTACGCGGTAAAGCTGATTAAATGTTGTGCGTGGCGGTGGCAGCGGCGCAGGAAGCAAGCGGCATCGCGTCAAATGGCGGGTTCGCGCGGCATCGCGCCTACGGCATGGGGATGGCGCGCCCTTCCTTCAGCACGTCCCAGCCCCGGCGCACCGCGGGCCGTGCGGCGAGGGCGAGATACCAGCGCTTGACGTTGGGATAGTTGGCGAAGTCGACCGTCTGCCACTCGAAGCGCGAGATCCAAGGCCAGATGGCGATGTCGGCGATAGAGTAATCGCCGGCGACATATTCGACTTCGGCCAGCCGCCGGTCGAGCACGCCCCAGAGCCGCTTCGCCTCTTTCGAGTAGCGCTCCTCGGCATAGGTGCTCTTGCCGGGATTGAATTTCACGAAGTGGTGGACCTGCCCGAGGAAGGGCCCCGGTCCTCCCATCTGCCACATGAGCCACTCGACCACGCGCCACTTGGTCGGGAAGTCCTGCGGCCAAAGCTTCCCCGTCTTCTCGGCGAGATACATGAGGATCGCGCCCAACTCCATGAGATGGAGCCCGGTGTCGGTGTCGACGATGGCCGGGATCTTGTTGTTCGGCGCGACCTTGAGGAAGGCGGGATCGAATTGGTCCTCGGCGAGGATATTGATCGGGTGGAGCCTATAGGGCAGCCCGACCTCCTCCAGCATGATCGAGACCTTCTGTCCGTTCGGCGTGGTCCATGTGTAGAGGTCGATCATGGTCCCTCGGGCCCTTTTGTCGCAGTGCGGCAAACGAAATGCCTGCGAATGCGCGCGCTGTCAAAAAGCTGGTGCAGCGCACGCGCGATTCTTTCGCACATGCGGAAGGAATCGATTCACCAAGTGTTCATTCCTCGGCCGCCCTATGGACAAGAACCTGTCGCGGGGGTGCCACACGGACTTGCTAGCCATTCACGCTTAGGCGCCGCCGTTTCACTGCGCGCGCTGTGGGAGGATTCGATGCTCAACTGTGCCTATCTCGAACCGCAACGGAAGGGCGCCTCCGTCAAGGCGAGCCTCGCCCGCTACGCCGTCTACTACACGCCGCAGCCGGGCACGGCACTTGCGTCGTTCGGCCGCTCCTGGTTCGGGCGCGCCAATGACGGCGTGACCTTGCAGGCCTTTTCCGAGGCTGGGCTGTCAGGGGCAAGCTTCGCCAGGATCCCGGCGGCGCCCGGCCGCTACACCGGGCTGCATGCCCTGTTCAAGGCGCCGTTCGCGCTGCGCGAGGGCTTTGGACCTGACGCGCTGCGCACGCGGCTTGCCAATTTCGCCTCACGCCTCAAGCCTATCGCGACTGGGCCGCTGACGCTAGCCCGCTCGGGCCGGTTCCTCGTGCTCAGGCCGATCGAGCCTACGTCTGCGTTCGAATGGCTCGCGGCGGAATGCGACGGCGCCTTTGACGATTTCGCCGAGCCTGCGGCGGAGGACGGTCGCGACACCTGCGCCGGCCTGCATCTCAGCGACTATCAACGCCAGTTGCTGCAGAGCTTCGCGCCGAAGCAAGGCAGCAGCGGCTACCGCTTCACCATAACGCTCGCAGGCCCGCTCGATGCCGCGCATCTTGAGCGCGTCACGCAGGCGCTCTGGCCCGTGCTCGAGGAGATTTGCGCGGAGGGCGTCGCGGTCGACGGCCTGTCGCTGTTCGGCGACGCGGGCCGTCGCTCGTCGATGCGTCTGATCGGTCGCTACCGCCTCGGCGCGTAACCCCACGGCTTACCGCGTGCATGGATTCCGGCTTGCGCCGGAATGACGAGCCGGTGAGATTGCGGCATGATCAAAGCCGCATGGATCGGGCTCGGCGTCATGGGCTTCCCCATGGCCGGCCATCTCAAAACGCGCGGAGGCCACGAGGTGGTGGTCTACAACCGCACGCGCGCCAAGGCCGAAGCTTGGGTCGCGCAATTTGGCGGCACGTTAGCGGCTGCTCCTGCCGAGGCAGCGCATGGCGCCGACCTCGTCTTCACCTGCGTCGGCAATGACGACGATCTGCGCAGCATGACGCTCGGGCCCGAGGGAACGTTCGCTTCGCTCGCGCCTGGCGCCGTGTTCGTCGATCACACCACCGCCTCCGCAACCATCGCCCGCGAGCTGCACGCGGCGGCCAAAGCGCGCGGCGCTGGCGCGCTCGATGCGCCGGTGTCGGGCGGCCAGTCGGGCGCGGAGAACGGCACACTAACAATCATGGTGGGTGGGGAGGATAAGGATTTCACCAAGGCCAAATCGGCAATCGAGTCTTACGCCCGCGCCGTCAACCTGATCGGGCCAGCAGGCTCCGGCCAGCTCACCAAGATGGTCAATCAGATCTGCGTCGCGGGCCTGGTCGAGGGTCTTGCCGAGGGGCTGCACTTCGCCGCGCGCGCCCGGCTCGACATCGAGAAGGTCATCGACACGATCTCCAAGGGCGCCGCGCAGTCCTGGCAGATGGATAATCGCTGGCGCACCATGATCGACGGCAAGTTCGACCACGGCTTTGCCGTCGACTGGATGCGCAAGGACCTCGCCATCTGCTTCGCCGAGGCGCGCAAGAACGGCGCGAGCCTGCCCGTAGCGGCGCTGGTCGATCAGTTCTACGCCGAAATCCAGGAGATGGGTGGCGGGCGCTTCGACACGTCGAGCCTCATCGCCCGGCTTGAACGCAAGTAAAAAAGTCCCCTGATCCGTAAAGATCAGGGGCCAAGTCTTGGAAGGAGTGGAGGCGTTAAGTCCGGCGCTCTTCCGCCGCGTAGTCGAGCGGCAGAGCGGTCGTGTATTTGATCTGCTCCATCGCGAAGGCCGAGCTCACGTCCGACAATTCGATCTTCGCGATGAGCTTCTTGTAGAAGGCGTCGTAGCGCTCGATGTCGGGCACGACCACGCGCAGCAGGTAATCAACCTGCCCGCTCATGCGGTAGAACTCGACGACTTCGGGGAAGTCCTTGAGCGCCTCGTGGAAGCGGTCGAGCCATTCCTGGGTGTGGTGGCTCGTGGTGATGGAGACGAACACCGTCACGCCGACATTGACCTTTTTCGGGTCGAGCACGGCGACGCGGCGCTGGATCACGCCCGATTCCTCGAGCTTCTGGATGCGGCGCCAGCAGGGCGTGGTAGAGAGCCCGATCTGCTTGCCGATTTCGGCTACCGGCAAGGTGCAATCCTTTTGCAGGATCTCGAGAATTTTGCGGTCCATCCGGTCGAGCATGGCAGTCTTGATGATATTTTTCCGCGGATCGAGCAAGGCCAGGATTCCTTTTGCAATCACCATAAACTCTATCAAGTTAGTAGATTATTTTGTTGCACGCTGCAAGGGCAAATTTGCAGCCCCGCTTTATGGGTGGGCAAAGGGGTCCGTGTCTGTTTTTTGGCGCTTTCGGCTTTGGTCTGACCGCCCTTGTGCGCGCATGGCTGTGTCATCGCCGTGTTTGTTTGGGCGATCGCGGGCGCGGCGGACTTTTGTGCGCGCTCACATGTGAGCCAGCCTGAAAGATCTTATCCCGGGCGATTCGACACTCGCGCTGCGGCGCATCGCGGCGCGCGGCTCAATCGGCACCGCTCTGCGGCGCGCAAATCTAGAGCAGCTTCCGCACCTCGCGCCGTAGCACGGGCAGCAGCTCCGCCTCGAACCAAGGATTCTTCGTGAGCCACGCATTATTGCGCCAGGAGGGATGCGGCAGCGGCAGGACGCGCACTCGCGCCTTGCGCCGGAGATGACGCCGCCAGTCGAGCATCGTCTCTTGCAGCGTGGCGCCCGCCGCATCACCGAGATGGAAATTCTGCGCATAGGAGCCGACCGCGAGCACGAGCTCAACTTGCGACAGCGCCGCGAACAGTCTGCGGTGCCAGAGGCTCGCGCACTCGCGCCGCGGCGGCAGGTCTCCGCCCTTCTCGTCCTGGCCCGGGAAGCAGAAGCCCATCGGTACGATGGCAACGCGCGCCTCGTCGTAGAACTCATCCGGCGTGACGCCCATCCAATCGCGCAAGCGGTCGCCCGAGCGGTCGGTGAAGGGCGTGCCCGAAAGATGCACGCGCGTTCCGGGCGCCTGGCTGCACACCGCGAGCCGCGCCGTTGCGCTCGCCCGCAGCACGGGACGTGGCTCGTGCGGCAGGGGCTTGCCTTGCGGCACCTCGACGCAATGGCGGCAAGCGCGGATGGCGCCGAGCACACGTGCGAGCTCGGCTGCGGTCGGTGTCATAGATCGAGCGTCATTCCGTCATGGGCGATCAGATAGCGCGAGCCGTCGACCAGCCCCATCTTCTCCAGCATCGCCTCACTCATATGGGTAAGCAGCACGCGCTTTGCACCGAGCTTCGCGTAATTGGCGTCGATCGTCTGGTAGTCGAGATGGATCGGCATCACGACGTCGTATTGGAAGCACTCCGTGATGAAGAGGTCGTTGCCGCGCGCCACGTCATAGAGCGCATCGACCCAGCCGGTGTCGCCGGTGAACGCGACCACCTTCCCTTCCAGCGCAAAGCGCAGCGCGTAAGGCGGCGCGCCTGACGGATGATGCACCTCGAACGGGGTGACGCTGATGCCTGCGATCTCGACCGGCGCGCGCTCCTCATATTCGACGAAGGTGAACTGGAACGTCCCCTCGCCCGTCGTGACTGCGGGATAGACCGCCTCGGCCAGGGTGCGGAAGCGGGCCTCGATGCCGCGCGGGCCAAAAACCAGCAACGGCCGCGTCCGCTTGATCACGAACTCGGCGTCGATCAACAGCCAAGGTAGGCCCCCGAAATGGTCGCCGTGCAGATGGCTCACGAACACGGCGTCGATCTCCGCCGGATCGAGCCCGAGCCTGCGCATGCCGATCAGCGTCGAGGTTCCGCAATCGATCAGGACGCTCGAGGAGCCTGTGCGGACATGGAACGAAGTCTGGAGCCGTCCCCCGGCGCCGAATGCGTCCCCGCAGCCGATAATGGTCAGTCGCATCGGGCGGCATATTAGCCGCGGCTGGTTCGGTTTAGCGAGGGCGTCGATGGCCGCAAAAGTTGTCGCGCCGAACTTGCCGAGGCAGCGGCATTGCCCATTTGGGCGGCCTTCCTGAGCCAGCGAGGCGCTCGGCATCGTTCTTGGCGATGCCGCGTCCGTTGGCATAGGCCTGACCGAGCGCGACCATAGAAGGTGGAAGCGGTCGACGGCGCAGGCACAGACGCGGGCTGCTTCGTCTCCTGATCCTTGACGAGGCGCTCCATCATGACGCGCGCCAATCCGGCGAAGGCGCCGTTCGGATAGCGGTTGAGATAGGTCTGGAGTATCGCCGAATCCTTGGTGTCCTTGACCGTGTCCAGAAGGCGAGCTCGATCGCCGTCTCGTCAGACGTTTGCTGCGCAACCGGAGCAGCGGTCTCGGCAAGCACCGGCCAAGAAAGGATGGGAAAGACGAGGAGCAGGCCAGGCAGCGACAAGGCTTTGCGCATTCGAACCTCTGCCAAAGCGCACCGCATGCTCCTGCGCCCCCATTATGTGCGAAACCGCTCCTGCGGTGCCAGTCCCTGTTCGCGTCTCAAGGCAGGGCAAGAGTAAACGCGGCGTTAGGGATTCCGGGAGATAGTTGGCAACGAGGCCAGCGGGGGGTCCGCGACAGGCCGCGCCAAGCATATGTCTTTGGCGATTCACGCTTTTTCGTCCAGTCAGTCGCGGATCGAATAGATGGCAACAAGCGCGCCGGCAGAGGCCACAAGGGGCGATTCGGCGCTCGCCTCCGGCAAAAGGCGCGCATTCCGCAGCGTCCAGGAGGCCCGCGAGAAGCTCACCTACAAATCGGGCTTCAGGCCGGAGTTCGAATACGAACTCCTGATGATGTTCGTGCGGAACGCGCTGTCAGGCGCGGCGACGACGCCCCTGCTCGCGCTCATCGTCGCGTTAGGCGCCATGTTCTGGGCGCCGCCGCGCGAGCTCATTATCTGGCTCGCCACCGTGTTCGTTTCGAAGGGCATCCTCGTCGCGCTCTGCCGGCAATTCGCTAGGACGCCGCGGGATGACGCGCAGACGCCGGTCTGGCGCGCCAAGATCACCGCCGCCGAGTTCCTCTACGGCGTCACTTGGGCGAGCGTCGCCTTCGTCAGCCCCGCGACGCAAGGCGAAGCGGCCAACACCTTCATCTTCGCCGCGCTGCTCGTCGTCATCTCGATGCGCATGCTGTTCGCCTCGACCGTGCAGCAGATCGTCTATGCCGGCACGTTGCCGATGGTGATCGCCATCGTCGTCCGCTTCGCGCTCCTCGACAGCCCTTTCTTCTGGGCGATGGCGGCCATGGCGGTCGGCGTCTACATCTATTTCGTGTGGCTGATGAACGGCTGGAACTCGACCGTGCTCGCCATGCTGGAATATCGCGCGGAGAAGGATGCGCTGATCGGCGAGCTCGAGCAGTCGAAGGCGATCTCCGACGAGGCGCGGCTGCGCGCCGAGGAAGCCAATCTTGCCAAGTCGCGCTTCCTCGCCACGATGAGCCACGAGCTGCGCACACCGCTCAACGCCATTCTCGGCTTCTCGGAGATCATGCGCGCGGAGATTCTCGGTCCGCATGCCAATCCGACCTATCGCGAATACGCGAACGACATCCATGAGAGCGGGCAGCATCTGCTCACCCTCATCAACGAGATCCTCGACATCAGCCGCATCGAGGCGGGGCGCTACGAGCTGAACGAAGGGCCGGTGACGCTGGCCGACGTGGTCGAGGATTGCCACCGGCTGATGCGGCTCCGCGCCGAGAACAAGGGGCTGAAGATCGTCGAGAACTTCGAGCCTGACCTTCCCCAGCTCTGGGCCGACGAGCGCGCGATCCGCCAGATCTGCCTCAACCTGCTCTCCAACACGATCAAGTTTACGCCGAGCGGCGGCACTGTGACGCTCACGATCGGCCGCACCCCGACCGGCGGCCAGTTCCTGAGCGTGAAGGACACAGGCCCGGGCATTCCTGAGAGCGAGATCCCGCGCGTGCTGAGGAGCTTCGGCCAGGGCTCGCTCGCACACGAGACGGCAGAAGGCGGCACGGGGCTCGGGCTTCCCATAACCAAGGGGCTTACCGAGCTGCACGACGGGACCTTCGAGCTTAAGAGCAAGCTCCGCTACGGCACCGAGGTGATCATCACGCTTCCCCGCAAGCGCGTGATGGAGGCTTTGCCGCGCGTGTCCGAGCCCGGGGAGGAGAAAGCCGAAGCGCGGATCGAGGAGCGGCCGCGCCCGCAAAGCACCCGCGTCGGCTCGAACAAATGGCTCGCCAACCAGCACTGATCGCGTACCGGCTGTAGGAGTGATCCGAGCGCCTTCCGGTTAGCCCATACCTCCCCCTCGTGGGGAGGTCCGACTTCGCCAAAGGCAAAGTCGGGGTGGCGGGAATTTTCTTCGACACAGGGGATATTCACCCCACCCGCCGCGCACTGCGCGCGCGACTCCCTCCCCATCAAGGGGAGGGATCAGGGGCCCTGCCGCTTGCGCGCCAATCCAGATCGAGGTTGCGGAGGCGTAGCGCGTTGCCGACCACCGAGACCGACGACAGGCTCATGGCCGCGGCGGCAACCATCGGCGACAGCAGGATGCCGAAGGCGGGATAGAGCACGCCGGCGGCGATCGGCACGCCGAGCGCGTTGTAAACGAAGGCGAAGAACAGGTTCTGCTTGATGTTGCGCATGGTAGCGCGCGCGAGCTTGACCCCGCGCACCACGCCGCGCAGATCGCCCTTGAGTAGCGTGAGCCCCGCGCTCTCCATCGCGACGTCAGCGCCCGTGCCCATGGCGATACCGACATCGGCCTTCGCAAGCGCAGGTGCGTCGTTGATGCCGTCGCCGGCCATCGCCACGACCGCGCCCTTCTTCTGCAGGCCTGCGATCAGCGTCAGCTTCTCCTCGGGCCGCATGCCGGCATGCACCTCGTCGATGCCGAGCTCCCCCGCCACCGCGCGCGCGGTCGTCTCGTTGTCACCGGTCGCCATGACGATGCGAAGCCCGAGCGCGTGCAGCTTCTTGATCGCTTCTTCGGCCGACGCCTTGATCGGGTCGGCGACCGCCACGAGCCCGGCGAGCTTGCCGTCCGCGCCAAGGAACACCACCGTCTCGCCGCGCTTGCGCAGCGCTTCGGCCTGCTTGGCGAGTGGGCGCGCGTCGATCCTCGCGCCTTCCAACAGACGCGCGCTGCCGAGCAGCACCTCGCGCCGGCCGATGCGGCCCTTGACCCCCTGACCCGTGACCGAGTCGAAGCCCTCGGTTTTGGCGAAGCTGAGCCCGCGCGCCTCGGCGCCGTGCAGGATCGCGGCGGCGAGCGGATGCTCGCTGCCCGCTTCGAGCGAAGCGGCGAGGCTCAACACCTCGTCCTCGGTGAAGCCTTTGGCCACTTCGACGCCGGTGAAGTTGGGGCGCCCTTCAGTGAGCGTGCCAGTCTTGTCGACCACTACCGTATCAACGGCCGCGAGCCGCTCGAGCGCCGTGGCGTTCCGCACGAGCACGCCAGCTTGCGCGCCGCGCCCGGTCGCCACCATGATCGAGATCGGCGTGGCGAGGCCTAACGCGCAGGGGCAGGCGATGATCAGCACGCTCACCGCCGCGATCAGCGCGTAAGCGAGCTGCGGTGACGGCCCGAGCACGAGCCACGCGACGAACGCGATGATCGCCACCAGGATCACCGCCGGCACGAAATAGCCTGACACCGTGTCGGCGAGGCGCTGGATGGGCGCGCGCGAGCGCTGCGCTTCGGCGACCATGTTGACGACCTGCGCGAGCGTGGTCTCCGCGCCGGTGCGGTCCACGCGCATGTCGAAGCTGCCGGTGCCGTTCAGCGTTCCGCCGGTGACGCGGTCGCCCGCGACCTTCTCCACCGGAACCGGCTCGCCGGTCAGCATCGACTCGTCGACCGCGCTCGACCCTTCGGTCACCGTACCGTCGATCGGCACCTTGTCGCCGGGCCGCACGCGCAAGATATCGCCGACCGCAACGTTAGCGAGCGCCACGGTCTCGGTCCGCCCGCCGCCAAGCACACGCAGCGCTGTCTTCGGCGCAAGATCGAGCAGCGCGCGGATCGCGCCGCCGGTCCGCTCGCGTGCGCGGAGCTCCAGCACCTGGCCGAGCAGCACGAGCGCGACGATCACGGAGGCCGCCTCGAAATAATCCGGGACGATGCCGTGATGATCCTTCATCGCGGCGGGGAACAGGCCGGGCGCGACCACCGCGATCACGCTGTAGAGAAATGCGGCGCCCGTGCCGAGCCCGATCAGCGTGAACATGTTGAGCCAGCCCGAGCGGATCGACTGGAAACCGCGCACGAAGAACGGCCAGCCGCACCAGAGCACCGCGGGGATCGCGATGGCGAGCTTCAGCCATTGCTGCGCGCGGGGCTCCAGGAACGGCAGTATATCGATGCCGAAGACATGCGCGCCCATGTCCATGACGAGGAGCGCCAAAGACAGCGGCACCGCTACCCATAGCCTGCGCGTGAAATCGACAAGCTCCGGGTGGCCGCCATGGTCATGCTCGTCCATCGGCGGCACGCCCTTCGGCTCGAGCGCCATGCCGCAGATCGGGCAATGCCCCGGCCCCTCCTGCACGATCTCCTGGTGCATCGGGCAGGTGTAGAGCGTGCCTTGCGGCACAGGCTCGGGCGCGCCACCAGCCCTGTCGAGATACCGCTTAGGGTCGGCGGCGAACTTCGTGCGGCAGCCCTGCGAGCAGAAATAATAGCTGTGCCCAACATGCGCGTGCGTCGGCTTGCCGGCATGCTTGTCGACCGTCATCCCGCAAACGGGATCGATGGCCGTTTGGGCCGCGTGAGGCGTTTCTCTGTTCACGGCAAGGACAAGGGCTGGCTTTCGGTCTCCATATAGGAGTTCCGGGCACGGACGGCTACAGCGCCCGCTTCACCAGGCCGTCGCGTTCGAACGTTCGAGCAGCGCGCCGAGATCGCCGGCGACCCGGCGCGGCTCGATGTCGGGGAAGGCGGCCTCGAACAGGGTGCGCAACTCGGCGAGCGTGCGCGGCTCTTCGAGCGCGCGCCAGACGGAAGAGATGCGGCTTCACCGCACCGCCGACGACCAGACATAGCCATCGCGCTCGCGCGTGATCTCCGCGTCTGGCGCTCCGCCATCCGCGTGCTCGATGTCCCAGCCATGCAGGATCGCTTCGAGGCCGGCAGCAATTTCAGAACAACGGGTCAAGCCGAGCGACCAGCCGGTCGCCCGGAATGAAAGCATCACCCGATCTTCGGTCTGCTTGCGGATCGCGTGGCCGCCCAAGCCTTAAGGATGCGTGCGCGTCCGCGTGCGGGTCCTCGTGCGCGTCCGCGTCTGGCTGCCCGTCTCGGCCTTCGCGCTCGAGAGAATGAGCGCGGCGGGCGCCGCATACGCGGCCACCGTGGCGAGGCCCAGAATGGGTAGCGCCTTGCGCCGGGAAAGGGTCTCAGGCCGCTCTCTACGGCCTGTCATGGCGTCTGCCCTCTAGCAACTCCTCGGCGATATGGATAAGCCCTTTTGCGGGACCGTTGCTCCTTTACCGTCAGCCTAAAGGACGCAAAACCGCCGGAACACCGGCAGGCCTCGCCTACCATTGCCTTCGGCCGCGCGCGGTGAGACTGTGGCCGCCTTGGAGTCGGGGCTGGTGTCGGCTCATGAAATCACTGCTCGTCACGCTGGGGCTCGCCTTGGCGGCGGCCATTGGCCTCGGCGCCGGCTATCTCCTGTGGGACACTCCGAAGAACTGGTACGCGGCCAACGTCAACAAGCTCGGGCCCGGGGCTGAGAATGATCTCATCCGCTATGGCCGCGACCTCATCGTCGACACGGCGCGCCATATCGGCGTGAACGCGGAAAATCCTGCCATGCGCTATGCGGGCAACGATCTCGCCTGCCAGAGCTGCCACCTGAACGCGGGGCTCCAGCCCTTCGCCGCGCCTTTCGTCTCGACCTTCGCCACCTTCCCGATGCTGGTCGACAATCAGGTGCTGACGCTGCACGACCGCATCAACGGCTGCATGACGCGCAGCATGAACGGCAAGGCGCTCCCTGACGAGAGCCGGGAGATGGAGGCGCTCATCGCCTATATACGTTTCGTCGGCAAAGGGAGTCCCGAGGGCGTGCGCGTTGCCGGCATGGGCCTCAAGCCGTTGCGCACTCCGACCGAGCCGCCCGACGCGCGGCGCGGGGCGCGGGGCTACGCGAAGTTCTGCGCTGAGTGCCACAAGGACGACGGCCAGGGCGAGCGCAAGACGGGCTCAGGCGTGGGCTACAACATCCCGCCGCTCTGGGGCGAGGCAAGCTTCAATGCCGGCGCGGGCATGGCGAAGACCGCCTATGCCGCCGCCTATATCCACGACAACATGCCCTACGGCATCCACTACGAGGAACCGGTGCTTTCCGTGCAGCAGGCGTGGGACGTGGCGGCCTATATCATCTCCAAGCCGCATCCCCCTGCCCCGCCCATCGCTGCGCCCGAGCTGCAATAGCTTACACCTTGCCTTCGTGGACCAGCTCGCGGGGATAGCGCTTGGCGGCGTCGCGCGGCAATTTCTTCAGCGAAGCGACATGCAGCACGATGGACAGCGGCACGAGATAAGTTGGGATCAGCACCATGGGCAGCACGGTCATCAGCTCGCTGGTCGGCTGCACGTCGATCAGTTGAAGCGCGGATGGCGCGGTCGCGAAGCCCATCGTGACGGCAACGACGAGATCCAAGATGCCGAATATGTTCCACGCACGCACGAGACCAGCGCCCTCGCGCAGCGCGCGCGCATAGGCGAGGCCCACGATGGGCGCGGCGAGACCGACGGCGATGTCGCCCACGCCGGCCGGCCAGGCGAACAGGCCGGGAAGCTCGCCCAAGGCGTACAGGATCAAGAAGATGATGCCGAGCGCGCGGTAGAGCTGCACGCCGACGAGCCAGGGCTGCGGCACGGCGTCCAGGATGCGGCTCGCGAGCGCCGACCGCCACAGCAGCAGGAGCCCGATCGCGATCGGGATGAAGATGCCGTATTGGATGGTTGGGATGCCGTCGGCGGCCACATGGTAGACGCCCGCCCCAGCGAGCGCGATCGCCGCGGCAAGCCATCCGAGCAGAATGACGCCGGCGCCGATGACCGCGCGCCTGCGCTCCTGCGCGGGCCAGTGCGCGCGGAAGAGCGAGCTATTCAGGCCGTACAGGATGGCGGCGATGGCGAAAGCCGTGCCTGTCAGGACGAAATAGGGGAGAAAAGCGGGAATGGACATGATTGGCCTCCTTGCAAGGCAAGCTGCGTATGTTCCGTAGCTATAAATCAGATAGTGACTTGTCAATAGATAGTGACTTGAAAGTCGGAAGGTACGCGTTTATTTCGCGGGCATGGCGAATGGATATGGTCAGGCGGATTGCCCGGTGGCGCGGACGCTCGACGTGATCGGCGAGAAATGGTCGCTGCTCGTGCTGCGCGACCTGTTCCGCAAGGGCGCGCTGCGCTTCCAGGAGCTTGAGCGTGGTCTGCCAGGCGTCGCGCCGAACACGCTGTCGGCACGCCTCAAGACATTGGAGAAGAGCGGCGTGATCGCCGCGCGGCTCTATGAGAGTCATCCGCCGCGCTACGAGTACTACCTGACGGACAAGGGCAAGGCGCTCGGCCCCGTGCTGAAGGCGCTGCACAAATGGGGCGAGACCTATGGCCAGCCATAGGCCCTGGGGAACCCTGCGCTCACCCCTGATAGTGCGGCGCTCGGCTTTGCCGTGCCGGCGCTCAGGGGGCGCTTCAGGCCGCGCTGGGCCAGCGCGCTGCAAAGCAGCATGGCAAGCGTGGCAAGGCCGACAAGCGGAATGACGTGCTGACTGCCGCCCAGGAAGATGACGAGACCGCCAAGATAGGACACGAGGCTCAGCGGCGCGGCGGTCGCGAAGAGCGCAGCCGCGACCGCGAGCCGGCGTGATTCCAGCGCGGGCCGCATATAGAGGGCCGCGACGATGACGCCGTTCAGCAGCGCCCAGATATAAGGACCCAAGACGGCAGGGCGACAGCGGCGGAGGTGGGCGACGCAGGCTGCGCGGCGTCGCCGGTGTGGAAGAAACAGATCAGCGGGAGGTTGAGCAGGAAGCAGGCGAAGCCTTGGCCGATGAAGAAGAACAGCAGGCTCTCGAAATCGGCATACCAAGCCTGAGTGGTCCGCCTCGCCAATCGCGCCACGGTGCCCGCGCGCTGGACGTCGGGGTCACGATAGTCGATCTCCCGGTTAAGCCGCTCAGAGAGCGACCTGAGCAGCGTGGGAGGAAGCCGGTCGCCCGGACCCAGGAGATGAGGTTCCGTCGTGTGCAGCTCGCGGAAGTCGATGGGTGGTTCAGCGCCGTCGATCGTCACGGGCACGAGGACCTTCCGCTCGCGGGCGGCGGCGGCCTCGCTCATCACCCATTGGCTGTCGACGTAGCGACGGGACCAGATCACGATGGCGGCTTGCGTGCGCTCCAGAAGCTTGGAGATTCTTTGCCGATAGTCGTCGCCCCCGAGCAGCTCAGATCCCACCAGACCTCCACGCCGAGCCGTTGAAGCTCGCGCGCGATGGCCTCGGCCGCTCGCGATCCTGCCCGCTGTAGAAAATGAAGACTTCGGCCATGACCAAAGCCTTTGCCCGAAGCGTGGCCCGAACTCAAGCCCGTAAAGCTTGCCAGCGGCCCACGCATGGGCCATCTGAGGGGGCATGAACCGTTTGCAGCCCGATCGCGCGATCTCGCGCGCGCACCGCTTCTGCGTGGCGCCGATGATGGAGTGGACCGACCGCCACTGCCGCTATTTCTTGCGGCTGATCTCGCGGCGCACGTTCCTCTACACCGAGATGGTGACCGCTGACGCGGTGCTCTATGGCGACAGCGAGCGCGTTCTCGGTTTCTCGCCGGAGGAGCACCCGCTCGGGCTGCAGCTCGGCGGGAGCGACCCGGACAAGCTCACCCGCGCCGCGGAGATCGGCGCCGATTGGGGCTATGACGAGATCAACCTGAACATCGGCTGTCCGTCCGACCGCGTGCAATCCGGGCGCTTCGGCGCCTGCCTGATGGGCGAGCCTTCGCTCGTCGCGGAGTGCGTCGCGGCGATGCGTGCGGCGGTGAACGTGCCGGTCACGGTGAAATGCCGTATCGGCATCGACGACCAGGACGCCGAGGAGAGCTTGGACAGGTTCATCGACACGGTGGCGCAAGCGGGTTGTGGGACGTTCGTCGTGCATGCGCGCAAGGCCTGGCTTGACGGATTGAGCCCGAAGGAGAACCGCGAAATCCCGCCGCTCGACCACGATCGCGTGTGGCGGCTGAAGGCGCGCCGGCCCGAGCTCGAGGTCGTGATCAATGGCGGCATGGCGTCCTTCGCCGAGGCCCTTCCCCATCTCGACCATATCGACGGCGTGATGCTCGGTCGTGCGGCCTATGCCGATCCGTATCTGCTGGCGGAGGTCGATCGCGCGCTGTTCGGCGCGAACGACAGGCCGCCATCGCGGCTCGACGTGCTTGACGCGTTCATGTCTTATGTAGAGGCGCAGCTCGCGCGCGGCGCACGGCTCAACCAGATGACGCGACACATTCTTGGCCTGTTCCACGGCCAGCCGCGCGCGCGGGCCTTCCGCCGGCATCTCGCCGAGCATGCGCATCTCGACGGCGCGGGGATTGCGGTGCTGCAGGACGCGCGCAGCATCGTGGCGGGCGGAGCGGTGAGCGCCATCGCCGCCGAGTAGCTTTAGCTCGTTTGGTCGGAAATTTTCTTGCGCTCGATCAGCGCGGCGACCGCCGGCACGTCGAGGAAGCGCGCGGTGCACTCGCAATAATCGCGATAGGACGCGCCGTAGCGTTCCTCAAGCCAGGCTTCTTCAACGAGCGCCATCAGCACATAAGCCGCGCACATCACCATGGCGAGCACGGCTGCGAGCCACGAGTTGGTGCAGATGGCGAGCCCCCCGAGCCCCGTGATGGAAGAGGCATATTGCGGGTTGCGGCTGAAGCGATAGAGGCCGTGGCTCACCAGCCCCTCGGCCCCGCAATAGGTATTGCCGAGGCCGAGGTTGAAATAGCCGCAGACGGTGATGCCGAAGCCAATAAGGAACAGCGGCGCGCCGACGATGAAGCGACTTCCGTCGAGCAGCCCGGCGCCATTCCAATCCAATGCGGCGACGAGAAACGTCGCAACCATGCCGCCGCGAAACAGTCCCCAAAATGTCAGGCTCTGCCAGCTTCCCGGCTCGGGCGTAGGCCAGATGCGAAAGCCCGGCGCGGTGAGCGTGCAGAGAAGCAGGACATCGAGCGTGACGCCCGCGACGAGGCCTGCCGCGAAGATCGAATATGTGAAGGAGGGATCGATCATGCTACGCGCGCAACGAAGCAGATTCGTTTTGCAGAATTGCAACGGAACGCTGACGGTTCCGTGGCGGCCGCGCGCGCTGCTGCGCTCAGATCTTCTGGTTGTAGGCGCCGACTTCCTCGTGCTTGGCAAGCTCGGCGTCGATCTCGGCGAAGATCGCGCGCATATTCGCTTCCGAGGTCGGGCTTTCCACCACGACCACGAGCTCCGGCTTGTTCGATGAGGCGCGCACCAAGCCCCACGTCCCGTCCTCGAGCACAATGCGAATGCCGTTGACGGTGATCAACTCGCGGATCTTCTGCCCTGCCAGCTCACCGCCATTGGCCGCGACAGTCTGGAAATGCTCCACCACGCGGTCCACCACGCCATATTTCTTCTCGTCGTCGCAATGCGGCGACATGGTCGGGGACTGCCAGGTACGCGGCAATTCGCGCTTCAGCTCCGCGAGCGTCTTGTCTGGATTGCGGTCGAGCATGTCGAGCACGGCGAGCGCCGCCACCAGCCCGTCGTCATAGCCGCGCCCGATCGGCGGGTTGAAGAAGAAGTGGCCCGACTTCTCGAACCCGACCAGCGCGCCCGTCTCGTGGCTGTAGCGCTTGATGTAGGAATGGCCCGTCTTCCAGAACACGGTCTTGGCGCCATGCGAGCCCAGCACCGGATCGGTGAGGAACAGACCGGTCGACTTCACGTCGGCAACGAACAGCGCGCCAGGATTGCGCGCGGCGATGTCGCGGGCGAGCATCACGCCGACTTTATCGGCGTAGATCGCCTCGCCTTCATTGTCGATCACCCCGCAGCGGTCGCCGTCGCCGTCGAAGGCGAGCGCGAGATCGGCGCCATGCGCGAGCACCACCTCGCGCGTGGCGTTCAGCATGGAGAGGTCCTCGGGGTTCGGGTTGTGCGCGGGGAAGCTGTAGTCGAGCTCGCAATTGAGGGGGATCACGGTCGCGCCAAGCTCGGCTAAAACGCGCGGCGCGAACGCGCTCGCCGTGCCGTTGCCACAAGACACAACGACCTTCAGCGGCCGGATCAACTTCGGCCGCGCAAGCAGGTCCGCCATGTAGCGCTCGGGCAGGTCCGGCACATAGATATACCGGCCGCCTTGCTCGGCTCGCGTGAAGGCTGCGTTCATGACGATCTCCTTCAGCGCGGTCATGTCTTCCGGCGAGAAGGTGAGCGGCCGCTCGAAGCCCATCTTGATGCCGGTCCAGCCATTGTCGTTATGGCTCGCGGTGACCATCGCCACGCCTTCCACGCCAAGCTCGAACTGCGCGAAATAGGCCATGGGCGAGAGCGCGAGCCCGATATCGTGCACCTCGGCGCCGCCGGCGAGCAGGCCCGTGGTGAGCGCTGCTTTCACCGCGCCCGAATAGGAGCGGTAGTCGTGCCCGACGACGATCCGCGGCGGGACGCCGCGCTCGCGCATCAAAGTGGCGAGCCCGAGCCCGACCGCCTCAAGTCCGAGCAGGTTGATTTCCTGCGGGAAGAGCCAGCGAGCATCGTACTCGCGAAAGCCCGTCGGCTTGATGAGAGGCAGCCGCTCGAAATCGGCCGTATTGGGAACGAGGTCGTGGCGCGGCTTAGGGAACATGCAGCCTCTCGATCTGTGGCGCTTCCAACGGGCGGTTTCTAATAGGGGATTTTTTTGTGTGTCACCAACTCTTCAAATGCAAGCGAGTTTCATTCTCGCCAATTGCAGTTGCAACGCCTCCCCGGAGCGACTAGGCGACCCGCATGGACAAAACGGTACGGCTCGCAGCCGGTAGCATCGTCGTTGGCCTGATAGTGCTCGCGCTGAAATATGCCGCCTATCTGCTCACGGGCAGCGTGGCGCTCTATTCCGACGCGCTCGAAAGCATCGTCAACGTCGCGACCGCGGTCACGATCTTCCTCGCAGTGCGGTTTTCCGCCGTGCCGCCCGACGCGAGCCATCCCTTCGGCCACCAGAAGGTGGAGTATCTCTCGGCAGTGCTGATCGGCGTGCTGATCGTCGTCGCGGCTTTGTCCATCCTGCGCGAGGCCTATTTCGCTTTTCTCGATCCGAAACCGCTCGAGGCGCCGGTCGACGGCCTCGCCGTCAACGGGCTTGCCAGCGCGATCAACGGCGCCTGGTGCTACGCGCTGTTCCGTTTCGGGAGGGCGTGGCGTTCGCCGGCGCTCACCGCCGACGCGCGGCATCTCCTGACCGACGTCATCACCTCTGTCGGCGTGCTCATCGGCGTGGCGCTGGTCGCGCTGACCGGCTGGCTCGTGCTCGATCCCGCCATCGCGGCGCTCGTCGCGCTCAATATCCTGTGGGCGGGCTGGCGGCTGATGCGGGAATCGATCGGTGGCCTGATGGACGAGGCGCCGCCGGAAGCCGTGCTCGCCCGCATCCGCGAGGTGATCTCCAAGGAGGCGATTGGCGCGCTCGAGGCGCACGACCTCCGCACGCGACATGCCGGGCGCACGACCTTCATCCAGTTCCATCTGGTGGTACCGGGGAACGTGACCGTGGCAGAGGCGCACGACATCTGCGACCGCATCGAGGCGGCGCTCAAATCCGACATCCCGGGCGCCGCGGTCACCATCCATGTCGAGCCGGAGAACAAGGCGAAGCACCCGCAAGGCGTGCCGGTGCTCGACCCGAGCTGAGTCGCCGCCTTATTGCGTCAGCACGAGCTCGCCGCCCTGCACCTGGACGCTCTTGAGCCGGCCCAAGAACTCATGCCGAGCAAATTGGTGCCAAGCGCCCGCGCCGCCCACGGCCGGCACGTCGCGCACAATGATGTCGTCGACGCGCACGCGGTCGAGCGTGATGGGCGCCACGCGCGCGACGCCACTCGCGGTCTGCGCGTGCGCGGAGAAATCGAGACTGCGCGGCGCAAGCCCCAGCTGCTCCGCGTCCTCATAGGTGAGCGCCACGAGCGTCGCGCCGGTATCGTCTATGAAGGTCGCGGCGCGGTCGTTGACAGCGGCGTCGAGCATGAAGTGCCCGCGCCCGTCGGACTGAGCCGCACCTCGCGGGCAAAGCCCAGCCGCTTCTCTTCGCTCGCCTCGAACATGGTGACGTCCCGCCGCGCGCCCTTGCCGCCGGGCCCGAGCGCGCTTCGCAGATCGTCGAAGAAACAGACGAGCAGAAGCGCTCCGAGTCCCACGGCAGCCAAAGCGAGGCTTCGCGCAACGCATGTCTGGCTGAAGGGCTCAAAGCCGCGGTGGCTCCTCGGGGCAGCGCGCCCCGCCGGGCATCAGCCGCGGAGCGTCAGGAAATCCCCGGAAAACTCATAGGAGCGCAGGCGGCTTAAGAAACTCATACCGAGCAGGCTCTGGGTCAGCGCGCCGTCCTGGGCGACGAGCGCATCGACCTTCTGCCGGTCGAGCGGGCCGATCGAGACCTTGTCGAGGCGGACACGCGCGGCCACTGTGCGGCCGTTCGCGGTCAGCACCGGGATGGAATAAGTGAGATTGTCGGTGTCGATCCCGGCTTTGCGCGCGTCCTGGGGCCTGAGCACGATGCTGGTGGCGCCGGTGTCGACGATCATCGAGACCTGCTCGCCGTTCACGTCGACATGCGCGGTGAAATGGCCATCGAGCCTGCGCCTGATGCGAACCTCGGCGGCCCCGCCCTCGCTCTCCCCGACCGTCATGGCGCTGCCGGGCAGAAGCTCGCCCGCCACACGCCCCGCGATGGGCATCAGCTCGTTGCGATAGGAATAGAGCGCGACGAGGCCGATGCCCAGCGCGAGCCAGGCGACCGCATCGCGTGCGATGCCGCGCGCGCGACGGCCGCCATAGCTCGAGAGGAACCCGCCTGCGAGATAGACAAGGAGGGCCACCAGAAAGGCCGCATAGCCGAAGGTCGTGCTGTCGAGCCCGGCGATCATGCCGGACTCGTTGCCGACGAGCAGCATCGCGGCAAACGCGAGGATGAAGAGCGCGATCCACGTCGACACAGGCTGACCCCACGCAAGGCGGCTGGCTTTAGGCTGATCCCTCACCAGCAATGTAGGCAAGCCGGAGGCCGGAAACCAGACGTGGAACGTTGGAGCCGGAAATTGGTGGCCGCAGAGGCGGTTAGGGCACGGCCTCGATGCCGCCGCCCGCTTGCGGACCTGCGGTGGGCGCGGGGCCGCGCGGCAGGCGTGGCCGATAGATCGGCAGCGAGGCGAGCCTCCGCCAGGTGGCGAAGGTGTTCAGCCGGGACCGCTCGACGAGCGCCATGCCGACCGCCGCGAGGAAGGGCAGGCTCTGCACGAACAGCACGGCGCTGAAGATCGAGACCTCGCGCACCTGGTTCTCATTGGTCCGGTGAAGCATGAGCGCGCCAAGCAGCAGCAATCCGCCGAGCACCGCCTCCCACAGCGCCGGGAAATTATCCTGCCAGCGCGCGGTCGAGCCCTTGGCGGTGCGCACGAAAGGCAACTCGCCGCGCACCACGCCGTCGAGCACCGCGCGCCCCACGGTGAATTGCAGTGCCATGGCCGAGAGTGCCGCACCGAGCGAGGCGAAGATGGGCGCCTCGACGCGGGTGCGGTAGAGCACCATGAAATGCAGGAGCGTGACGGCGAAGGTGGCAAGCACCGGCATGAGCAGCACGGCTTCAGGCACGGCGATGGCAAAGAATGCGACAAGCGGCATCCAGATCAAATTCAGGATCGCGATCAGCACGCCGAGGCTCTCGGCGCCGAGCCAAGTCAGCCAACCAAACAGGAACTGGGCCTTTTGCTGCGGGGTGAGCCGGCTGCCGCCGGGCAGAAACGCGCGCCAATGCTTCCTGATAAGCTGCACGCCGCCATAGGCCCAGCGGTGGCGCTGTTTCTTATAGGCGGCAAAGTCCGTCGGCAGTAGGCCATAGCCGTAGCGCGTCTTGGTGTAATGCGCACGCCAGCCCCGCGCGAGCAGCGCGAGCCCGAGATCGCTGTCCTCGACGATCGTGTCGCTCGACCAGTTGCCGGCATCGAGCAGCGCCGCGCGCTTGATCAGGCACATCGTGCCGTGCGCGATGATCGCGTCGGCCTCGTTCCGCTGCACCATGCCGATGTCGAAGAAGCCCGCATATTCGCGGTTCATCGCCGCGTGCGTCAGGCAGCGATTGCCGTCGCGATGGTCTTGCGGGGCCTGCACGAGCCCGACGGCAGGATCGGCGAAGGCCGGCATGAGGTCCTTGAGCCAGTCGGGCGAGACGACGTAGTCGGCATCGAGCACGCCGATGATCTCCGCCTCTTGCGCGGTATGCTCGAGCGCGAGCCTCAGCGCGCCCGCCTTGAAGCCCTGCAGCCTGTCCTCGCGCACGAACTTGAAGCGCTCGCCGAGCTGCCGGCAATGCTCCTCGACCGGCTCCCACAAAGCGGGGTCGGGCGTGTTGTTGACCACCACGACGCACTCGAAATTCGGCCAGTCGAGCCGCGCCACGCTGTCGAGCGTCTGGCGCAGCATGTCCGGCGGCTCGCGGCAGGCGGGGATGTGGATCGAGACGAACGGCGCATGTGCGGGCGACGGCGCTTCGCCCGGCGTGAGCAGGCGCAGCGGCTTCGCGCCGAACAGGATGGCGGCGAGCTCGTCGATCCGCTGCCGCATGATCATGATGAGCGGCACGAGCAGCACTGCGCCCGCGAACATGGCGATCTGCGAGCCGAGCACGAAATAGTGCGTGACCCAGTAGTCGACGACATTGGCCGACCAGGCGCCGATCGCGGCAGCGGTGGCCGCAAGCACGCTGGCTTGCGCGGCAGTCACGCGCGGCATGGCGAAAATCGGAATCGCGAGCAAGAGGCCGATCCCGAGCGCGCTCAACATCTTGAAGAGGAAGTTCGGCGTCTCGACGGCGCCGGCCAGCGCGAATTTCGGCGCACGGTCGGCGTTGAAAATGCCCCAATACGGCCCGACGCTGCCTTCGGCCGTCTTCCAGGGCTGGTCGAACGCCTCGACGATCGAATAGTCGATGCCCATGGCGTCGGCGCGCGCGACGAAATCGCGGACGACCTGCGCTTGCGCAAGCGCCCCGGGCTCCGCCTCTTTGCGGTTCATTCCTGCACTCGGCCAGCCAAACTCGGCGATCACGATACGCTTGCCCGGATAGGCTTGGCGCAACCGCTCATAGACCTTCGCCGCATGGTCGACGGCGACATTGGCGGGCAAGCCTTCCCAATAGGGCAGGATGTGCACGGCGAGATAATCGACCGCCGAGGCAAGCTCCGGGTGATCGAGCCAGATGTCCCACACTTCGGCGGTTGACACCGGCACGTTGACTTCGCGCTTGACGCGATGGATCTTGTCGATCAGCGCCTTGACGTCATCGCCGCCATAGAGCGTGCGGTTGCGGTAGATCGTCTCGTTGCCGACAATGACGCTGTCGATGTTGCGATAGCGCTTGGTGAGTTCGATCGCGCTCTCGATCTCGCGCTCGTTGCGCTCCTCCCACGTATCGAGCCACACGCCGAGCGTGACGCGAAGGCCGTATTCCGCAGCGAGCGGCGGCACGCGCTCGAGCCCGTCGATCGAGCTATAGGTCCTGACCGCGCGGGTATAGAGCGCGATCGCGGCGAGGTCGGACTTGATCTGCGCCTCGCTGACCTGGCCCGCTTCGCCGGTCTGGCTTGAATCGATCGGCGCGAACGAGACGCTCGCGAGGGCGCCATTGGCGTTCGGGGGCGACACAGCATCGTGAAGGAGAAGCCATGCACCAGCATGCAGCGCGGTCACCAGCGCGACCACAACGACGACAAGGACGTTACGCATTTTTATCGGAGTCTCAGTCCCCTGAATCCGGCTTGGACGTGTCCCCCTCGGCCGCCGTGCCGCGAACATTCCGCAGCCCATCCCTAAACTTTTTTAGTTGGGAATCGTTCCGCCTTTTTCGGTGGAGCTGGTCGTTGCCTGGCTCGCGGCGGTTGTCGGTGTCCCGGGCGCCATCCAGCAATCATGCACGCGGGACGCAAGACGGTCCGCGGCCTTGGGGTCGAGCGGCCCCTGTTGGATGACGCAACGAAACACAAGCTTCAAATGCTCCGGCGAGCAACTGAAGCGGTCGTAGAGATCGATATAGCGGCGCGCGGTGTCGATGTCGTCGCGCCAGAGCAGGCTCGCGATGCGCCGGCCGGTCCACACGCACTCCGCGGCGCCAGCGGCGCTCGGCAAAGTCGTGGCGGCGGCGCGATATTCCTCCATCGCCTTGGCTGTAGCTTCCTGCTCGGCCTTAGCCTGCGCCTTGGCCTTCTCGGCATCGCCCTCCGGCGGCTTCTCGGCCTCCTTATTATCTTTGTTCTCGGCGGGGGGGGCACCGCCGGACTCGGCGAAAGCAGGAGGCGGGACAAAGAGCGCAGCGCCGGCGAGCAGCACGGCGGCGGCGAAGGTGCAGCGCAGCATGGATGGGGGCCCCACGTGAAAGCGAGTGATCTTCCGCGTTAAACCACTAGATTTTGGCAGTCCAACGGCAGGACCGAGATTTATCACTTCGCACGCGCACAAGTAAGGGCTGTCGGTTCATTTCGCACCGCAAAGCTGCTATTCGTCGCATCCCTGGGTCGAAACTCCAACATGGTCCGCTCCCTGATTTTGTTCGCGCTCGTGGCCGGCGCCATCGCCGCCGTCTGGCATGGCTTAGGCAAGCCGCACCCCGTGCCACCCTTCCCGGTCGGCCCAGACGAAAAGGTAACGTGCATCTCTTATGCTCCGTTCCATGCGGGCCAAGCGCCATTCACAGTGGGGCTCGTCATTCCCGACAGCCAGATCGAGGGCGACCTCAAGCAGCTCGCTCGCGCCGCCTCCTGCGTCCGCACCTACTCGGCGATGGGGCGGCAAGGAGCGGTCGCCCGGCTTGCCGCCAAGCACGGCCTTGAGGTCCTACAAGGCATCTGGCTAGGCCGGAACCGTGCCGACAACCGGCGCGAGATCGAGGCAGCGCTTAAGCTGGCCAAAGCCTATCCCGGCACGATCAAGGCGCTGATCGTCGGCAACGAGGCGCTGCTGCGGGGCGAGCTGTTGGCCGGCGACGTGCGGGTTTATCTTGAGGAGGTGCGGCAGCGCTCAGACCTGCCTTCGACCTATGCCGATGTCTGGGAGTTCTGGCTCGAGCATCCGGAGCTCGCGTCTGCGACTGATTTCGTGACCATCCACGTCCTGCCTTATTGGGAGAACGATCCAGTTGCCGCTGAAAAGATCGGCGTGCATCTCCGCGACGTCATGCGGCGGGTGGGCGAAGCCTTTCCCGGCAAGGAGATCCTGATCGGGGAGATCGGGTGGCCGAGCGCCGGGCGGATGCGCGAGGCCGCTCTTCCCTCCCCTTCAAACCAGGCACTGGTCGTGAGCGAGGTCGTGGCGGCCGCCAAGGAGCAGGGGTGGCGGGTCAATATCATCGAGGCCTACGACCAGCATTGGAAGCGCCTGCTGGAAGGCACGGTCGGCGGCCATTGGGGGCTCTTCGACGATACGACCCGCGAGCTGAAGTTCCGCTTCGGCGAGCCGGTGTCCAACCACCCGGACTGGATGCTGAAGGCGGGTCTCGGCATCGGCGCGGCGGCGCTCGTCTTCATGTCTTTCGGGCTGGGGGCGAGCGGGAGGGAGGCGCGAGGATGGCGGCGCGATCCGGGCGCCGCCTCGATCGCGCTGGCAACCGGGCTCACCTTCGGGCTCGCGGCCACCAACCTCGCCATGGAGAACGCGCTCCCGGGCGAAGGCCTGCGGGGCGTCATTATGTTTGCGTTGGCGCTCACCGTGCCGATGGCTGCTGCCTTCGCGCTTGCCCGGGGGTGGGAGCTGCCAGGTTTCGCCATGGCGCTCGATCCGCCGCATTGCCGCGGGGGCACGCGCGACGGCGCGATCCTCGCCGCGTTGCTCGTGGCGACCGCGATTGCCGCGATCCACGTCGCGCTCGGCCTCGTGTTCGACCCCCGCTATAAGGACTTCCCCTTCGCCGCCCTGACCGGCCCCGTGACGGCGCTGGCCGTCGCAGCCTTCATTGGCGCGCGCGGGCGCCTGAGCCCCGGCGCGGCGGAGATCGCCGCCGCTTCAGTGCTTGCCGGCTCCGCGCTGTTTATCGTCGGCAATGAGGGCGCCGCGAACTGGCAGGCCGATTGGCTCGCGCTCCTCTTCGTCGCGCTTGCGCTTACGGTGCTTCAGGCCCGGACCGCGCCAGGCTGAGCAGGAGCAGCGCGATCGCAAGCGCTGCGGCACCGGTGTTGTAGAGCACGAGGCCTGCGAGCGCGAAGACAAGCCCGATACCAAACACGACGACGTTTGGGCGGATGAGCTGGACGGCCGCAGCGATCAGCGCGCCCCAGCCGAACACGTTCCAGACGAACATGAGAATGACCGCGAGCCTAAGGCGGCAGACAAAGCCTCCCCTCCCCGCCTCGCAAGCGAGCCCGAGCGGCGTGTTCTGGATGATACCGTAGCGAAGGAAGAGCGCGGTGCCGAGCAAGGCCGCGCCCGCGAGCGCAAGCACCAAGGCGTCCCGCCTCGACGGCAGGAACAGCTTCGGCTCGGGCCCTTGGGCGGCGGAGCTGGCCTTCATGGTGAAGCGCGTCTTAACCCTGCGAGCCGGGGTCCGTCCACCGGCTGGATGCACAGGTGAAGGGGGCCAAATTTTTCCGGCTAGCGTGACAGACCCGGGGGCCGCAAGCGCTGCAGGTCAATGGCGCAAACGGCTCGACGGGACCTGGCGCGTCGTCCGCGGCCAGAACCGCTGGAAAAGCGCCGACCAAGCGGCCATCACCCTTATCCCGGCACCCACCCCACCGTGGTGACGAGCGACCGCGACTGGGGCGGCTGGCGCGTGCCCGGCTCCGAATACGATCTCGACCCCTTCCGCGTCGAGCGCGAGGCACAGATCATCGTGCGCGCGCCGGTGTTCCGGAAATTGCTCGAGGAGTTCGTGCAGCACGCCGAGCAAGAGCCGGAGAACCTGAGCGACGACCTCGTCAAGCTCGCCCAGCTCGCCCGCCGCGTGATCTCCGAGACGGCCGAGTAGCCTTTCTCGCCAAAACAAGAGCGCTTGCTCATGCTTGCTCATGCCTGGCCGAAGTGCCGGGCATCCACGAATTTCAGTCGTCCCGCACCCAAGACGTGGATGGCCGGGACAAGCCCGGCCATGACGGAGTCTGGAAAGGCGGAATTGCGGCGAGGCTTCGGACTTGGCACCGCCCCTTTCGCCCTCTAAGAGCGGGCGATGCAAGACACCGCCCCCCGCCAGCCGAAATTCCTCAAAGACTACGCCCCGCCCGACTACCTCATCGAGGAGGTCGACCTCGGCTTCGCGCTGGAGCCAAAGGCGACCCGCGTCGCCTCGAAACTCCGCATCAGGCCCAATCCCAAGGTCGCGACCGGCGGCCGGCCACTTCAGCTCGACGGAGAGGCGCTCAAGCTCGAAAGCGTCGCCATAGACGGCAACACGCTATCAGCCGGCGACTACGCCCTGACGGACCGTTCGCTGACCATCGCGCAGGTCCCGGCGCATCCCTTTACGCTCGAGATCGTCACGACCTGCGAGCCCGAAGCCAACACCGAGCTCTCGGGCCTCTACCGCACGCGCGGCACCTATTGCACGCAGTGCGAGCCGGAAGGTTTCCGCCGCATCACCTTTTTTCTCGACCGGCCCGACGTGCTCGCGGTCTATACGGTGCGCATCGAGGCGGACAAGGCATCGACCCCCGTGCTGCTCTCGAACGGAAACCTGGTCGAACACGGCGACATCCAAAGCACCGGGCGCCATTACGCCGTCTGGCACGACCCCTTCCCCAAACCGTCTTATCTCTTCGCGCTGGTCGGTGGCGATTTGACCGCGGTGCGCGACAGCTTCGTCACCGCATCGGGCCGCGAGGTGGCGCTCGCCATCTATGTCGAGCCCGGCAAGGAGGACCGCTGCGCCTGGGCCATGGACTCGCTCAAACGCTCCATGCGCTGGGACGAGGATCGCTTCGGCCGCGAATACGATCTCGAAATGTTCAACATCGCGGCGGTCAGCGACTTCAACATGGGCGCGATGGAGAACAAGGGCCTCAATATCTTCAACGACAAGCTCGTGCTGGCGCGACCCGACACGGCGAGCGACGGCGACTACGCCGCGATCGAGAGCGTGATCGCGCACGAATATTTCCACAACTGGACCGGCGACCGCATCACCTGCCGCGACTGGTTTCAGCTCTGCCTGAAGGAAGGGCTGACCGTGTTCCGCGACCAGGAATTCACCGCAGACGTGCGCTCCGGCCCGGTCGAGCGTATCGTCGATGCGCGCGTCTTGAAGACCAATCAGTTCCCGGAGGACGCGGGGCCCTTGGCCCACCCGGTGCGGCCTGCGTCCTTCATCGAGATCAACAATTTCTACACGGCGACCGTCTACGAGAAGGGCGCCGAGATCTGCCGCATGCTGCAGACGCTGCTCGGGCGCGAGGGATTCCGCAAAGGGCTCGACCTCTATTTCGAGCGGCATGACGGCGAGGCGGTCACAGTCGAGGATTTCGTCGACTGCCTGGCCGACGCCTCTGGCCGCGACCTCAGGCAATTCATGCTGTGGTACAATCAGGCCGGCACGCCCGAGCTTGCCTGCTCGCTCGATTACGATGCGCACGCCAAGACCGCGCGGCTGAAGGTGAGCCAGGTCGTGCCACCGACGCCCGGCCAGACGAGCAAGCAACCGATGCCGATTCCGCTCAAAGTCGGGCTGTTCGGGCGCGAACGGCCAAGACCTTCCGCTGACGCTTGCCGACGGAACTTCCCTCCCCGGCGGGCTGCTCGAAGTGACCGATCGCGAGCACGTCTTCGAGTTCCGTGACATCCCCTCGCCGCCCACGCCGTCGCTCTTGCGCGATTTCTCCGCCCCGGTGCGCCTTACCGTCAATCTCGAGCCGGAGCAGATCGAGTTCCTGATGCGCCATGACAGCGATCCGTTCAATCGCTGGCAGGCGGCGCAGACTTACGCGACCAATCTGCTCACCGCCGCGTCGCGAGGTGGCGATCTCGGGCGCGTCACGGGCAAGGAGGCAGCGCGCCTTGCACAAGCGGTTGCCGCGACCGCGCGCGACGATACGCTGCGGGCTGCCTATCGCGCGGAGTTCCTCAAGCTGCCGAGCGAGTCCGACATCGCGCGTGAGCTTGCCCGCGACGTCGACACCGACAAAGTGTGCGGCGCACGCGAAGCGTTGCGCGCGACGATCGGCACGGAGATCGCCGCGACGCTTGCTGAGCTCTACACGAATTGCGCGTCGCCTGGCCCTTACTCGCCCGATCCAAAGAGCGCGGGCTTGCGCGCGCTGCGTATCGCGGCGCTCGACCTGCTCGTGGCGAGCGGCGCGCCTGAAGAAGTCGAGCGCGTGCGGAGGCATTATTACGACGCCTCGAACATGACGGATGCGATCATGGCGCTCTCCATCCTGTCGCATCTCGACCTGCCCCTGCGGCACGAGGCGCTCGATCATTTCTACGCGCGCTGGCAGGATGAGCCGCTCGTGCTCGACAAATGGTTCGCGGTGCAGGCACGCGCCGTGCGCCCAACCTCCGTCGCGACCATGTGGGCGCTGCTGGAGCACCCGAAATTCTCGCTCAAGAACCCGAACCGTATCCGCGCGCTGATCGGCAGCTTCGCCCACGGTAACCCGACCGGTTTCAACCGCAAGGACGGGGCGGGCTACCGGCTCCTCGCGGATCAGGCGCTCGCCATCGACCGCTTCAACCCGCATATGGCGGCACGGCTCCTTGGCGCTTTCGAGAGCTGGCGCATCCTGGAGCCCGAGCGCCAGGCCAAGGCCAAGGAGACGCTTGCGAATCTGGCCCGCGCCGAGCTCTCCACCGACAGCTACGAGATTGTCTCTAAGACCCTCGGCGCGACCTAGAGTCGTGCTCTGTCAACGGCTTATTAACCGAACATCCACAGGTTTCTCTGGACAGACGACGCTCTCATCGATTCAACTCGAAGCGAGGGCGATTCGGAGATGCGGCAAGTTCTCCGGCTCGACGCGGGAGAACGACCACGGGGGACCGAATGTCGCGGGCACGTGCCGCGCGTGTGGGAGTCTTCGCCGGCTCAAGTCCTCGTTTGCAGGACCTGCGGGCGGTTGTCGGGCGTTACATGCCCGAGGCTGAGCTGCTCCGCCGCCTCGTCCCGATCCTGCTCGCCATCTTTGCCTTCGTCGCCATCGTGGGCTTCGCCTTCCAGCTAGCGCACGGCAAGCGCGACGCGCTCGATGCCGCGCGCCGGCTATTGACGCTCAACGCCGACGTCGCCGCCCTCAACCTCAAGGACAAGACGCTGAGCTCGAGCCGCGACTGGCAAACCGCGCTCGCCGCGAGCCTGCCCAAGGCCGCGACCCGCGATGGTCGCATGGCGCTGTTCGCCGATGCCGAAGGCAACATCCAGGCCCGTGCGCCGCTGGACGGCGAGCGCGCCGGCAACCTGCTCACCGTGCTTGGGCCACAGCAGCCGCTCACCACCTTCGGCGCCGAAGCCGGCGTGCTGCGCCTGACCCTGCTCGACGGGACCGATGCGATCGTCACGGTCCGCAACCTCCCGCGTACCGACGCGCAGCTCGCGATGATCCAGCCGGTGGCCTCGGCCATCGCCGATTGGAAGAGCGGCGCGATGCTCGAGATCACGCTGCTCGTCTGCACGGGCTTGGTGCTTGCGCTGATCGGCGCCGCTCTATGGTACCTCGCGCCCGCTGCCGCGCGCGCGGGGGACGATGCGCTCGCAGATGAGCTGACCGAGGCGCTGCCCGGCTGCGGCATGTGGCGCTGGAACCTCGCGCGCGGTCATGTGCAATGGTCGGCACCGATGTTCCGCATGCTTGGCCTTCAGCCGGTCGGTGCCACCATGCCGTTCGGCGCGATCGCCCGCGCGCTGCATCCCGACGACGATCTCCGCGGCGCGGTCGAGCGGCATCTGCGCGAGGGGACAACCGAATTCGACGAGAGCTTCCGCCTCCGCCATCAGGACGGTCCCTGGGTGATGCTGAGGCTCCGCGGCCACATCACCCGGAGCGCCGACCGGCGCGAGCCGATCCTCACCGGCATTGCCGTGATGGCCGAGCATGATGCAAGCCCCGGCTCGGCGGACGCCAATGCGCGGCTGCGCGACGCGGTCGAGACGATCTCCGAGGCCTTCGTGCTGTGGGACCGCGAGAACCAGCTCGTCATGTGCAACAGCAAGTACCAGCAGTTCCACGGCTTGGCCGACGACATGGTGCGGCAAGGCAGCCCGTATGAAGATGTGATCGCCGCGGCAGCCGAGCCGCTCGTCTCCAAGCGCATCGCGGTCGCCGGGCGCGAGAACGACGACAGCCGCACCTACGAGGCGCAGATCGAGGACGGCCGCTGGCTGCACATCAACGAGCGGCGCACGCGCGACGGCGGTTATGTGAGCGTCGGTACCGACATCACCGTGCTCAAAGAAAGCCAGCAGCGTCTCGCCGAGAGCGAGAGCCAGCTCCGGGAGAGCGTCGCCGAGCTCAGGCTCTCCCGCCGCGAGCTCGAGCAGCAGAAGCAGCGGCTTGTCGACCTCGCCGAGAAATATGCCGCGGAGAAGAACCGGGCTGAGGCCGCAAACCGCGCCAAGTCCGAGTTCCTCGCCAATATCAGCCACGAGCTGCGCACCCCGCTGAACGCCGTGATCGGCTTCTCCGAAGTGATGCAGAAATCTTTGTTCGGCCCGCTCGGCCATGCGAAGTATCAGGAATATGCGCGCGACATCTATGAGAGCGGCACCTATCTGCTGGAAGTGATCAACGACATTCTCGACATGTCGAAGATCGAGGCAGGCCGCATGTCACTGCATCTCGGCCAGGTGGACGTTGCCGACATCGTCGACGACAGCATGAAGGTGGTGAGCCAGGCGGCGGAGGAGCGCAACATCACACTCGCGCGCCACGGGCCGCCGCACATGATGCTCGAAGCCGACCGCCGGGCGCTCAAGCAGGTGTTCCTGAACCTTCTGTCGAACGCGGTGAAGTTCACCCGCGACGGCGGCAGCGTCGACGTGCATATCTCGCGCGCGCGCGGGATTGTGAAGATCGCCATCAAGGACACCGGCATCGGCATCCCCGAGGGCGACATCGGCAAGCTCGGGCGTCCGTTCGAGCAGGTCGAGAACCAGTTCTCCAAAAGCCATCAGGGCAGCGGGCTTGGGCTTGCCATCTCCCGCGCGCTGGTCGAGCTGCATGGCGGGACCGTGCGCATCTCGAGCCGCGAGGGCCAGGGCACGACCGTGACCTGCACCCTGCCCGTTCAGGCCGTGCTGCCCGCCGAGACGTCGGAACCCGAGCTCGCCGCCTCCGCTTAGGCCTCGTCGTCCCTACCGAATGATCCGCTCGTAGGCCTCGTGCACCTGACGCAGCGTGTCGCTGAGCGATGCTTCGAGCGTGGCGAAGTCTGGCATGTCAGCCGAGCGGGCGAGCAGGTCTTTCAGCGCGCGGGGTGCCTCCTCCGGCACGAACGGCTTGTCGAGGCATAGCCTCAACACTTGCGTCAGAGCATGATAGAGCTGCGCTGCAGGCACGAGGATCTCGGCATCGGCCGGAGACAGCACGCCGGCCGATGCGAGCTTCGAGAGCGCAGTCTCGGTGTTCTGGTCGAGCACCTCCGGGTGCTCCGCGGCACTGACGATCTGGAGAAACTGCGCGATGAACTCGAGGTCGATCAGCCCGCCCCGCACCTGCTTCAGGTCCCAGATATCGCTCGTGCCCTTCTCCTCTTCGATCTTCGCGCGCATGGTGCGGACGTCTTCCGCGACGGCAGCGCGATCGCGCGGGCGCGCCAGCACCTCCCTGATCGTGTCGTTGATGGTCTCGCGCAAGGCGGCGGACTCCGCGACGACCCGCGCGCGGGTCAGCGCAAGATGCTCCCACGTCCAGGCTGACGCCTTCTGATAGTCGATGAAGCTCGAAAGCTTGGTCGCGACCGGGCCCTGGCTGCCCGAGGGCCTGAGCCGCATGTCGACTTGGTAGAGCGAGCCCTCGGCGGTCTCGGCGGAGAGCGCCGCGATCAGTCGCTGAGTGAAGCGCGAATAGTACTGGGGACCGGGCAGCGGCCTTGAGCTGTCGGACTGGGCGTCCGTCCCCTCGTAGTCGTAGACAACGATCAGGTCCAGGTCCGAGCCGGCGGTCATCTCGCGGCCCCCAAGCTTGCCCATGGCGATGATCGCCGCGCGGCCGCCCGGCAGGCGCCCGTGCTGGCGCTCGAGCTCAGCCTCGACGCGCGCGGCGAGCGCCGCGATCAAGGTCTCGGCCAGCCCCGCATAGGCCGCGCCCGCCTGGCGTGCTGAGAGCGTGCCCGAGATCACCCGCACACCGATGAGGAAGCCCTGCTCGCGGCCGATGCTGCGCGCGCGGTCGAGCGCGTCCTGATGGTCACGCGCCTCCGCGATCGCGCCGCGGACGAGCTCTTTCAGCTTCTCAGGGGTCGGCACGGCACCGAAGAACCCGGGATCGAGCACCGCATCGAGAAGACGCGGGCGCCGCGCGATGATGCGCGCGAGCCTCGGCGCCGTGCCCATGATATCGGCGAGCAGCCTGAGCAGGCTCGGATTGGCGGCAAGGAGAGAGAAAAGCTGCAAGCCCGCCGGCATCTCGGAAATCACCTTGTCGAAGGTGGCGAGCGCGAGGTCCGGCTCGGCGGTGCGGCCGAAGGCATCGAGCAGCGAGGGAAGGAACGCGGTCAGCCGCTCGCGCGACATCGCGCTGCGCGTCGCGGCGTAGCGGCCCGACTGCCAGGCGCGGATCGCGGTCATCGCTGCTTGCGGATTGCGGAATCCAAGCCGCTCGAGACTCGCGATGGCCGCAGGATCGGTCTCCGCGGAGATGACGATATTGGGGAGGGAAGCGGGCGGCTCGGGCAGCTTTTCGAACAGCGCGCCGTAATGCGCCTCGACCTGCTTGAAGGTCGCAAGCAGCGCGTTGGCAAACGCGTCGGTCTCTTCATAGCCCGAGAAGCGCGCGATGCGGTCGAGCTCCGCCCTATCGGCGGGAAGGATATGCGTCTGCTGATCGCCCACCATCTGCAGCCGGTTCTCGATCCGGCGCAGGAAGTAATAGGCCTCGGTCAAGACGTCGGCGTCGGCGCGCGTGATGAAGCCGCCTTCGGCGAGCCGGCCGAGCGTCTCGATTGTGCCGCGCGTCCGAAGCTCCGGACGCCTGCCGCCCATGATGAGCTGCTGGGTCTGGGCGAAGAACTCGATGTCGCGGATGCCGCCGCGGCCGAGCTTGATGTCGTGCCCCTCCACCGCGACGGCGCCATGCCCCTTATGCGCGTGCACCCGCCGTTTCATGGCGTGGATGTCGGCGACTGCGGCGTAGTCGAGATATTTGCGCCAGACGAAGGGTGCCAACTGGCGCAGGAACTCCTCGCCGGCCGGCTTGTCGCCTGCGGCGATGCGCGCCTTGATCAGCGCCGCGCGCTCCCAGTTCTGGCCGAAGCTCTCGTAATAGGTGAGGCCTGCGTCGGTCGAGAGCGCGATCTGCGTCGCGCCTGGATCGGGCCTGAGCCTGAGATCGGTGCGGAACACATAACCGTTGGCGGTGTGCTCCTGCAGCAGGCGTACGAGCTCCCGCGTCAGCTTCACGAAGAAGGTGGACGGCTCGACGTCCGACGCGAGCCGCGCGCGGGCCGCGTCGCAAAAGACCATAAAGTCGATGTCGCTCGAATAGTTGAGCTCCATCGCCCCGAGCTTGCCCATGGCGATGATGAAATAGCCGCGCGGCTCCGACATGCCGTCGCCTGCCGTCACCTGCCCGGCCTCACGCGCCTTGCGGAACAGAAAATCGGTGGCCGCTTTTAGCGTGGCGTCGGCGGTAAGGCTCATCGCTTCGAGGCAGGCGCCGGTCGTCCAGACCTGGCCGACATCGGCGAGCGCGACGAGCAGCGCCATGCGCCGCTTGAACTGCCTGAGATGCGCCATAACCTCCTTCGAGGACGGCGCTTCGTCGATCGAAGCGGCGAGCGCGGCGCGCGTGTCCTTGAGATGCGTCTCGGGGTTCAGCGTGAGGCAGTCGGCGAGCGAGCGCGGATCGCGGAGCGAAAGCGCCGAGAGATAGGGCGAGCAGGAGAAAGTGCCGAGCAGGAGCTCCCTGATGTCGGGATTGCCGGCGATCAGCCCGGCAAGCTCGGGCGCATCCGACTTTGACAGCGTGTCGAGCACGTCCGCGCCGCGCGCCGCGTCGTAGGGAAGCGGCGAGGCCGCAATGCGCTCCAAAAAGGCCGTCACGTGGGCCTGATCTCTGCTCCCGCGGTCGCGTTCTGCGCCGCCCCGTTGACATGCGCCTCGGCCTCGACCGGCACGGTGAGGACGACACGGAGGCCCGGATCGTTGTCCTCGAGCCGCAAGCTGCCACCATGCAGCCTCGCCACCGCCGCGACAAGGCTCAAACCAAGCCCGCTGCCGGGCTCAGACCGGCTGGCTTCCAGGCGCACGAAGCGGTCAAGCACCCGCTCCCGCTCGGCGGCCGGGACGCCCGGCCCGCGGTCGCTGACAGCAATCTCCGCCATGGCCCCCCGCGCCCGCGCGCTCACCGCGACCTCGGGCTCGGTGCCGTTGCCGGATTTGCCGGCCTCCGGCGCGCCGTATTTGATGGCGTTGTCGATAAGATTGGCGATGGCCTGGCCGAGCAACTGCCGGTCGGCGTGAACGCGGATGGGCTCGCTTGTCTCGCAGCGAAGCGCAAGCCCGCGCTCCTCGGCGACGGGCTCGTAAAGCTCGGCCACGTCGCGGACGAGCCCGGAGACGTCGAGCGTCTCGCGGTTCTCGCCGCCGGCCCCGGCTTCGAGCCGCGCGATGGAAAGCAGCGCGTTGAAGGTTTTGATCAGCCCGTCGGCCTCTTCGATGGTCCGCTCGAGCGCCTCGCGATAGATCGGACCGTCGCCATCAGGCTCGCGCAACGCCGCCTCAACACGGTTGCGCAGGCGATTGAGCGGCGTCTTGAGGTCGTGCGCGATATTGTCGGACACCTCGCGCAAGCCCGCCATCAGCTGCTCGATGCGCGCGAGCATGAGGTTGAGGCTTTCCGACAGGCGGTCGAGCTCGTCGCCCGAGCCGTTGACCGGCAGGCGGCCGGTGAGGTCGCCCTCCATGATCGTTCGCGTCGTGGCCGACACCGCATCGATGCGCGCGAGCAGCTTGCGGCTCACCCAGACGCCGCCGCCGATGCCGAACAGTGCTATGACGCCGAGGCCCCACAGCATGGCGGAGCGGATGGTGCGCGCGAGCACCCTGCGGTCCTCGATGTCGCGGCCGACGATCAGCCGGTACCCGTCCGGCAGGCGGAACACGTTGGCGAAGGCGAGACGCCGCTCCGTGCCGCCTTCCGCCGGGCGGCGATAGGCGAATTCGACCGGCCCGAGGCTGTTCCAGAGCTGCGGCGACACGGCTGTGAGATTGCCGGCGAGCCGCCGCCCATCCTTGTCGGCGACGAGATAGAGGCTGTTGCCGGGCGTGCGCGACCGGTCAGCCACGGTGCGGATCAGCTGATCGAGCCGGCCCGCCTTGTACTGCTCGGCAAGGCCCTGCAGCTCCGCGTCGATCGTCTCGCTGAGCTGCCGCTGCAGCAGCACCGTGGTGTTCCAATAGATGTAGAACATCGCCACGATGGCGGCTGCGCTGAACAGCGCAAGGTAAGTCAGCGATAAGCGAAAGGCGGTGGTCCGGAAGAGCTTACTGAGCGCTGTCACGGATGGAATATCCGGCGCCCCGGACCGTATGGAGGAGAGGGCTTCCGAAATTCTTGTCGATCTTGGACCTAAGCCGCGAGATATGGACGTCGATGACATTGGTCTGCGGGTCGAAGTGATAGTCCCAGACGTTCTCGAGCAGCATGGTGCGCGTCACCACCTGACCTGCATGCTTCATCAGATATTCGAGCAGGCGGAACTCACGCGGCTGCAACATAATGGCTTCACCCGCGCGCGTCACCTTGTGCGATAGCCGGTCGAGCACGAGATCGCCGACCACGAGACGGGTGGAGCCCTCCTCGGGCGAGGTGCGCCTGGCAAGCGCCTCGATGCGGGCGAGCAGCTCGCTGAACGCATAAGGCTTGGTGAGGTAGTCGTCGCCGCCCGCGCGCAGGCCCTTGACCCTGTCGTCAACCTCGCCGAGTGCCGAAAGGATGAGAGCGGGCGTTCTGATCTCCTCGGCCCGCAGCTTCTGGATCACCGAGAGGCCGTCGCATTTCGGGAGCATGCGGTCGACGATCAGGACGTCGAAGGCATTGGCGCGAGCGAGGTCGAGACCGGTCTGGCCGTCGCCGGCATATTCGGCGACATGGCCGGACTCCTTAAGCGCGCGCCTGAGGAAAGATGCGGTTTCTTGGTCGTCCTCGATCACCAGAACGCGCATGGCCCGGATCTCCTGTGGCGGCGGAAAAGGGGCGGGCGGCGCGGTGGGGGGAAACCGCGCCGCCCTCCGGCGTAGAAGGCCGATTAAGCCTTCTTCAGGGAAAGCGCCACGAAGCGCATCTGGTCGCCGGACTTGACTTGCATCAGCACCTTGACCGTGTCCTTGTCGGCCTTGGCGCCGTCCATCGCCTTCTTGACGCCTTGGGCGACGTCACCGGGATTGGCCACGTCCACACCGGCCACCTGGAGAATGACGTCGCCGGGCTTGAGGCCCTTCTCGGCGGCATCGCTCGCGGGATCGACCTCGGTGATGACCACGCCCTCCTCGCCGGCGCCCGGGAACTTGGCGGCGGGCGCGAGCGAGAGGCCGAGATCTTTCATCTCTTGGCCGGTTTCAGGCTTGTCCTCCTCGAGCGAGGCGAGCTTCTTGCCGCTCGGGAAGGTGCCGAGCTTCATGTCGACTTCCTTCTTCTCGCCGTAGCGGACGATTGCGAGCTTGACGTCGGTGTTGGGCGTGAGCTCGGCGATCTTGCGAGCAAGGTCGCGCGAGTCCTCGATCTTCTCGCCGTTCACCTCGACGATCACGTCGCCGGCCTTGAGGTCCTCCTTGGCCGCCGGGCCGTCCTCGGTCACCTTGGTGACCATGGCGCCCTTGGCCTCGGCGAGACCGATCGAGTCGGCGATGTCGTCGGAGACGTTCTGGATGACGACGCCGAGCCAGCCGCGATCGACGGTGCCGGAGGTCTGCAGCTTGCCGACGACTTCCTTGACGAGGGCCGCAGGCACCGCGAACGCGATGCCGACATTGCCGCCCGACGGAGAGAAGATGGCGGTGTTCATGCCGACCACCTTGCCGTCGAGGCCGAAGCTCGGGCCGCCGGAATTGCCGCGGTTCACCGCGGCGTCGATCTGGAGATAGTCGTAGGGGCCTGAGCCAATGTCGCGGTTATGCGCCGAGATGATGCCGGCCGTCACCGTTCCGCCGAGGCCGAACGGGTTGCCCACGGCGAGCACCCAATCGCCGACCCGCGGGTCGTTGCCCGAGAACTCGACAAACGGGAAGGTCTTGCCGTCGGCCTTGACCTTGAGCAGGGCCACGTCGGTGCGCGGATCGGAGCCCACCATGGTGGCGGGATATTTCGTTCCGTCTTCCATCGTTACCGTGACTTCCTCTGCCTCTTCGACCACGTGATTGTTGGTCACGACGAAGCCGTCGGACGAGATGAGGAAGCCGGAGCCCTGAGCAAGGCTCGGCGAAGGCTTCGCCGGCGCGCCGGGCATGCCTTTGCGGAACTGCTTGAAGAAATCGTAGAGCGGGTTGTCCTCGGGCAGGTCGGGAAGGCCCGGGATCTGCTGGTCGTTCTCGGCGACCTTGGTATCGCCCTTGACGTTGATGCTGACCACGGCGGGGCTCACCTTCTGCACGAGATCGGCGAAGGAGATCGGCGCAGGGCCAAGGGGCGTCTGAACGGTCTGGGTCTGGGGGGTCTCGGCGATGGCGAACGGAATGCCGTTGCCGAGCGTCAGCCCTAATGCGCTCGTGGCGATCAGGGCGGCAGCCGCCAAGAGCACCGGCTTGCGGGTCAGCGTCCGCTTGCCTGCGCTCGGGTTCGCGGCATGGCTCTGGTCAGGGGTCATGATTACCTCTCTCCTGAGATGAAAAATCCCGTTAGAACTCAGCCTTGCGTCGGTGAGGAGCGAGGCTTCCGGGGAACAGATATAGGGGTTCGCGACTAACGCAGCCGTTTCGGCGGCATTAAATTTAAGTAAGGTTCCGACGCCTGAAAATGTAGGCCTTCCGCTCGGCCTTGGAAGAGAGGGAGGCGCCATCACGGGCCAGATTCGCCCGGTCCTCCACGACCTTGATATCAAATGAATTCCGTGTTTGAGCGGATCGAAGGGCCAGATTGCCCTCGACGGCGCGCCGCTTCGGCGCGTCACTCCGGTTTTTCGAGGATTTGCTTCAGCCGGCGTTTCTCCTCGCGGCTGAGCGGCGCGGGCGCGGCGGCAGCCGATTTCCGCCGCCTCAAGGCTAGCGCGATGCCGGCAAGCGCGGCGAGGAAAAGAGCGGGCGTAGCGAACCACAGAATCAAGGTTTGGGGGGAAAGCCGGGGCTTGAGCAGCACGAACTCGCCGTAGCGCGCGACCACGAAGTCGACGATCTCGGGGTCGCCGTCGCCCGCCTTCAGCCGCTCGCGCACGAGCAGCCGCAAATCCTTGGCGAGCGGCGCGTCCGAATCGTCGATCGATTGATTCTGGCAGACGAGGCAGCGGAGATTTGCGGAGATGGCACGGGCGCGCGCTTCGAGCGCGGGGTCCTGCAGCACCTCGTCGGGCTGCACCGCGGCGGCGGGCGCTGCCGCGAGAAGCGTGGCGGCAAGCAGAAGGGAAGAAAAAAGGCGGCGCGGGGTCATGGTCACTCGCCCGCCGCGATGGGGGCTGGCTTGGCGGCAGCCCGCTTCGGCGCGCCGACCCGCAAGCGCCGGTCGGAAAGGGACACTGCCCCGCCCAGGAACATGATCAGCGCGCCGAGCCAGATCAGGCGGACCAACGGGTTGAAATAGAGGCGGACGCTGTAGGCACCGTCCTTCAGGGAATCGCCGAGCACGGCGTAGAGGTCGCCGCGCCAGCTCGCATGGATGCCGGCCTCGGTCGTGCCGCTCTGCTCGATCATGAACTCGCGCTTTGACGGCTGAAGCACCGTGATTTCGCGATCGTTGCGCGTGACCTTGAATCTTCGCCGCACGCGTTCACGGTAGTTCGGTCCCTGGTGCGGCGCCACGCCCTCGAACAGGAGGCTGTAACCCGCGATCTCGGCGGTGTCGCCGGGCTTCAGCGAGAGGATCGCCTCGGACCGCCACGCCGTGGTGGCGACGATGCCGATCACCGTGAGCCCAAGCCCCGCATGCGCAAGCGCCGAGCCGTACGAGGCGCGCGGCAGGTTGCGCAAGCGCCGCCAAATTTCGCCCCACGAGGCGTCGGTGAGTTTTGACGCGATAGCCGATCTCGGTGAGCGCGCCGGCGATCAGCCAGACGCCGA
This sequence comes from uncultured Alphaproteobacteria bacterium, assembly GCA_963821255.1. Classification (GTDB taxonomy): domain Bacteria; phylum Pseudomonadota; class Alphaproteobacteria; order Rhizobiales; family Methyloligellaceae; genus Methyloceanibacter. The sequence continues at coordinate 120,387 of CAWGCX010000006.1, read as the reverse complement.
GGCCGATGCCGAGCGGCGCAAGCCATGGCCCCTTCCGGTAGACCGCGAGCAGCAGGATCACGACCGCAAGCGACACCACCGCCGCTGCGGTGAGCCGTTGCGCGGCGGCGAGCAGGTCGCCGCGCTTCCACGCGAGCAGCGGCCCGAACGGCACCGCGAGAAGCAGCGGCACGATCAGCGGCACGAAGGTGAGATTGAAGAACGGGGCGCCGACCGAGATCTTGTCGCCCGTGATCGCCTCAAGCGCGAGCGGATAGAGCGTGCCGACCAGCACGGCGGCACAGGCGGTCGTCAGCAGAAGGTTGTTCAGCACGAGCGCACCCTCGCGGCTGATCGGGGCGAACAATCCGCCTTGCGAAAGGAGCGGCGCCCGCCACGCGAAGAGCGTGAGCGCTCCGCCGATGAACACACCCATGATCATCAGGATGAACACGCCGCGCGCGGGATCGACCGCGAAGGCATGCACGCTCGTCAGCACGCCGGAGCGCACCAGGAACGTGCCCATCAGCGAGAGCGAGAAGGTGATGATGGCGAGAAGGATGGTCCAGACCTTCAGCGCGTCGCGCTTCTCCATGACGAGCGCCGAGTGCAAAAGTGCCGTGCCCGCGAGCCACGGCATGAAGGAGGCGTTCTCCACCGGGTCCCAGAACCAGAACCCGCCCCAGCCGAGCTCGTAATAGGCCCACCACGAGCCGAGCGCGATGCCGAGCGTGAGGCACATCCAGGCGGCGAGCGTCCAGGGCCTCACCCACCGCGCCCAGGCCGCGTCGATGCGCCCCGAGAGGAGCGCCGCTACGGCGAAGGAGAACGCCATGGAGAAGCCGACATAGCCGGCATAGAGGAAGGGCGGGTGGATGGCGAGCGCGAGGTCTTGCAGGATCGGGTTTAGCCCCTGCCCGTCGAACGGCGCTGGGTCGAGCCGCGTGAAAGGGTTCGACGTGGTGATGATAAAAAGGAGAAACGCCGCGGCGATCGAGCCCTGCACCGCGAGCACGTTGGCCTTGAGCTCGCGCGGCAGATTCGTGCCGAAGGTTGCGACCGCGGCCCCGAACAGAGCGAGGATCAGCACCCAGAGCACCATCGAGCCTTCGTGATTCCCCCACACGCCCGAGATTTTGTAGATCAGCGGCTTCGCGGAGTGCGAGTTCTGCCAGACATTCTGCACCGAGAAGTCCGAGGTCACATAGGCCGTGGTCAGCGCGATGAAGGCGATGGCGATCAGGATGAATTGGAGCTGCGCGGCGGGCACGGCTGTCGCCGCAAGCTGTGGATCGCGCGTGCGCGTGCCGATCAGCGGCAGCACTGTCTGCACGATCGCGACGGCGAGTGCGAGGATCAGCGCGTAATGCCCGGTCTCGGCGATCATCCGCCCGCGTCCCCCTCGCCCTTCCACACCCCCTGCTCTTTCAGCTTCTTGGCGACCTCCGGCGGCATGTAGTTCTCATCGTGCTTGGCGAGCACGCTGTCGGCATGGAAAATGCCGTCGGCCGCGAGCGTCCCTTCTGCGACCACACCCTGCTCCTCGCGGAACAGGTCGGGGAGCACGCCCTCATAGGTGACGGGCAGGGTCTTGGTCATGTCGGTGATGGCGAAGCGGACGGATGTCCCCTCCCCGCGCACGACGCTGTCTTTGTCCACAAGTCCGCCGAGCCGGAAGCGCTGGCCCGGCGCGATCTCCATCTTGGCGACTTCGCTCGGCGTATAGAAGAAGACGATCGAGTTGCGCATGGCGTAGAGCACGAGTCCCACGGCAGCTGTGAGCACCGCAAGCGAAGTGCCGATCAGCACGCTTCTCCGCTGCTTCCGCGTCATGATTTCAGCCCAAGCTCAGCCGCGAGCGCATCGAGTTCTCGGATCGCCGCCGCGTTGCCGGTGAACTGGCTCTTGGCGCGCGCAAGCGCCTTCGTCGCCTCGTCCTTGCGATCAAGCACGCTATAGGCGCGCACGAGCTTCAGCCAACCTGGCAGATCGTCGCCTTGTGTCTCGAGCCGCGCCGCTAGGCCCTGCACCATGCTCTCGATCATCGCCTGGCGCTCGGCGGGGCTCATGGCTTCCGCCGCGGCGACGTCTTGCGCGCTCGGTTGCGGCAAGGGCTTCCCGTCGCGCTTGGTTTCGGCGAGCGCGATGCGCTGCTCGACCATCTCGCGCCACGGCGCATTCGTGTCGGCCATCTGAAGCAGCGCGCGCCAAGCCTCGACGGCTTCCGCGAACTTGCCGTCCTGCTCTTTGGCGATGGACAGAAGAATGCGCGGCTCGAGCAGCGTCTTGTCGAGCGTGAGCGCGCGCTCGAGCGCACGCCGCGCTTCCTCCGTCACCACGCCGTCGTTCTTGAGCACGACCGCCTGGCCGAGGCCGGAGAGCCGAGAGGCCGAGGGACCGAGCAGCCGGATGGCCTGCTCGTAGGCATTGGCCGCATCGCCATAACGCCGCCAGCCGAGATAGACCGGCGCGATCACGTCCCAGCCTTCGCCATCTTCGGGATGCTCGCGGAGCCGCGCCTCCACGCGGGCGACGAGCGCGGCGATGTTCTGCTCGTTCGCGGGATCTTTGAGGCGCAAAGCAAGCGGCTGGTCAGGAAGTCCGGGAGAGCCGTAGGAGAGGTAGAAGCCGAGCGCGACCAGCGGCAGCAGCGCCGTAACGCCGATCAGGGCCGCGCGCGAAGTTGCACCCTCGCGCTGTGCGCCCGCGGATGCGCGCGCCTTGCCGTCAGTCGCGAGCAGCCGGCGCGCAATCTCGATTCGCGCGGCCTCCGCCTCCGCCTCGCCGATCAGGCCCCGCGCGCGGTCGGCGTCGATCTCGGCAAGCTGGTCGCGATAGACGGCCGCGTCGAAGCCCTCGCGCGCGGAAGACGCGGCTTCTGTCGCGTCGCCCTCGCTCTCGCGCGCGAGCGGGCGCAGCAACACGAGTAGGACGATCGCCGTGAGGCAGGCAAGGATGAGCCAAAGCAACACTGGAGCCGCAAGCCTCCAATCGCCAATGGAAGGCTAGGCATAGGAAATGGCGCATTGAGGGGCAAGCGCTCAGCGCGTCGCGCAAGATTAATTCCGGGCAATCTGCGCGGAAGTAGCGGGCTCTAACCGACGGTCTGCCAGGTTCCGTCGGGATTGCGGCAGGCCGTGCCGCGGACGGTCTGCGGCTGTCCGCTGATATAGATCGTGTGCGTATAGGGCCGGCAATGCGAGCCGCCCTGCTGGTAAGGCCTTCCGGGCACGATCTGCCCGCGATATTGCGAGTTCGGATTGTCCCAGCTCGTCGGCACGCCGGGCTGGCCATATTCCAGCGCCCGGTATTCGGCCGCCGCCGCCATCTGGCGATCGCGCTCATCCATGCTGCGGCCAATCTCATTGCCGAGGATACCGCCGACCACGGCGCCGATACCAGCGCCTACATAACGTCCGCTTCCTCCGCCGCCGATCGCGGCGCCCGCGATCGCGCCGCCGGTGGCGCCGAGAATCGTGCCGGTGCCCTGTTTGTTGCCGGGCCCGCACGCCGTCACCCCCACCAATAGAGCGATAGCGAAAATCGGCGCTAGTCTCATCGGTACCCCCCTACCGCGGGCCGGCCCTCAAGGCCTTGCCCCCGAGTGCGAGACTGAGAGCATTCTAATCGTCTCAGCCTACCCTTAACAAATAACAATTCTGGCCAAAATACGTTGCGCCCGGAAAATCCGCGGAAATCAGGCGGCGGGCAGTTCGAGCCGCGCGCGCAAGCCCCCTTCGGGCGACGGCTCTAATTCGAACTTGCCCTTATATAGATGAGCGAGGTCGGCCACGATGGAGAGGCCGAAGCCCGAGCCCGGCTTGCTCTCGTCGAGCCGCTGACCGCGCTTCATCGCCCGCGCCCGGTCCTCTTCCGAAAGGCCCGGGCCGTCGTCATCGACCGTGACCGTGAAAGTGCCGGACCTGCGCCCCTTCTCGGCCGACGCCTTGACCTTCCAACTCGCCCATTTGCAGGCATTGTCGAGCAGGTTGCCGACCATCTCCTCCAAGTCCTGCTTCTCGCCCTGGAACTTTAGCCCCGGGGCGGAGGTCACTTCGAGATCGAGCCCGCGCTCTCCGTAGATTCGGTCGAGCGTCCGCTTCAGCGCGCTGAGCACGGCCTCGACTTCGGTCGCGTCGCCGATCACGCTTGAGCGTGCCGCCACGCGCGCGCGGTCGAGATGATGCGTGATCTGCGTACGCATGATCTCGGCCTGCTCGATGACCTTGGCGGCGAGCGGGCCCTCCTGGTGGCGCGCTTCGTTGGAGATCACGCTGAGCGGCGTCTTCAGCGCATGCGCGAGATTGCCGACATGGGTGCGCGCGCGCTCGACGATCTCGCGGTTCGACTGGATCAGCGCGTTGAGTTCCTGCTGGAGCGGCCTGATCTCGTCGGGAATCTCGCCTTCGAGGCTTTCGGCTTGGCCGGAGCGGATCGCCGCGAGGTCGTGGCGGATGGCGCGCAAGGGCGCGAGCCCGAACCGCACCTGGAACAGCGTCGCCAGCACGAGGCCAAGACTGAGCAGGCCAAGCGCCGCGATCAGCATGGTGGTGAACCAGGCAAGATCGGTGTCGATCTCGCTTCCATCGCCCGCAATCGCATAGGAATACGGCGTGGAGTTCGGACCGCCCGGCCTGATCTCGCGCTCCACGATGCGGAGGCGCTGATGCTCTGGGCCCGGCGCATAGGCGCGCCGTGTCCGCGTCTCATCAGGCTCGACGCCGATTTGACTGGGGAGGGTGAGCTGCTGGTCGAGGAGGGAGTCGGAGATGAAGAGGGGGCGCTCGGCGGTGAGTGGCTTGATCTGCCAGTACCAGCCGGAGAACGGGATCCTGAACGCCGGCTCGTTGAGGCCCGCGGGCTCCTTGGGCGTGCCCGTCGTGACGTCTTCCGTGGAAGAGGCGACCAGGCTCGTAAGATAGACGTTGAGCCGCGCGTCGAAATTGCGCTCGACGGCCTGGCGATAGAGGGAGGAAAGGAGGATAGCCGCGGCAGGCACGACCAAGAGGGTCAAGGCCACGGCCGAGACGAACAGCCGGAAGGCGAGAGAGTTACGCCCCATCTTCGCTGTCCGAGAGGCGGTAGCCGAGCCCTCGGACGGTCTTGATGAGGTCTACGGGGAGTTTCTTGCGCAAGCGCCCGATGAACACTTCGACCGTGTTGGAGTCGCGGTCGAAGTCCTGCTCGTAGAGATGCTCGACGAGCTCGGTGCGCGAGACCACGCGGTCGCGGTGCAGCATGAGATAGTGCAGCACGCGATACTCATGACTGGTGAGCTTGACGGCCGCTCCGTCGACCGTCACGCGCGCGGTCTTGGTGTCGAGCCTGAGCGGCCCGCATTCCATTTCGTTGCGCGCATGCCCCGCCGAGCGGCGGAGCAGGGCGCGCAGGCGCGCCAGCACTTCTTCCATGTGGAAGGGCTTGGCGACATAGTCGTCGGCACCGGCGTCCATGCCGGCAACCTTGTCGCTCCAGCGCTCGCGCGCGGTGAGGATGAGCACCGGCATCGTCCGGTCGTCGCGCCGCCACTGCTCGAGCACGCTCAAGCCGTCCTTCTTGGGCAGCCCGAGATCGAGCACGACGGCATCGTAGGGCTCGGTGTCGCCGAGGAAGTGTCCCTCCTCGCCGTCGAACGCGGCGTCGACGGCGTAGCCGGCATCGCTCAGCGCGGCGACGAGCTGGCGGTTAAGGTCAGGATCGTCCTCGATGACGAGAAGCCGCAAAGCGCCTTCCTCCCCTCACGCGCGGAAAGGATACCGCGAGTCGTCCTAGAACTGCCCGGTATTAGCGTCAACGTCGAGCTTGACGACGTCGCCGGTCGGCCCGAGCACCGAGAACTTGTACCGGAAACTTCCGCCGTCCTCGCAGAGTTTCGCCTGCACGATCTTGCCGCCGGTGCGCTTCTGCACGCTGTCATAGACGACGTTGGCCGGAACCAGACCGTTCTTGGCGATAACCGGCCCCGCCTGTTTCCACGAGAGGCAGCCGGCCTCAGCCGGCCCTCCCGCCATCGCCAAAATGGCGACGGCCATCGCCATGATGCCTACTTGCCTCATTGCCCACTCACCCTTCAGTCCCACTGCTTTTCTTGTCCTATTTGCCTTATTGGCCGGGACGTTAACCGAGCGCGCATGAACCTCGCATGAACGTGCTTTTCGACCTTTCTATTCGCGTTAGCAGGCACTTTGTCAACGGATCGGGAGCGTTCGTCTCGTCCAGCTTGGCGCCGAGGGCGGCAAGCCCGAGGCCCGGCATCTTCAAGGACGCGACCTCCGACGAAACGGCTGGCGGTGATGCGCGCGGTCTTGAGCCCGCACCTTCCAGCAGCTCGCGCCAGCGCCCGGCCGATTCCTGGTCGGTGATGTCGACGGTCGCCGCGTTGAAAGAGAGCGTGCGGGCGCGACGCCGCCTCACGTTCAAAAAGGCGCAAACGAAAAGGGCGGCAGAAGCCGCCCTAACATCGACTATTGTCATGCCCGCGAAGGCGGGCATCCAGTAAGCAGACGGGCTCTCAAGTCCTGGACGCCCCGTGCCTACTGGATTCGCGCTTGCGCGGGAATGACACTTACAATTTGCTCTCGACCGCCTTGCGCAGGGTGATGCGGTCGCGGTCGGAGACGCCGAGCAGCTCGGCGCTGCGCCAGACGAGATTCGATTCGAACTCGTGCAGCACGCCGTCGGCGAAAGCCACCTCCCATAGCATTTCGACGATCCGCTTGCGGCCGTCCTGGTCGAGCTCGCGTGCGAGCACGCTCGTGAAGCTGTAAAGGTCGACCGATTCCTGTTCCCACGCCTCCGCTTCGCCGAGGATCTGTTTCAGCCCGTCGCCGTGCAACCCGAACCGCGCCTCGAGCAGGGCCTTGAGCTTCTTGCGTTCCTCAGGCTCGAACTTGCCGTCGACCGAGGCCGCGTTGATGAGCAGCGCCGCAGCCGCGAGCCGCAGCTCCTCCTCGCGCAATTCGAGCGATCGTTCATCTTCCCCAAGGACGCGGTCAACGAGCTGCTGAAACTTGGCCCAGATGGTCATCGCGGCTCCTTGCTTCGCAAGAAGCCTCTATAGCGCAACACGGGAGGGTTGCGCGAGATCTCTCCAACTCGTCATGCCCGGCCTTGTGCCGGGCATCCACGAATTTCAGCGACGCCGCAGGCAAAGACGTGGATGGCCGGGACAAGCTCGGCGATGACGACTGTGGGTAAAGTGAGTGTAGACCCTAAGCCGCTTCGGCGACTGCGGGCTCCGTCACGGCGCGATAGCGCACGATACCATGGAAGGTGTCGCCATCTGGATCGAGCCGCGCCTCGGAGAACTGATGGCGCAGATTGACGAGGTAATGATCCTCGAGCAGAAGCGGCTGGTCGTGCAGCGCCGCTTTGATCGCCTCGACGATCGCAAGCACCTCGCGCTTGCCGCCCGCGCGCGACCAGACATGCAGCGTGAGCTCATGCTCGCCGCCGTCCTCGGTTCCCGTGCTCCAGTCGCGGATCACGCTCTGCCCTAGTGTCACGAAGGGAAAGGCAGCCGCCTGCGGCGCGTGGTCATAGATGCGGGGGCCGCCAAGCAGCGTGGTGAGAACGGATGATCCGACCAGCGCCTGATAGACGCCGCGCTGTAGTGCCCAACTGGCAACTTCCGCCATAGCAAGTCTCCAATATCTCGTTAACCAAGATATGGGGTGGCGCCTTCAGCCATGCAAAGGCCCCCGGCGGATCACCATTCCGCGATTAGACCGCTGGGCGCGTGCGCCGGAAAGCAGCCTGGACCGCTTTTCGTAAGACGTAGTTAACGACGCCGCGCCGTGCCCGGAAAACCGGCAAGAGCCAAGGCGAAGCGGCCTTCCGCACCGTGCCGAACTCGAGCGCGGGGCGGCAGGGTCGGGCGTGCCTATCGCGTAGGCAATGCCGGTCCTCGGGCGAGGCCAGCCGGCGCCTCAACCCGCGCCCCCGCGGCAAGCGCCTCGGCCTCATTGCGCAAAGCCTCCTTCACGGCCCGCTCGTCAAGCGCGCCGGCGAACCAATTCTGGAGCGCGGCGAGTCCCCTGACTTTGGCGTTCGTCACAGCTCGCGCTCCTCACAGAAACATTTGAGCCAGATTGATGACGCCCAAGATGTGGAACACGCGGGCCGCTTTCCGGAAGCGCATCGCGGGGACGACGCCTGGCCTGTAGCGCCGCAGGCGGGTCAAGCCGGGCAATGACAAGAACGTGGATTGCCGGGTCAATCCCGGCAATGACGTTGATGAAGAAGCTAAAGCCCCTTGGCGCCGACCCCGACGACGAGCACCACCCAGCCGAGCACGGCCACCCAGAAGGCGTAATGCGCGACGGAGGCGAAGCCGCCCTCGATCACGCCGAACACGCCGAGCAAATAAAGAATGAGCGCGATCAGGGCCAAGAAGACCGAGAGATGGAATACGTTCTTGGTCGGGGGGGTGAGCTGAATGGCCATGGCTGCCTCCACCTGATTCCGTGCGAAGGCGAACGCTAACATGGGCCGGCACCCCGCCCCTATCCTTCGGGCGCCACTCCGCTCAATCTATCCCCACCTTCCACGGCGCCGTAGCCGACCGCCGCGCGTTTCTCGTTAATCGTCAGGAAATCGGATTTCCTCACGCGCTGCCAGAGCGCCTCGCGCTCCGTGCTCAGCGCCTCGAGCCGCATCGAGATCGGGACGCAGCTGCGACGCGCCCGCATTGCCGCCTGCAAACGCCAGCGCGAGCCAGGCCGACAGTGCCTTGGCGGTGCGCTGCACGAGCGGCAGCACAGTCTGCCGCCAGAGGGTGCGGTTCGCTTCCGCATATGTTGTCCCCCGGGATGCCAAGCAGCATCGGCGGCAAGCCGAGGGCGAGCGCCCCACTTCGCGCGCAGCACATGCTTCGCCGCGACGAAATCCATGTCCTTGGCGAGAACGCCATCGCCGTCGCCGCCTTGCGCGCGTTTGGGCGGCAACTGGTCGTCGCGCGCCCAAAGCTCGAAATCAACATGAAGCCGTGTTAGCTCGTTGGCCGAAAGGCCTGAAAGGAATTGGCTAAGCGTCCCCTCCGCGATCAAGCCGCTCAAGGCGTCGCGCAAGATCGCGGCGGAGTTGGTCCGCATCCTCGCTGCTCCTTGCCGGGCTCGGCTTGCTTTCCGTCTCCCGCTTTTCCGTTGCGGGCTTCTTGGCGCCGTCGAACTCGACGAGCTTCGCATAGACACGCGCGAACGCGCTCAATGTTCGGGCGTCGCGTTCGACGTCCACTGCGCTCCGTCCTTCGTCTTCCGCTTGCTGCATCCTCATTTCGATCTCCTGGACCTTGCGGTCGATGGCGAGATAGAGGCGCGCAGCGAGGCTCTTCGAGAGCGCACGCCGCGTGCTCTCGGCAGCAGCTTCAGCGCGCTCGGCCTTCGTGCGGCGCGGACGCTGAACGGTCGTGACCTGGCGCTGCCAGTTCGCTGCGTTGGCGTGTCGCGTTAACGCGCCCCGGCCGATGCCGTTCCGCTCGGCGATCACATCGAGTGGGTCCGTGCAGAACATGAACTCCTGCTTCACGCGCTCCCAATCCGGCGGAGCCCGTCGAAACATTCCGATCTTTCATTTGCGGGGGCATGAACAAAAATGGCGCCGGCTCTTATCAGCGGCGCCTCGAAGCGACGGCGGCGTCCTCGCCCACCTGACGCGTTGTAGCCAAACCCTAGCGAGGAGCGTCACGCTGTCAAGACTTTTTTCCTATCGGGAACTTTGCGCGAGCCCCCGGATTTCCTGCCATAAAGTAATTCAACTTCTGGAGAATTCTCATGGCGGACTCGTTCGACCGTCTGAAGGGTGCCCATATCGGCAGGGATGAGGATCAGCCGCTGATTCTCGCCGTGCTGATCGTCCTCATCGCGCTCACGCTGTTCTTCTTCATCTAACCGCGAGCTTCGTTTGACCGCGAGCGGGAGGGCTTAACCACAGGTGCGCGCCCAACTAGCCCTTGGGCGCAGGCTTGCAGGTCGGCTCCCAACTCCATTGCCCGCGCGAGGCTTCAGCGTTGCACGGCGGCGCGATGTCCTCGGGCGGCGGTTCGACCGGGGCACCTTGCGGCTTGATGCAGAACACGTGACCGGTCACCGGATTGACCTCGGCGACCTGGCATTTCGCCTGAGCCGCCTGCTCGACCGGCTCGACTGGCTCGGCATGCGCCATTTCCGCTAAGAGCAGAGCCCCTAAGAGCATCAGGATTTGTATGCGCGACATGGGCGGCAGTCCGTGCATAGATGAGCGAGCCCGTCAGTTCTTCGTTTCGGCGGAAACGCCGGGCCTTGTGCCGCAGGGCATCGCCGAGCCCCTGCAGTTCATGTAGAGCCCCTGCTTGGCGCAGAGGAAGGCCGGCTGCTGCGCCGTGTCCCAACTTGCGTCGGCGAAAATAGCCTGCGCCTTGGGAAGCCAGGCCACCTTCGCCGCCTCCTCGGCATCCTTCTTGGACGGTACGAAGCCCTGCCCCCGGGCGATCACGGGCTTGTCGTGGCACTTGAGCTCGGCCCCGGGGGCCGGCTTCGCGGCAGAATCGGGCTCGGCCGCCGGCGGCTCGGCGCTCAGGGCAGGCCCCGCCGCCAGGATGGCTGCCAGGGCGAATGCGCTCGAAACGGATCGGAAGATCAAAGCGATCTTCGGCATGAAGTCGTTCCTCCCGTAAGGCAAAGTTCGTTGTTATAGGCAGAGTATAAACTGCCGGGGGTCCGCGCGAAGAGCAAGCGGTGGGAGCCGCCACGAGCTGCCAGCGGCACGCATTTCGCGGGCTGGACCTTGCGAACCCCCTACAAAACGCCGCAATCCCGCTATAAATTGCGTTGTTAGACAAAGCTGCGCCGGCGCGTGATCGGAGGCCCGATCCGCCGGGGCTGTTCTTGCGCGTGAAAGGTCGGGGCCAAAGTGCGGGACATCCTTCAGGGCAGCCGCCGTACCAAGCTGGTCGACTGGCGAAAGATCGACTCTTCGATCGACGCCGGCCTCTATACCACTTGGACGCGGTTCCGTGACTGGTGGGCCGGCTACTCGTCCTTCTTCAACCGCTTCGAGATCAAGGGCTTCCCCCGCGCGCTGAACGAGCTCGCCTGCGAAAGCCTCACCCTCGGCACGGGCGCGCTGCTCGTGCTGCTCGCCTTCGCGCTCCCCTCCTTCGAGGTTGCGCAAGGCAAGATCAACCTGTCGGACGAGTACAGCGTCACCTTCCTCGACCGCTACGGCAACGAGATCGGCAAGCGCGGCCTGCTCCGCGACGACTCGGTCCCGCTCAACCAGATCCCCGATCACATGATCAAGGCGACGCTCGCTACCGAGGACCGGCGCTTCTTCGAGCATTTCGGCGTCGACATCATGGGCACGTTCCGCGCCATGGCCGAGAACGCCCGGAGCGATGCGGTCGTGCAGGGCGGTAGCTCGATCACCCAGCAGCTCGCCAAGAACATGTTCCTGTCGCCCGAGCGATCGCTCGGCCGTAAGGTCAAGGAAGCCTTCATCGCCGTCTATCTCGAGAACCACTACACCAAGCCCGAGCTGCTCAAGCTCTATTTCGACCGCGCCTATCTCGGCGGCGGCTCGTACGGCGTGGAGGCGGCGGCGCAATATTATTTCGGCAAGTCGATCCGCGACGTGACGCTCGCCGAGGCCGCCATGCTGTCCGGTATGTTCAAGGCGCCGACGCGTTATGCGCCGCACATCAACATCGCCGCGTCGCGCGCCCGCGCCAACGAGGTGCTGACCAACATGGTGGAGGCCGGCTATCTCAGCGAAGGCCAAGTCTATGGCGCGCGCATGAACCCCGCCAAGATCGTCGAGCGCGGCGACTCGAACACGCCTGACTATTTCCTCGACTGGGCCTTCGAGGAGGTGCAGCGGCTGCTCCACGGCAAGCAGAACCATATCGTCGTTGCCCGGACCACGGTCGATCTCGGCCTGCAGAAGGCCGGCGAGACCGCGCTCGTCGATGCGATCAAGCAATACGGCCGCTCACGCAATTTCAACAACGGCGCGCTCGTCTCGATGGAGTTAGACGGCGCGGTGCGGGCCATGGTGGGCGGCAAGGACTATGGCGAGAGCCAGTTCAACCGCGTCTCCCACGCCTACCGCCAGCCCGGCTCCTCGTTCAAAGGCTATGTCTATCTGACGGCGCTCCAGAACGGCTTCTCACCGAACTCGGTGCTAAGCGACGGCTACGTCAGTTGCGGACGCTGGTCGCCCAAGAACTATTCGGGCGGGTTCAGGGGCCGCATGACCTTGCGCATGGCGCTTGCCAAGTCGATCAACACCATCGCGGTGAAGCTCTCGCTCCAGGCCGGCCGCGAGAAGGTGCTCGCCGACCTCGCCAAGATGGGCATCACGCATCTGAAGAAGACCTGCTCTCTCGCGCTCGGCGACAACGGCATGACGCCGCTCGAGCATACCGGCGGCTACGCGGTGTTCGCCGCGGGCGGCCTCGAAGTGCGTCCCTACGCGATCGAGGAGATCCGCACCCTCCCCGGCGAAGTGCTCTATAATCACGAGCGCGATGAGCCGCCGCGCAAGCAGATCTTCGAGCGCAAAGTCATCGAGCAGCTCAACACCATGCTGCAGGCCGTGGTGACCGAAGGCACCGGCAAGGCCGCCAAGCTCGACTACACGCATTCGGCTGGCAAGACCGGAACGAGCTCGGCCTATCGCGACGCTTGGTTCATTGGCTTCACCGGCCAGTACGTCACGGGCGTCTGGGTCGGCAACGACGACTTCACGCCGATGTCGCGCGTCACAGGCGGCAGCTACCCGGCGCAGGTCTGGGGCACCTACATGAAGGCGGCGCACGACACCGACAATATCCCGACCATTCCCGGGCTCGAGCCGCATCCGATCCAGGTCGCCGAGAGCGCGCGGCTTGCCGCGGCGCGCGCGCAGACTGCGAGCACCGAGACGCCCGTGGTGGCGCCGCCGCCCGAAAGCGTCAAGGACATGACGACGGCGACGCGCAAGGCCCTCGAGACACTGAGCGGCCTGCTCAAGGACGCGCGCACGCTGATCCCGAGCGACGCGCGGCCCGACCGTGCCGAGGCGCCCGCGCCCAAGCCTCGGGCTGAAGCCGCGCCGAAAGCGAGCCTCGTCTCAACCGCGCCGGGCGCCGAAGCCGAGCCACTGCCTCAGGCCGGAGCGCAGAGCGCGCAGTCGGCCGGCCCTAGAGACAACGCGCCCGTCCCGCAATAGTGGGACTTCGACCTGTTTGCACGAGACAGATGGTGACCGCTTGACCAGCGTCCTGAGACATACGCCCGCTGCGGTCTCCCCGCCCCCACGGGCCTTGCTGTGGCAGGACGAGAGCACGCATTCGATGCGCTCGCTCGCTTATTTCATCGGGACGTTCGTGGTGGCGCTTCTGCTCGGCATCGGCTCGGCCTGGCATATGATCGAGAGCGGCTCTCTCCTCACCACCACGAAGGTCGGCCCCTGGGCGGGCTGGACCGCCGAGGGCAACCCGAGCGCCGACCTGTATACCAAGGCGCATCTTGCGCGGAGCGGAAGGCTGCCGCTCACCTCGACCATCGCCCGCTATTTCGTGGCGCGCACCGACAGCAATGGCCGCCAACTCGTCTCCCACTGCACCTATTCGATCCACGGCTTCCCGATCAACGCCCGCTGGTGGTCGCTCGCGCTGTACGACGATCAGGGCAGCTTGATCGCTAATGCATCGGATCGCTACGCCTTCAACAGTGAAGAGGCGCTCCGCCGCGCGGACGGCAGCTTCCGCGTCAACCTCTCTCGCAACGCGCGCCCCGAGAACTGGCTGCCGACGGGCGTGCGCGATCAGAGCCTCGTGCTGATGCTGCGCATTTACGGCCCGCGCGAAACCGATTCGGCCGGCATCGGCCTCGTCGCCAACGACCGCCTTCCCAAGATCGAGCGCCTGTCATGCGAATAAGAATGCCAGGCCTTTATATTGCGCTCGGCCTCGTGCTTGCCGGGCTGATCCATATCGTGGCCGTGCTCTTGCTGCCGATGGTGGCGCCGCGCAACGCCTATGCGCGGCTGATCGGGCTCGGGCCGGTCAACACCGTGATCCAGCTTCCGGCGGCCGAGCCCGGGCGGCAAGTGATGCCCATGATGGCGCCTGATGTGCGTTACGCGCTCTGCCGCTACGACCTCTCGGCGGGCCCGATGCGCCTCAAGGCGCCGATCTCCGACGATCTTTGGATGATCGCGCTCTATACGCCGGAGGGCAGCAATTTCTATGCGGTGGCGGGCGGCGACCTGAAGCGCGACGAGATCAATCTCATCATCGCCACCGGTGACCAGACCGTGGCCGAGGCGGGAGTCGATGCGCCGGAAGGGGCAGCTCAAGTGCTGGTGGTCAATTCTCCGGTGGCCGAAGGGGTTGCCCTGATCCGGGCGCCGCTCAAAGGACCGAGCGGGGCTGCCCGCGCCGAGCGGGCGCTGCAGCACGCCTCTTGCGGCCCCTATGCGAAGTCAGGCTGATCTCTATTTCTTGCGGCTGCGCTGAGCCCGTCTGCGGGGCTGGCGTGCTCGCGCTCCGGGATGCGTCCGCCGAGCCGCGGCGCTCGATCCTAACGCCGGGGAAGATGATGATCTCCCCGAGCGTTCCCTCGGCGGGCCGTTCGATCCTGGCCTTGGCCTCCGCGGTCGGTTGGAACTGCAAGATGGTCGCCAATCTCGGTCTCCACGGGCGGCCGCGCCTTCTCTCCCCGATGACAGCGCGCGCCCTCGCTTGCAGCATTAAGGACGCGGTAAGGTTAACGAACCCCTAACCGCAAATGCTGCGCAATGGAGAGGAGGAGACTAGCCCTCGCCCTCGATGATCAGGTCGCCGAGCAAGTGGCGTCCCGCGCGGTCCTCGAGCTCGAGCACCCAGACGTCAGGATCGAAATCCCATTGGCGCGCGAGATAGACCTGCACCTCGGCCACACCGACCGGCTTGCCGCCGAAAAGGCTCACCCAGCGCCGCTCCGTCTCGGTTTCGGCAAGTCCGGCGGGTGCCGGCCCGTAGAGCGCGACCGTCCCGTCGAGGCGGTTCACGCAGATGAACACGGCGCCAGCGGCTTCGTCGCCGCGCCGCCCGACATAGACGGGAATGGCTTCGGCCTGGCAGCGGCGGAGATACGCCCTGACCCAGATCTCGGTTCTCACGCGCATGGATGCCGCTCCGGCCTCGCGCAAATAAAAATGCTCGTCATGGCCGGGCTTGTCCCGGCCATCCACGAATTTCAGCCTTGCCGCTTGCTCAATTCGTGGATGCCCGGCGCTTCGGCCGGGCATGACGAGGTGGTTAGGTAGAAGGTGAAGTCAAGCCTGCAGGCATTTCTCCTCGCCCCAAGGGCAGAGGAGATCACCGTTTCGCGGCGGTTTGGGTGAGGTCGCGCCCGGTCACGCGCTTGAGCTCGTCAAGCAGCGCCGGCGTCACGCGCCCGGTCGCGGCGACCTTGCGATCGCGCTGGAAGGCGGAGATGGCGCGCGTCGTGGCGCCTCCCATCGTGCCGTCGGCCTTTCCCGGCTCGTAGCCGAGATCGGCGAGGATCTGCTGCACGGCTTTGACGACAGCCTTGTCCTCGATGTCTCCGCCGCTCAACTCTTCTTGCGCCGTGAGCGAGCCCGTGGCGGCGGTTGGCGTCGCGGCCCCGCCGAGCAGGATGTGGCGCAGCAGCTCGTCGGTCGCGAGCCCCGTCTCTGGCAGGTCGTGATCGCGCTCATAGGTGGCGATCGCCGCGCGAGTCTTGCTCGAGAGCCTCCCGTCTTCCTCGCCGATGTCGAAGCCGCGCGCGGAAAGCTCCCGCTGCACCGCCTTGACGAGCAGCGTCGGCGTGCCATCGGCGACTTCGAGCGGCGGGAGGTCCGTGCTGACAGGTGGCAGCTTCAGCTCGGACGCGGAAGGCGGCGCGATCGCCACGTCGGATTCGGAAGGCGGCGCGAACGCAGCCTCGGACTCGGAAGGTGGCGCGACCTCAACCGCGGCGTCCGGCGCCGCTTGCCCGTCGGGCTTGGCGGCGCGCGCAGCCGCAAGCTTGGCCGGGCTCGTGCCCTGCAAGTCCTGCAGATAGAGCGCGTTATAGATGATCATGCCGGTCAGGCCGACAAAAGCCAGGAACAGGACTCGCGCGAGCACGATATTCATCCGGATTGAACTCAAAAGGGGGCCCTCGCCCGCATCTTGGCGTCCGAAACTAAAGAGATGCTAAACGGCCGCCAGACCTGCCCCGCCCCGGTCAAGCGGCTGAAACCGCGGAGACTTTCTTGAGCTCCACCGGAGTTTCCATCGATTCGACCGGCCCGTCGAGCGGCAGCACGATGATAGCCGTCGTCCCCTGCCCGAGCGTGCTTTCGAGCTCGAACCTGCCGCCATGCAGCCGCGCGAGCCCCTTGACCACGGACAAGCCGAGCCCCGCCCCTTCATAGCTCCGGTCGTAGGAATTGTTTGCCTGCACGAACGGATTGCCGAGCTTCGGCAAGTCCTCCGCCGCGATGCCGATGCCGTTGTCGGCGACCACGAGCTCGACATTGCCGCGCGCAAGCCTCGCGCTGGCGCGCACCCAACCGCCCTCCTTGGTAAACTTGATCGCATTCGCGATGACGTTGATCAGCATCTGTTTGCAGGCGCGCTTGTCGGCAGGAAGCTCCGGGATGCCTGGTGCCACGTCAGCGATCAAGGTGAGCCCCCGCCGTTCCGCCGTATGCCGCAGGATGTCGCAGCAGGACCTGACGAGCGAAGCCACCTCGAACGGCTCCTTCACGATGTTGAACTTGCCGGCCTCGATCTTCGACATGTCGAGGATGTCGTTCACGACGTTGAGCAAGTGCTCGCCGCTCTCGTGAATGAGGCGCGCGTAGTCGCGGTAGCGCGCCTCGCCGAGCGCACCGAACAGCTCGCGGTTGAGGATCTCGGAGAAGCCGATCACCGCGTTGAGCGGGGTGCGCAGCTCGTGGCTCATATTGGCGAGGAACTGCGACTTGGCGCGGCTCGCGCTTTCGGCCTCGTCGCGTGCGCGGGTGAGCTCGGCCTCTTGCGCCTTGCGGTCGGTGATGTCGCGCGTCACGGCGACGATGCCGGGACGGTCGAGCGCCTCGCCATCGGCGGGTTGCATCGGGCGGCAGCGCATCTCGACGAAGATGTAGCGGGCGTTCTCTCCGGGGCTTCCGCACCGCAGCCTGAACTCCACCGCGATCGGCTCCCCGTTGGTCTGAGAGCGCGAGAGCGCGGTGAGATAGGTCGGCCGGTCGGCAACATGCACGCATTCGAACAGGCCGTCGCCGAGGATCTTCTGCGCGGGCTCGCCGAGCAGCTGTTGCGCGGCGAGCGAGGCGAATACGATGCGCCCCTTCTCGTCGTGGCGGGTGATCAGGTCGTTGGCGTTCTCGGCGAGCAAGCGGTAGCGCTCCTCGCCAGCGCGGACCGCGCCCTCCGACCGCCTTTGCACGAGTTGCACCATGATTGCGAGCGCCGCGGCATAGGTCGTTGCAGTGAAGGCGCCGATGAGCGCGAGCAGCATCGGTGAGAGGCCGAGCGAAAGCAGCGGCGGGGCGATACCGTAGACTTGGAGCGCGGCGAGCACCGCAAGCCCCACCCCTGCGGCAGCTGCGGACCAGGCGACGATGCGCCGGTCGGTCGCAAGCGCCGCCTCGAGCGGCACCGCCACCATCCATGGGATGAGCCAGGAGCTCAGTCCACCGGTGAGCCAGGCCGAATAGGTGACGAGCCCTGCGAAGTTCGCCGCCGAGGCGAGATGCGCCGCGGCGAACCTGCCGGTGCGCGACAGGAAGATCGCGATCCCGATCGGCGTGAGCAGCCAAAGGAAGGCGGCCACCACGAACAGCGACGGCCTGCCGTTCAGAACGAGATAGACGGGGAACGCGCAAAGGGCCAGCAGCCCGCCGAGCAGGTGTGAAGCGATGAAGGATTGGTGCCTGGCCGCGGTCAGCACGTCGCCGCGGACGGACTCGTGCACAAGCGAGCTGAAATAGGCGGCAAGCCCGCTAACGCTTTCACGACCAAACACGCGCATCCCGGAGCGGGTCTAACGCCGCTACGTCCCGATTTGTCTTGCGCGGCAGTATGGGCGGCGCGCCTTTACGGAAGGCTAAAACTCGTGCGGATTGGCGGGCAGGGTCGCACCTGGAGATATCTCGAATTTTAGATAAATTCGTCTCAAATAATCAAATAATATAAATCGAATGGAAACGAAACAGCGGCAAATCATTATTGTCTATTCACCAAATCCGCGCGTCATTTTCGATTCAAACTTTATTGATTGCAGTGAAGCCTTCTTATTTTGTTTGCGCTATATAACACAACTAAAGCGGAAAAAGCGGCGTCGAGCCGCGAGATTTGAAACAGAGAGGGCAAACCGATGTTGTTTCTGATCAGGACGGCCTTTTGGCTGACCGTCATTATCCTGCTCCTCCCCAACGACGAGGATCAGCGAAACGAGATTTATGGGACAGCGCAAGCCGCGGTCAACGACGTGACCACGTTTTGCGACCGGAATCCAAGCACTTGCGCGACTGGCCAGGAGGTCTTCGCAGTGCTCGTGCAGAAGGCGCAATACGGCGCGGAATTGCTCATGGATCTCGTGAGCAAGGGCGGCGACGAATCGGCTTCGCTGCTGGCGCCGATTGCGGAACCCGTTGCTGAGACCGACGGATCGGGCCCAGCTCTTTGGGAGCGCGCCGATTCGCAGGACACGCTCCGCGCCGAGGATCGGGAAGTGGCTTGGGGCGCGCCTGACCCCGGCGTCTAAGCTTTGCAGCATAGCCGCTTGGCGCAATCGGTCCCCACGCGGGTGATCGGCCATCCAGAGTCCGCCTCGCGGCCTGAAACGAAATTGGCAGCCCCCCGCCTGCCAGGGGCGCGCATCCGGGACGGTTCCCTGCCCTTTCCCTCCCGGATTGCGCGCCCCATCTTTTTGCGCAAGCGGTCGCGGGCACGGTCGAACGCGCCTATATTCCTGACATGGACACGCTGAACGACACGCGCGGGGCCCCGCGCTTCGACGACATCCTCGCCGATTTTGAGCTTCTCGACGATTGGGAGGATCGCTACCGCTACGTCATCGAGCTCGGGCGCGGGCTTGAGCCGCTCCCAGAGGCGGACCGCAACGCGGTGAACAAGGTGCAAGGGTGCGTGAGCCAGGTCTGGCTCTCGACCCATGTCGAGCCCGACGGGAGCGCGCCGCGGCTCGCCTTTCGCGGCGACAGTGACGCCCATATAGTGCGCGGGCTGATCGCGATTCTCTTCGCGCTCTATTCGGGACGGACGGCTCAGGAGATCGTCGGCATCGACGCGCCGGAAAAGCTCGGCCGCCTGCATCTCAGCGAGCACCTCACGCCGCAACGCTCCAACGGATTGATGGCGATGGTGAAGCGCATTCGCGCCGACGCCGAGGCTGCGCTCAGCAAAGCAACGCTGCATTAGCTCTTGCTCCATGCGTCGAGCGTGGGGCGATAGTCGTCGCTGCCCCAGTGCCGCAGCTTCCGCCGCGCGTGTGGTCGAGTCTCGGCGGCGATCAGCCCGGGGGATAAGGCGGGGCCGCTGTGTCCCGGCAATCCCCGCCTCTCGCGGCGCGCGCATTGTCAAGGCCTCGCGCAAAAGAGGCACCGGGTCATGTCAGACAAGAACTGCCAAAAACGCACACGCGCACGCAGGCATGGCCCATCGACCGCCATGCGCCTGTTCGGCGCGGGCGTAAGGGACGGCGCGGCGGCTTATGTGAGGTAGCGCGACCTGCCGCGGCTGATTGCGCTCTGGCGCACGAGCTCGAGGACCAAAGGAGGGCGCGCTCCGCGTGCTCGAGAAACTACGCCAGGCGCGAAGGGTCGAGCGCGGCCGCGCGCGACGGAGGTCATTGGAGCTAGCTCAGCGCCTATCGCGCCGAGCTCTCGCGTCTTGGCCGCGGCCAATGCCTCGATCAGCCGAACCGGGCGAGGCGTTGCGGTAGGGACGGCGCCGGCCGCCGTCCATAGCGGAGCGCGAAGCGCCGCACGCCTGCGCGGTCACAAGACGCGGGCACGGCAGTGTCGTGACAGAGGATGCGGTCGACCGTCTCGCCATCCTCCGAAAGCGGAAGTCTCATCCAGAACAAGACGATATGATCCCGCCCCTCGGCCGGACCGCGCACCACGCCGGCAAGCGGAAAGGCCGTCGCCACCACGCGCTCATGCACCCGGCGCCAATAAGAGGCTGTTTCGCCGGCGAAAATCTCGTCTGCCCGCTTGCCGGTGATCTCCTGCCCGTAGATCTCGTGCAGGCGCGTTCCCGCCAATTTGAAACGGGCCCGATCGACGCCTTCTCTCACGTCGATTAAGCCGAGATTCGAAAGTAATCTCGGGACTTTAAGCGGATCGAGATCCGACCGCGCCGGCATCGGCCGCGCGCCCGCCGAGCGAATCCAGTAGTCGAACAGCTCACGCTGTCCGGAAAGCACGAGCTGGGCCCTGAAGGCGCGTCCTGACGGCATTTGTCCCCCTGCCGCAAGCACTTAGCAGCTCGCGAATCGCCGTTGTTCCTCCGACTATGCGCCAGGTCGGACTGCGCGCGCAAGTGGCGTGTGCCAGATTCATAAAGAGTCACAAAGGCTTGTAGGAAGCGGGGGGCGCCTCTACCCGATCTTGGGCGAAGCCGCGCGAGCGTGCGCAATCCTTGTTCGAAGTTACGCGAGAATGCGCCAAGCTTGATCGAGACCGCGCCAGAGCGCGCTTGCCTGCGCCTATCTGCGCCGCTGGCCGAGACCCATGCGCTTGGCGAGATCGGAGCGGGCGGCTGCGTAGTTCGGCGCGACCATCGGATAGTCGTGCGGCAATCCCCACTTCTCCCGATATTCCTCCGGGGACAAGTCGTAGTGGGTCCTGAGGTGGCGCTTCAGTGATTTGAACTTCTTCCCGTCTTCCAGGCAGATGATGTATTCGGGTGTGACCGACTTCTTCACTGGCACGGCGGGCTTGAGCTCCTCGCGGACCGCCTGGCCCGTAAAGCTCGAGGCGCGGCTCAAGGCGTCAAAGACATTGTGGATGACGCCAGGAAGCTCGGAAGCGACCACCGTATTGTTGCTGACATAGGCTGAGACGATTTCTGCCGTAAGCTCGACGAGCTCGTTCTTCTCCAGATTCGCTTCCATTAATTGGCTCCTTATCCTGTCTAAATCCCGGTCCTCCAAGCACCGCGCCAGCTTCCCTGGTGGCTCCTGCATCTCCCGGGCCCACATCACTGTTGAGTCACTTCAATACGCCCATTTTGTGACGCGATGCGCAATGTTTCTCAACTAGAAACTGTGATGCTCCCGTAAGTGAGGCTGATTTCCTCTCTATAGCACCTTTCTACGCAAGTGCTTGCACTCGCATCCAGTAAAGACCGCCCGAATAACACGCGGACACAGAGAGTTGAGACTTTGGCTTAACCCGACAACCTCGTTTGGCCGCTTAAGTTAACCTCCCAGCAGGCCGATATTCACTGAAAACTCTGTGGGACACTCTCGGTCGAGGTCGAGCATAAGCGCACGGCCAATAAAGCCTTCGTGAGAAGGTGTATTCCGTTCTTCGCCGGGAGCCCTGCTCTCCCCATATTACGCTCGAATAAATGCGACCAACCGCGAAAGTGTTCCCGCCATGAGCAAAGTCGATAGAAACGAAAAGACTGGCGTTCCCAAGACTGCGTCGTCGGAGTCCGAGTGGCGCGCAAAGCTTACGCCCGAGCAGTACCATGTCACGCGAGAGCACGGGACAGAGCGGGCCTTTAGCCACCCATACTATGAGGAGAAGCGCGAGGGGATGTATCGCTGTGTCTGTTGCGGCGAGCCTCTGTTCAGCTCGGATACGAAATTCGATTCCGGCACCGGATGGCCGAGCTTCTCGGCCCCGGCGGGCGCCGTGAGCGAGCACGACGATCGAGGCCTCGGCATGCGCCGCACGGAGGTCCGCTGCGCGAAATGCGAGGCTCATCTCGGCCATGTCTTCCCCGACGGGCCTGGGCCGACGGGCGCGCGCTATTGCATCAACGGCGCCGCGCTGGACTTCGACGCCGAAGACAAAGGCGGCGAGACCAAGTAGCCGGGAAGAAATGGGTTGCAGTCCAGTCGGCCTGTGGGTAACAGGCCGACCATGCTGCTTGCCCGCGACAAGTCTCAACTCCTCATCGTCGACGTCCAGCAGAAGCTCGTCGGCGCGATTTCGGGCAAAGACAAGGTCGTCGAGGCCTGCGTACGCCTCGTACGCGCGGCGCGTCTGCTCGATGTGCCGATCACCATCTCCGAACAATATCCGCAAGGCTTGGGCCCGACCGTCGATCCGATCCGCGAGGCCTTCGCCAACAACGGCTTCGTGTTGGACAAGGTGGAGTTCTCTTGCCTGAAGAGCGAGGCTCTGCGCGAGAGGCTGCATGAGCTTCGCCGCAAAGGCCGCCCGCAGGTCGTGGTCGGCGGCATCGAAGCGCATGTTTGCGTGCTGCAGACCGCCATCGATCTCGAGGCCCAGGGCTTCGAGGCCTTCGTCGTCGCCGACGCCATCGGCTCGCGCGACAAGGCAAGCGCCAAGCGCGCCGTGTCCCGGCTGCTCAAATCCGGCGCCGATGTGGTCGACAGCGAGATGGTGCTGTTCGAATGGCTCGAGCGCGCCGGCACGCCCGAGTTCAAAGAGATTCAGGCGCTCATTAAGTAGCCTTTGCCGAGCGACCCTCCTCTCCCCTGTGGGGAGAGGGCTTCCTGCCGCGATCTTGCGCGCGACGCGAGCGGCGCTTGAGCTCAAGTAGCGAAGCGGTAGCGCGTTAAGAATGCGCGCAAGTCGCATGGCAGGAAGGGCGAGGGGGAACGGATTCTCAGTTCAAGGGACCTCAGCCCCTCACCTGTTCGTCAAAACGACTCGCTTCGCGAGTCGGGCGAACAGCCTCTCTCTACAGGGGGAGAGGCGTGGCCGCGGCGGCCCAATCGTCAAATCCTGACTCAATCCTGCACAATCGGTTCAGCCGCGGTTCATCGAGTGTCGCGCAAAGTCGCGCGTGTCAGATCCCTGTACTGGCAAAAGCGAACCTTCCTCGGCACCGGGCACGGAGTTCAGGGACTCCGTGCCCACCCCTTCCCTCTCAACGTTATGGCCCTGCTTTCGATCACGGCGCTCCGGAAGGGCTCGGCTTGCCTCGCTTCTAGGGAACCTTTAGCTTCCGGCAGGCTTTTTCCCACCTTGCAACCCTGCCGGAGAACCGCCGTGGCCTTCGAACTTCCCTCGCTCCCTTACGCCTATGAGGCGCTCGAGCCCTACATGTCGGCCGAAACGCTCCATTACCATCACGACAAGCACCACAAGGCCTATGTCGACAATCTCAACAAGCTAATCCAAGGCACCGAGTATGACGGCCTTGGCCTCGAAGAGGTCATCAAGAAAAGCTTCGGCAAGAACGCGGGCGTGTTCAACAACGCCGCCCAGGACTTCAACCACATCCATTTCTGGCCGTGGATGAAGAAGGGCGGCGGCGGCAAGAAGGTCCCCGGGTCTGTGCTTGCTCTGATCGACCGCGATCTCGGCGGCTTCGACAAGTTCCGCAACGATTTTATCGAGGCCGGCAAGACGCAGTTCGGCTCGGGCTGGGCGTGGCTTGCACTCAACAAGGACGGCAAGCTCGAAGTGACCAAGACCCCGAACGGCGAGAACCCGCTCGTGCATGGCGGCTGGCCGCTGCTTGGCGTCGACGTGTGGGAGCACTCTTACTACATCGACTATCGCAACGAGCGGCCGAAATATCTCGACGCCTGGTTCGACAATCTCATCAACTGGGACCACGTCGAGGAGATGTACGCTTCGGCGCCTCGAACGTAGTTTCCATCCCAAATTGACTCGTCATGCCCGGCCGAAGTGCCGGGCATGAACGTTTATCCCTGCCCTTGATGGCGATGTTCCCCTACCCCTTGATGGGGAGGTTCACCCCGCACGCTCCGCGGCTTCGCTCGCCTCCAGCCAGCACCGCTCGGCTGCGGTGACGTCGCGCTCGATCTCGGCGCGCGTTTTCATCAGCTCGGCGACGGACTTGCCGCCGGCTTGCGGCGCGGCAAGCAGCGCGTCGATGTCTGCGCGCTGTTTCCAGAGCCGTTTCAATTCGACCTCGGCTTGCGTGACCGCCTTGCGCAGCGCCTGACGCTGCCCGCGCGATAGCGCAATGTTGCGCTGCGCGGGCTTACGGTTGCCGCGCCCGCCAGCGCGCTCGCCGTCTCCCGCGCCACCGCGCGCCGCGCGCAACACCATGTCGCGATAATCGTCGAGACTGCCGTCGAGATCCCGCGCCGTCCCGCCGTCGACCAAGACGAGCCGGTCGGCCGTCAGCCCAAGCAGATGGCGGTCGTGGCTCACTACGACGACGGCGCCGGTATAGCCCGTCAGCGCCTCGACCAGCGCTTCGCGCGCCTCGACATCGAGATGGTTGGTCGGCTCGTCGAGGATGAGGATATGCGGCGCATCCCTGGTGATCAGCGCGAGCGACAGCCGCGCCCGCTCGCCGCCTGAGAGCTCGCGCACGGCGAGATGCACCTTGTCGCCCGAGAAGCCGAAGCGCCCGAGCTGCGCCCGCACCTCGCCCGGTTTGGCCGCGGCCAACAAACGCTCCATGTGCTGGAGCGGCGTCTCGTCAGCCACCAGCTCCTCTATCTGATGCTGCGCAAAAAAGCCGACCTTCAATTTCCCGCTGGCGACCAGCGAGCCTGCCATCGGCTGCAACTGCCCTGCGAGCAGCCGCGCCAGCGTCGTCTTGCCGTTGCCGTTGCGGCCGACCAGCGCCACGCGGTCGTCCGGATCGATGCGCAGATTCAAGCGCGACAGCACGGGACGTCCCGGCACGTAACCTGCGGCGGCGTCATCGAGCACGATGAGCGGCGGCCGTAACTCCTTCGGGCTTGGAAAGTCGAACACGACCGACGCATCCTGGGTGATCGCCGCGATCGGCCCCATCTTGGCGAGCGCCTTGAGCCGGCTTTGCGCCTGGCGCGCCGTGTGCGCCTTGTAGCGCCAGCGGTCCACATAGGCCTGCAGCTTTTTGGCCTTCGCTTCAGCCTGCGCGCGCGCCGCCTCGGCTTGCGCCCGCCGCTCGCTGCGCTGACGCGCGAAGGAATTGTAGTTGCCGGGATAGAGCGTGAGCCCGCCGCGCTCCAGATGCAGAATGTGATCGGCGACCGTGTTCAGAAGGTCGCGCTCGTGGCTGACCACGATCAGACCGCCGCGATAGGCCCGCAGGAACGATTCCAGCCACAAGGCTGCTTCGAGATCGAGATGATTGGATGGTTCGTCGAGCAGCAGCAGATCGGGCTCTGAGAACAGCAACGCGGCGATCCCGACCCGCATGCGCCAGCCGCCGGAGAAGGAGGCAAGTGGCTGATGCTGTGCCGCCTCGGTAAAGCCTAGGCCGGCGAGGATGCGCGCCGCACACGCGGGCGCGCCATGCGCGTCGATCGCGTTCAGCCGCTCGTGGATTTCGCCGATGCGGTGCGCGTCCTCTTCGTGCTCGGCTTCCGCAAGCAACGCCGCGCGCTCGGTCGCCGCCGCAAGCACGTAGTCGAACGCCGTCACCTCGCCGCCGGGTGCTTCCTGCGCGAGATAGCCGACGCGCGTCGCCGACGGCGTCTCGATCCGGCCACCATCGGGCTCGAGTGCCCCTGCGATAATTTTCAGCAGCGTGGATTTGCCGGCGCCGTTGCGACCGACGAGCCCGACGCGGGCTTTCGGCGGCAGCGCTGCGGAGGCGCGATCGAGAACGAGGTGGCCGCCGAGCCGAAGCGTGATGCCGTCAAGCGTGAGCATGGAACAAAACTGACCGCTCGGCTGATTCCGGTGAGACCTCAGCCGCGGCGAATGCCGCCGAGCGTGCCGCGCTTGATGGCACTCTCGAGCACGCGGGTCGCCATCGGCACGCCGGAACGGATGATCGACTTGCCGAGCGTGGTCCAGAAGCCGTCGCTGCGTGAAGCGCCGCTGCTTTTCTTTTTGGTGGACGTCTCTTCGCCCTGACCGGCGCCGGCCTCTTCCTCCGCCTCGACGCGCTTGGCGGTGCGCGCCTGCAGCATCTCAAAGGCGGACTCCCGATCTTCGGTCTCGTCATATTCGTCTCGCACTGGGTCCGACGCCAAGACGGCCTTGCGCTCGGCCGCGCTGATTGGACCGGCGCGCGAGGACGGCGGTTTGACCCAGGTCTTCTCGACAATGGTCGGCTGGCCCTTCTCGTCGAGCGTCGAGACCAGCGCCTCGCCGATGCCGAGCTGCATGATCGCCTGCTCGGTGTCGATGTTGGGGTTCTTGCGGAAGGTCTGCGCGGCCGACCGCACCGCCTTCTGCTCGGCCGGGGTGAAGGCGCGCAGCGCATGCTGAACGCGGTTGCCGAGCTGGCGCGACACCGTATCGGGAATGTCGAGCGGGTTCTGCGTCACGAAATAGACGCCGACGCCCTTCGAGCGGATCAGCCGGACAACCTGCTCGACCTTTTCGAGCAGCGCCTTGGGCGCATCCTTAAACAGAAGATGCGCCTCGTCGAAGAAGAACACGAGCTTCGGCTTCTCGGGGTCGCCGACTTCGGGCAGCACCTCGAACAGCTCGGACAGCAGGAACAGCAGGAAGGTCGCGTAGAGGCGCGGACTCTGCATCAGTCGATCGGCCGCGAGCACGCTGATATAGCCGCGCCCGTCGCGCGTCGTCTGCATCAGGTCGGCGATCTTGAGCGCCGGCTCGCCGAAGAAATGCTCCGCACCCTGCTGCTCGAGCACGAGCAGGGAGCGCTGGATCGAGCCGATCGATGCCTTGGCGATGTTGCCGTATTTGGTCGTGAGGTCGTCGGCGCGCGCGGCCAGGTCCTCGAGCAGCGCCTGCAGGTCCTTGAGGTCGAGCAGCAGCAGGCCCTCGTCGTCGGCGATGCGGAAGGCGATGTTGAGCACGCCCTCCTGCGTGTCGTTGAGGTTCATAAGCCGCGACAGCAGCAGCGGCCCGACCTCGGAGACGGTCGCGCGGATCGGATGGCCCTGCTCGCCGAACAGATCCCAGAAGATCACCGGAAAGGCTTGAAACTGCCCGTCGTAGCCGATGAGCTTGGCGCGATTCTCGATCCAGCCTTTGGGCTCACCCTTCATGGCGATGCCGGACAGGTCGCCCTTCACGTCGGCGCAGAACACCGGCACGCCGGCGTCGGAAAAGCTCTCGGCCAGACCCTGCAAGGTCACGGTCTTGCCAGTACCGGTGGCGCCGGTGATCAGGCCATGGCGGTTGGCAAGCCTCAGCCAGATATATTCCGGCTTGATGCTCTGCCCGATATAGACGCTGGCGTCCGGAGCCTTCTCGCCCGGCACCGGCCCGGACGATTCGGCGCTCGCGGCCTCGCCCGCACCGTCCTTCTTGGCACGAGGCTTCTTGGCTCGTGCCGGCTTCTTGTCATCGTCGGCCGCCGCCTTGCGCTTTGTCGCCATCGCCGCTCCTCCTCAATTCCGCTGCACTTTAGCCGCTGCGTCGCTTTGCGCAACGGCGCGGCTGCCCGGTGCGGGCAATTTCGCCGCACGCTTTCTTGCCGGCGAAGCTTCGTGTTAGGAGGAAATTCGAACCCGGTTGGCGCTCAAGCAGCCAGAGCGCGGTAGCGCATCAATAGGGCCCTGATGGATATGACCAAGCTCTCGCTTGCGCGCGATTTTCCGGCCGCCGACGCGGCCGCGTGGAAAGCGCTCGTCGCGGAGGCGCTCAAGGGCGCGCCGTTCGAGGCGCTCAAATCGCGCAGCTATGACGGCATCGAAATCGATCCACTCTATGGACGCGTCGCCGAGGCGTCCGTCATTCCGGGGCGCGCTCCCGGCGCCGCTTGGGCGGTGGTGCAACGCGTCGATCTTCCCAACCCAGACGCGGCCAACAAGCAGATCCTGGAAGACCTGAACAATGGCGCGAGCGGACTTACGCTCGTCTTCGAAGGCGCGGCCGGAGACTATGGCTACGCGCTGCCGGCGACGGGTGCTGCCGTCAGTGCCGCGCTCACCGATGTCTATCTCGACGCGGGCATCGCGCTCGACCTCGACCTCGGCGTGGTGTCTGAGGACGCCGCAGGGCTCGTCGCCACGCTGGTCAAGGCGCGCGGGATCGACCCCAAGACCGTTTCCATCCGCTTCGGCTTCGGCCCGCTCGGCACCGGCGATGACGCGGCGCGCTGGAAGCGAACCGCGCCTCAGTTTGCCGATCAGATCGCCGACCTTGCCGCACGCGGCTTTGCCGGTCCGTTCGCTGTCGCCGATGCGCGGCCCGTTCACGCGGCAGGCGGATCGGAGGTGCAGGAGCTCGCCTTCGCGCTTGCAATGGCCGTTGCTTACCTGCGCGCGCTCGAGGCGCGGGGCATTGCGCTCGACGATGCGCGCCGCTTCATCTATTTCCGTCTCGCCGCCGACCAGGACCAGTTCCTGACCGTCGCCAAGTTCCGCGCATTTCGGAAGCTCTGGTCGCGGGTCGAGGACGCTTGCGGGCTCGAGCCCGAGCCTGCCTTCGTCTCAGCCGAGACGGCATGGCGCATGATGACCAAGCGTGACCCGCACGGGAACATCGTGCGCGGCACCATCGCTGCGTTCGGCGCCGCGGTAGGAGGCGCGGACGCCGTGACGGTGCTTCCGTTCTCCGCAGCCCTCGGGGTGCCGGATGCGTTCGCACGCCGCATCGCCCGCAACACGCAGACCATCCTCATCGAAGAAGCCAATATCCATCGCGTCGCCGATCCTGCCGCGGGCTCCGGCGCGATCGAAATCCTGACCGATCAGCTTTGCGGCATGGCCTGGTGGTTCTTTCAGAAGATTGAGAGCGAAGCCGGCATCGCCTCAGCGCTCGTATCCGGCTTGATCCAACGCGCCGTGGCTAAGGTGCGCGACATGCGCGAGACGAACGTGGCGCGCCGCAAAGACCCGCTTGTCGGCACGAGCGATTTCCCAGACCTCGCCGAGGAGCCCGCAGCAGTTCTCAACTCGCCGCGCGCCAGCGCGGCTTCCGGGCCTCTGCCCCGCATGCGTCTCGCCGAGCCGTTCGAGCTTTTGCGCGACCGAAGCGACGCCCATCTCGCGAAGCACGGTAAACGGCCGAAGGTCTTTCTCGCCTGTCTCGGCCGGCCGTCGGATTTCAATGCGCGGGAGAGCTTCGCCAAGAGCCTGTTCGGCGCGGGCGGAATCGACGCCGTGGAAAGCACCGGGGACAACCTCGCGAAAGGATTCAAGGAATCAGGCGCCGCGCTCGCCTGCCTCTGTTCCTCGGACAAGGTCTATGCGGGCGAGGCCGAAGGCGCCGCGAGGGCCCTGATCAAAGCGGGCGCCAGCCGCGTTTACCTCGCGGGCAAGCCCAAGGAGCGGGAGGGACTGGAGCGGGCTGGCGTTAGCACCTTCCTTCACCAGGGCTGTGATACGCTTGCTATTCTGAATGAGGCATACGACGAGATCGGTCGCCGATGACGCGCATTCCTTCATTCGCCGAGGTCAATTTCGAGGCCCGCAATGGGAGCGGCGGCGCCGGGTCCGACGCTGCACCCTGGCAGACGCCAGAAGGCATCGCGGTCAAGCCGAGCTACGGTAAGCCCGACCTCAACGGCGTCGACTTTCTCGATGGGCTCCCAGGCGTCGCGCCGTATCTCCGCGGTCCCTACCCGACCATGTACGTGCAGCGGCCGTGGACGGTGCGCCAATATTCCGGTTTCTCCACCGCCGAGGACTCCAACGCCTTTTATCGCCGCAACCTCGCGGCCGGTCAGCAAGGCGTGTCCATCGCCTTCGACCTCGCCACGCATCGCGGCTACGACTCGGATCATCCACGCGTGACGGGCGACGTCGGCATGGCGGGCGTCGCCATCGACTCGATCTACGACATGCGCACTCTGTTCGACGGCATCCCGCTCGACCAGGTGTCGGTGTCGATGACCATGAACGGAGCCGTGCTGCCGGTGCTCGCATTGTTCATCGTCGCGGGTGAGGAGCAGGGCGTGCCGCACGCGCAGCTCTCCGGCACGATCCAGAACGACATCCTCAAAGAGTTCATGGTGCGGAACACTTACATCTATCCACCCGAACCTTCGATGCGGATCGTCTCCGACATCATCGCCTACACGTCGAAAGAGATGCCGCGCTTCAACTCGATCTCGATCTCCGGCTATCACATGCAGGAAGCCGGTGCGACGGCGGACCTGGAGCTCGCCTATACGCTCGCCGACGGCATCGAATATGTGCGCGCTGCCATTGCCTCCGGCCTCGATGTCGACAGCTTCGCGCCGCGCCTGTCGTTCTTTTGGGCGATCGGCATGAACTTCTTCATGGAGATCGCCAAGATGCGCGCCGCCCGCCTGCTATGGGCGAAGCTGATGGCAGAGAATTTCGCGCCCAAGGATCCGCGCTCGCTCGCGCTCCGGACGCACTGCCAGACGAGCGGCTGGAGCCTCGCCGCGCAAGACGTGTTCAACAATGTCGTCCGCACCTGCGTCGAGGCGATGGCGGCGACGCAGGGCCATACCCAATCGCTGCACACCAACGCGCTCGACGAGGCGCTGGCGCTGCCGACCGACTTCTCCGCGCGCATCGCCCGCAACACGCAGCTCATGCTGCAGCAGGAATCCGGCACGACCCGCATCATCGATCCGTGGGGCGGCAGCTTCTATGTCGAGCGCCTGACCTACGACCTCGCGGCGCGCGCGCTAAAGCACATCGAGGAGGTCGAGAAGATCGGCGGTATGGCCAAGGCCATCGAGGCCGGCATCCCGAAGCGCATGATCGAGCAGGCCGCGACCGCCACCCAGGGGCGCATCGATTCGAAGCGCCAAACCATCGTCGGCGTTAACAAATATCGCTCGGACACGGACGCCGACATCGCCATTCTGAAAGTCGACAACCGCTCGGTGCGCCGCCAGCAGCTCGACAAGCTCAAGCGCCTCAGGGCCGAGCGCGACGAGGCGGCGGTCAAGCGGGCCCTTGACGCGGTGACCCGTTACACCGAGACAGGAAGCGGCAATCTGCTCGAAGGCGCCGTCGAGGCCGCGCGCGCCAAGGCGACTGTCGGCGAGATTTCCGATGCGCTGGAAAAGGTCTATGGCCGCCATAGGGGTAACGTCACGGCGGTCACCGGCGTCTACAAGGCCGAGATGGGCCGGATGGACGGAAGCATGAGCCGCATTAAGGAGCTGATCGAGTTGTTCGAGGGCACGCATGGGCGGAGGCCGCGCATCCTTGTCGCCAAGATGGGCCAGGACGGGCATGACCGCGGCCAGAAGGTGATTGCGTCCGCCTTCGCCGATCTTGGCTTCGATGTCGATATCGGCCCGCTGTTCCAGACGCCCGAGGAGGCCGCCCGCCAGGCCGTGGAGAACGACGTGCATATTGTCGGCGTCTCCTCGCTCGCCGCAGGGCACCTCACGCTCGTCCCAGCCTTGCGCGAGGCGATCGAGGCGCAGGGTCGCGGCGACATTATGATTGTCGTCGGCGGCGTGATCCCGCCGCAGGACTATCCCGAGCTCTATGCCGCGGGCGCCAAGGCCATATTCGGGCCGGGCACGCCGATCGCCGAAGCGGCAATAGATCTGCTCGGCAAGCTCGGCGCCAAAGCCGGCACCAAGCAGGCGGCGGAATAGGCCTAAGCTTCATCCTGCTTGCGCTTTGACGTGTTTGCCCCTACCCCCGCTCGCCATGAGCGATGCCGCGACATCGAAACGCGCCGTTGAACAGACTGCGGAGGCGATCCGCGCGGGAGACCGCGTGGCGCTGGCCCGCGCCATCACGCTGGTGGAAAGCGCCAAGCCAGAAGACCAGGAAGCCGCCCAAACGCTGCTCGAGACTTTGCTGCCACACACCGGCACATCGATCCGCGTCGGCATCAGCGGCGTGCCGGGCGCCGGCAAATCGACGCTGATCGATCAGCTCGGCCTCAACCTCGTAGCGCAAGGCCACAAGGTTGCAGTGCTCGCCGTCGACCCCACGTCGAGCCGGAGCGGCGGCTCGATCCTCGGCGATAAGACGCGCATGGGCCGGCTTGCGTCGGAGCCGTCGGCCTTCATCCGCCCCTCTCCCGCCGGTGACAGCCTCGGCGGCGTGACCAAGACCACGCGTGAAACCATCGCGCTCGCAGAAGCCGCGGGCTACGACGTCGTGCTTGTGGAGACCGTCGGCGTCGGTCAATCCGAGACTGCGGTTTCCAACATGGTCGATGTGTTCGTGGTGGTGGCGATCGCAGGCGCCGGCGACGAGTTGCAGGGCATCAAGCGCGGGCTGCTCGAGCTTGCCGACATCATCGCCGTGAACAAGGCGGACGGCGACAATGTCGAGCGCGCCAATCGTGCCGCGATGGAATACAAGACCGCGCTGCACATCCTCGCATCGGGCCAGTCGGGCTGGGACCCGCAAGTGCTCACGCTCTCGGCGCGCGACAATCGCGGCCTGGACGCGCTCTGGCAGAAGGTTGGGGAACGTCACGCCGGGCTCAAGACTTCCGGCGCGCTCGCAGCCCGCCGCGCCGACCAGGCCGTGTCCTGGATGCGCGAGATCTTCGACCAGCGCCTGCTCGCGGCCTTCAAGGGCGGCAGGCGCGCCGCGCGGCATTGGCGGGAGCTTGAGGACAAAGTGCGCGCGGGCGCCATGACGGCGGGCGCGGCCGCGGAGGAGCTCGGCCGCCTCGCGGGCCTCAAGAACAGCGATTAAGCGCGCGCGAATTCACTTTCCTCCTGCCGGGGTGCCCTGTAAGTCCAAGTCATGGCTCGGCCGCGCGTCCTCGTCACGGGCTTCGGCCCCTTTCCCGGCGCCCCGGAAAATCCGTCCGCCTCGCTTGCCGAGGCGCTGGGCGCGACGCAATGGCCCGGCTGCGAGCTCCACGCCCAAGTCCTGCCCACCGAATGGGAGACTGTGGCCGCGCTCGCGCCGCGTCTTTACGCGCACCTGCAACCCGATGTGATGATTCATTTCGGACTCTGCCAGCGGGCGGTTGGCTTCCGCATCGAACGCTCGGCCTATAACCGCGCAGCGCCCCGCGCCGATGCCCGCGCGGCGCTGCCCGCTTCCCGGCACGTCCTGGCGCAAGGGCCCGAGCGTCTCGACACGCGCATACCAGCTGCCAAGGTCGCCGCGTATCTTTCCGCACACGCCTTCCCCGCCGCATCTTCGCGCTCAGCGGGACGCTATCTCTGCAATTTCCTCTATTATCATTCGCTCGCCTGGGCGGCCGCCCGACACGAGGCCGCGCCGGTCGCGCTGTTCGTGCATATCCCGCGAACCGTGGCGCAAGGCGTTCTCTTCAGCGACGCATCGCTGCTGCATGGCGCGCAGGAAGTCATCCGCTTCGTCCTTGCCTTCGCGGAGCAACGCAAACCAGAAATTCAAATCGCCACGCCGGTTGCTGCGGCGACCGCCTCAAACGCGCTTCTGCTCGACGTCAAGGAAGCGCCGTGATGCAGATCGGGCGGAGGCAGGTGGTTCTGGCGGGCGTGGGCCTTGGGCTCGCGGCAATGGCCGGTCCGCGGCTGCTCGCCGCGCGCGAGAGCGAGCCGCAAGCCTTCAGCACATATGGCATCGTGCCGGCCGGCGGTGAGCTCGACCAGACCGCGACGCTGCAAGTGGCCGCCGATGCAGCCGCGCAGTCCGGAACGCCGCTCTTCCTCCCGGCCGGAATCTACTCCACCAACCGTCTCGATCTCAAATCCGGCACGCATATTCACGGCGTGCCCGGACGCACGATCCTGCGTTATCGCGGCGGCGGCACGCTTCTGAGCCTGAAAGGCGCAAGCAATGTGCGTCTCGCCGGGCTCGTGCTGGAAGACGGCGGCAACGCGCTCGACGAAGACGGCGCGCTGCTCGCCGCGCACGATGCGAAGCAACTCGAGATCGCCGACTGCCGCGTCCTCGGCAGCGGCGAGAACGGGATCACGCTCCGGCAAGTCTCTGGGCGTGTCCGCGATTGCGAGTTCGCCAACATTCGCAAAGGCGCATTGTTCAGCGAAGACGCAACCGGTCTCCAGATCGCGCACAACCATTTGCATGATTGCGGCGACAACGGCATTCTGGTGTGGCGCTCGGACGCTGGCGAGGACGGCACGATCGTCACCGGCAACCGCGTCGAGCGCATCGAGGCGAAAAGCGACGGGACCGGGCAGAACGGCAACGGCATCAACGTCTACCGCGCCGGCTCGGTGCAGGTGAGCGGCAACCGCATCTCCGACTGTGCCTTCACCGCGATCCGCGCCAATGCGGCCTCGAACTGCCAGATGATCGGCAATTCCTGCGCGCGGCTCGGCGAGGTCGCGCTCTATGCCGATTTCGCGTTCCAAGGCGCAGTGATCGCCAACAATCTGGTCGACCGCTCCGCCGTCGGCATCTCCGTCACGAACTTCAACGAGGGCGGAAGGCTCGCGGTGGTGCAAGGCAATCTCATCCGCAACATCTTTATCCGCAAGGATGTGGACTCGCGCGGCATCGGCATCGCGGTCGAGGCCGACAGCGTGGTGAGCGGCAATGTGATCGAGGCCGTGCCGACCTTCGGCATCCTTCTCGGCTGGAGTCCTTACCTGCGCGACGTGAACGTCACGGACAACGTGATCCGCAACGCCCATATCGGCATCGCGGTGTCCGTCGACCCGGCGGCAGGCACCGCGCTGATCACCGACAATCTGATCGTTGGCTCCAAAGACGGCGCGATCCGCGGCCTGAGCGGACCCACGCCGGTCGGCCCCGATCTCGCGCGGGAAAGCGCGGAGGCGTATCGCAACCTCGCGGTGTACGCCAACGTCGTGCGCTAGCCGCGTGCAGCAAGCTCACTAAGGACGTTTTGAAGTTCATCGCTCGGCGCCATGCGCCCGGCACGCGCGCCGCGCAAGGTCTCGATCTCGCCCTCGATCTGATCGCGCAGAGCTTTCTTCGCCGAAGGCAGCAGAGCGGCAAGGGTCGCGGCGAGCGCAAGCTCGGTCCCGCGTTTGGCGCCGTCGTCGATCTTGAGCGCGATGCCAAGCCCAAGCTCCGGCAGCGCCGCGCAATGCACGCCCTCCGCGCCGCCCTTGACGAAACAGGCGGGCGCGAGAGCGCACATGACTTCCGTGTCGAAGCGCCCCTCCCCCGCGACCAGGACCGGCGCAGCGAAGCAGGCCTGCATGAGCCTCCGCACCGCATCGACACGCGGCGCGGAAAGCCCCTCCCCCGAGGCGACGCGTGCGAAGCCTTGCGCAAGCGCGCCAAGCGGCAGCGCGAAGGTCGGCACGGAGCAGCCGTCGATGCCCATCAGGTCCGACCGTAGGGCGACTGCGCAAGTTTCTGAAAGGATTCGTGTGATGGCGATCTGCACAGGATGGTCCGGCCGCTCGTAGCCCTTTGGATCGAGCCCGAGATGGACGGCG
Organism: uncultured Alphaproteobacteria bacterium; assembly: GCA_963821255.1. GTDB lineage: Bacteria > Pseudomonadota > Alphaproteobacteria > Rhizobiales > Methyloligellaceae > Methyloceanibacter. The sequence continues at coordinate 85,112 of CAWGCX010000006.1, read as the reverse complement.
GTGGCGAGCATGCCGGCATGTTTGCCCGAGCAATTGTTGTGGATCGGCGTGGGCCGCCTAGCCTCGCGCAGAAGCTCGCGCGTGGGGTTCTCGCTGATCGGCCAATGCACGCCGCAGGCAAGGAGGCTCTCGTCGAGTCCCGCTTTAGCGAGCAGGCTCCGCACCGCCTCGACATGCACGCGATCGCCGCTATGCGAGGCGCACGCGACGGCAAGCTCGGCATCGTCGAGGCCGAAGGCATCGGCGGCACCGCTCTCGATCAAGGGGACGGCTTGCAGCAGCTTCACCGCGGAACGCGGATAGACGGGGCGCGTCACGTCGCCGAGCGCGAGCAGAAGCTCTCCGTCTGCGCGCGCGACGGCGATCGCGCCTCTGTGCCGGCTCTCGACCAGGCTCCCGCGCGTCACCTCGACCAGGACAGGGTTGCTCAACGCGACTTCGCTCATCGGCTCTCTAAGCGCCTACGTCCTCGACAAGCTCGACGGGCACGCCCGGCGCTTGCTTCGAGGCGCGGATGACGAGCGAGGTCTTCACGCTTGCGACGTTTGGCGCCGCGGTCAGCTCGTGGATGATAAAGTCCTGGAACGTGCTCAAGTCGGGCGCCACGCATCGCAGCAGGAAGTCGATCTCACCCGAGAGCATGTAGCAGTCGCGCACGATTGGGCTGCTCCGCGCGCGCTCCTCGAAAGCGATCAGGTCCGCTTCCGCCTGGCTGTGCAGCCCGACCATGGCGAAGGCGGTGACGTCGAAGCCGAGTGCCTTGTCGTCGCAGAGCGCCGTGAAGCCCTTGACGATGCCGGCCTCCTCCAGCGCGCGCATGCGGCGCAGGCAAGGGGGCGCCGAGATGCCGACCCTGCGGGCAAGCTCCACATTGGTGATGCGGCCCCGCGCCTGCAATTCGCGCAAGATCCGCCAGTCAGTCGCGTCGAGCCTGGCTCGCTTCAAGGTCCGTCCTCCCTGGACTATCAAGGCGCCCGCGCGCTAGAAGCGGGCGGCATGAGCGCGTCGCCGCGCGGCGTCCGCGCAATTTTAGGACCTCAAGCCAAAAGAATCGAAAAGAAATTGGCCTCCCAACGTTCCGGAAATTCTAGCGCAGCCGGCCCCGCGCGAGCAGCGGCGGCGGCCCGGGAGGGCGAGGCTTGGATCGTGACCGACGGCGCGGCCGGCCACGAGAGCCAAGCCATCGCCGTTGCGGAGAGCGTCGGCCTGCCCTTCAGCGTGAGGCGGGTGCGGGTGAAAGGCGCGATGCGCTTCTTGCCGCCGGCCCTGCAAATCCACCTCCCGGCGCGCACCCTGCTCGGCGCAGTCGACTCAAGCGCGCCGCTCGAGCCACCTTGGCCGCGTCTGATCATCTCGAGCGGCGGGCGCGGCGTGCCGGTCGCGCTCGCGGTCAAGCGCCTGTCGGACGCGCCCACCTTCGCGCTTCACATCCATGACCCGCGCGCGGCGCGGGCACGCTTCGATTTGATCGCAGCGCCTGCGCATGACCGTCTTGCTGGCGACAACGTGATCGCGACATGCGGCTCGCTTCACGGCCTTACGCGCGGCCGCCTTGCAGAGGCGGGAAAGCGCTTCGCGCCGCAGGTCGAACACCTGCCGCATCCCCGCATCGCCGTCCTGCTCGGGGGCGACAGCAAATCCTTCAGCTTCCCGCCGGAGGAAGGCGCCGCGCTCGGGGAAAAACTTGCGGCGATCGCGCGCGAGACCGGCGGCTCGCTGCTCGTGACGGCCTCGCGCCGCACACGGCCGGAAACGTTGGCCGCGCTTGCGAATGCGATCAGCGGCATTCCGCAATTCGTGTGGGACGGGACGGGCGACAATCCCTATGTCGGCTTTCTTGCAATGGCCGATGCCATCGTTGTCAGCGAGGACTCGGTCAACATGGCGAGCGAAGCGGCCGGCACCGGCAAGCCGGTTTACGTCCAGGCGCTCCCCGGAAAGTCGCGCCGGCTTGCCCGCTTCCACGCGGCGATGCGCGAGCGCGGCGCCACGCGCCCCTTCGAGGGCCGGCTCGAAACGTGGAGCTCCACGCCGGTCAACGATACCGCGACCGTCGCTTCGGCGGTCCGCCGGGCGCTTGGGCTCGAATCGAAGTCCTGACCCCGCCAGGCGCTCGGCTTGTGCAAATAGGCCAGCGCGCTTACCTCTTCTCATCCTTTCCGTGCTAGGGGGAGCCTCATGGCCAGCCTCAAATCGCGCCACGCCAAGCTCATCATCATCGGCTCGGGTCCCGCCGGCTACACGGCGGCCATCTACGCCGCGCGCGCCATGGTGAAGCCGCTGCTCATCGAGGGCGCGCAACCGGGCGGGCAGATGACCATCACCACCGATGTCGAGAACTATCCGGGCTTCGCCGACGTGATCCAGGGCCCCTGGCTGATGGAGCAGATGCGGGCGCAGGCCGCCCATGTCGGTACCGAGCTGCTCTCCGACCATATCGTCGAGGCTGACATCAGCAAGCGCCCGTTTCGGCTCAAGGGCGACAGCGGCACGGACTATACCGCCGACGCGCTGGTCATCGCGACTGGCGCCAAGGCGCGCTGGCTCGGCCTCCCCTCCGAGCACAAGTTCCAGGGCTATGGCGTCTCGGCTTGCGCCACCTGCGACGGCTTCTTCTTCCGCGGCAAGGAGGTAATCGTGGTCGGCGGCGGCAACACGGCGGTCGAGGAGGCGCTCTATCTCGCCAACATCGCGCAGCAGGTGTTGCTCGTGCATCGGCGCGGCGCGCTCCGCGCGGAGAAGATCCTGCAGGAGCGGCTGTTCGCCAATCCGAAGATCGACGTGATGTGGAACTACGAGCTCGATGAGGTGCTTGGCACCGACGAGCCGCTCTCCGTAACCGGCGCGAAGCTCAAGAGCACGCTGACCGGCGAGACCGTGACGTTTCCCGTCGACGGCATCTTCATCGCGATCGGGCATGAGCCGCAAAGCGAGCTGTTCAAGGGCCAGATCGAGATGAAACCGTCCGGCTACATCGTCACCGCTCCGCGCTCCACCGCGACGAGCGTGCCCGGCGTGTTCGCGGCAGGCGACGTGGCCGACGACGTCTACCGGCAGGCGGTCACCGCCGCGGGCTTCGGCTGCATGGCGGCGCTTGACGCCGAGAAATATCTAGCGGGCCTCGAAACGCCCGCGGAAGCCACACGTGGCGAAGCCGCGCGTGGTGAGGCCGCCGAGTAGCGTCCTCACACGGCGACAGCGGTCACCAGCAGCGCGAGCGCGATAAGGCCGAAGCCTGCCCGCACGACATGCGAATATTCCCACCGATCGCGCAAAGCCCGCCAATCCGGGCTGCTTGTCGACGCTTGGCGGTGCATCGGATCGAATGCGAAGAAGCCGCGCCCCGCGCCTTTGAGCTTGAAGTCCTTGAGCCAGAAATTATTGACCGGATGCGTGAGCAGCCAATAGCAGCTATGCATCGCGACCAGCGCCAGGAACGCCGCGGCGGCGAGCCAGAATGGCACGCTGCCCCAAGGCAAGAAAAACATCAGCGTAAGTGTCAGGAGCAGCCCGAGCGGCTCTGCAACGCCGCCGATCGTGAAGCCCGGGTAGTAGATCGGCTGCACGGCGAGATATTGCGCCTTCGTCAGGCGCAACTTGCCCGGCAGCTCAAGCGCATGCGCGAGAGCGAGCGCCATCGCGACCGCCACGACAAGGACCGTGAGAATTTCGAGTGCCCCAAGCATGCAGGCGCAACACCGCCGGGTTGCATGCTGTTCCGCAGCGTAGCTGTGCCGCGCGAGCCGTGTATCGGCCTCACTTATCGCAGAAGCAGATGAAGTCCCAACGCATCTCGCGGCAGAGATAGCGGGCGTCGTGCTCGTTGTCGGCCTCGACCACGACCCGCATGGCGCCATCCAGCGCGAAGAAACGCACGAAAGTCCGTGCCTGGCGGCGCCGCGCCGGCAGCCTGTCGGTCTTGAAACGCTCTGTCGTCAGCATCGCCATCGGGCCACTCCGTACTGGAACAAACGCGGAACATATGGCGATTCGCCCCTAAAGCCAACGAAAATCGGCGGCGCGATTGGGCCCCGCTTGAGTTCGGCGGACCGCGATTCTCCCGGCCGGGCCACTCATGGCCGTCTTCTTTGACGTTGACTGCTTTGATCGGCGCAAAGCTTCGCAAGAGCAGCGCGATCGACCACGCGCATGCGGCCATAACTGCTGACCAGAAGTCCGGCATTGACGAATCGGCGCACGCCGCGCTGAAGCGTCGGCAGGGAGACGGCGAGCAGTTTGGCCAGTTCCGACTCGACAGGGAAATCCAGCCGTCCCCGTTCCCACGCGAATCGGCCTCCATGATCAGCCTGTCGGCCAAGCGCTTGTCGCTTGAAGCGATGGCGAGATTGCTGACGAGGCGGAGCGCGAGCCCCACATTCTCGTAGGCAGCGCATAGAAATCGGCATAGAGGCGCGGGTCTTCGCGCAGCAATTTCGTGAGGTCCTGCGCGGAAAGATGCACCATCACGGTGGGTTCGGCCGCGCGCACGGACACGAGCCGGGGCTTGCCGGACACCAGCGCGAGTTCGCCGATCCAAAAGCCGACGACGGCGCGGTGCACCGTGTAGTCCTCTCCATACCCTCGCGGGAAGGAGACGTTCAGCGAGCCGCTGACGAGGCCGAAGATGCCATTCGCCGGATCGCCTGCCAGAAAAATCCGCTCGTCCTTGACGAAAGTGCGGAGCTTGGCGATGGCGCTCAGCCGGGCGCGCGTCGCTTTCGAGCGCTCCGCGAACCAGCCCTGCACCTCCAAAATGCGCAAAGCGGCATGCAAATCGGGGCTGGTCTGGCTCATGCCCCTGGTCTACATCAATTGGCCACCAGGGATTGCATCACTTGATCTATTCTAACATGCGCTGCAGGCCTCAAGCCCCGGAGCGCGCGATTATCACGAATAGATGACGCCCAGGGAATGCGCTACGCTGGTGCCCGGCCGCATGCTGGTACAAGGAACCCGAGGGACGCACATGGCAGAAACCCCTTCCTTCGAGATACCGCCGGAACTGCGCGAAATGGCGGAGAAGAATGTCGAGCAGGCGCGCGCGGCCTACGGCCAGTTCATGGATTTCATGACGCAGGCGATCGGCGCTTGGCAGGGATCCGCGCCAGGCGACACGCCGGGACTGGCAGGCTTCAAGGTCGTGCAGGACAAGGCCGTCACCTTTGCCAAGGAGAATGCCGAGCGTTCCTTCGCGCTTGCGAGCGATCTCGCCAAGGCGAAGGACGTGCAGGAAGTGCTGACCTTGCAGAGCCGCTACGCGCAAACCCAGATGCAGACTTTCGGCATCCAGGCGCAGCAGCTTTCCTGGCTGATGGCCGACGCGCTCCGCAACCTGCAGGCCAAGGGCTGAGTCCGGTTTTCTAGTCGCCGTTAGCGAGCCGGAGCGGCGGCCGCGGCGGCCTCGCGATTGGCGTCGCTGGGCACGGAGCCGGAGCTTCTTCCAGGCCTTCTCGGGCACGGTCTGTTTTTCCTTGACCGCCTGCACCGACCGGCCTTCGAAATACGCGCCCTTCTTGATGGAAAGCGATTGGTGGTGGATGTCGCCCACGACATGCGCACGCGATTTCAGCGTCACGTGCGCCGCGTGGATCGGGCCCTCGACCGTGCCGTTGATGGTCGCGTGCTCGGCCGTGACGGCGCCCACGAGATGCGCTTTCCGCGAGAGCAGAAGCGACTTGCACTGCACCTCGCCGTCGAGCCGGCCATAAATCTCGACGTTGCCCTCTGCGGTGACGTTGCCGACGACCTTCAGGCCTTCCCCAATGATGGTTGCGCCGCGTTTGAACCCGAACATCCTGGCCTCCCCTCGCTTACCCCGTCGCCGGCCGGCAAACGCCGCGTGCCCTACCAGCGGAAGAAGAACCCCCTGCGCGCCCTGTATTGCGGGTAGTAGTGATTTCGCACGGTTCGGCGCGGCTTCATGCCGACTCTGGATCTCGGCTTGGCCTTTTTGAGGTTGCTCGGCGCGGGAGTTGCAGCCGCAAGCTGGGGCCCTGACGACGGGACTTCGGTCGCCGAGATGATGAAGTCGTCACCCTGGGACAGGATCGCCGAATGTTGGCTCGTCTCGGCGATGATGAATGTCGCGCCAGGGGTGAGCAGCTCTGAAATCCTCTTCCGCACCTCATCCGGAATTGCGATGCGGTCGAGCGCGGCAGTGGCGTCCCCGCCCTCGACGGTGACCGCGACCCATGGCGCCTTGGCGTCGCCCGGAGCGAAATGCATGGCGGTGAAGGCGTAGGTCCCAAGCGGCGCGGCAGGATTGCTGACCGCGACCGGCACGTCGAACAGGCGCTTGTAGCCCTGCCTGACGAAAAGATGACCCGCGGGCGGCGCCGGCTTGCCCGCCGCCTCATGCATGCTCTTCACCAGCTCGTCGGTGATCTCGCCCGTGGCCTGGAGGCCGTTCGCCTTCTGGAACTCCTTGATCGCTGTGTTCGTGGCGCCGCCGCGCTTTCCCGTGAACTGCTGCGGCGCGAGATAGCCGAGCTCGGCCAGCCGCTCCTGCACGCTGATGAGCTTGTCGCGCTCGGCGCGCCGCGTCAGGAGGATGCGCAACGGCCGCGGCGCATGCTCATCGCTCGCCGTTGCATCTTCTTGCGCTGCCACCGGCTGGAACAGATTGGGATGCTGCGACGACGCTCGGCTCAGGCATGTGGCCGGCCACCACGACATTGGCGCCGACCTCGGTGATCTTGAACAGCTCAGGCGCGAAGGAGAAGGGCAGCCTGATGCAGCCATGCGATGCGGGATAATTTGGGACCACGCCCGCATGCAAAGCGGTGCCCGAGCGCGTCAGCCGCTGCATCCAGGGCATCGGCGCGTTGCTGTAGAGGTTGGAGTGGTGGTAGCGCTTCTTCTCCAGAATGCTGAATACGCCGGTCCTGGTTTCATAACCACGCGCACCGCTCGATACTTTCGTGGTCTCGATCAGCTCGAGCCCGCGATAGACGTTGAGCTTCTGCTCAAGCAGCGAGATGGCGAGCAACATCGGCTCGGGAGCGTCGACGGGAACCGGTGTTTCGGCCGGCGTCGCGCCAGGCGCCGTCTCGCCCGGCAGCGCGGCGACCTCGATGGCATGCGCCGTCCGTTTCGGGAAAACCGGGGGCAGCGTGTCGACCCGCGAAGCGAGGCGGATCATGACGGCGTCCGGCACCGGCAAGTCCAGATATCGATCCGCCACCAAAGACGGATCGGGCGTCGATGCTTTCGCCAAAATCATCGACGCCGTTTCAGCCTTCGGCATGTCGATGTCTTGCGGCTGCACGGCTGGCACCAGGGCATCGGAAGCTTCGGCAAGCCTGGGAGCAGCCGGCGCGGTCGCACGAACATCGTCCTCCAGCGACACGGCGACGATTGCCGCCGGCGCAATTTCAGCCGCTGCATCGACAGCGTCCGTCGCAGTCGCAGGCGTTGCATCGACCCTACCCTTCGCTTCGGTCGCCGCGGGCATTGACGCGAGCTCGACCGCTTCTGTCGCTGCCGCGGACGTTGCATCGATCCCGCGTTTCACTTCACCGGCCGAGGGTGTGGGCGCGAGCTCGACCGCCGCTGTCGCGGCCGTTGGCGTTGCATCGACCGCCCCCGTCGCTTCGGCCACCTCTGGCGTGTGCGCGAGCTCTTGAGGCTTGGACGGAGCCAGTCCCTCGGCCGCGCCGCTGCGAGCCATATGGCTCGGAGGCAGGAATGCAGCATTGGCGTCCGGTGGGATTGGGCGTTTGACTTCGCGCGGAGCTTGATCGGGCCCGCCCGAGGATATTGCCATCGAGAGAGGGGCAGCTTCGTCTAGCTGCTTCACGACGACGCCCGCCACGAGTAGGGCGAGCAGCGCGACGACGGAAATCCAGGCCGCTGACTTGATCTTGTTGTTGCTTGCGCCCGCGGTACGACGCGCCTCGACCGGCTGGGTCGCGCGCATGCTCTTCAACGTATTTTTCTTCGGCGCCGACCACGACACGAACCCTTCAAGCTCGAGCGGCAGGCTCGTCAGATCGCTTCCCTTCGCCTCGTCGAGTTGAGCCGCAGTGAGGTTGCGCGCGTGGTGCAGGCTCGCGCCACACAAGTTGGCACCCGCGAGCTTGGCGCCAGCGAGGTCCGCGTGGTCGAGCCGTGCGTTGGTGAGATTTGCGCCGCTGAAATCCGCATCGCGGCATTGCGCGTGCAGGAGGTCCGCCCCTGACAGGTTAGCGCCTCTGAAATCTGCGCGACGCAGCCGCGCGAAACGCAAGGCGCATCCGCCGAGATCGGCTTTCTTCGCCCGCGCGCCCGCGAGGTCGGCATGATCGAGCCGTGCATCGATCAGATCGGTGGCATTGAGCTTGGCATCGATCAGCCGCGCGTGCTGGAGATCGGCGCGGGCGAGATCGGCCGCCTCGAAATCGGCGCCCTCGAGATCGGCGAAGCAGAGATCGGCCTCTTGCAGCCGCGCATATTTGAGATCGAGCGGGCCGCCATTGCTCGGCCCCAATCTGCGCTCGCACCAATCCAGTGCAAGCCCCTTCAAATTGGGAATCATCCCGGGATTGTTTTGCCGCCAAGCATTCCAGAGGACAGGACCGCGCCTGATGATATCGGCATGCCCGTCTTCTGCACCGTCGCCGCCCGGCGAAGGTTCGGCTTCGTTGTGCTCCGGCCGAGCCGGAGGCCGCTGCGCCAAATGGCGAGGGTTACGCTCACTCGTCATCGTACTCTTGGGTCGGAGGCCGGCCCAGGCCGCATTGAGGAAACAGCTTAACGTCAGACTAGACCAAGCCGCAACCTTAACCGGGCCACAGTCCTAATATCTCCCGGGCGCTGGCCCTTTCTGTCACAGTTTTGCTCGGGGTCTTTCCCCATTGTAACAAGGACGCGATAGACCTCCTTTGCAGACAAGGTTACCATGCCCCAGAACTCACCCGGCGCTTCTCTCGGCGCGGGCCCAGCAAGCGCGGAAGGCACCGATGGTGAAAATGCGACTTGGCACGGCAGTGTTCGCTGCCACGCTGATTGTCCTTGGCGGCCAGGCCTTGGCCGCGCCCTGCGGCAACAACTCTGCCGGCTTCGCGAAATGGAAGCGCATTTTCTCCGGCGAAGCTGAGGCGCAAGGAATCGGGCCCAAAGGCATAGCCGCCCTACAGGGCACGAGCTATTCCGTCGGCACGATCAGGGCTGATCGCGGCCAGAAAGGTTTCAAGCTTTCCCTCGACCAATTCATGGCTAAGCGCGGCGGACCTGCCATTGCCTCGCGGGGCAAGAGCCTGAAAAACGCAAATACCGGACTTTTGTCGAATATCGAGAAGCGCTACGGCGTTCCGCCCGGCCCACTGCTCGCCATCTGGGGCATGGAGACCGGCTTCGGCAACTACATGGGCAATCAGAACGTCCTCTCGGCGGTCGCCACGCTCGCTTATGATTGCCGCCGCCCCGAATATTTCACCCAGCAGCTCTACGCCGCGCTGCAGCTCATCGATCGCGGCACGCTCAATCCCGGCGCAAAGGGCGCTATGCACGGCGAGGTGGGCCAGACCCAGTTCCTGCCCAAGAGCGTCCTACTTTACGGTGTTGACGGCGACGGCGACGGCAGGGTGAACCTCAACTCCAAGGCCGACGCGCTCGCCTCCACCGCCAACTTCCTGAAGGGACATGGATGGCAGCGCGGCGCGGGCTACCAGCCAGGCCAGCCGAATTTCCGGGCAATCCAGGGCTGGAACGCCGCGGGCGTCTACCAGCAGGCGATCGCCATTATCGGACGGCAGATCGACGGCACCCGCGCGGCGCAGACCGACTAGCGCGCATCGTCCATCCGCTTGCCTTGGCGATGCTCGCGAATCTGCGCTAACTCGTGCCTGTGACCACCAGAGCCAAACGCAAGACGCAAGCCCGGCAGCAAGAGCCGCAAGACGACACGCAAATGAAGCGCCAACTTGCCCAGGTCCTGGGCAAGATCATCGCGGTCGTGCTGGTCCTGATCCTGATCGTGCTAATCGAGCGCTATTGCAGCTACCAGCCCCCGGCCTTTGGGCCGGACGCGCACGTCAGCTCGATGGACGGCGACACGATCAAGGCGGGCGACGGCAGCGAGTACCGCATCTACGGCATCGACGCGCCGGAGCTGCATCAGACCTGCCTTGAGGCGATCGGCAAGACCTGGCTGTGCGGCCGCGCGGCGAAGGCGCGGCTTACCACGATTCTCAAGCACGGCAACGTGAATTGCGAGGTGCGCGCCAAGGACCGGTTCGACCGCGCGATAGCCGTTTGCAGCGCGGAGAGCGTCCCGGACATCGGCGAGGCGCTGGTGCGCGACGGCTATGCCATCGATTTCGGCCCCGGCAACTCCGCTGGTCCGTATCGGGACGCGCAGGATGAGGCGGTAGCCGCCAAACGCGGCATCTGGCGCGGAACGTTCGACCGGCCTTCCGATTGGCGGCAGGAGAACCCGCGTCTCGACTGAGGCGCGCCTTCCTCCCGCCGCATGGTAAACTTAGGACTGCCGCGGGAAGTGGTATCGAGGATCAACCGCATGAGAGCCGTCCAACACGCAATCTTCATCCTCGCGCTCGTGGGTTTGGTGAGCGCCATCGGCGTTTCGCAAGCCAACGCGGCGTCGGCGGAGGAGATCAATGCCACCGCCGACCAGACTTTGCGGAGCTTCGTCCGCCAGGTTCCGGGCGCCAAGGAGATCGCTCAGAAGGCGGCCGGCGTGCTCGTGTTCCCGTCGGTCGTGAAGGCCGGCATCGGGCTTGGCGGCGAGTACGGCGAAGGCATTATGCTGGTCAAAGGCGGCCAGCCCGGCGGCTATTACAATCTCGTGTCCGCCTCGTTCGGCTTTCAGCTCGGCGTGCAGGAGCGCTCGATCATCATCATGTTCATGACGCAAGACGCGCTCGACCGGTTCTCCCGGACTTCAGGCTGGAAGGTCGGCGTCGACGGGTCTGTGACCATCATCGCGGTTGGCGTCGGCGGCTCTATCGACACCGACAAGATCACGAGCCCCGTCATTGGCTTCGTACTTGACCAGAAGGGACTCATGTACAATTTGACTCTGGAAGGCTCGAAGATCAGCCGCATCGAGCGCTAGCGCGCGGCGGGTGTTTCTTCGGGCGCGAGGCGGCGTCGCGGAGGACTTCCATGCCGGGCTTTGACATCTCGAATTTCGATCTGGCGCTTTCGCTTGCGCTTGGCATCGCGCTTGCGGCGGCGACCGGCTTCCGCGTGTTCCTGCCGATGCTGGTCGCGAGCGCCGCGGCCTATTCTGGCAATCTGCCGCTCGGCGAGAACTTCGCCTGGCTCGCGACGCCCGCTGCCGTGACCCTGCTCGGCGTGGCGGCGGTGGTCGAGGCCGCGGCCTACTACATTCCGGGCGTCGACAATCTGCTCGACACGATCGCGACGCCGGCCGCCTTCGTCGCCGGCACGATCATCTCGGCGGCGGTGATCGTCGACATGCCGCCGCTCATCAAATGGGCCATGGCCATCATCGCCGGCGGCGGGATTGCCGGGCTGACGCAAGGGACGACCGCGCTGGTGCGGGCGAAGTCTACGGTGATGACCGGCACGCTCGGCAATCCGGTGCTGGCGACGGCGGAGGTCGGCGGCTCGCTGCTGCTGTCGATCCTTGCGTTGCTCTCGCCGATCGCCGCGCTTTTGCTGGTGGTCGGGCTGTTCTGGCTCGCCATCCGCCTGCTGCGCAAGCTGACCCGCACGAGCAAGCCAGCGCAGGCTCCGCGAACGTCTCACCAAACATAGGCGGGCAATCCTAGCGGAGACCGCCTAGCTAAGCCGCCTTGGCGCGCTGGGCGAGAACCTGGTCCGCGACCTTGCCGGTCAGCTCTGCAAGATGGTCGAACTTGGCGTTGAAGGTGCCCACCCCCGCCGTCGCCGATCTGAGCTCCACGATCAGGTTCTGGATCTCCGACTCCGGGATCTGCGCTTGCACCACATCCCAGCCCGGCCAACCCGAGCGAGCGTCGAAGCCCAGGATCTGCCCGCGCCTTGACGACACGATGGAATTGACCTTGGCGGTCGCCTCGGACGGAACGGCGATATCGACCGCCATCACCGGCTCGAGCAGAACCGGCGAGCATTGCGGCATGCCCTCGCTCATGGCGATGCGCCCGGCCTGCCGAAACGCCATGTCCGACGAGTTGACCGAGTGATACGAGCCGTCGATCAGGCAAACCGCAACGTCCACCACTTGGAAACCGAGCGGCCCGGTATGCAGGTAATCCTTCACGCCGATCTCGACCGACGGGATGTAGTTCTTCGGAACGACGCCACCGCTGATCTTGTCGGAGAAGGCGAAGCCAGCTCCGCGCGGCTGTGGCGCAATGGTCACCACCACGTCGCCGAACTGGCCGTGGCCGCCTGATTGCTTCTTGTGGCGGCCGCGCACCTCGACGGATTTGCGGATGGTCTCCTTGTAGGGGATCTGCCGCGGACGCGTAGACGCGTCGATGCCGTATTTGCGCACGAGCCGCTCGAGCGCCACGCGGAGATGCATCTCGCCCTGCCCCCACAGCACCATCTCGCCCATGTCCTGACTGTGCGTGAGCGAGATCGAGGGGTCCTCCTCGATGATCTTGGCGATGGCCGCGGTGAGCTTCACCTCGTCCTTTTTCTCCTTGGCGGCGACGGCAAGCCCGAACACCGGCTGGGTGATCGAAGCCGGCTCGACCTTTATTTTGCTGCCCTTCTCGGTGGTCAGCGTGTCACCGGTCTTGACGCCGTCGAGCCGACCGAACGCGACCGTGTCGCCGGCAACAGTCTCGCCGCGTTTCACAGGCTCCTGCCCCATCAGCGTGAAGATGCCGGAGATGCGCTCGTCGTCAGCCCCGCCATGGACGGTCGTGCCGTCGGCGAACGTGCCGGTGAGCACGCGCGCGAGCGACAGTTTGCCGCCATGCGCGGTGTGGAAAGTCTTGAGCACGAAGGCGCAAGACGCGGTCTTCTCGACGCCAACCCGCTCCGCCGTCGCGAAAACGAACGGCGCCTCGTGGCGCAGCGCCTTGAGCAGACGGAAAATGCCGTGACCGTTCTCGGCTGAGCCGAGCAGCACTGGACAGATCAGCCCCTCGCGCAATTCCTTGGAGAGGTCGTCGAAGACCCTATCGCGCGGCGGCGGCACGTCTTCGAGGAGCTGCTCCATCAGCGCGTCGTCGTAATCGGCGAGCTTTTCGAGCATCGAGAAGCGCGCTTCCTTCTCGTGATCGGCGAGCGTCTGCGGAATGTCCACCACTTCGCTCGGCGCATGCTCACGATAGACATAGGCCCGCTCAAGCGCCAGATCGATGAAGCCGGTGACGATGTCGTTCTCCCAGATCGGGATCTGCCGGATGACGAGCGGCTTGGTCGAGGCCGGCTGCAACATCGGCACGATGTCGCGCACGCGCGCTTCGGCCTTGTCGATCTTGTTGATGAACAGGAAATGCGGAGTGCCCCGGTCCTCGAGCTGCTTGAGGATCAGCTGGAGCGCGGGGACCTTCTTCTCATCGGGCTCGCAGACGACGACCGCCGCGTCGCAGGCGGTCAGCGCGTGCGCGGCGTCGGCCTGGAATTCGATAGAGCCGGGGCAGTCGAGGAAGGTGAAGGAATCGCCGAGGAAGTCGACCGTGGCGGCGTTGAGCTCGACGCTCATACCGTGGTGGCGGGCCTCTTCGGAGGCGTCGCCCACCGTGTTCTGCGCCGCGGCCGAGCCTTGGCGGGTGATGGCGCCGGTGCGCGCGAGTATGGCTTCGAGAAGGGTCGTCTTGCCGCTGAGATAGGGGCCAACCAGTGCGATGCAGCGGGCGCTGCGGGCTGGTTGGCCCTGCGCTTGGCCCATGGTCTCCTCCCTTGGCGTTTATGCGGCCCAAGCGAGAAGGCTCCTGACGCACCCACCCGCGCAAGCCTTAAGGGGCCCATCGTGTCAAGCGACGCGGCATCTGGCAAGGGGGCGATTAAAGCGAAGCGGCGACGGCTAGCCGTAGGCGCTGCAATAAGGCGGCTCTGGCGGCGCCTTCGGGTTGGGCGGCGCGGCGTTGAGGTACACGGCAAGCTCGTCGAGAGCTTCGAGCGCATCCTGTAAAGCGGCAGACACTTTGTCCGCGGCGGCGAGCTTCTCGCCGGCATGCACCGGATCCTCGGCGAAGGAGTAGTCCTTGAGGATCTCTAGCGCGCGCTCCATCGAGGCCACGGCCCGCTGATGGGCCTTGATCTGCGTCCTGATCGAGACCTCGTGCCAGTCGAGCACGCCGGCAAGCGCGTTGGCGTCGCCGTTGCCCTTCCGTTTCACGCGCTGCCTGAGCTTCGCCGCGCGCTCGATGCCGCGCGTGAGCCCGGCCATCGCCGTTTTGCGCTCACCGATCTCGGCCCGGATCGTCTCCTCGAGCAGGGCCGTGACATCCATCGACGTCACGTCCTGCTCGGCATGGAGGATCAATCCGAGCTTCTGCGCGATGACCTCGACGGCGTTGCCGTCGCGGTTGTCCGGACGCGGTGGGTCCGCCTCGCCGGTGCGGTCGTACCGCGCCCGGCGCTCCGAGTCCGAAAGAATGGCATAGGCAAGTCCGAGCTCGCTGAAGGCTTCGACGCTGCCGCCGCTGTCGGGATGCGAGGTCTTGGCCTTTTGCCTGTAGGCTTTCTGGATTTCCGGCGCGGCTGCCCCGCGCTCGACCCCAAGAACCTGATAGAGATCCCTCACGCCTTCCCCCGTCACGCAAACGCGCCCACCGAACCTTCAAACGGGCTGCGACAGGTTAGGTCCTTGAATGACGCTAAACTATGTCGGGCCCATGGCAGCGGAGGATTTGCGAACTGGTTTACGCGCTGTCGCCATGCGGACCGAGCGGCTGCCCGTGGGAGAACTCGATGACATAGCCCGTGGGGTCCCGCACCGCGCAGAGATAGCCGGTTGGCGGAGCGTAGTTGCGTGGCTCCCAATGGAGGCACCCCTCCGCCCGCGCCCGCTCGGCGATTCGGTCGATATCCTCGCGTGCTGGGACACCGAAGCCGTAATGGGTCATGTCGTCTTTGCCTTGCGTGCGCGCGGGCCCGCCGCCAAGCAGCACCAGGACGAAAGTCCGTTCGGCCCCAGGGTTCGCGAGCCAAACCGTGCGGCCTTTCCCCTCCCCGTGCTCCTTAACGATATCGAGGCTGCAATAACGCCGGTAGAATTCGATCGAGGCATCGAGGTCGCGCACGTGCAGCGCGCAATGGGTGAAAGCGGGCGTCATGCCTGGCGGAGCGCCGCGGCAACGGCCTCCAGGATCGTGTCGAACTGCCCGAAGCCCCAATAATGGCCCGCAGCCGGAATGACATGGAGCCGGCAATTCGGCAGCCGGCGCGCGAGATGATAGGCGGCATCCGGCGGCACCACGGTGTCCGCGCTGCCCTGCCAGAGCAGCGCCGGCACATCGATCTCCTCGAGCAGGAGGCCCCAGGGCGCGCAGAAGAGACTTAGATCCTGTTGCGCGCCGGCGATGCCCAGCCGCAAGCCCTCCTGGAACGTCGCTTGGAGGTTGGCCTTCACCTCGGGCCGGGATAGCACGTCTGCGTCCGCTGACGTCACGTGCTGGAGCAACGTGCGGTAGCCGGCCTCCGGCGACCGCAGCACCAGATTGCGCAGCGCCCAGAAGAATGCTGACGACGCCTTCTGCGATGGGCCGATCTGATTGAAGATGAGCTTGTTGAGGGCCGTCATGCCAATTGCGCCGGCATGGTCGGCGATCGGACCGCAGGGGCTCACCAATGCGAGCAGCAGCACGCGCTCGCGCATCGCGGAAGCGGCAGCGACCGCATGCGGGCCGCCGCCGGAAATGCCGGAGACCGCGAAGCGATCAAGTCCGAGCGCGTCCGCGAGCGCGCGTAGATCGTCCGTCGTTTCGAGCAGGTTTGCGCTGGTGCGGAACCCGGTCAGGGCATAGCCTGTGCGGTCCGGCGCAATAATCCGCAGTCCTCGCGCGCGAGCCGGCTCGTCTCCCAAGGCGAACATGAAACGCGAGCCCGGCGTGCCGTGGAATGCGATCAGGGGCAGACCGTGCGGATCGCCGTATTCCGCGTAACCGAGCTGCCGCCCGTCGGCGAGCTTGACCACGCGCGAATCTCGGGCCGCTGCATCAGGCACCGCGGCGTCCTCTTTGACGATCGTGTCCATGCGGCCAGTCTACCGCATCAAGCGAGGCAGAGGCGCGGCGTGCGTCTGGCCCGGTCGCGCGCTACTCGCAGCCAATGATGATGTCGGTCGGGTTGATGATCAGCGCGACGGTCTTGCCCTCGTAGAGGCCTAGGCTTTCCAGCGTGGCGATGGTGACGCTAGCCTGGATCATGGTGTCGCCGGCGATCTGCACATAAACGATAGCGGTCACCGCGCCTTTCCGGATCTCCATGATCTTGCCGGCGATCTGGTTGCCGGTGCTGAGCTTGCTGAACTTCACGTCCATCTGCGCCTCCGGGTTGGGCGATGCCTGCGATCAGGCCAGACTAGCGCAAAAGCGCTGGATGCGGCGGCAGGCCTCTTCGAGCGCCTCGATGCCCGTCGCATAGGAGATGCGGAAGAACGGCGACAGCCCGAACGCCGCACCGTGCACGACCGCGACGCCTTCCTCTTCGAGCAGCAGCGTGGCGAAGTCCTCGTCGTTGCCGATCTTCTTGCCCTCGCGCGTCGACTTGCCGATCGTGCCTGCACAGGACGGATAGACATAAAACGCGCCCTCGGGCTTCGGGCAGTGGATCCCCTTCGCCTGGTTCAGCATGGACACCACGAGGTCACGCCGCTCCTGGAACGACTTCACCCACTCCTTCAGGAAGCCTTGCGGGCCCTGCAGCGCCTCGACCGCAGCCCATTGGCTGATCGAGCTCGGGTTCGAGGTCGACTGCGATTGCAGCGTGGCGATGGCCTTGATCAGAGGCTCCGGCCCGCCGCCATAGCCGATGCGCCAGCCGGTCATCGAATAGGCCTTGGACACGCCGTTCAGCGTCAAGGTGCGATCCTTGAGGCGCGGCTCGACTTGGGCTGGCGTCGTGAACTTGAAGCCGTCATAGACGAGATGCTCGTAGATGTCGTCGGACAGCACCCAGACGCGCTCGTGCTTCAGCAGCACGTCGGTGAGCGACTTGATCTCATCGCGCGTATAGGCAGCACCGGTCGGGTTCGACGGCGAGTTGAAGATGAACCATTTGGTGCGCGGGGTGATGGCTTTCGCCAGACCCTCGGGCTTCAGCTTGAAGCCGTCCTCGACCTTGGTCTCGACGATGACGGGCTCGGCACCCGCGAGCAGCACGATGTCGGGGTAGCTCACCCAATAGGGCGACGGGATGATCGCCTCGTCGCCCGGGTCGAGCGTCGCGAGCAGCGCATTGTAGAGCACCTGCTTGCCGCCCGCACCGACGGTGATCTCCGAGGGCTTATAGGCAAGGCCGTTCTCGCGCTCGAATTTCTCGGAGATGGCGCGCTTGAGCTCGGGGATACCGTCGACCGCCGTGTACTTTGTGTGGCCGGCCTTGATCGCCTCGATCGCCGCCTGCTTGATGTTGTCGGGCGTGTCGAAGTCCGGCTCGCCGGCGCCAAGCCCGATCACGTCGAAGCCGGCCGCCTTCAGCTCGCGCGCCTTGTTGGTGATCGCCATGGTCGGCGAGGGCTTGACCCGTTCGAGCGTGCGGGCGACCAGTCCCATGAAAATCTCCTGAGCTTTATCGTGAAATTTTTTCGGCCGAAGCGCGCGCAACGTAAGCGGGGGCGCGGCCGCTCGCAAGCCTTCCGCCGCAACAAAGACGCGGGCCCGCTGGGGGGCCCGCGCCTGCCGCATCCCTGGCTTTGAGCGCGACGACGCGCTTACGCCGCCTGGCGATTGAGCCTGCCTTCGGCGAGGTCAGTGAGCAGCCGGTCGGCGCCATATTCCTGGTCGAGGTTCTGCTGCAAGAGGTTAGCTGCGTCGCCCATGCCGAGCTGGTTCGCCCAGGCGATCATGGTTCCGTAACGGGCGATCTCGTAATGCTCCACGGCCTGCGCATCGGCGATCATGCCGGCATCGAGCACGTCGGGATCCTTGGCATCCTTCATGCCCTCCGCGCCTTCTTCGAGGATGCCCTTGATGGCGGGGCAGCTCTTGCCGGCGGCTTTTATCCCGCACAATTCAAACACTTGCTCGAGCCGGTCGACCTGGCCTTCGGTCTCCTTGAGGTGATGCTCGAAGGCCTGGCGGAGTTCGTCGGAGTCTGCCTTCTTGGCCATCTTCGGCAGCGCCTTCAGGATCTGCTTCTCGGCGTAGTACATGTCCTTGAGGAGGTGCACGAAGAGGTCCTTCAGCGATTTTAGGGCGGTCATAGGGGGGTGCTCCTTGGGCTAACAGGTTATGCCGGGGTATGGTCGCGCATGGCAGGGTCATGCCCGCGCCGTCCCGTTCAAGCCAAGCAAACCGCCGACCCGCGCTTCAGTTCCCGATCGCCACTCGCGACTCGCAGCGCGCAACCCCGCGCGCATGTGGATCATCGCAATTCGAACACAGTTGTGGCGGCCCGGCTGCAATCCGGCTAAAGGCGCGCCCTAATGGCGTGCTTCCTTTTGCTTCGTGCCGATAGACGAGGGCTAAGTCGATGACCAGGCGGCGCCAAGCTCTTCGCTCACGCGAACCTCTGGCAACTTTACTTTTCTTTTCGCTTATTCTTGTATTTCTGCTGACGCTGATCCCTATCCTGGCCAAGGCCGACCCGGCCGGGGCGCCTGACGCGACGCCGGCAAAGACGCTCAACCCCGGCGACATGAATACGGGCGCGCTGCTCGTCCAAACCGAAGACGGAACGGCGCAGACGGACACGGCCGTGCAGCCTTCGGTCCAGGATGCGGTGCAGCCGGCAGCGAAAGCCGTGAAGACAGGCCTTGCGAAGCAGGCAGCGCTGTTCGCCCTCCTGCTCGTCATCCTTAGCGCGGTGACGCTGGTTCTCTGGCGTTACCACCGCCGCGATTTTGCCTCCCCGCGGCGGAATGGGAGGAGGATCTGATGTCGATACGGGGGTCGGCTTGGTTCCTCCTCCTCTTTTTCCGCGCGCGCGTGAAGCTCGCCTGCGGAATTGGAGCGGTGGCGGCGATGCTGGTTGTGGGTGGCCTCGCGCAAAGCGGGACCGGGTTCAAGCTGATGGAGCGGACGGGGCTCGGCCAGCTCGTGCATCAGCGCGCCTGGGAGCGCGCGCTTGCCGGCCATTCCGAGATGGAGCCTTGGCCCTGGGAAGATCCCTCGCTGATGGCAAACACCAAGGTGCCGCAGCTTGGCTTGAGCGCCGCGGTGCTGGAGCGGCTGAGCGATCAGCAGCGCTCGGACGCGGAGCCCACGGAATCCCGCGCCGAGCAGGTCGAGCTGTCTCAGTCCGCGGAGGGCTTTAGCAATGTCGCGATCGGCGATCGCCTGACCGTCACGCGGCCCGACGGGTCCACCCGTGTCTACCGGGTCACCGGGCGGCGCGTGGTCGATCCGCATCTCGCGGACAGCGAGCCGCTCAGCGACGAGGGAGAGACCTCGCTTGCGGCGTGCTCGCCGCTAGACGCCTTCGTGGCAGGATCGCTGCGCGTGATTCTCCAGGCAACCGAGCCGGAGATGCCCGAACCCGCGCCCGACGCGAGCACCGAGCAGAAGCTCTAGTCCATTTCAAAACGAATCGTCATGCCCGGCCGAAGTGCCGGGCATCCACGAATTTCCTTGTGCAGAGTCTAGAACGTGGATGGCCGGGACAAGCCCGGCCATGACGAACGCGAAGAGACAACGGCGATCAGCGCTGGCCGGTGCGGCGGCGCTGCCGCTTCTGGCTTGGCCGCAGGCGCAGGCGCAGGTTCCACCTCTTGTGGCTCGGGCTGAGCGGCCTGCGGCGTACCCGCTGCCGGCTGTGCTGCGCCGGGGACGGCCTGCTGCACCCCCGCCGGCGGCACGGTCATCGGTACGGTCGTGCCGGGCGCCATGGCCGCCCCGGGTACCGCCGCGGCGCCGGGCACCAACTCCGCTCCGGGCATGGGTGCCATGCCGGGCGTCCCGGGAACCATCATCCCTGGAACCGGGATGCTCGCGGTGGGAACGGTCGGGCGGCGCTCCGTCTCGATCTTCTCTTTGACCGTGTCGAGGGCCGCGCGATATTCGGTGCCGACTAGGCCGTCCAACATCAGTCCTTTCCACCGCTTGAGCGGGCTCGAGCCCGTCTCGAAGCCGAAATTCCAGGTGAGCTTGCTGCCCGAGCCCGCAGGCGCGAGCTCGAAGGCGCTGGTCCCTTCGAGCCCGTTGAGGTTCACGTCCATGCCGATACGGCGGTTGGGCTCGCTCTCGGTGATTTCCATGCTGCCTGTCCCGACCGACTTCTTCTGGCTGGTCCAGGCGATCGCGGCACCTTTGCCCTTCTCATTCCCTGAATAAGCGATGTCGAGATCGGGATCGCGCTTCTTCCACGGCGACCAGTCCTTGAAATTGTGCAGATCGTTCAGATAGGGGAAGAGGGCGGACTCCGGCGCATTGATCACCACCGACCGCGCGACCGTCACATGCGCCGGAAGGCCAATGGAGACGGCCATCAAGATTGCAGCAAGGGCGGCAAGCCCAAGAACCAATCGCATTAATGGACGCATGACTTCGCCTCCTTCGTAGAGCTTCGACCGCCCGTCGAGCTTCGACCGCCGCTTAGCTCCGGGCTGGCATTCAGCGCCATTGTAAACCCCTCGCATTTTCAGAGAAAACGATTACAGTCCGCTCGTCAACAGAGGGGGGGCTGGAAATGAATTTATCACCACCGACCACAGCGGTCTTCGTCATCTCGCTGATCCTGGCGGCCTTGGCCATCATTGGCAAATTCGTGGCGATCCCCTTCATCTCGGACCATGGCTTCTGGGTCGCCGTAATCGCCTATGTGGTCCTCGCAGTGGGCAATCTTCTCCGAGGCGTCTGACTTTGTTTGCTTCCGGGAGCGCAGCTGGGCCCCGTCCGGAGGCCTGCAACCCGGTTCCCGGCGCTCAAAGTTCCCCCATTAACTCTGGCACTGGAATACCAGCATAGTGCCGAGCGCGATCAAGGCGAAACCCGCACCCTGCATCCAGCTTAGCGGCTCGTTGAAATAAAGGGCGGTGAAGCCCGCGAACACGACGAGCCTAATCACCTCCTGCATCGTCTTGAGCTCGGCGGGCGAATAGACCGCCTGCCGACCCGGTTCGCGGGAACCGCGAAGCAATATTCCACGAACGCGATCGCCCAGCTGACCAGGATCACGACCATCAGCGGGGACGTCTTGTATTTGAGATCGCCGTACCAGGCGAGGGTCATGAAGATGTTGGAGCAGATCAGCAGGAGGACTGGCAGCACATAGGGCCAGAGCCCGGGCTTGAAGAAGCCAGAAGCAAAGGCCATCGGGAGCCTCTAGGGTGATGGAAGCGACCGGCGCGAAGAACGCCGGGCCTTACGCGCGCCAGCGGATGTCACGCGCTACCTGCCGAGCGCCGGCAATGTCCGAAGCGCGGGCGAAGATCCGGGGAGAGCCGGACCTTGTCGGTCAACTCTCCCCGGGCGCGCTAAAGATTGTCGTCGTCCCTCGCCCAGGACGGCCGGTAGGGCTGCGGGCTCGGGCTTCCACCCGAACCACCGAGACCTCCGGCCGGGGTCGCCGGACGCGGCGGTGCGGACGGGCTCCCGCCGAGCGGGCTCGCGGGCCGCGGCGCACTGCCGAAGCCGCCTGAGATCGGGGCTGCTGGGCGCGGCGCTTGTGGCGCCATCGGGCGCGGAGCCGAAGGCTGCGTGACCAGTGCTGCGACCTTCACGGGCGCTGCCGCTGGTTTTGCGGCTGCCGTCTTCTTCGGCGCTGCGCGCTTTGCTGCAGGCTTGCGGGCAGCGGCGGTCTTGCGGGCGGCCGGCTTGCGCGCCGCGGGCTTGCGGGCCGTGCTTTTGCGCGCAGGCTTCCGCGCGGTCGACTTGCGGGCCGTCGAGGTCTTGCGTGCCGTGCCGCCTTTGCGGACAGCGCGCGCGATTTTGCGCCCGGTCTTGCGGACGGCGCGCCCGGTCTTGCGTGCCGTCCGGCGCGTCGTGCGGGCGGCCTTCCGCTGCGTGCGGGCGGCCTGACGCCCGGTCTTGCGCACGGCGCGTGAGGTCTTCCGCGCGGTCTTGCGCACGGCGCGCGCAGTCTTGCGTGCCGGGCGGCGCGTGGCAGGCTTCTTACTCGTTGTGCGTCTCGTCCCACTTGTTTTCGTAGCCATGGCTCTCGCTCCGATTCTGCTTTGTCGCCGCGACGCGGGTTCGCGCGCGGCTCACGAATCACGCTTTCACTGGTCCAGGCTTGTCGTCCCACATGTGGAGTCAATTGTTTTTTTCACTATACGCCGATCACGCCGCGATGATCACGACTGAAAGTGGCATTTTGGCGAGCACGGTTCACAGATCTTGAACAGATGAAGCATTGCGGCCGTCATATCCAAGTCGAATTGATCACGGCGGCGGCCAGTCCTCGGGCATCTGCTGCAGGGCCTCTTCGAAGGGGAGGTCGCTGATGTGCACGCCGCCGGTGAAAGGGTAGTCGAAGGCGAGGCCGAGCAGAAGCGACAGCGCGACCAGCACGGCCAGCGACGCCGTCATGAGGATCTGCGCGGCCAGATTTGTCGACCCAAAAAAAGCGGGGTAGCCCAAGGTGATAAGCCCGCCGATGACGAGCACGAACCAGAGCATGGGCGGCACCGAGCCGTCGGCGCTTTCCAGCCGCTCGCTGCGATTGTCGGTGATCACTGCGAGCAGCCTGAGAGCGTCCTGATAGAGCATGACCTCCTTCGGGCTTTGCGGTTGCACGTTGAACACGGCGTAGGTCAGCCGGTCGAGCGCCTTGATGACAGCCTCGCTCGGCGCGCCGGATGCCATCGACCGCCATTCATGCGCGCGCACGTCGTTGACATAGGCGAGCAAATTTTTGTGGATTTCGTGTCCGCTCTCGTCCGGGAGCCCGTGCGCCACCCTGTGCAGGTTCATGGCGGCCTTCGCCTCCTCGCGCACCGCCCCCTCTGTGTCGCGGTATTCCTCCCAGACGGCGATCACCACGAAGGCCAGCAGCACCGCGTAGAACACGCCCACCACGGCGTATTTGAACCCGGCGACCTCGTTGTTGAGCCGTTGCCAGTCGAGCCCGTAGCGGCGCCGCGTCAGCAGCATCAGGCCGACGCTGTAGACGCATGCGAGCACCGTCATGATGACCACGATGACCCAAAGCGGTACGTCGTGCATGATTTGCATGAGCGACATGGCGCATCTCCGACTCGGGCTTCCCCGCGCCGGTTGTAGCATTTTGCCCCATGCGGGAAACGCGTCACGCCGGGCTTGCCCTGCCTTTGGCGACCGAAAGCCGGCCGACGCGGCCTCTAGCCAAGTCCCCTCCCCGCCGCCATATTCCGGCGATGCCCCACCGCATCGCCAGAACTTTCGGCTCACGCGCCGAGCCGCGCGCCGTCACGGGCGAAGCTGCCGGCTCGGCAGCGAGCGGCTTGCCGACGAGCGGCTTGCCGGCAGGCGCCGATCGCCGTCCGCCTGGCTTCGGCGAGGCGCCGCAGCCGCTGATGCAGGAGCACCCGCTCGTATCGGGCATCGGCGCGCCGCAATTCGTGCCGCACCGGCCGCCTCGCCCCGAGAAATCGGAAGGCGGCGTGCCCTTGCGCATCCAGTCCGAGCTCGAGCCCAAGGGCGACCAACCGACCGCGATCGCGGAGCTCGTGGCGCAGGCCAACGCCCAGGAGCGCGACCAGGTGCTGCTTGGCGTCACCGGCTCGGGCAAGACCTTCACCATGGCCAAGGTGATCGAGGCGACGCAGCGCCCGGCGCTCGTGCTCGCGCCCAACAAGACGCTGGCCGCGCAGCTCTATGGCGAGTTCAAGAGCTTCTTCCCGGAGAACGCGGTCGAGTATTTCGTCTCGTACTACGACTACTACCAGCCCGAGGCGTATATCCCGCGCACCGACACCTATATCGAGAAGGACTCCTCGATCAACGAGCAGATCGACCGCATGCGCCACGCCGCCACGCGCTCGCTGATGGAGCGCGACGACGTGATCATCGTGGCGAGCGTGTCCTGCATCTACGGTATCGGCGCGGTCGAAACCTACACCGCCATGACCTTCAGCCTGAAGCGCGGCGACAAGATCGAGCAGCGCCAGCTGATGGCCGACCTCGTGGCACTGCAATACCGGCGCAACGACGCTTATTTCGCGCGCGGCTCGTTCCGCGTGCGCGGCGACACGATCGAGCTGTGGCCCGCGCACCTTGAGGATCGCGCCTGGCGCATCTCTCTCTTCGGCGACACGATCGAGAGCCTTACCGAGTTCGACCCGCTGACCGGCGCCAAGACGGACGAGTTCAGCCTGGTCAAGATCTACGCCAACTCGCATTACGTGACGCCGAAGCCGACCCTGAAACAGGCGATCCGCGGCATCAAGGAGGAGCTGAAGCAGCGGCTCGGCGAGCTGCATGGCGCGGGCCGCCTGCTGGAAGCGCAACGGCTCGAGCAGCGCACGCTGTTCGACCTGGAGATGATCGACGCGACCGGCTCCTGCGCTGGCATCGAGAACTACTCGCGCTATCTCACCGGCCGCAAGCGCGGCGAGCCGCCGCCGACTTTGTTCGAATATCTGCCCGACGACGCGCTCGTCTTCGTCGACGAGAGCCACGTCACCGTGCCGCAGATCGGCGGCATGTTCCGCGGCGACTACCGGCGCAAATCGACGCTCGCCGAATATGGCTTCCGGCTGCCCTCTTGCATGGACAACCGTCCGCTCCGCTTCGAGGAATGGGACGCGATGCGGCCGCAGACGGTCTATGTCTCGGCGACGCCTGGAAGCTGGGAGCTCGAGCAGACCGGCGGCGTGTTCGCCGAGCAGGTCATCCGCCCAACCGGCCTGATCGACCCCCCGGTCGAGGTGCGCCCGGCATCGACGCAGGTCGACGATCTGATCGACGAGACGCGCAAGGTCGTCGCCAAGGGCTATCGCGTGCTCGTCACCACGCTCACCAAGCGCATGGCCGAGGACCTGACCGAGTACATGCACGATCAAGGCATCCGCGTGCGCTACATGCACTCCGACGTCGAGACGCTAGAGCGCATCGAGATCATCCGCGACCTCAGGCTCGGCGCGTTCGACGTGCTGGTCGGCATCAACCTCTTGCGCGAGGGCCTCGACATTCCGGAATGCGCGCTGGTCGCGATCCTCGACGCCGACAAAGAAGGCTTTCTCCGGTCGGAGACCTCGCTGATCCAGACTATCGGCCGCGCCGCGCGCAACGTGGACGGCAAGGTGATCCTCTACGCCGACCACGTTACCGGCTCGATGGAACGCGCCATGGCGGAGACCAGCCGGCGGCGCGAGAAGCAGACGGCGTTTAACGAGGCGAACGGCATCACACCGGAAAGCATCAAAAAGCATATCGGCGACATCCTCGCGTCGGTCTATGAGCGCGACCACGTGCTGGTCGATGCCGGCGCCGGCTTTGCCGAGGACGACCAGGCGCTGATCGGGCACAATCTCGACAGCGTCATCGCCGACATGGAGAAGCGCATGCGTGCCGCCGCCGCCGATCTCGAATTCGAGGAGGCCGCGCGGTTGCGCGACGAAATCAAGCGTCTCCGACAGATGCAGCTCGCTATCGCCAACGACCCGCTCGCGCGCCAAGCGGAGCTCGAGCGCTCTGTCGAAGCTGGCGGCTCTCCCTCCCCCTCCCAGGGGGAGGATCGGGGTGGGGGTCAATCGAGCACCAGTCCCCTCAGTCGCCCGCACAAGCCTTCGCTTAACGAGATGGGACCGCACAACCGCGAAATCCCCCTCTCCGCATTGAAGAAGTCGGGGCCGCGCTCGAAAGCCGGCAAACCCGGCACCCGCGCCTATAAGGGTAAGAGCCGTTAACCTCTGGCATAGGCCTAACGGCTAAACTCGGCCGAGGTCCGGCTCCGGACCGAGGCGCCCGCATGACGAAGCCCGCAAAAGCCATCCTCGCCGATATCTACGATGCCTGGCGCGCGCATGATCTCGATTGGCTCGGCACCTATTTGCCCGCCGGCTTCTCCCACTCGTTGAACATCCCCATGGAGATGTTGCCCGCTGGCGGCCTCAGGCTGGGCAAGGGCGCGGGCTACGTCGGTTCGGCGAGATCTTCGACGGCTTTGACGCGCAATATCTCGAGCCCGGCGAAATCGCGATCGATGGGGCGCGGACAATCGTCACCGTGCACACGCGGTGCAGGCATCGCCTATCCGGGGGGTGGCTCAACACGCGCAAGCAGCATATCTGGCACATCGAGGACGGCTGGCCCGTGGACCTCTCCGAGGTCTACGACCTCGCGCAGTTCGAGGCCTTTATGAAGGACGCCGGCCGTTAACGCCGGCTTCTCGTGCCTCCGCGTGTGAGACCCAGCTCCGCCTGCGCAACAAAACTATCCGTGGTCTGAACGACTCGTGTTAACCGCGCGAGGAGGGCGAAACGGGGGACACAATGACAAAGACCGCAACGGTTATCGGCGACATCTACGATGCCTGGCGCACGCAAGACGTCGACCCTAGCGCTTCATCATGGCGTTGCGGAGCGCGCCGATCAGCGCCATCACCACCGCGCCGCCGACACCGCCGCCGACAAGGTCCCTGACCAGCGTGCCGACATCCATGCCGGCCACATCGCCGGCGCCGAGCGCCGACGCGAGGATCTGGCCGATGACGCCACCGCCGACCGCCCCGGTCAGGGCGTCGGCCGGCTTGCCCATGCTCACATCCTTGGCCACCGATCCGGCGCCAACGCCACCCGCTGCGCCGGCGACTGCCTGCACGAGCAGCTCGGTAATCCAGCTTTCCATGATTTCCCCCCTTAGTGCTGCTGCCCGACCGCTTGACACGACGCGGCCTGACGCACACCCAGCGGGACAAGTTTAGCACGGAGTTCCCGCCCCCGCTCAGGGCGGTTGGCGATTATCGACCGAAATGAGCCGGCCTGGACCACGTCGATCGAGCAGTGATGCCCGGCTGCAACAGGCCGGGCCTTTCTTTTGCGCACTACAAAAAGGGGCGGAACTGTCATCCAGACCTGGCGTTCGTTTGCCAAAGGGCGTCGAGCCCGGCGGACGTCCTGTGCGGGCGCCGAAGGGTTAGATGTGGCTGGTGAAGAAAATGTTGTTGCAAGAAAGTAAACTTGAGAGGCGCAGGCTGGAGCTTCCGGCTTCGAGTTGGTGGATCCCGTCGATGACGGCGGCGGTCCTCGCTGCGGCCCTCGTGGTCGCGCTCACCTGAAGCGCTCTGCCTAATGCGATTTGGTCTGCGGCGTCAGCGGCCGGTACGCAAGCGCCTGAGCAGCTCCGCCGTAGGATAGGCATCGGCAGGCAGGCCGTATTTTACCTGCATCGTGCGGATCGCCTCGCGGCTCGCGGCTCCGATCACGCCGTCGATCTTGCCGACATCGAATCCCTGCTTGGCGAGCTGCTGCTGCAGTTCTTTCAGCTCGGCGAGGCTTAGCGCTGAGACCGGTCCGTTGCCCTTTGCGAGCGGCGGGCCGCCAGCGAGCCGCGACGCGTAATAGGCGGCGGTGAGGCAATAGACGAGCGAGTTGTTCCACTCGGTATAGACGTCGAAGTTCTGATAGGTGAGGAACGCGGGGCCGCTCCGTCCCATGGGCAGGACGAGGCTCACCGGCATGGCGTCGTTCGGAAGCGGCTGCCCGTTGAGATAGGTCACGCCGTGCTTGGCCCAAAAAAGGCGCGGGCGCTTGATGGTGACGTCGGCTTGGTCCCACGGAAGATCGGCGGGAACGCGCACCTGCTCGAGCCAGGGTTGGCCCCCCTGCCAGCCGATCGACTTGAGATAGTTGGCGGCGGAGGCAAGCGAATCGGGCGTGCTCCTGATCAGGTCGCGCCTGCCGTCACCGTCGAAATCGACGGCGTAGTTATAATAGGTGCTCGGCTGAAACTGGAATTGGCCCACCTCTCCATGCGCCGGCCCGCGCATCTCGTGCGGAGAGAGATCGCCGCGCTGGATAACGCGCAGCGCATCCAGCAACTCGGCGGTAAACTTCTCGGGCCTGCGGCAATCGAAGCTCAGCGTCGCGAGCGAGCGGATCGATTCCATATTGCCCATGATCTTGCCGAAATCGGTCTCGAGCCCCCAAAAGGCAACGAGCACCGGTCCGGGCACGCCATATTCCTGTTCGATCCGCTTGAAGGTGGCCGCATGCCTCTTGAGCAGCGCAGCGCCGCCTTGCAGACGGTTCCCCGACACCATGCGGCCGGAGAATTGCAGGAAGCTTTGCGCGAACACCGCCTGGCCGCGATCCTTGGCGACGGTCACCGGGTCGTAGGTGATGCCGTCGAGCGCATAGTTCGCCGTCTGCGGCGAGATGCCTTGCGCGACCGCCTGCTGCTTGAAGTTTTGCAGCCATTTCGGGAAGGCTGCCGGAGGCTGGCAGGCGGCGGCGAAAGCATGCGAGGCACCGAGCAGCGTCACGGCGGCGAAGCCCGCGAGCGCCGTCATGCGGAGGAGAATGGAGGGCGCAGCAAAACGAGTCATGGCGGCAGTCAAACCAGTCGAATGGGGTCAGTCAAGTTACGAAGTCGCCAGGCCAGGCCGGCCCACGCGCAAACGCCGCACAACATCGTGCTTCAACACGCGCGCGGCATCGAAGCGTGCCAGCGGCAAACCCGCTAATCCGTGTGCGGCGGCAACGAGCCAAGCCTCAATCTTTCGATCAACGCATCGATGCGGCGCGAGGCCTCCCGCCTGCTTAGGCCGACATCGAATGCCCCCGGCTCCCTGACCTCTTCGGCAAGCGTCTTAAGGTAGCTCGCCTGTGCCCCCGTCATGGGCTCGCGCCCGATAACCTCAGCCGGCGCGAGGTGTTGGCTGACTTGCGGCTCGCGCGCCTTTTTCTTCTGGTGCATTGAAGTTAGTCCCAGTTCCTTCCTTGGTGTTTCCTCGGCACCTTGTGATGTAATCACGGACAATTAAGTACGCAAGGAAAAGGGCAAAGATTAGGCGCCGTTCGCGCCTGTAAAATGCTGCGCCGTACGCATCTTAGCCACGCGACATTCAACACCTTGTTAATGCTGCACCGCGGCGGAACCGCCACCGATCCAAACGCCATTATTGGCGCACAGGTAGGCGCAAGATTGGGCCATTAGTCTCGATCAAAAGCGACAGAGTGCAAGATAAACGAAGGCGCTTTGGGCATCTGCAAGCTTAGTTCAAGCGCCGCGAAATAGCCCCTCAATAACCCCGCGCGGGTCGATCTTTCGCCTATTTGTTTGTTAGTTTTCGACCAGGCACGCAGCGCGTGCGGCCAGTTCGACTTTTCGCCGGTCTCTACCTCCCAGACAATCGAATAGGAGCA
This sequence comes from uncultured Alphaproteobacteria bacterium, assembly GCA_963821255.1. Taxonomy (GTDB): domain Bacteria; phylum Pseudomonadota; class Alphaproteobacteria; order Rhizobiales; family Methyloligellaceae; genus Methyloceanibacter. The sequence continues at coordinate 55,813 of CAWGCX010000006.1, read as the reverse complement.
CTGAGCGCATGTTCTTGTCGCGAACCAAGTGGATTTTTGTGGGGCTTGCCGGGGCCGCTGTCGTGGTGAGCCAAGATCCTGCCCAGGCCCAACAGGTCGGCCATGCGTCCTGGTACGCGCTCTACTCGCGCACGGCGAGCGGAGAGATGATGAACCCCGGTGCGCTCACCGCCGCGCACCGCTCCCTGCCGTTCGGCACCAAGGTCCGTGTCGAGAATCTCTCGAACGGGCGCTCGGTGGTCGTGCGCATCAATGACCGCGGGCCGTTCATCGGCGGCCGGGTGATCGATTTGTCCAAGGCTGCGGCCGCTCATATCGGCATGGTCAGCTCGGGGACTGCCAAAGTCAGGATCTCCACCGCCGGCGGCAGCGAGCCTGCCGGCGCCGGCGCGGCTGAGAAGGTCGAAAGCGGCAAGGAGCTCGCGGCAAAGGTGGCGGCGTCCGCGCCTGCGGAAGAGAAGTCCGAACCTTCGGTCACGTTGGCAGAGGCGGCGGCGCCCCGCCCCGCCTCGAAGAGGTCGGCGAGCAGAAAAGCATCCGCCAAAACGGCCGTTGCATCGAAGTCCCGTGCCAGGAGCACGCAGGTCGCTTGGAGGACAAGGGCGAAGGGCACCAGGGTCGCGGCCAAGAGCGTCGCGTCGAGGACGCGCGCAACCGGCAGGACAGGTGGCGGTTACGCCCGTGTCGCGTCGGCGCAGAAATCAAACCGCGCGCGCAGCGCCGGCAAGCGGCGCAACATCGCCGTGGCGCGGGTGAGCCCGTATGCCGGGTTAGCGCCGGAGGAAATCCTAGGATAGTCCGGGCCCCAATCGAAACGAGTCAGCAACACCCAACAGGAGCGCTTGCTCGGCGCCCTTTGCTGTGGTCTAGCGGCAGAACACCGGACGGGCCGGCAATCCGGCGAATTTGCGGGAAAACCCCGAAAAACACGATCCAGCGTCACACCGCGTTATTTCCCGTGTGGATGGAAGCTATAGGCAGGCAGGGCCAAACATAGGATAGTGGCCCAGGGTAAAGTCGATCGGTCGGCCAACAAGAACGACCTCTCTACGGTTCGCGTCGAAACCCCTCCTCCTCGTGCACTTCACAAGGGGTTCTGTTCGTTTGCGCACACTCGGTGAAGGTCTGCGGCTGATCCGGGCAAGATCAAAGCTTGCGAAGGCGCGGGCAAAGACATTCGTTAACCCGCGACGAACACACTAACAGGCAGGCGATTCGCAACCGTTTGCCCCGAAAGCGAGTTGGTAAAAAGCTATGACAACGCTACGCGCCCTTCGCAAGCTGCTCGCCCTCGCCGCGATCTTCGCCGCGTCGTCTCTCCTGCTGCTTCCCGCCAAGGAAGCCGCCGCCGAACCAGGCAGCCGGAACTCCGCCCAACAAGGTCAGACCGTTTACGTTCCGCGCACGACGGCCACCGGCGGCTATTCCCTGCGGCTCCGCGACATCTGGGGCCCCGCCAAAATGCCCCCTGCGCCCAAGGACTTCGGGCCCCATTATGACTACCCGCCTCACCCGCTGAACGGCGCGCCGGTCCACGATCCCTATCCGAACTAATCGCCCGTTAAGCCTCCACTCACCCCGTTTTACAGGGGTTCCAGGTCCCAGATTAAGTCTTGCACTCGGCGGCTGAGCCCCCCTAGAGTGAGGCGTTTTGTAGGCAGACTGCGAACCCGGGTGGAGACTAGGCTGCTTGCGCGCCTTGGGAGGCGCGGCAGATTTCTTTCCCCGTATTCTGGACTTGCCTTGATCACTCCGGCGCGGCAACGCGCGCGGAACTTGAAAGGGGGAAAGGAGCTTCCCATGCGTCAGACCGGAACGGTCAAGTTCTTCAATCATTCGCGAGGGTTCGGCTTCATCACGCCGGACGACGGAGGCAAGGACGTGTTCCTGCACATCTCGGCCTTGCAGCGCTCGGGGCTTCCAGCGCTCGATGAGGGTGCGCGCGTATCGTTCGAGACCGAGCCAGACCGGCGCGGCAAGGGACCGCAAGCCGTCAACGTGCAGCTGGGCGAATAGGCCAGCCTCTCCCCGACATCCGAACGCTTTTCGACGCGCGTCGATCTGGGCGTCCGCGCCCTGCTGGCGGAGAAAAGGCGATGACCGCTGACGGAACGCAGGCCGAGCGCGACCGGCTCCAACGCGTGCTCGGGCGCCTGGCGCTGGAAGAGAAGCAAGCGCTCGATCGCCTGTTCAGCCTGCTTTCCATCCCCAGCGTCTCGACGGATCCCGCCTATCACCAAGCGTGCATCGAAGCCGCGGAATGGTGCGCCGCGACCTTGCGCGAGATTGGCTTCGAGGCGCGCGTCGCGCCGACGTCCGGCAAGCCGATGGTCGTGGGCCACTGGCGCTCCGGCCAAAGCGGCGCGCCGCGCGTGCTGTTCTACGGGCATTACGACGTGCAGCCGCCGGACCCGCGCGACGCATGGAACGCCGGGCCGTTCGCGCCGCACCTCGCCGAGGACGCGCGCCATGGCACGGTCATCGTCGCACGCGGCGCTTCCGACGACAAAGGCCAGGTCATGACCTTCCTCGAAGCGGCGCGCGCTTGGCTTGGCGAGCATGGCGCGCTTCCCGTCGATGTGAGCGTGCTGATCGAGGGCGAAGAAGAGTCAGGCAGCCCGAGCCTTGCGCCCTTCCTTGCCGCGCATGGCGAGGAACTCAGGGCCGATCTCGCGCTCGTTTGCGACACGGGGCAATGGGACGAAAACACTCCCGCCATCACTGCCTTCCTGCGCGGTCTTGCCTTCGCCGAAATCACGGTAACCGGTCCGTCGCGTGACCTGCATTCGGGCCTCTATGGCGGGCCCGCGACGAATCCGATCCGCGTACTCGCCGCAATTCTCGCTACGCTGCATGACGCCGACGGCCGCGTCACCATCCCGGGCTTCTACGACGACGTGCGGGAGCCGTCGTGCGAGCAGCTCGAGCAATGGCGCGCGCTCGGCTTCGACGCTGACGGCTTTCTCGGCGAGATCGGGCTGATCACGCCCGCCGGCGAAACCGGCTTCAGCGTGCTGGAGCAGCTCTGGTCGCGCCCGACGGCAGAGGTCAACGGCATCTATGGCGGCTATACCGGACCGGGCACCAAGACGGTGATCCCGTCGCAGGCCAGTGCCAAGCTCACCTTCCGCCTCGTGCCCGGCCAGCTTCCTGCCAAGATCCTCGACGGCCTGCATCGCTTCGTCGCGGAACGCCTGCCGCAAGATGCGCGCGCGACGTTCTCAGGCGAAGGCGGATCGCCAGCCATCGGTTTCGACACGCAGGCGCCCGCCTTCCGCGCCGCCGCGCGCGCGCTCGAAGCCGAATGGGGGAAGAAGCCGGTGATCGCCGGCTGCGGCGCGTCGATCCCGATCGTCGAATCGTTCCGCTCCACGCTCGGCATGGACTCGCTGCTTGTGGGCTTCGCGCTGGATGACGACCGCATCCACGCCCCAAACGAGAAATACAACCTCGAGAGCTTCATCAAGGGCGCGCGGAGCTGGGCGCGCATTCTCGCCGAGCTTGGAGCGATCGAACGCCATGCCCGAACTTAAGTCCGCCCTCGCCTGCATCATCGCGCTTTGCCTGCTGCTCGGCGCGAGCGCGCCACACGCGGGCGCGCGCGACCTCGCCGGCGCGTTCGATTACTACGTGCTCGTGCTGACCTGGTCGCCGTCCTATTGCCGGAGCGAGGGCAAGAAGCGCAATGACACGCAATGCAGCACGAGCAAGCGCCACGCGTTCACGTTGCACGGACTTTGGCCGCAATACGAGAAGGGCTGGCCCGAAGACTGTCCGATCGGCAAGCGGCCCTGGGTGCCGCAATCGGTGATCGAGGACATCAGCGACATCATGCCGAGCAAGAACCTGGTCATCCACGAATACCGCACGCACGGGACCTGCTCGGGGCTGGAGCCGCGGCAATATTTCAGCGTGGCGCGCGAGCTCTATGAGCGCATCAAGGTCCCGCCGCCCTTCGCCGCGCCGAAGGCCGCGCACACACTGTCGCCGGACGAGATCGAGCGCGCGTTCCTTGAAGCTAATGACTGGCTCGAGCCGGAGATGATGTCGGTGACCTGCCGCGGCGAGAACCTGCTCGACGTGCGTGTCTGCTTCGGCCGCGATCTGTTCGCGCGTCCTTGCGGCGCGAACGAGGATCAGCGGCGCCTCTGCCGCGCGGACAAAATCGGGATTCCGCCTATCGGCGGCCATTAGCCCCAGGGCGGCAAGCGATCAGAACCGGTAGATCAACGACCCGCGATAGGTGCTCGCGTCGGGATCGAAAGTCGCACGGCCGCCAGGATAGTTCACCGTCTCGGCGTCGAAATCGGTGAACTGGTAGTCGAAGCGCGCATGCCAATTCGGCGTGAGCGCGACTTCCGCGCCGCCGCCGATGCTCCAGCCGAAGAAGTCGGCCTCCCTAATGCCGCCGCCCGGCCCCGCGATGGGCAACTCGGCATTGGCCCACGCGCCGCCGAACGTGCCGAACAGCAACAGCTCCGGCGTGATGGTGTAGCCCGCGCGCAAGCGAAGATCGGCCATGGAGTCGATGCTCGGGCTTATGCGGTTGAGCCCTGCATTGAAGCGCCGGCTGCCGCTGACATCCGCCGCGAGTAGATCGGCCTCGGCGCCGATGACGAACGGACCGCTCTGCCAGCTCCAACCGCCGATCACGCCGCCGAGCAGACCGCTCGTGTCGACGTTCCGGCCGGGAGAGAAGTCGTAATTGACCGTGGCGCCGCCGAGCGTACCGCCAAGCCACCAGCCTTCGAACACGTTCTGATCTTGTAGAGGCCCGGAATCGTAGAACGGCGCCGGCTCGGTCCCGTAGAGGTCACCGGCAAACGCCGGGCTGAAGCCGGCAACTGTCCCGACAAGCATAACGGCAAGGGCCGCGGTCCCGCTCAATCGCTCACGCATTACGAAACTTCCCTCGGATCGAAGACGCACGCCCATTTTGCGCGCGACTCAAAGGCAGACGCGCGCAGGCCACAAGCTAGCGTCCTACTCTTACCAACGGTTAACGCTGAACCGCGGCGAGACTTGGCAAGGTTAGCGGCGGGTTAATGACCATCCCGAGGCAGGAGCTGGGTCCCGCCACAAAAAGGAAGGGCGCCGGAACGGCGCCCTTTTGAGGTGGGAAGTGCTTTTTGGGGAAGATGGTTGTGTCTAGAAGGTCGCCTTGAGCGTGCCAACGGCTCGCGAGTCGCAGAGCGTGCCGCAACCCGCGCCGTCGTCGGTATCCCAGTAGCGTACGTCGACCGAGAGGTTCGGCTTATCCCAGAAGCCCAAGGTCAGGCCGGCGTTCCAGTAGGTGTAGTCGCCGGCCACGTAGCTGCCGTCCGTCTCGACGAAGCCGATCAATGCGCTGACCGAAGGCTTGAACATCCACCACTTCTGGGCGAATGAGTAGCCGCCGTAGAACTCGTAGGCTTGATAGTCGCGGTCGGAAAAGTAACCGGTGGCTCCGACGCCGAAATTCTCCCAAAGCGTCGTAGATATACCGAGCTTGCCTTCAGTGATGTCATAGCCAGACGTGCCGACACCCGGATATTCATAGCCGATCACGCCGAGGTCGAAGGTGAAGCTCTTCCAGGTCGGCCTGATGCCGGTGTACAGGTCGATCTCGAGGTCGGCCGGATCGCCGGGGCCGAAATCCACATTGCTGGCCCAGACCCCGCCATACCACCAGCCCCAGGAGGCGTCGAAGCCGCCTTGGAGAGCCGGGTCGTTACCCGTCTGCGAGATGCCACGGAACACATAGTCGGTGGTCAGCGCCACGTTGGCGGAGAGAGTTGGCGGCCCTGACCCCCATCCCTCGGCTGAGGCCGGCACCGTAACTGCGGCCAGCATGGCTCCCCCGAGAATGCTCGCCGCAAGCGTCTTGAGCGCACGTCCCCGCTTTGTCATTGGTCTCTCCTGAATTTTTTCGCCCTGCAACTTTTCAGGATCCCGCACCAAGCTCGTGGCGCGACGCCCCCTGTTCTTGTGTCACAATATGCCCCCGACCTTGCGAAGCAACGGAAAACTCGGCGTTTGCAGTACAACTCTCGCGGGGTGTGGCTAATCTGCAATGGTGCAAGGCCTTTGACGCCACTTTGGGCTTCTGCCTGCCGCACATTCACTGATTTGCGCGCCGAGTCTGCACAGACGACAGGCAATTGCCCAAAGTAACGGCGAAGCATCGATCATACCGGTAAGTCATCGGCTTGGCGCGCGGACCTGCAGCAGCATCTCCACCCGCGCCGCGGCTCCCTTGTTCCGCTTGAGTCGGCCGCCTAGAGTGGAATCTACTTGGGGATTCGACTTGCGAACCGAATTTGGCATCGCTGATTCGGCGGACGCCTTGAGCTAGCGGACATGGCTGAACACAATGATCCCGGAACCGCGCTCGTGACCGGTGCGGGTCGAAGACTCGGCCGGGCCATCGCGCTCGACCTCGCGCGGGCGGGCTGGCAGATCGGCGTGCATTGCCGGGCTTCCGAGGCCGAAGCCCTTGAACTCGTCGCCGAGATCGAGCGGGGCAGAGGCCATGCCGCTCCGCTCGTCGCCGATCTTGCGCGGACCGATTCGCTGGCCCCCCTGGTCGAGACATGCGCGGAGCGGCTCGGGCCCCCCACTTTGCTCGTCAACAATGCCGCGCGCTTCGAATCGGACTCGATCGCGACCCTCGACGAAGCGAGCTGGAACGCGCATCTCGACGTCAATCTGCGTGCGCCGGTCTTTCTTGCCCAGGCTTTCGCCGAAGTGCTGCCGCCAGACCGCAAGGGTCACATCATCAACCTGCTCGACCAGAAGGTCTTCCGCCTGAACCCGGATTTCTTCTCTTACACGATCTCCAAATCGGGCCTTCTCGCCGCGACGACGATGCTTGCGCAAGCGCTTGCGCCGCGCATCAGGGTCAATGCAATCGCGCCGGGGCCCGTGCTGCCGAGCGCCGCGCAGAGCGTCGACGCGTTCGACGCGGAATGCCGCGGTACCCTGCTCGGGCACTGCGTGGGAGTGGGCGAGATTCTCGGCGCCGTCAGGTTCCTGCTCGCAACGCCGTCCGTCACGGGCGAGGCCATCGTGCTCGATTCGGGGCAGCACCTAATGTCGTAATAGGCGCCCGATCCTTAGGATGACGGCCGCTTGCCTCGAGCCACGCCCGGCCCTTGAACCCGGTCACGCTTACACCTTACCTTCGTTGCAAGCTTCGCAGGCTCCGGCAGGCGAAAATTCCGTGATCCCATGAAGTTAGAGAACCAGGACAGCGCTACCTCGCTTCTCGCACGCGCGCGCAAAGCTTTGCGCGGCGCCGAGACGGGTGCGCCCGTGATCGCCCGCTACGCCAAGACGGCGCCGGCTGGCCCCGGCGTCTACCGCATGAGCGATGCCGCGGGCGAGGTGCTCTATGTCGGCAAAGCGCGGCATCTCAAGAAGCGCGTACAGAGCTATGCGCGGACGGGCGCGCACAATAGCCGCATCCTGCGCATGATCGCCGACACCGCAAGCATGGAGTTCGTCACCACCGCGACCGAGATCGAGGCGCTGCTGCTCGAGGCGAACCTGATCAAACGGCTGAAGCCCCGCTTCAACGTGGTGCTGCGCGACGACAAGTCGTTTCCCTTTATTCTCATCGCGCGCGACCACCCCGTGCCGCAGATCCTGAAGCATCGCGGCGCGCGCGGCCGCAAGGGCGACTATTTCGGGCCGTTCGCGTCGGCCGGCGCCGTCGGTCGCACCATCAACACGCTCCAGCGCGCGTTCCTGCTGCGCTCCTGCTCCGACCCTTATTTCGAGAGCCGGCTGCGACCCTGCCTGCTCTTCCAGATCAAGAGGTGCAGCGCGCCCTGCACCGGCGAGATCTCGGTCGAGGAATACGGCTCGCTGGTCGACGCGGCGCTTGGCTTCCTACGCGGCGAGAGCGACGAAGTGAAGCTCAGGCTGCACGCGCTGATGGACGAGGCTAGCCTCAAGCAGGACTACGAGCGCGCCGCGAGTTTCCGCGACCGGTTAACCGCGCTCTCGCACATCCAGTCGCGCCAGGGCATCAACCCGGCGAGCGTGAAGGAGGCCGACGTGTTCGCCGCGCACCAGGACGCAGGCCAGACCTGCATCCAGGTGTTCTTCTTCCGCAGCGGCAACAATTGGGGCAACCGCGCCTATTTCCCGCGCGCCGACAAGAGCCTTCCGGTCGAGGAGGTGCTCGCGTCCTTCGTCGCGCAGTTCTACGACGACAAGCCGCCGCCCAAGCTGGTCCTGCTCTCGCACGAGATCGCCGACCGCCGCCTGCTCGCCGAGGCGCTGTCGCTGCGCGCGGGGCGCAAGATCGACGTCGGCCGGCCCTCGCGAGGCGAGCGGCGCGATCTCGTCGAGCATGCGCTGGTCAATGCGCGCGAAGCTCTGGCGCGGCGGCTTGCCGATTCGTCCTCGCAGGCGGCGATCTTCGCGCGGCTTGCCGAGCTGCTCGATCTCGACGAGGCGCCTGAGCGGATCGAGGTCTACGACAACAGCCACATCTCGGGCACCAACCCGGTCGGCGCCATGATCGTCGCCGGGCCCGAAGGCTTCATCAAAGGGCAATACCGCAAGTTCAACATGAAGAGCGAGGACCTCGCTCCGGGCGACGACTACGCCATGATGCGCGAGATGCTGACGCGGCGCTTCAGCCGGCTGGTGAAGGACAAGGACCAGGTCAATGGCTGGGCCGCACCAGACCTCGTGCTGATCGACGGCGGACCGGGCCAGCTTGCCGCCGCGCATGCGGTGCTGGACGAACTTGGCCTTTCGGAGATCAAGGTGGCGGCGGTGGCGAAAGGACCTGACCGCAATGCCGGACGCGAGCGCATTCATTTCAGGGGACGCGAGCCGTTGCTGCTCCAGCCACGCGACCCTGCGCTCTATTGCATCCAGCGGCTCCGCGACGAGGCGCACCGCTTCGCCATTGGCGCGCATCGCGCCCGCCGCAAGAAAAGCATCACCGCCTCTCCGCTCGACGAGGTCCCGGGGATCGGGCCTGCGCGGAAGCGCGCGCTGCTCCAGCATTTCGGTTCCGCCAAGGCCGTGAGCCGGGCCGGCATCGCCGATCTGGAAAGCGTTGCAGGCATCAGCGCGCAAATGGCAAAGACCATCTATGATCATTTCCACGAACGTGGGTGACCGGAGCGCAAGGACTTGAGCATGGCCGATCATGGTTTGACCGCCCACGCCCAGCCGCAGCCCGCGCCGAGCAGGCGGCTTATGAGCCTGCCGAACGCGCTCACCTATGGGCGCATCCTCGCCATCCCCGCGCTCGTGGCCTGCTTTTTCGTGACCGGCGACTGGGGACGCTGGGCCGCGATGTGGATCTTCATCGCCGCGGGCGTGAGCGACTTCCTCGACGGCTATCTCGCGCGCGCCTGGCAGCAGCAAAGCAAGATCGGCCGCATGCTCGATCCGGTTGCCGACAAGCTGATCGTGTCAGCTGCGCTGATGATGCTCGCCGCCGACGGCACCATCGCCGGCTGGTCGCTTTGGGCGGGGGTGATCATCCTCTGCCGCGAGATCCTGGTCTCGGGCCTGCGCGAGTTTCTCGGCACGCTCAATGTCGGCATGCCGGTGACGCGGCTCACCAAATTGAAGACCGTGCTGCAGATGGTGGCGATCGGCTTTCTGCTCGCGGGCAGCGCAGGCGACAAGGTCTGGCCCTACACGACGCAGTTCGGCCTGACGCTGCTGTGGATCGCAGCGATCCTCACGCTCTATACCGGCTGGGACTACCTCAAGGCCGCGTTCCGCCACGTGACAAGCGACGAAGGCTGAGGGCGCCACTCATCCGATGTTCGAGCCTTACCTCTCGCGTTGGGAGCTCGTGCCCGACGGTGAAGCGATCGTCGCCCATAGCAGCCGTTTGCTGCCCGTGCTCTATCGCGGCGAAAAAACAATGCTGAAGATCGCCGTCGAGGCGGAGGAGAAGCGCGGCGGCTTGCTCATGCTCTGGTGGGACGGGGATGACGCCGCGCGCGTGCTCGAACACGAAGACGACGCGCTGCTGCTCGAACGCGCCACCGGCACGCGCTCGCTCGAAGCGATGGCGCGCGACGGACGCGACGACGAGGCGAGCCGTATCATCTGCGCGGTCGCCGCCGCTTGCTCTCCAACTCACGTCGTGCCCGGCCTTGAGCCGGGCATCCAGGGGCGAGCGGCACGGAGCCAGCGGCCCCTGGATTGCCGGGTCAAGCCCGGCCATGACTGGAATAGGTTGGGGAGTGAGCGCTGCTACCGGATGATCCGGGCGCCACGCGGCAGCACCTTCACATAAGGGCCCCAGACGCAGACATCGCCCCATCCGCAGCGTCCGCCTTCGCAGGTGCGCTTGTACTCGCAGGAGCGGCAGCGATAGACCGGCGCGCAGCCCGGGCAGAGTGCCACCCTCTGGCAATCCTTGAACACAAGCACCGGTGTGTAGAGCGGCTCAGCGTCGATCGCGCTGCCGATCGCGCCGGCCGGAATCCGTGATCCCGCATGGCCCGGCGCAAGCGCGGCAAGGCCCACGGCCACGAGGCCGGCCAAGGCCAGCGCCATCAATGCTTTGCCCATGTCGCCCCCTCCGCGATTGCCTCGACGCGGCGGCTCACATGTCTCGACAGTGCCTTTAGATTACGTGCCGATCAAGCGCCGATGGCGAATTCTACCCCGCCGCGGCCACCGCATTGGCGGGACGGATCAGCGCCGCGTAGTCGTCCATCAGCTTGCGCGTGATGTCGCCGACGGCGAAGCGGTAGGGCCCAATCTCCGCGACCGGCGTGACCTCGGCGGCAGTGCCGGTGACGAAGCACTCGGAGAACGCTGCCATCTCTTCCGGCATTATGGCGCGCTCGATGACCTTCAGCCCGCGCTGCTTGGCGAACGCGATCACGGTGCGGCGCGTGATTCCGTCTAGGAAACAGTCGGGCAGCGGCGTATGCAGCACGCCGTCCTGCACGAAGAACACATTGGCGCCGGTTGCCTCGGCCACCTGCCCGCGCCAGTCGAGCATCAGCGCGTCGGCATAGCCCGCGCGCTCGGCGCGATGCTTCTCGATGGTGCAGATCATATAGAGGCCGGCCGCCTTGCTCTCGACCGGCGCGGTGCGCGGGTCTGGCCGGCGATACTCGCCGATAGCGAGCCGCAAACCCTTCTCGCGCGCGGCGGGATCGAAATACGAGCCCCAGTTCCACACCGCGATCGCGACATTGATCTTGGTATGCTGCGCCGCCACGCCCATCTGCTCGCTGCCGCGCCAAGCGATCGGCCGCACATAGGCCTCGGTCAGCTTGTTCGCGCGCAGCGCCTCGCGCGCCGCCTTGTCGAGCTCGGCGACGGAGTACGGAATCTCGAAATCGAGGATCTTCGCCGATTTGTGCAGGCGCTGGTTATGCTCGGTGAGCTTGAAGATCTCCCCCCCATACGCGCGCATGCCCTCGAACACGGCGCTCGCATAATGCATCGCGTGCGTTAGCACATGCACCTTCGCATCGGCCCAGGGCACGAGCTTGCCGTTCAGCCAGATAAAGCCGTTGCGCTGATCGTAAGGGACGGGAGCCACGAGCGTTCCTCCAAATATCAAGGCCGGCCGTTCTTGCGCGGCCGGACCGCACGCCACAGGCAAGAAGCGCCTCTCATAGCACCTCGAACGGCGATTGCGCGAGCAGGCGGGGAAGCGTATCAAAGGCGCGATAAGTCAACATGACTGACATAACCGAGGCAAAAAATTAAGTCAACATGGCTGACCTAAATGAGCCTCTCGCGCGGGCCCCGAGAACCCCGCCCGCTAGGCGGCGCGGCAATGGAGCTCCGCCCCGCAAAGGCACGGCCCTGTCCGAGGCGAAGCTGCTCGCCTTCGCCGAGCTCCTGTTCTTCGCCTATCGCGATTTCACCCGTGACCCCGACGCGATCCTCAAAGATTTCGGCTTCGGCCGGGCGCATCACCGCGTGCTGCATTTCGTCAATCGCCATTCGGGTCTCAGAGTCGCCGACCTGCTCGACGTGCTCAACATCACCAAGCAGAGCTTGAGCCGCGTCCTCAAGCAACTGATCGACAAGGGATATATCGTGCAGAAGGCGGGCGCTTCGGACCGTCGCGAGCGCCTGCTCTATCCTACAGAGAAGGGACGGACGCTGGCGGGCCGGCTTGCCGCGCCGCAGCTCGTCAGGCTTGCCGCTGCCATTCAGGCGGCTGGCCCGGGGGGCGAAACTGCCATCCGCCGCTTCCTCGAAGCCATGGTCAATGCCGAAGAACGGCCCAAAGTCTCCTCCATCATGGCCGCGTCTCCGGCTCCGCTCGAAGGAAGCGGCAGCGAGGAAGGGGAGTGACCATGCCGACGGCGATCAAGCCGCATCGCGGCCGCGGCCCTGACGACAGCGCGCCCCACATCCTCGTCGTTGACGATGATAGCCGTATCCGCGACCTGCTCGCGCGCTACCTCCAGGATCATGGCTTTCGCGTCTCGACCGCCGTGGATGCCGCGTCCGCGCGCGCGACCATGCGCGGGCTCTCCTTCGACCTGCTCATCCTCGACGTGATGATGCCGCAGGAGTCCGGCATCGACTTCGCGCGCGCGCTGCGCGCCTCCTCGCAAGTGCCGATCCTTATGCTCACCGCGCGCGCCGAGCCCGATCAGCGTATCGAGGGGCTCGAGACCGGCGTCGACGATTATCTCGCCAAGCCCTTCGACCCGCGCGAGCTTCTGCTCCGCGTCGGCAACGTGCTCCGCCGCGGCAATGCGGCGCCGACGTCCGGCGAGGTGCGCATGGGCGATTTCGTGTTCCACATCTCGCGCGGGGAGCTGAAGCGCGATGGCGAGACCATCCGCCTCACCGAGCGCGAGCGCGAGCTGCTCCGCTATTTCGCGCAGCGGCCCGGCATGCCTGTCGCGCGCCACGAGCTTGCCAAGGACGCCGAGAGCGGCGGCGAGCGCGCGGTCGACGTGCAAATCAACAGGCTTAGGCGTAAGATTGAAAACGACCCTACCAACCCGGTCTATCTCCAGACCGTGCGTGGCAAGGGCTACATTCTCTATCCAGAGTGATGGACGCGCTCTCCGATACCGCCACCGTTACCGCGCCGCGCCCGCCGTTGCTCAAGCGGCTGATCGCGGCGTTCGGCGACCGCATGCCGAAGGGCCTCTACGCGCGCGCGCTGATCATTATCATCGCGCCGGTCGTTCTGCTCCAGTCGGTGCTGACCTTCGTGTTCCTCGAGCGCCACTGGCAGACCGTGACGCGGCGGCTCTCCACCGTGACGGTGCAGAACATCGCCATGCTCATTGACATGTACAAGGTGTTCCCGCAGGAGGCGAACACGATCACATTGATCCGCCTGGCCGAGCAGGATCTGGGTTTACGCGTCCGCATCGTGCCGGGTGAGGAGCTACCGCAGGCGCGCTCCAAGCCCTTCTTCGACCTGCTCGAACTCGACGCTCTCCGACGAGATCACGCGGCAGATCGGCCGGCCCTACTGGATCGATACGGTGGGTCGTTCGAACCTCGTCGACATCCGCGTCAAGCTCGACGACGCGGTCATGCACGTGCTGGCCCGCCGCAGCCAGACCTACGCGTCGAATTCGCAGATATTCCTCCTGTGGATGGTGGGCACATCGCTCGTGCTGCTCACCGTCGCTGTGCTGTTCCTGCGCAACCAGATCAAGCCCATCCTCCGGCTTTCGGAGGCAGCCGACAGCTTCGGCAAGGGGCGGCCGCCGCCTGAAGACTTTCGGCCGCGCGGGGCGCGCGAAGTGCGGCAGGCCGCGCATGCCTTCATCGAGATGCGGGACCGCATTGAACGCTATGTCGAGCAGCGCACCGTCATGCTGGCGGGGGTAAGCCACGACCTTCGCACCGTGCTCACGCGCTTCAAGCTGCAACTGGCTATGTTCGAGGACAACCCCGAGATCGAAGCCATGCGCGCCGATGTCGACGAGATGCAGGCGATGCTCGAGGACTACATGGCTTTTGCGAAAGGCGATTCCGGCGAGGAAATCGTACGCGCCGATATCGGCGAGATCCTCAACGAGGTGAAGAGCCAAGCGCACGGCACGAAGGATATCTCCATCGCGGTCGACGGCGCGCCTTTGGTCGTTCCGGTGCGGCGCCACGCCTTCAAGCGCGCGGTCGCGAACCTTGTCAACAACGCGGCGCGCTTCGCCGAGCACGTCAATGTCAGCGCCGTCCGGCAGAATGGCGCGCTGACCGTCTCAGTCGAGGACGACGGGCCGGGCATCCCCGAGGCCGAGCGCGAGGACGTGTTCCGCCCATTCTATCGCATCGACCATGCGCGCAACCAAGACGCCGGCTCGACAGGGCTCGGGCTGGCGATCGCGCGCGACATCGCGCGCATCCATGGCGGCGACATTGCGCTGAGCGACTCGCCACTCGGTGGATTGAAAGCCGTGCTGAAAGTTCCAGTCTGATCACAACGCAAGAGGAGACGCCGATGCGAGCTTTGAGTTTAGGATTGGCAATGTTCGCGGCCGCGCTGGCCGGTCCCGCGCTCGGCGCTGACCAAACGGAGCAGATAGAGGACAGCGAGATGCCGGGCTCCGAGATTGAGATCGACGTCGAGGGGGGTAAGGCGGACGTTCACCGCAAGAGCGGCGAGCCGATCCTCGAGCTTGGCGGCGAAGGCAACTCGGCGCTGCCCGACCCCGCCTTTCCGAGCGCAGGCGATCCGATCGACAACGAACTGCCCGGCGAAGGGCCCGAGGATTTGTCGGGTCCGGACGACGACGATCCGCTTCCCGAATAGGCGCTAATGCACGCTCGGCGCGGGTGACGGTGCCGGCCCCGCAGGTGGCGGCGTCGCGGTCCCGCTGTCTCTTCGGCGCGGCACGAAGGCGGACGCGAGCCGGCAGAGCCCCTCGCAGACCGAGTTGGCGCGCGCGAGCCAGCGCTCGCCATCGGTGAGGCGCCGGTCGAGCGCCGCCATCGTCTTGTCGAGCGAGGGCGAATTGTCGCCGAGCCAGACCTGGAAGACCCGTGCGTAGAGTCCGGTAAGCCCCGCGACGCGCAAGGGCCCGCCCGGGCCGTCGAGCTTTGCGCCGGCGCCTGCGAGCATCCAATATTGCGAAGCGAGCGTGGAGCAGGCGAGCGCTGCGCCCTCGCCAGGCCGGCACGCGAGATAAGACGAGATGCGCTTCAGCGCGGGCTTGTAGGGCGCCATCACTTCGAAGCGCGTCATGATGATGTCGAACAGCCGGTCGCGCGGGCTCTGCTCGGGCCCCGCGATCTTCGCCTTGGCGAGCACCTCAGCGTCGACTTCCTTCTGGAAGGCGCTGATGATGTCGCTCTTGCAGGAGAACTCGCGCCTAAGCTCCGCGAGGCTGAGGCCCGCTTCCTGCGCGATGTCGGCGAGGCTGATCTCGCCCCATCCGCGCTCGGCAGCGAGCTTGAGCGCCGCCCGCACCGCTTTGGCGCGCTTGGAGAAATCGTCGAACATGGGCGTACTCCTTCCTGGCTGAAACATATGTGCTTTCGGCGGCAATCGGAAGGCGGCAGTGCGTGGTTCGAGGCAAGCGTTGTCATCCTGAGGTGCGAGGGCGAAGCCCGAGCCTCGAAGGACGGCGCTTGCGCCTCACCATGACGAGGGTAGCTACGACGACAACGCCTTCGAGCGCTTGGCGGCTTGCTTGACAGCGCGGGCGAGCAGCGCCTCGAAACCACCCTTCCCCATCAGCACTTCGAGCGCTTCGGCCGTCGTGCCCTTGGGCGAGGTGACGTTCTTTCGCAGCTCCGCGGCGGAAAGATCAGATGCGCGCAGCAGCGCGCCGGCCCCGCTCACCGTCGCGCGCGCAAGCTGCTCGGCAAGCGCCTTGTCGAGCCCGGCCTTGACGCCGGCCTCAGCGAGGCACTCCGCGAGCAGGAACACATAAGCCGGGCCGCTGCCGGACACCGCGGTGACGGCATCCATCAGCGACTCGTCGTCGATCCACACCACCTCGCCGACCGCACCGAGCAGCTCGCCGCACGCACGCTTCTGCGCGCGCGTCACCGCTGCGTTGGCGACGGCGACGCTGATGCCCTGCCTTATCGAAACCGGCGTGTTCGGCATGGCGCGGACGATGGCCGTGCCCTTCGGCAGAGGACGCGCGAGATTGGCGAGCGTCTGACCCGCAACGACGGACAGCAATACGGTTCGCTTGCCAGTCAGTGGGCCGATGCCCGCCAGCACCTCGTCGACGAGCTGCGGCTTCACCGCGAGCACGACGACGGAAGGCGGGTCCGGCAGAATCGGCGCCGCGCCGATGCGGCGTTTCGCGATGCGCGCGGCGACCGCAAGCGGCGGCGCGGGATCGCGGACGAAGATCTGCTTGGGGTCGAGGCCGTGGGCGAGCCAGCCTTCGAGCAGCGCCCCGCCCATCTTCCCGGCGCCGACAAGCAGCAGCGGGCCGGCGAGGCGGAGGGTCATGCGTGTCCTTGCGTTTCGATCATGGCGGCCGCGAGCGCGTCCTCGGCGGACTTGCCCGCCCACAGCACGAATTGGAACGACTGATAATAGCGCTCGCACGCCTCGAGCGCGCCCCTGAGCAGCGCCTCGCACTGCCCGGCATGGGTATGCGCGCCGGCGAGGAGCAGGCCGTGACGGTAGAGCAGCATGCCGTCCTCCTTCCAGAGGTCGAAATGGCCGAGCCAGAGTTGCTCGTTGATCAGCGCCATCAGCCGGTAGATTTCGGCAAGCCTGCCCTGCCCGATCTTGCACTCGAAGGCGCAGGCGAGGTGCAGCGCCTCGAGATCGTCGCGCCAGGTGAGCGAGATGTGGTAATCGCACCAGGCGCCGGCGACTGACAGCGTCAGCTCGTCGGGGGCGCTCCGCTCGAAGGTCCAGTCGTGGACGGTGGCGATATGCTCGACCATGTCCACGGGATTTGAGAAATGCTCGTAGAGCGCCTGCGCCGTAGCCATGCCAAGCCTAGTGGCCTCCGAAAAGTCCCCGCCAGCGGGCTGCAAGTCCCGCGAATCACTTGTGAATCAGTTATATATCGCGGAGTCAGCGGGCACCAACGGGTGCTGAGTCACGGCGAGTCGAATGCTGTGGACCACCTAAAGATTGCTGTGGATTACTTTCGGGCCACTAGCTGTTGCGGGTCCCGATTCGGCCACGCCGCGCGCTAAGCGGTCCTTCAGGTCAGTCAACCCCTCTCCGCAAGGCCTCGGCCCGGCGGAGCAAGAGCGCCTTTTCCTGCGCGTTGCGGGTCATGGACGCGGCCCGCTCGAACTCGGCGCGGGCCTCATGGTTGCGGCCGAGCTTGGCGAGAAGGTCGCCGCGCACGCTCGGCAGCAGATGATAGGCCTTGAGCGCGGGCTCCGCGCCGAGCGCATCAACGATTGCCAACCCGGCCTCGGGGCCGAACAGCATCGCGAGCGCGACGGCGCGATTGAGCTCAACAATAGGCGAAGGCGTCACCGCCGCGAGCGCGCCGTAAAGGCCGACGATGCGCGCCCAATCCGTGTCTTCCGCTCTGGCTGCCCCAGCGTGACAGGCCGCGATAGCAGCCTGCAAGACATAGGGGCCGGGCGTGCGCCGAAGCGCCTTGCCTTGCGCCTCGGCGCGTTCGAGCGCGGCAAGACCGCGGCGGATCAGGAGCTGGTCCCAGCGCGCGCGGTTCTGGTCGAACAGGAGCACCGGCTCGCCGGCGGGTCCGGTGCGGGCATGGAGGCGCGAGGCCTGGATCTCCATCAGCGCGACGAGGCCGTGCACTTCGGGCTCCCCGCCTGCGAGCCCCGCCAGGATGCGGCCGAGTTGCAGCGCCTCGCCGCAGAGCGACGGGCGCATCCAATCATCGCCCGCCGTCGCCGAATAGCCTTCGTTGAAAATGAGATAGATCACCGACAGCACGGAGGACAGGCGCTCAGCGAGCGCCTCGCCATGCGGCACCTCGAAAGGTACGCGCTGTTCGGCGAGCGTGCGCTTGGCGCGCACGATGCGCTGCGCGATGGTCGGCTCGGCAACGAGAAAGGCGCGCGCGATCTCTTCCGTGGTCAGGCCGCCGAGCAGCCTGAGCGTAAGCGCGACCTGTCCTTCCGTCGAAAGCACCGGATGGCATGCCGTGAAGACGAGACGCAGCAGATCGTCGCCGATGTCGTCGTCGAGCGCCGCATCGGGATCGGGGTTCTGGTCCTGCTCGATTTCGAGCTCGCGCCCGAACTCGTCATGCTTGCGCGCGGCGAGCTTGCGGCGGCGAAGCGCATCGAGGGCGCGATGCTTGCTCGTGGCCATGAGCCAGGCGCCAGGCCTGTCCGGGATGCCGGATGACGGCCATTGCTCAAGCGCCGCAACGAGGGCGTCCTGCGCGAGCTCCTCGGCGAGCCCAACGTCGCGCACGATGCGAGCGAGCCCAGCAATCAGCTTGGCCCGCTCGACACGAAACACAGCCTCGATGGCGCGGTGGGTGTCGGTGGCTGCCATGGCCACCGACTAACGCCACTTCGCGCGCCGCCGCAACCGGCGTCAGACGGCGACTTCATGCACCTCGCGCGCCTGATCGCACAGCTTCTCGCCCGGACCTGCAAGCTGCCGAAGCTCGGCCTCACCTTCCCAGTCCGGGAGATACGCCTTGTGCAGCTCGATGAAGCGGCGCGTCCATTCGAGCATGTTCTCCTTCGAGTCCGCCTCGAAGATCGCGTAACCGCCGATCACTTCCTTCGCTTCGGTGAAAGGACCGTCGGTGACGGTGACCTTGCCGCCGTAGAGGCGGACGCGCGCGCCGTTCGCGGTGGGCAGCAGCCCGCCGGCTTCGACCATCACGCAACCCGCCTTGGCGGCATCTTGCATAAGCTGGTCCATCGCATCCAGGAACCGCTTGGGCGGCGGGGCGAGCTTGGCTTCATTGAACTTCACCATGGACATGAAACGCATCGGTATCTCTCCTCTCGGAATGTGAATTGTCTCTCGCAAGCGCGCCTATTTCTGGCCGGCCCGCTCCATCTCGCGGAAGCGCTCGATCGCCGGACTGTCGCCGAAATCGTCGAGCTCGTAGATCTGGCGCACCTCGATCTCGCCTTCGGTCAGGTGCGGATTGGGAAAGCGCCGCACCCATTCCATCGCCTCTTCGCGCGATTTGACCTGGATGATGGTGTAGCCCGCGACCAGCTCCTTCGTTTCGGTGAAGGGGCCATCGATTACCGTGCGCTTGTCGCCGGAATATTTGATGCGCCAGGCCTTCGAGCTCGGCTGGAGGCCGTTGGCGTCGAGCAGCACACCGGCCTTGGCGAGCTGCTCGTGATAATCCGCCATGGCCTGAAACATCTCCTCGGGCGGCATCACGCCGGCTTCGGAGTCCTTGGTCGCCTTGACCAGAATCATGAAACGCATGGATCTGTCTCCTTCCTTAGCGGAGCGGGTTCTCGGGTAGAACGTCCGTCCCTGCCCTCACGTCGAATGGCGGGCGGTGGAATCGACAGCGATTAGAAACTTTTTTTGGCGAATTTTCAGCCGGATTGGCCGAGCGGGTTGTTGAGCCGCGTTTCAAGCTCGGCGATGCGCTGCTTGAGTTGCTCGTTTTCCTCGCGCGCCTTCTGGGCCATGGCCTTGACCGCCTCGAACTCCTCGCGCTGCACGACATCGAGGTCGCGCAAGACCCGCTCGGCCTGGCTGCGCACCACGTTCTCGACCTCCTTGCGCACCCCTTCCGCCGCGCCGGCAGCGTCGGTGATGAGCTTGCCGATCTCGTCGAAAAACCTGCCCGTGGTCTGCGTCATGGCAGGAACTATGGGCCGGCCAGAGCCATGGTGCAAGGCGGGAGCAGCCTTCGGCGCCTTGACAGGCACACGGAGCGGGGTGAAGGGTCGGCCTGCAATTTGGGGCCAACTCCAGCTTCTCGCATGAGCGTTTTCGCCATCCCCTACCCGGTCATCGATCCGATCGCCATCCAGATTGGCCCGGTCGCAGTGCGCTGGTACGGCATCGCCTACATGGCCGGCATCCTGTGCGGCTGGCTCTATGGGCGCTACCTGGTATCGCAGCAACGGCTCTGGGGCGGCAAGTCGCCCATGACCGTGAGCCAGGCTGACGATTTCCTGCTCTGGATCACGCTCGGCATTGTGGTGGGCGGCAGGCTCGGCTTCGTGCTGTTCTACGAGCCGAGCTATTTCTGGCAGAACCCTTCGCAGATCCCCGCCGTGTGGCAGGGCGGCATGTCGTTCCACGGCGGGCTCATCGGCGTTGCGGTCGCCGTCTATCTCTTCTCGCGCATCAAGGGCATCAACCCGCTGTCGCTCGGCGACGTGGCATCGGCCTCCACACCCTTCGGCCTGTTCTTCGGCCGCATCGCAAATTTTATCAATTCGGAGGTGGTGGGGCGCGAGAGCGACGTGCCCTGGGCCACGGTGTTTCCCGGCGCCGGAGACAATCCGCGCCATCCGAGCCAGCTTTACGAGGCGGCGCTCGAAGGCATTGTGCTCTTCATCATTCTGCGCGTCGCCACCCACCGTTATCTCGCGCTGACGCGGCCCGGCACGGTGTTCGGCTTGTTCCTCATATTCTACGGAATCTTCCGCAGCCTGGTCGAGTTCGTGCGCGAGCCGCATGCAGGCCACCCGATGGATGTCGGCATCTTCACGCCGGGCATCGTCTATTCAATCCCCATGATCCTGGTCGGCGCCTGGCTGATCTGGCGCGCGCGCCGGCAACCGGTCGCTGCGTAATGGGCGCTCAGCGCAAGGCCCTGCACGCTGAACTGCCGCTCGCTGAACGGCTGAAGGCACGCATCGCGCGCGACGGGCCGATCAGCGTCGAAGCCTATATGCAGGCCTGCCTCGCCGACGCTGACGGCGGCTATTACGCGACGCGCCAGCCGATCGGCAAAGATGGCGATTTCGTCACGGCGCCGGAAGTCAGCCAAATCTTTGGCGAGCTTGTCGGCTTGTGGGCCGCCGCGGTCTGGCAATCGATGGGCACACCTCGGCCAACGGTCATCGCCGAGCTCGGACCCGGGCGCGGCACGCTGATGGCGGACGCGCTGCGCGCCTGGCGCAACGTGCCAGGATTGCTCGCCGCGGCCTCCGTGGCCCTGGTCGAAACGAGCCCTGCTTTGGGCGCGATACAAAAAGCGCGTCTCGCCGACGCCCCCGTTCCGCTCACTTGGCACGAGCACCTGGAAGACGTTCCGCAAGGCCCGCTCATCGTCATCGCCAACGAGTTCCTCGACGCGCTTCCCATCCGCCAGATCGTGCGCCGCGATGGCGCGTGGCGCGAGCGCTGCGTCGGGCTCGACGCGCGGGACGGGCTCGCCTTCGTCGAAGGTGAAACGGTCGCAATCGAGGAGCCGGGCGCTGCGGAGGGCGACATCCTCGAGTTTCGTCCTGCGGCAGACAAGCTGCTCGCAACTCTTGGCGTCCGCGCGGCGAAGGGCAATCCGGTTGCGGCGCTCTTTATCGACTACGGCCACGAAGCATCGGGCTTCGGCGACACGCTGCAAGCGGTCAGTCACCACGACTATGCCGATCCGTTCGCACGCCCGGGAGAAGCCGACCTGACCGCGCATGTCGATTTCGCAACGCTCAAGCGCGCCGCCGAAGCCGCGGGCCTCAGCGCCAATGGCCCCATACCGCAAGGCACGTTTCTCCTGAGCCTTGGGCTCGAAGCGCGCCGCGACCGCCTGCTTAAGCGCGCGACCGAAACGCAAGCCGAGGCAATCCTGACCGGCGCCGCCCGCCTCGCCGATCCCCGCCAGATGGGCCTCCTGTTCAAGGTCCTAGCTGTGACAAGCGCGGGGCTTGCCCCGCCGCCGCCCTTCGGCGAGATTTAGCCGCCATCCCGCAATCCGCCTGCCATGGTCACACCGGACAAGATCAAGCTCAGCGCGCCGAGTCTCGCCGCAACGGACGGCATCAGCCACGGCTTCTTCACCCGGCAGGGCGGCATTTCCGGCGGCCTCTACGCCTCGCTCAATTGTGGCCCGAGCTCCCGCGATGACGCAGCGAACGTCACGGAAAACCGCGCCCGCGTCGCCGAGCTGCTTGGCGCCGAGCGCGACCGGCTGCTCTCGGTTCAGCAGCAGCACGGTGCCCGCGCCGTGATCGCCGAGAGGCCCTGGAAGGCAGGCGCGGCACCGCAAGCCGACGCCATTGTCACCGCAACGCCGGGGCTTGCGATCGGCGTGCTCACCGCGGACTGCGCGCCGGTCTTGTTCCGCGACGCGCGCGCGCGCGTCGTCGGCGCGGCTCATGCCGGCTGGCGGGGCGCCTTATCGGGCATTATCGAGGCCACGGTCGCCGCGATGCAGGAGCTCGGCGCGCGCCAGGAAAACATCGCCGCAGCGATCGGCCCAGCCATCTCGCAACGCGCCTACGAGGTGGGCCACGACTTCATGCAGACCATTCTAGCAGAGGATGCGGATGGCGCCCCCTATTTCGCCATCGACGAGGGCTCGGGCGAACCGCATTTCGACCTTGCGGGTTATGTCGGGGAAAGGTTGGCACGCGCAGGCGTAGGCGACGTTTCCGATCTCGGCGTTTGCACTTATTGCGACGAGACGAGGCTTTTCAGCTATCGCCGGTCGCAGCATCACGGCGAGAGCGACTACGGGCGTCAAATTTCCGCCATTCTGCTTGCCTGACCTTGCAATTCACTATGAGGGACCCCGCCCCGGCAAACGGCATGTTGACTGGACGCGCAGGGGGCGAGGCAGGTAATCTGGTGTTCGGAAGAGGGTTGGGAGCCCCGTCACGACAACTTTGTCGCGAGCGGTGCTGTGCGGCCAACAGAGGGAGTGTCTTGTTGGACGCGGACTCACGACGCGTGCGCGGCCGGTTGAGGCACATCGCAGCGACGGCGCTCGCCATCCTTGCGTTGGCGAGCCTTGGCGGCTGCGGCGGCGGCGCGGGAAATCCAAGCAGCAGTAGCAGTGGCGGCAGCTGGCTGAGCGGCACCACCAAATGGTTCGGCGGCTCTAAGACCATCGCTGTGGCGCCGATCGTCGGTGCCCCGCCATCCGTAGCCAAGGATCTGAGCCAGGCTCTGGTCACGGCCGGCAAGGACCGCAACCTGACGATCGTCCCGAGCGGTAGCGGCGAAGCCAACTACGCCATGCGCGGCTACCTGCTCGCGAACAACGAATCCGGTGGCACAAAGGTCTCCTATGTCTGGGACGTGAGCGATGCCAAGGGCGCGCGCGTGGTTCGCATCTCCGGCGAGGAGATGATCAAGGGCAGATCCGGCGGCGATCCCTGGAAAAAGGTCGACGCCGCGGCGACACGCGCCATAGCCGGCAAGACCACCTCGCAGCTTGCCGCCTCGCTCGGACGCGGCGGACGTTCGTCCGCACCGGTTGCCGCTGCTCCCAAAGCGAGCCCGGCGGCGGCGGCGCCGACGACAGCGGCAACCACGGCGGCCGCGCCGCCCCCGACGCCTCGCGCCGCCACGCCCGTCAGCACGCGCAACGCAGGCGTGCTCGTCGTTCCCGTCTCGGGCGCTCCGGGCGACGGCCAGCGCTCTCTCCCAGTGGCCCTGAAAAAGCGACTCTATGCCGGCGGCGTCAAGCTCGCCAACGGCCCCGCCACCAATGTCTATACGGTGAAGGGCATCGTGAAGATGTCTAACGCAAGCGGCGGCAAGCAGAACATCCGCATCGACTGGCAGGTGCTCGATCCGAGCGGCAAGAAGTTAGGCACCGTATCCCAGCAGAACACCATCCCGCGCGGCTCCCTTAACGGTTCCTGGGGCGCCATAGCCGATGCCGCCGCCGGTGCGGCCGCCGCCGGCATCCTCAAGCTCTTGCCGAAATCCAGCTGATCCGGATTGCGCCACTTTGGCGAGCGGAAACCACGTTCCAAGAAATCCGCGCTTGCGCGCGCATGACGGGGTGGATCACGCGGCGATCAGGTTTACATAAGCCAAGCGCCCTTGTTAAAAGCCCCCGTGATGAGGGGGGTCCGGCCTTTGCCGGGCTCGGTGGGCAAGGAACGCTGGCATGAAACTGGTTGCAGGCAACAGCAACCGTCCGCTCGCCGAGGCAATCGCTAGCTACCTCGGGACTCCTCTTACCAAATGTGTGGTTCGGCGCTTCGCTGACATGGAAATCTTCGTCGAGGTGCAGGAGAACGTGCGCGGCGAGGACGTGTTCGTCATCCAGTCGACCTCCGCGCCCGCCAACGACCACCTCATGGAGCTGCTGATCCTGATCGACGCGCTGAAGCGCGCCTCGGCGCGGCGCGTCACGGCCGTCATTCCCTATTTCGGCTATGCGCGGCAGGACCGCAAACCGGGTCCCCGCACGCCGATCTCGGCCAAGCTCGTCGCCAACATGATCGACCGCGCCGGCGCCGACCGCGTGCTGACGCTCGACCTGCATGCCGGGCAGATCCAGGGCTTCTTCGACATTCCGACCGACAATCTGTTCGCAGCCCCGGTGATGGTGCAGGACATCAGGGAGGTGTTCGGCTCGAACAATCTGATGGTCGTGTCACCTGACGTTGGCGGCGTGGTGCGCGCCCGCGGGCTTGCCAAGCGCATCGACGCGCCGCTCGCCATCGTCGACAAGCGCCGAGAGCGGCCGGGCGATTCAGAAGTGATGAACGTGATCGGCGACGTGGCCGGACGCACCTGCATCCTGGTCGACGACATCGTCGATTCCGGCGGCACGCTGGTCAATGCTGCCGACGCCCTTCTCGATCACGGCGCCACCCTGGTCACGGGCTATATCACCCATGGCGTGCTGTCGGGCGGCGCGGTTGCGCGCATCATGGGCTCTGGGCTGAAGGAGCTTGTCATTACCGATTCGATTATGCCGAGCGAAAGCGTGAGGAACGCGAGGAACATCCGCGTCCTGCCGACAGCGCCGCTGCTCGGCGAGGCCATTGCCCGCACCGCCGAGGAGAAGTCAGTCTCGAGTCTGTTCTACTGACGCTAGCCTTCGTATTTGAAGGAGACCTTGACCTTGGTGCGGTAGGCCTCGACCTTGCCGTCGGTGATGACGATGTCCTGCTCGACCACCTCGGCGACGCGCAACTCGCGCAGATGCTCGGCGGCGCGCTCGACGGCGATCTTGGCGGCCTCCTCCCAGGACTTGGAGCTGGTGCCGATCAGTTCGATAACCTTATAGGTGCTCTCTGGCATGATGTTCTCCTTTGGACGCGTGACCCTGCGGCAATTGGTGGTGGAATGCGTACAGGCCTCAACCGGTCGTTTATGTCACTACCTTATATTCGAACGTCGCGCGCCGTCTCCCTGCCACCAATTTTCTCGCCACGCGTTAATCGCCTGACCCCGACCCCGCCAACAGGAGAAGCTCAATGCACGTCAATATCGAGAATGCCGAAAAGGCCATCGAAGCCGCCCGCAAGAAGGCGGTCGCGCTAAAGACCCAGATGTGCATTGCCGTGGTCGATTCCGGCGCGAACCTCAAGGCCTTCATGCGCATGGACGACGCCTGGGTCGGGTCGATCGACATCGCCATCAAGAAGGCCAAGACCGCAGTGTTCTTCGCCATGGCGACCGGCGAGCTCGGCAAGCTGTCGCAGCCCGGCAAGCCGCTGTACGGCATCGAGCATTCCAACGACGGGCTGATCACCTTCCCGGGCGGGCTACCCATTGTCGACGACGACGGCGTCCTGGTCGGCGCCATCGGCGTAAGCGGCAGCTCGGTGGAGAACGACCACAAGGTGGCCGAGGCGGGCGTGAAGGTGCTCGGCGTCAGCGAGATCCCGGCCCATCCCTGGCGCACTTAAGCGCCAAGAGCCTAGGCCCAAGAGCCGATTGTCAGGGCCATGGCTTAAGGGCTATAAGCCACCTCGATTTCAGCCGCGGGGCGCTTCGGGCGCCTGCGCACGACCTTTCGGGGCCGTTTTCCGGCCCCTCATTGTTTTGAGCCTTCGGAGGCAGTTATGGCAGAGGCAACGGAACTCAAGGCCTGGGCAAGGCCGCGCAGCGGCAAAGGTGGCGCGCGCTCGGTACGCCGCGAGGGGCGCGTCCCCGGCATCCTCTATGGCGACAAGCAGGAGCCGCAGAGCATCGCCGTGGACTATCGGGCGATCTCCCAGCAAATCCTCACCGGCCATTTCCAGAGCACGATCTTCGTGCTCGACGTCGACGGCAAGAAGACGCGGGTGATCCCCCGCGGCGTGCAGCTCGATCCGGTGCGTGACTTCCCGATCCATGTCGATTTCATGCGGGTCAGCAAGGACGCGCTGGTGACCGTCGAGGTGCCGGTGCATTTCCTGAACGACGCGGCTTCGCCGGGCCTTAAGCGCGGCGGCGTGCTGAACGTCGTGCGCCATACCATCCCCGTCCGCTGTCCAGCCGACAAGATCCCGGACCATTTCGACGTGGACCTCACCGGGCTCGAGATCGGCGACTCCGTGCACATCTCCGAGATCAAGCTGCCCGAGGGCGTGCGTCCGACCATCACCGAGCGCGACTTCACCGTGGCGACGATCGTCGGCCGCTCGGCTGAGGAGCCGGTGCCCGGTGCGCTTGCGGCCGAGGCCGCCGAGCCTGGCGCCGAGGCTGCCGCCGCAGCACCCGCCGAGGGTGGCGAAGAGAAGGAGAAGCCCAAGGCAGAGAAGAAGAAGGATTAGCCTTCTTTCTTTGCCGCGCTTCTGCCGGCGCCTTCGATCGGGACGACACGATGAAGCTCTTTGTCGGCCTCGGCAATCTCGGGGCGAACTACGCCTTCAACCGCCACAATGTCGGCTTCATGGCCGTTGACGCCATTGCCGCCGCGCACGGCTTCCCCGCGTGGCGCAAGCGGTTCGCGGGCGCTGTTGCCGAGAGCAAGCTCGGACGCGAGCAGGTGATGCTGCTCAAGCCGCAGACCTTCATGAACGAGTCCGGCCGCTCGGTCGGCGAGGCGGTCCGCTTCTACAAGCTCGACCTCGGTGATGTGGTCGTCTTCCATGACGAGCTCGATCTCGCGCCCGGCAAGGTGCGGGTGAAGACCGGCGGCGGAGTTGCGGGCCATAACGGGCTCAAGTCGCTCACCGCGCATATCGGCAACGACTATGTGCGCGTGCGGATCGGCATCGGCCATCCGGGCCGTAAGGACCTGGTGTCGGGCTATGTGCTGCACGATTTCGCCAAGTCCGACCACGATTGGCTCGAGAAGCTGCTTGGCGCCATCGCCGCCGAAGCGCCGTTCCTCGCCGACGGCGCGAACGACAAGTTCCAGTCGCGCGTCGCGCATGCGCTTCAGGCCGAGGACGAAGCGGAGGCAGAGCCGCCTGCCCCGCGCGCCAAGCCTGAGCGGAGCCGCAAAGCGCCCGCAGCCGGAGTGAAAGCTGAGCAACCTGCGCCGGCAGGGACGCTGGCCGAGAAACTTCGCCGCTGGTTCGGCTCATGACGGACTGACCTCATGGGCTTCAAATGCGGCATCGTCGGACTGCCCAATGTCGGCAAGTCCACCCTCTTCAACGCGCTGACCGAAAGCGCGGCGGCTCAGGCCGCCAACTATCCGTTCTGCACGATTGAGCCGAATGTCGGCGAGGTGCCGGTGCCTGATCCGCGGCTCGACAGGCTCGCGTCGATCGCGAAGTCCGCAGCAATTGTGCCGACGCGGCTCACCTTCGTCGACATCGCTGGCCTCGTGCGCGGCGCCTCGAAGGGCGAAGGACTTGGCAACCAGTTCCTCGCCCATATCCGCGAAGTCGACGCCGTAGCCTATGTGTTGCGCTGCTTCGATGATCCCGACGTGGTGCATGTCGAGGGTCGCGTCGATCCGATCGAGGACGCCGACACGATCGAGACCGAGGTGATGCTCGCCGACCTCGAGAGCCTCGAGCGGCGGCTGCCGATCCTCGAAAAGAAGATTCGCGGCCAGGAAAAGGAGGCCAAGAAGACGCTCGAGCTGGTCGAGCGCGTTCTGCCCCTCTTGCGCGAGGGGCGCCCCGCGCGTCTCGCCGAGATCGAAGACGACGAGCGCGCCGCCTTCAAGGCGCTCGGCCTGCTCACCGCGAAGCCCGTGCTCTATGTCTGCAACGTGGGCGAGGATGCGGCCGCGACCGGCAATGCCTATTCCGCCCGCGTCGAGGAGCGGGCGCGCGCGGAAGGCGCGGGCTGCGTGATCATCTCCGCCAAGATCGAGGCCGAGCTGGCCGAGCTCGGACCCGAGGAGCGCCGCGCCTATCTTACCGAGCTCGGGCTCGCCGAGCCCGGGCTGAACCGGCTGATCCGCGAAGGCTATAAATTATTGGATCTGATCACCTATTTCACCGCAGGCCCGAAGGAGGCACGCGCCTGGACGGTGCCCGTAGGCACCCGCGCGCCGCAGGCCGCTGGCGTGATCCACACCGATTTCGAGAAGGGCTTCATCCGCGCCGAAACGATCGCCTATGAGGAATACGTGGCGCTCGGTGGCGAGGCTGGCGCGCGCGACGCCGGCAAGCTCCGCCTCGAAGGCAAGGACTACGTCGTCAAGGACGGCGACGTCCTGCACTTCCGCTTCGCAAATTGATCACGTCGCCTCCGGCGCCTTCCGCCTGCGAAAAAGCGAATCCCGGACAACTGATGCCCGCAAGACTCTCTGTTTGTGGTTAAAACTCTGTTAGGGCCGCTGCCGATCAGCGCAGCGCGGCGGCGATATTGCCCCCGTCGACCGTCGCGATATGGCCGGTGGTCTTCCGCGCCTTGGCCAGCGCAACGAAGGCCTGGGCCACATCCTCGGCCAGGACCTCGGCCTGGAGCAGATTGCCGGCCATATATTCGGCCTCGGAGACCCCCCGCGCCTTGGCCCGCGCGGCGATCATGGCGTCGGTCAGGAGCCCGCTCCTGATCCGGTCGGCATTGACGCCGTTCGAGCGGATGCCGTCGGCACCATAGTCGAGCGCGTATTGGCGCATTAGGAGCATGGTCGCGGCCTTGGGTAGGCCGTAGGGCCCGAAATTCGCGCCCGGATTGACTGCCTGCTTGGAGAGGTTGAACAGCAGCGCCCCGCCCGTGCCCTGCTTGAGCATGATACGCACGGCTTCGCGCGCAACGGTCTGATGCGCGAAGAAATTGAGTTCGAAGCTCTTGCGAAGCGTCTCGTCGGAGACATCGCCGATGCGGCCTTGCCAGGCCGCGCCCGCGTTCGACACGAGGATGTCGACGCCGCCGAAGCGCTCGCACACGGCAGCAAACGCGGCGCGCACTTGCTCGGGCTTGGTCACGTCGCATTCAAAGCCGAGGCCCTTGACCTCGCCTGCGGCTTTTTTTGCCAGCGCGCCGTCGATGTCGAGGATCGCTACCGCCGCGCCGTCTGCTGCCAGCGCCTTCGCGGTCGCGGCACCGATGGCACCTGCGCCGGTCACGAGAGCGACCTGTCCGGTGAGTGGCTTCACCACGGCGCCTTTCAGCTTGGCCTGCTCGAGGCTCCAATATTCCAGCGCGAAGAGATCGCGCTCGGGCAGCGGCTCGTAACGGCCGATGGCCTCGGCATCGGTCACGACCCTGACCGTATTCTCGGCGAGGTCCGCGGCGATCGAGGCGTCCTTCGCCGTGCGGCCCAAACCGAACACGCCGACGCCAGGCACGAGCACGACGCGCGGCATGGGATCAAGCTTGGTCTTGGTGTTGCCCGCGGCCTCGTTCTCGCAGGCGAAATAGGCGTCGTAATCGGCGATGAACTTCGCTACGCCGGCCCGCACGGCGCCGGCAAAGTCGTCGAGCCTGCCGGTTTCAGGCGGCGGAACCACGAGTGGTTTGTTCTTGGTGCGGATGATGTGGTCTGGCGTGACCACGCCGCGCTGACTGTAGGAGACAAGTTCCTGGCCGTTCACATAAGCGAGAATCTCTGGTCCGGTGCGCAGCTCGGTGATGAAGCGGACCGGCTCCGCGTTGTCGCGTCGAATTGCGCAGGCGCCACGGATGATCGGCGCGATCTCGGCCGCCTCCGCCGTCGCAGCCTCAATTTTCCGCACCGGAAACACGATCGGGCGCCCTTGGCGCAGCCGGCTCTCGGCGAGCGACACCATCTCGATCATGCGCTCGTAAGCTTCACGCGCGGTCTCGCCGAAGGTGAAGATGCCGTGCTTGTGCAGGATCAGCCCCTCGACGTCGGGCTTCCGCTCGAACACTTCCGCCGCTTCCTTGGCAAGACCGAAGCCCGGCGCGATATACGGGACGATCCCCATGCGCCCGTCATAGATCTCGGCGGCGAGCGCCTCACCGTCGGGCAGGTCCACGATGGAAAGCACGGCGGCCGCATGCGTGTGGTCCACGAATTTGTGCGGTAGGAAGGCGTGCAGCAGAGTCTCCACCGAAGGGTTGGGCGCGCTCGCATCCAGCAGGTTGAGCCGCTGCACGTTGACCATCGCCTCGTCGGACAACGCATCCAGCGCCCTGAGCGTGCGCAACGGTCCGAGCTTCACCGCCGGCAGGCCCCAAGGCTCGATATCCGCCATGTCGGCGCCCGAGCCCTTTACACAGATCACCTCGTGATCCTGGCCGAGATCGTCGGTCGCACGCGTCTTGACTGACGTGTTGCCGCCCCCATGCAGCACGAGCAGGGGATCCCGGCCGAGCAGCCGGGTCGTATAGACCCTGAGCGCCACGTCCTGGCTCACGCCCTTGGCGGAATAGGCCTCGACCGTCTCCCGCGCGACAATGTCGTTCCACTGACTTTTCATGGCGCGCCTTGTTGCAGCCTTGCGCGGGAGACGCAAGAGCCGCGTTTTGCCGCGGGCGGTCTAGCAACAGCGAAAAATTGCCTCCCTTCCGCCACCGCTGGAAACGCATTTGCAACACTTTGCCGATTGAATTTCACGGCACGGGGTTTGCGTATCGGGTGAGGGAGTTCTGCGGTGAGTTTCAGAGATCGATATCGGCCGGAGCGCCACTATATGCGCGGGCCCGGGCCCAAATGGCACGCGAAACATCGCGCGCTCGTTGCGCTGCCGGCGGAAGAGCAACGGCGATCCCTTTCGCTCTGGATCGTGCCGGCCACGGTGGCAGCGTTGCTGGGGTTTTTTGCGCTGGCCGCTCTTGCCTAAAGACGCGTCACAATCGGAACTCGTTCGCCATATAATGTGTTGGGAAGGTGACCGAGGAACAACAAGGGTGAAAACAATGCGTAGAATCTTGCTCCCTGTCCTTGCGGCGGTTGCTGCCGGCTTCGCCTTGGCGGCACCGCAGGCTGCTAAGGCCAACCCGGCGGCTGCGGCGATTAACCTTGATAGGTCACAAGCTGGCGTCGTCGAAGAAGTCGGCAGGCGCTATTACAGAAACCGCTATCGCTACGGATACAGGCCCTACAGGTATCGGAACTACGGATACAGGCCCTACAGGTATCGGAACTACGGCTACTACCGACCGTACTACCGGCCCTACTCGTATTATCGGCCGTACTACCGGCCCTATTACGGTGGCGGCTATCCATATTACCGCCGGCCGGGCGTGAGCCTCTGGTTCGGCTTCTAGCCTGGCCTGACCACTACGCGGCGGACTTGGCGCGCTCTGGATAGAGCAGCGCCAGGCCCTCACGCGTGGCCGGCGTCACACCGCGCTCGGTGATGAAGCCGGTGACGAGGCGCGCTGGCGTCACGTCGAAGCCGTAGTTGGCGGCGGGGCTGTTCTCCGGCCCGATCAGCACCGTGCGGATCTCGCCTGACGGCAGTCTGCCGGTCATATGCGTGACCTCGGTTGGGTCGCGCTCCTCGATCGGGATCGTGCTGCCGTCGGCGAGGCTCCAGTCGATTGTCGAGTGGGGCAGCGCCACGAAGAACTGCACGCCATTGTCGCGCGCGGCAAGCGCCTTCAGGTAGGTGCCGATCTTGTTGGCCACGTCGCCATTTGCCGTCGTGCGATCCGTGCCCACGATGCAGAGATCGACCATCTTCTTCTGCATGAGATGGCCGCCGGTATTGTCGGCGACAAGCGTATGCGGCACGCCATGCGCGCCAAGTTCGTAGGCCGTCAGGAAGGCGCCTTGATTGCGCGGGCGCGTCTCGTCCACCCATACATGCACGGCGATGCCCTCGTCATGGGCGCGATAGATCGGCGCGAGTGCCGTGCCCCAATCGACACAAGCGAGCCACCCCGCGTTGCAGTGGGTGAGGATGTTGACCGGCGCGCCACCCTTCTTGTCGGCATGCGCCTTGATCAGGCCGACGCCGTTCTCGCCGATCCTTCGGTTGGTCTCGACGTCCTCGTCGCAGATCGCCGCGGCGCGCGCATAGGAAGCGGCGATGCGCGCCTCGCGCGGCTGGTTCCGCACCGCGTGCCGCATCTCCTCGAGCGCCCAGCGGAGATTGATGGCCGTGGGACGCGTGGCGGCGAGCGTCTCGTAGGCGCGGTCGAGCGCCTCGTCGGAGGCATCCTCGCGCAGAGCGAGCGCCACGCCGTAGGCCGCCGTCGCACCGATCAGCGGCGCCCCGCGCACCTGCATGGTGGAGATGGCGCGCGCTGCATCAGCCAGCGTGCGGAGCGTGATCGTCTCGAACCTGTGCGGCAGCTTGGTCTGGTCGATGATCTCGACCGACCAGCCGTCATCGTTGAGCCAGATGGTGCGATAGGACTTGCCGCCGATCTTCATCGGATCGCGCTCTAATCGCCCTCAAAGGTGAGCAGCGAATGGCACTGCACGCCGAGTTTGGCGAGCCGCGCGGAGCCGCCGAGGGCGGTCAGCTCGATGACGAAGGACGCGCCGACCACCTCGGCGTTCAGTTTGCGGAGCAGCTTGACCGCGGCTTCCGCCGTGCCGCCGGTGGCGATCAGGTCGTCGATCAGGAGCACCGGCTCTCCGGCGCTGACCGCGTCCTCGTGCACCTCGATCACGTCGATGCCGTATTCGAGCTCGTACTCCTCCCCGATCGCCTTGGCCGGCAGCTTGCCCTTCTTACGGATGGGCACGAAGCCGCAGCGCAAGCGGTCCGCCACGGCGCCGCCCAGGATGAAGCCGCGCGCCTCGATGCCGGCCACGGCCTGCACGCGGCGATTGGTGAAGGGCGCCGCGAGCCGCTCAACGCAGGCGCGGAACCCGTTGGCGTGGCCAAGCAGCGTGGTGATGTCGCGGAACATGATGCCCGGCTTCGGATAGTCGGGTATGGTGCGCACGAGGTCCTTGAGATCGAGGTCTGCAGTCAGGCTCATCCGAAGGACCTCCGCAGTCTATGCGCCGCGCCCGCGCCGCCGTAGCCCCGAGCCTATAGTCGAAGGGGAGACCGCTGGCTAGTCGGCGGGCGCGCCGAGCAAGGGGGGAACCATGGCAGACGGCGGCAATCTCGTCACCATCCGCGACATCGACGTACCATTCTGGCGGATCGTGCTCATTCTCATCAAATGGAGCATCGCCGCGATACCGGCGGTCATTATCGTCGGGCTGCTCTACGCGGCGCTTTTCGCGCTGCTCGGCGGCTTGTTCGTCGGCATGATGGAGATGTTCGGCGTGCCGATTCCCGAAGTGCCTACGCCCCCGACGCCTTAAGCACGCGTCCGGCGACGGCGTCGAGCTTGGCAAGAAGCTCAGGATCACGCGCCTCCGGCGCGGTGATGATGGCTGTGTCGAGCGCGCGGTCGGAGCCGATCGGGCAAGGCTCGTGCTCGCGTGGAAAGCTCCGTGCGAGCCGCGCCACGAGACGCTGCGCCTTCTCGGCGTTCGCCATCAGCACCTTGATGATGTCCTGCACGGTCACAGCGTCGTGGTCGGGGTGCCAGCAATCGTAGTCGGTGACCATGGCGACGGTCGCATAGCAAATCTCCGCCTCGCGGGCGAGCTTGGCCTCCGGCATGTTGGTCATGCCGATCACCGAATAGCCGAGGCCCTTGTAGGTCAGGCTCTCGGCGAGCGTTGAGAATTGCGGGCCCTCCATGCAGACATAGGTGCCGCTGCGGACGACATTCATGCCTTCCGCCTCGGCAGCTTCGGCGAGGTGGATGCGGAGCCGCGGGCTGACCGGATGCGCCATCGACACATGCGCGACGCAACCTTTGCTGAAGAACGAGGTCTCGCGGTTGTGCGTGCGATCGACGAACTGGTCGATGAGCACGAAGGTGCCGGGGGGCAGCTCTTCCTTGAAGGAGCCGCAGGCCGAGAGCGAGACGAGGTCCGTCACCCCTGCCCGCTTCAGCACGTCGATATTGGCGCGATAGTTGATGTCGCTTGGTGAAAGTCTGTGACCCTTGTCGTGGCGCGACAGGAACACGATCGGGAGCCCGTCGATGTCGCCCATCTTGAGCGGCGCCGACGGCTCGCCCCACGGGCTTTCGATGCGCTTCTCGCGCACGTTGCGCAAACCCGGCAGGTCGTAGAGCCCCGAGCCGCCGATGATCCCCAGCACCGCTTTTGTCATTTCCCTCTCACTCCCCGACGCGGATGGCGAATACGGCCCAGACCCAATGGCCGCGATGGTCGCTTGCCGTCTCGCCCTGCCCGCGCGTATTGAGCAGCCAGAGCGGGCCCTGCTGGCCAAGGCCGAGCGGTTGCCCGTTCAATTCGAGCGCCAGGATCCAGTCCGATTTCGCGATGTCCTCCGGCGCGAGCCAGCCTTCATAGCCGTTAACCGCAACCACCGTGACCTTGCCGTTTGCGGCGCCGACCGCGGCGAGCACTTCCTTGAGCGGCGGACCTTTGAACGTGGCGGGTGCCGAGAGCTCTGGCGGCTGCAGGGTGAGGCTCGCCTGGGTGAGGCGCGCGAGCATCGGCCGGTCGAAGGCGAACGCCCGCTCGAAATTGAGCTTGTGCCAGGCGAGCAGGCTGTCGGTCTTTACATCGACGGGCCCGCGATTGGTGACGGCGATGTCGCCGCCGACCGTGAGGATCACCGCCTCTTTCGGCATCTCGATCTGCTCGGCCGCCTGCGCTGTGGGCGCAAAGAGCAACACGAGCAGGACAAGCAATGATCGCATGAGACTCTCCCTTGTCGCGCCGACAATAGTTAAGGAAGGTCGTGCTTCGCAAATTCTTCCCCGCGCGCCGGCTCAAGCTTCGTGCGCGGACTTGTGCTGGCGGTGAAGCGGCGCCCAGACCACGCGCTTTGCGAGATACATGATCACGGCGAGCGCGAGTAGGAAGATCATCACGCGCAAGCCAAGCCTGTGGCGCTCCTCCAGCTTGGGCTCGGCGGCCCACATGAGGAAGGCCGCAACGTCGCGCGCATAATTGTCGAGGGTCTTCTCCGTGCCGTCGGTGTATTCCACCGAGCCATCGCGCAAGAGCTGCGGCATGGCGATCTGATGGCCAGGGAACGCCACGTTGTAATGCATGCCCTTGGCGAGCTCGACGCCGTGCGGCGGATCGCGATAGCCGGTGAGCAGCGCATAGATATAGTCGGGGCCGCCCGGCCGCGCTTTGGCGATCACCGAGAGGTCCGGCGGCAGCGCGCCCTGGTTCCCGGCTCGCGCGGCCTGTTCGTTGGGATAGGGCGAGCGGAAGCGGTTTGATGGGCGCCCCGGCCGCTGGAACATCTCGCCCTTGTCGTTGGGGCCGTCGGTGATCTGAACCTTCGCGGCAAGCGCCTCCACGGCCTTCTCGGAGAATTCCGGTCCGCCCGGCTCGCCGAGATTGCGATAGGACAGAAGCCGCATCGAATGGCAGCCCGCGCAGATATCGCGATAGACCTGGAAGCCGCGCTGGAGCTGGGCGTTGTCGAAGGTCCCGAAAGGCGGCAGGAAGCTCCAGCTCTGCGGCTCGATCTTGGGCCCGTGGCCAGTCGAATGGGTCTCGTCGCCGAGCGCGCCGCTTGCGCCAGGCATCACGAGCGCAAGCAGGACCGCGCCGGCGAATTGCGAATAGGATCGAAGCCGCATCACGCCACCGCCTCGCGCTTACGCTTGGGCGCCGCGCGTGTGGGCGCAAGCGAGGCGGGCTCCGGCCCGAGCACGGATTCGGTGATGCTCCCCGGCAATTTGCTCGGCCGCTCGTACCAGCCGAGCACGGGCATCACGACGAGGAAGAAGGCGAAATAATAGAGCGTGAACAGCCGCCCGAAGAACAGATACCAGCCCTCTGGCGCCTGCGCGCCGAGATAGCCGAGGGCGACGGAGGTCAGCACGAACGCCCAGAAGAACCATTTGTAGATCGGCCGGTAGCGTGTCGACCGCACCTTCGACGTGTCGAGCCACGGCACGAAGAACAGGATGCCGACCGAGCCAGCGAGCCCGATCACACCGAGCAGCTTGTTCGGGATCGCGCGCAGAATCGCGTAGAACGGCAGGAAGTACCACTCCGGCACGATATGCGGCGGCGTCTGCAGCGGATTGGCGGGAATGTAATTGTCCGTGTGGCCGAGGAAGTTCGGCGCATAGAACACGAAGCCCGCGAACAGGATGATGAACAGCACGAGCGCGAAGCCGTCCTTGATCGTGTAGTAGGGATGGAACGGC
Organism: uncultured Alphaproteobacteria bacterium; assembly: GCA_963821255.1. Lineage (GTDB taxonomy): Bacteria > Pseudomonadota > Alphaproteobacteria > Rhizobiales > Methyloligellaceae > Methyloceanibacter. The sequence goes on along the minus strand of CAWGCX010000006.1, from coordinate 19,608 downwards.
ACTGTGTCGCGCGCCGACTTCACCTCGATGCCGGTCGGGTTGTTATTGCCAGGCATGTGCAGCGCCCAGACATGCAGCATCACCACGCCGAGAATGATGAAGGGGAACAAATAATGCAGGCTGTAGAGCCGGTTCAATGTCGGCGCGCCAACCGCGAAGCCGCCCCAGATCCATTCCACGAGCTTGGTGCCGAGACCTGGGATCACCGCATCGAGCGATGAGAAAAGATTGGTGATGACGGTGACGGCCCAGAAGCTCATCTGTCCCCAAGGCAGGGAATACCCCATGAACGCCGTGGCGATCATCAGCAAGAGGATCAGCACGCCGAGAACCCAAAGCACCTCGCGCGGCGCCTTGTAGGAGCCGTAATAGAGCCCGCGCAGCGTGTGGATGTAGACGGCGAGGAAGAACATCGAAGCGCCGACCGCATGCGCGTAGCGGAGCATCCAGCCCCAGTTCACGTCGCGCATGATCTTCTCGACGCTGTCGAACGCACCTTCCGGCGTTGGCACGTAATGCATCGCGAGCACGATGCCGGTCGCGATCTGCGCGATGAGCATGAAGGTGAGGATGCCGCCGAAGGTCCACCAATAGTTCAGGTTCCGGGGGGTGGGGAATACCATGAACTGGTCGTGCACGAGCCGCGGGATCGGCAGCCGCGAGTCGAACCACTCGGCGAAGCTGCTTTTCGGGCGGTAGGTCGATTCGAGCGCCATGGGGATGCGCCTATCCGATCCTGATCTTGGTGTCTGCCGTGAAGCTGTAAGGCGGGATGGCGAGATTCTCCGGCGCGGGGCCGATTTGCACGCGGCCCGCCGTATCGTATTGCGAGCCGTGGCACGGACAGAACCAGCCGCCGAACTTGCCCCTGTATTGGCCGGGAGACTGGCCTTGCGGGATGCAGCCGAGATGCGTGCAGACGCCGATCATCACGAGCCAGGGCTCACGCTCGGGCGCGGCGCGGTTGAGGTCGGTCGCCTCAGCGTCGTCAGGAAGGTTGGCGTTGCGCGCGAGCGGATCAATCAGGTCGTTGACCGGCACCTCCTTGGCCTCCTCGATCTCCTTCTTGGTGCGGTGGCGGATGAAGATCGGCTTGCCGCGCCACATCACCGTGATGGCTTGACCCTCGGCGATCGGCGCGAGGTCCACGTCGGTCGTCGCGAGCGAGAGCGTCGAGGCGTCCGGGTTCATCTGGTCGAGCAGAGGCCAGAGCGCGGCAGCTGCGCCGATCGTCGCAAAGCCGCCCGCCGCGATCAGCATGACATCGCGACGCGATAGCTCTTCATCTGTCGGGTTCGCTGGATCTAGGGGAATATCGTGGTTGGCCACGGGCCGAAGGCTCCTGGATCGGGCTTTGAAATTGAAGGCACCCAGCTAAAGCTCAGTTCCACAGACAACCCGCGGAAAATGAGGCTTGCGCCGCACGCGTCCGAGCCGGCATGTGTTGCCAGTCCTGATGCCTTTGCCGGCATTCTTCCTGCCGGTTTTTGCATCACCCTCACCGGTTGTCCAGGCCGCGCGCTTGGGCAAATTGGCGCAGACGCCCTCATTGCTGACCTGCGTCAAGGCAGCCGGAAGTTGCCTCGGCTAGAGCCCCGAACGGATGGAACCGCAACTGAAAATGGCCCACGCGTACGAGCATCTCGCAGAACGGCAGGCGCGCGCCCGCGCCTGGTTCGAGGAGCTGCGCGATCGTGTTTGCGCGAGCCTCGAGGCGATCGAGGATGAATCGGCGAGTGCGCCGGGCGCTAACGGCAGGCCCGCCGCTCGCTTCGTGCATACGCCCTGGACGCGCGCCGAGGCCGATGGCGGTGGCGGGGTCATGGCGCTGATGACCAACGGCCGCGTGTTCGAGAAGGTCGGCTGCCACGTCTCGACCGTGCACGGCAGCTTCCCGCCGGAATTCGCCAAGCAGATTCCCGGCGCGGAGACCGATCCCCGCTTCTGGGCGAGCGGCATCTCCTTCATCGCCCATCCGCTGAACCCGAACGCCCCAACCGCGCATATGAACACACGCATGGTCGTGACGTCGAAAGGCTGGTTCGGCGGCGGCGCGGACCTCACGCCCATGCTCGACCGTCGCCGCAGCCAAGACGACTCTGATTCTAAGGACTTCCATGCGGCGATGCGGGGTGCCTGCGAGGGCCGGCCCTCGGTCGACTACCCCCGTTTCAAGCAATGGTGCGACGAATATTTTTTCCTGCCACATCGGGGCGAGATGCGCGGGATCGGCGGCATTTTCTACGACTATCTCGACACAGGCGACTGGGAGGCGGACTTCGCTTTCACGCAAGCGGTCGGCCGCGTCTTCCTTTCGATCTATCCGAAAATTGTTCGCCGCAACGCGAACACGCCCTGGACCGAGGCCGACCGCGAGGAGCAGCTCGTGCGCCGCAGCCGCTATGTGGAGTTCAACCTGCTCTATGACCGCGGCACGCTGTTCGGGCTGAAAACCGGGGGCAATGTCGAGGCGATCCTAAGCTCCCTCCCCCCTCTGGTCCGCTGGCCTTAGGCGGGTCTCTCAACCAAGTCCGCTTGTCCAGTGAAGCTCCGGTCCTTTACCCGCGGATACCGGCATACATCAGCGGCGGGTTGATCTGCGCAGCGGCATCGCTGGAGATCGCATGGAGAAGGACGGAGGTCTCGAAAATCCCGGCAGCCGCAACGATCGCCAGCGCCGCCAACCCCAGGATCGTCACGATCTTCCGCATGTCACCCTCCTCGTCCCCACGCCCCGTCGCCAGAGCGTGATTGGAGGTTTAGGGGTTTGCGGCTGAACTCAGTCTGAGGGGGCCGTTCATCTGCGGTTTAGATTTCGTGAACGGGACCGTTCACTTCGCGCTTGCCATGGGGGCCTTCCTCGCCCATCTTTAGGGCACCGGGCGCCCAAGGCTTTGGGCGCGGACTTGGACGACGGCAAGTGACTATCGCGGCTCAAGAGCACGACGACCTTTCCTGACATCTCAAGACGCCGAAGGTCTCCTTTCGGAGGCCTATGGCCCGTTTGTGTTTAACTTCAACGGGAAAGGATATTCCCTATGGCTCGTGTCAACGGCACAGTGAAATTCTTCAATCATGCGCGCGGCTTCGGCTTTATCCAGCCGGAAGATGGCGGCAAGGACGTATTCGTCCATGCGACCGCGCTTGAGCGCTCGGGCGTGCCCGCGCTCAACGAAGGCGACAAGGTCTCCTTCGAGATCGAGGACGACAAGCGCGGCCGCGGCAAGCAGGCTGCCAACGTCCAGCTCGCCGGCTAATCAAGCGCTTCAAGATTGAGAGCCGCCGGGCATCGCCCGGCGGCTTTTTTCTTGTCTCACCACGACCCCACCTGACGCCGCGCGGGCCCCGTTCATGTGCCGTTCAGGCTTAACCTGCGATTCATCGTGGCGGCGCTATTTTGCCTAAAATCGCGGATAAAAATAGCGCCAGCTCAATTCCTTGGGGCACCTCCGCCCGCCCGTCGGCGGGCCGCAACAAATCGGACAATGACAATGACCAATCTCACCTTCAAAGCCATTGCCGCTGCCGCGGTGATCGGTACGGCAGCACTCACCGTCGCGCCGCCCGCTGAGGCCGGCCGCGGCTATCGTGGCGGTCACCATTACCGGGGTGGCGGCGGCGGAGACGCGCTTGCGGCCGGCATCATCGGTTTGGGCGTGGGCGCCATCATCGGCAGCGCGCTCACCCCGCGCGAGGTCTATGTAACGCCGCCTCCGCCACCGCGGGCCTATTACGGCGCCGCGTCCTATGGCGGTCCAGAGCCCTGGACTCCCGGCTGGTATCGCTACTGCCGCGCGCTGCACGGCCCGTATTTCGATGCCAACTCGGGCTACTACCAGGGCGGCGACGGCGGCGTCTACTTCTGCCGCTAGCCGGACTTGAGTTCGGCCACCACTAGCTGCCTCTTGCCCAATTCGTGGATGCCTGCACTTCGGCCGGGCATGACGAAGCGGCGGGAAGGGTCTCGAACCTAGCTCGCCGGCTTGAAGGTCAGGTCGGCGGGCGAGATCAGCACCGAGAACTGCTCGCACCAAATCACCACGCTCGGGTATTTGGCGAGGTCGACGCCGGCGGGCACCGGATATTTCTGGCTCCCCTTGAAGGCGCGCAAGCGCCCGAGATCGACGAACATGGTGCCGGTCACGTCCGACGCGGCGCGGACATTCGCTTTCGGCACGAGATAGATGTGGAATTTCGGCCCCGGCCCGACCTCGAAATCCTCATGCAGGAACACCGTGCCCTGATAGACGCTGACCTTGCCCTTCCCCCAATGGATCGGGTCGTTCGGATCGGCATGTACGAAAGTGCCGTCGGCGATGAGCGTCGCCTGCTCCGCGCCGGTCAGGCGCTCCATCGCCTCCGGCGGCGGGAACAGGAACGGAAACAGGAACAGCCCGAGCGCGATCCCGCAGATCGCACCGAATACACCGCCAAGCAGAAAGATCCTGAATGATCGCCACATGTCTGCTTCGTTGCACTGGAACGGAGATTACTACACCTCAATTCCGCATGCGTCATGGCCGGGCTTGTCCCGGGGCATGACGAGATTCGAAAAATGAAATCAGTGCAGCCTGAGCTCGCCCGCGACGAAGCTGAACTCGGCGGGCTGGATCAGGCGGCTATGCGCCACGCGAATGCGGTAGAGCGTGCCGTCGAGATTAGCCGCCCAGAAATCGAGGAAGCCGGCAAGCCGCGGGAAGCGCGGCGCCATGTCGTAGTCCTGCCATATATAGCTTTGCAGCAGCTTCGGATGGTCGGGCAGGCGGTATAGGATCTCGGCGGTGGTCAGCGAGAACCCCTCGATCTGGCGAAGGAAGGCTGCGTCGGTCATGTCGTCCCTGCCGATGGTCTTTTCCGAATCTCGTTGCGACTCAATAAGTGTTAACCGCGGAAAGAGGTCGCGTCGAGACGGAATCTTCAAGTATATCAGCGAGCTAGCAGCCATCGGGCCAACCTGCTAGCAATTCTGGCACTCGCGTCTTGAAAGTGCCAAATGGCGATTCTACATAGCGCCCGGAGGGCGTCTGGCTCCCTTCCCACCGAATTCCCAATTGAAACTGCCAAGTAGATTTCAGGAGGTTCACCCATGAAGTTCCGTCCGTTGCACGACCGCGTGGTCGTACGCCGTATCGACGAGGACGAACGCACCAAAGGCGGCATCATCATTCCCGACACCGCCAAGGAGAAGCCGCAACAGGGCGAGATCGTTGCCGTCGGCCCCGGCGCCCGCGACGAGAAAGGCGAGGTCATCCCGCTCGATGTGAAGCCTGGCGACCGCGTGCTGTTCGGCAAATGGTCGGGCACCGAGGTCAAGCTCGACGGCGAGGATCTGCTCATCATGAAGGAGAGCGACATCCTCGGCGTACTCGAAGGCGTCGCCGCCAAGAAGAAGAAGGCTGCGTAACCAGACAATCACCTCTGCCGAGGCCGCCTCGGAGAGCCCGCGTGACGCGACTCGCCCTCGCACGCGAGGACGACCGGAGACGAGAGAAACGGAGAAAACACAATGGCTGCCAAGGAAGTGAAATTTGGGCAAGAAGCGCGCGAGCGCATGCTGCACGGCGTCGACATCTTGGCCAATGCGGTCAGGGTAACGCTCGGCCCCAAGGGCCGTAACGTCGTGCTCGAGAAGTCCTTCGGCGCGCCGCGCATCACCAAGGACGGTGTGACGGTTGCGAAGGAGATCGAGCTCGAGGACAAGTTCGAGAACATGGGCGCGCAGATGGTGCGCGAGGTTGCCTCGAAGACCTCCGATACCGCCGGCGATGGCACCACCACCGCGACCCTGCTCGCGCAGGCGATCGTCAAGGAAGGTGCCAAGTCGGTCGCCGCAGGCGCCAACCCGATGGACCTTAAGCGCGGCATCGATCTCGCCGTCAACGCCGTGATCGCCGAGCTTAAGTCCAAGGCCAAGAAGGTCACCTCGAGCGAGGAGATCGCGCAGGTCGGCACCATCTCCGCCAATGGCGACAAGGAGATCGGTGCGATGATCGCCAAGGCCATGGAGAAGGTCGGCAACGAGGGCGTGATCACGGTCGAGGAGGCCAAGGCGCTCGAGACCGAGCTCGATGTGGTCGAGGGCATGCAGTTCGACCGCGGCTACATCTCCCCCTATTTCATCACCGACGCCGACAAGATGCGCGTCGAGCTTGAGAGCCCCTATATTCTCATCAACGAGAAGAAGCTCTCCAACCTCCAGTCGATCCTGCCGCTGCTCGAGGCCGTCGTGCAGTCCGGCAAGCCGCTGCTCGTCATCGCCGAGGATGTCGAAGGCGAGGCGCTCGCCACGCTCGTGGTCAACAAGCTCCGCGGCGGGTTGAAGGTCGCGGCGGTGAAGGCGCCAGGCTTCGGCGATCGCCGCAAGGCCATGCTGCAGGACATCGCCGTGCTCACCGGCGGTCAGGTGATCTCCGAGGATCTCGGCATCAAGCTCGAGAACGTGACGCTCGACATGCTCGGCCGCGCCAAGAAGGTGGTCATCACCAAGGACGACACTACGATCGTCGACGGCGCCGGCAAGAAGGCCGACATCGAGGCCCGCGTCGCGCAGATCAAGCAGCAGATCGAGGACACGACCTCCGACTACGACCGCGAGAAGCTGCAGGAGCGGCTGGCGAAGCTCGCTGGCGGCGTTGCCGTGATCAAGGTCGGCGGCTCGACCGAGATCGAAGTGAAAGAGCGGAAGGACCGTGTCGACGACGCGCTGAACGCGACCCGCGCTGCCGTCGAGGAAGGCATCGTGCCGGGCGGTGGCGTAGCGCTGATCCGCAGCCTCAAGGCCCTCGAGAAGCTCAACACCGCGAACGAAGACCAGAAGGTCGGTGTCAATATCGTGCGCCGCGCGCTCCAGGCGCCGACCCGCCAGATCGCCGAGAATGCCGGCGAGGACGGTGCCGTGGTGGTCGGCAAGATCGTCGAGAAAGACGACTACGCCTTCGGCTACAACGCCGCGACCGGCGAATACGGCAATCTCGTCAAGCAGGGCGTAATCGACCCCGCCAAGGTGGTGCGCAATGCGCTGCAAGGCGCCGCTTCTGTCGCCGGCCTCCTTATCACCACCGAAGCCATGGTCGCCGAGAAGCCGAGGAAGAAGGCTCCCGCCATGCCTCCGGGCGGGGGCGGCATGGGCGATATGGACTTTTAGGTCCACTCTGACTATGTAGCGGTCAGTCAGTAGCGTACGTTGCGTAGCGCTTATTGCGTCCCTGCGTAGATGTACCCCTAGAGTATTGAGCCGCGCCCCGCCTCGGGCGCGGCTCTCCTTTTGCGAAGCCTTCAAAACTTCTTCGGTACGCTAAAACAGCAATTCTCTTCTTCCCCGAAATTAAACGTCCCCATCAACGTTCCGGTAAATTCGCGCTTTCGCCCCCTCTCGCAGCGATCTTCCACTTGCCAGTTTTCGTCAGACGTTTGCCCTTTTTTGGCTTACCGGTTGTTGTCGATCTCTTACCCTTCTTGGTTTGGCTGCTGCCATGAACAATCCTCCCGCTAAGTTGCAGTAAAGTAGGACTTCCATTTCTAGTATGGACCGACGGCTTAGGACAGCAGCCATGAGCACCAAGCTAAGTTCAGGCCGCGTCTATGTCGGCGTTGGCGGATGGCTTCATGCGCCGTGGCGCGGGGTGTTCTATCCCACAGGCCTCAAGCAGGCCGACGAGCTTGCCTTTGCTGCAAGCCGGCTGACCTCGATCGAGATCAACGCCACACATTACAAACTGCAAAGCCCGGCGAGCTTCCGCAAATGGGCCGATGCCGCGCCCACCGGCTTCAAGTTCTCGGTGAAGGGCCCGCGCCTTGTCACCAATTCAAAGGCGCTGGCCGAGACCGGCAACTTCATCGAGCGCTTTATCGGGTCGGGTCTGAGCGAGCTCGGCGAGAAGCTCGGACCTGTGCTCTGGCAGTTCCCGCCCTTCAAACGCTTCGATGCCGACGATCTCGGCAAGTTCCTCGACCTGCTACCGCGTGAACTCGACGGGCGAAAACTCGACCATGTGATCGAGGCGCGGCACGCGAGCTTCGGAACGCCTGTCTTCGTCAAGCGCCTCCGCGATGCTGGAGTTGGCGCGGTCTATACCGACGCCGAGACCTGGCCGAACATCCCAGACGCGACAGGCGACGTCGCCTATGCGCGGCTGCAGCGCGGCAACGACAAGCTTGAGGCTGCCTACCCCGCGGAGGAGCTCAACGCGTGGGCCGTGCGCGCCAAGCAATGGGCAAAGGGTGAGGTGCCCGATGATCTTCCGTTGATCCGCAACAATCAGGCAAAGGCCGCGCCGCGCGACGTGTTCGTCTACTTTATTCATGAGGGCAAACTGCGCGCGCCGGCCGCTGCCATGGCGCTGATCGAGCGGCTTGGCTGACTCCTCCTGCGACGAATTGTCTGGAGCCAGACCTCGTGTCCAAGCGTTGAATCGAAACTGCGGGCGGGCGCTACCGGCAATCCGCAAGGAGGTGCGAGATGGCTCATCGCACACTCGAACAAGAGACCTCTGTCTCCGATACCAACAACGTGCAGAAGGGCGCAGCGGGCGTGCATCCCGTCGTCGCCAAGATCGCGATTGCGGCGGCGGTCTGGTTTCTGGTGGTGATCTGGCTCAGCTTCGCTAGCAATGGCGAGATCGATTACCTGCTCGCCATCGTGACCTTGTTCTTCGCGATCTTCTTCACGCTCTTCCTGTTCACCGCGTCCTACAGCATGCACGATCCGCGCTGGCCCGCGCGCGACACGAGCTTCCGCGAGTTTCTGGAGAGCAGAGTCGGCATCGGCGGCGGCACGATGCGCGGACGCGATGTGCTGATCGAGATCGCGCTGATCCCGGTCGCGCTCGCTTTCGCTGCGACGCTTATCGGTTTGGCTTGGGTGATTTTCGGCTGAGCGCAACGGCGCGCGCGAGCAGTTCGTCGCGCGGGGTGGCGAAACCGCCGTCGATCCACTCCGCTTCCAGGTGCCGCAGCGTGTCGCCGATCTCAGGCCCATGAAATTCGCCGGTCTCTACGAGGTCCGCACCCCGCAAGGGAAAGACGGGCGCCTGCCAGTGTTCGGGAAGCGTGAGGACCGCGCGCCAGTCTGCATCGTCGGCAGCGGCATCTGACCCTGCCCAGGCGAGCAGCACCGAATCGCGGAAGTCATCCGTGCCCCGCCGGTAGAGCAGACGCTTCGCCGCGTTTTCATCCGGCAAAGACAGCATGTCAGGCCCGATCGCGCCAAGCGCCAGCACCGCTTGCTCAGCATTGGAGAGCCTGAAGCGCGCGGCAAGGCGCGGCGCGGCCTCTTGAACGAACACGGCAAGCGCCGCAATCCGTCGCGCGGCGTCCGGCGCAAGGCCCTGCGCCCGTTCGATCTCGACCAACCGGTTGAAGCGGTCAAGACGCGGCGCGCCGCCGAGCACGCCTGGGAGTAGCCCATAGTCGAAGAGAGCTTCGATCGCGGTCGTCGCGCCAGGCGCCAAGAGCAGGCGCCAAAGCTCGGCTTTGATCCGCTCCGCGGAAAGCCGCCCGAGCCCGTCACGAAGCCTGACCGAGGCAGCCAGCCCTTCCGTATCATATGACCCCTTGCCGTAATAGGCGTTGAAGCGAAAGAAGCGGAGGATGCGGAGATAGTCTTCCTTGATGCGCGCCTCGGCGTCGCCGATGAAGCGCACGCGTCCCGCAACAACGTCTTCATAGCCGCCGAGCGGATCGAAGACCGTCCCGTCGCGCCCCGCATAGAGCGCGTTCAGCGTAAAGTCGCGCCGGCGTGCGTCCTCCTCCCAGTCTTCCGTGAAGGCGACCGTGGCATGGCGCCCGAATGTCTCGACGTCGCGCCTGAGTGTCGTCACCTCGAAGGACGCACCGCCGCCGACGATTGTCACCGTGCCGTGCTCTATGCCTGTGGGTATCGCCTTGAGCCCACCTTTTCGCGCCAGCGTCATGACCTTGTCGGGCTTGGCGGTCGTTGCAAGATCGACCTCGCGCACGGCACGCCCAAGCAGCGCATCGCGCACGGCGCCGCCGACCGCGCGCGTCTCGACGCCCGGCGCTTCGAGCGCCTCAAACACGCGCACGGTCGCCGGGCGCCGCAGCCATTCGGCATCCTCGAGTGAAGGCAGAGCGCGCGTGCGCGCGGAAGATGAAGTCTCGGCCATCGGAAAGCGCCGTCAGTCGATATGGCCCGGCTTGATCACACCGTCCTCGAACACGGGCGGAGTATAAGTGCCGCCCGGCTTGCCGCTGGAGAATTGGATCACGGTCGCCATGACGACGAGCAGGAGCCCGCAGCCTGCGGCGAGCAGCCAGAAGACCGGCGCCCCCTCCCAAAGATCGCCCGGTGCGACGCCCTTCACCGCGTACATGTAGGCCCCGTAGACAATAAAGGGCAGCGCGAAGAGCAGAATATCGATCAGCGCGATGCGGAGCATCTTGCGGGGCGGACTCCAGCCAAGGCGCGCACCATAGCGGCGGTCGCCTGATAAAGCGAGGGCGCCGCGTCTAGAGGTCGGCGCCGATGTCCGGGAAGAGAAAGAAGGAACCGCCACTCCAGACTCCGAGGCCCTTCCGCTTCGGCGCCTCGACCGCGAGCGCTGCGAGCTCGTAATAGACCGGCCGGGCGAGCCGCGCGCGCAAACCGTCTCGCACCTCGACGAACGGGACCGGCCCGCCTTCCCCTTCCTCGAACCCGAGCGGATGCCTGGGCCCGGCGGTCACCTCGTCGTCGACGTTGGTGCGGAAGGTGAGACGCTGCGTCTTACCGCTGCCCTGCAGTTCCATCGCCACGGCAACGAAGGGAAGTCCCTCGACCGCGATCAGCACCTTCTCCACGGGCGTCACCAGATAGTAGTCCTCGCCCTCGCGGTGCAGCACCGAGGCGAACAGCTTCACCAGCGGCATTCTCTGGATGGGACTGCCCTCGTAGAACCACGTGCCGTCGCGGGCGATGGCGAGCCCGATGTCCCCGCAAACATTAATGTTTGGCAAGGCGGCCTTGCCTTGTTTGCCGCGGGGCCTGGCAGATGCTACGAAAAGGTCTCTTTTGTTCCGGTTAGGCATGCCTATATGCCGCTTCTGGCCGCTCATTTCTGCCCCACCGAGCGCCCCGGGAAGCAGGCTCGGAACCAACGCTAACGTGATCAGATTGCCGCTTAAACTACTCAGCCGGCCAAGGTCTTTGGCCCTATAGTCTCCCAACACTCAGGATCGAGCGAAACTGTAAGCCATGACAACACTTGCCGCTAACGAGTCCCAGCTTGTCACCCGCATCGAGGAGGTCGGCGCCAAGATCCAGAAGGTGCGCGAGACCACGGGCAATATCATTTTTGGCCAGGACCGGGTCATCGATCTTGCGCTCATAACCCTGCTTTCGGGTGGTCATGCCCTGCTGATCGGTGTTCCGGGCCTCGCCAAGACAAGCTTGGTTGAGACTCTCGGGACCGTTCTTGGCCTCGAGAACAAGCGCATCCAATTCACGCCCGACCTGATGCCGTCGGACATCGTGGGTTCCGAGGTGCTGGAGGAATCGACCGGCGGTCGCCGGAGCTTCCGCTTCGTCGAGGGCCCGATCTTCACCCAGCTTCTCATGGCCGACGAGATCAACCGCGCGAGCCCGAAGACGCAGTCGGCGCTGCTCCAGGCCATGCAGGAGCACCACGTTACGGTCGCGGGCACCCGCCACGACGTGCCGCGCCCCTTCCATGTGCTCGCGACGCAGAACCCGCTCGAGCAAGAAGGCACCTACCCGCTGCCCGAGGCGCAGCTCGACCGCTTCCTCCTGCAGATCGACGTGTCCTACCCGGACGCCGCCGCCGAGCGCCGCATGCTTTTCGCCACGACCGGCGTCGAGGACCGCGAGCTCAAGACTATTCTCTCCGCCGATGAGCTGATGGTCGCGCAGCGGCTGGTGCGCCAGCTCCCGGTTGGCGACCAGGTGGTCGACGCGATCCTAAAGCTCGTCCGCTCGGCGCGTCCGGGCACCGGCATCGACCAGGAGCTCGACGACATGATCGCCTGGGGCCCCGGCCCGCGTGCGAGCCAGGCCCTGATGCTTGCCGTCCGCGCCAAGGCGATGATGGACGGGAGGCTTGCGCCATCGGTCGACGACGTGATCGAGCTGGCCGAGCCCGTGCTCAAGCACCGCATGGCACTCACCTTCGCCGCGCGCGCCGAGGGCGTTGATGTCAGCGACATGGTCGCCAAGCTCATCGAGCCGCTGGGGTAGTCGGAGCTTGGCTGCCGCGCGGAACAAGAAGCTTCAGCCTTTCACGGCCGAGGAAGCCGAGGCCCATGGCCTTGCGGCACGCATCCCTGCGCTGCTGATCGAGGCGCAGCGCGTGGCGCATACCGTGGCGCACGGCACGCATGGCCGTCGCCGCGCCGGCCCGGGCGAGACCTTCTGGCAGTTCCGCCACTACGACCAGAACGATTCGCTCACGGGTATCGACTGGCGCCGCTCGGCTAGCTCCGATCATCTCTTCGTGCGCGAGCGCGAATGGGAGGCGGCGCACACCGCGTGGCTCTGGGCCGATCTCTCGCCCTCGATGCGATTCCGTTCGAACCTCTCGAAGATCTCCAAAGAAAGCCGCGCCGTCGTGCTCGCGCTCGCGCTGACCGAGCTTCTCGCGCGCGGCGGCGAGCGGGTCGGCGTGTTCGGCGGGCCGCCTTATCGCGGCCGCAACGCCACGCGCCGCGTCGCCGAGATCCTGATGCGCGACACCTCCGACGCGAGCTTGCCGCCGCAGGCAAAGCTCAGCCGCTTTTCCGAGTGCCTTTTGTTCAGCGACTTTCTTGATCCGGTCGAGGAAACCGCCGAACGTCTTCAAGCCATCGCGGCACAGGGCGTGCGCGGCCATCTCGTGCAGGTGCTCGACCCTGCGGAGGAAACGCTTCCCTATGCGGGCCGCACCGAGTTCGCCGCGAGCGAGGGCCGCGACCGCATCATCGCCGGCCGCGCCGAGACCTTGCGCGAGCGCTACCAGGAGCGGCTACGGCAGCACCGCGCCGATCTCGCCGCGACGGTGCAGAGGCTCGGCTGGTCCTTCGTCGTGCATCACACCGACCGTCCAGCGGAAGAAGTCGTGCTCGCCATCCATAACCGGCTCGCGGGGCTTGAGCGCGACTATCGCTATCGCGCGCCGAAGCCCGTGGTCAGCGCCGAAACGGCGCGGGCAGGCGCATCATGATGACGATCGGAAGCATCGGCTTCATGCAGCCTTGGGTGCTCACGGCGCTGCTCGCGCTGCCCATTATCTGGTGGCTGTTGCGCTTCACCCCGCCGAGCCCGCAGGTCGTGGTGTTTCCACCGACGCGGCTCCTGAAGGACCTCGAATCCACCGAGCAGACGCCGGCGCACAGCCCGTGGTGGCTCACGGCGCTGCGTATGCTGCTTGCGGCGCTCATTATCTTTGCGCTCGCGCGGCCCGTGCTCAATCCGGACCGCGAGAGCTTCGCAGGCGAAGGCCCGCTATTGCTTGTCGTCGACAATGGCTGGGCGTCCGCCGCGCATTGGGCCGAGCGCCGCGAGGCGATCGAAGCCGCGATCGATCGCGCGGGCCGCGGCGGCCGCACCATAGTGCTAGCGCCGACCGCGCCCGGGCAGCCGGTCTCGGACCCGATTTCCGCCGACGAAGCACGCGAGCGCATCGCAGGCCTGACACCCGAGCCTTATGCGCCGGACCGCAAGGCGCTTGCCGCCACGCTCGAGCGCGATCACGGCGCCAAGACGGGCTATAGCGTGGTGTTCCTGTCCGACGGCCTCGATTATGGCGAAGGGCCTGAATTCGCGGCGACGCTCAAGAAGCTCGCCGGCACGACCGGCAGCATCGCGGTGCTGCGTCCCTCGAAGGACGACGCCGCGCTGGCGCTCGGCCAGGCGTCCGGCGATGGCGGCGAGCTCGCCGCGCGCGTGCTTGCAGGCTCTGGCGGGCCGCGCGTCGGCAAGGTGAAGGCTCTGACCGGCCGCGGCGAACCGCTTGGCGAGGCCGAGTTCTCGATTCCGGGCGGCAAGACCGAGACCAAGACGAATTTCGATCTCCCACTCGAAATCCGCAATCAGGTGACGCGGATCGAGATCGCGGGCGAGCGCTCGGCGGGCGCGGTTTTCCTGCTCGATGCCCGCTCGCAATGGCACAGGGTCGGCATCGTGTCGGGCGAGTCGCGCGAGGCCGCACAGCCTCTGCTCTCGCCGCTCTATTACGTGCAGCGCGCGCTCTCGCCTTACGCGGGTGTCGTCACGCCGAACGAGCCGAATGTCACGACCGCCGTGCATGAGCTGATCGACCAGCAGAAGGTCTCGACCATCGTGCTCGCCGATATCGGCAAGCTCGTCGCCGGCACGCAGGAGGAGCTTGAGAACTGGGTCAAGTCCGGGGGCGTGCTGATCCGCTTCGCGGGCCCGCGCCTCGAGCAAGGCGGCGACGAGCTGCTGCCCGTGGCGTTGCGCCGGGGTGGCCGTTCGCTCGGCGGCTCGCTGTCCTGGTCGACGCCGCAGCCGCTTGCGCCGTTCGACGAGAAGTCCCCGTTCCGCGGGCTTAGCGTGCCCGAGGACGTGAAGGTTAACCGCCAGGTGCTCGCCGATCCCACCCAAGCCATGGACGCCGAGGTCTGGGCCGCGCTTGCCGACGGCACGCCGCTCGTCACCGCCGCAAAGCAAGGCGACGGCTTCATCGTGCTGTTCCATGTCACCGCGAACTCGGACTGGTCGAACCTGCCGCTGTCGGGCCTGTTCGTCGAGATGCTGCGCCGCGTCGTGGCACTCGGCCCGAGTCAGGTTGCGATGAAGTCCGGCGGCGAAGGGGCGGCAATCGAAGCGGCACCAGGCCAGGCTGCGGTCGCCGCCGGCAGCGCGTTGCCGCCGATCAAGACGCTCGACGGCTTTGGCCAGCTCGGCACGCCGCCGCTTCGCGTTGCGCCGCTCCCCGCCGACAAGCTCGACACTTTCGTGCCGGGGCCCGATCATCCGCCAGGCTATTACGGTCCTGCCGCGACACCCCGCGCGCTGAACATCGTCTCCGCCAAAACGGTGTTCGAGCCAATGGGCACGATCGAAGGCGCGGCCGAGACCGCCGGTTACACTTTGCGCAAGCCGTTCGCGCTCGAGCCCTGGATCTATCTCGCGGCGCTTCTCCTGTTCGCCGCCGACATCATCGCCGTGCTCTTCTTGAGCGGGGGCTTGCGATTGCGCCGCCATGCGCCAGCCGCAAGCGCGGCGATCCTGTTCGCACTCGCGCTCGCGCCATGGACGCCGCATAGCGCATCGGCGCAGGAGCAGAAGCCTGCCACCCAGCCGCAAGCCGCGCCCATATCGCCCGCTCCGGCGGCGGAGTCGCCTGACAATTTCGCGCTGCAGGCCTCGCTCAAGACGCGGCTTGCTTACGTGCTAACTGGGAACGCGGAGGTCGACCGCACGAGCGAGGAGGGCCTGTCGGGCTTGAGCAAGGTTCTGCGCGCGCGCACGGCGCTCGAACCCGCCGACCCCATGGGCGTCGACATCGACAAGGACGAGCTGTCCTTCTTCCCGATCCTGTACTGGCCTGTGCTCGAGGACGCGGAGCCGCTTGCCGACGCGACGCTCGCCAAGATCGACGCCTTCATGAAACAGGGCGGGCTGATCATCTTCGACACGCGCGACCACGAGACGTCGATTACCGCGACGGGCGCCGCGCAAGGCCAGGCACTTAGCCGCCTGATCGGTCAGCTCGACATCCCGCCGCTCGAGCCGGTACCCGAGAACCACGTGCTCACCAAGTCCTTCTATCTGATGCGCAGCTTCCCGGGCCGCTGGGACGGTGGCGCGCTCTGGGTCGAGGCCGAGCCGGTGGACGAGGCCGAGCGCAGCGAGCGCTCCCGCCGCACTGACGGCGTGAGCTCGCTTGCCATCACCTCCAACGATCTCGCGGCGGCCTGGGCGCTCGACGAGGCGAACCGCCCGATCTATCCGGCCGTGCCCGGCGGCGAGGTGCAGCGCGAGATGGCATTCCGCGCCGGCGTGAACCTCGTGATGTACGCGCTCACCGGCAACTACAAGGCCGATCAGGTGCACGTCCCTGCTCTGCTCGAACGCTTAGGCCAATAAAATGAGCTGGTCCGTCGAATTCATTCCGCTAGTGCCCTGGCCCATTTTTTGGGCTCTCGCGGCCGTGGGTGCATTGCTGCTTGGGCTTTTGTTCTGGCGCTCGCGCCGCGGCGTGCTGCTCAGGCTCGCCAGCTTCATGTTGCTGATGCTCTCCATCGCCAACCCGCATCTGAAGCAAGAGGACCGCGAGCTGCTTAACGACGTCGTCGCGGTCGTGGTGGACGACAGCCAGAGCCAGGCGATTGCCAACCGCACCGCGCGCACCGAGACGGTGCGCAAGGAACTCGAAGCGAAGCTCAAGACCTTCCCCAATCTCGACCTGCGCGTGGTGCGCTCCACCTCGACCTCGGCAGACAGCGAGCGCGACGGGACCATGCTGTTCACCGATCTCGGCCAGGCGCTCGCCGACGTTCCGCCGGACCGGCTCGCCGGCGTGATCATGATCACGGAGGGCGAAGTGCATGACGTGCCCGGCTCGACCTCAGCGCTCGGCTTCGACGCGCCGGTGCACGCGCTCATCACCGGCAAAAAGGGCGAGTTCGACCGCAGGCTCCAGGTCCTGAGCGCGCCGCGTTTCGGCTTGGTATCCGCCGTCCAGCCGGTCGAGGTCAAGGTCACCGAGACGACCGGCGCGAACGAAGGCGCGCAGGTCAGGCTCACCGTCACGCAGCAGGGCGAGAAGCCGACGAGTCAGGCGGTGCGCGTCGGCGAGACGGTCACGATCCCGCTCGCCATCAATCACGCTGGGCCGAACATCGTCGAGATCGAGGCTGAGCCGGCTGAAGGCGAGCTCACCACCGTCAACAACCGCGCCGTGCTCACGGTCGAGGGCGTACGCGAAAACTTGCGCGTGCTGCTCGTCTCGGGCGAGCCGCATGCCGGCGAGCGCACTTGGCGCAACATGCTGAAATCCGACGCCTCGGTCGACCTCGTGCATTTCACCATCCTGCGCCCGCCGGAGAAGCAGGACGGCACGCCAATCAACCAGCTCTCGCTGATCGCCTTTCCCACCCGCGAGCTGTTCCAGGAGAAGCTCGATCAGTTCGACCTGATCATCTTCGACCGCTATCAGCGCCGCGGCGTGCTGCCGCTGCTCTATCTGGAAAACGTGGTCCGCTATGTCGACAAGGGCGGCGCGGTGCTGGTCTCGGCCGGCGACGATTACGCTTCGCCGCTCAGCCTCTACCGCACGCCGCTCGGGCAAATCCTGCCTGCCGTGCCGAACGGCCGCGTGACCGAGCAGCCATTCAAGCCGAAGCTCTCCGAGCTCGGCACCAAGCACCCGGTCACCTCGGACCTTCCAGGAGCCGGAGGCGACGAGCCCTCCTGGGGCCGCTGGTTCCGCGTGGTCGACGCCGAGCCGCGCGAGGCCGAGGTCTTGATGCGCGGCGCGAACGACAAGCCACTGCTTGTGATCGGTAAGCGTGGCGAGGGGCGGGTGGCGCTGCTCCTCTCCGACCATGCCTGGCTCTGGGCGCGCGGCTATGAGGGCGGCGGGCCCTATACCGACTTGCTGCGCCGGACCGCCCACTGGCTGATGAAGGAGCCCGACCTCGAAGAGGAGACTTTGCGCGCCTCAAGCCGCGGCCAGACGCTTACCATCGAGCGGCGGTCGATCGCGGACAAGATCGAGCCCGTCACCGTCACCCATCCGTCCGGTAAGGAAGAGACCGTCACGCTCGACCAAGGCGAGCGAGGCACCTGGCGGAAAGTGCTGAACGTCACCGAGCAGGGGGTCTACCGCGTCGCTTCCGGAAAGCTCGCCAGTGTCGCCACGGTCGGCAACGCCAATGCGCGCGAGCTTGCCGGCGTCACCGCGACCGATGCAGCGCTCGGTCCCATCCTCGAAGAGACGGGCGGCGGTGCGTTCTGGCTCGGGCGCGAGGATGCGGACGCCACGGCACTGCCGCGGCTCGCGATGCTGCGCAGCGGCCATGTGATGCACGGCGACGACTGGCTCGGTCTTCGCAAGCGCGAGGCCTATAACGTGACGGGCGTGCGTCTCTTCCCGCTCTTCACTGGCCTGCTCGCGCTCGGTCTCCTGCTCGGCGCGCTGGCTGCGACCTGGTACCGCGAAGGCCATTAGCGCGCGAAAGCCTTGACCTTACCGCTGGCGGGCGCAAGCGCGCCGGGCTGCAGCTCGAGCGCAAGGAGCCGCGCGGGATCGACCGGCCCCGGCAGGACGATCTTGCCGGGCGGTGTGACCGGCACGAAACCGAACCGCCCGTAATAGGGCATATCGCCGACCAGCAGCACGAGGTCGAAGCGCCTCTTCCCGCGCCCGCGCGATCCCAGCTTCCACGAGCGCGCGCCCGTACCCGCTGCCCTTCTCGGACGGGGCGACGACGAGCGGCCCGAGCAGGAGCGCATTCTCCCGCGCGCCGATGCCGATCGCCGTGAAGCGGATGCCGCCGACAAGCTTGCCGTTGCGCCAGCCAGCGAGCGAGAGCGAGGCCACGGGCGGGGTACCCTCGCGCACGCGATAGGCGCTCCGCGCGAACCGTCCGGGCCCGAAGGCCTCGGCCGCAAGTTCCGACAGGGCGTTTTCGTCGCTAGGCGTTTCGAGTTTGATCTTGAAGTCTGACATGGGTCGCGTTCCGGAGGCTGATCGAGAGATGATCCCTCAAACCGCTACGCGGCACCGGAAGATTGACGGGAATACGGAGCGTCGACGACGAGGGGCTAGGCAGAAGCTGCGCGGGGTGCGGCGCGGCCTCGTCGTCGGGATCGGGTCTCAAGCAAGCGTCTCGTGCTCATGGCGGCGCTGCCATATCACGCGCCGCGCGCCCGGTCCAGCGGCTCGAGCAGAGTCTCGCCGAGATGCTGGCGCTTCCCGAAACCGGCAAAGTCCACTAAGTGTTATGGCGTTTCCTGGACGGGGCGGCGGGCCCCAGCGAAGCCAGAGCGGGGCTGACATCGATGGCTGACACGGCACGAGTGCTTGTTGTTTATCATTCCGCCTACGGACACACCGAAACGCTCGCCTATGCCGTAGCCCATGGTGCGCGGGCGGTGGAAGGCGTGCAAGTCAGCGTCAAGCGCGTGCCAGAGCTGATCCCCGAGGAGGTCATGCGCGCGGCCAGCATGAAGGTGGACCAGCCCGCGCCCGTCGCCGACCCGCAGGAGCTTGCCAATTACGACGGCATCATCTTCGGGACGCCGACCCGGTTCGGCAATATGAGCTCGCAGATGCGGAACTTCCTCGACCAGACCGGGCCGCTCTGGGTCAGCGGCGCGCTGATCGGCAAGGTCGGCAGCGTGTTCACCTCCACCTCGACCGGCGGCGGCAATGAGACGACCGTCATCTCCTTCCACTGGACTTTGCTGCATCACGGCATGGTGGTGGTTGGGCTGCCCTATTCCGCGCCCGATCTCGCCGATATCAGCGAGGTCAAGGGCGGCTCGCCCTATGGCGCCGGCACCATCGCCGCGCCGGACGGCTCGCGCATGCCCTCGCAGAAGGAGCTCAACCTCGCGAGCTTCCAGGGCCACCACGTTGCCAAGATCGCCAAGCGCCTCGCCAATAATCAGTAGCTTGAGGTTGCACAATTGGTTCACCTCTCCCC
>CAWGCX010000005.1:0-16265 GCA_963821255.1 uncultured Alphaproteobacteria bacterium | reverse complement strand
ACGGCCGTGCATTCGAACACTTCGGCGACGGTGCTCGCGCCTAAGCACTAACGTGCCAGGAGCCGGGCAGGGGCGAACACTCCGCCCGGCTCTTGGTCTGCCGGTCAGCCCCGGCGCTATTTCTGCGTGCTCTTGGCCTGCGCCATGAAGTGGCGGAGCACGGCGTTGATGCGCGTCTGATAGCCAACGCCGAGACCCTTGAAGAAGGCAAGCACGTCCTCGTCGAGCCTGATCGAAATCGCTTCCTTGCGCGTCGGTATGACCAGCACGGCGTCCGACCAATCAAAATTTGCAGGATCGGAATTGGGATCGCGCTTAATCGCAGCGTCGATTTCCTCATCGGTCAAGCCACGCAATTGATCGAGGTCAGTTTTGCCCCGCCGTTGATCGGTCGTGGATCGCCTGGTGATACGCCCTTCGCTCATAATGCCTCGCTCGTCGTGCCGAAATAATGCGACATCGTTCATCCCGCACGGTGTGGACGACGGTTATTTCCACGTCTTCCAGCAGCCCAACTGCCATCCACCGCGGTTCCGGACGGCGATTCGAGGGAGCACGAACGTGGGGGCACCGGAAGATTTGTTTTACGTCCTCGAAGTCGAATTATGTTTGTCCCAGTTAGATGCGCGTTTGTCCTCGTCCCACTCGAACTCTGCGAAACCGGCTTGCTCGACGAAAGTAGAATCCTTGGACGCGACTTCGGCACCGCTGCGCTCCGTGTATATACGTCCGTAATTACCGGAAGTAAAGTTCCCTATTTGTTCTTTTAGTGAATAGCGGTAATGAAGGCAAATGAAAGCGCTGCTTTCACTGGCGTAGCCGCGCCGGCAGGCGCCCACTCCTACGATGAAGTTCCCTGATTCCTTCCTCGACGAAATTCGCGCGCGGCTGCCTGTCTCGCAGGTGGTCGGGCGGCGCGTGCCCTTGAAGCGCGCCGGGCGCGAGTGGAAGGGACTCTCGCCCTTCAACAAGGAGAAGACCCCGTCCTTCACGGTCAACGACCAGAAGGGCTTCTATCATTGCTTCTCGTCTGGCAAGCATGGCGACCAGTTCACCTTCGTCATGGAGACGGAGGGCTTGTCCTTCCCGGAAGCCGTCGAGAAGCTCGCCGCTGAAGCCGGGCTTCCGCTTCCCAAACCCGATCCGCAATTCGAGCGTGCCGCAAAAGAACGGCTCGGCCTGCTCGATGCGCTCGAAGCCGCCGCGCGTTTTTTCGAAGACCAGCTCATGGCGCGTGAGGGACGCGAAGCGCTTGGCTACGCGGAGCATCGCGGGCTTACGCGCGACACGCTGAAGGAATTCCGCATCGGCCATGCGCCGCAATCGCGCGATGCGCTAAAGGCTGCATTTCTGAAAAAGGGCTTTACCGAGAGCCAGCTTATCGAGACGGGGCTTCTCATCAAGCCAGACGACGGCCGCGAGCCCTATGACCGGTTCCGCAACCGGCTCACCATCCCGATCCTCGATGCCAAGTCGCGTGTCATCGCCTTCGGCGCCCGCGCGCTCGATCCCGCCGCCGAGCCGAAATATCTGAACTCGCCCGAGACGCGTCTCTTCGATAAGGGCTCGATCGTTTTCAACTTTGCCCGCGCCCGTCAGGCTGCTTTCGAGAAAGGGGCGCTGATCGTGGTTGAGGGCTATATGGACGTGATCGCGCTGCATCAGGCGGGCGTCGCCAACACGGTCGCAACGCTTGGCACGGCCTTCACCGAACGGCAGATGGAGCTGCTCTGGCAGCTCGCGCCAGAGCCCATCATCTGCTTCGATGGCGATAAGGCGGGCGAAGCGGCTGCCGCGCGCGCCATCGACCGCATGCTGCCTGTCCTGCGTGAAGGCCATTCGTTCCGTTTCGCCTTCCTGCCGCAAGGCTCTGACCCAGACGATCTCGTGCGCAGCGGGGGACCGCCCGCGCTTGCCGAGTGCCTCGCCGCCTCGCATCCGCTCATCGACGTGCTCTGGCGGCGGGAGCGGTCGGCGCACGTGCTCGACACGCCGGAGCGGCGCGCGGCGTTCGAGGCGCGACTCGAAACGTTGCTCACGCAGATCGGCAATGCGCGGGTGCGCGACCATTATCGCCGTGACATCAAGAACCGGATGTTCGCGCTCTGGCGTGAGCGGCCGGCGCGCAAGGGGTCAGCGGCGCGGGCTGCACCCCAGGCGACAGCAAGCGGCAGCGCGCCGCCGCTTCCCTCGGCCTACGGTTTCGCGACCGTCATCACGCTCGCGCTCATCAATCACCCCTGGCTGCTCGATCGCTTCGCCGAGGAGGTCGCGACGCTTGAGATCAGGGACAGGCGCCTTGCAGCTTTGCTCGGCCTCGTCACAAGCGCGCTGCTCGAGGAGCACGGCATCGGCCGGGAGCGCCTGGTCGAGCTGATCGAGGCAAGCCCGCATGCCAAGCTCTTTGCCAAGCTTGCCAGCGAGAGCGTTTTCGCGCGCGTGCACTTTGTGCAGCCGTCAGCGCCACGGGAAGAGGTCGAAGAGCAATTCGCCGATCTCATTTTCCGTTTCCGCGCGCTTCCGGCCCTCTCGAGGGAGCTCGCGGAGGGTGCCGATCAGCTTTCGGACCTGTCTGAAGCCGAGTTCGAGCGCTTCGCCCAGCTGCAGCGGCAGGTGGCGAGCGCCGTAAGCCGGGATGTGGCGGAGGATTCCGGAGACCAGGTCTTCAACGACCGGTTCGCCAAGAAGATCGCTGAAGTGATGCGCGAGAAGGGCGCCTGGAAGCCTGGGCGCCGGCCCGAGAAGTATCGCTAGGCGCGGGCCGCCGGTGCCGGCGCCCGCTGCAAGGCCAAACCGGCGCCCAATCGCGAGAAAATCCTTGGCCGGATGGGGTTCACGGACTTGACAGGGGGAGGCGCCCTCGCCAAGTCATCCTCAAGTGGCATGCACCGCCAGGCGCCCCTGATTTGGGCCTGACGCGGGCGATGAACCGCCAAGTGCGGGGCTGGAACCGTACCCAACAAGATAGATGACCCCTCTGCGGGGGCAGATCGGACAAGTAACGGCGCAGGTTAGTCTCTAGTCTAGCGCCTTGCGAGAGCTATATTTTAGTCCATCCAAGTTCCTGCCAGTATTGCGGGATCTGGCGACTTGGGTCGGCCGCAGTCATGCTTAATTGACGATTAAGGGAGAAGAAGGTTAATCGCTTGGGCAAGGCCCCTAAGGGTAGGGCACTGGCCCACGCGATTGCCGCAAATGACCCGCACCATGGCGGAAGGCGCGTTCCAAGCGTTCCCCCCGCAGAGCCAAGACGTGTTTCGGAGTGAGATGGATGGCCACGAAGACCGCTGAAACCGAGGACCAAGGCGAGACGCAGACGGAGACGCCGGACGGGCCCGTGCTGGACATGTCCGACGCCGCCGTCAAGAAGCTGATCAAGACCGCCAAGGCGCGCGGCTTCGTGACTTATGACGAGCTAAACGAGGTGCTCCCCTCCGAGGAGGTGTCCTCCGAGCAGATCGAGGATACGATGTCCATGCTATCTGACATGGGCATCAACGTGGTCGACACCGACGAGGCCGAGGAGCCGGGCGCCGAGCAGGCCGATGGCGCCGAGCCACGCGCCGTGATCGCGCCGACGCCCGTTGCCAAGGTCGAGACCGCCAAGGAACCGACCGAGCGTACCGACGACCCCGTACGCATGTATCTGCGCGAGATGGGCTCGGTCGAGCTTCTTTCCCGCGAGGGCGAGATCGCCATTGCGAAGCGCATCGAGGCCGGCCGCGAGGCCATGATCGCAGGGCTTTGCGAGAGCCCGCTCACCTTCCAGGCCATCATCATCTGGCGCGACGAGCTGAACGAGGGGAAGATCCTGCTCCGCGACATCATCGACCTCGAAGCCACCTATCAGGGCCCCGACGCCAAGCAGGTCCCCTCGCAGCCTCTGCCCGAAGGGCTGAACGGCGGCGGCGAGGCTAATGGTCAAGCGGCCCCGCAAGCCGGCCCCCAGGCGCAACCCGCGCGCAAGGGCGAAGAGGAGGAGGCCGAGCCCGAGCCAGAGGAATTCGAGGACGACGAAGACGATCTCGAGAACTCGCTTTCGCTCGCCGCCATGGAGGCCGAGCTCAAGCCGCAAGTGCTCGAGACCTTCGACCTCGTCGCCACCAACTACAAGAAGCTCCGCAAGCTGCAGGACCAGGTCGTCGAGCGCGCGCTCAAGAACGACTCGCTCTCCACCGGGCAAGAGAAGCGCTACAAGGTTCTCAAGGACGAGATCGTCGCCGAGATCAAGTCGCTCTCGCTCAACCAGAACCGCATCGAGAGCCTGGTCGAGACGCTCTACGACATCAACAAGCGTCTGCTCGGCTTCGAAGGCCGGCTGCTCCGCCTCGCCGAGGGCTACGGCGTCAAGCGCGACGACTTCCTCGACGAGTATCAGGGCAACGAGCTCGACCCGAACTGGCTCCGCCGCGTCGGCCGCCTGAAGAAGCGCGGCTGGGCCGATTTCATCCATGACGAGCGCGGGCTCGTGAAGGAGCTGCGCTCCGAGATCCACCGGCTTGCCGCCGAGACCGGCCTCGAAATTTCCGAGTTCCGCCGCATCGTGCATATCGTGCAGAAGGGCGAGCGCGAGGCGCGCCAGGCGAAGAAGGAGATGGTCGAGGCCAATCTGCGCCTCGTGATTTCCATCGCCAAGAAATACACGAACCGCGGCCTGCAGTTCCTTGATTTGATTCAGGAAGGCAATATCGGCCTGATGAAGGCCGTAGATAAGTTCGAATATCGCCGCGGCTACAAATTCTCGACCTATGCGACGTGGTGGATCCGGCAGGCGATCACCCGCTCGATCGCCGACCAGGCGCGCACCATCCGCATCCCCGTGCACATGATCGAGACCATCAACAAGATCGTGCGGACGAGCCGGCAGATGCTGCACGAGATCGGCCGCGAGCCGACGCCGGAGGAGCTTTCAGAGAAGCTCGCCATGCCGCTTGAGAAGGTGCGGAAGGTGCTCAAGATCGCCAAGGAGCCGATCAGCCTCGAGACGCCGATCGGCGACGAGGAGGATTCCTATCTCGGCGATTTCATCGAGGACAAGAACGCGGTGCTGCCGATCGATGCGGCGATCCAGTCGAATCTGCGCGAGACCACGACGCGCGTGCTCGCCTCCCTCACGCCGCGCGAGGAGCGCGTGCTCCGCATGCGCTTCGGCATCGGCATGAACACCGACCACACGCTGGAAGAAGTCGGCCAGCAATTCTCGGTGACCCGCGAGCGCATCCGCCAGATCGAAGCGAAGGCGCTCAGAAAACTCAAACATCCTTCGCGATCCAGAAAACTAAGAAGCTTCCTGGACAACTAACCTTTAGCCCACGGACTTTGATCCGGGGGTTCGACGGCCGCTCGGTGCGTGCGCGGACCAATGTGCGCACGCAGCCCGAGAAGCTCTCCGCGGCGCTCCGCCGGGAAGCGGCCAAACGGCAAGACGCCGCCTAGCCGCGTTCTGGTCACCGTCGTGGGAAGGCCGGTTCCCCCACTTTGCCCGCGCCCGCCCAAGCAGCGCGGCCCGCGCGCGGCCGCTTGCTGCATTGCAACATGGCGCGGCTTGGCTTATATCGGCGAAAGAACAAGGGTTGGGACTGAAGGACGGGCGCCAGTGCTGCTCATCATGCTCAAGGCGAAGCTTCACCGCGCGACGGTGACCGGCGCCGATATCGATTACGAAGGCTCGATCGCCATCGACCGCGACCTGCTCGATGCCTCGGGCATCCTGCCGCACGAGCAGGTCGACGTGCTCAACATCAATACCGGCGGCCGCTTCACCACCTACGCCATCGAGGCGCCGCGCGGCTCGGGTGCGATCGCGGTGAACGGCGCGGCCGCCCGCCTCGTGCAGACCGGCGACAAGGTCATCATCGTGTCTTACTGCCAGGTGCCGGCGGAAGAAGCACGCAACTACCATCCGACCGTTGTCGTGTTGGGCGAGGGCAACGCCATCGAGCGCCTCGCCTAATCACCCGTAGCGAGCTACTCATAGCGCAGCGCGTCGATCGGGTTCATTAGCGAGGCGCGGCGCGCCGGGTAATAGCCGAAGAACACGCCCACCAATCCCGCCGAGGCAAGCGCGATCAGCACGAGCGCGGGCGAGAGCGCTATCGGCCAAGCGCCCCAAATGGACATGGCGAGCGCCGCACCTCCGCCGATCGCCAATCCGATCAGCCCGCCGGTCACGCACAAGGTCACCGCCTCGATCAGGAACTGATTGAGGATGTCGCGGCGTCGCGCGCCGACCGCCATGCGGAGCCCGATCTCCTTGGTGCGCTCGGTCACGGATACCAGCATGATGTTCATGATGCCGATGCCGCCGACGATCAGCGAGATGATCGCTGTGGCACCGAGCAGGAGGCTTAGGATGCTCTGCGTCTCGGTGCGGGTGCGGATGAAGTCAGCCATGTCGCGTACGCGGAAGTCGTCCGGTGCTCCGCTGCGCACGCGCCGCCGCTCGCGGAGCAGCGTCTCGATCTCGGCCTGCGCGTTGGCCATCTCCTCGGCCGAGGCCACCTCGACCATGATCGTGCGGAGATTATCGGGCACGGTTTGCTCGGCGCCGAATAGGCGGCGCCGCGCGGTCGAGATCGGCACGAGCGCCGTGTCGTCCTGGTCGCTTCCCCAGCCCGACTGGCCCTTGATGGTGAGGAGCCCGACCACCGTGAACGGTACGTTCTTGATGCGAAGCTGCTCGCCGAGCACGGGGGCCGCACCGTATAGCTCGCGCGCGACCGTTGCGCCGAGGATCACCACCTTGGCGGCTGAGCGCATCTCGGCCTCGGTGAAGTTGCGGCCCTCCGCGAGCGCCCAATCGCGCACTCCGAGAAAGTCCTCGTTCACGCCGTCGATGGACGTCGTCCAGTTGGCGGCGCCCGCCACTACCGGCGCCTGGCCTGAGATCACGCCTGCGACTGCCGCGACGCCCGGCACCTTGGCGCGGATCAGCTGAAGGTCGCCTTCGGAAAGCGCCGTCGCCGTGCCTTCGCCAGCGCGCCGGCCGCCGGAGGTGAACGATCCCGGCGAGATGATGAGCAGGTTGGTGCCGAGCGCCCTGATCCGCTCTTCGATCGCCTGGGAGGCGCCGCTCGCCACCGACACCATGACGATCACCGATGCGACGCCGATGATCACGCCGAGCATGGCAAGGAAGCTGCGCAGCGTGTTCGTTTTCAGCGCGCCGATGGCGACGCGGAACGAATTGAACGGGTTCATGCCGCGCTATCCTCGACGATCTGCCCGTCATGGAAAGTGATCCGCCGCTTGGCGCGCCGCGCGATATCCGGCTCATGCGTGACGATGATCACGGTGATCCCGGTCTCGTTCAGCTCTTCGAACAGGCCGATGATCTCCTCCGTTGTGCGGCTGTCGAGCGCGCCGGTCGGCTCGTCGGCGAGAAGGATATGCGGGTCGTTGACGAGCGCGCGGGCGATCGCCACGCGCTGCTGCTGTCCGCCGGAAAGCTCGGAAGGTTGGTGCCGTGCGCGGTCGGCAAGCCCGACGCGCTCAAGAGACGCCCGCGCCTTCTCGCGCGCATGTGCGTGCCCTTTATGCGAATAGAGAAGGGGGAGGGCGACATTGTCGAGCGCGCTCGTGCGTGCCAGCAGATTGAAGGTTTGGAACACGAAGCCGACCGTCTCGTTGCGATATTGCGCGAGCCGATCGGAGCGGAGCTTGCGGAGCTCGCGGCCCTCGACCTTGAGCGAGCCGCTGGTCGGCCGGTCGAGTGCGCCGACCAAGTTCATAAAGGTCGACTTGCCGGAGCCGGAAGGTCCCGTCACGGCGAGATAGTCGCCGCGCTCCACGTCGACGCTGATGCCCTGCAACGCGCCGATCGTGCTGCCGCCGAGTCTGTAGGTCTTGACCAGATCGCGGGCGGCGATCTGCGGGCCCGGCGCAGCCTGCGCGCTCATTGCGCGATCTCGCGCACGCGCAGCACGACATTGGCGCCTTCGGGCAAGCCGTCGCGGATCTCGGTGAGGGTGCCGTCGCTCAATCCGAGCCGCACCTCGTGTGGCCAGAGGGCGCCGTTTTCATAGGTCCAGAGCGTGCCGCGGCGCGGGCCCGCCGGCCTTTGCCGTTGGATTTCCTCGTAGCGCTTGTATTTTTCCGGCGACAGCACCGAGCGCAGTACCTTGGCGATGCGGAGCCGCGCCTGCTCGCGCATGTCTTCTTGCGCGCTGGCCGTGCCCGTAGCCGCGGCGGCGCTGCGGATCGCGGCGAACTCGATTTCGAGGCCGGCATTGATTCTGGCGAGCTCGTCCTCGCCGAGCTCGAGCTCGTCCTTCAACCGTGCAAGCAGCCGCGCCCGCCGGTCGGTTGCGAGCGGGTTGACCCCCGCGGTCGACCAGGTGTCGCGCACGAGCGAGGCCTGCACCAACCCGCGGGGCTGATAGCGCAGCGCCTCGGTCGGTACGACCACGACCTGCTTGTTCTCGCCGGTGACGATCTGGACATTTGCCGTCATGCCGGGAAGAAGCCGGCCGAGCGTGTTGTCGGCGGCAATCACCACCGTATAGGTCACGACGTTGGTAAGCGTGATTGGCGCGAGCCGCACCTGCTCGACCTTGCCCTTGAAGGTCACGTCCGGATAGGCATCCACGGTGAAGCTTACGTCGTTGTCGCGCGCCACCTGGCCGATATCGGCCTCGTCCACCTGCGCGTCGATCTGCACGCGGGCGAGATCCTGGGCGATGGTGAAGAGCTTCGGCGCCGTCATGCTTGCGGCCACGGTCTGCCCCGCCTCGACGGTGCGCTCGATCACCACGCCGTCGATCGGCGATCGGATATAGGTGCGTTCTAGGTCGATGCGCGCGCTGTCGAGCGTGGCCTGACGCTGCTCGAGCGTGGCGCGCGCATTTTCGAGCTGGGCCTTGGCCATGCCGAGATCGGCGGCGGCGCTCTCCTTAGCTGCTGTCGCGGTGTCGAGCGCGGCCTGCGCGCCCACGCCCTTGCGCACGAGCTCAGCGGCGCGCGAATAATCGAGCTCGGCTTTATGCAGATTGGCCTCCGCCCGCTGCACGGTTGCTTCCTGCAGCGCGACATTGGCCTTGGCGATGGCAAGCCCCGCTTCCTCCTCGCGCACCCGCGCCTCGAAGGTCGAGGGCTCGATGCGGGCAAGCACCTGGCTTGCCTTCACCTCGGAGGAGAAGTCGGCGTTGAGTTCGCCGATATTGCCCGAGAGCTGCGAGCCGATCTCGACGGTGCCGAGCGCGCGCACAGTGCCGGAGGTCGCGACCACGCGACGCACGTCACCGCGCGTGGCGACGGCGGTCTGCACGTCAATCTTCGGTGCGGCGCGGTGGAGCCAGAAGTAATAATAGGCCGCGCCGCCCGCGAGCAGCGCGACAAGCAATATCGGAAACCAGCGTTTTCCCATGAGTCCGCCGTTTTCCCCGGCGCTCCGCTCTTAGCATGAAGGGCTTTCGCTCTAACGTTACAAAACGGCAAGGATGTCAAGCGGGTGCGCGTTGACTGACCGCGATTGTCATTGCCCGGCCGGACCGGGCAATCCAGTAATCCGGGGCATATCAGGACCGCGATGGTCGGCGCTTACTGGATTCCCGCTTTCCTGCCTTCGCCGAAGCGAAGCCGCTTCGGCTTCGCGCAGGCAGGCGCGGGAATGACACATGCCGGGGGAGCGGCCTCCCGACCCTATTGCAGCTCCCAGGTCACGCGGATGCGTGTCTCGACCGTGGCGGTCCCGCCTTCGATCGGCACGTCCTTTGACATCTCCATGCGAGCCGCGTTGGGCCGCCCATAGGGGATGGGACCGGAGTCATCCTCGCTGATAGAGAGGATCGGTCCGAGCGTGACGCCGGCGGCCTCGGCATAGACCTTGGCGGTGGCGATCGCGTTTTGCACGGCGCGCTTGCGCGCCTCGTCGCGCAGCTTGTCTGGCTCGGCCACGTTGAAGGCGATGCCATCGATCGTGTTGGCGCCGAGGCTCACCACCTTGTCGAGGATCGCGCCGAGCTTGCCCGTGTCGCGGACCTGGATATGCACCTGGTTGACCACGCGATAGCCGGTGATTCTTGGCGCGGGTCGGGGCTTCCCGTCGGGCGGGAACTGCTCATAGACCGGCATCACGCTGAAATTCACGGTCCGGATGTCCTTCGCCTCGATGCCTTCGACCTTGAGCGCCTGGACGATCGCGGTCATGGCCTCGGTGTTCTTGTCGAGCGCCTCGCGTGCCGTCGGCGCCTCGCTCGTGACGCCGGTTGTGATGTCGACTTTGTCGGGCGTGGTCTTGACCGCGCCGGTCGCGGATAGCGAAAGCGTCCGCTTCTGCTCGCTGTCGTGGGCGCGGGCGTGTGGCGTCATGGCGGGGAGCGCGGTCGCTGCGAGAAGAAGGAGGATGAGGATGAGGATTGATGTCTTGGGTGAGCGTAGCATGGGGTCTCCGAGATTTGCCGACCGGGGCAGAGGGCGGGTCGCGAAGAATCGCGCGGGCGTACGGCCGGTGCAACTTAACTTGCGGAGAGGTTTGCGGCGCCCTTGCGGCGTTTCGCCGGAGCCGCCAAGTCTGCTATGAGGCGCTTCCGCGAAGCGCCGAGTGGAAAGCGGCGCGTATCGAGGGAAGTGGGGCCCGTAGCTCAACTGGTTAGAGCCGGCGGCTCATAACCGTCTGGTTGGAGGTTCGAGCCCTCCCGGGCCCACCATTTTCAAAATTCGACGTTGATTTCATTTCGCTTTCTGTCCTTTCTCCCGCACCGGATACCCAGGTGCGGGGATAGATGTTCCGCTCGCGTTCAACATGTCGATTAATTGAGCGGCCAAGCGCTTCCTGTTTGCGATGTGCGTGTAGTGCGCGGCCATCTTCGGGTCAGTCCATCCGAACACGGCCATCAGCTGCGCCTCCGTAGCGCCGTTGTTGGCCATGCGTGTTGCGGCGAGCTTGCGGACGCCATGAGCCGAGCCCGGCACGCCGGCCTTCTTTAGTGAGGCCGCTCCAACAGGATTGCTAGTCGCTTCCGCCGTTTTTGCCGAGTAGTTTCTGTCGGCGGGAAGGCGTCGTTATCGGGCGCCAAAAGCGTGGCCCGCGTCAGTGGCGCGCGCCGATATACGCACCCGTGCCTGCACCAACCGCGCAGATGGACAAGGGACGCCGGCCGAAGCCGACGCCCCTCCGAACCGGCGGTTAGCTGGTTGTACAGCACACTTGTCCAGCTTGTGATGCTGGATACCTGCAAGAAACCCATTTTCACACCACGTTTGCACCGAAACCGCGCTTGTCCATGCAGCACGTGCCGGGGGAGGCGCCGGCCGGCATATCACGAGCCATTGCCACGAGCTTTGGCAGGAGCTCTTCCGCAGCTTCCAGTACCAGCCACTTGAACCGCTTCCACGGAAACCGATTGCCGGGATCAGTACGCCGGGAGGGGTCGAGCATGGCGTGACTGACGACGTGCTTGAGGTTCGGATACTTGGCCCAGGCATGGCGGACGATTACCGCCGTGGCCTCGACTTGCCAGTCCGAGAAGGTGTCGCTCGACACCTGCGCATTTACGACCTCGATGCCGAGCGAGATGCGGTTGATGTCGTTCTGTCCGCCGTTGATCTTTGGGTGGGAAACAGATTTGCGGACATGGTATGCGGCCCGGCTCTCGTAGCAAGTGGCCCAAACGAAGTGACCATGTTGAGGCTCGTTCTCGTCGGGAACCAGCCAGTGAAAACTGGCGACACCATTGAAGATCACCGAGGCGGCTCCGGCCGAGCTGGATCCGGCCGTCGCATGGATGACCACGGTGTTGACGGCCTTGATCGGATCGCGACCGCGTGACTTGGAAGTTCGCAGCGCCGCGGCTCTGATGTCCGGAAACCACTCCTCTTTGAGCTTGACGTAATCCGGACGCCCGCTGTCAGGCAGGTCAAAATGATAGGTCTTGGGATCAGCCATTTTTGCCTCCTCGTCGGACTCGGCCGCCAGCCTTGGTCGAACCGCAGAACCTCTATGCGCGAGACGAAGCTCACAGTGAGGCCGCAACTCTAAGGCGCGACGTTGCGTCCAAGCCACAGCATTCCTCAAGGGGTTGGCTAGAATGCTTCCTGCCCTCGGGCAATGGACTTGGTCTTGGCTTTATCTTGTCCTCGCGCACAACACGTGATGCCGGATTGCCGATGAAGAGACAATTCTTAGCTCTTGCAGGCGGCGCCGCGGTGCTTGCTTTTGTGACGCCTAGCGCTGCCGGGGGCCTCCTGCACTCACCTCCAGAGCCGCAATGGGCTGGCTTCTATGCCGGCGGGCAGCTAGGCGGCGCCTGGAGCGACGCCAGCTGGGATTACAAAAATTCCAACTGGTTCAACACCCTCGGGCCGGAAGTGGTGATCAGCAATTTCGGAATTGATGCAGGTGGATTTTTGGGCGGCGGTCAGACCGGGTTTAACTTTCAGTCTGGCGCTTGGATATTCGGTGTCGAAGGATCAGTGGCAGGCACCGACCTAGGTAGTCGCATCAGGAGTCCGTTCTTTCCGGAGGCCGACAGCTACCGCGCAGATGTCGGGTTGCTTGCCACGGTGACGGGTCGCGTCGGGTATGCTCGGGGACGATGGTTCGCTTACGGCAAAGGGGGATGGGCCGGGGCGGACGTAGAGCTCGACTTGTTCGACCAAGTTACGCCGGTGAGAGCAAAATCCAGCACCTGGGCCGATGGCTACACGCTGGGCGGAGGTGCCGAATATGCTGTGCGCAACGGGTTTTCCTTCGGCGTTGATTACGCCTATGTCGACCTCGATACCGATCGCTTTACAGTGCGTTGCGCCACCTGCCCCTCTGGTGTCGGCGGTGGAGTTCCCGTCGTGGACGGCGGCATCGAAATCCAATCCGTGACCGCTCGGATTAATTATCGGTTCGGGAACTAGTTGCGCGCGCTGGCCTCGGTCGCGACCGCGAGCTTCGCCTTGTCGTAATTGTTCCAGACCTCGACGGCGATGAAGCCGACCAGAAGGGCAAAAAGGATGCCGAGTGGCGGTAGCATCCCGGGCGAGACCGACTTGAAGGTCCGCGCGCGTTCGTTCACCGCCAGCCGGGTCACGACCCAATACACGACTGCGGCAAGGAGATACGTGGCCGCGAAGACGACGACGGCCATCCACGGCACGGGAAGATTGAGCAACCAGTCGCTCATTTTACCGGCTTCACATGATGCCGGCCGGTTGAGGATCCTTACGCGCTTTTCATGCGCAGCGCTTTGGCGATGTCGGCGAGTGTGGCCTTCTCGGCATCGCTGACTTGCGCACCCCCGAAGCCGAGGAACGCACCCTCGGTCGAAGCCTCCGCCACTATCTGACTGACGGCGCACAGCCAAGTTTTGAAGGCCGCCGCGTCGGCAGGTGCTTTTGCATCGAGAATCGCAGAGGCCTCATGCAAATTGGCGAGCGAGCGCTCGACGCACTGAGCCGGTTCCGCATCGGCAAAGCAGTTCCGGAGGGCGCTTTGCAGGGCGGAGCGTCCATCCGTCGTATTGATGTCCGTGATAACAGCCTTGATGAGCGCGTTGGCGCTGGCGTCGCGCCTCGCCGTGCCGATTTCCGCGCTGCCCGCCGCCGCTTCCTTCAGCGCGCCCCACAGTCCGCTGGGATCCGCCATCGACACGGCAATTCCCACCAGCATGGGGCTCTGCAAGATCTTGTTCCACTCTTCCGGTGTGAAGTCCTGCTTGTTCGCCATGTCACCCCCTCGGGAACCTTGCCCCAAGAGCGGTGCCGGCGAAGGGGGCGAGAGATATCACAGCGGAGGGGAGGAATGCCTGTTCGCGCGTCGCTTGCGCGTAATGGCGGCGAAGATGACGGCAAGCAGGGAAAACAAGGCCCAGCTCCGCGACCGGAGGCGCGAGAAAATTGACGGTGTACCGGGGGTCTCGCTCAAATCGCCAACTCCGACGGGACTAGAGGGGATGACGTGAAGTGCAAGTGCAATCTAGCCCAATCTCGGGAGAAACGATAGCGCCGAGTCAGCCTACAGGCCAACTCGCGATGGAAAAGCAGAACCGCAGTCAACTGGAACGCAGGACTCTGGCGATGGCACGAAGCAGATAACGCTCCGAAGGGGTGCGGGAGTTACAGGAATTCCTTTTGAGCGTCAAAGGGGCATTACGCCCGCACCTTGCGCTAACGTATTGTTTGAGCGTGCCTATGCACAACTCCCGGGCCCACCAATTACAATATAAACCGTTGATTTAATGGATTTTTTCCTCCTTTCGCCCGCACCGGGCCCCCCGGGTACACGCGATAACTTCGCGTCGTTTCTACGAGCGGGAAGGCGACTTGTCGGGGGCCTCTTGAAAGAACAGTCCGCTTCTGACCCAGAGCGGACATTCCGAAAGTCGCCCGGCGAAGGAATAACGCTTCGCTTCCGACAAATTCCCAAGTTGGAACATATCCTGCTTTTTTCAGTTTCTGCGCTTCTAGGAGGAAATCGTATGGCTGCGCCACGGGCTTACTGGAAGGGCTACCTCAAGCTGTCGCTTGTCACGTGTGCGATCGCGATGTACCCGGCTTCTAGTCAATCTTTAAAAACACGCTTCCATCAGATCAATCGGAAAACTGGAAAGTTACGAACTCAAACGTGGGAGCTATGTTGAGATTGGGCCGGACGAACTTGAGGCGGTTGAAGTCGAGAGCACACGGGCGATCGACATCGATAAGTTCGTGCCCGAGGATGAGATCGACGAGCGCTATTACGAGCGCCCGTACTACATCGTTCCGGACGACAAAAGCGGTGAGGAAGCCTTTGCAGTCATCCGCGATGCGATGAAGGACAAACGCAGAGTGGCACTTGCTAGGATTGTTTTTGCAAACCGCGAGCACATTCTTTCGACCGAACCTTGGGGCAAGGGGATGCTCGACACCACCCTTCGCTACGATTACGAGGCCCGTGACGAGAAGAAGTTCTTCAACAGCATAACGAGCTTGCATCTGAAGAAGGACATGGTGGAGTTGGCCGGTCACATACTCGATCGCAAGGCCGGTCACTTCGATCCAGAAGACTTCAAAGACGAATACGAGTTGGGCTTACGCAAACTCGTAAGGCGGAAGGCTGCCGGCCACACCGTTGAAGCGCCCGAAGAAGAGCCTGTACCCACCAACGTGATCAATCTCATGGATGCACTTCGCGACATTATGAAACGCAAAAAGGCATCAAACTCGGCTCGATTGACCAATCGAAAAAAATCGGTGAGCAGCACCGCTCAGCGAAAGACGGCTAGGCGGAAGGCCGGTTAGCATCAAGGTTCGGCAAATAATGATGCAGAAGGAAGCGAAAGGACAAGTAATGGCCAAGAACACGATTTGCCTATGGTACGAAAAGGACGCCGAGGCTGCTGCCCGCTTCTACGCCGAAACCTTTCCCGGCAGCGCCGTGGGTGCCGTCCATCGTGCACCGAGTGACTACCCGTCAGGCAAGGAGGGCGACGTGCTGACGGTCGATTTCACGGTCGCCGGCGTCCCCTGTATCGGCCTCAACGGCGGGCCCACGTTCAAGCATAACGAAGCCTTCTCGTTCCAGATCGCCACTGACGATCAACAAGAAACCGACCGCTACTGGAACGCCATCGTCGGCAATGGCGGCCAGGAGAGCCAGTGCGGCTGGTGCAAAGACAAATGGGGCGTCTCCTGGCAAATCACGCCGCGCGTCCTGACCGAGGCGCTGGCTGCAGGCGGCGATGAGGCAAAGCGCGCGTTTGATGCGATGATGGGCATGAAGAAGATCGATGTGGCCGCGATCGAGGCGGCACGGCGCGGCTGACTTTTCCACCACAAGCGGACCAGGAAAAAGAATGGGTTCGATTTGCAAGAAGATTTTGACCAAAGCGGCAATCGAAGATGTTTGGTCTGCCATCAGGGATATCGGTGCTCTGCACACCCGACTGGTACCTGGATTCGTAACCGATACGCGCGTTGAGCCTGGGGCGCGGATTGTCACATTTGGCAACGGTGTGGTGTTGCGAGAACCGATCATCACTGTGGACGACAAAGCCCGGCGAGTTGTCTGGTCTGCAGAAGGTGGACCTTTCACACACTACAACGCATCACTCCAAGCCTTCGCCGAGAACGGCGCTACGCGCGTGGTGTGGATTGCTGACTTCCTGCCTGAAGAGGTTGCCAGCAATCAGCAAGCAGCAATGGATGCAGCCCTCCAAGTAATGAAGACAACTCTGGATCGACTTGCCGAAAATCAGGGAGACCCAGTCTGACGTCCGCTGTTGAGGGGCGGCCCACGGCTAACGGCTGCATTCCAAGGAGTAACCGACCGCCGCAGTGCCCGCCCTTATGGGTTGACC
>CAWGCX010000004.1:0-5552 GCA_963821255.1 uncultured Alphaproteobacteria bacterium | reverse complement strand
GAGCGCGAAGCGGCTGATGCGGTTGGCCCTGAACTTCCCACCAACTGGGCGGAACAGCGGAAGCTGCTCGGGTTTCTGGGCAATAGGGTGGGTTTGGCCAGTTTGCCCGCTCGATGCTTCCTTTCGCCGTCGCCAAAATGTTGACCCCCAAATGCCGCCCAAGAGACTTTCGCGTCACTGCGCGACCAAATTGACGAAGAAGTGTCTCTGCCGCTTGAAACCGAATCTGGAAGGTCGAAATCTGGCGGGAATTCGCGCGGAATTCGACGGTCCCGCCAGAGCATAAAATATTCTATATCAATTACTTATGCTGGCTGGGGCGCCAGGATTCGAACCTGGGATCACGGGACCAAAGCCCGTTGCCTTACCGCTTGGCCACGCCCCAATCGCTCGTGCCGGAGCTCCCGCAAGCAAAGGCCGTTCGCGCGAGCCGTTTCCGCGCACGAGGCATGCCGCGCTAAAGCAAGCGGCCGCTCCGGGCGGAGCCCCTTCGCCAGCAAGTTGGTCGGAGTGGCAGGATTTGAACCTGCGACCCCCGCGTCCCGAACGCGGTGCGCTACCAGACTGCGCTACACTCCGGCTGGCTGAAGAGCCCCGTATATAGACGGCTGGACGCAAGGCCGCAAGAAACGGCCGCCACCCCTCGAGCCGGCCCAAGCTTCAGCGCGTGAACTCGAGGAGAAGCGGCGCGCTGAACGGTGTCACTGCGCCGCTCCCCCGATAGCAAACAAGCGGAAGGTCGCGTATTTGTCGCCGATCTTGCGGTCCTCCTTGTATTTCGCCGAGTTGAGCCAGCCTTCGATCTGCGCGAGGCTGTCCCACGCGGCAATGACCACGCGGGACTTGGGGGTCGGCTCGGCCTGAAGGCCCTTCACCACCACGGCGCCAAGCAGAGCCCTCCCAGCAATGGCAACCCCACGGCGTATTGCGTTTTCATGGCTATAGCTCCTTCCGGCCATTGCGGCATGCGCCATTGCAGAAGTCATATTTTGCGCAAAAAACAATGGGAAAGTTAAGGTTGCCGAGAGGGCGGCCCTGCCGCCGCACTTTGCGCTTCGCTAGAATGGAGCGCGCATTCGCTGAAAGACCAACACATCCATTGAAGACCCATGTCGGCGGAGCTTGCCTTCAATCGCAGCGTTGACGTCGACTATGGCGTGGCCCAGGAGGTCGCGCCCGGCGTCCGCCGCATTGTCGCCGGCAATCCCGGCCCTTACACCTTCCTAGGCACGAACACCTATATCGTCGGACAGGGCACCGTGGCGGTCATCGATCCGGGGCCGCTTTGCGAGAAGCACCGCGCGGCGATCGCGCGCGCGCTTGCAGGCGAGAGCGTCAGCCATATCCTCATCACCCACAGCCATCGCGACCATTGCGACGGCGCACGCGCGCTGCAGGAGCAACTCGGCGGCGAGATCGTGGCGTTCGGGCCGACGGGCGGACCGCGCGGCGCGGGCGCGCCCGGGCTCGGCGACGCCTTTGTCGATCCTCACTTCGTGCCAGACCGCAAGGTCGTTGACGGAGAGACGATCAGGGCGGGCGGCTTCGCGCTCGACGTGCTGCACATGCCGGGACATGCGCCGGATCATCTCTGCTTCGCGCTGGTCGGCAAGCGCACGGTCTTCACCGGCGACCATGTGATGGGGTGGAACACGACCGTCATCGCGCCGCCGGAAGGCAACATGGCCGACTTCCTCGCCTCGCTCGATAGGCTGATGCAGCGCCACGACAAGATGTTCCTACCCGCGCATGGCGGGCGCATCCAGACGCCACAGCGCGTGGTCAGGGCCTATATCATGCACCGGCAATGGCGCGAGCAGACGATCCTCGCCTGTCTCGGCGAAGGCATCCGCACCATCCCGCGCATCGTCGAGAAACTTTACGGTGGGCTCGATACCGAGCTGAAGGAAGCGGCGGCTTTATCGGTGCTTGCGCATCTCGATCATTTGATCGATCGGGAGTTCGTCGCGCGCGAAGGCGATCTCAATCCGCTCGGCGCTTCTTACGTACGGCCTTCTTCGAAGGCTTCCGCGTAGCCTGGGTCGCAGCAGGCTCTTCTTTCTTGGGCTCGGCCTGCTCCAACGCGGTCTTTTCGCCCTTCTCAAGCGCCGTCGAAATCTCCTCGAACAGGGCACGGATGCGTTCGGCGTTTCTGCCGAGATCGTGCCAGCCGTAGCGCGAAACCGAGCGGGCGTCGATCACGGCATGCGCGTCATCGCCCTTGACCTGCACCAGCACGTCTTCGGTGTAGGCCATGATTAGGGTCTGATCGGTTGCCTCGATGCGGCCGATGCCGCTTTCGCCCGGCGGCTCGCTCAAGGCGATCGTCCAGGCGAGCCGCTCGACCGCCTCCTGGACGATCGAGAACACTTCGGGCGCCGCACGCTCCAACACCATCGGCGCGACGTCAGGATAGGCTTCCTCTTGGAGTGCGGCGTTCGAGCCGTCCGGGATCTTGAGCGGGTTGGCGTCGGCCGGGCGCTGCGTGTTGAGCACCTTGAAGATGAGGGGCTCGCCGGGCGTCGTCTCGATGTCGGTCAGGTAGGGCAGCGTGACGATATGGTGGAGGAAATAGAGCGGGACAGCGAGCCCGAGGATAGCGATGAAGATGGCGGCGACGGCCTGCGAGGCACCGGTCTGGCCGCCGAACCAGATGCGCACGATCGAGAAGACGGCGATGGCGATGGCAAGACAGAGACCGGCCATCGATACGCCGATCAGGTTGAGAGCAGCTTGCGTGCCGAGGTTGGCGAAATGGTGCAGCAGCACCGTCAGGATCAGGAGCTGGAGGAAGAACAGCGCGATGCGCCGCGCCCAGGTCGCCTCGCGCGCTTCCTTCACCGAAAATCGCGCCGTCGAATAGCGCGTGGCCGTATAGCTCACGTCAAAGCCCTCACAGCGCGTCGGTCACGTTTGCACCCGTCCGGTTTACCCGGCTCGCGGCCGAAACTATAGCGCGCAAGTGGCGGGTTTGTGGTGCAGAAATGGTCACGGATAAAGGCGCGTCTTGGTCCAGCGCGCGCGGGGGCTTGCGCGGCAAAATACGATGCGGTCATGCAGCCTGAAGGGCCGGCTCATCCAGAACTCGATCTCGAGCGGGATAAGTCGGTAGCCGCGCCAATAGGCCGGGCGCTTCACCGGTCCCTCGCTGAACTGCCGCGCAAGCCGCGCCACATCCTTCTCGAAGGCGGCCCGGCTCTTGAGCGGCCGCGACTGTGCCGAGGCGCAAGCCCCGATCTGGCTCTCCCGATGGCGCGTGGCGAAATAGGCGTCGGCCTCGGCGTCCGTCGCCGGCTCGATCAGCCCGCGCATGCGGACCTGCCGCCCGAGGCTCTTCCAGTGGAACAGGAGCGCGGCCTTCGGGTTTGCGGCAAGTTCGAGCCCCTTGGCGCTTTCTGAGTTCGTGTAGAACACGAAGCCGCGCCGGTCGGCCCCCTTAAGCAGAATCATGCGCACATTGGGCAGGCCGTGCGAATCAACTGTCGCAAGTGCCATCGCCTCGGGGTCGTTGGGCTCCGATGCCTTCGCCTCGGCCATCCAGGCGTAGAACAGGGCGAAGGGCTCGGAGGCTTCCGTGAAGTCGGCCGGCTTGCCCAAGTCTGCAGCTTTGCTGCGGGATTTCCGGGGCGTTTCAGCCATGGGACGACATGGACTCTCCCCCGATTTCTGGCGCGGTTTGAAAAAATCCCGCGGCGGCACGGGCATTTACGTTTTGCTCACAGCGATAGGAATGGCTGTTTTTCAAGGTTTTCATGCCTGTTGTCCAACATATGGCCAATATTCCCCCCGCCTTTTATTATACGCGCACTGGCCGGGAGTTGCAGGCTCCCGACCAGCACGACGTGCCACGCAAACCACAGGAGAGTGGGTTCGCGATGACCATCCCCGATATAGCACTAGCGTCCGGCATTTAGGCACGCGCTCCCGTTTTTCCGCCCCTAATTCGCCGAGTTCAGCTTTGATTCTGGGAGTCAGAGGAGGGCCTTTGGTGAGCCTGACCTCGGCGGCCCTGACCATCGCATTTCACGGGGGAACCAATGGTCGGGGCCGCTTAAAAAAGAAGCCCCGCTAGGGTGACGGGGGGGACACCTATTTTGCGGGGCTTCCGGTCCGTTTGGGGGGACCGTGGCGGGAGGGAATAACCGCCAACTTGCGTATTTAGCACTGCGCAACTACGAGTCAATGACCGGTAAGTCCTTTGCCGGACTCGCATTTCCGGCTTGATTTGCTATCTAACCGGCATGTCTCGCGTTCCCCATGTGGGCTTCATCCCGCCGCAACTTCCAACCTTGAGGTGAAGCATGATGGCTTCCGCACGATCCTGGTGAT
The DNA here is from genome assembly GCA_963821255.1 of uncultured Alphaproteobacteria bacterium. GTDB lineage: Bacteria > Pseudomonadota > Alphaproteobacteria > Rhizobiales > Methyloligellaceae > Methyloceanibacter. The sequence goes on along the minus strand of CAWGCX010000004.1, from coordinate 1,223 downwards.
CGAGCGAGGAACCGTGCGCGCCTTCACCCGTAACGGCCACGATTGGAGCGAGGGGTATTCTGGCATCGTCGCTAGGGCCAAAGGCTTGCCCTGCAGATCGGCAATTCTCGACGGCGAGATCATCGTTCAGGACAAGCGGGGAGCTTCCGATTTTGAAGCTCTGCAGTCCGCACTTAGAGCGCGCGGCGCGCCCCTCATCTTCTACGCTTTCGATCTCCTGCATCACGACGGACGCGACTGGCGAAACAAGCCGTTGCTCGAGCGCCGACACCGGCTCAAGAGGCTGATTGAGGCGGACGCTCACAGCGTGATCCAGTTCAGCGAGGAGTTCGCCGGTGACGGGCCAGCCTTGTTCAAAGCCTGCGCGAAGCACCAGCTTGAGGGCATCATCTCGAAGCTTGCGACCGCGCCTTATCAGAGCGGCAGGTCTAGGACGTGGCTCAAGACCAAGTGCTTCACCGAGAGCGAGCTAGTCCTGGTCGGCATCGACCGCGACCGCAAGACGGGCGCGGCGCGCGCGCTGCTCGCCAAGCCGGAGCGCGGTGCGCTGATCTATGCGGGGCCTGCTTTTATTGCCCTGCAGAACAATGACCGTGATGTATACGTTCTTGTTCCGGAAAGGGGCTGCGTCAAGCTGGGTGATCCGTCCGGACACGCCTATGGTGGAGGCGGAGGTGGAGCTCCATGAAAGTCGCATGATGTAACTACAATCCTGATTCCTCAGAGGAGTGCGCCGACATGAGGAACAAGAGCATAGTCACTGCGCTAAAGATACGCGTCAACCGCGTCCTTGACGGTGTAGGCACCACGCCGTGCACCTGGCCGCGACTTGCGGGCAACTTCCTGCGCTTGCCAAAAATCGAGAACGTCTTTGCCGTCGGCATCGAGGATGTCGTCGGCCTCCGCGATAGTCTCTAGCCGATAGGTCTGCTTGCCGAGGTATTGGCGCACAACCCAAACCCCGCTCGTCTTGCCCTTTGCGGTATCCGACATGCAGCCCCTTGCCGATGCTGCGCCAACAGGGCTTGCCGCTCGGCTTTAGCTTCATGCGCGCCTCGCGCGTTTCTATGTTTTTGTCTCGTACGCGCCGTGCCATGACGACCCCGTCTGTCCAACTTTGTCCAATATACAGGGGCAAACAGACCTAAACAGCCATGCACGACCATATACACAATTTGTTAAGAATCAAAACGTTGGCGCACAATGGCGCACGCCTTAACCAT
>CAWGCX010000003.1:0-97132 GCA_963821255.1 uncultured Alphaproteobacteria bacterium | reverse complement strand
CAATGAGACACTGGATCACCTCCTTTCGATTGTTGCTGGGATGGGGCCCATATAAGGGCTCAAGGACGAAAAGGGAACACCTTCCGACTTAGGCGAGCAGCAGCCAAAGCCCCATGGCGATCAACGCCATGGTCCAGACGAGATCGAGATTGATCCAGCCGCGCCTGAGGAAATCGAGCCCGGCCCATTGATAGACGGCGAGCGCGACGGCGCCGGTCGTGACCAGCATGGCGAGGCTATGCACCAGGACTGCGAGCGTCGCGGTCCATAGCGAGGCGGTCGCCGGCATGTGGTGGGTATGCTCGCCGCCTGCTTCTTGCAGCGGCTCCAGCACCGGCAGGAGCATCACGCCCGCGCCATGCGCCATCGCCATGGCGATGGACCAGGCGAACAGGCCGGCGAGCCCCGTGGTCAGCCCGATGCGGACGCGGTGACCATGTCCGTAGAGCGCGTGGTAGAGGCCCCAGGCGATCAGCAGCACGCCGCAGACGATGCGGAAGGTGCGAGCCTCTATCGCCGCGCCGAGGACGGTCGCCGCATAGACCACGACGGCGATCGCCGCGGCGTGCCCGAGCGCGATGGGGATTAGCGAGACGAGCACGACGCGGCGGCTCTTGCGATAGAGGCCGAGCGCCATGGCGAACAACCACCCCATCGCCGGGTTGATGCCGTGAAAGGCACCAAGCGCGATCAGCGCGAGCCATGGGGTGGCGTTGGACATCATTCTCTACTTGCGCCTGTCAAAAGCGACTCGTCATGCCCGGCCGAAGTGCCGGGCATCCACGAATTGGGCAAGTGGCACAATGAAATTGCGTGGATGGCCGGGACAAGCCCGGCCATGACGAGGCATGTTAGGTCTAACAGAGCTACGGATAGCAATATGAGTCCGACGAGCAGTCGCCGCCTTGCAGGCGCACCTGATGCGGGCGATGGCTCTTCGGCCATTGCACGAAGAATTTCTCGTCGAAGGCGATGCCGCCATTCTCGCCCACGTCGAGCTTCACCATCCAGCCGTCGATCCCATCCGGATAGAATTGCGGATCGACCGCGCCGTAGAGCGAGTTGGTGAAATAGACGCGCCTGCCATCGCGGCTGATCTCGACCATTTGCGGGCCGCCGTTCAGCGGACCGTTCCCCGCCGGATGCGGGGCGCGCGCGACGATGCCGCCGATGCGCACCTTGCCCGTCAGCTTCGGCGCGAACGGATCGCTCACGTCATATTGCAGGAGGTCGCCCGTGCCCCAGCACGACACGTAGAGGAAGCGGTCGTCCAGCGAGAGATCGATGTCGCTGACAAGCGGCGGCACGGCCCCGAAGCCGTGCAGTACGGGCGGCAGCAGCGCGGGGTCTGCGGGCTCGGCCGGAATGTCGATGATCTTCTTCACCGCCCATTTGTCGCCGTCGCGATACCAAGTCCAGATCGAGGCGGAGAGGTCCTTAAGGCTCACCACGCAATTGACGAAGCCATAAGCCTTGGTCGGATCGTGCGCGGGGCGGAGCTCGAACACGAGCTGGTAGTCGGGGCCGAAATCGATCTCCTGCAGGTGCTTGCGCTTCTGCAGGTCCCAGAAATGCAGCCGCCGCCCATATTGCGCGCCGAGCAGGATCTCGGGGATCAGCCCGTTCTCAACCGTGTTCGGCGCACCCCATTCGCTCGTCACCAGCGTGTCGTAGCCGAGATGCCACCACGCATCGTAAGCGAGGCGCTGCGGCCCACGGTCCACCTCCCAGCGGCCGAGCACATCGAAGGTCTCGACATCCATGAGGAAGATGCCGCCCGGCGTATCGCCATCAGCGTTGCCGAGCGCCGAGACATAGATGCCGTCGGGTCCGCAATGCACGGTGTGCGGCCGGCTGTACCCGGTCGCTTCGATGACCTCCTCGGGCTCGATCACGCGCACGATGCTCGGGCTTTTCGGGTCGGGCTTGGTGTCGATGATATAGATGCGCGAGGAACGCAGGCCCGGCACGATGAGATAGCGGCGTTCCATATGCGGGTGCGGCGCGTTCGGGCATAGACAGGAGCTGCACGCGTTCCAGCCATAGTGATGCAGCTCGTCGCCGGTCTTCGGCATGTCCACGCCGCCCACGATCTTCGCGTAAGTCGGCGAGGCCGGATCGACGTCGACCACGGCGATCGCGTCGGGCACATCGCGCGCGGGCGCGAACGCCGCGACGTAAGCGAGCATCTCGGCAGGGGCCTTCGCGGCAAGCCGCGGCGAGGGATAGAAGGTGGGATCCGGCGTCCAGCGCGTCATTTGCCTGCTCCTCGAAAATGGCCAGCCATCTTCCTCCCGTGCCGTGGCGGCGGCAAGGCGCCCCCGCGCTACGGGAAGGTTACGATCTGGTCGGCGAGAGGAAGCTCGTTCTCATGCGGGCCCGCGAGAGCGTCCTTGTCGATCGGAACGACGCCGCCTTTGAACAAAGGATCCTCATCGGTAACGTGGCCCTCGCCTGCGAAGGACGTGAACACATAAGGCAGGCCATTCGAGAGCAGCGGCGAGGGGCCGTCCATGATGTGAAAGTGCAGATGCGGCGAGTCGGTGTTGCCGCTGTTTCCAAGCAGGCCCAACACCTGCCCGGCCTTGACCGTGTCGCCGACCTTCACCTTGAGGCTGCCGGGCTGCATATGCGCGTAGAAGGCGTAGCGGCCTTCGCCGAAGTCGACGACCACGTGATTGCCGGCGGCCATGTCAATCGTGGCGTCAGCGGGGAGCTTGCCCGGGACTTGCTCAGGCATGCCGTCCTCGACCCCCACCACGGTCCCGTCGGTCGCCGAATAGATCTCGTCGCCGAAATAGCCGTAGCTCTCGAGCTTGTCGGGCGCGCCCGACGCAAGCTTGTCCTTGTCGTTCAACTGCACGAAGTCGATGGCGAAGCGCTCCGCGACACGGATGCCGCCGTTGATCGGAAGCGTCGCGCCGCGGTGATAGCTTGGCGGCGCGCAGCATCCGCCGCCGACCACCCAGCTTTTGCCCTTGAGCGGCGGCGCGACGACGATGGGGCCGGGTCCTACGGCCTCGGCGTCTGTCGTGAAGACGAGCTCCCGCTTGGGCGCTGGCGGAGGATCGCGGTCGCTTCCCTCGTCCCCGCCGGCATCGGGCTTCGCCACCTCGACGTCGAAGCGATGCTTGAGCGCCTTCGGCAGCCTTGCGTCCTTGGGTAGAGTGACATCGAGAAAGAGAATGCCTGAGCCGCCGCCGGGAAGCTCGGTCCCCTTGCCGCCACCGTTCAGCTTGAACATCTGCGTGAGCCGGTCGCTTTCGAGCGTGTAAAGCACCGCGCCGCTCACATCGTCCAGCGCTTCGACCTTTTTCAGCGCGACCGGCGTGCCTGCCAAATTCACGAGCACGAGCTCATAGGCGAGGTGTTGCTTGTCGTCGGTGGCGAGCACGGGGCGTGGCTGCGCGACCGGCATCGCCACGAGCGGCGCGAGCACTTCTTCGGCGAGTGCGGGAGACGCGGCTGCTAGGACGAGGCCAATTGCCAACACAAAACGAGCACAGCGCCTGAACCTCATTGCGTCCTCCCACCTAACGCCATCGTCATGGCCGGGCTTGTCCCGGCCATCCACGTCTTTGCAGCTTACACAGAAAATTCGTGGATGCCCGGCACTTCCGCCGGGCATGACGAGGAGGAGTGGTTAACGGCTACAACCCCAACGCCTTGCGGGCCTTGGCGGTGATCGACTGGCGCGTCGAGAAAAAGCCTTCCCAAGGATCGCGCTTCAGGCGCTTGAGACGCGCGGGCATGGTGGCGACGGTGTATGGCGCGCCGCTCGTAAGGCCCTTCAGCTCGTCCCACGCGAGCGGCGCGGTAACGGGCGCTCCCTTCTTGGCGCGTGTCGAATAATTGACGATGGCCGAGCCGCCGCGCTGATTGCGCAGATAGTCCACGAAGATCTTGCTGACGCGCGTGCGCTTGAGCGGGTTTGCCGTGTAGCGGTCTGGCCTTGCCGAGACGAGCGCATCCGCAACCGCCTTGGCGAAGGCTTTCACCTCATCCCAGCCGAGCTTCGGGGTAATCGGCGCCACGAGATGCAAGCCTTTGCCGCCGGTCGCCTTGAGAAAGCTCGTGAAGCCAAGATCGGCGAGGAAGGCGCGCACCTCCTGCGCGGCCGCCTTGAGCACGGCGAAGTCGAACTCCTCGTCGGGGTCGAGGTCGAACACGAGCCGGTCGGGCTTGTCGATGTTCTTCAACGACACGCCCCAATCGTGGATCTCGAGCGTGCCGATCTGCACGAGCCCGAAAAGCCCCTCCTCGCTGTCGATATAGAGATAGGGCTTCTTGCTCTCGCCACCCGGGATCGGAACCTGCTTGATCGCTTCGCTCATGCCTTTCATGGCGTGGCGCTGGAAAAAGTGCTCACCCTCAATTCCCTCCGGACAGCGCACGAGGCTGATCGGCCGCTTCGCGACATAGGTAAGGATGTGGGTCGCGACGGCCTGGTAGTAGAGGGCGAGGTCGAGCTTGGTGAGCCCGATATCGGGGTAATACACCTTGTCGGGACTGGTGAGCCTGATGCCGTCGAGATCGTCGGCGCCGCTCTTGCCGGCCCGCGTCTTGGTCGCAGCCATGGAGTCCTCCTCGCGCTCCGCGCGCTCGCGATGCACGTCGCGTGCGGGCTTGTCCTGACGCAGGCCCTGAAAGCTCGGATGCCGCAGCCTGCCGTCGCGCGTCCATTCCGTGTAGTGGATTTGGCAGACAAGCTTCGGCTCGAGCCACACCGCGCCCTTCAGCTCCTCGCGCGGAACCTCGACGAAGGGCGAGGTCTTGCGCTCGAGTGGCTTGAACTTGCGCGAGAGCTCGGTGAGGTCCGCAGCGTCGAAGCCGGTGCCGACCTTGCCCGCATAGTTCAACTTGCCGTCCTCGAACGTGCCCAGTAGCAGCGAGGAGAACGGCTTGCCCTTCACGTCGGACAGCTTGTAGCCGCCGATCACGAATTCCTCGCCGCGACCGCATTTGATCTTGAGCCAGTCCTTGCCGCGGCCCGAGCGATAGGGCGCGTCGGCGCGCTTCGAAATGATGCCTTCGAGATTTCGCGCGCAGGCCGCCGCGAAGAACTCGGCCCCCGAGCCCTGCACGTAGTCGGAGTAGACGAGGTAGCTCGACACGCCCTTCTCCGCCATGAGGTCGGAGAGCTTCGCGCGGCGTTGTTTCAGCGTCTTGCCGCGCCAGTCTTTGCGTTCGAGGTTCAGCAGGTCGAACACGAAATAGCGGATGGCGGGGTCGGGCGTGTCGATATACTCCTGCAACGACTTGAAGTCGGTGATGCCGTCAGGCTTGACGTAGGCGATCTCGCCGTCGAGCAGCACGGTGTCGGCTGGAAAGCTGAGCAGCGCCTGAGCTACGGCGGGGAAACGCCGGGTCCAGTCGAGCCCGCTGCGGCTGAACAGGGTAACCTCATCGCCCCATTTGCGTCCGACGATGCGGTAGCCGTCGAATTTCACTTCATGCAGCCAACTGGGTCCGTCGGGAACCTCGGTATCGAGCGTGGCAAGCTCGGGCTCTATGAACGAGGGCGCTTTGCCGCTTCGGGCTTTCGCCTTGGCTTTGACGTCGCTTTTCGCGCGCGCGGCGCCGGAGTTTTTTTTTGAGCCTTGTTGGAGGTCCATACGGGCACGTCGCCGTGCTCGATCTGGTCCATGGTACGGCCGCTCGTGACGCTGGTGAGGTGGATCTCGGTCGGCTCGACGCCTTCGCCAGCAGCCTCGTCGCGCTTCTTGATGAGCAGCCAGTTCTCGCGCTTGCCCCCGGTGCGGTCCTTCTTCATGCGGACCAGCACCCAGTCGCCTTTGAGCCGGTGACCGTGCAGGCGAAACTTCAGGTCGCCCTTGGCGAGGCCTTCGTCGGGATCGCCGATCGGCTCCCACGTCCCCTCGTCCCAGATCATCACCGGGCCGCCGCCATATTCGCCCTTCGGGATGACGCCTTCGAACCCGCCATATTCGAGCGGGTGGTCCTCGGTCCTCACTGCGAGGCGCTTCTCGCTCGGGTCGACGCTCGGGCCGCGCGTCACCGCCCAGCTTTTCAGTACGCCGTCATGCTCGAGGCGGAAATCGAAATGGGTGCGGCGCGCGGCATGCTTCTGGATGACGAAGCTGTTACCCTTGGCCTTGCCGCGCTTCGCGCCAGGCTCCGGCGTCTTGGAGAAGTCGCGCTTCTCCTTGTACGTCGCAAGCGGGTCGCCGCTGCTCGCCCGCGCCATGACCTTAAGCCGACTTCCGCTTCGGCGCGCTCTTCGCGGCCTTCTTGCCGTTCGCCGACCGGGCCGAGCCGCCGCGTTTGGCCGGCGCCTTGCCGGCAGCGCCGCCCTTGCCCTGCTGCACGCTCTTCTTCAGCGCATCCATGATGTTGATGACCTTGGCGGTACCGGGCAGCTCGGTGACGATCTCGGGCGCGCGATCCTCGAGCTTGGCGTGGATCAACTCCCACACGGCCTCGGTGTACTCATCTTTGAGCTGCTCCGGCTCGAACTTGCCGGTCTTGCGCTTCACGAGCTCCTTGGCAAGGTCGAGCGCTTCCTTGTCGACCTTGACCTCGTTGATCTCCTTGAACAGAGGCTCGGCGGCGCGGACCTCGTTGGCGTGGCGCAGCACTTCGAGCAGCAGACCTTTGCCGAAGGGCTTGATGGCCACGATGTTGCCGTGGCCGCGCAAGATGAATTGGCCGATGCCGATCTTGCCGGTGTCCTTCAGCGCCTTGTGCAGAATGGTATAGCCCTCGTCGGCCAGGTCGCCTTCAGGCAGCAGGTAATAGGGCGTCTCGTAATAGCGGTCGTCGATCGCATCCTCATCGACGAAGCGGACGAGCTCGATGGTCTGCTTCGACTGTAGCTTGAGCTCGTCGATCTCCTTCTGGTCGATCAGGACATATTTGCCCTTCTCGTATTCATAGCCCTTGGTGATCTCCTCGGCCTCGACCGGACCGACACCCGGCGCGATCTTCTGGTAGCGGATACGCTTGCCGCTCGGCTGGTGGATCTGGTGGAGCTCGATGCGCCGCTCCGACGTGGTGGCCGGATAGAGCTTCACCGGGATGTTGACCAAAGAGAGCCGCAAATGGCCGGTCCAATACGCGCGGGGCGCCATGCTCGTTACTCCTTGACAATACGGCCGAAAGTCCGCGGAACCGGCCTCACGGCTCTACATTATAACCACTTTCCTTAAGCATGCGTTCGAGGGCCTCGGGGAAGGTCAGCGTGACCATCTGGCCGGGGCACTCGCCGTCATCCTCGAGCGGCTGGGTGCAAGTCTCAAGGCCCCAATTGGAGGACTTGTCGTAATGGGCGAGCATCAGGTCCCACGCCTCCTTGCCCTCACCTAACAGACTCTTTTCGCCGACATAGCCGGCGAGGAAGCCGTTCACGTCGTCTTCCGGCACGTTGCCGATCATGTCCTTGAGCCAAGCCTCGTGCGCCTTGCGGAAGCGTGGCTCGGTGCTCACGTCCTTCACCGCGCCATTCTCGACGGCAAGCACCTGCAGCGGGCCCTCCGAGCAGGCATAGCAGGCGAAGGTGTAGAGGAAGGCGTTGTCGCGGGTCTCGAACTCGTACCTTCCGTCATTGTCGAGATCGACCGTAAGCATCGGGCCGCCATCGAACTCGCCGATGTCGAGCGTGCTCCAGCTCGATCCGTCGGCATTCGACAGGATCACGCTCGTGTCCGAGCAGCAATGCGCGCCGCCGGTGTAGAACGAGACCACGATTTCGAGATGCGGGTTTCCGCGATCAAGCTCCGCGATCTGCACGCTGACCGGCGGATCGCCGAAGCCGGTGCTGCTGCCTTCAAGCTTCTCGACCTCCTTGCCGTCGGCGAACACAGTGACAACCGGCGCGTAGGACGTATCGCCCTCCTCGCTCGTCTCTTTGACGTAAGTGAGCGTCGCCTTGATCGGCCCTTGCGAAATCTCCTCAGGCGCCGGACTGGATTCTTCCTCCCCGCCGCCCGCCTCGATCTTCGGAGCGCTGTCGCCGGGCTCGATGTCCGGCACGTTGAGATATTTGGCGTCGAGCCGTTTGACCGCCTCGGCCAGCGTCTCGGCGGAGGCTCGGCTTTGCCCCAACACCGCAAGCGAAAGAAGCACGGATATGCAAAAGCATCTCAACGCGGACATGCGAAGATCCCCAACCGCCAATTGACGCCGCATGCCACATTTTAGTCTCTGTGCGCGCGAAATTCATCGCTCCTTGAAGACGCGTGCATCGAACTTGCACCGTGGGGCGTTTAGCCCATGCTGCCGGGGGCGATCGTCAACGAGCAAGGACGAAACATGAACAAGGCAGACAGGATCGCGCAGGTGCCCGGCCTGCTACCGTCATCACCGCCGGCGCACGCGTCCGCCGTGCTCAAGTCCTGGGCCGCGGACTCGACGCGCACGCCGTGTCGCTCGGCAAGCTCGCGCGCGGTAAGGGCGAGTGCCGCCTCGTCGCGCGCGACAAGCAGGAGCGTATGGCCATTGCGGGCGAATTCTTCGGCAAGCGGCCCGGCCGATGCCTTGCGTTGCGCCGCGAAGGAACACAATTTCTCGCGCTAAGCCGGCAGAGCGCGAACGACCTGGTTTTGGGTATTGGTGGAACCGGACGGACTAGCAGCCATCTGATACATAAGGGGTTTTCGTGGAAACCCACCTTAAAAGGTGCATTGGCCGGCAAAGCGCTTCTCGGTCAGTGGAAAACCCCTTGCGAGGTCCCATCTGAAGTGGCTGCCAAGATGACGTAGAGGCCGACGAGCACCGCCACGGCAAGGGCTAACCTACGGCGGAAACGCCGTAACCTTGGTTTTTCACCTCTAGTCGTCGCCAGCTGCCGCGTTCGCCAGATTCAGTTTCAACACAGTGGCCGGGTGTAACACATCTGCCAACAACCTCAATGTTGGGGGGTGTGGCACAAATACGAAGCTAAGATCACACCGCCATTCTAGCTAACGCCGTAGCGAGAGCCGTCTGCCATCCGTCTGGTGGCTAGCCAACGGGAACTCAGTCCCCCTAGCATCGTTTTCCTGCAGGCATTGTAAGGAAACGGCCATGTCAGAACTCGTCAGAAGCGACGCAACGGGTTTCGTGGTAGGGAGCTTAATTGCCCTCCTGTTCTTCAGTGTCATCTTTTTGATGCTCCTCCTCCTAGCTTGAACTGGTGTCATTCGCTTCCAGCCATGGAGCAGTCGCACCGGGCTATCCGCGCGGCATGGCTCGACCAACCCCATGCAGCGGGATTGGGCTGTGAGGCGCAGATACCCGCTCTCCGCCTGCGCTAGTTCGCTGAGACCTTCTTCTTCGCCATCGAAGGCGGTGACCGGCCCATGACCGCCACCGAGCGCGTCCATCGGCACCGTCAGCGACTACGCGATGAGCGTGCTGAGAAAGAGCGCATCGCCGAGACTTACTTTGGTGGCCGCCCGCCGCTCAGTCAGCAAGAGCGCCGCCGCCTTCTGCGCGAAATGGGTTGGCTGCGCGTCGAGGAATGATCTACGGGCGGCTTACCCAGGGCCCGCTTGGCGCGGCTCCCCCTCCCAACTTGAGCATGTTCTGCTTCGTGCCAAAATCCATCAGCAGATTTCGGTGCGCGGGGTTTAGGATGCCATGCCTAGCGCCTTGGAGATGTCGCGAAGTGTCGCCGTCTCAGCATCGCTTACTCGGACACCACCAAAGCCAAGAAAAGACCCCTCCACGGCAGCTTCTGCGACCTTCTGGCTGATCTCGCGGAGCCAGGTTTTGAAGGCTGCTGCCTCGTCAGGAGCTTTGGCATCGACGATGGCGGAAACCTCCCGCAGGCTCGCTAACGAACGCTGTACACATTCCGCGGGCTCCGCCTGGGCAAAGCGTTCGCGCATTGCAAGAATGCTTCCATCGTTGGACCTTTCAAAGTCTGCAACTGCTGCCTTGATGAGTTCGTTAGAATTGGGATCGCGCTTAGCTGCAGCGAGCGCGGGGGTGCTTGCAGCGGCTTCTTTAAGAGTACCCCACAAGCCGCTGGGAGCGACTGCCGAAACGGCAATACCGGCAGCTATGATGCTCTGTACGACCTTGGTCCATTCTTCCGGTGTGAAGTCATTTCTATTTGCCATGGCCGTTTCCAATGAGAGGAGTGTCCTTGTAGGTATTTCTGCTGCTCAATTACGTCGAAATTTGCGCCCGACCTTTTCGAGTGGGGACATTTCGCCCCCGGTTACGCATCGCGAGCCAGACTTGTCCGACAGACGCCGTGGGCCCATTAGCTGGCTTCCCGTTGCGGGCGAGAAAAAGTTCAGCCGTGCGCCGCTTTATTTTCTATCCTCGCTTTGGAAACGAGACGGAGATCGTCGCGATGCAACGCAGTCACTTGGCGGTATTGTTGGCTCTTGCGTTCCTGACTGTCTGGAACACCTGGGGTTTCGGCTGGGGGCCGGAGCCCGAAGGCCATGAGGATCGACATGAGGCCGTCACCGCTGGTGACGATGAAGCCAATGAGAAGTTTGCCGACTACGTAGATGCGGTGGAGGACTGCCTTGATGAGGCAGAGACTCTCGAGGCCGCGAAAGACTGCTCAGACGCTGAGCCGTAAGCATGGTGCGGTGCTGCCACCGGCAGCGCAGCTACCAAGGAGAGACGAGCGGCTGTCTCGGTTTTCTTCTTAGCTCGATCAACTGACCCAAGCGGCCCGCTGCGGTTGCCTGAGCGCGGGACGAAAGCTTCTTGTCGATGCTCTTCCGCGTTGGAGACTTGCTGCTTGGTGATCCTGCTGCCATGACGTTCGCATCCCACCATGGCGTATGCCTCGACTGCCTCGCGGAAGATGGTGTGGTCATGCAGCTAGCGCGCGGTTCGCTCCTGGTGGCCGCGCCTCGGTTAGCCTGATCGTGAATTTGAAACTGGGATGAGGCCCTCTAGGAGACGCGTGGGCGCCCTTTCGCTTGCCCTGAGTTCCCCCTTACACTCACCAACCTTCGCGCTCGTGTGGAGTCAAACCTGAGTCAGGCGCGCTGCTCACAGCACCGGCTGCGTCTGCATCGAAATGATGACGGGTGTTGACACGGTGTTGACACGACAAGACCGGACCTGAGTAGGGCCGGGTTGGTGTCATGTATCTTACTGTTTTTTCTAGTGAATTTGGTGGAGCCGGACGGGATCGAACCGACGACCTCAGCAGTGCGATTGCTGCGCTCTCCCAACTGAGCTACGGCCCCAGATGCGAGGCATTTAGGGATTGGCCTTCCGGCCTGTCAAGCGAACCCACCGTTGGATTTGGGCCGAGAGCCTTCGCGTCCGCGCGCAACCCAAAGGCTTGCCGTTACGGGCCGCTGTCCGCTAGATGATCGCGGCCCGCGAGGAGGGGTCTTTGATGGTGCCTTTGATCGGATTCATCGCCCTTGTCATCGACCTCTATATCTGGGTCATCATCATCGGCGCGGTGTTCAGCTGGCTGATCGCCTTCAACGTGGTCAATACGTCGAACCGCTTCGTCTATTCCGTGGGCGAGATGCTCTACCGGGTGACCGAGCCCGCGCTCCGGCCGATTCGCCGCTTCCTGCCCAATCTCGGCGGCATCGATATTTCGCCCGTGATCCTGATCCTGGCCCTCCTGTTCATCCGCGACGTGGTGCTGCTCGGCTGGATCCTGCCGGCGGTGCAGCCGACGCCTACGCTTTGAGCGTGGGGCGCGCTCAATCTTCGCCGCACGAATGCGGGCGTGATGCTGAAGGTGCGGCTCACGCCGAAATCCGGGAAGGATGAGATCACCGGTGTCGAGATTTTCGGCGAGGAGACCGTACTCAAGGGCGCGCGTCCGCGCACTGCCTGAAGCCGGCCGCGCAAATGCGGCGCTTGAGCGGCTGATCGCGACGTGGCTGCACGTGCCGCCGTCGTCGGTGTCGGTGGTGCAGGGCGGCAAGTCGCGTTTGAAGCAGGTCGAGATCGCAGGCGACGCGGATGCGCTTGCGGCATTGGTCGCTACCCGCATTAGCGAACTCGAAAATTTGAGTCCTTCCTAAACTCCTCCTTGTCATGCCCGGCCTTGTGCCTGGCATCCACGATTTAGACGAGCGCACTGCCGAAATTCGTGGATGGCCGGGACAAGCCCGGCCATGACGAGAGCGTTGAGCGAAGGTGACTACTCCCCCGTCGCGGCTTCGATCTCAGCCACGATGGCCTCAGCGGCGGCGCACGGGTCGGCAGCGCGTGTGATGGGGCGGCCGACGACGAGATAGTCGGCGCCTGCCTTGATCGCGGCTTTGGGCGTCACGACGCGCGTCTGGTCCTGCTTCTCGGCACCTGCGGGGCGGATGCCCGGCGTCACGATCAGCACTTGCCGCAACCGCTCCCGCAGCGCCCGCGCCTCCTGACCTGAGGCAATGATCCCATCGAACCCCCCGTCCCGCGCCATCATGGCGCGGCGCTGCACAACGGCGAGCGGCGCCTCGTCGATGCCGTGCTCGGCAAGGTCGGCGCGCGACAAATTGGTGAGCACCGTCACGCCTAGGAGCTTGAGCTTCGCATCGCCCCTGCCGCGCACGGCGGAGGCGACCGTCTTGCGGTCCATCGCATGCACGGTGAGGAATGCCGCGCCGCTCTCGGCGATCACCGCTGTGGCGCGCTCGACCGTCGCATCGATGTCGAGCAGCTTCGCATCGACGAACACCGAGCGGCCCTGCCGGGCCAAAGCGCGCGCGAGGTCAAAACCTCCGGAGAACAGAAGCTCGAGCCCGATCTTGTAGACGCCGACGCTGTCGCCGAGCTTCTCGATCAGTGCCTTCGCCTCGTCCACGCTCGGCACATCCAGCGCGACGATGAGCTTTTCCCGTGCCTCGCTCATGACGCGAACTTCTTGGCGGCGACGGCGAGCGCCTCGACCACGTTCGTGCAGAGCTTCTGCTGCGCCTCATCCTTGAGGCTGCCGTCCTCTTCGAAGGCGCCAGCCGCGCGCGGCACGGCAACCTGCTGCGGGATGACCAGAGCGCCCGTGCCGACCGCGAGGATTTGGCGCAACTGCAACAGGCTGCGCATGCCGCCGTAATTGCCAGGCGACGCCCCGCCGATCGCGAACACGCGCGACTGGAACACTTCGAGGCCGCTCTCGCCCTTGGCGCGCACGCGGGTCACCCAGTCGAGCGTGTTCTTGAGCAGCGGCGTCACTGACGCATTGTATTCGGGGCTCGCGATGAAGACGCCCTCATACTCGCCGAGCAGAGCCTTGAAAGCACGCGCCCGCTCGGGCGGACCTTCGGCGGCTTCGAGGTCGCCGTTATAGATCGGCATGGGATAGTCCTTGAGGTCGACGAACACGGCCTCGATGCCGTTCGCCTCGGCGACGTGGCGGCCAAGCCGCGCGAGCTTCTTGTTGTAGGAGCCTTCCCGCGCGCTTCCGGCAAAGAACAAGAGCCTCATCAACCCTCCCTACGTCTCGTCGATTTCCTCGGTGAGCAACCCGCCCTTCTCGATCCCGAACCAATGCCGGATGGGCACCGTTGCTGCGGCCGTCAGCGGAGTTGCGAGCGCCAATCCGAGGAACCCAAATACGGCACCGAACACGAGCTGGCTGAGAATGACGATCGCCGGCGGCAGCGCGACCGCGCGGGACTGGATCAGCGGCGTGAGCAGGTAGCTTTCAGTGAACTGGATTATGGCGTAGAGCCCGAGCACCCAGGCCGCGAGTGTCATGCTCTCCCCGCCGGCGACCAGGATCATCGGCACGGCGCCGATGATCGGTCCGAGATACGGCAGGAAGCCCGCGAGCCCCGCGAACAGGGCAAGCGCGAAGGGGTTGGGGACTCCGAGGAAGAGCAGGCCCACATAGGTCATGGTTCCGATGAGTGCCATGGCAATGCCCTGGCCCATCAGCCAGCGCCTCAGAACGTCACCGGCCTCGTAAAGCACCTCCACGGTCTCGGCGCGCCGCCCCTTAGGCGCGAAGCGCGCGGCAATCTCAAC
The DNA here is from genome assembly GCA_963821255.1 of uncultured Alphaproteobacteria bacterium. Taxonomy (GTDB): domain Bacteria; phylum Pseudomonadota; class Alphaproteobacteria; order Rhizobiales; family Methyloligellaceae; genus Methyloceanibacter. The sequence goes on along the minus strand of CAWGCX010000003.1, from coordinate 83,230 downwards.
GTATGTATGCGGGTCGGCAGCGAGATAGACGCCGAAGAACAGCACGATCAGCCCGGCGCTGAGAACACCGACGATGGAAAGCGCAAGCGACGTGGCGCCTGTGGCGATGCCCCAGGGGCTCAAGAACCCGCTGACGACCTCGACGAGGTCGATGTTCTTCAGAAGGTCGGTCTGGTCGGCGTAGCGGACGACGCGCGCGGCGAGGATTTGCGCGCCCCTGGCGATCCTCGTGGCAAGATCGGCGAGCTGATCGGCGAAGGATGAGCCGACCGACAAGAACAGAAGCGCGAAGAACAGGGCGACGCTTATGACCACTGCGGCGAGCATGAGGAGCCGCGGCAGCCCGGTCAGCTCGGCAAGCGACCGGCTCGCGCCGTGAAACACGATGGCGAGCAGGATGCCGGCAAAGGCGAGCAGCACCGCCGTCTGCGCGTACCAAAGCCCCGCGGCGAGTGCGATGACAGCGATGACGGCGGCGGCGGCCTTGGCAGCCTGTGCCGCACCCCAAGTGCGGGGTCGAGGCGTCTCTTGCTTGTTGGGCTTTCGCCGCGCGCGCTGAGCCGTTTCGCTTGTCATGGCAGCCTGGTCGAATCGCGGCGCGGACGGCGCACGGAATGGAAGGTCGGCCGCCACTCTACGTCAAAGGAGGAGTGCCGGGGTAGCCGCTACTCGCCGATGCCCTCGAAGAATTCCTTGACGCGCGCGAAGAAGCCGGTCGAGGCGGGATTGGTGCTCGGGTTCGAGGCTTCTTCGAAGGACTTGAGCAGATCGCGCTGCTTGCGCGAGAGATTCTTCGGCGTCTCGACGTCGACCTGGATGTAGAGGTCGCCCTGCTGCTTGGAGCGGAGCACCGGCATGCCCTTGCCCTTGAGGCGAAACTGCTTGCCGCTCTCGGTGCCTTCGGGAATTTTCACCCGCGTCCTGCCGCCGTCGATGGTCGGCACTTCGATCTGGCCGCCGAGCGCCGCCGTGGTCATGGCGATCGGCACGCGGCAGAAGAGATCGGCACCGTCGCGCTGGAAGAACTCATGCGGTCTGATCGAGAGGAAGATGTAGAGGTCGCCGGACGGACCGCCGCGCAATCCCGCCTCGCCTTCGCCCGCAAGCCTGATGCGCGTGCCGTCCTCGACGCCAATCGGGATGGTGACCGACAGCGTGCGCTCGCGCGTGACGCGGCCCGCGCCGTTGCAGGAGGGGCACGGCGTCTCGATGGTCTCCCCGCGGCCCTGGCACGTCGGACAGGTGCGCTCGATGGTGAAGAAGCCCTGGCTTGCGCGCACCTTGCCTTGGCCTCCGCAGGTGCGGCAGGTCGTGGGCGCGGTGCCGGCCTTGGCGCCGGAGCCCGAGCACGCGTCGCACACGACTGAGGTCGGCACGCGGATTTGCGCGGTCTTGCCCGCGAAGGCTTCGGCGAGCGTGATCTCCATGTTGTAGCGAACGTCTTGGCCGCGCTCGCGTCCCGAACGCTGGCGCGGGCGGCGCGCGCCCATGAACTCGCCGAACAGGTCGTCGAACATCGCCGACATCGACGCCGAGAAGTCCGAGCCGAAGCCGAAGCCGCCGCCATGCCCGGCAAGCCCGTTATCGAAAGCGGCATGGCCGAAGCGATCGTAGGCTGCGCGGCGTTGCGGGTCTTTCAGCGCCTCGTAGGCCTCGTTGAGTTCCTTGAAGCGTCTCTCGGCGGTGGGATCGCCGTTGCATTGGTCGGGATGGCATTCCTTGGCGAGGCGGCGAAAAGCAGCCTTGATGTCGGCGTCATGGACGCCGCGCTGCACACCAAGTACGTCGTAGTAACACCTCTTTGCCATCGACCCTCCGGCCCTTTACACCGCCGTCCCGCTCGCGCGGTGCCAAAGCCTTCTATTGGGACTTGGCAGCGGGCCTCACAACTTGCAAGGCCCGCGCCATGTCCAGAACTCGAAATTAAGCCGACTTCTTGCTGTCGTCGTCCTTGACTTCCTCGAAATCGACATCGACCACCTTGTCGTCTGGTCCGCCGGCGCCGGCGGAAGATTGCGTGCCGCCTGCGCCGCCCGCGGCCCCGCCCTGGGCCGACTGATACATCGCCTCGCCGAGCTTCATCGAGGTCTGCGCCAAAGCGTCGATCTTCGTCTTGATCGCGTCTTGATCGTCGCCCTGGATGGCGGTCTTGAGGTCGGCGAGCGCGGTCTCGACGGTGGCCTTGTCGCCGGCCGGGACCTTGTCGCCGAAATCCTTCAGCATGCGCTCGGTCGAATGCACCAAGGCTTCGGCCTGGTTGCGCGTCTCGACCAGCTCGCGCCGCTTCTTGTCGTCCTCGGCGTGGCTCTCGGCCTCCTTGACCATGCGGTCGATGTCAGCGTCGGTCAGACCGCCCGAGGCCTGGATGCGGATCGACTGCTCCTTACCGGTCGCCTTGTCGGTGGCCGACACGTTGACGATGCCGTTCGCGTCGATGTCGAAGGTAACCTCGATCTGCGGCACGCCGCGGGGCGCCGGCGGAATGCCGACGAGATCGAACTGGCCAAGCATCTTGTTGTCAGCGGCCATCTCGCGCTCGCCCTGGAAGACGCGGATCGTCACCGCGTTCTGATTGTCCTCGGCAGTGGAGAAGACCTGGCTCTTCTTGGTCGGGATCGTGGTGTTGCGGTCGATCAGCCGGGTGAACACGCCGCCCAAGGTCTCGATGCCGAGCGAGAGCGGGGTCACGTCGAGCAGCAGCACGTCCTTGACGTCGCCCTGCAGCACACCCGCCTGGATCGCGGCGCCGATCGCCACCACCTCGTCCGGGTTCACGCCCTTATGCGGCTCGCGGCCGAAGAAGGTCTTCACCGTCTCGACGACTTTCGGCATACGCGTCATGCCGCCGACTAGGATCACCTCGTTGATCTCGGCGGCCTTGAGGCCGGCGTCCTTCAGCGCATTGGCGCAAGGACCGACAGTCTTCTGGATGAGATCGTCGACCAGGCTCTCGAGCTTGGCGCGCGTGAGCTTCATGGTGAGATGCTTCGGACCGGACGCGTCGGCCGTGATGAAGGGCAGGTTGATCTCGGTCTGTTGCGTCGAGGAGAGCTCGATCTTGGCCTTCTCGGCCGCCTCCTTCAGGCGCTGCAGCGCAAGCTTGTCGCCACGCAGGTCGATGCCCGACTCTTTCTTGAACTCGTTCGCGAGATAATCGACGATGCGCATGTCGAAGTCCTCGCCGCCGAGGAAGGTGTCGCCGTTGGTCGACTTCACCTCGAACACGCCGTCGCCGATCTCGAGGATCGAGATGTCGAACGTGCCACCGCCAAGGTCATAGACGGCGATGGTTCCCGTCTTGCTCTTGTCGAGGCCGTAAGCGAGCGCGGCAGCCGTCGGCTCGTTGATGATGCGCAGGACTTCGAGGCCCGCGATCTTGCCGGCATCCTTGGTCGCCTGGCGCTGTGCATCATTGAAATAGGCGGGCACCGTGATGACCGCCTGCTCGACTTTCTGACCGAGATGCGACTCGGCCGTCTCTTTCATCTTCTGGAGGATGTAGGCCGAGATCTGCGAGGGGGAATATTTCTTGCCGTGAGATTCGACCCAGGCGTCGCCGTTGTCGGCGCGGACGATCTTGTAGGGAACGAGGCCCTTGTCCTTCTCGACCATGGGATCGTCCCAGCGGCGGCCGATCAGGCGCTTGATGGCGAAGAAGGTGTTCTCGGGATTGGTGACGGCTTGGCGCTTGGCAGGCAGGCCTACCAGGACCTCGCCGTCATCGGTGAAGGCCACCATCGACGGGGTGGTGCGCATGCCCTCTGCGTTCTCGATGACCTTGGGAGTCTTTCCCTCCATCACCGCGACGCATGAATTCGTGGTGCCGAGATCGATACCGATCACTTTCGCCATTTCAACGACCTCTCTGTTCTTGCAGACCGTGCGGGCCCTGAAGCGGCACCCGTTACTTGCGCGCGCGCCTTGATCACTCGTGGCGTCGCGCCGGTCCCCAATTGCGGCGCGCCCGCCGACTACGGCAGGGGTTCCGCGGTTATATAGGAGGCAACCCTATGGGCCGCAAGGAGAAGCGGCAACGGGCTTGTAGCGGGGTGCGACGGCGTCACGCGAGGCGCTTCCAGGCGGCGATGAGGATCGGCGTCAGGCAGTAATAGCGCCCGTCCTCGCCCGCCTCCGTCATGTCGGCCTTGAAGGCTTCGGCCCGCACGGGGTCGGCAATGCCGAGCTCGACGGCTGAGGCGAACAGGCTTTGGTAAACGCCGATCAACATTTGCGCCATGTCCTTGAGCGGGATGAATTTGGCGCAAGCCTCGGTGCCGTCCGGCAGGCCGAGACCCGCAGCTTCGAACTGGGCGGGGAGTTGGCGCCCTGCCCGCAAGTTCCGGCCGTGGCCCCTGAACACGCCCTCGAACAGGCGGTTGAACTCGGCCATGGCCGGGCATGGCGGCTCGATCCCGATCGAGCCGAAGTCGAATTCCTGCGCGGCGATGACGCCGCCCGGCTTGACCCACGCCGCCATCTTCTCGAGGGCCGCGACCGGATCGAGCATGTGCATGAGGAACAGGCGGCAATAGACGAGATCGAACGGCGCGCCGGGCGGCTCTTTGAGCTTCAGCATGTCGCCTGCGACCATCTCGAAAGTGCTGCCCCCTTGCGCGCGAAGATCGGCGAGCGCCTGGGCGCCAAGCTCGGAATCGATCTCGATGCCGGTGACGCGGCCTTCCGCGCCGACCCGATCCGCCATCAGGCGCATCACGGCGCCGGGACCGGCGCCAACGTCGAGGCAGCTTATGCCGGGGGCGAGCTCGATCCGGTCGAGCACGGTCTCGGTCGCCTCCCGCCACATCGCCGCCTGGTCGCGCAGGCGCTGATACTCGTCCGCATTGCGTGCGTGGATATAGCCGTCGGGATCCGCTGGCATGGCGGCCACGCTAGTACGGGAAGGTTGCCGGGCGATAGGCCAAATGGCTTGAACCGAGCTCGGCAACGATCGGCTGGCCGGCCGGCATGCGGATCGTGACCTTCCCCGTCGGCGTGCCGCCCGGTCCCTTCCAAAGGCTCGCCGTCACGCCGTTCAACCCGCAAAGGGAGAATGGCCGGTTCTCCAGCGCCGTCAGCCGCCGATCCAGTTTCCGAAATGTCGCCTGCTCTTCTTCGCCGAGTGCATTCGGCACATTCGGCGCCACGCTCGAGTCTGGCAGATCTAGCCTCGCTTGTTTCGAGGCGGCGCTCGGCGCAACCAGGGTTGCGGGAACGGCATCCGCACCTGAACTCGGTGCCGCAGCAGAGCGGGTGTGTTACCGCCGACAGCTGGCGCCGCGCGCTCGACAGGAGGCAGTGTTTGCGGGGCAGGCTGGTCGCGTCCTGATATATAGGGCGCAAGTCCGGCACGCAGCGAACCGAAGGCGGCGACGCCACCGACAATCAGGTCTACTCGGCCATGCCACTGAGAATTGCCGGTCTCGGACATCGCAGCTCGAAGTACCGAACGATCTTGACGACTATTTGGAAGAACGAAATCCCGTGCCGGTTATACAGCACCTCAGTTTGTCGCAGCAAGTGGCGTTGCTTCAAGCCATTAGAGCCGTGATCGAAGCGGCGCCGCTCTTCACGCCGGCCATACCCCGCTCCGGCAAACCGATGTCGGTGCGCATGACGAATTGCGGGCCGCTCGGCTGGGTAACCGACAAGGAGCGCGGCTACCGCTATCAGGCCACACACCCGGTGACGGGCAAGCCGTGGCCCGCGATGCCGCTTATGCTGCTCGACCTCTGGGAGGAGGTCGCGGGCTATCCGCACCCGCCGGAAGCATGCCTCGTCAATTATTACGCGGGCGCGGCCAAGATGGGTCTGCATCAGGACCGTGACGAGGAGGACTTCGCGGCGCCCGTGCTTTCGGTGTCGCTCGGAGACATTGGCGTGTTCCGCGTCGGCGGGCGGTCGCGCAGGGACCCGACGCAGAAATTCGACCTACGCTCCGGAGACGTCTTCGTGCTCGGCGACGCGGACCGCCTCGCTTATCACGGCATCGACCGCATCCTGCCCGGCAGTTCTGACCTGCTTCCAGAGGGCGGGCGGTTCAATCTGACTCTGCGCCGCGTCACCCAGCCGAGCTGAGATTCCCCAGCCCCAGCCACTTGCGCCATGGCCGGGCATGACGAAGGAGATTTGATTGTGGGCGAGGCTCAGTCGCCAGGCTGAGCGCCGCCGGGAATATCGTCGTTGGCGGCGCGGCGGGCCTGTCCCGACTGGCCGTTGCCGCCCGTGGGCGCAGTCTTGGCGCCGCCTTTGGCCACCGCGACCAGCGCGGGCCTGAGGCAGCGGTCGCCGATCGTGTAGCCGGCCTGCATGACCTCGACGACGGTGCCCTCTGGCACGTCGGCATTCGGCACCTCGTACATGGACTGCTGGGTGTTCGGGTCGAAGCGCTGCCCGAGCGGCTCGATGCGGGTCACGCCGTGACGCTCGAGCACGTTGAGCAACTCGCGCTCGGTCAGTTCCACGCCTTCGAGGAAGCTCTTGAGCGCGGGGTCCTGCGCGGCAGCCTCGGCTGGAACGTGGTCGATGGTGCGCTTCAAATTGTCTCCGACGGTTAGCACGTCACGCGCGAAATTGGAGATGGCGTAGCGGGCGGTATCGGCCTTCTCGCGCTCGGTGCGGCGGCGCAGGTTCTCCATGTCGGCCATGGCCCTGAGCAGCCTGTCGCGCATGTCGGCATTCTCGGCGATCAGAGCGTCGAGATCGGCGACGACGCTCGCGCCGGCGTCGGCCGCGGCGCCCTGGGGCAACTCTGATTGCTTGGCCTGATCCTCTTCCGGATCGGTCTTGTCGTCGTCGGGCATCGCCGCCTCGGCGTCGTTATTTCGCTAAAGGAGCCTGCCGGATATCGACCGTGGAGGGGCAAAAATCAAGTCACAAGGCGCCCCAAGACGCGGGCCGTGTAGTCCACCATCGGGATAATGCGCGCATAGTTGAGCCTTGTCGGGCCGATCACCCCGAGCACGCCCACGATCTTCTGCTCGCTGTCCTCGAAGGGCGAGACGATCAGCGCCGAGCCCGACAGCGAGAACAGCTTGTTCTCCGAGCCGATGAAGATGCGCACGCCTTCGGCGCGCTCGGCGAGCCCCAAGAGCTGGATCAGGTCCTTCTTGGCGTCGAGGTCCTCGAACAGGAGCCGCACGCGCTCCAGGTCCTCCATCGCCTTCACGTCTTCGAGGAGATGCGCGCGGCCGCACACGATGAGGCTCTTGCGGTCGCCACCGTCGCCAGACCAGATGGCGAGGCCGTCGGTGACCACGCGCGCCGTCAGCTCGTCAAGCTGGGCGCGCCGCGCCTCGATCTCGCGCTCGATGCGTGCGCGGGCCTCGGCGAGCGTCAGCCCGGCGATGCGCGCGTTGAGGTAGTTGGTGGCTTCGTTGAGCGAGGAGAGCGGCAGCCCGTCCGGCACGCTCACGATCCGGTTCTCGACGTCGCCATCCTCGCCGACCAGCACGGCGAGCGCCCTGCCCTGGCCGAGATTGACGAACTCGACCTGCTTCAGCCGCTTGCTCTGCTTGTCGACCAGGACGACGCCCGCGCAGCGCGCGAGCCCCGAGAGCATGTCGCCGGCCTCCACGAGAAAATCCTCGATCGCGCGGCGCTGGCCGCCGGCCGCCATGCGGCTCTCGATCTCGTTCCGCTCCTGCTCGGTGATGTCGCCGATCTCGAGCAGCCCGTCGATGAAGAGGCGTAAGCCCGTCTGAGTCGGTAGCCGGCCCGCGCTGGTATGCGGCGCGTAGATCAGGCCGAGGCTCTCCAGGTCCGCCATGACGTTGCGCACGGAGGCCGGGGACAAGGTCATAGGTAGCGCGCGGCTTAAATTGCGCGAGCCCACCGGCTCGCCGGTCGCAAGATAAGTCTCGACGATGCGCTTGAAAATCTCGCGCGAGCGCTCGTTCAGCTCGCGCAAGCCCACGGCCGCTTCGGTGGCGGCCCTGATTGCTTCATTGGGGTCGGTGTGGCGCATGGCAGGCGAATTTAGGAGCGCCTACGGAGTACGTCAAACTCGCCACGAATCAGGAGCGACCGGTTGCTCGGTCTCGATGCTTCCTGCTGGCTTTAGTTCAACGGCGCGAATTCGTCTTGGACCTGCGCGACGAGCGCGTCGGGCGCGCCGAAATGATCGAAATAGCGCGCCTTGATCGCCTCGACCGGCATGATGACGAAGACATCCGTCGTGCCGAACTGGTGGTCGATCACGGCGCCGTCGCCGACATAGGCGCCGACCCGCAAATAGCCCTTGATCAACGGCGGCAGCGCCTTGAGCGCCGCGCGCACGTCCACTGCGTCACGCGGCATCATGTTCATGTCGACACGCAGATGCTCGTGCGCGCGCACGCGCCATTCCTCGGGCGCAAGCGCATAATGCTGAAGATAGCTGAGGGCGAGAGCATGCGCTTCGGGGTTTATCCCTGGGAAGCTCGCGCAGCCGATCATGACGTCGGCCCCGTGCTCGCGCACATAAGACCACACGCCCTGCCACAGGAGCTCGAGCGTGCGCTTGTTGCGATAAGGCTTGAGTACGCAGGAGCGGCCGAGCTCCACAAAGCTGTAGTCGGGCGACTTCGCCTTGAGCAGCGGCGCGATGTCGTATTCGCCCTGCGTGTAGAAGCCATCGTAGAGGTCGGCCACCTCCTGGCGCAGCACGCGGTAGGTGCCGACCACCTTGGCGCGGCGCCAGCGGCGTCCGTCATTCTCATTGCCCCGGTCGACCACGAGCAAATGATCGAATACGCCGTCGAAGGCATCCTCGTCGCGCCGCGACAGGATGGCGAGCGCGTCGGGCGTTGCCGACATCTCCTCGTAAAACACCTGGTAGCGCAGCCGCTGGGCGCGCCTGATCTCTCCGCGCTTCCGCGCAAGCCTGACCTCGAGCGGACCGATGCGGCCATAGACTTTGGCCGGCTGGAAGCGGCCGGCGAGCCCCGCGCGTTTGAAACGTCGCCGGCCCATGAAAGGCAGCGCGCCTTGGCCCGGCCTGAATGTCAGTCCTGGAAACATCGCCCCACCACGAAATCTGCCCGCAAAGCGTCCCGACCTCGGCGTCATCGGCATGGTCGAACCCGCACCATTCGGTGCCGGGACATTCCCCCAACCCGCGGACTGGCTCGTTAGGCGCCGGCGGCTTGGCTGATTCGGCCACAACGAGAGCCGGTTAGCAAACCAATTCGAAGGGGATGTGACAGTCTGGGGATTACAAAGGCGCGCCGGCGGAAATTTCGTGCTCACGCCGCGCCGCGGCTAGTTTCTCGCAGGCCCCACGCGCGAGAAGCGCCGCAAGATCCGCCTTCTCGAAGGGTTTGGCGAGATAATCGTCGAGCCCCGCTTCGAGATAGGCGGCGCGATCCTCAGCAAAGGTTCGTTGGCGGTGAGCGCCACGATCGGCGGCCGTGATTCGCCTACGCGGGCGTGTGGATGTCCATCAGCACGAGCTCGAAGCGTTGCCGATTCGCGAGCGCATCTTGCACGCGGGCGACGGCGTCGGCGCCGTTTCGCGCGCGGAGGACCGAGAGCCCCGCGCGCGTCATGCCTAACGGCGCGCGATCTTGCGGCGCATGCTCGGCTTCGGCGGCCGGTCCGTACCGTGGTCGTCATCGATCCCGCCGAGCGCGGCGACATTCCAAGCCTTCGCGCGCAAGGCTTCGACTTCTATCTCATGCGCGTGCCGCTTGCGGATCGCCGAAGAGCTGAGTGAGCAGCGACAGGCCGCACCGGGCGGGCGCGCCTTCTTGTGATGCTGCGCCAACCGCGCGAGCAGGCGCGCGGCTCCCGCCTCGACGGCGCCGCGGTCGGCAAGAAGCGCCGTGAATGGCGCGTTCGTGTTCGGTTGAACTCGGGCAGCTCGTCGAGGAAGAGCACGCCGAGATGGGCGAGCGCAGCCTCGCCCGGCGTCGGCCGCGTGCCATCGCCGACGAGAGCCGCCATGCTCGCCGAATGATGCGGGGCGCGGAAGGGCCGCGTGCGGCTGATGCGTCCGCCTGCAAGGTCTGAGGCCAAGCTTTTGATCATGCTCACTTCGAGCATCTCCAGCATCTCGGCGGGCTCGAGCGGAGGCAGGATCGAAGGGAGCCTGCGCGCGAGCATCGACTTGCCCGCACCTGGCGGCCCGATCAGCAGAAGATGGTGGCCGCTGGCGGCTGCGACTTCGAGCGAGCGCATGGCGGTCTCCTGCCCCTTGATGTCCTTGAGGTCGGGCATCGCCTCGTCGCACGGGTCGGGCGGGCAGCCGCGGAAACCCTCCGGAACGAGATCCCGTGTTTTTCCCAACGGGGAGGGCAGGCCCAGATTCTCAAAGAGCACCGTGTTGTCGGCAAATGCCATTCCGGCCGCGAGACCGCAACACAGCAAAAGGCCCGACCAGACGAGGCGCGTTCAGTTTGGGCGAGCGTTGCAGCACGGGTAAGCGGTGAAATCGAATCAGAACGGCTAAGATAACGCGCGATTGCAACTCCTGATGGCTGCAAGCCGAAGCTACAATACAACCTATTAAGGTCTATCTGGTGATATATGCAATCTATAATTGTATTGGGAGCCGCTAGACACTTCACTGCCGATCCGGCGCACGGGCCGCGCGAGCTAGCGCCGCTGCGCGGCGACCCTCTTCTCCACAACGTCCCAGATCATGGCGGCGATGTCGGGTCCGCCGAACTCGCCGATCTGCCTGATGCCCGTGGGCGAGGTGACGTTGATCTCGGTGAGGTAATTGCCAATCACGTCGATGCCGGCGAAGATCAGGCCACGCTCCTTCAGCACCGGCCCGAGCCGCGCGCAGATTTCCTTGTCGCGCTTGGTGAGCGTTGTGGCCTCGGCGCGGCCCCCGACATGCAGGTTGGAGCGCGTCTCGCCTTTGGGCGGCACGCGGTTGATCGCACCGGCCGCCACGCCATCCACCAGGATGATGCGCTTGTCGCCCTCCTTCACGGCGGGCACGTATTTCTGCACCATGATCGGCTCGCGGAAGGTGATGCCCATCAGTTCGACCAGCGAGTTGAGGTTGGTGTCGCCGGCCGGGATGCGGAAGATGGCGGCGCCGCCGTTCCCGTAAAGCGGCTTCACCACGATGTCCTTGTGCTCCGCGCGGAAGGCGCGGATCTGCTCGGGCGAGCGCGTGACGAGGGTCGGCGGCATCAGGTCGAGGAAATCGAGCACGAGGATCTTCTCGGGCGAATTGCGCACCGCTGCCGGATCGTTGACCACGAGGGTGCTTGGATGGATGCGCTCCAAGAGATGCGTCGTGGTGATGTACGCCATGTCGAAGGGCGGGTCTTGTCTCAGATGCACAACGTCGTATTCGGCTAGATCGACCGCGCGCGGATAAGAGAGCCGATAATGGTCGCCCGGCTTGTCCTCGACGGTCAGGCTGTGGCCTTCGGCGATGAGTTGGCGATCGCGCAGCGAGAGATTGTCGGGTGTGTAGTAGAAGACGTCGTGGCCACGCCATTGCGCTTCGAGCAGGAGCGCGAAGGTGGAATCGCCCCTGATGTCGATGCGCTCGATGGGGTCCATCTGGAAGGCGACTTTGAGGGCCATGGCGCGCCTCTATCACACGGGAAACGCGTTGGCGATATAGCGCGGCTAGGTCCACGGCGCGGCAAGCACGACATCGAAGGCGATGTCGTGGCCGGCGAAGTCCGGGTGAACCGGCCAGCCAATATTGCGCGGCGCGCACGAGGCGGCGGCGCTGGCGTGCGGGCAGCGTCCTCCAGGCTTTTGCGCCGCTTCACCTCGATGAAAGCGAGCCGCCTGCCCTTCAGCGCCACGAGGTCGATCTCGCCGACCGGCGTCTTGTAGCGGCGCGCGACTATGCGAAAGCCCTTGAGGCGGGCCGCAACGCGACAAGGCTTCGGCGTATACGCCGCAGCGATAGGCCCTCGCGCGCGCCGGCCGCATGCTCAGTCGCGCTTGCGGGTGAGGGCAAGCCCAAGCTCGTAGACCCGAGCGCGGCTCGCGCACAGGTTCTCGGCGACACTCCGCACGGCGTCGCGGAAGCTCTCGGTTTCGAGCGCCTCACGAAGCCCGGCAACGATCGCCTCGTCGGACGCATCGCCCTGCTCTTCAGATGGCGGCGCGACCACCACAACAAGCTCGCCCTTGGGCTGATCAGATCGCGCGAATTCCGCGGCAAGCTCGACGAGCGTCCCGCGCGTCACGGTCTCGTGCAGCTTGGTGAGCTCGCGCGCGACAGCCGCCTCGCGGGACTCGAGCGCCTCTGCCATGTCGGCGAGGCTGTTGGCAAGACGCGGCGCGGTCTCGAAGAAGACAAGCGTCGCGGGCACCGCGGCAAGCTCGGCAAGACGCACGCGGCGCGCAGCCTGCTTCGGCGGCAGGAAGCCAGCAAACAAGAACGCGTCGGTCGGAAGGCCTGCGCTGGTCAGTGCCGTGAGCGTGGCGGACGATCCCGGAATGCTCGTCACAGCGAGTCTTTCATCGAGCGCTTCGCGTACGAGCTTGTAGCCGGGATCGGAGACGAGCGGCGTTCCGGCGTCGGAGATCAGCGCGATCGTCTCGCCTGCGCGGAGGCGCGCGAGCAAGCGCGGGCGTTCCTTCACCGCGTTGTGCTCATGGTACGGCGTGAGCGTAGCGGCGATGCCGTAATGCGTGAGCAGCTTCTTCGAATGGCGCGTGTCCTCCGCCGCGATCAGGTCGGCGCGGGCCAAGACCGAAAGCGCGCGGAGCGAAATGTCGCCGAGATTGCCGATCGGCGTCGCCACGAGATAAAGTCCTGCGGTAAGCGGCCGCGCGATTAGCTCGGCGAGCACTTCGCTGGCGCGCGTTGCGACCGCCTGCTGCTTGTCACGATGATCTTGCACGCGCGTCGCCCGTGGCCAAGTCCAGGATCAGGCGGTTCAGCACGAGGCGCCCGCGCGGGGTGGCGGCGAGGCGGTTGCCGTCGCGCCTGACGAGACCGTCGGCTTCGAGCGCCCCGGTTCGATTTTCGTCGAGCGCGCCACCGAGCGCTGCGAGCCGCGTAAGGTCGATGCCCTCGGCAAGACGCAGGCCCATGAGGAGATATTCCTCGGCGGCTTCCTCGGCGCTCAGCGCCTCGTCGGTCTCTAAGCCGTGGCCTTGCATCTCGACGGCTTCGCACCACGCTTCCGGCGCTTTCATTGTCGATAGCGCGCGCTTCTCACTGTTCACGGTGATACGGCCATGCGCGCCGGGACCGATGCCGGCATAATCGTGCCCGCGCCAATAGAGCAGGTTATGGCGCGACTCCGATCCCGGCCGCGCGTGGTTAGACACCTCGTAAGCAGGGAGCCCCGTGGCCTCGCAAAGCTCCTGCGTCAGCTCGTAGAGCGCACAGGCCGCATCGCCATTCGGCACCCGCAGAGTGCCTGCGGCGTGGCGCGCGGCGAACGGCGTGCCCTCCTCGATGGTGAGCTGATAGAGCGAGAGATGGTCCGCCGCGTGGTCGAGCGCGCGGGAGAGTTCCTCGCGCCAGGCTCGCGCCGCCTGTCCTTCACGCGCATAAATGAGATCGAAGGACACGCGGGAGAAATTGCGCTTGGCGAGCGCGAGCGCCGCAAGCGCCTCAGCCGCCGTGTGTTGCCGGCCCAGCGCTTTGAGGCTCGCATCGTCGAGCGCCTGCACGCCAAGCGACAGCCGGTTCACCCCCGCCGCCGCATAGCCCGCAAAGTTTTCGGCCTCGACGGATGTCGGGTTGGCTTCGAGCGTGATCTCGGCGTCGTTTTCGAGCCGCCAATGCGCGGCAATAGCATCGAGGATCGCGGCGACTGTCGAAGGCGCCATCAGCGACGGGGTGCCGCCGCCAAAGAAGATGCTCGAAACGCTCCGCCCCAGCGCGAGCGAAGCGAAATGGGCAAGCTCGGCGAGATAAGCGCGCAGGAAGCGTGCCTCGTCGATGCCGCCATGCCGGACATGCGAATTGAAATCGCAATAGGGGCATTTCGCGCGGCAGAACGGCCAATGCAAGTAGACGCCGAACGGCTCCGGCGTCTCGTGGCCGCGCAGCCGCGTCGGCGCGATGTCAGGGCATGACAACATCGAGCTCGGTTCCGTCTGGCTCGTAGGTGACGCGCCCGCCGCTTCGCCCATCCGGCTTGTCGGCGCGGATCTCGACCAGGACAGTCCCGCGCGGCGAAGCCACGAACACGTTGCCGCGCTCGAAGGTCAGGCGGATGATCTTGCCGTCCTTGAGCCCGAGGCGCTCGAGCGCGCGCTGCTTGAGCGTGTCGAGCGTGGCGGCGTCGTAGCCCGCCATCTCCTCGGCAGTGAACATGCGCGGCTCGTCGGGCCCCATGCCGAACACGTCGCCCGGGAAGGCGGTGCCGAACGGTTCCATGGTCGTGTCATCGACGACGAAGGACGCAAGCTCGCCGGGCTTCAGCGGGTCAGCGACCTCGACATTGCCACGCTCGTCATTGATGAGAATGGTACGGAAGCGGGTGCCCTTGTCGAACTTGGCGAAGATGCGGTCAAGCGTGGCGCGGACGGTCGAGCCGGAGAGCCAGTCGAGCTTCGGGCGTCGGCTCTCCGGCTGGATGACTTTGAGGATCGTGCCGCGTGCATCGGCAATCACCTTTCCCTCCTCGCCCTTGTCGTTCTCGACATTGACGGTCCAGGAAAGCTGCGGCTCGCGCACGCCGGTCACGAGTCTCTCGGCCTCGATCCGCGTGATGGCTCCGCCATCAAGTTTGAGCGCGTCGAGCGCCGCCTTCTTCAAGTTCGGCAGCACCGTGAAATCGAGGCTGGAAATCTTCAACGCCACATCGGCCTCGTCGCCGGTCATCCGGCCGACATCCTGCGATTCGACCGGGCTCCGGCTGACGCCGTTCAGATTCCAATGGTAGGAGACCGTATAGTCCTTCTTGGAGGGATGCTCGGCGTCCACGGAGATGCCGGATTTGGTGATGCCGACTTCGCGCACCCGGGTCTCGTCGCCAAGTGCGGCTACGAGGTCGGTTTGGGCTTCACCGAAATACTGGTCTCGCGCGAGCAGGTCGAGCATGCGCGCACGCTGCGTGCCGGAGACATCGGCGCCGGTGATGGTTCCGTCGGGAGCGGCATAGACGGTCGCGTGCTCGCGGCCGCTGTCCACCGAGACGATCCAACGCGGATCGCCGAATTGTGTTTTGGGAAAAATCGATACTGCCCGCTCGATGCGGATGCGGTCGACCGTCGCTTGGTCTTCCAGCGCCGCGCGCTTGATCGCGGCAGCCACGATGTCGGGCACCTTGTCCAGTTTGAACTCGGCCAACGGAAAAAAGGACTTGGCGTTATCGTCGACCGGCGTGGAAGGTTTCACGGGATTGGGGCCGGATACGAAGCTGCGCTTGAAATACCAAAACTCGACAAGGGTCCAGCGCCACTCGTCGACATGAAACTCCTTCTCGCCCTGCGCCTGGAGGACAACCTCGTCCGGCGTGATGTCGATGAGCGAGACTTGCGGCGTGCCGCCGATCTTGGCGGCGATCTCGGCGACCGCGCTCGCGGCGGCGCCAGGCGTTGTGAGCAGGCTATAGTCGGCCTTTGCCGGGACGGACGTTGCGAGGAGCAGCGCAAACGCCGCCGGTCTGAGCGCGGGACTAAGCATCGTCATAAGTCGCCTGCACCAATTGCTCGAAGGCGCGCATGCGATGGGAGAGGCGGTTCTTGAGCGCGGGGTCCATCTCGCCGAAGGTCTCATTATAGCCCTCCGGCACGAAGATCGGATCATAGCCGAAACCGCGTGTTCCGCGCGGCGGCCAGACAAGCGTGCCGAAGACCTTGCCTTCGAACACCTTAGCGGCGCCTCCGCGCGCGGCAAGCGCGAGCGCGCAGGTGAAATTGGCGCGCAAATCTGCCGGACCCCCGCGCGCTTCAAGCGCCTCATGTACGCGGCGCATCGCAAGGCCAAAATCCTTGGCGGGGCCGCCCCAGCGCGCGGAATGGATTCCGGGCTCGCCATCGAGGGCTGTCACCTCGAGGCCAGAATCGTCGGCGAGCGCGAGCAGGCCAGCGTCTTGCGCCGCGGCGATCGCCTTGAGCTTGGCGTTCTCGGCGAAGCTCGCGCCGGTCTCCTCGGGCTCGGGCAGGCCGAGGCTCGCGGCCGAAACCATCTCGATGCCATAAGGGGCGAACAATTCGGCTAACTCGCGCACCTTGCCCTCGTTGTGGCTCGCGGCGACGAGCCTCGTGGCCGGCGTAAGCGTCAAGCCCTCAGGCAACGGTGATCTTCTGCAATTGCACGAGCTGGGCAATGCCAGCGCGCGCAAGCGCCATCAGCGTATCGAACTGCTCTTGCGTGAAGGGCTCGGTCTCGGCGGTGCCCTGCACCTCGACGATACCGCCGGAGCCGGTCATGACGAAATTCGCATCCGTGTCGGCCTCCGAATCCTCGGCATAGTCGAGGTCGAGGACCGGCTCGCCGCCATAGAGGCCGCAAGAGACGGCGGCGACATGGTCGCGCAGCGCGTTCGTCTTGATCATGTTGCGCGCCTGCATCCAGGCGAGCGCATCGTGCAAAGCGACCCAGGCGCCGGTGATCGCCGCGGTGCGCGTGCCGCCGTCGGCCTGGAGCACGTCGCAATCGACGATGATCTGTTTCTCGCCGAGCGCCGTGAGGTCCGTGACGGCGCGGAGCGAGCGTCCGATCAGGCGCTGGATTTCCTGCGTGCGCCCGGACTGCTTGCCGGCAGACGCCTCGCGCCGCGTGCGCTCGGTGGTCGCGCGCGGCAGCATGCCATATTCGGCCGTGACCCAACCCCGCCCCTGCCCCTTGAGCCAGGGCGGCACGGGCTCGCCCGCGGTCGCGGTGCAGAGCACATGCGTGTCGCCGAAGCGCACGAGGCAGGAGCCTTCGGCGTGGCGCGACACGGCGCGCTCGAAGCTGATGGGGCGGAGCGCGTCGGGCGCGCGTTTGGACGGGCGGACGATGGCGGGCATTCCTTGAGACGAAGTCTCTTGTCTTGAGCCGCCGCACCCTAGAGGAGCCTCTGCGCGCGCGGAAGCCCCTTTCCCGCTTCTTGTGCCGGCCGAGCCGAGCAGCTACCACGCGCGCCATGACCTGGGGCGACGAGCGGCTTGGCTTTGGCTCAACGCCCGCGCCGTTCGATGAGGACGTGCAGGCGCGGCTCAAGGCGCTGTCACCGGAGGAACTGGTGCGGGCGTGGCGCGTGGCGAGCACGACGTCCCTCAGGGACCGGACCGACGGCACGTATGCCGTCTCGATGTATTTCGACCGGCTGGGCCATGACGAGCCCGAGCGTGCCGTCTCCTTCATCGACGCGCTGCTCGCGCAGGAGCCTGACAACGCGCTGGTGGCGCTGACCGCCCAGGAAAAATTGCTCGGGCAGCTCCTACATTTCAATGGCCCCCAGGAGACCTATCGGGGGCGCGACCCGGTCAAGGCGCTCGAGCTGGTCAAGGACCCCTCGAGATCGAGGCCAATCCGAACGTGCTTGGGCTGCTCGCCGCGGGCATGCTTGAGGATTTGATCCCCTCGCAAGACGGCGCGGTGGTCGATGCAGCAGTTGCGGAAGCGGCGCGCAATCCGCGCTTCCGGCATCTGCTCGGCGGCGTGTGGTTCTACAGCATGAGCCCGGAGGTCACGGAGAAGCTCGAAAAAGCGCGGGGCGGCGAGCGCTGGTAGAACCGGCCCGGCCGCCATTGCATACTGCGGCCAGTGGAGTGGCCCTTGAGGGAAGAGATGGCGCAGGAGGCTGTGACGCCGGGAGCCAGCGGGAAGCAGGCGCCCCTGGCTGAGGGCGCCGGAGCGGCGTCCCAGGCCACCCCGATGATCGCCCAGTACCTCGAGATCAAGGCGGCGAACGCCGACTGCCTCCTGTTCTACCGCATGGGCGATTTCTACGAGCTGTTCTTCAAGGACGCGGAGGTGGCGTCGCGCACGCTCGGCGTTGCGCTCACTAAGCGCGGCAAGCATCAGGGCGAGGACATCCCCATGTGCGGCGTCCCGGTGCATGCGGCCGACGACTATCTGCAGCGGTTGATCGCGGGAGGGCATCGCGTCGCGGTCTGCGAGCAGATCGAGGATCCGGCCGAGGCCAGGAAGCGCGGAGCTAAGGCCGTCGTGCGGCGCGACGTGGTGCGGCTCGTGACGCCCGGCACGCTCACCGAGGAAACGCTGCTCGATGCGCGCGCGCACAATTTCCTCACCGCTCTGTTTCGCGGACCCGCCAAGGACGGCGGCGAGCCGGGCGTCGCGCTTGCTTCGCTCGACATCTCGACCGGCGAACTGATCGCCTCCTCGGTCGAGGCGACCGATCTTGCCGGCGAGCTTGCGCGGCTCAAGCCCGGCGAAGTTCTGATCGGCGACGATCTTGCAGGTGAGGCGCCGTTGCGCCGCCTGGTCGAGCAGGCCGGCGCCGCGCTGACCCCCTGCCCGCGCGCGCATTTCGACTCGCAGCGCGGCGAGCGTGCGCTGAAGAGCCGGCTTGGGGTGGCGGCGCTCGACGCGTTCGGCGAGTTCACAAAGCCCGAGCTTGCCGCGCTCGGCGGGCTGCTCACTTATGTGGAGATCACCCAGGTCGGACGCGCTCCGCTGCTCCGTCCGCCGCGCAAGGAGAGCGCTCGCGCGCTTCTCATTATTGATGCCGCGACGCGCGCCAATCTCGAGCTGGTACGCTCGAACCAGGGCGCACGCGCCGGGAGCCTGCTCGCCGCGATCGACCGCACCGTGACCGCAGCCGGGGCACGTGAGCTTGCCAGCCGCCTCGGCAGCCCTTTGACGGATGTTGCGCAGGTGAACGAACGGCTCGACGCCGTCGCCTACCTCGCCGAGGAGCCGCGGCTCCGCCAACAGCTCCGCGAGGCGCTGAAAGAAGCGCCCGACCTCGCCCGCGCTCTGGCGCGACTTGCGCTAGGCCGTGGCGGTCCGCGCGATCTCGGCGCCGTGCGCGATGCGATCCGCGCGGGCCATGCGCTTGCCGCGCATCTCGCGCGCGCAGGCGCGGGGCTTGGCCTGCCGGCCGAGCTTGCCCGAATCGTCGCGCGTCTCGAAGCGGCGCCCGCGCGCGTCGAGCAGTCGCTATCCGGCACGCTTGCCGAGCGCTTGCCGGTCAATCAGCGCGACGGCGGGTTCGTGCGCGACGGCGCGAGCGCTGACCTCGATGAGCAGCGCGATTTGCGCGACCGCAGCCGTCAGGTCATCGCCGGGCTACAGGCGACGTACGCCGATGCGACCGGCATCAAGTCGCTCAAAGTCCGCCACAACAACGTGCTCGGCTATTTCGTCGAGGTCACTGCGACCAATGCCGGGGCGCTCGGCAAGCCACCGCACAACGAGACCTTCATCCACCGCCAGACGCTCGCCAACGTGATGCGGTTCTCGACGCAAGAGCTCGCCGAGCTCGAAGCGCGCATCACATCTGCCGCGGATCGCGCGCTCGCGCTCGAGCTCGAGATCTTTGCCGAGCTATCCCGCGATGTGCTGGCCGCGCAGGCGGCGCTTTCCGAAGCGAGCGCCGCGCTTGCCGAGCTCGATCATTATGCGGGGCTCGCTGAGCTCGCCGTCGAGCAACGCTATGTGCGGCCCGTGATCGACGGGAGCCTCGTCTTCCTCGTCGAGGAAGGCCGCCACCCAATGGTCGAGAGGCGCGGCGACGGCGCGGCTTTCGTCGGCAACGATTGCCGGCTCGGCGACAATGATGGCGGCGGCACGCGTATCCTGGTCGTGACCGGCCCCAACATGGCGGGCAAGTCGACCTTCCTGCGCCAGAACGCGTTGATCGCCGTGCTCGCGCAATCCGGCTCTTTCGTCCCGGCGAAGGCCGCGCATCTCGGCATGGTCGACCGGCTGTTCAGCCGCGTCGGCGCGGCCGACGATCTCGCGCGCGGCCGCTCGACCTTCATGGTCGAGATGGTCGAGACCGCCGCGATCCTCAACCAAGCGACGCCCCGCTCCTTCGTCGTGCTGGACGAGATCGGCCGGGGGACGGCGACCTTCGACGGGCTGTCGATCGCCTGGGCCACGCTCGAATATCTGCACGAGGTGAACCGCTCCCGCGTTCTGTTCGCCACGCACTATCACGAGCTGACCGCGCTCACCGACAAACTGGGTGCTGCCGCGAACGCGACGGTCGAGGTCAAGGAATGGCGCGACGAGATCGTGTTCCTCTACCGCGTGATCCAGGGCGCGGCCGACCGCTCCTACGGCATCCATGTCGCCAAGCTCGCCGGGCTGCCGGCGCCGGTGCTTACCCGCGCCGGTGAAGTGCTCAAGGCGCTCGAAAAGGCCGACGGGCGCCCGAAGCCCGCCGACCTCGCGGACGACATGCCGCTTTTCAGGGCGACCAAGGGTTTGTCAGAGCCTGAGCGCGGCCAGGCTTCGGCTTTGGAACAGGCGGTGAGCGCGCTGAATCCCGACACCATGACGCCCAAAGAGGCGCTTGAAGCGCTTTATCGCCTGAAGGCCCTGTCCTCGCGGGGGCCCCATTGAGGCCGTGTTAGAATGGCGCGGCTGGGGGCAACCGGAGGTTACGAATGACCGTCGAGACCGATGATGCCCCAAGAAGAATGCCCATGTTCCCCTCGATGCCGGACGTGGCGGAAAGCCACCCGGTGGCCGTCTGGAAAGCCGGCGATTACCTGCTCGTGCTCGTCACCGACCTGAAGCCCTTGTCCGCGCGCATCATAGGCGAGGCCGCCGCAAGCGGGCTCCACTACGATGCGGCTCTTGCCGTGGTCGACCGCAGGATCAATTACCCGAGGATGTACATCACGCTTGAAAGAAGCATCGGCGGGAGGTTCTTGTGTCGCTTCACGGAAGCCGGCGTGCACGAAAATTGCGGCCTCGTTGACGATATGAGCCTTTCTGGCGCGATCGAGGCCCAGCTCCCGCCGCAACCGGAAAATTCCGCGGTGAACTAGCCAAGACCAGACGCATGGACCAGCCTGCCTCGAAAAAAGCGCCCTATTTCGATCTCGACCATATGCGGGACGAGACCGCGGCCCTTGCGCGCGCTTACTCGGGGCAGGACTCCTCGCTCCGCATGGCGCTCGTCGAGCGCCTGAAGCATCTCGTCGACGACGCGCGCGAGGCGGCAAAGCGCCAGCTCGAAGACGACGACGACGGGCGCGCCTGCGCCGAGGGATTGTCGGCCTTCCAGGACGCGCTGATCCGGCTCGCCTACGATTTCACCACACAGCACGTCTATCGCGCCGATAACCCGACCGCGGCGGAGCGCATGGCGGTGGTGGCGCAGGGCGGCTATGGGCGCGCCTTGCTCGCGCCGGGCTCCGACATCGACCTTCTGTTCCTGCTGCCCTACAAGCAGACGGCCTGGGGCGAGAGCGTCGCCGAGTACATGCTCTATCTGCTCTGGGATCTCGGCTTCAAAGTCGGGCACGCCACGCGCACCATCAACCAGTGCATCAGCCTCAGCCATTCCGACATGACGATCCGCACGGCGCTGCTCGACGCGCGGCTGATCCTCGGCGACGAAGCGCTGTTCGCCGAATTCCAGCACAGGTTCCGCAAGGAGGTGCTCGAGAGCAACGCGCGGCTCTTCATCGAAGCGAAGCTCGCCGAGCAGAACGAGCGCCACAAGCGCGCCGGCGCCTCGCGCTATCTGGTCGAGCCGAACATCAAGGACGGAAAAGGCGGCTTGCGCGACCTGCACACGTTGCACTGGCTCGCGAAGCACCTCTATCCCGACAAGGCCGAGGCCGAGTTCGTCGAGGCCGGTGTGTTCAACCAGACCGAATATCGGAGCTTCCGCCGCTGCGAAAGCTTCCTCTGGACGGTGCGCTGTCATCTCCATTTCCTGACCGACCGGCCCGAGGAGCGTCTTTCCTTCGACGTGCAGCAGGTGATGGCCGAGCGGCTCCGCTATCGCGGGCATGCGGGCTTGAGCGCGGTCGAGCGCTTCATGCGCCACTATTTCCTGGTCGCGAAAGAGGTGGGCGAGCTGACCGGCATCGTCTGCTCGGCGCTCGAGATGAAGCAGCTCAAGTCGCTGCCCGCGCTCGACACGCTGCTTGCGCCGTTCGGCTGGCGCCGCCGCGCCAAGCTTCGCCGCACATCGGATTTCCGCATCGAGAACGGCCGCATCTCGACCGTGGACAAGGACGCCTTCGCCAAGGACCCGGTGAACTTCATCCGCCTGTTCGTGGTCGCCGACGAGCACCAGGCCTCGTTCTCGCCGGAGGTGCTGCGCCAGGTGCGATCGAACTTCCGCCGCATCGACGACGATCTGCGCAACAATCCGGCCGCGAACCGGCTGTTCCTCAAGATGCTGACCGATGCGCGCGACCCTGAAGGCGTGCTCCGCAAGATGAACGAGGCAGGCGTGCTCGGCCGCTTCATCCCGGATTTCGGGCGCGTCGTGTCGATGATGCAGTTCAACATGTATCACCACTTCACGGTGGACGAGCACCTGATCCGTACCATCGGCTTTCTGTCGAAGATCGACCGCGGCAAGTTCGCGACCGAGCACCCGGTGTCGAGCGAGATCGTGAAGACCATCGACAATCGCCGCGCTCTCTATGTCGCGGCGCTGCTGCACGACATCGCCAAGGGACGCGACAAGGATCATTCCATCGCCGGCGCCCGCATCGCCCGCGAGCTCGGCCCGCGCTTCGGGCTAAACGCCTCTGAGACCGAGACGGCGGCGTGGCTCGTCGAGCATCACCTCTCGATGAGCCTGTTCGCGCAGAGCCGCGACCTGAACGATCCTAAGACCATCCGCGATTTCGCGGCGCTCGTGCAGAGCCGCGAGCGGCTGAAGCTCCTCCTGATCCTCACCGTTGCGGATATCCGCGCCGTGGGGCCGGGCGTGTGGACCGGATGGAAAGGGCAATTGCTCCGCACTCTTTATTTCGAGACCGAGCCGTTGCTCGGCGGCGGTCACACCTCGCTGACCCGCACCGAGCGCATGGCGCAGGCGCAGAATGCTCTGCGCGCGCGGCTCTCCGATTGGCCGAAGCACGATCTCGAGCGCTTCATCGAGCGGCATGCGCCGTCCTACTGGCTGCGCACCGATCTCGAAGTCATCGTCGAGCACGCGAAGCTCATCCGCGAGGCCGAGGCGCAAGGCAAGCAGCTTGCGACCCGCATCTCGACTGACGCGTTCCGCGGCGTCACCGAGATTACGCTGCTGGCGCCGAACCATCCCCGCCTGCTCGCGTTGGTGGCGGGGGCTTGCGCCGGCGCCGGCGCCAACATCATGGACGCGCAGATCACCACGACGCGCGACGGCGTGGCGCTCGATACCATCCACCTCGAACGCGAGTTCGAGCATGCCGAGGACGAGGAGCGGCGCGCGAAGCGGATCGCCGACACGATCGAGCGGCTGCTGCGCGGCGATGCGCGGCTCGCCGACGTGGTGTCCGCCAAGCGCAAGCCGAAGCCACGGCTGTCGGCCTTCACCGTCGAGCCGCAGGTCGTGATCGACAACACGCTGTCCGACGCGCTGACCGTGATCGAGATCAACGGGCTCGACCGGCCGGGCCTGCTCTATGACGTGACGCAAGAGATTTCCGACCTCAATCTCGACATCGCGTCGGCGCATATCGCGACCTTCGGCGAGAAGGCGGTCGACGTGTTCTACGTGACCGACCTGACCGGCAAGAAGATCACGAGCTCGAGCCGGGAGGCCACGATCCGCGAGCGGCTGACCAAGGCGCTCGAGGCGCGCGAGCACGCGCCGCCCGTCCCGGCTTAAGATCCCGCGCATGAAGCTCATCCGCGGGTTCGCCACGGTCGGCGCGATGACCATCGTGAGCCGCGTGCTCGGTTTCGTGCGCGACGTGCTGATGGCGGCGCTGCTCGGCACGAGCTACGTGGCCGACGCCTTCTTCGTCGCCTTCCGCATCCCCAACACGTTCCGCCGCCTGTTCGCCGAGGGCGCCTTCGACGCGGCCTTCATCCCGGTCTTCGCCCGCCGCCTGCATGCCGACGGCCCCGAAGCCGCGCGCGCCTTCGCAAGCCAGGCGCTTTCCGGCCTCACCGTCCTGCTTGTCGCCGTCACCGTGCTCGCCGAGATCGCCATGCCCTGGCTGATGCTCGTGCTCGCGCCCGGCTTCCGAAGCGATCCCGCGAAGTTCGACCTCGCGGTGCTGCTCGCCCGCATCGCGCTGCCTTATCTCGTCTGCATGTCGCTGGTCGCGCTCTATGCAGGCGTGCTGAACGCGCTCGGGCGCTTCGCTATTGCGGCGTTCACACCGAGCCTGCTGAACGTCGTGCTGATCGCCGTGCTCCTTGGACTGATCGCCACCGGCAATTTCGAGCAGAGCAAAGCGGGCGTGGCGCTTGCCTGGGGCGTCGCCCTATCCGGACTGTTGCAAATCGTCGTGGTGGTCGCGGCCGCTGCGCGTGTGGGCATGCGACTTGCCTTTGCGCGCCCGCGCCTGACGCCCGACATGAAGCGGCTTCTGGCCCTGTCGATGCCGGGCATCATCGCCGGGGGCATGGCCCAGCTCACCGTCTTGATCGGCACGATCATCGCCACGCTCCAGGACCGCGTCGTGTCGTGGCTCTATTATGCCGAACGCATCTTCCAGCTTCCGCTCGGCGTGATCGGGGTCGCGGTCGGCGTCGTGCTGCTGCCTGAACTCGCCCACAAGCTCCGCAGCGGCGACCACCAAGCCGTCGTGGCGAGCGAGAACCGTGCGCTCGAATTCGCGCTGCTGCTGACCCTCCCCGCCACCGCCGCCCTGTTCCTCGCCGCCGAGCCGATCATGCGCGTCCTGTTCGAGCGCGGCGCTTTCACTGCCGCCGACACGCAAGCTGCAGCACAGATGCTTGCCGCGATGGCGCTCGGGCTGCCGGCCTATGTGCTGATCAAGGTGCTGCATCCGAGCTTCTTCGCGCGCGAGGACACCAAGACGCCGATGATCTTCGCCGGCATCGGCATGGCAGCCAATGTCGTGCTGAGCCTCGCGCTGTTCTTTGGCGTCGGCGCGGTCGGCATCGCGTGGGCCGTGACCCTGTCGGGCTGGCTCAACGCGGCGCTGCTCGCGGGCTCGCTCGCGCGCCGCGGCGAGTTCGCGCTCGACGCCCGCTTCCGCCGCGCCTTTCTTGGCATTCTCGCGGCGACGATCACCATGGGCCTTGCCGTCTGGGCGCTTGTCGCCATCCTCAATCCATGGTTCGCGCCGACCAACGGATTTGTGGTTAAAGGCGCCGGTCTAGCGGCCCTGGTCAGCGCCGGCTTCGGCATCTATCTCGCTAGCGCACAAATCTTCGGTGCTGCTAAAATACAAAGTGTATTCAAGCTATTACTCCCGTCAAAGTAAGGTTGGCGGCGCGGCTCAAGTCGTTTATGCTGCAGTGCAGCAAACGGGGAGTTTCGATTATGCAAGGCCGCCCGCGACGCAGCGTGCTCTATATGCCGGCTCGAACGCACGCGCGCTCGAGAAGGCGCGGACCTTGCCGGCCGACGCGCTCATCTTCGACCTTGAAGACGCCGTGGCGCCGGACGCGAAACTGCTCGCGCGCGAGCAGGTTTGCGAGGCGGTGCATGGCGGCGGCTATGGCGGCCGCGAGATCGTTATCCGCGTCAACGCGCTCGAGACGCCATGGGGCGCGGAGGACCTGATCGCAGCCTGCGCGGCCGAGCCCGACGCGATCCTTGTGCCGAAGGTCGTCTATTCCGGCGACATCCTCAGCGCTGCGAAGATCCTGCAGAGTGTGCACGTGGCGGAGAAAATCCGGCTTTGGGCCATGATGGAGACGCCGATGGCAATCCTGAATGCGCGCACCATCGCCGCGACCGCCGTGCACGCGGAGAACCGGCTCTGCTGCCTGGTGATGGGGACGAACGATCTCCTGAAGGAATCGCGTGCCCGCGCCCTGCACGACCGCTTCGCCGTGGTGCCGTGGCTCGCAATGACCATCGTGGCGGCGCGCGCCTATCGGCTCGACATCATCGACGGCGTTTATAATTACTTCAAGGACGAGATCGGCCTGCGCGAGGAATGCGAGCAGGGCCGCACCCTCGGCATGGACGGCAAGACGCTGATTCATCAGAGCCAAGTCGGGCCGTGCAACTAGATCTTCTCGCCGACCGACGAGGAGGTCGCTTGGGCGCGCAAGATCATCTCCGCCTTCGGCAAACCCGAGAACGCGAAGAAAGGCGTGATCGTGGTCGAGGGCCGCATGGTCGAGCAGCTGCATCTCGCGATGGCGATGCGCACCGCGGCAATCGCCGAGCAGATTGGAGAAATGGAGCGCGAGGTGGAGACGGTGAGTTTCATGGCGAGGCCGGCGCCAGTGCCGCCCCTTTCCCCCTGGGGGAGAGCGGGGTCGCTACAGCACCTTGAAGAGAAACATGCCTGGGATCGCTTTGTCGAAACCGACAGATGCATAGGCGTCTCGCGCCGGCCCGTGGGCGTCGTCGCCGCCGGTTCCGACACAGGCAATCTCGGCGCCGCGCGCTTTGAGGTCCTTGAGGGCGAATTCATACATGGCCCTGCCGATGCCGTTACCCTGCAGTCGCGGGTCGACGGCGTTCAGCCCGATCTCACCGGTTTTTCGCTGCGCGTCTACAAAGGTGAAGATGAAGCCGGCGACGACGCCATCGGCTTCCGCGACATAAACCCGTTTGTTCGCGTCGGCCGGCGAAATCTTCCTCAGCGTATCGGCGTATTGCTCTCTCCAATCGCGATATTGAAGCTCGAAGATCTGGCTTCCCAGCGCCTGCTCGAAGCCTTTGTGGATCGGCTCGAACGCAGCGACGCACATTTCGAGGACACGGGCGTAATCCGCTTCCGTATAGGGCCTGAAGCCGAGGCGCATGATCCTTATCCTACGGCATAATTCGAGATCGCGGTCGCACGCCGAATTGCGGCGCCGGACATTACCCAAAGGGGGACGCTTGCGTTAGGCCAACGCGCAAGCCATAACGCCCGCTTCGCGAAGGGGCGAGGCATGGCTCAGAAAAAGACCCGCGTGTTCTCGGGCGTGCAGCCCACGGGCAATCTGCATCTCGGCAATTATCTCGGCGCCATCACCAAATTCGTGGCGCTCCAGGCCGACAACGACTGCCTCTATTGCGTGGTAGATCTGCACGCCATCACCGTGTTCCAGGACCCCGACGAGCTCACCCGCAACACGCGCGAGGTGACCGCGGCCTTCATCGCCTCCGGCATCGATCCGAAGGGGCACATCGTGTTCAACCAGAGCCAGGTCTCGGGCCACGCAGAGCTTGCCTGGATCTTCAATTGCGTGGCGCGGATCGGCTGGCTGAACCGCATGACGCAGTTCAAGGACAAAGCGGGCAAGGACCGCGAGAACGCGAGTGCCGGGCTTTACGTCTACCCGAACCTGATGGCCGCCGACATTCTCCTCTACCACGCGACGCATGTGCCGGTCGGCGAGGACCAGAAGCAGCATCTCGAGTTCGCGCGCGACATCGCGCAGAAATTCAACAACGACTTCACCAAGACGATCGCGCGCGCGGGCTATGCTGACGGGTTCTTCCCGCTGCCAGCGCCGCTGATCACCGGCCCCGCCACGCGCGTGATGTCCTTGCGCGACGGCACGAAGAAGATGTCGAAGTCGGACGAGAGCGACATGACGCGCATCAATCTCACCGACGACGTCGACGCCATCGCCAAGAAGATCCGCAAGGCCAAGACCGATCCCGAGCCGCTGCCTTCCGAGGCGAAGGGGCTCGAGGCGCGGCCCGAGGCCGACAACCTGGTCGGCATCTATGCCGGGCTTGCCGAGGCGACGAAGGATTCGGTGCTATGCGATTTCGGCGGTGCGCCGTTCTCGACCTTCAAGAATGCGCTGGCCGAGCTCGCCACCACGAAGCTTACGCCGATCGGCGAGGAGATGCGCCGTTTGATGGCCGAGCCTGACGAGATCGACCGCATCCTCGCCGATGGCGCCGCCCGCGCGCATGCGATCGCCGATCCGATCCTCGCCAAGACCAAGGACATCGTCGGCTTCATCCGAGGCTGATCCCCCCTCTCCCCCAAAACCTCGTCATGGCCGGGCTTGTCCCGGCCATCCACGAGTTTCCTCCCCCAATTCGTGGATGCCCAGCACTTCGGCCGGGCATGACGAAGTGGGGTGGTTAGGCCGTAACACCGGTGCCGATGGGGCAGGACACGCCGATGCCTCCAATCCCGCAATAACCGGCCGGGTTCTTGGCGAGATATTGCTGATGGTAGTCCTCTGCGAAATAGAACTCGGGCGCGGGAAGGATTTCCGTGGTAATCGCGCCAAAACCGCGCGCGGCAAGCGCTTGCTGATAGGTGGCCCTCGCCGCCTCGGCCTCGCGCCGCTGCGCGTCCGAGAAATAATAGATGCCGGAGCGGTATTGCGTGCCGACATCGTTGCCCTGACGCATACCCTGTGTCGGGTCATGGCTCTCGAAGAAGGTCTTGAGCAGGTCGCCGTAGCTCATCTGCTTCGGGTCGAACACGACGAGCACCGCCTCGGCGTGGCCGGTGCGGCCCGAGCAGACCTCCTCGTAGGTCGGGTTGGGCGTGGAGCCCGCCACATAGCCGACCGCCGTCACGGTGACGCCGGGCAACTCCCAGAACTTCCGCTCGGCGCCCCAGAAGCAGCCGAGCGCGAACAGCGCCTTCTCGGAGCCTTCCGGGTATGGACCTTTCAGCGCGGCACCATTGACGAAATGGTGGGTTCCGGTGGGAATGGGGTCAGGCCGGCCGGGCAGGGCCTGGTCGGCTGAGGGGATGGTGAGGGGCTTGCGTCTGAGCGTGAACATGGAAATCTCCAATCTCAGAACACCGTCATGGCCGGGATTGTCCCGGCCATCCACGTCTTTGGCTCCCCCGGCTGCCAATTCGTGGATGCCCGGCACTTCGGCCGGGCATGACGAAACTCTTTCCCTAATTGATGTACACCTCGACGGGCTTGCGCTTCTGGCCGAGCCAATAGAGCAGCACGCCGAGAATGCCGAACACGACCCAGGTCGGCGCCTGCAAGACGTGGGCGATCACCGAGTTCCAGAGCCAGGGGTCGACCGAAGTCTCGATCCAGGCCTTGGCGTCCCTGAGCGTTTCCGGGCTGATGGCGGCCCATTGCTCGCCCATGGGCGTGACAACCCAAGCGCCGCCACCAGCGAGACTCTTGGTGGCGTCGATCACGGCGGCGACCATGGCAAGCAGAAGGAGCCAGACGCCGAGAATGCGCAGCAGCATCAACATGGGCAAGTGTTTGGCAGATTGCTCTTCGCACCTACATAAGCCATTGCCGGCTCACGTTCAAATCAGGGTTGCTTGATCGCCCGCCCCGCTAGCGTAGGCTTCTCGGCCCTGGCGTGGTGCTTGACGGTGACGGCCTTCCGCGACGCCAGCAGGTTTTCAAGATGGCCCGCGCCAGCGCGCAGGGTTCTCGCCGTGGCGGAGATCCTGGGCCGTGGCCCAATCGAGCACGCTTTCGATGCGGCCGCGCACGCGCTTGGCGGTTTCCGGGGTCTTGGTCCAGATCGGTTCCAGCACGCGCAGCACTAGAGCGGTGTCGATTGCCGCGACCGGCAGCGGCCCGATGATCGGCGAGACGTGCTTCGCCAGCGTCGACGCCCATTGGGCTTGATGCTTGACGTTTTTCCACGTGGCAGCGTGGGTCCGCATATAGCCGTCGGCGCATTGCTCGAAGGTGAGGCCCCTGGCCTGGGCGACGCCCATCGTGGCGCTCTGCGCGCGCTTTTCGGCGAGCGGATCTTTCCCCTCGATCAGCAACTGGCGGAGCGCTCGGGCTTTCTCCCGTGCCTCGGCGAGGGACAATGTGTGCAGCGGGCCAAGCCCCAAATGGTAGGCCCGGCCGCCCTTGCTGTAGCGGAATAGCCAGCTTTTGGTTCGCTCCCTGACCTGCAGATACAATCCTCCGCCGTCGGCGTAGCGCCCCTGGGTCCGAAGCCGCGAAATCCGAAGCGCAGTGCTGTTGAGCACCATGTTCCCCTCCAGCCTACAATCTGGCCTACAATCTGGTCCGGATTCTGCCGGACGGCTCCGGAAGTGTCCAGAAGGATTACGTTGGAAACCAAGGGCTTAGCGGAAGGTAACGGAAGTGTCCGGAACCATATTGGCGGAGGGGGAGGGATTCGAACCCTCGAGACGGTTGCCCGCCTACACACTTTCCAGGCGTGCGCCTTCGACCACTCGGCCACCCCTCCAGCGCGGGAATCGGATCGGCCGAAGCCCTCCGACAAATTTGCGTACCCGTCAACCCGGGAGAGGTCCGCCGCTTCCTTGATGTGGGGCGGGCGGCTCATCCAGTCCATGCCTTCGGCAGGCAGAATTCGCGGTTCCGCCGCCGCCCGGATATGCGAGCCTCGCGCCGCCTTGACTTTGGCCCGGGCGGGGCCAAGTATGGACTAGAATAATTCTAAGCTGGCGTTGGAAGGCTTGCAGGCCCCCGCGCGAGGAGCCAAAGAGGCCACCATGTTCATTCAGACCGAGGCCACGCCCAATCCCGCCACGTTGAAGTTCATCCCCGGCCGACCGGTGCTCGATCACGGCACGCTCGAATTCCTCGACCCCGAGCAGGGTAAGGCTTCGCCGCTTGCCTCGCGCCTGTTCGAGATCGAGGGCGTCGGGGGCGTGTTCTTCGGCACGGACTTCATATCCGTGACCAAAGGCGAGGGCGAGTGGCAGCACCTGAAGCCCGCCATCCTCGGCGCCATCATGGAGCACTACCTCTCGGGCGAAGCGGTGACCGACACGGCATCGGCGGCGCGCGCTGACGACGCCGAGACCGGCGAGTTCTTCGCGCCCGAGGACGAGGAGACGGTCAAGACCATCAAGGAGCTGCTCGACACGCGCGTCAGGCCTGCGGTCGCGCAGGACGGCGGCGACATCACTTTCCAGGGCTATCGCGACGGCGTCGTGTTCCTGCATATGCGCGGCGCTTGCTCCGGCTGCCCGAGCTCGACCGCGACGCTCCGCCACGGCATCGAGAACTTGCTCCGGCACTTCATACCGGAGGTGCAAGAGGTCCGGCCGGTGTGAGCAAGCCGGTCTCGGACGCCTGTCTCGATCAGATCTTTCGCGACGCGCGCACGCATAACGCCTGGCTCGACCGGGACGTGCCCGACGCGCTGCTGCATGAGTTCGTCGATCTAACCGAGCTCGGGCCGACCTCAGCGAATTCGAGCCCGGCGCGCTTCCTGTTCGTCAAGTCGCGCGAAGCCAAGGAGCGCCTCAAGCCTTTTCTCTCCGAAGGCAACCGCGACAAGACGATGGCGGCGCCGGTCTGCGCCATCATTGGCTACGACCTCGATTTCTACGAGCATCTGCCGAAGCTCTTTCCGCATACCGACGCGCGGAGCTGGTTCGCGGGCAAGGATGCCAAGATCCTCGACACCGCCTTCCGCAACGGCACCCTGCAAGGCGCCTATCTGATCATCGCGGCACGGGCGCTCGGGCTTGATTGCGGGCCGATGTCGGGCTTCGACCAGAAGGGCGTCGACCGTGAATTCTTCGCGGGCATGAACATAAAGTCGAACTTCCTCTGCAATCTCGGCTATGGCGACGCAAGCGTGCTATTCCCGCGCTCGCCGCGCTTCGCCTTCGACGAGACGGCGCGCATCCTTTAGAACGCCTCCCATGAACATTCTCGCGCTCGACACGAGCATGGGCGCCTGCTCGGCTGCCGTGCTGCGCGCCGACGGCGGCCCGGCGCGCGTCCTGCATTTGCGCGAGCAGATGATGGAACGCGGCCATGCCGAGGCGCTCATGCCGATGGTGGCCGAGGTCATGCAAGAGGCGGGGCTCGATTTCGCAGGCGTCGACCTCATAGCGGCGACGACCGGGCCCGGCAGCTTCACTGGCGTGCGCATCGCGATCGCCGCCGCGCGCGGGCTCGCGCTCGTCACGCGCGCGCAGCTCTACGGCACGGACAGTCTCACGGTGATGGCGCGCGCGGCGTATCTATCCGGCGTCACCTCGCGGGCGCCCTTCGCCGTCGCGGTCGATGCCAGGCGCGGCATGCTCTATCTCGGGCTTTACGATGAAAGCGGGCGCAGGATCGAGGGTCCTCTGCTGATCGCGCCGGACGATGCGGCCGCGTTGCTTCCGTCCAGGCTCAAGGTTGCGGTGGGCAGCGGCGCGGCGCTACTGGCAGACCCTGCCATGCGGCATGGCAAACGCGCCGAGGCGACCATGCCGCATCTTCAGCCGAGCGCGGGTATGCTCGCCGAGATCGCCCTCGAAGCCGGCGAGACGGTTCCCATCCTGCGCCCGCTTTATCTCCGTCCGCCCGACGCGAAGCCGCAAGCGCAAACCGTCGTGAGGCGCTGATGCCGATCGAGATCCATGTCTCGCGTGCCGCGCAATACGATGCCTCCTCCATGGCAATGATTCACAAGACATGCTTCGCCAAGCCCTGGGACGAAACCGCCATGGCGAAGTTCCTCGCAAGTCCCGAAGTGCTGTGCCTTGTCGGCTCGGTCGCCGACGACTCTGGCGGCGTCATGGGGGGCATGCTGATCGCGCGGAAAGCCGCCGACGAGGCAGAGCTTCTCACGCTCGCGGTCGCGCCAGCCTGCCGCCGCTCAGGGCTCGGCCGCGCATTGCTCGAAGCCGCCATCTCCGCGTTGCGCGAGAGCGGAACGAAGCAACTGTTCCTTGAAGTCGACAAAGGCAACGAGGCTGCACTTGCGCTCTACCGCGCTCTCGGCGCGCAACCCGTCGGGCGGCGCGCGGGCTATTATGAAGACGGCGCAGACGCGGCGATCTTCAGCCTTGCCCTTTGAGGCCACCCCGCCGATGATGACGGGCGTTTCAGCCCACGCACCGCGCAAAGCAAACCCGCCATGCCCAAACTTGCGACCCAAAATAGCAGGCTTGAGCGTCTCTGCGCGGAGAAGGGCTTGCGCATGACGGGCCAGCGGCGGACCATCGCGCGCGTGCTGTCGGAGGCTGAGGATCATCCCGACGTCGAGGAGGTCTATCGGCGCGCGAGCGCGGTCGACCCGCGCATCTCGCTTTCAACCGTCTATCGCACCGTGCGCCTGTTCGAGAGCGAGGGCATCCTCGAGCGTCACGAATTCGGCGACGGGCGCGCACGCTACGAGCCGGCGGGCCACGGCCATCACGATCATCTCATCAACGTCAAGACGGGCGAGGTGATCGAGTTTCGCAACGAGCAGATCGAGCGGCTGCAGGAGAGCGTTGCGCGCGAGCTCGGCTTTCGCCTCATCGGCCACCGGCTCGAGCTGTTCGGCGTGCCGGTGAAGGGTGCGAAATAGCGTCATGCGGAATTTGCGTGCCTTTCTGGTGCTGGCGGCCTTCTTCGCCTTCACCTTCCCGCTGATGCCGCTGCAGCTGCTGTTCCTGAGGACGGGCTCGCGCTTCGCCCGCACCTTCCCGCATTGGTATCACCACCAGGTCTGCAAGATCGTCGGGATCCGCCTCAATGTCGAAGGCGAGGTGGCGGAGAAGCAGGGCGTGCTGCTGATCTCGAACCACGTCTCCTGGATCGACATCGCGGTGCTCTCGGCCGTCGCGCCCGTTTCCTTCGTGGCCAAGCAGGAAGTGGCATCGTGGCCCTTCGTGAGCTGGCTCGCCAAGTTGCAGCGCTCGGTGTTCGTGGACCGCAACCGGCGGAACGAGGTGGGCGACAAGGCGAACGAGATTCTGAGCCGGCTCGAAGACGGCGACCACATCGTGCTGTTCGCGGAAGGCACATCGAGCGACGGTAACGGCGTGGTACCGTTCAAGACCGCGCTGTTCGCTGCCGCCAAGCCCACGAATGGCGGCGCGCTGGGGCCGACGGTCTCCGCCCAGACGCTCTCGCTTGCCTACACCAAGATCTATGGGCTGCCGCTTTGCCGCCGCGGACGGCACGTTGTCGCCTGGTACGGCGACATGAACCTCGCAAGCCATGCTTGGCGCTTGCTCGGACTTGGCCCGCTCGACGCCCATATCCGCATCGGGCCGCCCGTGCCGCTCGAACTCCTTCCCCGACCGCAAGGCGCTTGCGCGTTATGCCGAGGACAAAGTCCGCAAGGACGTCACGGAATTGCTGCGCGGCGCGTAGGGTCTAGGCGATCGCGCCGTCATGGTGAGGTGTCCGGCCGTCCTTCGAGGCTCGGGCTTCGCCCTCGCACCTCAGGATGACGGCCGGGCCTCGAACCACGCGCCGCACTCAACTAAATCGCGCGGCGGAGCCTGATCGTGTCGAGCACGGTGGCCGGCGCGAAATTGCCGTTCGGCAATTGCCTGACGAGACCGGCCTTGGCCACGTTCAGCAAGGTCGCCGTCACGCCGCGCTCGGCGCTCTCGCCATCGGCGAAATAGCCCTCTTGGATCGCGATGCGCCGCAAATCTTCCCGCGAAAGCGGACCGACTTCACCGAGCGTGCGCACGAGGAAGTCCGCGAGCGGCTGCTGAGGCTGCGGCTGGGCCGGCTGCTGGTGATGGACCTGCTGCGCGTGAACTTGCTGCGGGTGCGCCTGTTGCGGATGCGCTTGCTGCGGATGCGCCTGCTGCGGGTGAACTTGCTGCGGGTGCTGCTGCGCTTGCGGGTGCTGCTGCGCTTGCGGGTGCTGCTGCGGATGATGCTGCACAGGCTGAGCCTGCTGGGGTGACGCGCTTTGCACCGGCTGCCTGGACCCGAGACGCCGCAGCTCAAGATCCATGAGCCGGTTTACCGCTTCGAGCTCGGCCTTCAGATCCTCGAGCCTCGCATCGTATTCGCGTTTGAATTGCTCGATCAGCGAGTCGTATTGTGCCTGATGAGCGTTGATTTGTTCCTCGAGCAGGTTGGCGCGGTCCTGCAAGTCTCCCCGAATGTCACGCATGATTGCCCCCTCGTAAACTGACCTCAACCAAACGACCGAGCCGAGCCAAGTGTTCCGCAAGCGCGCAACGCCTGCCGCCCCGCCCGGCAAGAACGCGAGAACTCACAACTGAACGCAAAGGAACTGGTGGAGCCGCACGCCACATACTCGGCGGCCATGGCAGGCATTGTAGCGTCGAACCGCGCGCGAGTCTCGCTCCGAGCGCGAAATTCGGCCGACCAGCTGCAACATCTTGAGCAGACACGCGTTTCGGCCCTCCCCAAAGGGTGCTGAAATTTGGCAACGCCATGGCAGGGAAATGACCGCCATGCGCTGCTGCTTGCCTCAGCAAGCTGGCGGTTATCTGACGATCATCGGCCCTTTTTCGAGCGCGGGGCGCGCGGCTTGGCAGTTTCGGGCAGGAAGACTGCAAGGAGCCCAATGGCCGGGAGGAACGCGCAGACGTGGTAGACGAAGGTGATGCTGGTGGCGTCAGCGAGCCAGCCGAGAAAGGCCGCGCCGATCCCCGCGATGCCGAAGGCGAGACCGAAGAACAGGCCGGCGACCATGCCCACGCGCCCCGGTAGCAAGCTCTGCGCATAGACGATGATCGCGGGATGGGCTGAAGCGAGGATCAGGCCGATGATCACGCTGAGCATTGCCGTGCCGAACAGACCGACATAAGGCAGCGCCAGCGTGAAGGGCAAGACGCCCAGGATCGACCACCAGATAACGCGGCGCGTGCCGATGCGGTCGCCGATCGGGCCGCCGATCACCGTTCCGGCCGCGACCGCACCGAGGAACAGGAACAGATAGAGCTGTGCGCTCTGTACCGACAGGTCGAAGGTGTGCATCAGATAGAAGATGTAGAAGCTCGTGATGCTGACGAGATAGAAGTGCTTGGAGAAGGTGAGCGTGACGAGGATGGCGATCGAGCGCCTCACGGCGGTCTTCGACAGCTCCGTCATCGCTTCGAGCTCTTTGGCCGGCGCGGCCTTGTTCAGCTTGATCGTCTTGCCGTACCAGGTGCCGATCATGGTGAGCAGCACCATGGCGATCAGCGCGGCGATGGCGAACCAGGCGATTGCCGGCTGACCGAAGGGAAGCACGATGAAGGCCGCGAGCAGCGGTCCGAGCGCCGTGCCGAAATTGCCACCCACCTGGAACACGGACTGCGCCATCCCATGCTTGCCGCCCGAGGCGAGCCGCGCCACGCGCGAGGATTCCGGGTGGAACACCGATGAGCCCATGCCGGTCAGCCCCGCGGCGATCAGCACCACGGCGTAGGTCGGCGCAAACGCCATGAGGATCAGCCCGAGCAGCGAGGCGCCCATGCCGAGCACGAGCGAATAGGGCGTGGGGTTGCGGTCCGTGTAATAGCCGACCAGCGGCTGCAGCACGGAAGCGGTGAACTGGAAGGTGAAGGTGATCAGCCCGATCTGGCGGAAGTCGAGGCGGAAATTGTCCTTGAGCAGCGGGTAGACCGCCATGACCAGCGATTGAATCACGTCGTTCAGCATATGCGCGACGCTGATCGCGGTAAGCACCGCGACCGCCGGGCCTTGGCCGCTGCCCACAGCCGGCGATTTGGCTGCGGGTTTGCTTGCTTTGTGGGTCGACATCGGCGGGGGCCCTTTAGCGGAAGCGCTCGGCCGCGAGACTTGCGGCAAAGGCGGCCTCAAGGGCAAGGGCTTTTGCCGGAATCCGGGTGGCGGAAGGACGCGGGGCGCGCACCGGCCACGCGTGACATTTGCCGCAGCAGCCCGGGAAGAATCACCAAGTCCCTTTTAGCAGGACCGCCCCGCGCTCGGCCATTGGCGCGCGGGCCGATCTCTGCCACAGCACTCTCTCCGATCGGAGCGAGGCATGAGCAAGATCATCATCGTGGCGGCCGTGCTGACCGCGCTTTCACTAGTCACCGGCGCGATAGCGGCGGAGGGAGATGTCGTGCCGAAGCGCAAGCCCGGCGCCTGGGAGATCATCACCGTGGCGCCGGTCTCCGGCATGACCAAGGCCACGATCTGCGTTGGCGAGGACGATGACACCGACGGTCAAGACGAATTTGGATCCGCCGATCGGCGGCATCCCGCATATGGGCGTGAAGCTCGACGGGAGATATCTCGGCCCGGATTGCCCCGCGCAGGATGATAAGACCCCCGCTAGAAATGCATGCGCGCATCTCATCACATTGAAACGTCATCCCCGGCCCTGAGCCGGGCATCCAGGGCAACAGGCGCCGAGCCAGGAGCCCCTTGATCGCCCGGGTCAAGCCCGGCGATGACGTGTGTTGTTCTAGGAGCGTTCGTGCTCCAGGCGCGGTCAGGCGAGCGCCAGGATCTCGTCGATCGCGAGATGGCCCGGCACGACGGTGATGGGCACGGGAAACGTGCCGAGCGTCCGCCCGGCCGCGAGCGTGGTCACGAGCGGGCCCGGCCCCGAGGGGTCCTTCGAGGCGCCGAGCACGAGCACGCCGATATCGTGGTCCTCCTCGATCAGCTTGGTGATCTCCTCGGCCTTGATCCCCTCACGCACGATCTCCTCGGGCACCAGGGTCTCGAAGCCCATGGCCTTGAGCTTCCGCCCGAACATGCGGAACACGGCCTTGGCCTTGTTCAGTCCTTCCTCGCGCGCGACCTCCTCGATGCCGAGCCAATGCTGGAACTCGACGCCCGGCTCGATGACATAGAGCAGCGCGAGCTGGCCGTGCGTGCGCTGCGCGCGCGAGGCGGCGAAGGCGAGCGCGCTCTCGCATTCCGGCGTCTCGTCGACCACGACCAGGAATTTGCGCTTGTGCCCCTCGGCGTGCACGTCGCGCTTCTTGCGCGGCTTCGGCGGGGGGGCGGGTGCACCCCTCTGCTTCCGCACCGGTGCTTGTTTCGATTTAGCCATCTAGCCATGCTGCCATCAGTCACGCCAAGAGACCATACCTCCCCCTCGTGGGGAGGTCGGCCCGCCGTAGCCCGAAGGGCGAAGGCGTGGCCGGGTGGGGGCCGTTTCTGAAGCGCAGGGATACGCACCCCACCCGCTCGACCTTCGGTCGAGTTGCCCTCCCCATCAAGGGGAGGGATGAGACCTTGCAGCTGTCGTCAGGCCAGGTCGATGGCATAGCGCTTGAGGTCGGCGAGGCTGACGACCTCGAGCGTGGCTTCATGCGTCGCGGAAAGAATGACGCGCGGCGCCTGCCCCGCTTCGAGCGCCTCGCGCCAGCGCGCAGCGCACAAGCACCAGCGGTCGCCCGGCTTGAGCCCCGGGAAGTCGTAATCCGACTGCCGCGTGGAGAGGTCGTTGCCGCGCGCCTTGGAGAAGGCGAGGAACGCGGCGGTCACCTCCACGCAGACCGTGTGCAGCCCGTGATCCTCAGGCCCCGTATGGCAGCAGCCGGTGCGGTAGAAGCCCGTGAGCGGACGGTCCGAGCAAGTCTGCAGGGTCTCGCCAAGCACGTTGCGTTGGCCTTCGAGCGGATGTTCGCGCGGTTTCAGCATGAGCGTGATTGTGCCGGATGTGCGGCGTTAGGTGAAGGGCGGATGCGTCAGGCTTTTAGCGTCAGCGAATCGGGTTGCGGTCGGGCAGCGTCATCTCGGCGCTAGCGTCCTTGCCGCCCTTCTTGTCGCGCGCGAGCAGCGCCTGGAGCCCCGCCGCGTCGAGCAACGGCACCGGCACACCCGCATCCTTGCTCGCCTTGGCCCTGATAATGGCAGGCAGCGAGGCCATCTCGGCTTCGGCCATGGGCTTGTGCCCGCCGGCCGCAAGCACCGTCGCGCAGTCCTTCGGCAGGTCGCCGAGCCTCAGCGGCGGCTTGCCAGGCGGAGGTTTGGCATCGGTCTTTTTTTCGGGCTTGATGTCGGGCGCGGGCTCAGGCTCGGGCTCGGGATTGGTGTTCTGCTCCGCCGCCCAGATCGCGGCCTTCTCGAGCATCTTGTACCAATTCTTCAGTTCGTCGCCGCAGCCGTCGTCGCCGGTCACGGGCTTCTGCTCGTCACAACCCTCGTCTCCAGACGGGCAGGAGAGGCGCACATGGAAATGGTAGTGATGGTTCCACCACGGCCGCACCTTGCCGAGCCACGAACGGTCCTTGCCGACGCTCGGGGCCTGCTCGCAGAGCGCCTTCTTGATCGCCGGATGCACGAAGATGCGCGAGAGCTGTGGATAGGAGGCGGCGCGCTTGATGAGCTTCACCTGCTGGATGGTGAACACGTTGGGATCGACGCTGAACGGATCCTTCAGCATCGACGCCGCCTTTATGTCCTCCCGCTCCTGTGCGGTGAGCGTGCGGTCAGGCATCGGGGTCAGCCAGATATCGGCGTCGAGCCCGATCTGATGGCTGGTATGCCCGGTCAGCATGGGTCCGCCGCGCGGCTGCGACATGTCGCCGACGAGCAGGCCCGGCCAGTCGTCGAGCGCGCGCGCGTCGCTCGCAAGCCGCTCGACGAAATCGACGAGGCGCGGCGTTCCCCACATGCGGTTGCGGGAAAGCCGCATCACCTGCCAGTTCGGCCCGTTGAGAGAGAGCGGAACGCCGCCGGCCATGCATCCCTTGCTGTAGCCGCCGATCGAGCGGGCGGCGAGCGGAGCAGGCTCGCCAACGGCGGCGAACAGCTCCTTGGCAGGCGGGCCCGGAGGTGGCGCCTTCTTTTTCTTGATCGGCTTGGCGGGCTTGGCGGTGGCAGTCTTGGTCACCTTGGCCCCGGCGCGCGCGCTCTTGCCGCGCGGCTCGATCGCGGACGCCGTCGCAAAGGAGAAAAGAATGAGCGCGAGGCTCAGGATCAGCCTTAGCATGCCCTCGACCCCTTCCCCGTGAGGCCCCTCCATAAAGCCTAGCACAAAACTGGGCAGGAATTAGAGCCCCCGTTATCGTTTCCAGGTTCTTGCCAAGGCGCGCGGCTCAGCTTCCGTTCAGCCGATATTCAGGCCTTGTCCTTAGGCTTGGCAAAATCTTGTAGAGGGAGACACAGCATGAAACGGAACGTCCTCGCGGCCGCGCTGCTCGGCCTCGTGCTCTTCGCGTTCGCGCCGGCCATCGCCGAGGCCGCGGTCGTGGCAAGGATCAACCTGTCGACCCAGCGCATGGATGTCTTCGTCAATGGAGCGCCGCGCTATTCCTGGCCGGTATCGACCGCGCGCCGCGGCTACCGCACGCCGACGGGCAGCTACAGGCCGACCGCGCTCATGCGCTATCACCGGTCCTCGATCTATGAGGGATCGCCCATGCCGCATTCGATCTTCTTCCTGCGCGGCTACGCCATCCACGGGTCTTACGAGACGAAATATCTCGGGCGCCCGGCGTCGCATGGCTGCGTGCGGCTGCATCCGTCGAACGCCGCCGCGCTCTATTCGCTCGTGCAGCGCTACGGAACAACAGCACGACGATCAGGATCACCAACTAAAGCGCAACCGATTTTCATACCTCCCCCTCGTGGGGGTCCGATTCGCCAAGGCGAAGTCGGGGTGGGGGTGGTTCCAGGCCGCCCGACACTCCACCCGCGACTACTGCGACTGCAGGCAGGCCCGAGACCTGGATCGGCTCGCCGTTTATCCCCGTCGAGCGGTAGAGGACGCGGAAGGCCTCGCCGGTGCCGGGGCCGCCGCCTGGGGCGGCCAGACATTGAGGATCTTTCCGGGTTGGTCGGCGACGGCCTCTTGCGCGGGGTCGAGGCCCAGCCATGAGGCGAGCATGGCCCAGGCCGCGTAGGCCAGACGCCCTTTGATTTCGCCCATTCCCTCTCCCCTTCCAGCCCGGGCGCGATGGTAGCCCGAAGTTTTGGCCCCTCCGCAACAGAAGTCGCGCCTAAGACCTGCCCATTTCATTCGGCATGCATCCGGGGCACAATTGCCGCCGAGCGCCGGAAAGCCCGCCAGCGATGTCGGGAGAC
This sequence comes from uncultured Alphaproteobacteria bacterium, assembly GCA_963821255.1. Taxonomy (GTDB): domain Bacteria; phylum Pseudomonadota; class Alphaproteobacteria; order Rhizobiales; family Methyloligellaceae; genus Methyloceanibacter. Next base: position 42,708 of record CAWGCX010000003.1, on the reverse strand, counting down.
CGCGCCTCAGGGCAGGGGGACAGATCGCATGCCAGCTGCCGCAAGCACGCTCGACGCCTTTATTACCCGCGTCGGCGGAATCGAGACCCCCTTCTCCATCGCCATGCCGGACGGCGAGAGGCAGACCATCGGCCAGGGCCAGCCCGCATTTCATGTCGAGTTGCACAACGAGCGCGCGGTCCGGGCGGTGCGCACGTTGGACGAGGGCGACATCGCCGAGGCCTATCTGCAAGGCGACATCGACATCGAAGGCGACATGCTGAAGCCCTTCGCGCTCCGCGCCGAGCTTGACGACAGCCATCCGCTGATGACGGCCTGGCGCTTCGTCGAGCCGCTCCTGTTCGGGCAGGTCTACACCAACAAGCAGGCGATCGCGTCGCATTACAACGCCGACCCGAAGTTGTTCCTGAGCTTCCTCGATCCGGTGATGCCGGCCTACACGCAAGGCATCTACGAGCATGACGATGAGCCGCTGGCCAAGGCGGTCGAGCGGAAGTTCGACTGGGCGATCGAGAAATGCGGGCTCGGCCCCGGCAAGACGGTGCTCGAGATCGGCCCCGGCTGGGGCGCGTTCGCCGGCCACGCGCTGCAAGCCGGCGTGCGCTTCACCGGCATCACCAACTCCGACGTCTCACAGTCCTATCTGAAATCGAAGCTCGCCAATTTCGGCGACCAGTTCGAAATTCTGCTCACCGACTTCTACGACTACGCGCCCGAGGAGCCGTTCGACGCCATCGCCATCATGGGCGTCATGGGGCACCTCCCGCACTATCGGCGCGTCTTGGACAAGTTCTACAGCCTGCTGAAGCCTGGGGGGTTCGTCTATCTCGACGAAGCCTCGGCCTGGAAGAAATACGAGATATCGAGTTTCATGGTCCGGCACATCTTTCCCGGCAACCACTCCTTCCTCGTGCTCGACGATTTCATCAACAAGATCCCCAAGAGCGGACTCGAGTTGATGGAGGTCCATAACGACCGCTGGAGCTATCACCTCACGTTCAAGCAATGGGCGCTGAACCTCGAGACAAGCAAGGACTCTGTGCGGGCGAATTTCGGCGACTTCGAATACCGCAAGTTTCGCCTCTATCTGTGGGGCGCGGCCTATGAGTTCCTCGCCCACAATCTCGGCTGCTTCCGGCTGCTCCTCAACAAGCCTAAGGACGCCGCCACTTAGCGGCTCGGTTGCCCTTAATGGCTTAGCGGCGTTCTCCATCTGCTCTAATATACCGCCCGACCGGAGCCAACAGGAGAAGAGACTATGTGCGAGCGTTGCGGCGACCATCGGCATCGAACCTTGTCGCGGCGGAACGTCACGGCTGGAGCGGCCGCGCTCCTTGCCGCCGGCGCCCTGAGCTCAGCCGGAGCGCACGCAGAACCGAAGGCTTCAGCTGAGCCCGCGCCGAACGCCATTCCTCCCGCCGATGCGCTCGACCGGCTGATGGAAGGGAATGCGCGCTATGCCGCCAACACGCCGAACGAGCGGGATTTTTCCGCCGGCCGGGCGGCGCGTGCCGAAGGGCAGGCCCCGATTGCGGCCATCGTCAGCTGCTCAGACAGCCGCGTGATGCCCGATCTCGTGTTCGATCAACCGCCCGGCAGCCTGTTCGTCGTTCGCCTCGCCGGCAATGTCGTGGACGACGATGCTTATGCGAGCGTCGAATATGCAGTGAAGTTCTTAGGCGTGCCGCTCATCCTGGTGCTTGGGCATTCAAACTGCGGCGTGGTTGCCGCCGCGATCAAGGTGGTCATGGAGCGCGCCAAGCTGCCGGGGCATCTCCCAGGCCTGATAAAGGCGATCGAGCCTGCGGTTATTGCCGCGCATGGGCGCCATCCCAGCGATCTTCTCTCCGTGGCCATCGAGGAGAATGTGCGCCTCAGCCTGAAGCGGCTGATCGAGGATGCGCCGATCATCTCCGACGCGCTCGCCGCCAAGACCATAGCCCTCTCGGGCGGGGTCTACGACATGGCCACCGGCAAGGTGAAGCTGATCTGAACTCGCACAAGATTGGGTGAATTCGTCTGGATTTCGCCGACGGCTCGTTAAGGCTCGGCCGAACTCCTGCGCGTGCTTAATGCGGCTTTAAGGCGGCGCGCCGGTGTTGCTGCAACTTTTCTCGCGAGGAGGCTCCCAAAGTGCATGATGCGCCACTCGGCGTGATGACCAACGCGCCGACCTATGACTGGCACATGACCAACCTTTCCAACTACGTCAACTTTCAGTCAACGACGTCGAGTCCGCGAAAGTCGGCGACGTCAAGGTCGAAGCCTTCGGCGCCGGAACCGGGTTGCTCGGCATCCCCGGCGATTTCACCCCGCCCTCGCGTCGTCCGCGCGGCGATCTACAGCCAGGCGGCGGTCCCCAATGAGACGGCGGACGACGCGGTGCTGGCCGCCTTCCACGTCCTCAACCAGTTCGACATTCCAAAGGGCTCGGTGGTGAATGCCGCGATCGGTGGCAAGATGAACGAGACCGAGTGGACCAGCGTCTCCGACCTCGAGAATCTGCGCTGGTACTTCCGCACCTTCGGAGACCAGTCGATCCGCATGGTCGATCTCAAGGAGGCGCTGGCGGCAGCCAAGGGCGAGATCAAGTCGACCGACATGGAATTGTCCAAGCAGCCGATCGGCAACGTCTCGGCCAGCGTGCAGGGCGCCAATCACGCCGCGAATTAGGCTAATCCTGTCGGAGCGAAGCCTTTGCAAATGGCCCCGGTTCATCGGCCGGGGCCGTTTCTCTTTGCTGGGCTTGACCGGCGTTGCGGGACCAGCTTCTCTGGCGGAACTAAAGCGATGGCGCCCCGTTTATGGCGGGCTGCTCCCGCGGGAGGATCGACATGCCGCCTCGTTCGCCCTTCCCGCTTTTTTCGACGCCCTCTGACGCCCGCACCGCCGCCCTGCAGGGCCTGCTCATCACGGCCCTCGTAATCACCAGCCTCTATGTCGGGCGCGACGTCCTCCTGCCGCTCGCGCTCTCGATTCTGCTCGCTTTCGTGCTCACGCCGCCGCTCCTGCTTCTTCGGCGCATCAAGGTGCCGCGCGTGCTCGCCGTCGTCACTGTCGTCACAATCGCTTTCGCGATCATCTTCGCGCTCGGCTGGCTCCTGTCGCGCGAGGTGACGCATCTCGCGGGACAGCTTCCGACCTATCGCGACGCGCTATCGGCGAAGATCGCGGTATTGCGCGAGAGCACGCAGAGCTCGCCCGTGTTTCAGCAGGCCGGCGAGATCCTATCGGACCTGCAAAACCAGCTCGTTCAGCCGGACAAGGGGACGCCCGCGCCGGAAGTGGGCGCAGAAGCCGATCGCCCTGACGACAAGCCGATCAAGGTCGAAGTCCTGGAACGTCCGGCGACAACGCTCGAATTCTACCAGCGGATCGCCGGAACGCTGCTGCCGCCGCTCGCCACCGCCGGCATCGTGCTCCTGTTCGTCGTGGTCATCCTGCTGCAGCGGGAGGACCTGCGCGACCGGTTCATCAGGCTCGTCGGCGCATCGGACATGCAGCGCGCGACCACGACGCTGAATGACGCGGCGCATCGCCTGAGCAAATACTTTTTGAGTCAGCTCCTGATCAACTCGGCCTGTGGCGTGTTCATGACCGCGGCGCTCTGGGCGATCGGCATTCCAAACCCGATCATCTGGGGCATTCTCGCCGCTCTGATGCGCTTCGTGCCGTTCATCGGCTCCTACATCGCGGCGATCCCCCCGCTCCTGCTGGCGCTCGTGGTCGACGACGGATGGTCGACCTTCCTCATCACGCTTGTGCTCTTCATCGTCGCTGAAATGACCATGGGCCAGGTGGTCGAGCCGCTGGTGTTCGGGCGCGGTACCGGCGTCTCGCCCATCGCCGTGATCGCCGCGACGATCTTCTGGACCTGGCTATGGGGACCGCTCGGGCTGCTCATCGCAACGCCCATCACCGTCTGCCTCGCGGTGCTAGGGCGCCACATCGAGGGCTTGCGCTTCTTCGAGGTGCTGCTCGGCGACCAGCCTGCGCTCACGCCAGCGCAAAGCTTCTACCAGCGCACGCTCTCGGGCGACGCGGCCGAAGCCACCTATCAGGCCGAGCTTTTCCTCAAGGAAGAAAAGACGCTGCAATCCTATCTCGATGCCGTCGCAATCGAGGGACTGAAGCTCGCCCAGCAAGACGCCGAGCGCGGCCTGCTTGACTCAGATCAGGCCGAGCGCATGAACGCGACGGTCAGAGAGATGCTGGACAATCTTTCCGTATTCGAGCCGCGCCGCTGGTTCCCCAAGCTTCGCCGCAAGGTGGAGAAGGACGACAAGGACGCTGAGGCAGCAGGCGGGCTTGCCTCGCTCGAGGCCCCGGAGGAAGACGAGGACGGCAGCCTGCCTGTGGTCGAGCGGCAGCAGCTTGCCCCGGGCTGGGTCGTCGACGAGCCGATTCTCACTGTCGGCGGACGGTCCGATCTCGACGAGGCCGCCGCTTCCATGCTCGCCGAGGTCCTGAAGAAGCGGGGGCTGAACGCCAAGGCCCATCCGGTGGAGGCGATCTCGGCGGGCCATATCGCCTCGCTCCAAGGCACCGAGGCGAAGCTCGTGTGTCTCAATTATCTCGGTCTTGGCAGCGGGCCGGCGCATATCCGTTATGTCGTGCGGCGCTTGCGGCGCATCCTGCCCGACGGAACGCATATTCTGGTCGCGTTCTTCGCCGACGAGGACGACGAGAAATTCGTCAAGGCCCTGCGCGAGACGGCTGAGGCCGACGCCTATGCGACGTCGCTCGCCGAGGCTGTCGAGCATTGCGTGAAGGCGGCCAAGGGCGAGCTCAACGGGAAGCAAGACGAGCCGAAGGACGAGGCAAAAACCGATGCGAGCGCGCCTCCAAAACCCGAGAAGCCGCGCAAGAAAGCCGCCGCCCCCGCGGCTTGATAGCTAGAGCGCACCGTCTCGTCATTCCCGCGAAAGCGGGAATCCAGTATCCACGGGCTCAATTAAACTCCACGCGCCCGATTACTGGGTTGCCCGGTCAAGCCGGGCAATGACAACCTCCTTGGGAAGATCACCCCACATAAACCTCAGACCGCTGGCGCGTGAAGTCGTGGGTGGTGACGACCTTGGCGATCACGCGGGCGAGCTTGGCGCCGCCTTGCACTGACGGCTCGATCGGATTGGCATAGTCGCGCGCGTCGTCGAACAGCAGCCTGAGATCGATCAGCGGCAGACCGCGCGCGAAGACTTCGCGCGTGATCGTGTCGTTGAAGATGGTGAGCCCGGCCGAGGCGACGCGCTGCTCATCTTGATTGTCGTAGCGCGGATCGTAGATCGAGCACATCACGGTCGGGAGCTTCTTGGCAAGCACGGCCCCGAGCAGAGCCCGATAGGTCTTCGTGAACTCGGCGCGGATCCTGGCGAGCTTGTCTAGCGCCTCCCCCACCGAGCGCGCGGGCTCCTCGATCACTTGCTTGGAGCCGAGCGCGTCGTTGCCGCCGGTCGACACCACGAGATGGGTGGCGTCCTTGGGAAGCCGGCCGAGCTGCTCCTTCATGGTGACCGTGGTCGAACCGTCGACGGCGTGCAGCGTCGCCTTCCAGCCGGCGGGCAGCGTCTGGGTGAGCTGCGCGATCACGTCAGGACCGTCTCCGACATAGGCCTTGTTGTCGAAGATCGAGTCGCCGAGCAGCACGACATGGTTCATGGCAGGCTCGCTCTTGCCGCGCGTCGGCAACGTGCTTGCCCCAGCGACCAGTGCCATGCCGGCGAGCAGGCTGCGTCGCGTCGCGCAGAGTTTCTCATCGGCCATTCTCGTCCCTCGCCCCCTTCACCCGGCCGCTTTGCGGCCGGTTTTTCCCCGCCGGGAGGAGGTGAATAGCATGCCCGCGGCGTAGCCGAATAGCAGCGCAATGGCGCCGGCAAGGGCGAGCGATCCGGCCAGGAACAAGAGGGAAGCGGTGAAATCGTCGGTCTGCTGCTTCAGCACGCCGATCAGCGCCGGGCCGACCAGGCCGCCTAGATTGCCCATGGAATTGACCAGCGCGATGCCGGCGGCTGCACCCGTGCCGGTGAGGATCGCGGTCGGGAAGGACCAGAACGTGCCGATGGCGCAATAGATGCCGATCGACGCGAGCGTGAGCGCGATCATGGTCGGCACGAGCGGGCCGCTCACCGAAGACCAGGCGAAGGCCGAAGCGGCGAGGAACAGCGGCAGCGCCACGTGCCAGGTGCGCTCGCCGGTGCGGTCGGAGTGTCTGCCCCACAGCACCATCGCCACCGCCGCGAAGAGATAGGGCACCGCCGTGAGAAAGCCAATTTGCAGCGGCGTGTGCCCGAAGGTCTCGATCACTTGCGGCATCCAAAAGCCGATGCCGTAGAGTCCGATGACGAAGCAGAAATAGAGAATCCCAAGCACGAGCACGCGGGGCCTGGTCAGAGCCTCGAAGAGTCCTTGATAGCCGACCTTCTTGGTCGCCTCGGCCTCGGCTTCAAGCTCGGCGGTCAGCGCCTGCCGCTCGTCCTGCGAGAGCCATTTCGCTTCGGCCGGCTTGTCGTCGAGGAAGGCCAGCGTGATGAGGCCAAGCACGACGGCGGGCAAGCCCTCCAGGATGAACATCCACTGCCAGCCTTTGAGTCCGCCGAGCCCGTCGAGCCCGAGCAGCGCGCCCGACAAAGGCGCGCCGATGACGTTAGCGAGCGGGATCGCCGCCATGAACAGCGAGACGATGCGCGCCCGCTCGCGCGCCGGGAACCAGTAGGTCAGATAGAGGATCACGCCCGGGAAGAAGCCGGCTTCGGCCACGCCGAGCAGGAAGCGTACGAGGTAGAAGCTTGTCGGCCCGGTGACGAGCGCCATGGCGGCGCTGATCAGCCCCCAGCTGATCATGATGCGCGCGATCCAGATGCGCGCGCCGAAGCGCTGCAGCGCCAGGTTGCTCGGAATCTCGAACAGGATATAGCCGATGAAGAAGATACCGGCGCCCGCGCCGAACACCGACGGCGAGAAGCCGAGATCCTCGTTCATGGCGAGCGCGGCGAAGCCGACATTCACCCGGTCGAGGAAGTTCATCATGTAGCAAAGGACGAGGAACGGCAGGAGCCGGCGCGCAGCCTTGGCTATGGCCGATTGCGTTGCCTTGCTGTGCTCCACCCCCGTCCCCCCGCCCCGCTCGCTTCTGGATAAGCCATCGGAATGGATTGCCGGGTCAAGCCCGGGAATGACACATTGGGGAGCTCATTGGGAGGGCACCGACATGGCTATGACATTGGACGAAGCCGCCGCGGTCATGCGCGAGGCCATGCGCGAGACCGTGAGGAAATACTCCGTCTGGTATCTGCTCCAGGGAGGCTTGATGGTCGTCGCCGGTGTGCTGGCGCTGCTCTATCCGTTCTTCGCCTCGACAGCCATCGTCGTTCTGCTCGGCTGGCTCCTGATCTTTGCCGGGGTCGTCCAAGGCATCGGGCTGATCGGCGCCGGCAATGTGCCGCATTACTGGCTGCAGCTCATCTCGGCGGCGCTCGCCATCGTCATCGGCCTGCTCTTGCTACGCCAGCCGGACAGTGGGCTCCTGATCATCACCGTACTGCTGCTCCTCTATTTCCTGGTCGAGGGCCTCTCCAAAGTGATCTTCGCGCTGACCATCAGGCCCTTCCCGCACTGGGGATGGGTGCTGCTGTCGGGGATCGTCGGGATCCTGCTGGCGGTTTATCTGTGGGCCAACCTGCCGGTGGATTTCGGCCTGGGTGCTCGGCGTCCTGCTCGGCATCCTGCTAATCGCCGAGGGAGCGGCGCTCACTTATCTTGCCTGGCGCGTGCGGTCCGCTACCGCTGAGGTCTAGGGCGCGGACGACGTCTCAACGAAACGCGCATAGATCCAGCCCGTCTCGGACGTGGTGGGATCGCTGACCTGGACCCAGTTGCCCTCGCGGCTCATGACACGGAGCTTGGCGCCTTTCTGGGCGACCCGCAGCGTCGCACCGGTGGCCGAGGGCGATTCCCGCACATTGACAACGCCTGCCACCTGGACCCACTCGCCGCCCGACCCGAGGCCGGTTGCTGCCATGAGCCGGGTCAGGGCATTGCCGTCCGGCGCGGCTTCCGTCCCGCTCTCAGGCGCTGCCGCGGACCTCGCAGGTGTGGCGGCCGCGGCTTCCGTAACCGGCTGCGCCTCGCGCGTGGGCGGGTTCGCCCAGTCTTCTTTCAACGCGGCAAGCTTCGCTCCCTGGTCCTCGACGCCGAGCGCGCGCGCGCGCGCGTACCAGAGCTGTGCGGTGTCCGGATCGGCCTTGATGCCGCGTGCCTCGAGCGCTTCGATGAAGGCGGGGTCGTAGGTCGCGCCAAGCGCAAGCGCGGCATCGCCGCTGCCCGCCTCCGCCGCGCGCTGGAAATAGGCCCGGGCGCCGGCGAAATAGCCGACATCGATCATCTTCTGGCCGTGGTCGATCAGGCCGTCGATACGCCCGCTCTCGTCGGCCCTGACGATCAAAGCTGATTTCGGCTCCTCGGGCGCCGCTTCGAGCCGCGTGACGGCGGTGGCGAGAATGGCACCGTCGGGCGCGACCAGCTCGATGCGAAGGCTTGTGTCGCCACTCGCGTCCTCAGGCATGTGGAGAGAGAGATTGGCGAGCTCGTCGGGGCTTAGACTCCATTCCGCATCGCCATAGGGGCGCCCCTTGGACAGGGAGGCTCCTTCCGGCATGGCGCGGACGGAGAGGACGCTGCGTGCCGGCAGCGGATCGGAGGAATTGACTTCTATGAAAAAAGCCACGTCCTTGCCCGGCTCGGCTTTGAGGCTGACCGGAGCCGAAAGCTTCACCTCCGGCTTCGCGGGAGGCGCGGCTTGCGGAGCCGCGCCTGCAAGCGAGGCCTGCTGGCTCGGAAGCGAGGCCTGGCTCGGCGCGGGCTTGGTTTCTACCGCTTCCTTTGTTTGGAGCGCCTGCTTCGCGGCCGTCGTCTGTGGCGACGCGGGAAGCTTGAGGCCGCCATACCAGACAAGAGCCAAGAGCAGCATGGCAGGGAGCAGCGAGACGAAGAATAGAAGCGCGAGCAGCCCGCGATTGGAGAACGCCAAGCCGCGCGGCTCCATCGCACGCGGCCTGGCCATGGGCTCAACCATCAGCCGGCGCGGGTTTTCCTGGGCAGGCTTCGGTGGCTCGGGCGCGAAGCGCTCGGCCATCGAGGAAACTGTCGGTTCTTCCTTTGGCGGATCGAGCGCGTTCGGCACGGCGCCCGAAGGCGTGGGAAGCTCGGCGGCGATGCGCTCGGCTAAGCTTCTTGGTTCCCTCGTCATATGCGACAGATTGAGGGCCGATTGGACCATTTCACCCTCCTACGCGGGTACACATCAGGGCTCACGGAATAAGCTCGTTGGTCAATTTCTGTTCTGCGTCTTGCTCCATTCAAGAAAGGCCTTGAACAGGACCGCCCGCTCCTCTTCGGAGATCGGGGTGCCCCTGGGGGCCGATTGGGCAAGGAAGGTGTCGAAGCTGCGCCGCGTGCCGCTATCGGCTGTCGCGGTCATCGTCGAGGCTTTGGCGCGGTCGATCCATTTCTGCGAGATCGGCGAGCGCTGCCAGTTCTCGAGCGTCGCGGCGAAGTTGACCTCCTGCCATTTCGGGTGATGCGGCGATTTGGTCAACGCGTCGAACTTGGTGAAAAACTGATCGATGAACTTGGCGATCTTGCGCTGGCGGACGTGATCTCCGCTCCAGTTGAAGGACACGAGCACGGCGCAGACGGCCACCGTATCGACGCTGGCCCCTTCCGGAACGAGCGCGGGATAATCGGCATGCGTCAGCGTCCCGGGATAGTAGTCGGCTTCGAGCTGCTTGGCGTAAGGCACCGGCAGGAGCTTCAGCCCTTTGGTATCCCTGAGCGCAGCGAGCACGGGCGCAGGCTTGCCGGTCACCACGATCGCAGCATCGATCTTTCCGGCCTTGAGCTGCTCGATCGCCTCGGTCTCGGGAAGATGCCGAGCCTGCACGTCGATGCCGAGCGCTTCGAAAATAAGGCGGCTCGTGATCTCGGTGCCGCTGCCGCTCGCCCCGAAATTCACCGGTTTCCCGGCCAATGATTTGATGTCCTCGACGTCGGAGCGGACGAGGATGTGCATCTCCTCGTTGAACAGCTTGGCGACGTAGGCGATCTGGCTCGTGAGGTTCGAGCCGATCTCGCCGGTCTGAGCGAAGTGCTTGAGGATGTTGGCCTGGGTCACGCCCATGTCGACGCCGCGCAGGAACACCACGTCCTTGACGTTTTGCGCCGGGCCCTTGCCCACCATGGGCACGACACGGAGCGCGTCGCCCTCGTCGAGCACGTCGGCGATATCCTGGACGATGGCGAGGTCCGTGCCGCTCGAGCTGCCCGCCATGATCGTCACGACGTTCTCGTTTATGCGCGAGCGCAGAGCCTCGCGCGAGGGCTGGCCAACCGGCTTCTTCTTGGCGGCAGGCTGAGCTTTGGCAGTATTTTCGGTGATTGTTGCCGGGGCCGCGAGCAAGGTCGCGGCGGAACCTGCAAGTATGCAGAGTCCCAAAGCGAGGGCGATACGCATGACTACCCCTTGTGACGCCGGGCGCTTGACGCGCCCGTTCCCCATATCGCCCCAAGATTGCCTAGCGCAGGGACGCGGCAATATCGAGGCAGGCGGAGGGCCAAAGCCACACCGATGGAGCGTGGTGAAGGACCTCTTAATCCTGCCAACGCGCCGTCCCGCGCAAGGTTCCGCACTAGTTGCCATTTCAATCAAATTTTTTTGGGAGCGCTAGTCCGCGTCCATCTTGAGGGCGGCGATGAAGGCTTCCTGCGGGATGTCGACCTTGCCGAAGCTCCGCATCTTCTTCTTGCCGGCCTTCTGCTTGTCGAGAAGCTTGCGCTTGCGCGTGATGTCGCCGCCATAGCATTTGGCCGTCACGTCCTTGCGGAGCGCGCTGATCGTCTCGCGCGCGATCACCTTGCCGCCGATCGCCGCCTGGATCGGGATCTTGAACATGTGGCGGGGGATCAGGTCCTTGAGCTTCTCCACCATGGCGCGCCCCCTCGCCTCGGCGCGCAAACGGTTGACGATGATCGACAGCGCATCGACCGGCTCTTCGTTCACGAGCAGCGCCATCTTGACGAGATCGCCCTCCTCGTAGCCGATGATGTGGTAGTCGAACGAGGCATAGCCGCGGCTGACCGATTTCAGCCGGTCGTAGAAGTCGAACACCACCTCGTTCAGCGGCAGCTCGTAGACCACCATGGCGCGGGAGCCGGCATAGGTCAGGTTCTTCTGCCGCCCGCGCCGGTCCTCGCAGAGCTTGAGCACCGCGCCCAGATGCTCGTCGGGAACGATGATGGTCGCCTCGATCCAGGGCTCCTCGATCTTGGCGATCTTCTGCGGCTCCGGCATGTCGGCAGGATTGTGTAGCTCCTTCATGGTGCCGTCGGTGAGATACACGCGATAGATGACCGACGGCGCGGTCGCGATCAGGTCGAGGTCGAACTCGCGCTCGAGCCGTTCGCGAATGATCTCCAGGTGCAGCAGCCCGAGAAAGCCGCAGCGGAAGCCGAAGCCGAGCGCGGCGGAGGTCTCCATCTCGTAGGAGAAGCTCGCGTCGTTGAGGCGGAGCTTGCCGACCGCCTCGCGCAGCGCCTCGAACTCGCTCGCATCGACCGGAAACAGGCCGCAGAACACCACCGGCTGCGCGGGCTTGAAGCCCGCAAGCGGCGTTGAAGCCGGCCGCTTCTCGTCGGTGACGGTGTCGCCGACGCGCGTATCGGCGACCTGGCGGATCGAGGCGGTGAAGAAGCCGATCTCGCCTGGCCCAAGCTTGTCGCGCATCTCCTGTTTGGGGCGGAAGATGCCGACGCGATCGATCTGGTACGCGGCGCCGGTCGACATCAGGCGGATGCGCTGACCTTTGGCGAGCGTGCCGTCGAAGATGCGCACGAGCACGACCACGCCGAGATAGGCGTCGTACCAGCTGTCGACGAGCAGCGCCTTCAAGGGCGCGTGCGCGTCGCCCTTCGGCGCAGGCAGGCGATGCACGATCGCCTCCAGCACCTCCTCGATGCCCTTGCCGGTCTTGGCCGAAATCTCCAACGCGTCGTGCGCGTCGAGCCCGATCACGTCCTCGATCTGCTGCCGCACGCGATCGGGCTCGGCCGCAGGCAGGTCGATCTTGTTCAGGACCGGAACGACTTCGTGATTGTTGTCGAGCGCCTGATAGACATTGGCGAGCGTCTGCGCTTCCACGCCTTGCGTCGCGTCGACCACGAGCAGCGAGCCCTCGCAGGCCGCGAGCGAGCGGTTCACCTCATAGGCGAAATCGACATGGCCCGGCGTATCGATCAGGTTCAGCTCGTAGAGCTTGCCGTCGCGCGCGCGATAGTCCAAGCGCACGGTCTGCGCCTTGATGGTGATGCCGCGCTCGCGCTCGATATCCATCGAATCGAGCACCTGCTCCTTCATCTCCCGCGCCGAAAGTCCCCCGCAGAGCTGTATCAGCCGGTCCGCGAGCGTCGACTTGCCGTGGTCGATATGGGCGATGATGGAGAAGTTGCGGATGCGTGGGAGGGGATGCGCCTCGGATGAACTCATGGCGCTTGGTACGGAGCAAGCGCGCAAGGGTCAAGCAGGCGCGCCGCAAAATACGGCAAGATCTTGGGGGAACCGCCCTAGTTTCGCAGCCGTTGGGTTCTAGGGCTGAGCCGTTAGCGAATCGCAAGAACCACGGAGAAAGACATGCTCAAGAAGATGCTCATCGTTGCGGCCGCCTCCGGTGTTGTCGGCCTGGCCTCCCTCCCCGTCCAGGCCGCGACCCCGGAGGGCGTGATGACCTGCCGGGATGCTGCGAAGCTGAAATACCCCGCGGATCGCAAGGCGCGGCATGATTTCCGCCGGGCGTGCAAGCAGGCTTGGCGCGCGCAGAAGAACGCTGCTCCCGCCTAGACCTGGCGATTTCCCATGGCATTGAAGCAAGGGGCCTGCGGCCCCTTTCTGCTGTCCCGGGAGGGTAAGAATGTTTAGGAAATCTGCGGATTTACGAAAGCGGGAGTAACCGTATGGTTAAGAAAGTGTTTCTGGCGGCAGGCCTCGCCATTGCCATGGCCGGCTTCACCATGACCCCGCGCCGACCGAGGCTGCGGCTTGCAAGAGCGGCTGCTGGAAGTGGCCAAGGCCAAGTACGGCGGCGATTTCAAGAAGGTCATGGCCTATAAGAAGGCCTGCAAGAAGGCCTACAAGGCCACGCACAAGCGGAAGAAGCTGTTCAAGAACGGGCTGCAGGGCCGCCTAGAACCGGCTTTTCCAAGACGATTCAGAGGGACTCGCGACGGCCTGGCGGGTCCCTTTCCTATTCCCGGTTTCTGCGCATCCCGGCTTGGGCTATGCAAAGGCATGCAGCCCCTGTCCTCGCCAACAAGCCTGCTCAAGCCCGTTTATGACGCGGTCATCGTGGGCTCAGGCTATGGCGGAGGCATCGCATCGTCGCGTTTGGCACGTGCGGGCCTGCGCGTCTGTGTCCTCGAGCGCGGGCGCGAGTTCCTGACCGGCCAGTTCCCGTCCCGCCTGCCCGAAATCCGCCGCGAGCTCCAGCTGAACGGCGGGAAGATGCGCTCCGGCTCGCGCACCGGCCTGTTCGACTTCAGGCTTGGCACGGACATCCACGTGCTGGTCGGATGCGGGCTCGGCGGCGGCTCGCTGATCAATGCGGGCGTGGCGCTCAGGCCCGACGCCCGCGTCTTCGCCGACGCCGCCTGGCCGGAAGAGGTCGCGCGCGATGGCCTGCTCGATCTCGGCTTCAAGCGCGCCGCCTCGATGCTCAGGCCTGCACGCCATGAAGAGGCTGCCACGCTCATCAAGTACCGCGCGCTCGAAACGGCGAGCGCGGCGTTCGACGTTCCGCCGGTCGCAGCCCCCGTCGTGGTGAGCTTCGAAGAGATCGTGAACCCCGCGGGCGTGGCGCAACCCGCCTGTACTTTGTGTGGCGATTGCTGCTCGGGCTGCAATGTCGGCGCCAAGAACACCGTGGCGATGACCTACCTGCCTGACGCTAAAGCGCATGGCGCCGAGATCTTCACCGAGCTGTCGGTCAGCCATATCGAGAAACGCGACGGCTTCTGGCGCGTGCATTTCGCGCCGTCTGATGCAAACGGCGCGGGCCCACGCTTTGTCGATGCGCGGATCGTGGTGCTCGGCGCCGGCACGCTCGGCTCGACCGAGATCCTGCTGCGATCGCGCGAGCAGGGGCTCTCCCTCTCGGATAGGCTCGGCGAGAAATTCTCCGCGAACGGCGACATCATCGCCTTTGCGCTCGGCGGGCGCGAGCGTGTGAACGCGATCGGCACAGGCCATCCCCCGAAATTCGTTGGCGATGCGATCGGAGCCTGCGTCGCGGGCCAGATCGAGCTGCCCGACGGCGCCGACCTCGACCGCTCCATGATCATCCAGGAAGGCGTGCTGCCGTCGGCGCTCGCGCCGCTGCTGCCAGTGTTCTTCATTTCCGGCGGCAGGCTGCTCGGCGCGGCGCAGAGCCTGATCAAGGGCGTCTATCAGGGGCCGCTCTCGCATCTCCACACCTTCTTCGTCGTGTCGCACGACAGCGCCGCGGGCCGCATCGCGCTCGAAGGCGGCAAGGCGCAGGTGCTTTGGCCGGGCGCCGCCGAGCAGCCGGTCTATGCGCGCGTCGACGAGGCCTTGACCCGCGCGGCGGGAGCCGTCGGCGCGCGCTACATCAAAAGCCCGCTCGCGGCGACGACCATGGGCATCAAGCCCGCGACCGCGCATCCGCTCGGCGGCTGCGGGATGGGCGAGGACGCGCGGCGAGGGGTCATCAACCACAAGGGCCAGGTGTTCGCAGGCACGAGCGGCGAGGGGGTGCATGCTGGGCTCTATGTCTGCGACGGCGCCGCCATCCCGCGCTCGATCGGCGTCAATCCGCTGCTTACGATCAGCGCGCTTGCCGAACGGGCGATGATCCACCTTGCCCGCGACCACAATCTCGGCTTCGATGATGAGCCTCGGCCGCGCGCCGAGGCGGCCGCCATGACATAAGGACCGGTCGGATGACACGAGGCTGGGGCACGCCTCTTGCGATCGCGAGCCTGCTTGCCGCTTTGGGCACAGGCGCGAGCACGCTGTACGGCGCCGGCAAGGCAGCGCCTTGCGCGACCACCGAGCTCACCGCCTCGATCGGCGCCGCAGGCGCGAGCCCGGGCGCGGGCGCCGCCGCACCGAAAGGCAAGAAGCTCGATAGCCTCTCCATCGTGCTCACCGGCGATACCGGCTTCAATCCGACGGAAGCGCCGGTCGATGAACGCGGCCTCCGCAAGGGCAAGCAGATCACGGCGTTTCCCGACACGCTCTCGGGCATCGCGGGTGAAGTGGACCGCGACCTTGCCTTCGTCAATCTCGAGACCGTGGTCACCGACCGCAACGACATCCCGACCGACGGCAACAAGAGCAAAGGCGCCTTCCACTTCCGGAGCCATCCCGCCGCGGTCAAGGCGCTGATCGATGCCGGCTTCAATTTGTTCGCGCTCGCCAACAACCATTCGATGGATTACGGCGCGGCGGGCGTCGAGGAGACGCTCTACCACATGGCCGTCGCCAATGCCGAGAAGGCCATCGCCTTTGCCGGGATCGGCGCCAATCTCGACGAGGCGCTCCGCCCGGGCTGCGTGGAGATCGACGGCACGCGCATCGGGCTAGGCTCGATCGGCATCATCACCGGCGACCTGCCGCAACATCGCGCCGGTCCGAACAAGCCGGGGCAGGCCTCCTATCGCGATCCCGCCGACTTCAAGGCGGCCGTCGAAAAGCTGGCGGCCATGCCTGCGGATTACCGCATCCTCTCGATCCATTACGGGCTCGAAGGCCGCGTCGTGCCGGACGACAAGCAGCTCGCGGATTGGCGCGGGTTGGCGGCGGAGCAGAAGGGGATCGACCTCATCGTCGGGCACCATCCGCATGTGGCGCAAGGCGTCGAGCTGAACGGCAAGTCGCTCATCTTCTACGGGCTCGGCAATTTCATGCATCCGGGCACGGCGGAGATGAAGCGCTTCGGCATCTGCCGCGATTACGGGCTGATGGCGAAGGTGCATCTCGCGCGTGCCGACGCGGGCTGGACGGTCGGCGCCATCGAGGCGATCCCGCTCACCAACACGCATATGCGGCCAGAGCGCTTCGCTTCGGCCGAGGAGTTGCAGACGCGCATCCATGTGCTGAACCATCTCGCGGGCGAGATCGACGACGGCAAGACCGCGAAGGGCGTGCGCTTCACCCCGCTTGCCGACGGCTCCGGACTCTATTGCGCGCCGGGCGCGGGCGCGCTTGGCGGCGAGGTCGCGACGCTCTGCGCGAGCTGGCAGGAGGCCACAGCACCCCCGAAGCCGCTCGCCGAGAACATCGCGCTCGCTTGCGAGGACAAGCCGTTCTACGGCAAGCCCGCGCTGACCAAGCGCCGCGCCAAGCAACCGCGTCGCGCGCTGCGCCGCGCACCGCTGCCCTCGCCGTTCGGGACTTTCCGGTTCTAAGGACGCGCACAGCGCTCGTCATGGTGAGGTGCAAGCGCCGTCCTTCGAGGCTCGCTCCGCTCGCACCTCAGGATGACGGCGCTTGCCTCGAACCACGCGCCTTTGCCCACCCTACGAGCGGAGCATCCCGCCGGTGGCTTTGACGACGGCGGCGACGATCTTGGCAGCGACCGCCTCGATCTCGGCATCGGTCAAAGTCTTCTCGCGCGGCTGCAGTGTCACCTCGATGGCGAGAGATTTCTTGCCGTCCGGCACGCCTTGCCCAGTGAACACGTCGAACACGCTGACGGCGCTGATCAGCGCGCGCTCGGCGCCGGAGGCGGCGTGCAGCACGTCGCCCGCCTGGACATCGCGGTCGAGCAGGAAGGCGAAGTCGCGGCGCACGGGCTGCAAGTCGGACGCATCGAGCGCTGGCTTCGCCGTTCCCTTGCGCTTAGCGGCCGGGAGCGCATCGAGATAAATCTCGAAGCCCGCAAGCGGCACATCGGCACCGAGCTTGGCAAGCAGGTCGGGATGGAAGTCGCCGAACACACCGAGCAGCGTCTTCGGCCCGAGCTTGAGGGCGCCCGAGCGGCCGGGATGGAACCAAGCGGGGGCCTCGCGCGTCACGGTCAGGTTCGCCTGGTCGATGCCGAGCGCGGCGAGCACCGCTACGGCATCCTCCTTCGCGGCGAACAGGTCCGCGGCAAGGGCCTCGCCCGCCCACGAGCGGCCCGAGCCTGCAAGACGCGAGTGGCCAAAGCGAACGCCTGATGCGGCCACGAACTGATCTTGCGGCGCGGCGCCACGATAGGCCTGGCCTAGCTCGAACAGGGCACCGTCGGCGAAGCCCCTGTCGCGGTTGCGCTGCGCGGCAGCCACGAGGCCCGGCAGCAGCGAGGGCCGCATCACGGCAAGCTCGGTCGAGATCGGGTTGCTTATGGTCAGCTCAGGCGCGCCGCCGCCGAAGAGTTTCGCCTGCGCGGGCGGGATGAAGGACCAGGTCACGGCCTCGACCAGCCCGCGCGCGGCGAGCACGCGGCGCGTGAGGCGCTGCCGCTTCTGCATCTCGGTGAGCACGGGCCGGGCCACGCCCGAAGCGCGGCGCATGGGCCTCGCGGGGACTTTGTCGACGCCCACGAGGCGCACCATCTCCTCGACGAGGTCGGCGGGGCCGGTGATGTCCGGGCGCCAGGACGGCGGCTGCGCTTTGAGCTGCTTGCCCTTGCCGTCGAGCGCAATGCCGAGCGCGGCGAGCTGGCGCTTGATCTCGCCCGGCGACAGGTCGAGCCCGCTGAGCCGCTTCACTTCGCGCGGGTCGAACTTGAAGGGACGGTTCGCTTTGGGCGGCTTGCCGGCGGCTGTGCTCTTGCTCGGGGTGCCCCCGCAAAGATCGAGCACGAGCTGGGTGGCAAGCTCGAGCCCCGGCACCACGAAATCTGGATCCACGCCGCGCTCGAAGCGGAAACGCGCGTCGGACTGGATGCCGAGCGCCCGGCCGGTACGCGCCGTGCGTTTCGGATCGAAATAGGCCGACTCGATGAAGACGTTGGTGGTGGCGGGAGTCGAGCCCGTGTCCTCGCCGCCGATCACGCCGCCGAGCCCGAGCACGGCGCGATCGTCGGCAATGACGCACATGTCGCCATCGACCGCGTAGGTCTTGCCGTCGAGCGCGAGGAATGTCTCGCCGCGCCGGCCAAGCCGCGCGCGGATCGCGCCCTTGAGCTTGTCAGCGTCGTAGACATGCAGCGGGCGGCCGCGGTCATAGGAGATGTAGTTGGTGATGTCGACCAGCGCGTTGATGGGGCGGAGCCCGATCGCCTTCAGCCGGCGCTGCAGCCAGTCGGGGCTCGGCCCGTTCTTGACGCCGCGCACCAGCCGCCCGACAAAGACGGGGCAGGCGTCTGCGGTGTCCTTGTCGAACTCGAGCTCGATTGGGATCGGGTTGGGGAAGGCGCCCTTGACCGGCTTGACCGCGTCTTTCCTCAGCTTGCCGAGCCCCGCGGCGGCGAGGTCGCGGGCGATGCCGCGCACGCCGAGACAATCCGGGCGGTTCGGCGTGATAGCGACGTCGAACACGGCGTCATCCAGGCCGAGCGCCTTGGCTGCGGGGCTGCCGATCTTGGCCTTCGGGTCGAGCGCGATGATGCCGGTATGCTCGTCGGACAGCTTGAGCTCGCGCTCCGACAGGAGCATGCCGTTCGAACTCGACGCCCCTGATCTTCGCCTTGGTGAGCGTGAAGCCGCCGCCGGGGATGGTGCTGCCGACCGGCGCGAACACGCCCTTCATGCCGGCATGCACGTTCGGTGCGCCGCACACGACCTGCAGGCGCTCCGAGCCGGTGTCGACCTCGCAGACGCTGAGCTTGTCGGCGTTCGGGTGCTTCTCGCATTTCACCACTTCCGCCACGCGGAACGGCGCGAGCGCGCGTGCCGGGTCGAACACATCTTCGACCTCGAGCCCGATGCGGGTGAGCGTCTCGGCGATCTCGTCGACGCTTGCTTTCGTGTCGAGATGATCCTTGAGCCAAGACAATGTGAACTTCATCTGCTAGCCCGCCCTTCGCCGCCGCAGCGTGCTGGTGCCGGTCGTGTTATGCGCAAAGCCCCATTTCGCATAGAACGCCTCGAGCTCCGGCAGGCAATGCAATTCGAGGCTCTCGATCTTAGCGAGGTCGGGGTGCGCGGTGACCGCGTCCATGAGCAGCTTGCCGAGGTCGCTGCCGCGTCGGTCATCCGCGACGATCACGTCATACACGGTGCCGCGATAGACGCGGTCGGTGATCGCGCGCGCAAATCCGACCAGCCGATCCGTCTCCGCCTCGACCAGGCGGAACACGATGTCGGAATGCGCGAGCATCTTACGAACGTCCTCGCGGGTGCGGCCCTTCGACCACCACTCGTTCTGGTACAGCGCCACCAGCTCCTCGATGTGGCTTGGCTCCAGCATCGATCAGACGGTAGCGCATGGCTAGCTTGAAAGGCCGGCGGCGAGCGTGGGGATCGCTAGCGGCGGGAAGCCGTAATGCTTGAGCCAGCACAGATCGCCCGCGAAGAACGCGCGGAGATCCGGCATGCCGTATTTCAGCATGGCGAGACGGTCGATGCCGAGGCCGAAAGCGAAGCCCTGATAGCGCGCGGGGTCGAGCCCGACATTCGCTAGCACGTTCGGATGCACCATGCCGCAGCCGAGAATCTCGAGCCACTCCTCGCCCTCGCCGATCCTGATCCCGTCGCCGACCTTGGCGTAGCCGATATCGACCTCCATCGACGGCTCGGTGAAGGGGAAGTGGCTCGCGCGGAAGCGCATCTTGACCTGCTTCACCTCGAAGAACGCTTTGCAGAACTCTTCGAGCACCCATTTCAAATGCCCGAGGTGCGTCTCCTCGTCGATCACCAGCCCCTCGACCTGATGGAACATCGGCGTGTGCGTCTGGTCGGAATCGCAGCGATACACGCGGCCCGGCGCGATGATGCGGAGCGGCGGCTTCTCGGCGAGCATGGTCCTGATCTGCACCGGACTCGTATGCGTGCGCAGCACCGCGCGCGTGCCGTCAGGCCCCGGCTCGAAATAGAACGTGTCATGGTCCTGCCGCGCCGGATGCTCGGGCGGGATGTTGAGCGCGGTGAAATTGTTGAAGTCGGTCTCGATGTCCGGCCCCTCGGCGATCGAGAAACCCATATCGGCGAAGATCTCGGTGATCTCGTCGGTGACCTGGCTTACCGGATGGATGCGTCCCTCGGCGAGCGGGCCTTCGCGCACCGGCAAGGTCACGTCGGCGCGCTCCGAGGCAAGTTTCTCGGCGGTCGCTTCCTTGGCGAGCTCGGCACGCTTGGCTTCGAGCGCCTCACCGACGCTCGCTTTCAGCGCGTTGACAGCCTGACCGTAATCCTTGCGCGCCTCGGGCGGCAACTCGCTAAGCTTGAGCATCAGCGCCGACACGCTGCCCTTCTTGCCGAGCGCGCCGACGCGCAAATCCTCGAGCTTGGCGAGATCGGGCGCGCGCGCGATCGCTTCGAGCAGCGCGCTTCTCAGCGTATCGAGCTCCGGCGCGCTCATGGCTCAGGCTCCCATGCCGGGCAGGGCCGGGGTGCCAAGCTCAAGCCCGCGGCGCGGCGGCGGCGGCAGCCTCTACCAGGCCCTTGAAGGTCGCGGGCTCCTTCACGGCGATGTCGGCAAGCACCTTGCGGTCGAGCTCGATGCCGGCCTTCTTCAGCCCGTCGATCAGGCGGCCATAAGTGATGCCGTTCTCGCGCGCGGCGGCGTTGATGCGCTGGATCCAAAGCGCGCGGAAGGTGCGCTTCTTCACCTTGCGGTCGCGATAGGCGTATTGCCCGGCCTTCTCGACAGCCTGGCGGCCGGTGCGGATGGTGTTCTTGCGGCGGCCATAATAGCCCTTGGCCTGCTTCAGCACCTTGCGGTGCCTGGCGTGGCTGGTAACGCCGCGTTTCACACGGGACATAGCAGTGCTCCTCTAAGCGTGTTTCGGCCCTGGCCCTAGCGGGCGTAGGGCAGGAAATTCTTCTTCACGATCTTCGCGTCCTCGTCAGACAGAACCATCGTCCCACGCGCGTTCCGGATGAACTTGGTGGGGCGCTGGATCATGCCGTGACGCTTGCGCGAGGCCTGGCATTTGACCTTGCCGGTGGCCGTGACCTTGAAGCGCTTCTTGGCACCGCTCTTCGTCTTGAGCTTGGGCATTTGGCTTCCTTTTGGGCGTCCTGGCGCCTCATCGAGGCCCAGGCTGCGTCGTTGAGAGGTGGAAAGCATGCGAGCCGCCACGGCATGCCCTGCCGGGCGGCTCCTAGAGAAGCGCCTTATAGGGCCGAAATCGGACCTAGTGCAAGGGCGTAGCTGCCTAGCGTGGCGCGAGCACCATCACCATCTGCCGGCCTTCGAGCCTCGGCTCGGACTCCACCTTGGCGATGGTCGAGGTGTCGCTCTTGACGCGGTCGAGAAGCTGGGCGCCAAGCTCCTGGTGCGCCATCTCGCGCCCCCTGAAGCGCAAGGTGACCTTCACCTTGTCGCCTTCCTCGAAGAAGCGGCGGATCGAGCGCATCTTCACGTCGTAATCGTGCGTATCGATGTTCGGCCGCATCTTGATCTCCTTGATCTCGACGGTGCGCTGCTTCTTGCGCGCCTCGGCGGCCTTCTTCTGCGCCTGATATTTGTATTTGCCGTAGTCCAGGATCTTGCAGACCGGCGGCTCGGAATTCGGCGCAATCTCGACGAGGTCGAGGCCCGCTTCCGCCGCGCGCGCAAGTCCATCGGCAATAGAGACGACCCCGACATTGGTGCCGGTGGCGTCGATGAGTTGGATTTTTGGAGTGTCAATGCCCTCGTTGATGCGGGGGCCCCCCTTTTCCGGGGCAAGCTTCATTGGGCGTCTTACGATGTCCTGCTCTCCTCTTCTCGGACCGGTGCGCTGTCCCTCTCTAGGCGATCAATCCGCCACCGTCCGGCCGCTCCAAACTTCGAACGTTCTATAGGAAGGAAAGCGCGGAAAGCAAGTCAAGCTGGACGCTTGGCAGCAGTCGTGGTGGGCTTTCCGGTGCGTGTATAGCTAACGCCCTGCTCGCGCTCGACCGGAAGCTCAACCAGACGCGAAGCCATCATCGCGTAGATCGGCGCAAGCCCGGTCATTGCCATCAACCAGCTTTGCCAGATGCCCCAGGCAAACGCGGCGATCACGAGATAGGCCGCGAACTGGGCGAGCACATAAGGCTGTGCCGCCGCGGGCAGGCGCGCGATGGACCAGAGCACGCCAAGCCCAGCAGCGAGCAGCAGTCCTGCGCCCACCGCGCCGAGCTCGTACCAGGCCTGCAGGAACCCGTTATGGGCGTGCGGACCTTTACCCCAGACGAAGGTCTGGCCGGGGTCCACGGTGTCGGCGATCGTCGTGGCGCCGGGTTCGTCCTTGATCTTTGCGTGGAGCTTGCGGGTCGAGCCGAGCCCGATCCCGAGCAGCGGCGTCTCCGGAATCTTCTCCGCCGTGTAGCCCCAAAGGACGATGCGCGCGCGCGCTGAATAGGGGAGCCACTCGGCTTGGTGCAGCGACGCTTGGTAGGCCAAACTCGCCAGAGGCACCGCGAGCACGAAAGCGAGCAGCCATGCTGCCACCACGCCGCGCCGCGTAAGTATGGGCCAAGCCAAAGCGAAGAGGAATGTCAGCACGCTCACGCCGAGCGCGATCTTGGAGGTCTGGTGCGTCGAGAGCAGGATCGCCGCGGCGGTGCCGACCGACAGAAGTGCCGGCCAGAGCCTGGCCGTCAGCTTGCGCATGGCGAGCAACCCAGGCCAAAGCAGAAGCAGTAGCACGGCGACGTTTTGGTCAAGCTCGAAGGCCGAGATGTGGATGACTTGGCCCTCTGAGAGGATCAAATTCTTCGGGCCCGGCCGGGTAAACGGCAAGACGTTGTAGAGGAATCGCGTGAGCGCCCGGTCCGTCAGGAGCTCGACCAGGATGAAGACGAGGCCCGAGCTCAAGCCGACGAGGAAGGCGCCGGCCGCGAGCTTCGTCTGGCTCTCGTCAAAGAGGGAGACGGCACGGCAGGCCGCAAAAGCAAACAA
The DNA here is from genome assembly GCA_963821255.1 of uncultured Alphaproteobacteria bacterium. Classification (GTDB taxonomy): domain Bacteria; phylum Pseudomonadota; class Alphaproteobacteria; order Rhizobiales; family Methyloligellaceae; genus Methyloceanibacter. Next base: position 19,688 of record CAWGCX010000003.1, on the reverse strand, counting down.
GACAACCAACGCAAACCAGGCAGCCTTGCCGAAGGCATGCGACGGGTCGAGCGACCATGTTGCGTTGATCACGAGATAGAGCGTCGCGAGCGCTAACAGGCCAAGCGCAAGATCGAAACGGAAGAGCTCGGTTAGCTTTGCACCGTTGAGCAGCGCAAGCGCGATGCATCCGGCCGACAGCACGACGAGCACCGGCACCGTCGTCAAAGGCGCGATGAGCGTGATGAGCGGAGCGAGGAAAAAGAGCAGGCGGACGATGGCGCTCTCGCGCCGTAGGGCGAAATTGGCCGCTAACCGCATACGAATAATCGGCTTCCCGCTGGCGCAGGGGTCATCCCTCGTCGGAGATGAATATCACTTCCTGCGGAACCGTGGAAGTTAGACGGGGATCGCCGAGCTGCCTTCGGCCGCGGAAGCGGGAGCGGGAATTTCCGGACCGCCGACCTGGCCCCATCGCCGCTGCACCCGGCGGGCGATCTGGTTGACGAAGCGGACGGCCTCGTCGGTGATGAAGCCCGTGGCGCGCAAACCGGCGAGAGCACGCGGGCGAACGTGCGCCACGTCGTTTCTCGCATTGCGCCACGTTTCCCAAAGACGCTGGTCGATCAGATTCTCGTTCTCGATGCGGGCAATCGTGCCGGGGGAGAGGTCGCCGAGTTCGAGCGACTTCCACCGCACATGGCGTTCCCACTGGGCTTGCGTGTTCTTTGGCACGGCGCGGCCATCGATGCCGAGCTGCGTGCCGATCGCGCCGATCAGGTCGTCGCACAGCCGGTAGTCGGCGACATACCAGAACTTCGAGAGGAACGCATTGACGATATCGTATTTGTCTTCGTCGCCAAGCGCTGCCACGCGTGCCCAGGACATTTCGAGGAAGTGCCTCAGGATGTAGTGCGTGATGAAGTTCCGATGCATCGCGCCATAGGCCACATCGAAGCTGTAGGGATGATAGCCGCGTGAGAGATAGCGCATCATGCGGAAGTTGTAATAGGACAGCGCGTGGCCGACGGGGTCGCGCAACAGGAGGCTGCGCTTGATCAAGCGTCCGGCGAATTGCGCGTCGAGTGAAATGCCGAGAAAGTGTCCGGCGACGACTTTGGTCGCGCTCAGATCTGGCAGTTTGCGGAAGTCATGCCGGGTGAACACGAACCGGCCCGGGCCGTGCCGCTTGGCCGTCTTGTAATAGGCACTGTCGGGCAGGACCGAGGAGAAATGGCCATCGATGGTTTGGCCGGCGCACTTCGGCACATGGTAGATGAAATGGACCGGCACGTTGCTCGCTCTCCCCTCATGTGCCGCGGACGGCGCTACGCGTGACATCGCCGCCATTGGGAAAGATTGCCCCGCGATTGTTAACAGAACCTTGCAACGTCGCTTTTGTTGCAGCGAAACGGCATCATCAGGGCCGAAAATGTTCAGTCGTGGCGAAGGCTTGCGCAGAATGCGGCGAAGCGTAGGCCGAACATGTCTCAAGCCGAGTTTGGACGTTCCTTCGCGAGCACGTCCTGATTGAATCTTCTCGCAAGCTGCGAGCCGAGGAGCTCGTCATAGACGGCGAGCGTCGCCTGCTGCAGGCGGCCCAGCGTGAACCGGGCGCCCACGCGCGCCCTGCCGCGCTCGCCGATCTTCGCGCGCTCGGCCGGCGAAAGGGCGAGCGCATGCCCCATCGCTTCGGCGAGCGCGCCGGGATCCTTGGCGGGCACGAGCCACCCGGTGAAGCCGCTGGCCTTGTCCAAGGCTTCGAGCGTTTCGGGCAGCGCGCCGAGATCGCTCGCGATGACCGGACAGCCCATGGCTTGCGCCTCGACGCTCGCGCGCCCGAACGTCTCCGGCACGAGTGAGGGCATCAGCGCGACATGGGCGGCGAGGAACGCCGCCGGCATGTCGCTGCAATGGCCGACGAGCCGCACCTTGCCTGCGAGCCCGCTCTGCGCGACGAGGTCGAGAAGCTCGCGCCGGTAGCCGGCCTTGCCGGGCGCATCGTCGCCGGCGAAGATCACCACCGTATCGGCAAGCTTGCCGTCGCGCACAAGGCGTGACGCGGCCTCGATCGTCTGGCGCTGTCCCTTGAGGCCCGAGAGGCGCGCGGCGTGCAGCACGATGCGCGTTCCGGGCTCCACGCCCCAGGCCTGCCTGAGTGCCGCCACCCGTTCCGCCGGGACCGCTTGCGGGTCGAAGACCGCGCTGTCGACGCCGCGATAGATGACGCGGACACGCGCCCGCGCTTCGGGCTGGCGCGAGGCGATCAGCGAAGCGGTGTACTCGGAGTTGGCGATGACGCGGTCGCCGCGTCCCATGACGCTGTTATAGAGCGCCTTGAGCGGTCCGGGCTTGCCGTAGGCGCCGTGATAGGTGGTGACGAAGGGACGGCCGGTCGCGCGCGCGGCGCGCAGCGCGCTCCAGGCCGGCGCGCGGCTTCGCGCATGCACGAGGTCGACCCCGCGCTCCTCGATGAGCCGCGCGAGCGCCCGCGTATTGGAAAGCACCGTGAGCGGGTTCTTGCTCGCCAGGGGAAGAGGCACAATCTCCCCGCCAGACCGCTCGATGGCGGTTGCCATGCGGCCGCCTTCGGTGGCAACGAGGGCGCGGGCGCCCGCGCGGGCGAGAGCGTCAGCGATCTCGACGGTCGTCTGCTCGCTGCCGCCCGCATCGAGGCGCGGCACGACCTGCAAGATGGTCACCTTGGACATGACGCAAGGTTCTTAGGATGGACGATCGGGAACCGCAATTCCTGCAGATCGGCGAGGGCTCCAAGCGCCGCCGTATCGCCTATCGCTTGGAGGCGCGCGGGGAGGGCGCTGGCCTCTTCTGGCTCCCCGGATTCCTCTCTGACATGGCAAGCACCAAGGCCGAGGCACTTGCCGCGTTCGCGCGGGCGCGCGGCTCGACCATGCTGCGCTTCGACTATTCGGGGCACGGGCTTTCGGAAGGGAACCTGCTCGACGCGACGATCGGCGACTGGCTTGCGGAAGCGCGCGCTGTGTTCGAGCTCCTCAAGGACCGCCGCGCGGTGGTCATAGGCTCCTCGATGGGCGGATGGATCGCGCTGCTGCTCGCGCGCCATCTCGCGCAGCAGGGCGAACTGAGCCGGCTCGCGGGGCTCGTGCTGCTCGCGCCCGCCTGGGACATGACCGAGCGGCTGATGTGGCATCAGATGGACGCGGACGCCAAGGGCGCGATCGCGCGCGACGGCGTCTATTACGAGCCCTCGCTTTACGGCGACCCTTACCCGATCACCCGCCGCCTCATCGAAGAAGGCCGCTCGCATCTGATCGGCGAGGGCTTGCTCCCGCTCGACCTGAAGGTGCGCATTCTGCAAGGCATGTGCGATCCGGACGTGCCGTGGGGCCACGCGCTCGACCTCGCCGATCTGCTCTGCTCCGGCGACGTCGAGGTCACCCTGATCAAAGACGGCGACCATCGCCAGTCGCGCCCGCAAGATCTTCGCCGTCTCGAAGCGACAGTCGCGGCGCTGATCTCAGCGGCGCGCTAACGGCCGCTCGGTCATCATCGGGCAGCCGAGCGCCTTCTGCAGCGCCTCGGTCAACTCGCCCTCGGTCTCGACCGTGATGTAATAGCCGCCGGTCCCATTGGCCGGGCACTTCGTCTCGGTCACGGACTGCTCGCCGGTCCAGGTATAGTTCTTCACGGCAAGCCGATCACATGCACCGTCAACTGGCGCGCGGCGGACCTCAAGAGCTTGGCCACGCTGCACGGCGAGCCGCCGCAGGTCTCTTCGCCGTCTGTCAGGAGCACGATCACGCCGGCTTCGGTTCTGTATTCGAGCACCTCGGCGGCCTGCACGACCCCGGCCGGGAGCGGTGTCTTGCCGGACGGGGTGAGCGTGCCACCACGCCCATGATCTCGGCGGCCGCGTTTGCCGTCGGCTCGAGGTTGAGATGCACGTTGCATCTGCCAGGGACCCGGCCCATAGGTGATCAGCCCGACGCGGCGGAAGCGCGTGACGTTCGGCAGCACCTTGCCGAGCGACGCGCGGACTTTGTCGATGCGGGTTACGTGGCCTTTCGTGTCGCTGCCATCGCCCCAACCATTGCCCGACATCGAGCCCGACGCGTCGAACCCGATCATGGCGTCCTCGGGTGCAGGGGGTTGGCGGCGGCTCGGGGTCTTCGGCGTGCACGGCTGGGGCAAGCAGCCCGGCGATCGCCAAGGCGCAGGCGACCGCAGGGTGCAAGCAAGATCACGAAGCATTCCGTGCCCAGTCCCGATCGGCTGCTTCGCGAATGATATCTCCTCACAGCCTGGCCTGCCGTGGCATCCGCGCTTCCGTGCTCCGGCAAGGCGTGCGCGAATTCCGGGACTGCCAACTAGGCGCTGCGGGACGGTGCCGTCTCCTCCAGCAAAGCGGCGAGGCCTTCGCGGAAGGTGGGAAAGCGCAGCTTTACGCCAAGCTCAGACTTGATGCGCGTATTGGCAATGCGGCGGTTGCCCTCGTAGAAGCTGCGCGCCATCGGCGTGAGGTCGGCCTCCTCGAAGGGAACTTCCGCCGGCGGCGGCACACCGATCAGCTCAGCGGCATAGGCCACGACATCGCCGGGCGCCGCCGGCTCGTCGTCGGCGACGTTGTAGGTCGCGCCGCCGCGCGGCCGCGCGATCGAGGCTTCCAGCACGCCGGCAATGTCCTCGACATGGATGCGGCTGAACACCTGCCCGTCCTTCTTCACGCGAAGGGCGGTTCCGTCGCGCAGCTTGTCGAACACGCTGCGGCCGGGCCCATAGATGCCGGCCAGCCGGAATATTTGCACGGGGACGCCGGTCTCCTCGCCGAAAGCAAGCCACGCCTGCTCCGCTTCGACGCGCGCCTCGGTACGCGCGCTGTTCGGCAGCGTGCGGGCCGTCTCGTCGACCCAGTTCCCCTGCTGGTCCCCATAGACGCCGACGGTCGAGAGATAGCCGATCCATGCGAGCGAAGACAAGTGCGCAATTGCGTCCCGGTAATGCGCGAGCACCGGATCGCCGGAACGCCCCGGCGGGATCGAGTGCAGGAGATGTGTGGTGCCGCGAAGCTGCTCGACAAGCGCGTGGTTGCCGGGCTCGCCGGCGAAGCGGACCATCGCGTAGCCTTGCGCTTCAAGCCGCTGGACATTGGCGGAATCGCGTCCCGTGCCTGCGATCTGCCAACCTTGGTGCGCGAGCCTCGCGGCCAGCGTCTCGGCCGAATAACCGAGGCCAAAGCAGAACAGCCGGCTCACGCCGCCTCTCCCATCCACTCCATTCTCACATCGGGGTCGGGATCGCTCGCGCCGCGGAAGCGCAGCGCGCGGAATCGCGCGGGCGCAAGCCGCGACAGCGCCCACACTGCCATGGCGCGCACGAGCGGCGATTGATCGTCAAGCCGCGCCTCGACCAGCTTCACGAGCCTGGCGTCGGCCGAGTTGCCGGCGGCGATGAGCACGTTGCGCAGGAAGCGGTCGCGGCCGGTGCGCTTGATCGGCGTGCCGCGGAAGCGCGCGCGGAAGGCGGCATCATCAAGCACCAGCAGCTCGGCGAGCGGCGGGTTCACGCTTTCGCCACGCACGGCGAGCTTCGTCTCGCGCGCGCTTTGCGCGAACTTGTTCCAGGGACAGACAGCGAGACAGTCGTCGCAGCCGAAGATGCGGTTGCCCATCTGCGCGCGAAACCGTGGCGCGATGTGTCCCTTATGCTCAATGGTGAGATAGGAGATGCAGGCGCGCGCGTCGATGCGGTAGGGCGCGGTCAGCGCAGCCGTCGGGCAGACGTCGAGACAGCGCCGGCACGCCCCGCAATGGTCCTCTTCGGCTGCGTCGGGCTCGATCTCGGCGCTGGTGAAGATCGAGCCGATGAAGAGCCACGAGCCGAACTCGCGCGAGACGAGGTTGGTGTGCTTGCCCTGCCAGCCCAGCCCTGCGCGCGCCGCAAGCGGCTTCTCCATCACCGGGGCGGTATCGACGAAGATCTTCACCTCGGTGTCAGCGAGCGTCTGGACGCGCGCGGCAAGCTGCTTGAGCTTAGCCTTGATAACGTCGTGATAGTCGGCGCCTTGCGCATAGACCGAGATCGCGCCGCGCGAGCGTTCCTGCAAGACCGCGAGCGGATCTTCGCCGCGCCCATAATTCACTCCAAGCAGGATCACGCTGCGCGCCTCGGGCCACAGCGTGCGGGGGGATTTACGCCGCTCTGCGGTCGCGGCGAGCCAGTCCATGTCGCCGTGGCGGCCCTCGCCGAGAAACGAATCAAGCGCCGCGCCCGTGCCTTCGACCGCATCGGCCGTGGCGAAGCGCACGGGATCGAAGCCGAGTGCTTTGGCCTCTTCGGCGATCTTGCTCTTCAGCGTCTGCGCCATGGGGGTATGGATACCGGCTTTCGCCGGTCGGACGCAATGCGCGTCAGAAATCGAGGTCGGCGTAGGTGCCGGACGGCGTGAAGCCCGCGACGCGGTCCTGCAGCAACGGCCTGAACGAGGGCCGCGACTTGAGCAGCGCGTACCAGTTCTTGGCGGGCTCGTGCTCCTCCCAGGGCACCTCGCCGAGATAGTCGAGCGTCGAGAGATGCGCCGCGGCGGCGAGGTCGGCGAAGCTCAGCACATCGCCCGCAAGCCAGCTCCGCGTCTCGGCGAGATGGCCGATATAGGCGAGGTGATAGCGGAGGTTCTCGTGGCCGGCCCGCATCGCCTCCATGTCGGGCGAGGCGCTTTGCGGCCCGAAGCGCCGGAACACCTTCTCCTCGACCAGGTAGGCCGTGACCTCTTCGTGGAACTTGCGGTGGAACCAGTCCACCAGCCGGCGCACCTCGGCGCGGGACGCCTCGTCCCCCGGGAAGGGCTGGAAGCCGCGCGGGTCCCGCTCGCCGGCCGTGTCGCCGAGATATTCCGAGATGGCATAGGGGCCGGAAACCGGCCCGTGCTCGTCGGTGAGCAGCACCGGCAGGGTGCCGGCAGGGTTCAGCTCAAGAAACTCCCGGCGCCATTCCCAAGGTTTCTCCTCGGCGAGCTCGGCGGCGACCCCGCATTCGGCGAGCGCGAGCCGGATCGACCGGGAAAAGGCGCAAAGCGGATAGTGCAGGAGAGTCGCCATCGACCCATTCGGTGGCTATTTCGTTCGAATTGAATCGCGCGGGACAAGGGCTCGGTATAGAACCTGCTCGCTCAGGGAACAAGTGGGGCTGCAGGGGCCGGGGGCAATGACGATCGAGCAGATTATCGTCCTGGCGATAGTGCAGGGCATCACCGAATTCCTGCCCATCTCATCGTCCGGCCATCTGATCCTCGTGCCAAACATCATGCACTGGCCCGATCAGGGTCATTTTACCGACGTGATGGTGCATCTCGGCACGCTGCTCGCCATCCTCATCTATTTCTGGCGCGACGTGTTGCGGTTGATCGTCGGCGCGCTCGAGCTGTTCAAGGGCAAGATCACCGACGACGGGAAGCTCGCTATCTACATTGTGCTCGCCACCATCCCGGCCATCGCCTTCGGCCTGTTCCTAAAAAAGTTCGGCTTCGAGGACCTCGAACGCAACGTCGCCGTGGTGGCCTGGAACACGATCCTCTACGGCATTCTCATGCTCATCGCCGACATGGTTGGGCCGCAGGAGCGGAGCATGTCCAACATGACGCTTAGCAGCGCCCTTATTATAGGTGTTGCCCAGGCGCTCGCGCTGATCCCCGGCACGAGTTGTTCCGGCGTCACCATTACTGCTGGCCGCTTCCTCGGCTTCACCCGGCCGGAGGCGGCGCGCTTCTCCTTCCTGCTCGGCATTCCGGCCATGGCCGGCGCGGGCGTACTCACGATCGGCGACGCGATCGCCGACGGCGAAACCATCACCATGGATGCGTTCTATGCCGCGATCCTCACGTTCTTCGCCGGCCTTGCCGCCATCGCCTTCCTCATGGCGCTCATCAGGCGCATGAGCTTGCTGCCCTTCGTGATCTACCGCATGGCGCTCGGTGGCTTCCTACTGGTGCTGGTCTACTCCTAGGGCCGGTAGATCGAGAACTGGCCGCGCGGGCGGAACTGCTCGAGATAATCCGGCACGACCGAGGCGACCGCGACAGGCTCGATGCCAAGCCCTTCCAACGTGCGCCTTTCGCGTTTCGCCTCCTCGCTCACCACGCTGTCGCTCTGGACCAGCCGCACCTGGTCGAGGGTCAGCATCGGGTTCGGCAAAAGCTGCAGGAACGCTCCTTGCAGCTTGGCGAGCCAGAAGGGAAGCGGCACCAGCAGGCGCTTGCGCATCGTGTAGTCGAGCACTCGCTGCATGACGTCTTTCATGGTGAGGAGTTCGGGTCCGCCCAATTCGTATGGCGCGCCCGCACTTGCTTGGCCCGTGATTCCGGCGACCACCGCTTTGGCCACGTCGCCGGCGAACACGGGCTGAAGCCGCGTCTTGCCGCCGCCGATCAGAGGGAGCGCGGGTAGTGCGCGCGCGAGCGCGGCGAAGCGGTTGAAGAAATGGTCCTCGGGTCCGAACACGATGGAGGGCCTAAGGATCACCGCTTGCGGAAAGATCTCGCGCACCGCTCGCTCGCCTTCGGCCTTGGTGCGCGCATAGACGGATTTCGCTTCCGCGTTCGCGCCGATCGCCGAGACATGCACGAGCACATTTGCGCCCGCGGCCCAGGCGGCCTCCGCGACATGGCGCGCGCCTTCGTCCTGCACCGCCTTGAAGGTCTGCTTGCCGGTCGGGAAGAGAATGCCGACCAGATTGACGACGGCGTCGGCGTCGCGCGACGGCGCGATCAGCGACTCAGGGAAGCGGACGTTTGCCTGCACGAGGCTGATCTGGCCCACGCCGCCGAGCGGCTGGAGGTGCCCGGCAAGTTCGGGGCGCCTGACCGCAACCCGCATGCGCGCGCCAGTCTTGGCGATGGCGCGAACGACATGGCGCCCGACAAAGCCCGAGCCGCCATAGATCGTCACGAGCGCCCTGTTGTTCAGCGTAATGGACATAGAGCTAAAATCGGCTAAAACCCTGTAACGTGAAAGCCCTGGTATCCCTCGAAAAATTAGCTTATGTTAGCTTGACGTTAGCCCGTGTTATAGGGCAATTTCGTTAGCCTGACATTAGCCAAGAGGGACTGCCAGATGGCTCGACGCATGCTCACAGATAGCATGATTGACGCTCTAAAGCCCAAGTCAACACGCTACACGGTGGCCGATCCGAAACTGCCGGGGCACTACGTTAGAGTTACGGCGACCGGGCATAAATCATTCGCGGCGGTCGCCAGGAGCCCGAGCGGCAAACAGGTATGGCACACTGTCGGCGCCACGTATCTCTTCTCGATTGACGAGTCCCGCGAGTTAGCGCGCACGGCCATCAAGGCTATCAAGCGCGGGGATGACCACGCGGCGCCGCAAACCTTTGGTGATGTCGCCGGAGAATGGCTCGAACGTCATGTCGAGAAGAAAGGACTGCTGTCGGCAGGCCAAACCAAGCGATATCTTGAGTAGCATGTTTTGCCGGCTTGGGGCGAACGAAACTTCCAGTCGATCCGCCGTGGCGACATTACTAAGCTGCTCGACGGCATCGAGGACAAGGCGGGGCCATCTGCCGCCGACTACACGTTGTCGGTCATTCGCACTCTCTGCAATTGGTACGCAGCCCGCCATGAGGGCTATGCCAGCCCTATCGTCAAGGGAATGCGGCGAACGAATCCGAAGGAATCCGCGCGCGACCGCATCTTGAATGACGACGAGCTTCGAAGCGTGTGGAAACGTGCCGAGGCTAATGGAAGTTTCGGGGCATTGGTCCGCCTCTTGCTGCTAACCGCACAGCGCCGTGAGAAAGTTTCCGCGATCCGTTGGGAGGATGTTGGTGAAGACGGCATATGGCGCATTCCTTCCGAGGCGCGGGAGAAAGGAACTGCCGGGGAGCTTCTTTTGCCGCAGACGGCTTTAGACATTATCCGCGCCCAGCCCCGCTTCGCTGGAAACCCCTACGTCTTTGCGAACGCTAATGGCGGCTACATCGCCAACCACAGCCGCAGCAAGCAACGGTTCAGCAAAGACCTCCCAGCGATGCCGCAGTGGGGTTTGCATGACCTGAGACGGACTGCGCGTTCGCTAATGTCGCGCGCCGGCGTTAGGCCCGACATTGCCGAGCGTGTCATGGGTCACGCGATTGGCGGCGTCGAGGGTGTCTATGATCGGCATCGCTATGACGAGGAGAAGGCCCACGCGCTTAAGGCGCTGGCGGGGCTGATCGAGTGATACTTGCCCCCACTGACGGCAAGGTAACGCGGTTGCGGGCTTAGTTATCGCACTCTATCGCCCGGCGGGCTGGCAAGCCGTTCACACGCCATCCACAGGGGCCGTTGACCGCCTTTCCACGCGCTATCCCTAGCTTGATTTACAGGCTGTGGTGGTGAGGTGGACCTACTTTGCGTACATCTTGACGTTCTGCCTATCGCGGCAGCGTTAGGGGATGAAGTTCCCTGATTCCTTCCTCGACGAAATTCGCGCGCGTCTGTCCTTAGAAAGGAGCGGTAAGTGTTGATACTACGTTTCAAGACTTGAAGGCTTACGGAGTCAATAACTGGCCAACGCTAAAGCGATGGATTGAGCGGGAACATTTCCCGCCCGGCTTTCACTTGGCGGCCAATACACGAGCTTGGCAAAAGGCGGACTGTGACGAATGGTTAGCCAAACGACCTTCGGCTCGACCGCCTGAAATAGAAATGGCCCGCCCCTCTGTTTGCACCAGAGGGAACGGGCCGGAAAACAAATCACCAACAAGCCGACCTTAGCCAAGCAGACCGCCCCGCGCAATCCCTTCCTGACGGGAGGGGCGAGCGATGAGCGTCCATCTACGCCTTGTCGCCGCTGACGACGAACGCCGCGAGCTGGACCAAATCGAACTCGCGAATCATCTCGCGCATCTCGGCGGTCGCCACGTGCTCGAAGCCATGCGGGCTGTGAGACGCGGCCAAACCATCATTTCAGTACTGCAAGAATTTCAAACCATCCCACGCTGGCGTGGGGGGTGCGTCGTTGGAGTGACCCAATGAATGTTGCCGAGAAATTGGACTACAGCCTGATTCCAGTTATCGACGTTGCGCGCAATCTGTTTGGTCCCGAGAGCCTCAACCGCACCACCGCGACCGAGAAACACTTCCCCGATCACGGGGGCCTGTTCGTCAACATCAAAAAAAATCGTTGGTACTCGCATGGCAGTTCGACCGGCGGCGATGCGATCAACCTAATCTGCTACACAAACTCCTGCGACTTTAAGGCGGCCTTCGCCTGGCTTCGCTCGCACGGATTTGAGTGCTATCTCGGCGATAGCTCGGCGCCACGAAAGATCGTCGCGCACTACGACTACCAGGACGAGAATGGCAAGGCTCTCTATCAGGTCGTCCGCTATGAGCCGAAAGATTTCCGGCAGCGCCGCTCAGACGGCAATGGTGGCTGGATTTGGAAAGGACCAGAGCGGCCCGTTCCATATCGACTACCCGAGCTGCTCGCAAGCGGTGAAGCTCCTGTCCTGATCCCCGGCGGCGAGAAGGATGTCGATAACCTCCGCGCGCTTGGCTTTACGGCCACATGCAACCACGGCGGCGAAGGTAAATGGTGGTCGGAATTAACTCCCCACCTAAAGGGCCGTCGCGTCTTCATCCTCTGCGATAACGACGCTCAGGGCGAAGTTCACCAAACCGTTGTCGGCGCCGCCTTGAAGGATGTCGCCACCGAAGTCCGCGTCGTTCGCTTCCCGGAGCTGGCGCCCAAAGATGATGTTTCCGATTTTATCGAGCAGCGGCGCAGGGACGGTCTCGATGATGGGGCTATCAAGCAAGCACTAGCCGCGCGGTTCCGTGACGCTCCCGCGTGGGAGCCCCCTCGAGCGCGGAGCCACCATCGAGCGCGTCAGTAAGTGATGCATGGCCTGAGCCGATGTCACTGCCGGAAGGACTCTCCCCGGTCGATTCTCTGGATACGGCTTTGTTGCCGACAGCAATCGCTCCTTGGGTTTGTGACATCAGCGAGCGCATGCAGTGCCCGCCAGACTATGTGGGCGTGACGGCGCTCACTGCTCTCGGTTCGGTCCTGGGACGCAAGATTGGGGTCGCCCCGGATCGCCATACAGATTGGTTCGAAGTCGCCAACCTCTGGGCCTGCATTGTAGGGCGGCCCGGTGCCATGAAGACGCCAGCAATCGGCGAGGCGCTTAAGCCTCTCCACCGGCTAGAGGTTGAAGCTCGCAAAATCTACGACGACAGCACGGCGGAATACGGCAAGCTGATTCAGCTTTGGAAGATGCGTAAGGAAGCAGCGGAGGCCACGTTCAAGACCGCTCTTAAAAAGAACGCGGGCGCGACCCTTGCCTTCGCCGATCAAGAGCCGGAAGAACCAATTGAGCGCCGCTATGTCACGAATGACACGACATACGAGAAGCTAGGCGAAATCCTCGCGCAGAACCCAATGGTGTTCTCGCCCACCGCGATGAACTTGTGTCTCTTCTCAGAACGCTCGACCGAGAAGAGTACGCAGCCGCGCGCGGCTTCTTCCTAACCGCATGGGGCGGCAAAGAACGCTACACCTTCGACCGGATTGGGCGCGGCAGGGTGCATATTGAGGGCGCATGCTTGAGCATGATTGGCTCGACTCAGCCTGGGCGGCTTGCCGAGTACGTGCGCCGGGCAGTTATTGGCGGCGCCGGGGATGACGGACTAATCCAGCGATTTGGACTTTTGGTCTGGCCCGATCAGCAGCCCGGCTGGGAGCACGCGGACCGTTACCCTAACAGCGAGGCACGAAATAGGGCGTGGGAGTGTTTTGACAGTTTTGACAGTTTGGACACCTGGGGCCATTGGCGCGGAGCCAACCTCCCCCTTTCAAACGATGCCGGTCCTGCGGCTGGACCCGGCGGCTCTCGACGACTTCCTAGAATGGCGGAAAGACTTAGAGCGAGTGCTGCGGTCGTCCGATGGACTACCTCCGGCTCTTGAGTCGCACTTCGCTAAGTACCGCAAGTTGGTGCCTGCGCTGGCCCTGATTAATCACATCGCCGATGTTGGACATGGCCCAGTAGGTGAGAAGGCCATGCTGGCGGCTCTAGGCTTGGCTAAGTACCTGGAAACCCATGCCCGCCGAGCTTACGGGGCTGGACCCGAAGCAGAGACCACAGCGGCGAAAGCCATCCTTGCCCGCATCCGTAAGGGCGACCTTCGGGACGACTTCTCTGCCGGGACGTTCACCGACCCCGCTGGTCCAACCTAGCCGACCGCGACCAAGTTCAGGCTGGTCTAAACCTGCTCTGCGACCTCGATTGGATTGCGGCGGTGGAGCAGAGAACAGGCGGGCGCCCAACCACCCACTATCAGATCAACCCGAGGGCATCAAAATGAGCGAGCGGCGGAATAAGTACCTCGACCAACTCAAGGCTCAATTTCCAGAAACATGCCCAGGGTCGGAACTGCCAAAACTGCCAAAAGGGGGTTTTGACAGTTTTGACAGTTCGCAGCATAGGCCCATTTCAGAGTTTTCACCCCCGCTCGACGCCGATGGCGAACCCTGCGGCGGGTGCCCGAAATGTAACCAAGGCGAGTTCTGGCGTTGGCCTAAGTTCCACAGCGAGACCCGACCGGCTGGGTGTGCTGGTTCTGCTCGCCACCACCATGGCGGCGCTGGCCCCTGTGACTTCTGTGGGGTGCCGGATTCGATGCTGCCTGCCAATGGAGAGAACTCTTCAACATGACGATTAAGGTCCTTCCCACGAGCTATCGGGGGTTGCCTACCGGTCCAGGACCGAGGCGCGGTGGGCGACATTCTTCACGGCCCTGGGCCTGCGCTTTGACTACGAGCCCGAGGGCTACGACCTGGGCGGCGTCTGGTATCTGCCGGACTTCTGGCTGCCTGATTGTGAGTTGTGGGTAGAGGTTAAGGGGCGCGAGCCGACAGATGAAGAGGCCGTCAAGGCCGATCAGCTGGCAGTGAAGTCGGGCAAGCGTGTCGTTATTACCGCTGGCCCGCCATCACCACAAAACCCTATGACCCTTTTTAGCCACGAACCGGGGTTCGACGGCGGGCCGCCTCCGATAGGAGTTCCAGCGCTTTTTATGGGTGATCGCCGTCAACGTGAATGCGTCTGGATTTCGGACCCAGACTACAACTTCTTATTTTGCCTGACGGGGGTGCCGCTCCATTCAAAGTTCCCCCTGATTTTGAGCCGGTAAAGAGTGCGTACCTTACGGCGGCCAATGAGCGGTTCGCGGGCACGGCATGACAGACCTACCCGACGAAATAGATTGGCCGCACGGCCTGCTCACCTTGCGGCCCACGGTTCGCGCGTTTGACGAACCAGCATTGCTCGACGCGGCATGTCACAGGCCAAGATCGCCGAGGCCCTAGGGTGGGTGAGCGACTACGGGCCTGACAAGGCGAAGGTCAATCGCGCGCTGTCGAAACTGGCGCAGCGCAAGCTGGTCGACAAGGACGTTCGAGGAAAATACTCCCTCACCGATAACGGGAAAAAAGCCGCCAAAAAACTGCGGGATGACACCTGAAACGATGCCCGAAAGGGGCAATCAGAAAAACGCCAATTTGTGCGGGGTTGCGGGCGTTTCACCGTTTCACCCCCCTGGGAGAAGAAACGAATGAAACGATACCCAAAAACAGCCACTGGGGTAGGTGCTAGCGCACCTCCTACCCAGTCTGTGGCTGGGCCAAGAAATAGAACGCGTTTCGCTGAGAGCACCGGAGAACAGCGAGTCTAGAAGCCTCGAAACAGGACACCCGCCAGAAGCAAGAGGAACGCAACCAGCATCGTCTCAAAGGAGTGTCCGCTCACTACCGGGATAGAAACGCCGCGTACTTCACCAGCAGCGCCAGGACAGCGAGCACCACTGAAAGGATGAAAGTTACTTGGGATGGCGGAGAAAGGTTCATGCGGCTCCCCTGTTCAAGTCAATCGACTGAACACTATAGCAGCCCCGCAGCCCGCCTTCGGGCCCTGCAAGAACAAGCGGATAACAAGCGCGTGCGCCGCTTTTTGACGGGAAATAACGGGTGGAGCAGCTGGTGAGAGCAAGTCAGCCCCGTAACCTTTGAAAAATCAATTACTTAAGCTATAAAAAACAAATACTTAGTCATGTCTCAACATGGCTTCTCGCGCACTGCGCGTGCGAGGGGTTAAAATCAAAATTCTTTGATTTTTCAATTGCCTAGCCATTGATAGCAATGGGTTTATCAATTGCCACTGCCGTTGATTCAGCCAAGCGCAAGGAGAGAAAGAGGAAATGGCCAGGAATGTATGGCAGCGGTGGCCTATCTCCGCACCTCAAGCGCGGCGAATGTCGGTGCTGATAAGGACAGCGATAAGCGGCAGAGAGCTGCCATCGAGGCTTACGCCAAGCGGGCAGGGCTCAGGATTGTTGCCGAGTATTACGACAAGGCCGTGAGCGGCGCTGATCGCATCGACGCGCGCCCCGGCTTTAGGGAGATGTTGCAACGTCTCGCATCGAATGGGCAAAGACCATCATCGTAGAGTCGCCCGATAGGTTTGCCCGTGACCTCGCTGTGCAGCTCGCCGGCCACGACATGCTCAAGGCGCTTGGGATCTCAATCATTCCCGCGTCGGCTCCCGACTTCTTCACCGAGGACACGCCGACCGCCGTCCTGGTGCGCCAGGTGCTAGGTGCGATCTCTCAATTCGAGAAGGCGAGCGCCGTAGCGAAACTGGCAGCCGCGCGTAAGCGCAAGCGGGAGCGTGAGGGACGATGCGAGGGAAGAAAGCCCCTCAGCACAACGAGGCCAGAGGTTGTCGCTCTTGCTCGCAAGCTGCGGCGTCGGAAGCCCAAGGGTGGGCAACTGTCACTGCGTGCTGTGTCCAAGGAACTCGCTGCTCACGGCTATCTCAACGAGCGTGGCAAGCCCTACGCCGCAAAGTCTGTTGCGACCATGTTGGGGTCGTAATCCGCGCCAAGGTCGAGCATAGGCTGAACCGCCCGACCTGACCTCGTATTGAGGCGGCAGGCAGGCGCAAGGAAGGCGGCGAGCGGAGCACTTGGCTATGTGCGTGTCGAGCAGTCGAGCGGCAATGCACGGCTCGACCAACTGGCGCTTCAAACGGATTCCGCGCCATTTCCCCTGCCGCCTAATGGCGCGTCGTCTACACGATCCATACTGGCAGCGCTGGTTTAGGTCCGTTAGTCCCCGGGTGCGTCCTATCCAGCGGAGCCCACTGTTGCAATTTCGTCACCACCGATATTTCCAAACGTGCTTCACTATTGGGATAAGCGTTTTGAGTACGGGGGGTTAGTAATGCGTATGATCGCCGCGCTGGCGGTCCTCTCTGCTTTTTTGGTGCTAGGGGGCTGCGTTCATCACGCTCAAGTCTACACAGCCGAGCCGCAAGTCCTTCCTCCCTTAAAGTAGGGCCTCGCGGAGGACATGCTTGTTGGCCACGCAAAGCGCGGGAAGCGATTTCTGCGCTAGCCGAATGCACCTCGCTAGGAGGCACGGCGGCTCAATTGTCAGGCGTGTGGCGCTAAAAATGATGCGCCATACGCGAGGGTGCCGTTTGGGGAAACGAGTTCACCAATGGCAGCGCAGATATTTGCCCTTGCAAAATCGCAAAGGCTAATGCGGAGACCGTCCTCCATTACGCAATACATTAACGGGAGGACGGCCTCCCGGGAGGAAAATATCCCGACCCCTATTGGGGGAGCTTGACGATAATAGGGGGAAATGAGGCGAAATGCCGGTGCAGGGGGGGGCGTAGGGATGGGGGCGAAGAACCGCCACATCTGGAGGGCTACACTTCACGTGACGAGGAAACCACACCTGATGTCTTCGAAGTATCAGGGTCGATCAAGTGGTTCGATCCGTCAAAGGGCTACGGCTTTATCGCTCCAGATGAGGACCTTCCCGAAGTTCTCCTGCATGTGACCTGCCTGCGACGCGGAGGCTTCCAGACCGCTTACGAGGGGGCCCGCGTGCTCTGCGAAGCCGTGAGGACTCCGAAAGGTCTGCAGGCCGTCCGCATTCGCAGCATGGACGATTGACCGCGATCCGTCCATTGGAATTGCCGCAGCGCACGCATGTCGTTGTCGTCCCCGAGAGCGACTGGGAAAGAGCGGTGGTGAAGTGGATCAACCGACTGAGCGGGTTCGGCTTTCTCACTCGCGGCCCGCAAACTCCAGACATCTTCGTGCATATGGAGACACTCAGACGTTGGGGCTTCACCGAGCTCAGACCTGGTCAAACCGTGCTCGTGCGTTACGGCCACGGACCAAGCGGGCTGATCGCGGCTGAACTTAAGCCTGACGACGCTCCGGGCCCGTCCTCTCACTGATGCTGATAAGTGTGCGTTACTGCGCAAAATATTTGATTTGCGCACCAACGGTGAACCCGACGATTAAGAGAGCAAGGACGACTAGCTGTACGATTTCCTTCTTGCTCGCTGCTCGCCCACAGCGTGTTCCCCTGCCGCTGCGCTAGATGCTGTGCGCCTTGAGCGGCGGCCCTTTCACAAACTTCCAGTTCGACAGCTTCAAGTGCTTCACGATCTGCTCGGCCACCATCCTGCCGTATGGCATCTCGCTCGGCGCCGCGCGGCTTAGGCTTGATCTTCGATAGCGCCATCGCAATGTCGAGGCACAGCTCGTCCTCGTCAGTCCAACTCGTCATGGAAGCCTCCCTCGTTGGCTCCCCCCGCGTGGTTAGGATGGCAAAAGAACTGCGCCGACGCTAGACGTTGCGCCACGTGCGCGCGTTCTCGATAAGAGTTTCACTTAGGGTGCCCGGCGGCCGAAGCCGATTCATATTGCGTTTAGCTGTGAGCGGCTAAGCTGCGCTAATGAGACGCTCCGACGTAATTGCTGCCGTCTTTTTATTCTTAGCCCTCTTGGCTGGCGCTTCAATGGGCTCCGTCGCCAAGCACGGGCTGGGTTTCGATCTACAGTCCAAGGCGCACAATAAGGGCGCCGACCGAAGCCGACGCCTTAAACATCGCGTGAGGAATGATCCAGCCGTCCGGATTGGGTGTCAAGCACACGGCAAGTTCATCAGCTCTAGAGGTGGCTGAGATACCTTGAGCACGCTCAATCTCGTCCGCCAGTCTGTTCCAGGACCTGTGTATGCGTTCATATGCCCGCTGCTCCTCGCGTGAAGCCAGCCCGGTTCGCCATCAGCAAAACATTGCCGCGCGTGTAATTCGACACTCTTTTGGGATCACCGTAAGCATGGCTCACACCTTTCTGCCAGGCGGGAGTTTTACGCTCTCAGTCACCGGGGCCTGTTATTGCTATTACCAAGTGATTACTGAAGTCGCGCCTTCCAGGCGGTAATAGCGAATCCATACGTTGGCGGCGGCTTAGGCTGTTCCAAAGCGTTATTGCGGTTAGCCAGGAGGCGAGCGCGTGCCCAATGCCGGACGCAGTGCTATTAAGGGAATTGGTCATCGCGAGCCCACTCTCTTGAGGTTTGCGTGGCAAGTCGTGGCGCCCTAGGGACGCGGCAGCACCTGGGGCGCTGCGCGCAAGTCGGGCGCGGCTGCGGTGAACTCTGGCTTCCACGACATCGCTACCCCCCTTAAGCTGGACATATATAATGTTCACGGCGCGTGAGGCTGCGCTACCGCTTCGTGCGTCGGCAAGTCAATCCGACCCCCCCTCCTTTGAGGATCACGAGACCCGAGAGCGCCGCCACCGGGAGCATGGTGAAAGATCGAGCAGAACGGCACGCGCTATCTTGGTGAGGGCAAGCGGCCTCCAAAGCTGAGTGACACGATCTTTAGAGTTTCGGCTTGTCTAAAGAGGGGGGAGCCCCACCGAGACTGTATCACGGCGCAGATCTGGTGGCGGAATCCCGCGATTCCTTGCACTCCGAAAGGCTTCAAGGTATAACATCTTAGACTTTATCTGAGACATGGAGGCTAGGATGCTGGTGGGGTATGCGCGGTCGAGCACGATCGACCAGGAGGCGGGCTATCAGGCTCAGTTGAAGGCCCTCAAGGATCCCGGCGCCGAGAAGGTCTTCTCAGAGAAGGTTTCCTCGGTGGCCAAGCGTGAGCAGCTTGAAGCGGCTCTCGACTATGTCAGGCACGGCGACGTGTTCATCGTCACCAAGCTCGACCGCCTAGCCCGCTCGGTGGCCAACCTTGTGGAGATCGGTGCGCGGTTGGACGCCAAGGGTGTGGCCCTGAAGGTTCTCGACCAGGCAATCGACACGCCACTCCTTCGGGACGACTGATGTTCAACATGCTCGGCTCAATCGCTCAGTTCGAGCGCGAGCTGATGCTTGAACGCCAGCGGGAAGGGATCGCCAAGGCTAAGGCCGAAGGCAAATACAAGGGCCGGAAGCCTACGGCACGGGCCAAAGGATCTGAGGTTAAGCGGTTGAGGTTGGAAAGGCGTAGGACCCACGGCTATCGCGAGACAGCTTGGGATCAGTCGAGCGAGCGTTTACCGGATCGCATGAACACAAACCTAGCTAAGGCAGCTCAGGCTCCCAAAAGGAAACGCCCCGCCGAACGGGCGGGGCTGATAGACAGCAGAACCTTCACCGTCATTCGGTTCCATCTTCTTCTTCTGCTTCTTCTGCTTCTTCTTTTTCTCCGCGGCAGGCGGTTCCGATCATGGAGTCCAAGCTGCTTTAGCCTCGTCCTTCGTGGCGTATTTACCCAACTCTTGTGAATCTGACCTTCTGGGTCGAAGCAACAGTCCGAACCGACCGGGCATGACCCGGCATTCCTTAATCGTATTATCGCGC
>CAWGCX010000002.1:0-39956 GCA_963821255.1 uncultured Alphaproteobacteria bacterium | reverse complement strand
CAAGCGAAAGGGCGCCCACGCGTCTCCTAGAGGGCCTCATCCCAGTTTCAAATTCACGATCAGGCTAACCGAGGCGCGGCCACCAGGAGCGAACCGCGCGCTAGCTGCATGACCACACCATCTTCCGCGAGGCAGTCGAGGCATACGCCATGGTGGGATGCGAACGTCATGGCAGCAAGATCACCAAGCAGCAAGTCTCCAACGCGGCAACGCAGCATCGACAAGAAGCTTTCGTCCCGCGCTCAGGCAACCGCAGCGGGCCGCTTGGGTCAGTTGATCGAGCTAGAAGAAAACCGAGACAGCCGCTCCTCTCTCCTTGGTAGCTGCGCTGCCGGTGGCAGCACCGCACCATGCTTACGGCTCAGCGTCTGAGCAGTCTTTCGCGGCCTCGAGAGTCTCTGCCTCATCAAGGCAGTCCTCCACCGCATCTACGTAGTCGGCAAACTTCTCATTGGCTTCATCGTCACCAGCGGTGACGGCCTCATGTCGATCCTCATGGCCTTCGGGCTCCGGCCCCCAGCCGAAACCCCAGGTGTTCCAGACAGTCAGGAACGCAAGAGCCAACAATACCGCCAAGTGACTGCGTTGCATCGCGACGATCTCCGTCTCGTTTCCAAAGCGAGGATAGAAAATAAAGCGGCGCACGGCTGAACTTTTTCTCGCCCGCAACGGGAAGCCAGCTAATGGGCCCATGGCGTCTGTCGGACAAGTCTGGCTCGCGATGCGTCTCACTAGTTCTCGGCGTGAATGCCGACCGACGCCAGCACATATCGAGGCGAGGAAGAAGGTGGTTAGTCGCTCACCGGCAAAACGCGATGCAGCACGTCATTGAGGAAAACGGCATCACGGTAGGGAATTCACCGGCCACTGACTTTGCTTCCGCCCAAGCGTACAAAAACGTGACCGGGTGCCTTGCGCCAGCCCCACGACACAAACAACTTCGGGTGAACGTCATTCTCGCGGCGGAACCGCTCGACTAGCGGCTGAGCGGCTTACTGCTGAATTGCGTTGCTCATGGTTCCTCCCTTCGAAAAAACGACCGCGCAACGCGCCCCCATTGCTCTCGTCACACTGCTGCGAAGGATACCAGACGGCATGTCTCAGCGGCCGATCGCTGAAGAAGTCGCCGCGTTTTTGCCCTATCAGGCCGTGCATCAGCTAGAGACGCAACGTGCAGGGCCTCCGCGCGCGCCGCAAGGTTTGGCAACGGGGCGAAAACCGGGGGCGAAATGTCCCCACTCGAAAAGGTCGGACGCAAATTTCGACGTAATTGAGCAGCAGAAATACCTACAAGGACACTCCTCTCATTGGAAACGGCCATGGCAAATAGAAATGACTTCACACCGGAAGAATGGACCAAGGTCGTACAGAGCATCATAGCTGCCGGTATTGCCGTTTCGGCAGTCGCTCCCAGCGGCTTGTGGGGTACTCTTAAAGAAGCCGCTGCAAGCACCCCGGCGCTCGCTGCAGCTAAGCGCGATCCCAATTCTAACGAACTCATCAAGGCAGCAGTTGCAGACTTTGAAAGGTCCAACGATGGAAGCATTCTTGCAATGCGCGAACGCTTTGCCCAGGCGGAGCCCGCGGAATGTGTACAGCGTTCGTTAGCGAGCCTGCGGGAGGTTTCCGCCATCGTCGATGCCAAAGCTCCTGACGAGGCAGCAGCCTTCAAAACCTGGCTCCGCGAGATCAGCCAGAAGGTCGCAGAAGCTGCCGTGGAGGGGTCTTTTCTTGGCTTTGGTGGTGTCCGAGTAAGCGATGCTGAGACGGCGACACTTCGCGACATCTCCAAGGCGCTAGGCATGGCATCCTAACCCCGCGCACCGAAATCTGCTGATGGCAGATTTTGTTGATGAACGTTTCCCGAGGGGAAAAGAGCAATGTTGATTTAAGAACGGAGCCTCTCGCGCAACATCGATTCAAAAAACGTGACATCTGGATTTGATTCTTGCGGAGCCCTGCGCGTAGCCGACTAAATCAACAAAATCGGCACGAAGCAGAACATGCTCAAGTTGGGAGGGGGAGCCGCGCCAAGCGGGCCCTGGGTAAGCCGCCCGTAGATCATTCCTCGACGCGCAGCCAACCCATTTCGCGCAGAAGGCGGCGGCGCTCTTGCTGACTGAGCGGCGGGCGGCCACCAAAGTAAGTCTCGGCGATGCGCTCTTTCTCAGCACGCTCATCGCGTAGTCGCTGACGGTGCCGATGGACGCGCTCGGTGGCGGTCATGGGCCGGTCACCGCCTTCGATGGCGAAGAAGAAGGTCTCAGCGAACTAGCGCAGGCGGAGAGCGGGTATCTGCGCCTCACAGCCCGATCCCGCTGCATGGGGTTGGTCGAGCCATGCCGCGGATAGCCCGGTGCGACTGCTCCATGGCTGGAAGCGAATGACACCAGTTCAAGCTAGGAGGAGGAGCATCAAAAAGATGACACTGAAGAACAGGAGGGCAATTAAGCTCCCTACCACGAAACCCGTTGCGTCGCTTCTGACGAGTTCTGACATGGCCGTTTCCTTTCAATGCCTACAGGAAAACGATGCTAGGGGGACTGAGTTCCCGTTGGCTAGCCACCAGACGGATGGCAGACGGCTCTCGCTACGGCATTAGCTAGAATGGCGGTGTGATCTTAGCTTCGTATTTGTGCCACACCCCCCAACATTGAGGTTGTTGGCAGATGTGTTACACCCGGCCACTGTGTTGAAACTGAATCTGGCGAACGCGGCAGCTGGCGACGACTAGAGGTAAAAAACCAAGGTTACGGCGTTTCCGCCGTAGGTTAGCCCTTGCCGTGGCGGTGCTCGTCGGCCTCTACGTCATCTTGGCAGCCACTTCAGATGGGACCTCGCAAGGGGTTTTCCACTGACCGAGAAGCGCTTTGCCCGCCAATGCACCTTTTAAGGTGGGTTTCCACGAAAACCCCTTATGTATCAGATGGCTGCTAGTCCGTCCGGTTCCACCAATACCCAAAACCAGGTCGTTCGCGCTCTGCCGGCTTAGCGCGAGAAATTGTGTTCCTTCGCGGCGCAACGCAAGGCATCGGCCGGGCCGCTTGCCGAAGAATTCGCCCGCAATGGCCATACGCTCCTGCTTGTCGCGCGCGACGAGGCGGCACTCGCCCTTACCGCGCGCGCGCTTGCCGAGCGACACGGCGTGCGCGTCGAGTTCGCGGCCCAGGACTTGAGCACGGCGGACGCGTGCGCCGGCGGTGATGACGGTAGCAGGCCGGGCACCTGCGCGATCCTGTCTGCCTTGTTCATGTTTCGTCCTTGCTCGTTGACGATCGCCCCCGGCAGCATGGGCTAAACGCCCACGGTGCAAGTTCGATGCACGCGTCTTCAAGGAGCGATGAATTTCGCGCGCACAGAGACTAAAATGTGGCATGCGGCGTCAATTGGCGGTTGGGGATCTTCGCATGTCCGCGTTGAGATGCTTTTGCATATCCGTGCTTCTTTCGCTTGCGGTGTTGGGGCAAAGCCGAGCCTCCGCCGAGACGCTGGCCGAGGCGGTCAAGCGGCTTGACGCCAAATATCTCAACGTGCCGGACATCGAGCGCGGCGACAGCGCTCCGAAGATCGAGGCGGGCGGCGGGGAGGAAGAATCCAGTCCGGCGCCTGAGGAGATTTCGCAAGGGCCGATCAAGGCGACGCTCACTTACGTCAAAGAGACGAGCGAGGAGGGCGATACGTCCTACGCGCCGGTTGTCACTGTGTTCGCCGACGGCAAGGAGGTCGAGAAGCTTGAAGGCAGCAGCACCGGCTTCGGCGATCCGCCGGTCAGCGTGCAGATCGCGGAGCTTGATCGCGGAAACCCGCATCTCGAAATCGTGGTCTCGTTCTACACCGGCGGCGCGCATTGCTGCTCGGACACGAGCGTGATCCTGTCGAATGCCGACGGATCGAGCTGGAGCACGCTCGACATCGGCGAGTTCGATGGCGGCCCGATGCTTACGGTCGATCTCGACAATGACGGAAGGTACGAGTTCGAGACCCGCGACAACGCCTTCCTCTACACCTTCGCCTGCTATGCCTGCTCGGAGGGCCCGCTGCAGGTGCTTGCCGTCGAGAATGACGCGGTGAAGGACGTGAGCACCGAGCCACGCTTCCGCAAGGCGCACGAGGCTTGGCTCAAGGACATGATCGGCAACGTGCCGGAAGACGACGTGAACGGCTTCCTCGCCGGCTATGTCGGCGAAAAGAGTTTGTTAGGTGAGGGCAAGGAGGCGTGGGACCTGATGCTCGCCCATTACGACAAGTCCTCCAATTGGGGCCTTGAGACTTGCACCCAGCCGCTCGAGGATGACGGCGAGTGCCCCGGCCAGATGGTCACGCTGACCTTCCCCGAGGCCCTCGAACGCATGCTTAAGGAAAGTGGTTATAATGTAGAGCCGTGAGGCCGGTTCCGCGGACTTTCGGCCGTATTGTCAAGGAGTAACGAGCATGGCGCCCCGCGCGTATTGGACCGGCCATTTGCGGCTCTCTTTGGTCAACATCCCAGTGAAGCTCTATCCGGCCACCACGTCGGAGCGGCGCATCGAGCTCCACCAGATCCACCAGCCGAGCGGCAAGCGTATCCGCTACCAGAAGATCGCGCCGGGTATCGGTCCGGTCGAGGCCGAGGAGATCACCAAGGGCTATGAATACGAGAAGGGCAAATATGTCCTGATCGACCAGAAGGAGATCGACGAGCTCAAGCTACAGTCGAAGCAGACCATCGAGCTCGTCCGCTTCGTCGATGAGGATGCGATCGACGACCGCTATTACGAGACGCCCTATTACCTGCTGCCTGAAGGCGACCTGGCCGACGAGGGCTATACCATTCTGCACAAGGCGCTGAAGGACACCGGCAAGATCGGCATCGGCCAATTCATCTTGCGCGGCCACGGCAACATCGTGGCCATCAAGCCCTTCGGCAAAGGGTTGCTGCTCGAAGTGCTGCGCCACGCCAACGAGGTCCGCGCCGCCGAGCCTCTGTTCAAGGAGATCAACGAGGTCAAGGTCGACAAGGAAGCGCTCGACCTTGCCAAGGAGCTCGTGAAGCGCAAGACCGGCAAGTTCGAGCCGGAGCAGCTCAAAGATGAGTACACCGAGGCCGTGTGGGAGTTGATCCACGCCAAGCTCGAGGATCGCGCGCCCGAGATCGTCACCGAGCTGCCCGGTACCGCCAAGGTCATCAACATCATGGATGCGCTGAAGAAGAGCGTGCAGCAGGGCAAGGGCGGCGCTGCCGGCAAGGCGCCGGCCAAACGCGGCGGCTCGGCCCGGTCGGCGAACGGCAAGAAGGCCGCGAAGAGCGCGCCGAAGCGGAAGTCGGCTTAAGGTCATGGCGCGGGCGAGCAGCGGCGACCCGCTTGCGACGTACAAGGAGAAGCGCGACTTCTCCAAGACGCCGGAGCCTGGCGCGAAGCGCGGCAAGGCCAAGGGTAACAGCTTCGTCATCCAGAAGCATGCCGCGCGCCGCACCCATTTCGATTTCCGCCTCGAGCATGACGGCGTACTGAAAAGCTGGGCGGTGACGCGCGGCCCGAGCGTCGACCCGAGCGAGAAGCGCCTCGCAGTGAGGACCGAGGACCACCCGCTCGAATATGGCGGGTTCGAAGGCGTCATCCCGAAGGGCGAATATGGCGGCGGCCCGGTGATGATCTGGGACGAGGGGACGTGGGAGCCGATCGGCGATCCCGACGAAGGCCTCGCCAAGGGCGACCTGAAGTTTCGCCTGCACGGTCACCGGCTCAAAGGCGACTGGGTGCTGGTCCGCATGAAGAAGGACCGCACCGGGGGCAAGCGCGAGAACTGGCTGCTCATCAAGAAGCGCGACGAGGCTGCTGGCGAAGGCGTCGAGCCGACCGAGATCCACCTCACCAGCGTCACGAGCGGCCGTACCATGGACCAGATCGAGCACGGCGACGTGCCCGTATGGACCTCCAACAAGGCTCAAAAAAAAACTCCGGCGCCGCGCGCGCGAAAAGCGACGTCAAAGCCAAGGCGAAAGCCCGAAGCGGCAAAGCGCCCTCGTTCATAGAGCCCGAGCTTGCCACGCTCGATACCGAGGTTCCCGACGGACCCAGTTGGCTGCATGAAGTGAAATTCGACGGCTACCGCATCGTCGGACGCAAATGGGGCGATGAGGTTACCCTGTTCAGCCGCAGCGGGCTCGACTGGACGCGGCGTTTCCCCGCCGTAGCTCAGGCGCTGCTCAGCTTTCCAGCCGACACCGTGCTGCTCGACGGCGAGATCGCCTACGTCAAGCCTGACGGCATCACGGACTTCAAGTCGTTGCAGGAGTATATCGACACGCCCGACCCCGCCATCCGCTATTTCGTGTTCGACCTGCTGAACCTCGAACGCAAAGACTGGCGCGGCAAGACGCTGAAACAACGCCGCGCGAAGCTCTCCGACCTCATGGCGGAGAAGGGCGTGTCGAGCTACCTCGTCTACTCCGACTACGTGCAGGGCTCGGGGGCCGAGTTCTTCGCGGCGGCCTGCGCGCGAAATCTCGAAGGCATCATTTCGAAGCGCGCCGACGCGCCCTATCGCTCGGGCCGCGGAAAGGACTGGCTCAAGATCAAATGCGGTCGCGGCGAGGAATTCGTGATCGGCGGCTACAAGCTGTCCGATGTGAAGGGCAAGCCGTTCTCCTCGCTGCTACTGGGCACGTTCGAGGACGGCAAGTTGAACTATGCGGGCAAGGTCGGCACCGGCTTCGACGCTGCGGACCTCACCGAGCTCTCGCGCAAGTTCAAGCCACTCGAGCGCAAGACCTCGCCCTTCGTCGAGGTTCCGCGCGAGGAGCTGAAGGGCGCGGTGTGGCTCGAGCCGAAGCTTGTCTGCCAAATCCACTACACGGAATGGACGCGCGACGGCAGGCTGCGGCATCCGAGCTTTCAGGGCCTGCGTCAGGACAAGCCCGCACGCGACGTGCATCGCGAGCGCGCGGAGCGCGAGGAGGACTCCATGGCTGCGACCAAGACGCGGGCCGGCAAGAGCGGCGCCGACGATCTCGACGGCATCAGGCTCACCAGTCCCGACAAGGTGTATTACCCCGATATCGGGCTCACCAAGCTCGACCTCGCCCTCTACTACCAGGCCGTCGCGACCCACATCCTTACTTATGTCGCGAAGCGGCCGATCAGCCTCGTGCGCTGTCCGGAGGGAATTGAGGGTGAGCACTTTTTCCAGCGCCACGCCATGAAAGGCATGAGCGAAGCGATTAAGCAGGTTCCGATCCAGGGTGGCGAGAGCAAGAAGCCCTATCTCTATATCGACAGCGAGGAGGGGCTTTTCGGGCTCGTGCAGATCGGCACGCTCGAGATCCACGATTGGGGCGTGTCGTTGAAGAACATCGACAAGCCCGACCGGCTCGTGTTCGACCTCGACCCCGACGAGGAGTTCGACTTCGCCGTTCTCAAGGCGGCCGCGCAGGAGGTGCGCGCCTTCCTCGCCGATCTTGGCTTCACGAGCTTTCTCAAAGCGACCGGCGGCAAAGGCTTGCATCTCGTGGCGCCGATTACCCCGAAGCTCGGCTGGGATGAGGTGAAAGCCTTCGCCAAGGCGGTTGCGGATGCGCTCGTCGCGGCAAGGCCAGACCGCTACACGGCAAACCCGCTCAAGCGCACGCGCGTCAGCAAGATCTTCGTGGACTATCTGCGCAATCAGCGCGGCGGCTCGGCCATCGTCAATTATTCGACACGCGCCAAGAAGGGAGCGCCCGTTACCGCGCCGCTCGCGTGGGACGAGCTGAAGGGCCTTACGAGCGGCGCGCCGTACACCGTTGCCACCATGCCCGCGCGTCTCAAACGCCTGAAGCGCGATCCTTGGGAAGGGTTTTTCTCGACGCGCCAGTCGATCACCGCCAAGGCCCGCAGGGCGTTGGGGTTGTAGCCGTTAACCACTCCTCCTCGTCATGCCCGGCGGAAGTGCCGGGCATCCACGAATTTTTCTGTGTAAGCTGCAAAGACGTGGATGGCCGGGACAAGCCCGGCCATGACGATGGCGTTAGTTGGGAGGACGCAATGAGGTTCAGGCGCTGTGCTCGTTTTGTGTTGGCAATTGGCCTCGTCCTAGCAGCCGCGTCTCCCGCACTCGCCGAAGAAGTGCTCGCGCCGCTCGTGGCGATGCCGGTCGCGCAGCCACGCCCTGTGCTTGCCACCGACGACAAGCAACACCTCGCCTATGAGCTCGTGCTCGTGAATTTGGCAGGCACGCCGGTCGCGCTGAAAAAGGTCGAAGCGCTGGACGATGTGAGCGGCGCGGTGCTTTACACGCTCGAAAGCGACCGGCTCACGCAGATGTTCAAGCTGAACGGTGGTGGCAAGGGGACCGAGCTTCCCGGCGGCGGCTCAGGCATTCTCTTTCTCGATGTCACTCTACCCAAGGACGCAAGGCTGCCGAAGGCGCTCAAGCATCGCTTCGACGTCGAGGTGGCGAAGCCCGATGCCGGCGGGGACGAGGGAAGCGACCGCGATCCTCCGCCAGCGCCCAAGCGGGAGCTCGTCTTCACGACAGACGCCGAGGCCGTAGGACCCGGCCCCATCGTCGTCGCGCCGCCGCTCAAGGGCAAAAGCTGGGTGGTCGGCGGCGGATGCTGCGCGCCGCCAAGCTATCACCGCGGCGCGACGCTTCCGATCAACGGCGGCATCCGTGTCGCGGAGCGCTTCGCCATCGACTTCGTGCAGTTGAACGACAAGGACAAGCTTGCGTCGGGCGCGCCCGACAAGCTCGAGAGCTACGGCTATTTCGGGGACGAGATCTATTCGGCGACCGACGGGACCGTGGTGGGGGTCGAGGACGGCATGCCTGAGCAAGTCCCGGGCAAGCTCCCCGCTGACGCCACGATTGACATGGCCGCCGGCAATCACGTGGTCGTCGACTTCGGCGAAGGCCGCTACGCCTTCTACGCGCATATGCAGCCCGGCAGCCTCAAGGTGAAGGTCGGCGACACGGTCAAGGCCGGGCAGGTGTTGGGCCTGCTTGGAAACAGCGGCAACACCGACTCGCCGCATCTGCACTTTCACATCATGGACGGCCCCTCGCCGCTGCTCTCGAATGGCCTGCCTTATGTGTTCACGTCCTTCGCAGGCGAGGGCCACGTTACCGATGAGGATCCTTTGTTCAAAGGCGGCGTCGTTCCGATCGACAAGGACGCTCTCGCGGGCCCGCATGAGAACGAGCTTCCTCTCGCCGACCAGATCGTAACCTTCCCGTAGCGCGGGGGCGCCTTGCCGCCGCCACGGCACGGGAGGAAGATGGCTGGCCATTTTCGAGGAGCAGGCAAATGACGCGCTGGACGCCGGATCCCACCTTCTATCCCTCGCCGCGGCTTGCCGCGAAGGCCCCTGCCGAGATGCTCGCTTACGTCGCGGCGTTCGCGCCCGCGCGCGATGTGCCCGACGCGATCGCCGTGGTCGACGTCGATCCGGCCTCGCCGACTTACGCGAAGATCGTGGGCGGTGTGGACATGCCGAAGACCGGCGACGAGCTGCATCACTATGGATGGAACGCGTGCAGCTCCTGTCTATGCCCGAACGCGCCGCACCCGCATATGGAACGCCGCTATCTCATCGTGCCGGGCCTGCGTTCCTCGCGCATCTATATCATCGACACCAAGCCCGACCCGAAAAGCCCGAGCATCGTGCGCGTGATCGAGCCCGAGGAGGTCATCGAAGCGACCGGGTACAGCCGGCCGCACACCGTGCATTGCGGACCCGACGGCATCTATGTCTCGGCGCTCGGCAACGCTGATGGTGATACGCCGGGCGGCATCTTCCTCATGGATGTCGAAACCTTCGATGTGCTCGGCCGCTGGGAGGTGGACCGTGGGCCGCAGCGCCTCGCTTACGATGCGTGGTGGCATCTCGGCTACGACACGCTGGTGACGAGCGAATGGGGTGCGCCAAACACGGTTGAGAACGGGCTGATCCCCGAGATCCTGCTCGGCGCGCAATATGGGCGGCGGCTGCATTTCTGGGACCTGCAGAAGCGCAAGCACCTACAGGAGATCGATTTCGGCCCCGACTACCAGCTCGTGTTCGAGCTCCGCCCCGCGCACGATCCGACCAAGGCTTATGGCTTCGTCAATTGCGTGGTGAGCCTTAAGGACCTCTCCGCCTCGATCTGGACCTGGTATCGCGACGGCGACAAATGGGCGGTGAAGAAGATCATCGACATTCCGGCCGAGCCCGCAGACCCCGCGCTGCTGCCGCCCGTACTGCACGGCTTCGGGGCCGTGCCGCCGCTTGTCAGCGACATCGATCTCTCGCTGGACGACCGCTTCCTCTACGTGTCGTGCTGGGGCACGGGCGACCTCCTGCAATATGACGTGAGCGATCCGTTCGCGCCGAAGCTGACGGGCAAGGTGCGCATCGGCGGCATCGTCGCGCGCGCCCCGCATCCGGCGGGGAACGGTCCGCTGAACGGCGGCCCACAAATGGTCGAGATCAGCCGCGATGGCAGGCGCGTCTATTTCACCAACTCGCTCTACGGCGCGGTCGATCCGCAATTCTATCCGGATGGGATCGAGGGCTGGATGGTGAAGCTCGACGTGGGCGAGAATGGCGGCATCGCCTTCGACGAGAAATTCTTCGTGCAATGGCCGAAGAGCCATCGCCCGCATCAGGTGCGCCTGCAAGGCGGCGACTGCTCGTCGGACTCATATTGCTATCCGTAGCTCTGTTAGACCTAACATGCCTCGTCATGGCCGGGCTCGTCCCGGCCATCCACGCAATTTCATTGTGCCGCTTGCCCAATTCGTGGATGCCCGGCACTTCGGCCGGGCATGACGAGTTGCTTTTGACAGGCGCAAGTAGAGAAGGATGTCCAACGCCACCCCATGGCTCGCGCTGATCGCGCTTGGTGCCTTTCACGGCATCAACCCGGCGATGGGGTGGTTGTTCGCCATGGCGCTCGGCCTCTATCGCAAGAGCCGCCGCGTCGTGCTCGTCTCGCTAATCCCCATCGCGCTCGGGCACGCCGCGGCGATCGCCGTCGTGGTCTATGCGGCGACCGTCCTCGGCGCGGCGATAGAGGCTCGCACCTTCCGCATCGTCTGCGGCGTGCTGCTGATCGCCTGGGGCCTCTACCACGCGCTCTACGGACACGGTCACCGCGTCCGCATCGGGCTGACCACGGGGCTCGCCGGCCTGTTCGCCTGGTCCATCGCCATGGCGATGGCGCATGGCGCGGGCGTGATGCTCCTGCCGGTGCTGGAGCCGCTGCAAGAAGCAGGCGGCGAGCATGCCCACCACATGCCGGCGACCGCCTCGCTATGGACCGCGACGCTCGGAGTCCTGGTGCATAGCCTCGCCATGCTGGTCACGACCGGCGCCGTCGCGCTCGCCGTCTATCAATGGGCCGGGCTCGATTTCCTCAGGCGCGGCTGGATCAATCTCGATCTCGTCTGGACCGTGGCGCTGATCGCCATGGGGCTTTGGCTGCTGCTCGCCTAAGTCGGAAGGTGTTCCCTTTTCGTCCTTGAGCCCTTATATCGGCCCCATCCCAGCAACAATCGAAAGGAGGTGATCCAGTGTCTCATTGTGATTGGCCACAGAATCGGCTTGAGGATGGATCATCTGCTAGGTCAGCGGCTTAGCACCTTGAAGCCTTAGCCATCCCCCTCCGGAGGTAACCAGTAAGGTAACGCCTACCAGGAGGAGCCAATGGCCAACAATGCTGAGCGGTGGCGCCCCGAGGGTGACCACCGCTTTTTCTTGCGGCATTGGCCCCTTCTTCATAATCCCGAACTCAGAGACGGCAACTCGAGACACGCTGGCACGTTTACAGCCGAGGCTAGACGGGACGGCGACAACAAGGAGTAAAAATCCATGAAGTATCTCGGTGCTGCGGCCCTCGCGATTGTGGGAACGCTCGCTTTAAGCACGAGTAGCGCGTCTGCAGCCGTCGTCTGCAATGAGGAAGGAGACTGCTGGCGAGTGAAAGAAAGGCACAAATACCCGCCGGAGGTCCAACTTGAGTTTTACGATGACGATTGGAAATGGGCTGAAGTGGATCCGCCTAGGTATCGGTGGCGCGAGCCTGGAGTAGGACGTGGCTACTGGGGACGCGGCGGTGTCTGGATCAACTTTTAGGGGATCCCAAAAATGATGGGGCGTCGGCTTTGGCAGGCGCCCCTTTTGCGTGCCGCAGGGCGGAACTGGTGGCCGTGGGTCCAGGTTGTAGGGCTGACCCAGGCATAATGAAGGAGCAACCCATGAAAACGTTCCTGCTCACAGCGTTACTGATCGGATCATTCGCGGTGTCCGCATCCGCAGCCGACACTTTTTACGTCATGTTCGATAAGACGAAGAAACAATGCTCGATAGCAACGACACCGCCTACTGAGACTGAGAAGTTTAGCATGATGGGCCAGTTTGGCTCCGAGGCCGCAGCCAAAAAGGCGATGGCCGGAATGAAAGAATGCAAAAAGTAGACCCATTTTCTAGCTAGAACCTGCAAGGGGCGTCGGCTTCGGCCGGCGCCTTTCTTTGCCAGAAACCATGGCGCGCCAACATCCATTGAAAGCAGGAGTGGCTACCGATGCGCCTTGCGCTCGCCGTCTTACTGATCGCCTCCGCCTTCGTTGGAGGATGCTCCAGGGCGCAAACCTATGCCGCGGAACCTCGGCTGGCTCCGCGAATGTACCGTCAAGGCCAACATCTACCGCAGCCAGACACCCAGCAGCCAGATGCAAACTCAGCCCCTCCGTCGTCCAGCGGTAACGACGCTCCCAACCCTAGCTACGAGCCCGCGTCACGCGGTAACCCGTCACGCGATTGCCCATTGGAGCCAGTGCCGCGCAAGGACTCGAAGCCCCGCTATCTAATTCAGGAGGCTCGGGCTTAGCCCGGCACAGGGCTGGCCTAGCGCCGGGCTCGGTGTTAGGAGAACGGCCCCGCGGGGTCAGGGCGTGGGCCGTTTCCACTCAATTCCGAAAGGGAGGGCCTTCCGGCACCTCTCTTATCCGCCTAAGAATAAAGGAAATCGTTAATCACGGACCTCAGAGAGACGGGCCGGCAGCTCCGACCGGCGCCCCTGCTTGCCTCGACGAGGCGTCTTCTTGGTCTTTGGCTCCCGAGTCTCAACCTCTTTCTGAGGTTCATTCCTCGTCTTCGCGCGTCGACCGGCAAGCGCAGCCGCGAGAGGAGCCGCGACCGCCAGTAGTGCAATTACGAGCCACAGGTCAGCAAGAGCCATCGAACGAACCTCCCGCGCGGCTGTCGGGCGCCGGCATAATCAGCTGGCCGCTGGCTTCTGCTTCCAACAGGCTAGAATCGCCGTTCCTAGTGCCTCTTCTATCTCGTCACTAAACTGCACCAGTTCCGATTCCGTACCGGCGATGGCGGCGACCTGTTGGGCGAGGACGTTTATGGCCGCAAACAGGACCGCCGTATTGCTATACCCCACACTCAAGGCCGATATCCTTGCTGCTAGCTCAACGACCTCGTCCGTGAGGTTGTCATTCATTTTCAGCACCTCCGCGATCCAACAACGTCTTGCCGATAGCAGCACCAAGGCGAAGGTAGCAACGCCGGATTGTCTGGGTTCTCGGCGTATAGGCTTCGTTGATTTAGCTGATTTGTTCACCGCCACAAAACGAGGCGAGCGGCCAGCCGAGAAAAGTGAACTCTGTTCCTGCTGGGCACATGTGTCTGGCATACGACGATGTCGTCCTGGCGGCGCATAGCGCCTTCCGGGGTTGAGACCGTGATGGCAAAGTCGGGCTCAGCGGCAAGACGCACCAGCCTCCCCGGCGGGCTGCCTCGGTCTCGGCCTTACTGCAATAACCTTGTCCAAGGGCAGAGGACATTAACCGCCACACCGGCGCGCCGGCGGCACCCCTCAATTTGCTTGAGCTTCGGCCGGTGTTTTTGCTGGGCGAAACCCGCTCGTTAATCCGCATTGAAAGATTGTTCAGACCCTTGGTCCAATTTCAGAGGCCATGGGGGCATGGGTCGCGCATCTCGTAGCGTGCTTGACGCTTGCCGCATGCGTTTACGGCTGCGGTGGCGGTGGTGTGCCGCGCGAGGACCGCGCCGATTGGCGCGACAAGGCGGAGGCCGCCTGCCTTTCGAGCGGGGCTGTCAGCGCCTCCCCCTACGTCCAGGCCGGCTCTCCCATCAGGGGCGCGAGCGCCTGCAGCATCAACACCCCGCTCAAAGTCTCAGGCGCGCTTGGCGGCAGAGTCGCGGTCATGCCGACCGCAACCATCGGCTGTCCGCTCACCGCTGCACTCGACCGCTGGCTGCACAATTCCGTCCAGCCCGCGGCCTACCGGCACTTCGGCAGCCAGGTGGTGGGGATCAGGCAGATCGCCTCCTATAGCTGCCGGGGCCGCAACGGCAGCCGGCGTGGCCATCTCTCGGAGCACGCTTACGGCAACGCCATCGACATCGCCGACTTCCGGCTCGCCTCCGGCCAGGAGATCACGGTCGTGAAGGGCTGGTGGCGCGGCACGGCACGCGAGCGCGCCTTCCTGCGCGAAGTCTTCGCCGGGGCCTGCCGCGAGTTCTACACCGTGCTCGGGCCGGGCAGCGACCGCCACCACTACAACCACATCCACGTGGACCTGCTCGTCAGCAACGCCTCGCGCGGACGCCATTATTGCCGGCCCCGCCCGAGCCGCGGTGGAGCCTGGGCGCTCGGCCCGAGCGACGAGGACAGCACTGCCTCCATCGGGCTCATCCCCTTCATGGGCCCGAGCGACCACTGACGCAAAAACCTCACAACTGTGGCAGCTTGGCAACTTCGTTGGCTGCAAACGGGAGTATGATCCTGAGTTGGGGGAAGCATTAGGAGAGCGCGGCGCGGGGCGACCCGCGGCAATCCTCGGGCCCGCAAGGCCCGGCGCGATGGAGGGGCGCGATGGCAGCAGAATTGTTGGTGCGGATGCTCGAAGAGATCGCTGTCGGTCTCAAATCCGGCGACGAGGAGATCTACGGCTGGCTGCGTCAGCAACTCAAGGATTGCGGCGGCAGTGATATCTCCGTCGAGCTCGCTATGGGCGTGATCGCGCGGCTCCTGCCCGAAGAGGCGCAAGGCAATATCGAAGCCTCGGCCCAGCACGCGCGCCGCTGGGCGCATTAAGTTCCGCTACGACTGATCGCTGACGGACGCACGCAGCGCCGCTTCAAGGCGTCGCCAACCCTGCTCGCTGCCAGGAAGTCCGAAGCGCAGCCATGCCGGCTGCTCTGTGAAACGGCGCACGAAGATGCCGGCCTCTCCGAGATGCCGGAACAGGGCCTCTGCTCTCCCAGTCTCGATTAGGCGGAAAAGCGACGTGCCGCCCACCACTTGCAGCCCGGCTCCGCTGAGTACCGCGTCGAGCCTGCGCGCCGAAGCTAGAAGCGCGCTGCGAGTCTTCTCGATCCAGGCTTTGTCGGCGAGAGCCTGGGCGCCGATCGCGAGCGCGGCACCTGACACCGGCCACGGCCCGAGTGCTGCGGAAAGCTCGGCCGCGATCTTCGGGCTTGTGATGGCGAAGCTGAGGCGCAAGCCCGGAAGGCCGAAGAACTTGCCGAAGGAGCGCAGCGCGACGATGTTGCCGCACCCCACCTCCGCCGCGAGGCTCTCGTCGCGCGAGCTTGCATCCATGAACGCCTCGTCCACGATCAGCAGCCCGCCATGCTGGCGCAGGCGGGCGGCGAGCGCGAGCAGCGCGTCCTTGGCGAGGATCCGTCCATCGGGATTGTTCGGGTTGACCGCGATGGCGTGGCTTGAATCCGCCATCTGCTCCAAACTGGCAGCTTCGATAACCTCATGGCCGGCGAGCCGCGCTGTGCGGGCATGCTCGGCATAAGTCGGGCCAAGCACCGCGGCGCTGCCGGGCGCCACGAGCGCCGACGCCTGCGCCACGGCAATCTGCGAGCCGGGCGATACCACCACATGCTCAGCCGAGGGTGCGCCATAGGCTTCCGCGGCGATGGCGGCGAGCCGCGGAACCTCACCGGGCTCAGGCAGATGCGTGAACCAATCGGACGAGAATTGCGCGACCGGATATGGATTTGGATTGATCCCGGCCGAGAGGTCGAGGAAAGGTTCCGGCGCGCCGGGAAACAGCGCGCGCGCGGCGGACAGGTCGCCGCCATGCGCAAGCGGTGCAACATCGCCGGGGAGAGCCATGACGCCCGCGCTTACGCTGCTCGCGCTCTTGATCGAGGCCATGTTCGGCTATCCGAGCTCGGTCTCGCGCGCGGTCCGGCATCCGGCCGCGTGGATGGGCCGCCTGATCGGTATGCTCGACCGGGACTGGAACCGCGAGAGCCTGTCGCATACGCAGCGACGGCTTACGGGCGTTGCCGCGCTGGTCATGCTCATCCTCATCGTCGGCATTGCCTCATATGTCATCGAGCGGAGCCTCTTGCTTCTGCCGCTTGGCATGGTCGCTGTCGCACTCGCCGCCAGCACGCTGATAGCGCAGCGGAGCCTCTACGAGCATGTCGCGCGCGTGGCGAGCGCGCTCGAAAGCGGCGACCTCGAAACTGCCCGCGAAGCAGTATCGCATATCGTCGGCCGCGACACGGCCGATCTCGACGAGGCGGGCGTGGCACGGGCCGCGATCGAAAGCCTCGCGGAAAACTTCTCCGATGGCGTCGTCGCGCCCGTCTTCTGGATGCTGCTCGGAGGGCTGCCGGGTGCCGCCATCTACAAGGCGATCAATACCGCCGACAGCATGATCGGCCACCGCACGGCGCGCCACCAGGATTTCGGCTGGGCGTCGGCGCGGCTCGACGATCTCGTCAATCTGCCAGCCTCGCGGCTCTCCGTGCTGCTGATCGCCGCCGCGGCGCGCATCGACAGCGCCGACGCAGCCGGCGAGGCGATCGGCACGGCACTCCGCGATGCCGGCAAGCACGCCTCGCCGAATGCGGGCTATCCGGAAGCGGCGATGGCCGGCGCGCTCGGCTTGGCCCTTGGTGGCCCGCGCTCCTATGGCGGCGTCCCGGCCGGCAGCGACGCATGGATCGGGGAGAGGCGCAACGGCACGACCGCCGCCGACGTCCACGCAGCGCTCAGACTCTATGTCCGCTCTGACGCGATCCTGATCGGCGCAGTCGCGGCGCTCGCGGCGCTTATCTGGATAATGTGAGCAGCCTGTCCACATCAATATGCGCCTCGAGATGCGCGGCGAGTTTGTCGAGCGTCTCCTCGATGGTTGCGTGATAGGCGATCTCCGGTTTACCGCCGAAGCGCCTGAGCCAAGCCGCGCGCTGGCTGTCGTCGACGAACAACCCGTGCAGATAGGTGCCGACCACGCGGCCGTCGGGCGACTGCGCGCCCTCAGGCATGCCGTCGGCGAAATGCGCGAAGGGCCGCGTGCGGTCGGGGCCTTCGGTCACGCCTTTGTGGATTTCGAATCCGGTATAGGTCGCGCCGTCCACGCTTCTGCCCTCGACCACGGCAAGATGCTTGTCGGGCAGGAAAATCGTCACCACGTCGAGGAGGCCGAGGCCTTGCGTCGTGCCCGGGGGGCCGTCGAGCCCGTGCGGATCGTGCAGCACGCGGCCGAGCATCTGATAGCCGCCGCACATGCCGAGCACCATGCCGCCGCGGCGAAGATGCGCGGCAATGTCGGTGTCGAAGCCGGCCGCGCGCAGCGCCGCGAGATCGGCGACCGTCGATTTCGATCCGCCGATCACGATGAGATCGGCATCGGGCGGAATGGGCATGCCGGGGTGCACGCGCACCACGTCGACCGAGGGCTCGGCGTCGAGCGGGTCGAGATCGTCGAAATTGGCGATATGCGGCAGGATCAGCACCGCCACCTTGATCGTGGCATTGGGCTTTTCGGGATCGGCGACATCAAGTGCGAGCGAGTCCTCGGCCGGCAGCTTGCGCGCGTCGGGGAAGAACGGCACGAGCCCCAGCGCCTGCCAGCCGGTCATCGTGGCGATCTGCGCCATGCCGTCGGCGAACAGAGCGGGGTCGCCGCGGAACTTGTTCACGAGAAAGCCGCGGATGAGCGCCGCGTCCTCCGGCGCGATCACGGCCTTGGTGCCGACCAGGCTCGCGATCACGCCGCCCCGGTCGATGTCGCCGATCAGCACCACCGGCACGTCCGCCGCGCGGGCGAAGCCCATATTGGCGATGTCGTTCTGGCGGAGATTGGTCTCCGACGCGCTGCCCGCGCCCTCGACCAGCACGATATCCGCGCCCTGCTTGAGCCGCGCAAAGCTGTCGAGCACGCGCGGCATCAACTCAGGCTTGATCTTCTGATACTCGGCGGCTGTCGCGCGCGCATAGACGCGTCCCTGCACGATCACTTGCGCGCCCGTCTCGCTTTGCGGTTTGAGAAGAACCGGGTTCATATGCACGCTGGGCGCGACCCGCGCGGCGCGGGCCTGCAAAGCTTGCGCCCGGCTGATCTCACCGCCGTCTTTAGCCACCGCCGCGTTGTTCGACATGTTCTGCGGCTTGAAGGGCGCAACCTTCAGCCCGCGCGTCGAAAGCACGCGAGCGAGCCCAGCGACGATCAGCGACTTGCCGACGTCGGAGCCCGTGCCCTGGAACATGAGCGCGGGAGCGGCCACGCCTCAGAACTCGATGCCCGCTTGCGCCTTCACACCGGCGGCGAAATGATGCTTCACGAGCGTCATCTCGGTGACGAGATCAGCCGCCTTGATGAGGGCCGGCTTCGCGTTCCGCCCGGTGACGACGACATGCAGGTTGGGCCGCCGCGCTTTCAGCACCGCCAGCACCGTGTCGAGGTCGAGATAGTCGTAGCGGAGCGCGATGTTGATCTCGTCGAGGATGATGAGCCCAAAGCTCGGATCGGTCATCAGCTCCAGCACCTTTGCCCAGGCGCGCCCCGCCGCCGCCATGTCGCGCTCAAGATCCTGCGTCTCCCAGGTGAAGCCTTCGCCCATCGAATACCACGCGACCTGGTCGCCGAACTTTTCGAGCGCGTCGCGCTCGGCCGAGTGCCAAGCGCCCTTGATGAACTGCACCACGCCCACGCGTCTACCGCGTCCCAACATGCGGAGCGCGAGCCCGAAGGCCGCCGTGGATTTCCCCTTGCCGGTGCCGGTATGGACGATGAGCAGGCCCTTCTCGTCGACGGTTTTGCCGGCGACCTCCTCATCTTGACGCGCTTTCCGGTTCGCCATCTTGGCGCGATGGCGCTCGGCTTCCGTCTGATCGATCACCTTGCTCATGACTGTCCTTTCACGGTCAGCGGCAATCCCGCGACCATCAGCACGACGCGGCTCGCTTGCGCCGCGAGGCGCTGGTTGAGAAGGCCTTGCGCATCGCGGAAGCGGCGCGCCAGCGCATTGTCCGGAACGATGCCGAGGCCCACTTCGTTCGCGACAAGCACGGTCGCGCCGTCGCGCGCGGCCAGCGCCTCGCCGAGATGCGTCATCGTCTTCTCCAGGTCGAAGGCGCCGAGCATCGCGTTCGAGAGCCAGAGCGTCAGGCAGTCGACCAGCAAGGCGGACCCCGCGGGCACCGCGCGTAGCGCCTCGGCAAGCATCAGCGGCGCCTCGATCGTCTGCCAGTCTTCCGCGCGGCGCGCCTGATGCTCGGCGATGCGCGCTTTCATCTCGTCGTCGCGCCCCTCTGCCGTCGCGATATAGACCCAGGGCTTGGGCAGCGCCGTTACGAGGCTCTCCGCGTAAAGGCTCTTGCCCGAGCGGGCGCCGCCGAGCACGAGCGTCAAGCGCCCGTGCTCGGCAGCGTCGGTTTCGACCATCGTCCTAGCTTGCGCGGATGAAGCGATCGCGGAAATAGCCAGCAAGCCCGCCCAGCAGCGCGAAGTAGACGAGCGTTGTCAGCACGACCGCTACGACGAAACTGTGATGTAGGCTTTCGGGGATTGGGCTTTCATGGCTGTCCGGCTGCGGTGCGCCGATGATATGCGGCACGACGAGCAGGGCGAAGGCTGCGAGCACGCCGAGCAGCGAGCGCTGATAGAACAGGAGCCAGAGCGCGACGCCTGCCGCGACAACGGTCCCGATCCACCACACCTGCCGCGCCCCGAGATCGGCCACGGGCATGGCCGGAAGCTCGGGCGGCAGCCCGAGCCCTGGCGCGAGCGTGAACACGGCGAAGGCCGCCAAGCCCCAGTAAACGCCCTGGCGCCAATCCCTGATGCCGCCGAACAGCTCGCTCACAGCGATTAGCAAAAGCGCAAAGCCGATGCCGGTCACGATATTGGCGGCCGCGGTGAAAGCGGTCCGCTCGAAGCCGTCTTCCGGCGCCCAGCCTTCCTCGTCTCCATGCGAATGGGCCGGAATCTCGGTTGCGTGCTCATGTGCGGCAGCAGGCGCTTCAGCCTCGCCCTGCCCCTCGAAGGTCTCAGCCTTGAGGATCAGCGGCACGGTAGTGAAGGACTGGGCCACGGTCATGCCAAGCCCGGCGATGGCACCGGCAATGGCGGCAAGCATAACGATGTTGCGGAAATAATCCATGTCGCGCCCTCCTTAGTGGCAAGGAAAGGCCATGGAGTGGCGGTAATCGTGCGCGGCGTTGTGCACCGCCTCGAGGTGGGAGAAGCCCACACCGCCGACGATGAAAATGCCGAGCAGCGCGGCCATGAAAATCGGGATGGCGCGCGAGGCGGTCAGCTCCGCGGCGTCGGTTGGTTTGGTCGAGACTGTCTTCACCTGATCCCCCTTCTTGCCCTCCACCCGAGGGCCGGGCTAGCGTTGAGCCGACGGCAGGTCTCCTGGCTCGCGGGTCGAAGCCTTCCCCTCGGCCTTCCCGGAGCGCGTGGCTCCAGTGGCAGGTTGAGGGAGGCTCTCCGCTTACAGTTGCGGGGGCAGCCGCGGCATTGGGCGTGATGCCCGCACCGCGTTCCCTTCTCACGTCCCGCCTCATGCGGGAACCGACGACGCGAGGACTATAGCCGTCCTGCGCACCGCCGCAAGCGGGGGTCAGTAAATGCAGTCATGACTCAGCTTGTAATGGCTGAGTTAGCGCGCTGATTTCGAGAAGCAATCCTCAGACTACGATTTGCGGCACTAGCCTTCTCGCTCTTTTGAACGACATTCGTTGTGGAGTTCTCCGGTAGCTGGTCGTCCGGACGTAGTGACCTCCTCGTAGTCGCTTGTCGGGCATTGGGAGCAATTTCTGCACCAATGCCAAGTGTCGCTTCCCTTACGTCTCCGATAAGTGGTCATTGCTTTCCCCTCGCGAGATCGATTGAGGCATGGACCCGATACAACCAAAATGGCGATTCCATATAGCGTTTCAACCTAAAATAGAGGGATGATTGCGCAGTAATCGCAGGGCGTTTGCTCACATTGACAAAGCGGGCGGGGAGCCCCTTAAGTGCCTGCAATCGACGGTCTCTCGAATGAGAGAGCGAACAGGGAACGCGGTAGGGGTTCACGCCCGAATCCGCGGCTGCCCCCGCAACTGTAAGCGGCGAGCTTGAGCCTCTAAGCCACTGGGAAACCCCGGGAAGGCGGCTCGGGCAAGGACCCGCGAGCCAGGAGACCTACCGTCGGTTCTGGTCGCTTCACCGGGCGGGGTGCCTCGGGGCGATCGGTTCACTGGCGGCTTTGCCGGGCGGGAGCCGGGCAGGGGGGCCGGGAGCACCCTTCAGTCGCGGGGCCCGCCAGAAGCGGGTGTGATCCTTCCGAATGCTCGCGGCCGACGACCAGGAGGGTCGATGACCTCGCTCGCCCGCGTTCCCTGCACCATCGTCACGGGCTTTCTCGGCTCGGGCAAGACGACGCTCATCCGCCACGTGCTCGCCAATGCGGGCGGCCGCAGGCTCGCGGTGATCGTCAACGAGTTCGGCGATGTCGGCATCGATGGCGAGATTCTCAAAGGCTGTGGAGACGAGGCTTGCCCCGAGGAGAACATCGTCGAACTCGCCAATGGCTGCCTCTGCTGCACCGTCGCCGACGAGTTCGTGCCGGCGCTCGATGCCATTCTCGCGCGCGAGCCGGCCGTCGAGCATATCGTGATCGAGACGTCGGGGCTCGCTCTGCCGAAGCCGCTGGTGCAGGCCTTCCATTGGCCCGCGATCAAGAGCCGCGTCACGGTCGACGGTGTCGTCGCCGTGGTGGACGGCGCGGCGCTCGCCGATGGACAGGTTAGCGCCGATCTCGATGCCCTCGCACAACAACGTCAGGCCGACCCGGCCCTCGACCATGACGATCCGATCGAAGAAGTCTTCGAAGACCAGATCGCCTGCGCCGACATCGTCGTGCTCAACAAGCGCGACCTGCTCAACGCAGCCGGTTTGGAGAAAGCGCTTGCGGCCGTTTCGGGGGCGCTGCCGCGCGCGGTAAGTGTCGTCACCGTCGCGGAGGGCAAGGTCGATGCCGCGGCACTGCTCGGCCTTGGCGTCGGCACCGAGAACGATATCGAGAACCGTATGACGCATCACGACAACGAGCTCGACCACGACCACGACGATTTCGAGAGCTTCGTCGTGACGTTGGGCGAAGTCTCCGATCCTGCGACGATCGCGGATCGCGTTGCTGCGCTTGCCTCGGCGCATAATGTGCTACGGGTGAAGGGCTTCGCGGCCGTCGCGGGCAAGCCCATGCGGCTGCTCGTCCAGGCGGTTGGCCCGCGCGTCAGCCATTATTATGACCGCCCTTGGGCGCAATCTGAGAAGCGCGCGAGCAACCTCGTCGTGATCGGGCTCAAGGGGCTAGACCGCGGCGCGATCGAGTCTGCTCTGTCCGGGTGAGCGATGCATCTGCTCCAGACCAGCTCTACGAGCCTTGACGACCTGGTCGAGCCTGTCGATCTCGGGCAGGAGCCTGGCGACATCGTCGTGCTGTCCTTCACCGACAGCGATCTTGCCGCGCTTGCCGCCGCCTACGCCGAGGAGCAGGACCGGCTGCCGAGCCTGCGGCTCACCCATTTGCGCGATTTGCGTCATCCGATGTCGGTCGATCTCTGGATCGAGAAATGCGCGCGCCACGCTAAGGTTGTCGTGGTCAGGCTGCTCGGCGGTCTCGATTGGTGGCGTTACGGCGTCGAGGCGCTTGCCGCCATGGCGCGCCAACGGAACATCGCGCTTGCGGTGCTGCCCGGCGAGGACCGCGACGACCCACGTCTCGACGAAGCCTCGACGCTGCCGCCCGAAGACTTGCAGACGCTGCTCGGCTATTTTCGCGAGGGCGGCCGGGAAAATCTGAGCGCGTTGCTTTACCGCCTCGCCTTCTATGCCGGCTGCGACGTTGCAGCGCGCGCGCCGCAAACCGTGCCGCGCTGCGCCGGCTATCTGCCGGAGCGTGGTGCCATTACACTGGACGCACTCGTCGCGGCGCTCGCCCCTGGGCCGCCCGTCATCCCGGTCATTTTCTATCGTGCGGCGCTGCTGGCGGCCGATACTGCGCCCATTGATGTGCTTTATGCGGCGCTCGCGACGCGCGGGCTTCAGCCCGCACCGCTCGTGGTCCCGAGCCTCAAGGACACAGCAGCGCGCGACTTCGTGCGCGATGCGCTCTCGCGCCTTTCGCCGTCCGTGATCGTCACCGCCACGGCCTTCGCCGCGGGCGGGGAGGGCGATCCATCGCCGCTCGACGCGACCGACGCGCCGGTTCTGCACGCTGTGATCGCCACCACGCGGCGCGAGGCGTGGCGCGCAAGCGACCGCGGGCTTGGCCCCGCCGACCTCGTCATGCATGTCGTGCTGCCGGAGCTCGACGGGCGCGTGTTTGCCGGCGCGCTTGCCTTCAAGGACGCGCTGCCGCAGGACGAAGCACTCAGCTTCACCGTGTTTGCAAGTCGCCCTGAAGCTGACCGGATCGATCTTGTCGCCGATCGTGTCGCGGCGCTCGCGCGCTTGCGCGAGACGCCACGCCACGAGCGGCACGTTGCGGTGCTGATGCCGGACTATCCCGCGGCCGGAGGTCGGGCCGGTTATGCCGTCGGCCTCGACGTGCCGGCGAGCATAGTGGCGCTCCTCGCCGATCTCGCAGAAGCGGGCTACGAGGTTAAGGACGCCCCTGCCGATCCGCGCGACCTGCTTGTGCGTCTTGAACGCAGCTCGGATGAGGCTGCGGTACCGTTGACAGACTATGCAAGATTGCTCGCCACGTTACCCCACACGATCGCCGAGCGCATCACAGCCTCGTGGGGCGCGCCGGAGAACGATCCCGATTGCCGAGACGGCGCTTTCCGTTTTCGTGCCGCGCACTTCGGCAAGATTCTCGTGGCGCTGCCGCCCGAGCGCGGACGCACGAGCGAACGCCGCGCCGACTATCACGACCCGACACTTGCCCCGCGCCATGCGCTGCTCGCCTTCGGGCTATGGCTGCGCCACGTCGCGAAGGCCGATGCGCTCGTGCATATGGGCGCGCACGGCACACTCGAATGGCTGCCCGGCAAGGCGGTCGCGCTGACCTCGACCTGCTTCCCGGAGGCCGTTGTCGGCCCGCTGCCCGTGATCTATCCCTTCATCGT
The DNA here is from genome assembly GCA_963821255.1 of uncultured Alphaproteobacteria bacterium. Taxonomy (GTDB): domain Bacteria; phylum Pseudomonadota; class Alphaproteobacteria; order Rhizobiales; family Methyloligellaceae; genus Methyloceanibacter. The sequence continues at coordinate 15,602 of CAWGCX010000002.1, read as the reverse complement.
CAGCAATCCTGGGGAGGCGACGCAGGCCAAGCGCCGCATCGCCGCCGTGACGCTCGGCCATCTGCCGCCGCCGGTCGCAAACACGGAGCTGTCCGGCGCGGCGCAAGACCTCGAGCGCCTCGTCGACGAATATGCCGTCGCCGACGGGCTTGACCGCAGGCGTCGCGAGCGCCTCGCGCGCCTCATCATCGAGAAGGCGAGAGGCACCGGCCTTGCCAAGGAAGCCGGTGTTGGGGGCGACGTCCATCCCGACGAGGCGCTCCGCCGTATCGATGCCTGGCTTTGCGACTTGAAGGACCTCGCGCTGAAGGACGGGCTGCACATCTATGCGCGTGGCGGGGGCGCGAGCGCCGATCTTCTCTGGGCGGCGAGCGCTGGGGCCGAGCGCGACGCGTTGCTTGCCGCGCTCGATGGCAAGCGTGTACCCCCGGGGCCTGCCGGGGCGCCCCAGCGCGAACGCCGCGACGTGCTGCCCACGGGCCGCAACCTCTTTACCGCCGATCCGCGCCTTCTGCCCACCCCGACCGCCATGAAGCTCGGCGCGCTCGCCGCTGACGAGGTGGTCCGGCTCTATCTGCAGACCCACGGCGAGATGCCGCGCGCGCTGGTCATTGACCTATGGGGCAGCGCTACGCTGCGCACCGGCGGCGGGGAGATCGCGCAAGGGCTCGCGCTGATGGGCTGTCGACCCGTCTGGGACAGGGGAAGCGCGCGCGTTACCGGCATCGAGGTCCTTCCTTGTGCCGCGATGGGCCGCCCACGCGTCGACGTGACCTTCCGCATCTCCGGGCTGTTCCGCGATCTCTTCCCGGCGCAGATCGCACTGCTCGATGCGGGCCTCCGCGCGATTGCGGCGCGCGATGAGGAAGATGACGAGAACCCGCTTGCCGCCACGGCGCGCGCCGCAGGCAATAACCGGCCTCACCGCATTTTCGGCGTGGCGCCCGGCGCGTATGGCGCCGGCATCGAGGATCTGCTCGGGAGTGATGCATCGCGCGCGGAGATCGGCGCCGCCTATCTCGCCGCAACATCGCATGTCTATGGCGGCGCGGAAGGGGAGGGGAGCGCGCTACCTGGCGCTTTTGCCGCGCAGGTGGCCGCGGCAAACCTGCTTCTGCATGGCAGCGACGACCCGACCCGCGACCTCCTCGAAGGCGCCGAGAACGCGGCCCATGTCGGTGGCTTCGCCGCCGCTGCCGCTTCGCTCGGGCGCGAAGCCGACCTCATCATCCTCGACACGACCGATCCAAATCGCCCGCGCGCTCGGCCGCTCGATACGGCGCTCGCCCGCATCGTGCGCGCCCGCGCGACGAGTCCACGCTTCATCGAGGGCATGACGCGCCACGGTGCGCGCGGCGCGGCCGAGCTCGCCGAGACCGTCGACCGGCTCGCCGATTTCGCCGAGACCACAGGCGCGGTCTCGAGCACGCTGTTCGATCTCGTACACGAGGCCTATCTCGCCGACCCCCAAGTGCGCGAGTTCCTCATGCGCGAGAACCCGGCTGCCGCGGAACTCATCGCCGAACGGCTCGAAGCGATGCGCCGCAAGGGGCTTTGGCATCCGCGCCGCAACGATCTCGGTACCCAGCTCGCGGCGCTTTGCACGGAGGCCGCGCCATGACGATCGCGGCGCGCGGCGCCTGCCCCAAGCTCGCGGCACCCATGCCGACCGGCGACGGGTTGCTGGCGCGCCTCGTCCTGGCAGGCCCCATGCCGCTTAAGGCGCTCGCCGGTCTCTGCGCGGCCGCGCGGACGCATGGCAACGGTACGATGGAAATCTCAGCCCGCGGCAGCCTCCAGATTCGCGGACTCACGCCAGCGACGGCGCCGCGCTTTGCCGATCGGGTCTCTGCGCTCGGTATCGATATCAGCGACGGCGTACCGGTTCTCGCCGATCCGCTGCCGGGCGATCCAACCGCCCTGATCGACCCCCATGTGCTGGCCGCAGAGATACGCCACGCCATCGCGTCGGCCGCGCTGCCGCTCGCACCGAAAGTCTCGGTGATCGTGGATGGCGGCGGCAGGCTTCACCTCGATGCGCTGGCGGCGGACATCAGAGTCAGGGCCGCCACCACGCCAAACGGCCCGCTGCATATTGCACTTGCAGGCGACGGAGCAACGGCTTCGCCGCTAGGCGCCGTCCCGCCGGATGAGGCATGCGATGCCGTGTTGCGTCTGCTTGCGTCGATTGCGGCACATGGCCCTGAGGCGCGCGCCGCCGATATGCTACGGAGCGGCGGCATCGCTGCGTTCCAGGGCGCCATCCGCACCCCCATCGCGCTTGAACCGCCCCCGCCACCTCGCCTTCCTGCCGAAATGGTTGGCGTGCATGGTCTCAAGGACGATCTCTATGCGCTGGGTGCGGGGCTCGCTTTCGGCCATGCCCAGGGTCAGACGCTCCGCGCGTTGACCGAGGTCGCCCGCGCGCATGGCGCCTTATGGGCGCAGCCTGCTCCCGATCGCGCGCTGCTGCTCGGGCCTTTCAAGAGGACAAAGATAAGGACGATAAGAGACGAAGCGCGGCGTTTGGGCTTCGCAGTGGACGCCGCCGATCCGCGCCGCCGCGTCGTCGCCTGTCCTGGCGCGCCCACTTGCGCATCGGGCCTGATCGCTGCGCGCTCTCTCGCGGCGGAGATCGCGGCGAGCGTGCCCTTTGCCGGCGGGGGCGTCGCCGTGCATGTCTCGGGCTGCGCGAAAGGCTGCGCGCATCCGTCTCCTGCGCCCCTCACCATCGTCGGCACGGCTCAAGGCGCAGGCCTCGTCCGCAATGCTACGGCGCGCGCTGCGCCGTCGTGCTATGTGAGTGAGGCGGAGGTCGCCGCCGCGGTCGAGGAGTTGTCAGCACGCGAGCCCGCCCATGCTTAAGCAGGATTATCTGCGCGACGGCGCCGCGATCTATGAGCGCTCCTTCGCCATCATCCGCGCCGAGGCGGACCTCGCGCGCTTCACGCCGGAGGAAGCCGAGATCGTCGTGCGCATGGTCCATGCTTGCGGCCAGGTTGGCGTCGCCGAGTTCGTTGCATTCGCGCCGGGTTTCGTCGCCGCCGCTCGTGCCGCGCTCAAGCAGGGCGCGCCGATCCTCTGCGATGCCGCGATGGTGGCGCATGGCATCACGCGCGCGCGGCTTCCCGCCGGCAACGAGTTGATCTGCACGCTCCCCGATTCCCGTGTTCCCGAGCTTGCCGCCAGGCTAGAAACGACGCGCTCGGCGGCCGCGCTCGAGCTTTGGCGCGAGCGCCTCGCGGGCGCATTTGTCGCCATCGGCAATGCGCCGACGGCTCTCTTCCGCCTGCTCGAGATGCTGGAGGCCGGCGCGCCGAAACCCGCCGCGATCCTTGGCATGCCCGTGGGCTTCGTGGGGGCGGCGGAGTCCAAGGCGGCGCTCGCAGCGGGCGAGCATGGCGTGCCCTATCTCGTCGTGCGCGGGCGCATGGGCGGCAGCGCCATGACCGCCGCCGCCGTCAACGCGCTCGCCAAGGAGGGAATATGAGCGGCCGCCTCATAGGCGTCGGCGTCGGTCCCGGCGATCCGGGACTGCTGACCCTCAACGCCATCGCAGCGCTCGAAACGGCCGAAATCGTCGCGCATTTCGCCAAGGCCGGCAATGCAAGCAACGCCCGCGCCATCGCCGCGAAACATCTCAAACCGGGCGTCGAGGAACTGCCGCTGCTCTACCCCGTGACCACCGAGATGCCACAGCACGAGCCTGCCTATCGCGACGCGTTGGTCGAATTTTACGACGAAGCCGCCGCCACGATCGCCGCGCGCCTCGATGCGGGCCGCAACGTGGCGGTGATCGCGGAAGGCGACCCGCTGTTCTACGGCTCCTATATGCATCTCCACGTGCGGCTTTCGCCGCGCTATCCGACCGAGGTTGTCGCGGGCGTCACGGGCATGTCGGGCTGCTGGTCATCGATTGGCTCGCCGATCGCGCAAGGCGACGACGTGTTCACCGTGCTGCCGGGCACGCTCCCCGAATATGAGCTCGAGCGGCGCCTTGCCGAGGCCGACGCTGCGGTGGTGATGAAAATCGGGCGCCATCTCGGCAAGGTGCGCCGCGCGCTCGACCGCGCCGGCCGGCTCGACCGCGCCATCTACGTCGAGCGCGGCACTATGGCGAATGCTTCGGTCATGAAGCTGACCGACAAGCTCGACACGGCCGCGCCCTATTTCGCCATGGTGCTGGTGCCGGGCTTCGAGGGGCGGCCATGAGCGGCAAGCTCGCCGTGGTGGGCCTCGGCCCGGGGGATGCGCGCTACCTCACGCGCGAAGCGCTCGCCGCGCTCGACGAGGCCGACGCCCTTTACGGCTATGGGCCCTACCTCCATCGGGTCGCGCCGCGATCCGGGCAAGTGCGCCACCCGACCGGCAATAGTGAGGAAGGCGCCCGTGCGCGGGCGGCGCTTGCGCATGCCGCGCGCGGCGGCAAGGTCGCTATCGTCTCGGGCGGCGATCCCGGCGTGTTCGCCATGGCGGCATCGGTCTGCGAGGAGATGGCAGCGGGTCCGCCTGAATGGCGCGCGCTGGATATGCGCATCGTGCCGGGAGTCACCGCCATGCTCGCGGTCGCTTCCCGCGCTGGCGCGCCGCTCGGCCACGATTTCTGTGCGCTCTCGCTGTCCGACAATCTCAAAACTTGGGAGCTGATCGAGCGGCGCCTTGCGGCTGCCGCCGAAGCGGGCTTCGTGATCGCGCTCTATAACCCGGTCTCACAGGCGCGGACTTGGCAACTCGCCCATGCTTTCACGCTGCTTGGCCGCCATCTGCCGGGCGCAACGCCCGTCATTTTCGGGCGCGCCGTTGGCCGTACTGGCGAGGGATTGGTGGTGACGACTCTTGCCGAGGCCTCTGCAATTGCCGCCGATATGGCGACGCTCATCATCATAGGCTCGCGCGAAACGCGCGTCCTCGCGCGCGACGGGAAGGCGCCGCTCGTCTATACGCCGCGCGCCGTTTCTTCGGTCCCCGCATGATCGAGCCACGCAAAAGCCTCTTCCACCGTTGCGACGGATGGCACGCTGGGAAGCGCCGGGCGCGTCAGCATGACGACAGGAAGCCCAAGCCGGCGCGCCGCCGCGATCTTGCTGTAGGTCGCGGCACCGCCGCTATTCTTGGTGACCACGATCTCGATGCGATGCTGCTCGAGCAGCGCGCGATCCTCAGCCTCGCCGAACGGTCCACGGGCTGTGATGTAGCTCGCATGCGGCACGGCAAGCGGAGCATCGACGGGATCGACGCTGCGGACGAGATAGAAGTGCTGCGGGCACGTTGCGAAAGGCTCAAGCTCGTTGCGGCCGAGCGCAAGGAACACCCGGCGCGGCGCCTCGCCAAGCGCGCGTGCGGCTTCCTCGGCGTCGCCGACCTCGATCCAGTTATCGCCATCGACTCGCCTCCAAGGCGGGCGCCTGATCGCGAGCAGCTTGACGCCGGCGAGTTCCGCGGCGCGCGCGGCATTGGCGGAGATGGCGTCGGCATATGGGTGCGTCGCGTCGATCAGCAGATCAATCCTCTCGGCGCGAAGGTATTCAGCGAGGCCTTCGGCGCCGCCGAACCCGCCGCGCCGCACGGGCACGGGCTGGGACAGCGGCTCCGCCGTGCGTCCGGCGAGCGACAGCGTCACCGCGAGCTCGGGTCGGCCGGCAAGCGCGTCTGCGAGGCGTCGCGCCTCGGCGGTGCCGCCAAGGATGAGGATGCGTTCGATGCGCGCTGAGGCGGTCATGCCGGAAACTGCCCCATCGAGACGCTGGCTGTCCATCGTCGGCATCGGCGAGGATGGGACCGACGGCCTCTCGCCGACCGCCCGCGAGCTCGTCGCCCGCGCCGATATCGTATTCGGGGGCGCGCGCCATCTCGCGCTCGCGGCGGCGCTCATCGAGGGCGAGGCGAAGCCCTGGCCGAGCCCGTTCTCGCGCGCGGTGGACGAGGTGCTGGCGCAGCACGGGAGGCAGGTTTGCGTGCTCGCCTCTGGCGATCCGTTTTTCTATGGCGTGGGTTCGCTGCTCGCGTCCCACGTTCCGGTCGAGGAGATGCTGGTCGTGCCGGCGCCATCGGCCTTCAGCCTCGCGGCAGCGCGCCTTGGCTGGCCACTGCCCGAGACTGTGCTCGTCTCGCTGCATGGGCGCGGGCTCGACCGCATCCGCCCGCATCTCCATCCGGGTGCACCCATCCTGGCGCTGACCTCCGACAGCGAAGGCCCTGCCGCGCTCGCGAGTTTGCTTGCGCAAAGCGGGTTCGGCCCTTCGCGTTTGACCGTGCTCGAAGCGCTCGGCGGCGCTCGCGAGCGCGTCCGCGCTTCGACTGCCGCGCGCTTCGTCCTTTCAGGGATTGCGGAATTGAACATCGTCGCGATCGAGGTCGCGGCGGAGCCGGGCGCACGCGTCATCGCCTTTACGCCGGGTTTGCCCGATGCGTTGTTCGAGCATGACGGGCAGATCACCAAACGCGAGGTGCGCGCCGTAACGCTGTCCTCGCTCGCGCCGCGGCGAGGGGAGCTGCTCTGGGACATCGGCGCGGGCGCTGGCTCCATCGCCGTCGAATGGATGCTCGCCGATCCCTCGATGCGCGCGATCGCGATAGAAGCGCGTGCCGACCGGGCCGCCCGCATCGCGCGCAACGCGGCCGCCTTCGGCGTGCCGGCGCTCGAAGTGGTTGAGGGACACGCGCCAGAGGCATTGTCGGCCTTGCCGCAGCCGGCTGCTGTCTTTATCGGCGGCGGCGCCGGCGATACGGGCGTAGTCGATGCTTCGATCGCGGCGCTGCGGCCTGGCGGCCGCCTCGTCGTCAATGCCGTGACGCTCGAGACCGAGACCGCGCTGATTGCGCACCACACGCGCCGTGGTGGTGAGCTCGTGCGGATCGCCGTCTCGCGTGCGGAACCCGTCGGCGGCAAGTGCGCCTGGCGTCCGGCGCTCCCCGTCACGCAATGGGTCTGGGTGAAGCCATGATCGTTGCGGGAATTGGCTGCCGCAAAGGCGCCACGGCGGAAGAAGTCGAAGCGGCCATCGCCGCCGCGCTCAAGCAGACCGGCTGCGCGGGCGAAGAGCTCGTCCTCATGGCCACCTCGGACGGAAAAGGGGATGAGCCCGGCATCATTGCGGCTGCAGCCGCGCGTGGACTGAGGCTTGTCTTGGTGCGGCCGGCGGAACTCGAAGCGTCCGGTGCACGCACGCAATCGTCTTCGCCGCGCGTCATGGCACTCGCCGGGGTGCCGTCCGTCGCTGAGGCTGCCGCGCTTTTCGCCGGTGGACCGAAATCGGAGCTGATCGCGCCGCGGATCGCAGTGGGACCCGTGACCTGCGCCCTGGTCCGCACCGAGGCGCTTCCATGACGGTGCATTTCATCGGGGCGGGACCAGGCGCGCCCGACCTCATCACGGTGCGCGGACGAGACCTCATCGCACGCTGCCCGGTCTGCCTCTATGCGGGCTCCATCGCGCCGCCCGAGCTTCTGGCTTATTGCCCCGCGGACGCGCGCATCGTCGACACGGCGCCGCTCACGCTCGACGACATCGAGGCCGAATTCGTGGCGGCGCATCGCGCTGGCCACGACGTCGCGCGCCTACAGTCTGGCGATCTTTCCGTCTATAGCGCGCTCGCCGAGCAGCTTCGCCGGCTCGACCGGCTCGGCATTCCGTACACGCTGACGCCCGGCGTGCCGGCTTTCGCCGCAGCCGCCGCGGCGTTGCTGCGCGAGCTGACAGTACCGGAAGTGGCGCAGAGCGTGGTGCTGACCCGCGTCTCGGGCCGCGCCTCGAAGATGCCGGACGGGGAGACGCTTGCAGCCTTCGCCGCGACGGGCGCGACGCTCGCCATCCATCTCGGCGTGCAGGCGCTTGACCGTATCGTGGCCGAGCTAAAGCCGATCTGCGGGTCCGACTGTCCGGTCGCGGTGGTGGCCGATGCGAGCAGGCCCGGCGAAAAGGTCGTGCAGGGCACGCTCGGCGACATCGAATCCCGGCTTGCCGCGGACCCGATCGAGCGCTCGGCCCTCATCCTGGTCGGGCATGCGCTTGCCGCGCACGGCTTCCGCGAGAGCGCGCTCTACGATCCGGAGTACCGCCGCCGTTTCCGCGAAGGCGCGGCCTCGTCGCGGGACGGCTGACCCATGCGCGCGCGTGGCCTCATCGTCGCGGCGCCGCGCTCGGGCGCCGGCAAGACCGTTGCGACGCTTGCGCTGCTTGCGGCCTTGCGCCGCCGAGGCCTGGCGGTCCAGGCTGCCAAGGCCGGCCCCGATTATATCGATCCAGCCTTTCACTATGCCGCAACGGGACGTCCGAGCTTCAATCTCGACAGCTGGGCCATGCCGCCCGCCATGCTCGACGCGCTTGTGAGCGAAGGCGGTGAGCACGCCGATGGGCTCGTGATCGAAGGCGTGATGGGTCTGTTCGACGGCATCGAAGGCGCGACCGGCCGCAGCGGTGCCACGTCGGAGCTCGCCGCACAATTCCGCCTGCCAGTGCTGCTCGTGGTCGACGTCTCGGGCCAGTCGCAATCCGCGGCCGCGCTCGTGCGCGGCTTCGCTTCGCACGACCCCGAGGTGCAGATCGGCGGTGTGGTGCTGAACCGGGTCGGCAGCGAGCGGCATCTCAGTTTCGTGGCCGGCGCCATCGCGGCGCTCGGCGTACCCGTGCTCGGCGCGCTCCCGCGCGATGACGCTCTCGCGCTCCCCGAACGCCATCTCGGGCTCGTCCAAGCGGCCGAGCATGCGGATATCGCGGCGCGGCTCGATCGTCTCGCCGCGCTCGCCGAACGTCATCTCGATCTCGATGCGATCCTGAAGCTTGCGGCGCGCCCGCATCTTGCAGCTGGCCCGGGCGCCGCGGCCATCAAGCCGCCGGGCTCACGCATCGCGCTCGCGCAGGACGAGGCCTTCAGCTTCGTCTATGCGCATATGCTCGACGGCTGGCGGCGCGCCGGCGCGGAGATCGTTCCCTTCTCGCCACTCGCCGATGAGCCGCCACCTGATGATTGCGATTGCTGCTGGCTTCCGGGCGGCTATCCCGAGCTTCATGCCGGACGGCTCGCCGCTGCCACGCAATTCCGCGAGGGACTCGCGCGCTTCGCCGCGACGCGTCCCGTGCACGGGGAGTGCGGCGGCTACATGGTGCTCGGGCAGGGCCTCGAAGATGCGGATGGCGTTCGGCACGCGATGGCGGGACTGCTCGGCCACGCCACGAGCTTTGCGCAACGGAAGCTCCATCTCGGCTATCGCGCGGCACGCATGCTTTCCGAAAGCCCGATCGGCGATGCGGGTAGCGTCGTGCGCGGCCACGAATTCCATTATGCGGCGCTGATCTCGCCGGGCAGCGATGCGCCGCTCGTCGAGCTTGAAGACGGGCAGGGGCGCGCGCTCGGTCCCTCGGGCGGACGGCGCGGCCATGTCACCGGCACCTTCTTTCACGCCATCGCCGCGAGTGCGGATTGATGTCAGGCCCCTTTGCCGGAGACTTGCGCCTCGGCGAAAGTCGCCATGCCGGTATGGCAGGCGAGCGCGGCGCGCAGCACGAGCACGGCAACCGCGGCGCCGGACCCTTCGCCGAGCCGCATGTCAAGATCGAGCAGCGGGCTGAGGCCCAGCTCCTGCAACAAGATACGATGGGCGGACTCGGCCGACAGATGTCCCGCGCACGCATGGTCGAGCGCGCCAGCGGAGAGCCTGGCAAGTGGCGCGACGGCGGCAGTCGAGACGAAACCATCGATCAGGACCGGCACGCGATTGTGCCGTGCGGCAAGGCACGCACCGAGCATGGCGGCAAGCTCGCGGCCGCCAACCGCCGCAGCGGCCCGCAGGGGGTCGCCGAGTGTGTCCGTATGCAGCGCGAGCGCGCGATCGATGACGGCGCGCTTGCGTGCGAGGGCCTGCTCGTCGATGCCGGTGCCGCGACCGGCGAAGCGGCTACCGCCACCGCCGAACAGCGCCGCCGCGAGCGCTGCCGCAGAGGTCGTATTGCCGATGCCCATCTCGCCGAGCACGACAAGATCGGCTCCTTCCGGCACCGCGTCGTAACCTGCGCCGACCGCATCGAGGAACTCCGCCTCGTCCATGGCCGGGGCTTCCGTGAAGTCGGCGGTTGGGCGATCGAGCGCGAGCGCCACGACACGGAGCTCCGCGCCCGCCGCGCGTGCGAGTTGGTTGATGGCGGCGCCGCCGCCAGCGAAGTTCGCGACCATCTGCGCGGTGACCTCCGCCGGAAAGGCGGAGACGCCTTGCGCCGTCACGCCATGATTTCCGGCAAAGACGAGTATCTCGACGCGCTCGAGGCTCGGCGGGCTCTTCCCCTGCCAAAGCCCAAGCCATTCGACGAGCTCCTCAAGCCGGCCGAGGCTCCGCGCCGGTTTGGTCAGGACGGCTTCGCGGCGCGCCGCGCGCGCGGCGGCCTCAGCATCGCCTTGGGGCAGGTCGAGGCAGGCCGCATGCAGCTCGGCGAAAGAAGCAAAACGCGTCATTTGCGGATAGACTTGCCGGTGCCGCCGGAAGGTTGGCGAGTAGGGGGCTCCTTGAGAGACCGCGCCGAGGGAAGGGCATGACGACCGGCGCCGCCGATAGGGGCCTTATCACGGAGCTTGGGACCGGCCTAGCCTTCTTGACGCGCCTGCCCGTGCGCTGCGCGCTGGGCGGTGAGGGCAGCCTCGCGCGGGCAGCCTGGACCTTTCCGATCGTGGGCGCGTTGGTCGGCGCTTTCGGCGCACTCGCTTTTTGGGGCGCCGCCTTGGTCGGGTTGCATCCCTTCGTTGCGGGCGTCCTCGCCGTCGCCGCGACTCTGCTTGTCACCGGCGCGCTGCACGAAGACGGGCTTGCCGACACGGCCGACGGGTTTGGCGCGGGCGGAAGCCGCGAGCGCAAGCTCGAGATCATGCGCGACAGCCGGATCGGCACCTATGGCGTCGTGGCGCTGGTCCTATCGATCCTGCTCAGGGCCGGGGCCGTTGCGAGCCTTGTCGAGCCTACGCTCGTCGCGGCAGCTCTGATCGCGGCGCACGCCGCCGCGCGCGCGACGCTTCCGGCTTTCATGCGCTTCGTGCCGCGTGCGCGGTCGGATGGGCTCGCGGCAAGAACAGGGCAGCCATCCATGACAGGCGTCCTCGTTGCGGAACTTTTCGGCCTCGCCGCGCTCGCGCTCGGCCTCGACCCGTTGACTGCAATCGCCGTGCTCGTCCTGCTCGTCGCGGCCGCTTCGTTCATGGCGTGGCTCGCGCTGCGGCAGATCGGCGGACAGACGGGCGACGTTCTGGGCGCGCTCGAGCAGGCCGGCGAGATTTTGGTGTTGCTCGCCGCCGCCTCCAGGTTGTGACGCCACGCCAATAACGGCGCGGAAACCAGGTTTTGCGAAGGACGTTGCACTCCTGAGGTGTTCGGCGTGACAATGGGGCCAAGGAGCGAGACCATGCGCAATCTCTTTGCCGCCGCCACTTTGTTCGCGGGCCTCTGCCTGCTCGCGCCGGGCCAAGCCTCGGCAGCGCCGCCGCCTCTGGCGGACCATGCCGCAACAAGCAAGGCGCACGCCGTGGCGTTGCTGGAGGTCCGCGGCAAGCAGATCGGCAAGCAGACTTATGCCCGCCGCAAGACCGTGAAACTGAAGCGCCGCTACGACTGGACCTATTACCCTTACTGGCGGCCGTATCAGTACCACTACTGGCAGTACATCTATCCGTATGGCGGCCCGCTCTTCTAAGCCAACGCCGCAACCGCCCAGCGAAATAAGTCGTTAACGGTGCCCGCGCCGGCTGTGGCAGAGTGCGCGGCCGTGAGGGATATCGATCCGATAACCGCCGCGCGCGCGCTCGCACTTGCGCGCGAGGGCCTCGCCCGGCCGGGCGCGCCGCTTGCGTTGCCCGCGCGGTTGCTCGTGGTCGACGCCGAGCGGCAGATCGCAATACTGATCGAAGATGAGGAGCCCGTCGCCGCGTGGCCAGTGTCGACCGCGCTTGCCGGGATCGGCGGCGAGGAAGGCTCATACCGCACCCCGCCCGGCTGGCACGTCGTCGCGCGGCGCATCGGCGGCGACGCCGAGCCCGGCACGGTATTTTCCTCGCGCGAGCCGACCGGCGAGACATGGTGCGGCGAGACTTGCGCCGACGACCTGATCCTCACCCGCATCCTCACGCTCGACGGTATCGAAGACGGCATCAACCGCGGGCCTGGATGCGACTCGCTCGAACGCTACATCTATCTGCACGGCACGAACCACGAGAGCCTGCTCGGCCGCCGCGCCTCGCATGGCTGCGTGCGGCTATCTAACGCCGATATCGCCGAGCTCTTCGTCCGCCTGCGCGAGGGCGACCATGTGCTGATCGCCGAGCCCGGCGCGCGCCCGATCCCCGATCCGCGCGCGGCGGGGCGCTTTCACTATGCGGGTCTCGCCGGCTCTGGCATGAGCGCGCTCGCCCAGTTCCAGGTGATGACCGGCGGGCGGGCAAGCGGCAGCGACCGCGCCTTCGACAACGGCGAGCGCGGAGCCTTGCGCGCGCAGCTCGAGCGGCTCGGCATCGAGGTGCTGCCCCAGGACGGGAGCGGCATTGGCTCGGACTGCGCGGCGCTTGTCATCTCGACTGCCATTGAGGAACAGGTCGCGGACTTTGCCGCCGCGTGCGGGACCGGCGTTCCGATCGTGCACCGCTCGGAGCTGCTCGCGTATTTCGTCGCGGCCTATCGCAGCATCGCGGTCACCGGCACGAGCGGCAAATCCACGGTCACCGCCATGATCTACGAAATCCTGCAGGGCGCCGGCCGCGATCCGTCGGTCATCACCGGCGGCGACCTGCCGTTCCTACAGGCGCAAGGTCTGCCGGGTAACGCTTGCGCCGGCGCCTCCGACCTTCTCGTGGTCGAGGCCGACGAGAGCGACGGCACGCTCGTGCGCTATGCCGCGGCTCTCGGCGTAATCCTCAATCTGCAACGCGACCACAGGGAGATGGCCGAGGTCGCCGCCATGTTCGCGACCTTGCGCGCCCGCGCCCGCGAAGCGCTCGTCGTCGGCGACGCCGAGAACCTCGACGCCTTCGCCGGCAGCGCGTTGCGCTTCGGCTTCAGCCCGCGCGCCGACATTCGCGGAGAGGATGTCGTGCTCGGCGCTGGCTCAAGCCGATTCCGCGTCGGCGCGACTTGGTTCGAGCTGCCGGTGCCCGGCGAGCACAATGTCATGAACGCGCTTGCCGCGATTGCAGCCTGCAGCTACGTCGGCGTTTCGCTCGATGAGATGGTGGAGCCGCTTGCGCGCTTCAGCGGCATTGGGCGTCGCTTCCAGACGGTGGGCCGCGCAGGCGGCGCGGAGGTCGTCGACGATTTCGCGCACAATGCCGAGAAGATCGCCGCGGCGCTCAGGACCGCGCGGCTCCGCGCCGCGCGCGTGCTCGCGGTCTATCAGCCGCACGGCTACGGCCCGACCCGCTTCCTGCGCCGCGACTTCGTCGCCACCTTCGCACGCGAGCTCAGGCCCGAGGATCGCCTCTTCATGCTCGAAGTGTTCTACGCCGGGGGCACGGCGACCCGCGATTTCTCTGCCGCCGACATCGTGGCCGAGATCAAGGCTGAAGGTGCTGCCGCCGAATTCGCGCCGACTCGCGACTGGCTCATCGCGCGCGTCGCCGTGGAGGCAAGGCCCGGAGACCTCGTGCTCATCATGGGTGCGCGCGACCCTTCGCTTACGGAGCTTGCGCGCAAGATCCTCGCTGCGGTCGAGGCGCATAACGCGGACGCCTCCACGCACGCTTGATCAGGATCAGTTCCCGAACAGGCCGGAAATCGAGCCGGCGACCGATCCCGGCCCACCGATGCCTCCTGGGCGCCGTTGCTGCTGTCGTGGCGGCGCTTGCGACACGATCTCGCCCGCGGGCACCGAGGGGCCCTGGAACCTGACGGCCGCGCTACCGAACAGGGCCTGGGCGGTCGGGTTGTCGAGTCCGTAATAGTCCGGGAAAGTCTGCAGGCGCCCCGACTCGTCGACCACAACGGTGAAGTAAGTGAGGTGCACCGGGATTTGCCGCCCGAGCGGCACCACCTTGTTGCCTCCTCCGAGCATGGACCTGACCTGCTGCGGCGACCAGCCTTTGTCCTCGGCGAGCAGGAGCGCGGCGAGCCGCTCGGGCTCGTTCACGCGAATGCAGCCATGCGACAGCGTGCGGACCGGTTTGGCAAACAGGTGCCGCTGCGGCGTGTCGTGCATGTAGACCGCGTGCCGGTTCGGGAAATTGAACTTGAACTTGCCGAGCACGTTGGCCGGTCCCGGCGGCTGCGTGAAGGTGTAGTCGCGGATATTCACGGCGTTCCAGTCCACGGTGCGCGGGTCGACCGGCTGGCCTTTGAGGCTCACGCGCAGACCGTGCTTCTGCAGCACCGCGACGTTTGGGCCGAAGAAGCCGCGCTGCTGCAAGGCGGGCTGCAGGTCCTCGCGCAAAATGGTCTCGGGCACGTTCCAATCGGGGTGGAACACGACGGACCGCATCGGCGCGGAAAAGAACGGTGTGGCGTATTTGAGCTCGCCGACAATGGTCTTCTCGACATAGATGGTCTGGCCGCCTTTCACGACGCGCGTATTGAACTCGGGCACGTTGTTCCAGATGTGGAACGCGCCGAGCTCGGCGGGCAGCCAACGCCAGCGCTCCATGTTGGCGGTGATGAGCTGGACTTGGCGCTGATCGCCGCTGGCATTGGCCAGCGCCTCGCGGAGCTTCTGGAATTGCGGGTGGTGCGGGTGCAGCGACCTGAGATAGGCGTCCGGCGCGTCGGCGGCCGCGATCTCCGCCAGCACTGCCTTCGGCGCGCGCACCGGCGGCCTCTGATCGAACAGTTTGTTGACGCGCGACGGCTGCAGGCGCCCGCCGCGCGCGTAACGGGAATATTTCAAAATCGCGAGCCCGAGCTTGATCTCGGCGTCGGCTTGCTCCTCGACGCTTGCCAGCTGTGCGTCGGCGCTCGGCGGGTCGAAAGCGCGCGCGTCGAGGCCCCATTGATTTGCGTCCTGGATCTCCTTGATCGCGTCTTGCGCCTTGGGCGAAAGCCCCGTGTCCGTCGTCCAAAGCGGAGGCTCGGTGCGCGTGGCGTAGAACTCCTGCAATGCGGCGTAGTCGTCGGGCCCGGCGCGCTTGACGGGCTCCGCGAGCTTCTCGCGGATCGCAGCGACGACCGGGTGCGCTGGGGGCGGAGGCGGTTCTTGGACGACTTCGGGCGCAGGAGCTTCGACTGGCGCTTGTGCCGGGGAGGGTGGCTGAGACGCGGCGCCCGGTTCCGGAGAGGACGGCGAGGATTTATTCCCCGGCGCCGGAGAGGGTGAAGCTTCAACTTGAAGGGTCGGTGCGCCGTTGGACGGCGGAATAGGAAAGCCGCCCGGCGGCGGCGTGATCGTCAGGATGACGCTTGGCTGGCCGGCTGGGTCCGATTTGCCCGATGGACTGCCTTCTGCCCAGGCTGCGGAGGCGGTGAGGACAAGAGCCGCCACCATCGCCAAACAACCGGCAACTCGAAAGTGCCCGCTCATCTCAAAGCCCCTCGCCCCCCTAGCGTAGCCGTTGCAAGGGCCTACGGCCATCCTGAAATGACGGGACGCCGGCGAAGGTTTCACGGGACTGTAAGGAAATTTGGCCGAACCATTGATCCCGAACCATACG
>CAWGCX010000001.1:0-55489 GCA_963821255.1 uncultured Alphaproteobacteria bacterium | reverse complement strand
GATTGCTCGCCACGTTACCCCACACGATCGCCGAGCGCATCACAGCCTCGTGGGGCGCGCCGGAGAACGATCCCGATTGCCGAGACGGCGCTTTCCGTTTTCGTGCCGCGCACTTCGGCAATATTCTCGTGGCGCTGCCGCCCGAGCGCGGACGCACGAGCGAACGCCGCGCCGACTATCACGACCCGACACTTGCCCCGCGCCATGCGCTGCTCGCCTTCGGGCTATGGCTGCGCCACGTCGCGAAGGCCGATGCGCTCGTGCATATGGGCGCGCACGGCACACTCGAATGGCTGCCCGGCAAGGCGGTGGCGCTGACCTCGACCTGCTTCCCGGAGGCCGTTGTCGGCCCGCTGCCCGTGATCTATCCCTTCATCGTCACCAATCCTGGGGAGGCGGCGCAGGCCAAGCGCCGCATCGCCGCCGTGACGCTCGGCCATCTGCCGCCGCCGCTCGCAAACACGGAGCTGTCCGGCGCGGCGCAAGACCTCGAGCGCCTCGTCGACGAATATGCTGTCGCCGACGGGCTTGACCGCAGGCGTCGCGAGCGCCTCGCGCGCCTCATCATCGAGAAGGCGAGAGGCACCGGCCTTGCCAAGGAAGCCGGTGTTGGCGGCGACGTCCATCCCGACGAGGCGCTCCGCCGTATCGATGCCTGGCTTTGCGACTTGAAGGACCTCGCGGTGAAGGACGGGCTGCACATCTATGCGCGTGGCGGGGGCGCGAGCGCCGATCTTCTCTGGGCGGCGAGCGCTGGGGCCGAGCGCGACGCGTTGCTTGCCGCGCTCGATGGCAAGCGTGTGCCCCCGGGGCCTGCCGGGGCGCCGCAGCGCGGACGCCGCGACGTGCTGCCCACGGGCCGCAACCTCTTCACCGCCGATCCGCGCCTCCTGCCCACCCCGACCGCCATGGAGCTCGGCGCGCTCGCCGCTGACGAGGTGGTCCGGCTCTATCTGCAGACCCACGGCGAGATGCCGCGCGCGCTGGTCATTGACCTATGGGGCAGCGCTACGCTGCGCACCGGCGGCGAGGAGATCGCGCAAGGGCTCGCGCTGATGGGCTGTCGTCCCGTCTGGGACAGGGGAAGCGCGCGCGTTACCGGCATCGAGGTCCTTCCTTGTGCCGCGATGGGCCGCCCACGCGTCGACGTGACCTTCCGCATCTCCGGGCTGTTCCGCGATCTCTTCCCGGCGCAGATCGCACTGCTCGATGCGGGCCTCCGCGCGATTGCGGCGCGCGATGAGGACGATGACGAGAACCCGCTTGCCGCCGCGGCGCGCGCCGCAGGCAATGATCGGCCTCACCGCATTTTCGGCGTGGCGCCCGGCGCGTATGGCGCCGGCATCGAGGATCTGCTCGGGAGCGATGCATCGCGCGCGGAGATCGGCGCCGCCTATCTCGCCGCAACGTCGCATGTCTATGGCGGCGCGGAAGGGGAGGGGAGCGCGCTACCTGGCGCTTTTGCCGCGCAGGTGGCCGCGGCAAACCTGCTTCTGCATGGCAGCGACGACCCGACCCGCGACCTCCTCGAAGGCGCCGAGAACGCGGCCCATGTCGGTGGCTTCGCCGCCGCTGCCGCTTCGCTCGGGCGCGAAGCCGACCTCATCATCCTCGACACGACCGATCCAAATCGCCCGCGCGCCCGGCCGCTCGATAAGGCGCTCGCCCGCATCGTGCGCGCCCGCGCGACGAGTCCACGCTTCATCGAGGGCATGATGCGCCACGGTGCGCGCGGCGCGGCCGAGCTCGCCGAGACCGTCGACCGGCTCGCCGATTTCGCCGAGACCACAGGCGCGGTCTCGAGCACGCTGTTCGATCTCGTACACGAGGCCTATCTCGCCGACCCCCAAGTGCGCGAGTTCCTCATGCGCGAGAACCCGGCTGCCGCGGAACTCATCGCCGAACGGCTCGAAGCGATGCGCCGCAAGGGGCTTTGGCATCCGCGCCGCAACGATCTCGGTACCCAGCTCGCGGCGCTTTGCACGGAGGCCGCGCCATGACGATCGCTGCGCGCGGCGCCTGCCCCAAGCTCGCGGCACCCATGCCGACCGGCGACGGGTTGCTGGCGCGCCTCGTCCTGGCAGGCCCCATGCCGCTTAAGGCGCTCGCCGGTCTCTGCGCGGCCGCGCGGACGCATGGCAACGGTACGATGGAAATCTCAGCCCGCGGCAGCCTCCAGATTCGCGGACTCACGCCAGCGACGGCGCCGCGCTTTGCCGATCGGGTCTCTGCGCTCGGTATCGATATCAGCGACGGCGTACCGGTTCTCGCCGATCCGCTGCCGGGCGATCCAACCGCCCTGATCGACCCCCATGTGCTGGCCGCAGAGATACGCCACGCCATCGCGTCGGCCGCGCTGCCGCTCGCACCGAAAGTCTCGGTGATCGTGGATGGCGGCGGCAGGCTTCACCTCGATGCGCTGGCGGCGGACATCAGAGTCCGGGCCGCCACCACGCCAAACGGCCCGCTGCATATTGCACTTGCAGGCGACGGAGCAACGGCTTCGCCGCTCGGCGCCGTCGCGCCGGATGAGGCATGCGATGCCGTGTTGCGTCTGCTTGCGTCGATTGCGGCACATGGCCCTGAGGCGCGCGCCGCCGATATGCTGCGGAGCGGCGGCATCGCTGCGTTCCAGGACGCCATCCGCACCCCCATCGCGCTTGAACCGCCCCCGCCACCTCGCCTTCCTGCCGAAATGGTTGGCGTGCATGGTCTCAAGGACGATCTCTATGCGCTGGGTGCGGGGCTCGCTTTCGGCCATGCCCAGGGTCAGACGCTCCGCGCGTTGACCGAGGTCGCCCGCGCGCATGGTGCCTTATGGGCGCAGCCTGCTCCCGATCGCGCGCTGCTGCTCGGGCCTTTCAAGAGGACAAAGATAAGGACGATAAGAGACGAAGCGCGGCGTTTGGGCTTCGCAGTGGACGCCGCCGATCCGCGCCGCCGCGTCGTCGCCTGTCCTGGCGCGCCCACTTGCGCGTCGGGCCTGATCGCTGCGCGCTCTCTCGCGGCGGAGATCGCGGCGAGCGTGCCCTTTGCCGGCGGGGGCGTCGCCGTGCATGTCTCGGGCTGCGCGAAAGGCTGCGCGCATCCGTCTCCTGCGCCCCTCACCATCGTCGGCACGGCTCAAGGCGCAGGCCTCGTCCGCAATGCTACGGCGCGCGCTGCGCCGTCGTGCTATGTGAGTGAGGCGGAGGTCGCCGCCGCGGTCGAGGAGTTGTCAGTACGCGAGCCCGCCCATGCTTAAGCAGGATTATCTGCGCGACGGCGCCGCGATCTATGAGCGCTCCTTCGCCATCATCCGCGCCGAGGCGGACCTCGCGCGCTTCACGCCGGAGGAAGCCGAGATCGTCGTGCGCATGGTCCATGCTTGCGGCCAGGTTGGCGTCGCCGAGTTCGTTGCATTCGCGCCGGGTTTCGTCGCTGCCGCGCGCGCCGCGCTCAAGCAGGGCGCGCCGATCCTCTGCGATGCCGCGATGGTGGCGCATGGCATCACGCGCGCGCGGCTTCCCGCCGGCAACGAGTTGATCTGCACGCTCCCCGATTCCCGTGTTCCCGAGCTTGCCGCCAGGCTAGAAACGACGCGCTCGGCGGCCGCGCTCGAGCTTTGGCGCGAGCGCCTCGCGGGCGCGTTGGTCGCCATCGGCAATGCGCCGACGGCTCTCTTCCGCCTGCTCGAGATGCTGGAGGCCGGCGCGCCGAAACCCGCCGCGATCCTCGGCATGCCCGTGGGCTTCGTGGGGGCGGCGGAGTCCAAGGCGGCGCTCGCAGCGGGCGAGCATGGCGTGCCCTATCTCGTCGTGCGCGGGCGCATGGGCGGCAGCGCCATGACCGCCGCCGCCGTCAACGCGCTCGCCAAGGAGGGAATATGAGCGGCCGCCTCATAGGCGTCGGCGTCGGTCCCGGCGATCCGGGACTGCTGACCCTCAACGCCATCGCAGCGCTCGAAACGGCCGAAATCGTCGCGCATTTCGCCAAGGCCGGCAATGCAAGCAACGCCCGCGCCATCGCCGCGAAACATCTCAAGCCGGGCGTCGAGGAACTGCCGCTGCTCTACCCCGTGACCACCGAGATGCCGCAGCACGAGCCTGCCTATCGCGACGCGTTGCGCGAATTTTACGACGAAGCCGCCGCCACGATCGCCGCGCGCCTCGATGCGGGCCGCAACGTGGCGGTGATCGCGGAAGGCGACCCGCTGTTCTACGGCTCCTATATGCATCTTCACGTGCGGCTTTCGCCGCGCTATCCGACCGAGGTTGTCGCGGGCGTCACGGGCATGTCGGGCTGCTGGTCATCGATTGGCACGCCGATCGCGCAAGGCGACGACGTGTTCACCGTGCTGCCGGGCACGCTCCCCGAATATGAGCTCGAGCGGCGCCTTGCCGAGGCCGACGCTGCGGTGGTGATGAAAATCGGGCGCCATCTCGCCAAGGTGCGCCGCGCGCTCGACCGCGCCGGCCGGCTCGACCGCGCCATCTATGTCGAGCGCGGCACCATGGCGAATGCTTCGGTCATGAAGCTGACCGACAAGCTCGACACGGCCGCGCCCTATTTCGCCATGGTGCTGGTGCCGGGCTTCGAGGGGCGGCCATGAGCGGCAAGCTCGCCGTGGTGGGCCTCGGCCCGGGGGATGCGCGCTACCTCACGCGCGAAGCGCTCGCCGCGCTCGACGAGGCCGACGCCCTTTACGGCTATGGGCCCTACCTCGATCGGGTCGCGCCGCGATCCGGGCAAGTGCGCCACCCGACCGACAATCGCGAGGAAGGCGCCCGTGCGCGGGCGGCGCTTGCGCATGCCGCGCGCGGCGCCAAGGTCGCTATCGTCTCGGGCGGCGATCCCGGCGTGTTCGCCATGGCGGCATCGGTCTGCGAGGAGATGGCAGCGGGTCCGCCTGAATGGCGCGCGCTGGATATGCGCATCGTGCCGGGAGTCACCGCCATGCTCGCGGTCGCTTCCCGCGCTGGCGCGCCGCTCGGCCACGATTTCTGTGCGCTCTCGCTGTCCGACAATCTCAAACCTTGGGAGCTGATCGAGCGGCGCCTTGCGGCTGCCGCCGAAGCGGGCTTCGTGATCGCGCTCTATAACCCGGTCTCACAGGCGCGGACTTGGCAACTCGCCCATGCTTTCACGCTGCTTGGCCGCCATCTGCCGGGCGCAACGCCCGTCATTTTCGGGCGCGCCGTTGGCCGTACCGGCGAGGGATTGGTGGTGACGACTCTTGCCGAGGCCTCTGCAATTGCCGCCGATATGGCGACGCTCATCATCATAGGCTCGCGCGAAACGCGCGTCCTCGCGCGCGACGGGAAGGCGCCGCTCGTCTATACGCCGCGCGCCGTTTCTTCGGTCCCCGCATGATCGAGCCACGCAAAAGCCTCTTCCACCGTTGCGACGGATGGCACGCTGGGAAGCGCCGGGCGCGTCAGCATGACGACAGGAAGCCCAAGCCCGCGCGCCGCCGCGATCTTGCTGTAGGTCGCGGCCCCGCCGCTATTCTTGGTGACCACGATCTCGATGCGATGCTGCTCGAGCAGCGCGCGATCCTCAGCCTCGCCGAACGGTCCGCGGGCTGTGATGTAGCTCGCATGCGGCACGGCAAGCGGAGCATCGACGGGATCGACGCTGCGGACGAGATAGAAATGCTGCGGGCACGTTGCGAAAGGCTCAAGCTCGTTGCGGCCGAGCGCAAGGAACACCCGGCGCGGCGCCTCGCCAAGCGCGCGTGCGGCTTCCTCGGCGTCGGCGACCTCGATCCAGTTATCGCCATCGACTCGCCTCCAAGGCGGGCGCCTGATCGCGAGCAGCTTGACGCCGGCGAGTTCCGCGGCGCGCGCGGCATTGGCGGAGATGGCGTCGGCATATGGGTGCGTCGCGTCGATCAGCAGATCAATCCTCTCGGCGCGAAGGTATTCAGCGAGGCCTTCGGCGCCGCCGAACCCGCCGCGCCGCACGGGCACGGGCTGGGACAGCGGCTCCGCCGTGCGTCCGGCGAGCGACAGCGTCACCGCGAGCTCGGGTCGGCCGGCAAGCGCTTCTGCGAGGCGTCGCGCCTCGGCGGTGCCGCCAAGGATGAGGATGCGTTCGATGCGCGCTGAGGCGGTCATGCCGGAAACTGCCCCATCGAGACGCTGGCTGTCCATCGTCGGCATCGGCGAGGATGGGACCGACGGCCTCTCGCCGACCGCCCGCGACCTCGTCGCCCGCGCCGATATCGTATTCGGGGGCGCGCGCCATCTCGCGCTCGCGGCGGCGCTCATCAAGGGCGAGGCGAAGCCCTGGCCGAGCCCGTTCTCGCGCGCGGTGGACGAGGTGCTGGCGCAGCACGGGAGGCAGGTTTGCGTGCTCGCCTCTGGCGATCCGTTTTTCTATGGCGTGGGTTCGCTGCTCGCGTCCCACGTTCCGGTCGAGGAGATGCTGGTCGTGCCGGCGCCATCGGCCTTCAGCCTCGCGGCAGCGCGCCTTGGCTGGCCACTGCCCGAGACTGTGCTCGTCTCGCTGCATGGGCGCGGGCTCGACCGCATCCGCCCGCATCTCCATCCGGGTGCGCCCATCCTGGCGCTGACCTCCGACAGCGAAGGCCCTGCCGCGCTCGCGAGTTTGCTTGCGCAAAGCGGGTTCGGCCCTTCGCGTTTGACCGTGCTCGAAGCGCTCGGCGGCGCTCGCGAGCGCGTCCGCGCTTCGACTGCTGCGCGCTTCGTCCTTTCAGGGATTGCGGAATTGAACATCGTCGCGATCGAGGTCGCGGCGGAGCCGGGCGCACGCGTCATCGCCTTTACGCCGGGTTTGCCCGATGCGTTGTTCGAGCATGACGGGCAGATCACCAAACGCGAGGTGCGCGCCGTAACGCTGTCCTCGCTCGCGCCGCGGCGAGGGGAGCTGCTCTGGGACATCGGCGCGGGCGCTGGCTCCGTCGCCGTCGAATGGATGCTCGCCGATCCCTCGATGCGCGCGATCGCGATAGAAGCGCGTGCCGACCGGGCCGCCCGCATCGCGCGCAACGCGGCCGCCTTCGGCGTGCCGGCGCTCGAAGTGGTTGAGGGACACGCGCCAGAGGCACTGTCCGTCTTGCCGCAGCCGGCTGCTGTCTTTATCGGCGGCGGCGCCGGCGATACGGGCGTAGTCGATGCTTCGATCGCGGCGCTGCGGCCTGGCGGCCGCCTCGTCGTCAATGCCGTGACGCTCGAGACCGAGACCGCGCTGATTGCGCACCACACGCGCCGTGGTGGTGAGCTCGTGCGGATCGCCGTCTCGCGTGCGGAACCCGTCGGCGGCAAGTGCGCCTGGCGTCCGGCGCTCCCCGTCACGCAATGGGTCTGGGTGAAGCCATGATCGTTGCGGGAATCGGCTGCCGCAAAGGCGCCACGGCGGAAGAAGTCGAAGCGGCCATCGCCGCCGCGCTCAAGCAGACCGGCTGCGCGGGCGAAGAGCTCGTCCTCATGGCCACCTCGGACGGAAAAGGGGATGAGCCCGGCATCATTGCGGCTGCAGCCGCGCGTGGACTGAGGCTTGTCTTGGTGCGGCCGGCGGAACTCGAAGCGTCCGGCGCACGCACGCAATCGTCTTCGCCGCGCGTCATGGCACTCGCCGGGGTGCCGTCCGTCGCCGAGGCTGCCGCGCTTTTCGCCGGTGGACCGAAATCGGAGCTGATCGCGCCGCGGATCGCAGTGGGACCCGTGACCTGCGCCCTGGTCCGCACCGAGGCGCTTCCATGACGGTGCATTTCATCGGGGCGGGACCTGGCGCGCCCGACCTCATCACGGTGCGCGGACGAGACCTCATCGCACGCTGCCCGGTCTGCCTCTATGCGGGCTCCATCGTGCCGCGCGAGCTTCTGGCCTATTGCCCCGCGGACGCGCGCATCGTCGACACGGCGCCGCTCACGCTCGACGACATCGAGGCCGAATTCGTGGCGGCACATCGCGCTGGCCACGACGTCGCGCGCCTACAGTCGGGCGATCTTTCCGTCTATAGCGCGCTCGCCGAGCAGCTTCGCCGGCTCGACCGGCTCGGCATTCCGTACACGCTGACGCCCGGCGTGCCGGCTTTCGCCGCAGCCGCCGCGGCGTTGCTGCGCGAGCTGACAGTACCGGAAGTGGCGCAGAGCGTGGTGCTGACCCGCGTCTCGGGCCGCGCCTCGAAGATGCCGGACGGCGAGACGCTTGCAGCCTTCGCCGCGACGGGCGCGACGCTCGCCATCCATCTCGGCGTGCAGGCGCTTGGCCGTATCGTGGCCGAGCTAAAGCCGATCTGCGGGTCCGACTGTCCGGTCGCGGTGGTGGCCGATGCGAGCAGGCCCGGCGAAAAGGTCGTGCAGGGCACGCTCGGCGACATCGAATCCCGGCTTGCCGCGGACCCGATCGAGCGCTCGGCCCTCATCCTGGTCGGGCATGCGCTTGCTGCGCACGGCTTCCGCGAGAGCGCGCTCTACGATCCGGAGTACCGCCGCCGTTTCCGCGAAGGCGCGGCCTCGTCGCGGGACGGCTGACCCATGCGCGCGCGTGGCCTCATCGTCGCGGCGCCGCGCTCGGGCGCCGGCAAGACCGTTGCGACGCTTGCGCTGCTTGCGGCCTTGCGCCGCCGAGGCCTGGCGGTCCAGGCTGCCAAGGCCGGCCCCGATTATATCGATCCGGCCTTTCACTATGCCGCAACGGGACGTCCGAGCTTCAATCTCGACAGCTGGGCCATGCCGCCCGCCATGCTCGACGCGCTGGTGAGCGAAGGCGGTGAGCACGCCGATGTGCTCGTGATCGAAGGCGTGATGGGCCTGTTCGACGGCATCGAAGGCGCGACCGGCCGCAGCGGTGCCACGTCGGAGCTCGCCGCGCAATTCCGCCTGCCAGTGCTGCTCGTGGTCGACGTCTCGGGCCAGTCGCAATCCGCGGCCGCGCTCGTGCGCGGCTTCGCTTCGCACGACCCCGAGGTGCAGATCGGCGGTGTGGTGCTGAACCGGGTCGGCAGCGAGCGGCATCTCAGTTTCGTGGCCGGCGCCATCGCGGCGCTCGGCGTGCCCGTGCTCGGCGCGCTCCCGCGCGATGACGCTCTCGCGCTCCCCGAACGCCATCTCGGGCTCGTCCAGGCGGCCGAGCATGCGGATATCGCGGCGCGGCTCGATCGTCTCGCCGCGCTCGCCGAACGTCATCTCGATCTCGATGCGATCCTGAAGCTTGCGGCGCGCCCGCATCTTGCAGCTGGCCCGGGCGCCGCGGCCATCAAGCCGCCGGGCTCACGCATCGCGCTCGCGCAGGACGAGGCCTTCAGCTTCGTCTACGCGCATATGCTCGACGGCTGGCGGCGCGCCGGCGCGGAGATCGTTCCCTTCTCGCCACTCGCCGATGAGCCGCCACCTGATGATTGCGATTGCTGCTGGCTTCCGGGCGGCTATCCCGAGCTTCATGCCGGACGGCTCGCCGCTGCCACGCAATTCCGCGAGGGACTCGCGCGCTTCGCCGCGACGCGTCCCGTGCACGGGGAGTGCGGCGGCTACATGGTGCTCGGGCAGGGCCTCGAAGATGCGGATGGCGTTCGGCACGCGATGGCGGGACTGCTCGGCCACGCCACGAGCTTTGCGCAACGGAAGCTCCATCTCGGCTATCGCGCGGCGCGCATGCTTTCCGAAAGCCCGATCGGCGATGCGGGTAGCGTCGTGCGCGGCCACGAATTCCATTATGCGGCGCTGATCTCGCCGGGCAGCGATGCGCCGCTCGTCGAGCTTGAAGACGGGCAGGGGCGCGCGCTCGGTCCCTCGGGCGGACGGCGCGGCCATGTCACCGGCACCTTCTTTCACGCCATCGCCGCGAGTGCGGATTGATGTCAGGCCCCTTTGCCGGAGACTTGCGCCTCGGCGAAAGTCGCCATGCCGGTATGGCAGGCGAGCGCGGCGCGCAGCACGAGCACGGCAACCGCGGCGCCGGACCCTTCGCCGAGCCGCATGTCAAGATCGAGCAGCGGGCTGAGGCCCAGCTCCTGCAACAAGATACGATGGGCGGACTCGGCCGACAGATGTCCCGCGCGCGCATGGTCGAGCGCGCCAGCGGAGAGCCTGGCAAGTGGCGCGACGGCGGCAGTCGAGACGAAACCATCGATCAGGACCGGCACGCGATTATGCCGTGCGGCAAGGCACGCGCCGAGCATGGCGGCAAGCTCGCGGCCGCCAACCGCCGCAGCGGCCCGCAGGGGGTCGCCGAGTGTGTCCGCATGCAGCGCG
The DNA here is from genome assembly GCA_963821255.1 of uncultured Alphaproteobacteria bacterium. GTDB lineage: Bacteria > Pseudomonadota > Alphaproteobacteria > Rhizobiales > Methyloligellaceae > Methyloceanibacter. The sequence goes on along the minus strand of CAWGCX010000001.1, from coordinate 45,291 downwards.
AGCGCGCGATCGATGACGGCGCGCTTGCGTGCGAGGGCCTGCTCGTCGATGCCGGTGCCGCGACCGGCGAAGCGGCTACCGCCACCGCCGAACAGCGCCGCCGCGAGCGCTGCCGCAGAGGTCGTATTGCCGATGCCCATCTCGCCGAGCACGACAAGATCGGCGCCTTCCGGCACCGCGTCGTAACCTGCGCCGACCGCATCGAGGAACTCCGCCTCGTCCATGGCCGGGGCTTCCGTGAAGTCGGCGGTTGGGCGATCGAGCGCGAGCGCCACGACACGGAGCTCCGCGCCCGCCGCGCGTGCGAGTTGGTTGATGGCGGCGCCGCCGCCAGCGAAGTTCGCGACCATCTGCGCGGTGACCTCCGCCGGAAAGGCGGAGACGCCTTGCGCCGTCACGCCATGATTTCCGGCAAAGACGAGGATCTCGACGCGCTCGAGGCTCGGCGGGCTCTTCCCCTGCCAAAGCCCAAGCCATTCGACGAGCTCCTCAAGCCGGCCGAGGCTCCGCGCCGGTTTGGTCAGGACGGCTTCGCGGCGCGCCACGCGCGCGGCGGCCTCAGCATCGCCTTGGGGCAGGTCGAGGCAGGCCGCATGCAGCTCGGCGAAAGAAGCAAAACGCGTCATTTGCGGATAGACTTGCCGGTGCCGCCGGAAGGTTGGCGAGTAGGGGGCTCCTTGAGAGACCGCGCCGAGGGGAGGGCATGACGACCGGCGCCGCCGATAGGGGCCTTATCACGGAGCTTGGGACCGGCCTAGCCTTCTTGACGCGCCTGCCCGTGCGCGGCGCGCTGGGCGGTGAGGGCAGCCTCGCGCGGGCAGCCTGGACCTTTCCGATCGTGGGCGCGTTGGTCGGCGCTTTCGGCGCACTCGCTTTTTGGGGCGCCGCCTTGGTCGGGTTGCATCCCTTCGTCGCGGGCGTCCTCGCCGTCGCCGCGACTCTGCTTGTCACCGGCGCGCTGCACGAAGACGGGCTTGCCGACACGGCCGACGGGTTTGGCGCGGGCGGAAGCCGCGAGCGCAAGCTCGAGATCATGCGCGACAGCCGGATCGGCACCTATGGCGTCGTGGCGCTGGTCCTATCGATCCTGCTCAGGGCCGGGGCCGTTGCGAGCCTTGTCGAGCCTGCGCTCGTCGCGGCAGCTCTGATCGCGGCGCACGCCGCCGCGCGCGCGACGCTTCCGGCTTTCATGCGCTTCGTGCCGCGTGCGCGGTCGGATGGGCTCGCGGCAAGAACAGGGCAGCCATCCATGACAGGCGTCCTCGTTGCGGAACTTTTCGGCCTCGCCGCGCTCGCGCTCGGCCTCGACCCGTTGACTGCAATCGCCGCGCTCGTCCTGCTCGTCGCGGCCGCTTCGTTCATGGCGTGGCTCGCGCTGCGGCAGATCGGCGGACAGACGGGCGACGTTCTCGGCGCGCTCGAGCAGGCCGGCGAGATTTTGGTGCTGCTCGCCGCCGCCTCCATGTTGTGACGCCACGCCAATAACGGCGCGGAAACCAGGTTTTGCGAAGGACGTTGCACTCCTGAGGTGTTCGGCGTGACAATGGGGCCAAGGAGCGAGACCATGCGCAATCTCTTTGCCGCCGCCACTTTGTTCGCGGGCCTCTGCCTGCTCGCGCCGGGCCAAGCCTCGGCAGCGCCGCCGCCTCTGGCGGACCATGCCGCAACAAGCAAGGCGCACGCCGTGGCGTTGCTGGAGGTCCGCGGCAAGCAGATCGGCAAGCAGACTTATGCCCGCCGCAAGACCGTGAAACTGAAGCGCCGCTACGACTGGACCTATTACCCTTACTGGCGGCCGTATCAGTACCACTACTGGCAGTACATCTATCCGTATGGCGGCCCGCTCTTCTAAGCCAACGCCGCAACCGCCCAGCGAAATAAGTCGTTAACGGTGCCCGCGCCGGCTGTGGCAGAGTGCGCGGCCGTGAGGGATATCGATCCGATAACCGCCGCGCGCGCGCTCGCACTTGCGCGCGAGGGCCTCGCCCGGCCGGGCGCGCCGCTTGCGTTGCCCGCGCGGTTGCTCGTGGTCGACGCCGAGCGGCAGATCGCAATACTGATCGAAGATGAGGAGCCCGTCGCCGCGTGGCCAGTGTCGACCGCGCTTGCCGGGATCGGCGGCGAGGAAGGCTCATACCGCACCCCGCCCGGCTGGCACGTCGTCGCGCGGCGCATCGGCGGCGACGCCGAGCCCGGCACGGTATTTTCCTCGCGCGAGCCGACCGGCGAGACATGGTGCGGCGAGACTTGCGCCGACGACCTGATCCTCACCCGCATCCTCACGCTCGACGGTATCGAAGACGGCATCAACCGCGGGCCTGGATGCGACTCGCTCGAACGCTACATCTATCTGCACGGCACGAACCACGAGAGCCTGCTCGGCCGCCGCGCCTCGCATGGCTGCGTGCGGCTATCTAACGCCGATATCGCCGAGCTCTTCGTCCGCCTGCGCGAGGGCGACCATGTGCTGATCGCCGAGCCCGGCGCGCGCCCGATCCCCGATCCGCGCGCGGCGGGGCGCTTTCACTATGCGGGTCTCGCCGGCTCCGGCATGAGCGCGCTCGCCCAGTTCCAGGTGATGACCGGCGGGCGGGCAAGCGGCAGCGACCGCGCCTTCGACAACGGCGAGCGCGGAGCCTTGCGCGCGCAGCTCGAGCGGCTCGGCATCGAGGTGCTGCCCCAGGACGGGAGCGGCATTGGCTCGGACTGCGCGGCGCTTGTCATCTCGACTGCCATTGAGGAACAGGTCGCGGACTTTGCCGCCGCGTGCGGGACCGGCGTTCCGATCGTGCACCGCTCGGAGCTGCTCGCGTATTTCGTCGCGGCCTATCGCAGCATCGCGGTCACCGGCACGAGCGGCAAATCCACGGTCACCGCCATGATCTACGAAATCCTGCAGGGCGCCGGCCGCGATCCGTCGGTCATCACCGGCGGCGACCTGCCGTTCCTACAGGCGCAAGGTCTGCCGGGTAACGCTTGCGCCGGCGCCTCCGACCTTCTCGTGGTCGAGGCCGACGAGAGCGACGGCACGCTCGTGCGCTATGCCGCGGCTCTCGGCGTAATCCTCAATCTGCAACGCGACCACAGGGAGATGGCCGAGGTCGCCGCCATGTTCGCGACGTTGCGCGCCCGCGCCCGCGAAGCGCTCGTCGTCGGCGACGCCGAGAACCTCGACGCCTTCGCCGGCAGCGCGTTGCGCTTCGGCTTCAGCCCGCGCGCCGACATTCGCGGAGAGGATGTCGTGCTCGGCGCTGGCTCAAGCCGATTCCGCGTCGGCGCGACTTGGTTCGAGCTGCCGGTGCCCGGCGAGCACAATGTCATGAACGCGCTTGCCGCGATTGCAGCCTGCAGCTACGTCGGCGTTTCGCTCGATGAGATGGTGGAGCCGCTTGCGCGCTTCAGCGGCATTGGGCGTCGCTTCCAGACGGTGGGCCGCGCAGGCGGCGCGGAGGTCGTCGACGATTTCGCGCACAATGCCGAGAAGATCGCCGCGGCGCTCAGGACCGCGCGGCTCCGCGCCGCGCGCGTGCTCGCGGTCTATCAGCCGCACGGCTACGGCCCGACCCGCTTCCTGCGCCGCGACTTCGTCGCCACCTTCGCACGCGAGCTCAGGCCCGAGGATCGCCTCTTCATGCTCGAAGTGTTCTACGCCGGGGGCACGGCGACCCGCGATTTCTCTGCCGCCGACATCGTGGCCGAGATCAAGGCTGAAGGTGCTGCCGCCGAATTCGCGCCGACTCGCGACTGGCTCATCGCGCGCGTCGCCGTGGAGGCAAGGCCCGGAGACCTCGTGCTCATCATGGGTGCGCGCGACCCTTCGCTTACGGAGCTTGCGCGCAAGATCCTCGCTGCGGTCGAGGCGCATAACGCGGACGCCTCCACGCACGCTTGATCAGGATCAGTTCCCGAACAGGCCGGAAATCGAGCCGGCGACCGATCCCGGCCCACCGATGCCTCCTGGGCGCCGTTGCTGCTGTCGTGGCGGCGCTTGCGACACGATCTCGCCCGCGGGCACCGAGGGGCCCTGGAACCTGACGGCCGCGCTACCGAACAGGGCCTGGGCGGTCGGGTTGTCGAGTCCGTAATAGTCCGGGAAAGTCTGCAGGCGCCCCGACTCGTCGACCACAACGGTGAAGTAAGTGAGGTGCACCGGGATTTGCCGCCCGAGCGGCACCACCTTGTTGCCTCCTCCGAGCATGGACCTGACCTGCTGCGGCGACCAGCCTTTGTCCTCGGCGAGCAGGAGCGCGGCGAGCCGCTCGGGCTCGTTCACGCGAATGCAGCCATGCGACAGCGTGCGGACCGGTTTGGCAAACAGGTGCCGCTGCGGCGTGTCGTGCATGTAGACCGCGTGCCGGTTCGGGAAATTGAACTTGAACTTGCCGAGCACGTTGGCCGGTCCCGGCGGCTGCGTGAAGGTGTAGTCGCGGATATTCACGGCGTTCCAGTCCACGGTGCGCGGGTCGACCGGCTGGCCTTTGAGGCTCACGCGCAGACCGTGCTTCTGCAGCACCGCGACGTTTGGGCCGAAGAAGCCGCGCTGCTGCAAGGCGGGCTGCAGGTCCTCGCGCAAAATGGTCTCGGGCACGTTCCAATCGGGGTGGAACACGACGGACCGCATCGGCGCGGAAAAGAACGGTGTGGCGTATTTGAGCTCGCCGACAATGGTCTTCTCGACATAGATGGTCTGGCCGCCTTTCACGACGCGCGTATTGAACTCGGGCACGTTGTTCCAGATGTGGAACGCGCCGAGCTCGGCGGGCAGCCAACGCCAGCGCTCCATGTTGGCGGTGATGAGCTGGACTTGGCGCTGATCGCCGCTGGCATTGGCCAGCGCCTCGCGGAGCTTCTGGAATTGCGGGTGGTGCGGGTGCAGCGACCTGAGATAGGCGTCCGGCGCGTCGGCGGCCGCGATCTCCGCCAGCACTGCCTTCGGCGCGCGCACCGGCGGCCTCTGATCGAACAGTTTGTTGACGCGCGACGGCTGCAGGCGCCCGCCGCGCGCGTAACGGGAATATTTCAAAATCGCGAGCCCGAGCTTGATCTCGGCGTCGGCTTGCTCCTCGACGCTTGCCAGCTGTGCGTCGGCGCTCGGCGGGTCGAAAGCGCGCGCGTCGAGGCCCCATTGATTTGCGTCCTGGATCTCCTTGATCGCGTCTTGCGCCTTGGGCGAAAGCCCCGTGTCCGTCGTCCAAAGCGGAGGCTCGGTGCGCGTGGCGTAGAACTCCTGCAATGCGGCGTAGTCGTCGGGCCCGGCGCGCTTGACGGGCTCCGCGAGCTTCTCGCGGATCGCAGCGACGACCGGGTGCGCTGGGGGCGGAGGCGGTTCTTGGACGACTTCGGGCGCAGGAGCTTCGACTGGCGCTTGTGCCGGGGAGGGTGGCTGAGACGCGGCGCCCGGTTCCGGAGAGGACGGCGAGGATTCATTCCCCGGCGCCGGAGAGGGTGAAGCTTCAACTTGAAGGGTCGGTGCGCCGTTGGACGGCGCAATAGGAAAGCCGCCCGGCGGCGGCGTGATCGTCAGGATGACGCTTGGCTGGCCGGCTGGGTCCGATTTGCCCGATGGACTGCCTTCTGCCCAGGCTGCGGAGGCGGTGAGGACAAGAGCCGCCACCATCGCCAAACAACCGGCAACTCGAAAGTGCCCGCTCATCTCAAAGCCCCTCGCCCCCCTAGCGTAGCCGTTGCAAGGGCCTACGGCCATCCTGAAATGACGGGACGCCGGCGAAGGTTTCACGGGACTGTAAGGAAATTTGGCCGAACCATTGATCCCGAACCATACGGGCAACCGGTTCTTTACAGTGCAAACCAGTGCGCAACGATGCAGAAGGTCCACGAAACGTTTGAGAATTCGGCGTTCCGTGCCGTTTGCCGCCGCCCTTAGCCCCGCGCGATCCGTCATGACGATTTGTCCGTGCGCCAACTCAATGAGGCCTCGGTCCTTGAGATAGTGCAAGGCAACCGTGACGCCTGCCCTTCGCACACCGAGCATCAAAGACAAGAACTCGTGCGTGAGCGGAACTTCATCGCCGCGCAGGCGGTCATGGGCCATGAGCAGCATCTCGCCAGCCGCTCCTCTGATGCAGCGCTAACCATTCTGCTGCTTTTTCTTTTTCTTGGCAGCCGTCTTAGCCTTGGGCTCGGCGGACTCCTTCGCGGCCTTCGCAGGGCCACGCTCTCGTTTTGCAGTTTTGGCGGCAGGTTTGGGAGCACTTGCCGTTTTTTGGCTCGCAGCCTTGGGGAACTCCCGCTTGACCTTTGCCGACTTCTGGCTCGGAGGCTTCGGAGTCGCTGCCTTGAGAGCAGCGCCCTTGTCAGCACCCTTCTTGGCTTTGCTCTCTTTCGGCTTAGATGCTTCCGGCTTGTGGCCGACCGTCTTCGCACCGCGCTCCTTTGACTTACCCGCGTTCCCATTCGCCTTGCCCTTCCCGCCAGCGAGTGGCGGAGTTGGCCCGGACTCTTCTCTGGACGGAGGTGGAGGCGCCGCCCTCTTCGGCGCTGCACCCTTCATGGTTGGAGGCCCGTCGACCATCGATTCCTTGCCAGGCTCGGCCTTCAACTCAGTTTTGCCCTCAGGGCTCCATTTGCTTCCGGGCTTCTTCGCAGCCTTGCCCTCGGGCTTTCCCTTGGGACCCGCATCGTCAGGCGGCGGAGCGAGGTCTTTCGCCGAGGGTGAAGGAGGAGGCTCGTCCCCTCCCACCGGCGGCGGGGGTGCAAGTTCTTTCTTCTTCGCAGCTTTGCCCTCAGGCTTGCCCCTCGGAGTCGCACCGTCGAGCGGCGGCGGAGGAAGGTCCTTCCCCTCAGGCGGCGGCGGAGGTGCAAGTTCCTTCTTCTTCGCAGCCTTGCCCTCGGGCTTGCCGTTCGGCACCCCATCATCCTCCGGCGGCGGCAGAGCCCTCTCTTTCTTACCTAACGGTGGCGGAGGTGGACCTTTGCCATCCGCCGGCGGCGGTGGCGCAGGCTTGCCGCTGTCTTTCTCCTTTGCGAGCGAAGGTTTTTCCGTTGGCGGGCCCTCATCCTCCGCAGCGGGAGGCGGCGGCGGCGCGGTCTCGTCCTTCCCCGGCGATGGTGAAGGCAACGCCTTTTCGTCGCCTTTGGCCGCCTTGGCTTTGCCAGGCTCGCGATCCTTCGCAGGCTTGTCCTTAGCCGACGGCTGTTCTGCCTCGCCGGCCGGCGGTACGCCATCCTCGGCTGCCGGCAGCTTGGGCGCACCCCGCTTGCCAGGCTTGAGGTCTTTCAAAGGTTCCACCTCACTCGTTACGGGCGGCTTTCCTTCCTCGCCAGGCAGCGCCACGCCTTCCTTCGGGACCGGCGCTTTCCCGGGCTCTTCGCTCTCTGCGGGCGGAGGCGGAGGCGCGGCCTTCTTCCCCGCGCGCTTTGTCTTGCCGTCCTTTTCCTCATTGAGCGGAGGCGGCGGCGTTTCGGTCTTCGGGCTGTCCTTTATGACCTCCGGCGGAACCAGCATCTCCTCGGTCGCCGGCTCGTTGCCAGATTGCTCCTTGGTCTCGCTTAGCGCCGCGACCTCCTCGAGCTTTTTCACCTTGCGCGGGGCCTTGACCTTGGGCTTCTCCGCGGCGGCAGGCTCGAATACCTCGACGACATCGGCTCGATCCCTAGCCTTTCCGGCTTTCGCAACCTTCGGTTCCTTGGTCCTTTCGACCTTGTGAACGATGACCGTCTTGTTCGTCTTCTGCTCAATGTAGTTGACGTTGACGACCTTGTTCACGACCGTCTTGTTGTTGACGATCGTGACATCGCCTAGCGGACGCGTATTTCCGAAGTCGCGCGCGAACACGTTGCGGTCGCGCACGATGTTGTAGCGAAGATCGTCGTCGAGGAAGCGGTCGTTCCGCACCATCTGCCAGTAATAGTCGGGCACCTCGCGGCCCCCGCCAATATTGATGTTGATGGCGATATCGATAACGTCGTCATAGGACGGCGGCAGCGGCGCCCAAGCGAGATAGTCATCAGACTGGCGCCACGACACCCAGGCCGGGGCCCACCTCCTGCCCGGCACCCAGAACCATCCCACGCGCTTGGAGAATCCCCAGCGGCCGTAGTGGTAGGTCGCCCAGCCGAACCGCTCGTTCGACTGCCACGTCCAGCCATACTCGTCGGTATACGCCCAGCGCCCGTCGGTGTAGGGGCGCCACTCGCGGTCTACGCCTCTTGGCACCCAAACGTAGCGCCCCTCAATCCACACCCATTCGCCGTCCGGTGCGAGCCGATCGTAGAACACGGCTTCATCAACATACCCCGGCTCGACCGGTTGCTCCCAGCGCGCGCGCTCAGCATAAAACGGCCGGTCTTGATAGTACTCGCCCCAATACGCGTCGACGTCGAAGCTGACGATTTGCAAATCCAATTGCGGCGCATAGTCGCGCAGAGGGTAATAGTACTCATTGTACCAATAGGAGAGATAGATCGAGCGCATCCAGCCGCGCTGGTCCTCGAAAACGATATCGCACCACCTGTAATCCTCAAGGCAGCCGAGGATCTCGATTTGGGCGCGGTTCGGCACGGTGATGATCACCGGATATTCGGTGCCTGGTCCCGCGCGTAGGTTGACGTTGGTCAGCAGATACGCATTGGGGTCCTGCGCGTGTGCCGGCGGCGGGGAAAGCATCGCTCCTGCCCCCAGCGCGACCACGACCGCAACGGCCATTGCAAATCGACGCATGGCTTAAATCATCACTGCTCTGCCTCTCGACTTGGATCTCTCGCACAGACCCTTTACGCCGCTCGATCTGAACGGCCCTGGTACGGGGCGTTCATATCGCCTTCATATGGGGAGAACATTCTTTGCTGCTTGGGCGTTCCGTCCCGGAACGTGATCAAAGTCGGGCCCTTAATGTTCTTCGCGTACCGGTCTTACGGTGCGGCCCCGGAAGCGATTCCGCAGAACAACCCACGCAAAGTGGACGGAAGTGCTGTCGTTTGCGCCGGCAGGAATCCAAGTGATGATCGACGACGCCGTGTCAGGGAGCCGCTTGGAACGCGAGAGGACTTCAAACGAGATCGGGGGAGTTGGAAGCGATTGGGCCGTTAGGGGAGTCAGTTGGGCGCTCTGATCCGCTCTCGCGTCAGCTCGACGAGCTCCTGTGCCAATTGCTCCTTCATGCTCTCTGGCAGGTCGACACCGACAAATTTCCAGCGCCACCGAATAAGGCGAAGGTGCACTCTAAACTGCTCATTTCGTGCCCCATCCGGCGGTAGGTAAACATAGAAATTTCTTCCCCATTGGTGGGAGTTCAACCAAAGCTGCCAGATGCTCTTTAGGGAAGCCGAACTGAAGGGTGCCCTGTCGATTTGTACCTTCACACCGTTTCCGGCGTCGCCCTTCGCGAGTAAGTCCAAGAGCGCGGTCACCGTCATCAAACGGGCAACGATCGGATCGGCAACAGAGAATGCGAAGCGCTTGCCGATAGCACCGAGCGGAAGTTTCTTGCCGGTAAGCTTTAGGTAGGTGGCTACGATTTGTTTCGTGAACGAACGGCGCAGAGCCGGAAAGTCGATCCGCTCAGTTACGGCAACGGCATCTCTAGTCTCCACCGCGGTTGCAATTCTGTGCAAAGCGATGAAGGGCGACGCAAAATAGATACCCAGGAGGAGGCCGAGGAGAAAAGAGATCCAAAGCACCCATCGCATACTGACTTCTCCACCCTATTAGATTTTTCCTTGTTGATGGTTTGACCCCACTGCGACCTGTTGTTCCATACAAAAAGGGCGGGCGATAGGCCGGTCCCCTGCATCTCCTGGTCCTGAACTATACCGTCTCTGCGGACAGGAAGGACCGAAGCAACGCCTTGGCTTCATCATCCCACCAATTTTAACGAGGGCTGTGGTGAGAAGATACCGAGCCTTGGTGCCAGCCTCGTCAACGCTTTGGCATCGGTGTTCGATGAGCACACAACGCGCAGCATGCAAGACGCGAGGGGCGTGTCAGTGAACTGCACATCGACCCTCTGCTCGAGGTGCGGGCGTTCTTCGACATTGGCGTAGCGGATGCGACGAGCATCTGGCTAGCGCAGTTCTCCGGTGGAGCCATCCACGTCATTGATTACATCGAGGGGTCGGGGCAACCGTTAGCGTACTACGTGAACGAGCTCCGATCGCGTGGCTATGAGAAGGCTCGGTGTATTCTGCCGCATGACGGGGTGAATAAGAACACGATCACCGGCAGAAGGTATGAGGATCACCTAAAGGATGCCGGGTTTCAGGGACTCAGGTTATCCCGAATGCGGGGACCGGTGCTGCACGTATGCGGATCGAGGCGGTGCGGCGTGTACTGCCACGTTGTCACTTCGATGAGAAAAGGTGTGAGGCTGGGCTTGAGGCTTTAGCTTGGTATCACGAGCGCACGGACGATCATCGGGAGGTCGGGCTTGGCCCGCTGCACGATTGGTCGTCACATGCTGCTGACGCGTTTGGTCTGATGGCGATCAGCTATGAGGAACCGTCGAGGACGGCGCGTTTCAACAGCCCGCTGCCGCTTGACCGAGGCCCGATGTGACAAGGACCTCTATTAATTCAGGCCTGCGCTGGCCAGGACGCTGGACGTATGCTCTGGATTGAATGAGTGCGCTGCCATTGCGACAGCCATGATTGCGCCGGCTACACAAAAACGCAGGAAGTCGAGAGAGAGGTTGGACATTTGTATCCCCGTTTCTCGCACTGTCACCTTCCTTCATAGTGCAATGATGGATGGTGCTCTAGTGAGCCGAGGTATAATCAACCTATACCTTGGTCGATAGTTCCGGCAGCAAATCGGTACTCGGATCGGCGAGTTCATGCATCACCTCGGGCGAGCCTTGCGCGATGTGCATGGGCGCGACGGTCTGGTGCGGGTTACGCGCCTCGTCTACGCGGCCTCGATGGAGCAGCTCGCCACCAGATCGATCAGATCATGGTGCCGAGCGCCGAGATCGCCAACGAGTTGCCTTTCGTCGAGATTGCCATCACTGGCGGCGTGCTGGCCGATGAGGCCATGAAGCTCTTCAGATAGTAGAGCGCGAGGTCCGCCGCGAATGCCTGACGGAAGTGCTTCCGCCGCGCGAACCCAATCCAGCGATCGAAGGCATCTGCATGATCAAATACGGCGTACGCACCTGCTATTGAGCGCGTCGCCGCATCGAGACAAAGAGTGGTGCCGCAAGAGGGATTCGAACCCCCGACCTACGCATTACGAATGCGCCGCTCTACCAACTGAGCTATTGCGGCTTTGACAGCCCTGACGCGAGGCGTGGAGCCGTCCCGTGTTACCGGCAATATCGGGACGGCGCAAGCCGGGCGCCTGGGGCGCCCATGCGGCAAGGATCAACGGATTTGCGCTGTCCTTAGCCGTTCGAGCGAGTTCGGCGGCTCGTCGGTCTCGACCTGCGCAACACCCGGATCGTCGGGCGGGCGCGCGGGCACGAAGATGGCGGGCTTCGGCCGCGGCTCGGCCTGCGCCGGAAGGGTTTCCGCCTCGGTGACGGCCGCGGCTTGCGGCCGCTCTTTCGAGGCCTTCCCGCCCGCCGGCTCGACCGATGTGGCGGTGGCCTCGATCGCCTCCGGCATGACGGCGGACAAAGCGCGGTCCTCGATAAGCAGCGTGTCGTCGCCGCGGCCGATGGCATCGACTGGGGCCTTCCACTCGAAGGCATCGACGGCGCCGGTTACCGGCGAGACGGGCAGCCAGCGGTCGGAAACATAGCCGTCTGCGATCCAGGCGCGGTCGCGCGGCGCGCGCACGGCCCGAGCCAACCATTCGCGCTCGCGGCCCATGTCGCCCTGTCCCGCCTCGATGCGCGCCATCAGCGCGCAGATGCGCGCCGGCGGGCGGTCATCGAGATAGGGCGCGAACGCCTCGCGCGCCGCCTGCCATTCATGCGCCTCGATGGCCGCGACGGCGACCGCGATCGGCCCCTCCGGATCGCCGGGCACGAGGCTCGCCAATTGCTCGACGCGCTTTACGCGCTCGCGGGGCGGATCGCCCGGCCGCGCAAAGGCATAGACGAGCGCGAGGTCGGGATGCGGCGAGAGCTTCCAGGTCTTCATCAGGACGCGCGATGCCTGGCGACTGTCGCCGCGTGATGCAAGGAGCCGGCCTGCGATCTCTGCCGCGGGCACGAGCGAGGGCGCGAGTCTCAGCGCTTCGGTGGCAAGCGCGAGCGCCTTGCTCGGGTCCTCGATTTCCGCGTCGCGCGCCTCCGCCGTGAGCAGCACGGCGCGGCGGCGCACCCCGACCTCGGGCTCGACATGTCCGTGGCGCCGCGCGATCGCGAGCGTTTCGAGCGCGCCCTCCCAATTGCTCTCGCGCGCTTGCAGGTCGAACAGCGCGTTGACGCCCCAAGCGAGCTTCGGATCGCGTGTCACCGCCTCTTCCGCAAGCGCGCGGGCGGCATCGACATCGTTGGCGCGCTTGGCTTCGAGGAACAGGCCGCGCAAACCCAGGATCTGCGTCTCGGGACTCTTCAGCATGGTCTCGAATGCGTGCCGCGCAGCCTCCTTGTCGCCCTTGAGCTGCGCCGCCTGCGCCGTGAGCAGCGCGGTGAGCGGCTCGTTGGGCAAAGTGCGCCCGGCGATTGCAGCATAACGCTGGGCGAGCGCGCGGTCGCCGACGCCGATGGCGAGCAGACCGTGCGACAAGGCTTCCATCCCCTGCTGCGTGCGGCGCTCGCGCATAATTGTGGCGATCGCGGCGGGGCGCGTGAGCAGGTAACGCAACAGCGCCCAGAGCAGCACGAGCAGGCCCGAGATCGCGATGACGGCGATCGTGCCGACGAACGCACTGGTCTCGATCTGATAGCCGAGCCATTCGATGGTCACGGTGCCGGGGCGGTCGGCGAGCCAGGCGAGCCCGAGCGCCGCCGCGATCACACCGAGGGTGAAGAGGAGGACTTTGGCCATTTCCTAGTTTGCGTCTTGTGCCGGGGTTTGCTCGCCGCCGCCGAGGCCGACGAGCAGCAGCCCTTCGAGGCGCTTCAAACTGCCGGCGGCGCCTGCCCGGGCCCGCGCCTGTTCGAGCCAAGTCGAGAACGGTACGCGCGCCGCACCGTCGAGCGCCTCGACCTCCTTGATGGCGCCTTCGAGATTGCCCTGGCCGAGCTGAGCTCCCGCGCGCGCGAGCGCGGCGCTGGTGCCGTCGCCTGGCGCCGCCGCATCGACGCGGCGGATCTTCACGAGGCCTTTCAGGCTCGCGAGCAGGCGATCGAGCAGGGATGCGTCCGCCGGGGGTGGCGGCGTCTCCGCCACGAGAGCGGCATCTCTGGCCGTTGCAAAGGCGCGGACAAGCTCCGGCAGCGTCGGGATGCCGGTTGCGGCGTGGGCCGGCAGCACGCCAAGATCGTCGGCATTCGGCGAGAGCGCTTTCAGCGTGTCGAGCTCCGTGGCGTAGGGACGCCCCGCACCGACCGCTGCACTCAGATTGGCGAAAGCGATGGCGAGCGCCGCGGACTTCGTCTCGGCGCCTTCCTTGCCGATCGCGTCCTCAAGACCGGGCAGGGCAGCCTCGAGCTTGGCAAGCCGCTCTTGCAGGGCGTCGAGCTCCGGCGAGAGATCCGAAGCGTCGGCCGTGCCGAGCTCGGCCTCGGCGAGCGCGCCGAGCTTGGCCCTGAGCTCGCCGATCTCCGTCTTCAGCGCCTGCACGGCTGCGGTGCTTTCGAGGTCGGCTTCCGCGAGCGCCGCGTCGATCTTGGCTTGCAGCCGCTTCTCGGCCTCGGCGATGCGCTCGGTGAGCACCGCGGCGTCAGCAACCGAGCCGCCCTCTTGCGCCATGTCGGCGAGCGTCTTCATCGCCGTTTCGAGCTCGGTTATGCGCTCGGCAAGGGTCGACAGTTCCGGCGCAGATTCGGCGGCGCGGCCTTCGAGCGCCTTGATGCGTCCCTCGAACGTTGCAACGGCGGTTGCATCGTCCAACGATGGACCAGGCAGAGGCGCCGCTTCGAGCTTGGCGAGCCTCTGTTCGAGCGCTGCGAGGTCAAGCGCGCCGCTCGGTCCGCCGAGCTTCAATCCGTTCCAGGCAAGGCCGGCGCCAGCGGCGCCCACGGCCCCCCCGAGCAGGCCCGCGCCGAGATAGGTCGCGAAGCGCTTCAGCCGCGGCGCGCGTTCAGGCGGCGGAGGGCCAAATTCTATCCGCTTGCTTCCTTCAGTCGCCTCGTCCGAAGCCGCCTGCTCGGGCTTGGTCTCGACGCCGGGCTCGTCGTCAGGGGCCTTGTTCATCTCGGCCGTTGCCTCCACTTCGGGCTCGACCGCGACTTCGGTGGCCGTGCCTTCGATGGTCGGCGCCGGGCGCTTGCCCGCGTCCTTGTCTCGGTCTCCGAACGACTTTGCCATCGCGCTCAAACCTCGATTTTGCGCCGTCTTACGAGGATGCCGAATCGGCGTCGAGCAGCGCAAGGACATCTTCCTCGCGCGGGCTCTCAGCCACGCGGACGGTAAACCGGAGCGGCGCCAGCTCCTCTGCTACCGCCTGCGACAGGCAATAGCAAACGAGACGCTTGCCTTGCGTTACCGCGCCATGCTTGTCGAGGAGATCGGCGAAGGTCCTGGCCGTGCGGGGCGACATGAAAATGACCGCATCGAGTTGCTGCTCGCGAAGCGCGGCAAGCGCCGCGGGCGGCAATTCCCGCGCGGGCACGGCCCGGTAGAGGATCTTGCGCCTGACCTCGAAGCCTTGTGCTTCGAGCGCCGACTTGAGGTCGAAGGCGAGCGTCTCGCCCGAGAGATGCACGAGCGGGCCCGCTTTCGGATCGAGCGCGCTGACGATCAGAGCGACGAGGCCCTGCGCGTTGTTGGTCCCCGCGGTCACGTCGGCGAACCCGACCTTCATGGCCTTGAGCGCGCTTGCCTCGCCCACGGCGAAGAGCGGCAGCCGGAAGGCCTGCTCGCGCTCTACGTGACCCGCAAGCGCGCGGAGCGTGTTGCGGCTCGTGACGATCACCGCTTGCGCGCCGTCAAGCCCGAGCGCCACACGCGGAATCGTTTCGACGATGAGGAGCGGCGCGAGCACGGCTTCGTGCCCGCGCGCGGCGAGCGTCTCGGCCTGGGCCTGCGCGTCCGGCTCTGGTCTGGTGACGAGGATGCGCATCAGTTAAGCCTCGCGATGAAGTCGGGGCCGGCGCGGTTGAGCAAATCTTCGCCGGCGTCGCGGCCTATCCTCTCTGCGTCCTTGGCCGGTCCGTCCATCTCGACGAAATGCCACTCGCTGCCGTCGGGCGTAAGGATCAGCCCGCGAAACCTGATCGCCCCGTTTGCGATCTCGGCAAGGCCCGCGATCGGCGTCTTGCAGGAGCCGTCGAGCGCCGCGAGGAATGCGCGCTCGCAGGCGATCGCCGTCGCGGAAGGCGGATCGTTGAGCGGCGCAAGCAGCGCGCGCGTCGTCTCGTCATCGGCACGGGCAACGACGCCGATCGCGCCCTGCGCCACGGCGGGCAGCATCTCCTCGGTCGATAGGATCGCAGTCGCTTGCGAAGCAAGCCCAAGACGATCGAGCCCGGCCTTGGCGAGCAGGGTCGCGTCGGCGCGGCCTTCATCGAGCTTCGCGAGCCGCGTCTCGACATTGCCGCGCAGGACTATGACTTGAAGGTCGGGACGCGTGCGCTTTACTTGCGCCTGGCGCCGCAACGACGAGGTGCCGACCACGGCGCCGGACGGGAGGGCCTCAAGCGACGGCGCTGCGCGACTGACAAACGCGTCGCGCGGATCGGCGCGCTTCAACACCGCGGCGATTGCGAGTCCCGTGGGCAGCTCGGTCGGCAAGTCCTTCATCGAATGCACCGCCATGTCCACACGGCCCTCCAACAACGCCTCGTCGATCTCTTTGGTGAACAGGCCCTTGCCGCCGAACTCGCGCAACGGCCTGTCCTTTATGCGGTCGCCCGACGTGGTGATGACGCTGAGCGCGGGTTCGAGGGCCCCGCCATGCGTCGCGATCAGGCCCGCGCGCACATGTTCCGCCTGCCATAACGCAAGCGGGCTGCCTCTTGTGCCAATCAGAAGGGGCTGGTTGGGCAACGGTCGCTTCTCCTCGGTCTTGTCATCACCCGTAAGGCGGGTGATCAGTAACCGCTTCCTCGCAGGAAGGTTACTGGATTCCCCGGCCCTTCGCCCGCCGAAGGCTTAGCACTCGGGCTTGCTATTCGTTACAGCTTCGGGCCGCAGGCGGGTCAAGCCGGGCAATGTCACGTTTGTATTGGTCAAAAGCGATCCTGTAAAAGGCGCTCATGCAGGAGAACACCCAGCACACCCTGACCGTACTCGGCATAGAGACGAGTTGCGACGAGACCGCTGCCGCGCTCGTCCGCCGCCACCCCGATGGGCGCGGCGAGATTTTGTCAAACGTCGTCCGCTCGCAGCTCGACCTGCATGCGGTTTACGGTGGCGTGGTACCTGAGATCGCCGCCCGCGCCCATGTCGAGCTGCTCGACGCCGCGATCCTCCAAGCGCTCGCCGAAGCAGGGCTCGGCTTCGATGAGATCGACGCGGTTGCAGCGACAGCGGGCCCCGGCCTGGTCGGCGGGTTGATCGTCGGTGTGACCATGGGCAAGGCAGTTGCGCTCGGACTTGGTGTGCCGTTCATCGCCGTCAATCACCTCGAGGCGCATGCGCTGACCGCTGGGTTGACCGACGGCCTCGGCTTTCCCTATTTGCTGCTGCTCGTCTCGGGCGGCCACACCCAGACAGTCATCGTCAAGGATGTCGGCGCCTATGAACGGCTCGGCACGACGCTCGACGATGCGCTGGGCGAAGCCTTCGACAAAGCCGCCAAGCTGCTCGGCCTTGCCTATCCCGGCGGCCCTGAGATCGAACGCCAGGCCGCGCGTGGGCGCGCAACCGTCAAGCTGCCACGGCCCATGTTCGGGCGGGAAGAGCCGCATTTCTCGCTCGCCGGCCTCAAGACCGCGCTCAGGCACGAGGCGCTCGCCCGCGCGCCGCTCGGGGAGCAGGACATCGCTGATCTCGCCGCGAGCTTCCAGGAAGCGGTCGCCGATATCGTCAGCGACCGCACCGGGCGCGCCCTCGAATTCTACACCGAGCGCCTCGGCGCGGGCGCGCAGCGCGCGCTGGTCGTGGCGGGCGGAGTCGCGGCCAACCAGAGGATCAAGGCTGCGCTCGAGACCGTGGTGGCGAAGCACGGTTTCCGGCTCGTCGTGCCGCCGCCTGTGCTTTGCACCGACAATGCGGCGATGATCGCCTGGGCCGGTGCCATGCGGCTTGCGCGCGGCCTGACCGATGACCTTGCCGCGCCGGCCCGCGCCCGCTGGCCGCTCGACCCGGCGGCGCCTCCCGCGCTCGGCGCCGGGGTGAAGGCTTGAGCTATGGCGGGCATCGGCTCTTGCCGTTGCTCGCGCTGTATTGAATATGGCCCGTTGAGCAGGCTCCGCTTGGCTCACTTATGGTCTAAAGGCGACACATGGGGCTGCAATCCGTCGGCATTGTTGGTGCGGGCGCATGGGGCACGGCGCTTGGCGTCGTCGCGCGCAGCGCCGGGCGCGACGTGCTGCTCTGGGCCTACGAGCTCGAGACGCTCACCGACATCAACGAGGCGCATCGGAACTCCGCCTATCTGCCCGGGGTGAGCCTCGACCCCGGCATCGAGGCGACAGCGCGGCTCAACGAAGTCGCCAATTGCGACCTGCTACTCATGGTCGCGCCCGCGCAGCATACGCGGGAGATCGCGACCGGCTTGGCGCCTTACGTGAACCCGGGGCAGCCGGTCATGATCTGCTCCAAGGGCATCGAAAAGGGGAGCGGCAAGCTCCTCTCGCAGGTGCTCGCAGAGGTTTTGCCGGGGTCTGACATCGCCGTGCTCTCGGGCCCAAGCTTCGCGGCCGAGATCGCGCGCGGGCTGCCCGGCGCGGTGACGCTCGCCACGGCCGAGGAGGCGCAGGGGCGCGCGCTGTCGCACGCACTGAGCCATCCGCCCTTTCGCTGCTATTGGAGCGACGACGTCGTCGGCGCGGATATCGGCGGCGCGATCAAGAACGTCTATGCCATCGCCGCCGGCATCGTTGCCGGCAAGCAGCTTGGCGCGAGCGCGCATGCCGCGCTCGTGACACGCGGCTTCGCCGAGATGACGCGCTTCGGCACCGCGCTCGGCGCGCGGCGCGAGACGCTGACCGGCCTCTCTGGCCTCGGTGACCTGCTGCTCACTTGCGGCAGTTCGCAATCGCGCAACATGTCGCTCGGCATCGAGCTTGGCCAGGGCCAAAGCCTCAACGAGGCGCTGGCAAGGCGGCTTGCCGTGACGGAAGGCGTGCACACCGCGAGCGCCGTCGTTGCGCTGGCGAAGCAGCATGGCATCGACATGCCGATCGCCGAAGCGGTGCACGCGGTGATCTCGGGCGCCGCCACCGTCGATCAGGCGATCGGCGCGCTGCTCGCCCGTCCGCTTCGCGCGGAGGCCTAGGCCGTCAGGCGCGTCACGGCTCCGGCGGTTTCTGAATGGTGACGGTCTCGCCGACCTTGGTCGGCAGCTCGGTGATCTGCGCGGGCTTGATCGGCTGGCCTTTGGCGTTCCACCAGGCGGTGGCGTAGGTCACGCCGCCGCTCCGCTTGCCGAGATGCGTCCACACTTCCTCGCCGGGGTAATAGCGGACCACCCACGGCCCAAGCACGCCGGTCGGGATTTCCCGCCAGGTGACCAGCACTTCGTCTCCGGGCTTCACGTCGCCTTTCTTCACTTCGAGGATCTGTAGCGTGGCGAGATAGCCGGGCAGCTCCTCGCCGGTCTGCTCGTCCTTGGTGAGGCTCGTGCAGGCGACCGACAGCACGCGCACCAGCGCCAAGAGATCGCTCTTCTCCACGAGCTCCGCTTCGGACATCGGCGCGGGGATCGCGAAAACGGGCTGGGCAACAACGCAAAAGAGGATCAGGCTTAGCAGGCGAATTGGGGGACGCATCGGACCTCCTTGACGGGAGGCGGAGTTTATCGTTCGTGACACGCCTACGATAGGGCCGGTCGAGCCTTTGGGAGGAGGAAACGCCGATGGTGAATATCTATCTCTTCATCGAGCTGCTCGGCTCGGCCGATGCCGCCGCCATTCTCGACAAGCTCAAGACGATTGAGCTCGACAACTGCAAGTTCGCCAACGTGGTGATGCTGTCTGACGAGAAGCTTGTGGCGCAGCTCGACTGCAAGGATTCGACTGACGGCGACAAGGCGATCCTGAACAAGATCGCCAAGGTCGACGGCGTGGTGCAGACCAACATCGTCGCCGTGGTGCGCCCGAGGAAGGGCTAGCGACCACCGTCATCCTGACGTGCGAGCGAAGCGAGCCTCGAAGGATGACGATCCATTCCGACCGAGTCATCCTTCGAGGGCCGCCTGCGGCGGCCACTTCAGGATGACGAGACTAAGCTCAATGCGCGGCTTCCCAATTGTCGCCCGCGCGGGCGTCGACCTTCAGCGGCACGCGCAGCTTGAGCGCGGGCTCGGGCGCCTTCTCCATCACGCCTCGCGCCACTTCCATGGTCTGGTCGACTTCTGCCTCGGGAGATTCGAACACGAGCTCGTCGTGCACCTGCATTAGCATGCGCGAGGATAAGCCGGCCGCGGCGAGCGCGGGCGCCATGCGGATCATGGCGCGGCGGATGATGTCGGCGGCACTCCCTTGGATCGGCGCATTGATCGCCGCGCGCTCGTAATTGCCGCGCAGGCTCGGGTTCTTGGTGTTGATCTCGGGGTAGTGCACCTTGCGGCCGAAAAGCGTCTTCACATAGCCGGTGCGGCGGACCTCGGCCTTCATCTGCTCCATGTAGTCGCGGATGCCGGGGAAGCGCTCGAAATAGGTCTTGATGTAGGCGCCGGCCTCGCTCCTGCCGATGCCGAGCTGCGCCGCCAAGCCCACGGACGAAATTCCATAGACAATTCCGAAGTTTATCGCTTTCGCCCGGCGGCGGATGGCGGGGTCCATGCCGGGAATCGGCACGCCGAACATCTCGCTCGCGGTCATGGCGTGGATATCGAGCCCGTCGGCGAAGGCCTGGCGCAAGGTTGGCGTGTCGGCCATATGCGCGAGCACGCGCAGCTCGATCTGGCTGTAATCGGCGGAAATGAGCTTCTTGCCGGGCTCTGCCACGAACGCCTTGCGGATGGCGCGGCCTTCCGCTGTGCGCACGGGGATGTTCTGCAGGTTCGGCTCTTGCGAGGATAGCCGCCCCGTCGTGGTCGCCGCGAGCGCGTAGGATGTATGCACACGGCCCGTCTCAGGGTGGATATAGGCGGGTATGGCATCGGTATAGGTGTTTTTGAGCTTCGCGAGCAGCCGCCAGTCGAGCACTTTGCGGGGCAGCTCGTGCCCCTCGGCGACAAGCTCCTCGAGCGCGGCCGCATCGGTGCTCCACGCGCCCGTCTTGGTGCGCCGCCCGCCGGGCAGGTTCATCTTGTCGAACAGGATCTCGCCGAGCTGCTTCGGCGAGCCGATATTGAAGTCCTCGCCGGCAAGCTCCCTGATCTCGTCCTCGAGCCGCGCGATGGTCTGGGCGAACGAGCCGGAGAGCTGCGCGAGCGTGGCGCGCTCGACCTTGACGCCGGCGCGCTCCATCTCGGCGAGCACGGGTGCCAACGGCCGCTCCAGCGTCTCGTAGACCGTGGTGACGGACTCAGCCGCAAGCCGCGGCTTGAGGATCATCCAGAGCCGCAAGCCGATGTCGGTCTCCTCGCCCGCATATTCGGCCGCGCGCGCCACCGCGACGCGGTCGAACGAGAGGGCGTTGCGGCCGGAGCCCAGCACCTCTTTCTCGGTGAGGCAGGTATAGCCCATGAGGCTGCCGGCAAGCTCGGCGGGCAGATGCTCGGCGCGGCCGGCGTCGAGCGCGTAGGACATGAGGCAGGGATCGTCGACCGCGACCAGCGCGATGCCGTAACGCGCGAGCGCGATCATGTCGAACTTCGCGTTCTGCACGATCTTCAGCACGCCCTCGTCTTCGAGGATCGACTTCAGCAGGTTAAGGGCCTCGCGCATCGGAACTTGCGCGATCGTCTCACCGCCGAGATCGAGCCCATCGCTCGCGCGATGCGCCAGCGGCACATAGGCCGCATGGCCCGGCACGAGCGCGAGTGCCACGCCTACCAGCTCTCCTTGCATGGGGTCTGACGAATTGAGCTTCGCCCGGAAGGCGAAATGTCCCTGATAGCGCGCAGCATCGAGCAAGTCGGCGAGGCGCCCCGCCTCCGTCACCGTCTCGTAGTTCGAGCGGTCGAACCCCACCATTTCGAGCTTGCTCGCGCGCTCCACGGCCAGCTGCGCCGGCGAGCCCCCGTCTGTCTTCGGTTCGGGGGAGGGCGGCGCCGCCTCGCCCCGCGGTGTGCGCCGCAAAGGATGGTCATAGTCGTTCTTCTTGCGCGCCTGCGTCTTGGGCGGCGGCGCAGCACCTTCGGGCGCCTCCACGCCGAGGCCATCGGCGACGCGGCGGACCAAAGTGCTGAATTCGAGCTTCCGCATGAAGCCGAGCAACGCGGTGGGATCGGGCTGGCGCAGCGCGGTCTCGGCGAGCGGAACATCGAGCGGCACCTCGCAGTCGAGTAGCACCAGCGTGCGGGACAGCCGCGCCTGGTCGGCGAAAGCAATCAGGCTCTCGCGCCGCTTCTGCTGCTTGATCTCGCTTGCGCGCGCGAGCAGCGTGTCGAGATCGCCGAACTCGTTGATCAGCAGCGCCGCGGTCTTCACGCCGATGCCCGGCACACCCGGCACGTTGTCGGTCGAATCCCCGATCAGCGCCTGCACCTCGACGACCTTTGACGGCGGCACGCCGAAGCGCTCGATCACCTCCGCCTCGCCGATGACCTTGTTCTTCATCGTGTCGTACATGCGGATGCCCGGCCGCACGAGTTGCATCAGATCCTTGTCGGAGGAGACGATGGTCACTTCCGCGCCGGCCTCCAGCGCCTGCAGCGCATAGGTCGCGATCAAATCGTCGGCCTCGTAACCCCGCTTCTCGATGCACGCGACATTGAAGGCATGCACCGCGTCGCGGATCAGCGGGAATTGCGGAATGAGGTCGTCGGGCGGTTCCGAGCGGTTCGCCTTGTAGTCCGAGAACAGATCGTTGCGAAACGTATGCTCGGAAAGGTCGAAGATGGCGGCGATATGCGTGAGCGGATCGAGTTCGCCCGTCTCGCGGAGCAGCTTCCACAGCATGCCGCAGAAGCCGTGCACCGCGCCCACGGGGAGCCCGTCGGAGGGCCGCGTCAGCGGCGGCAGCGCGTGAAAGGCGCGGAAGATGTAGCCCGAGGCGTCTATCAGATAGACGCGGTCGCCTTGCGCGACCGCTCTGCCCGCGGGCGCAGCCTTGCTCTTTGGGGGTGCCATGATGGGCGAAATATAGGGATTACGACCCCCTCAAGGGAGTCGCTTCACGCGCCCATCCACCGCTAAGCCACGAGGCTTCCGATGGCGGTCAGCCAGGGACATGACCTGATTAGCATCTTGCCACATAGATTATCGGTTGCGAAGTTCCTGCCGGCACGAGTTGGGGAGTATCTTGCCGATCTTCACACATAATTTCACGCCCGCTTCGCGTTCGACATTGGGCACTACTGTCGATCTAGCCACCCGCGCCGTTGAAGACGCCGGCTTGCTAGAGATCCTACAAAGCCCAGGGCCGGCAGTGGGTCTGTGGGGTCTTTTCGATCCGCTCTTGGATTTGGCATCGGCCGAGTTCCGGTTCTGAGGCCAGCGTTCGTCGCGTCGAACGCGGTATTGTAAAGCAGGCCATTCTCGGAGACATCTCGTCAATCGAGAATCGTCGCCGGACCATCTCCCTAGACGAAGACGGGGTACAACGGGGTCCGCGGGACGACGGCGCTGGAGGGTGGGTCGTGCGTCTCGATCAAGGTACCGCACAGATCGAATGAGCGAAACCAAGTCCTATTACCCCGTGCGTTCCGGCTCCAGCATGTTGAACCTAAGGCAGAGTCTCCAGCTCGGTTTTGGAGTCGGTGCTGCCGGGCGCGAAGGATTTGTCGAACCCGCCGAAGGTCCGCTCGATATAGCCCTTGAAATAATTGTCGAGGAACGGGAAGGCGCGGGCGAAGCGGGTGAAGTCCTTCTGCGCGATGAAGAGCAGCACGCCGTCTTCCAGCGCCACGACGAGCCCTGTGCGGAGCGCCGAGCGGAGCAGCACGCGCTCGCCGAAATGCTCGCCGGGTGAGAACACCTTCTCGAAATGCTCGCCCGTATTGGGGTTGTCGATGGTCAGCTTGAAGCGGCCCTTGGTAACCGTATAGAAGCCGTCGATCAGCATGCCCGGCTCGAACACCTTGTCGCCCTTGCGGTAATGGATGTAGCGCGTGGCGGGCGGCGTCGACTGGATCTGCACGATGTTCGGCGGCATCACGCTGTTGACCAGCCAATTGATGCCGACGCGGAGCTTCGGTTGGAAGCCCGGCAGGAAGGACAGGTAGAAGCCGCGCCACAGGAGCCAGGCGAACGTGCCCGAGAGCTTGACGCCGTACACATCCGCGACCGCCTTGCTCATGCCGAGCGAGGCGAGCGAGCCCTTCGAGACATAGGCGAAGGGCTTCATCTCCTTGACATTGAGCTTCGCCACGATATTGGCGGCGAGCTGGCGCCCCTCGCGCACGGCGAATTGCGCCGTCTGCGGCGCGTAGTGCAGGGGGTCTTCCTTCGGCTCGTCGATCATTGGGATGAGCGCCGCGTCGCCGAGCGCCCAGACGCCGTCTTTTCCGGGCACGCGCATGAACTGGTCGGTCTTGATGCGCCCCCAATGCATGTCGAGGCCTAGCGTTTCGACCAGGCGATGTGGCCCGTTGCCGATCGTGGCGACGATGGTCGAGGTCGGAATGAAGCGCCCGTCGGTCAGCTCGACGCCGGTGCCGGTCGCGGACTTGGTGCCGACGCGCGTCAGGACCTCGATGCCGTGGATCTCGAGCCGCCGCGTTGCGTATTCGGCGAGGTCTGGCGAGAAGGTCGGCAGGATGCGGTCGGCATATTCGATGAGATAGAAGCGGATCTCGTCGGGCTTGATGTTCGGATAATATTTCAGCGCGCGGCGCACGAGCTCGCGCATCTCGGCCACGGTCTCGACGCCCGAGAAGCCCGCGCCCACCGCCACGAAGGTGAGGAGCTGCTGCTTGATCTCGGGCTCGTCCGTCACGTCGGCGGTTTCGAGGCAGCCGATCACGTGCGTGCGCAGCCGGTGCGCGTCGGCGAGGTTCTTCATCGTCAGCGCGTGCTCGGGCAGGCCGGGGAAGCGGTTGAGATCGACGCCCGTTCCGAAGGCGATCACCAGCTCGTCGTAAGGAAGGTCAACGGGAATGCGGCGCGTGCCCTGCACGACGATGACTTTGCGCTTGTCGAAGTCGATGCCCAAGACCTCGGCCTGGCGCACTTGGATGCGGCGGAGCAGTTGCCTAAGCGGCACGACGGCGTCGGCCGAATGGATGCTGGAGGCCGCGACCTCGGGGAGCAGCGGCTGGAACACGAAATAATTGTTGGAATTGATCAGCTCGACGTCGAGCTTGCCGCGGCCGAGCTTCTCCAGAGCCTTCGCGGCGAACACGCCGCCGAAGCCGCCGCCGAGCACCAGCACCTTCTTTTTGCTGGAGGCCGTGTCGGGAAGGTTGTCATTCATGGCTGCCCAGCCTTTCAAGCCATACCTAAGCCTTTGCCTCCTTGGGTCAAGTCACGCTTTGTCGCCCCGCCTGCGCCGCATTTCCGGCTGCTTCCGCGCGCAATCCGCGGGCCTCGCGTTGCGTATCCGGCGCAGGGCGACTACGTTGCGGAGCGAAGCACCCGTAGCTCAGTTGGATAGAGCGTTGCCCTCCGAAGGCAGAGGTCACAGGTTCGAATCCTGTCGGGTGCGCCAATTCCCTCAATGGGTTAGTTTTGCCTGCGGATTCGGATCAAGGATGCGTGTCCGCAGAATGTCCGCGTAATCTGTTCACCGCCTGTTCGGGCGAAGATGAAATCCTAACGCAAGGCACAAGCGAGACCAGCACCGACAGCCCCCTGATCTTTTCGGTGATGATCAGACTGCGCCCAACACACGGGTGCGCGAGCCGCCAACGGCGAACGGGAGGCATCCAGACGATCAGGACCGCGCCGCACGCCCAGCGCACCCCTCAAATCGACTAGTAGCGCAGCTCAACGAGAGCTGGAGGTCATCGATGACCCGCTGCAATGGATTCTGCAGCGGAGGAAGGGCAATCCCCGAAAAAAGAACTCCGGCTGGCATAGCCGCTCCTTCTGCACAACGCAGGGAGCACTGCTGCGCTGCGTTCGCAATTATTTCGGCGACGTAGAGCCAGTTGCGCTCGCCAACCGCCTTGCACTACCGGCCCATCACGCGATGCAAAACTTGGACGTTGACGGGACGTCTCGCGCTTACGTTGAGGAGCAATCGGAAGCCTTGGCTTCCCAGGCATTTGGAGGCTTGCGAAGGTTGATGGTTCAAGCCATCCACAGCCGCGTCCGCTCATACCTATTTTGTTGGCCGTGAAGCACTGGTGGAATTTCTCTCGCACACCGCGCGTGACACGACCCCGATTGCACCGCTGAAGGGGACGAAAAAGGGCATGACTATGCCAAGTGAAGGATCGGCGTTGCTGCGACTGCCAGACCGGTGTGCAGCGGTAAGGCCCAATGGGCAGCAGCGCCCGACCAAGCTGATCAGCATGCGCCAAGCATCCAACATATGGAGGCAGTCGCATTTGCGAGCAGGATCAATCTGCCGTTGGTGGCGCATCTCACTATTCACTGGAGTCTCGCTGACGTTGGCGATGATCCCAACGGCAAAAAATCGGTAATCAACGGATGCGCCTTTGGGAGGATGCCTATGGTCAATATCTACCTGTTCATCGAATGCTTGGCTCGGCTAATGCAGTTGCAACAACTGTCGACGCGCTGAAGGCGATCAATCTCGACAACTGCAAATTCGTTACACATGGCTCACTTTTCGCCAAGGCTTCCGTGTTAGCTGAACTTGATCAGGAAGCAAGATCGGGCGCCAACTTGACTAGGAGTTCGGAGCCGGCAAGCTGGATAGCATAGATTTCCAGAGTGTGCCGGCCGATGAAACGCAGCAAACCGGCTATGGCTTCCGGCGGTTGGACACGGCTCGGGGCGCGCCGGAACAGACACAGGCTGACGGACAAAACACCGATTCCAAGAATGACAACGGCGAGATGGAATTGAGGAAACGCGTATTCCCTTTGTTCTTGCCATACGTAAACTACCGCAGCGACGACGCAGGCCAGCAGGCGCATCAGCCGCACGTTCTCTGTCATCGCGCGCACGAGCGGTGACGAGTTTTTGGCTGTGCCGTGCGCATCGGCAATTGTACTAGGTTCGACATACATGCGCTGGCATAGGCCGAACAAGGCCCACAGCCACCCCTCCGAGCCGTAGTCGACTATTTTCGACGCTATCGGCAGCACCGCCAAGAGCCCACAGACAAGGAAGAAGAAGCCGGCCCATCCTTCGCGTAGCAGAAGGATTTGCACATAGGGACGTGCAAAGCGGATGAGTGCCAAGCTCAAGAGAATGTTCGGTACCACCCAGGTCCAGTCGGCGTTCCAGCTTTCGAGCAGAGTAAGGACGACACCGAGCCAGATCCAGTTGAGCGGGACGGTTCGGGACCGCGCAAAGCCCAATAGAAAGAAGAGCATTGGAGCCGCCAGACGGCCGAAAGCGCTCCACCAAAGCTCTTCTTCCATGAAGAAGTAGCCAAAGTGGCCAACCGAGACCAAGACGATCGCGGCGGTTTTCAGCCAGTCGGTGTTGTCAACGGCGGAAGCTGGGCGAGTAGAACGCGTGGCGCCGTGCGATTCTGCACTCAAAGTTGTGCCCTTGGGGTGGCGACAGCGGTTTACCCGATGCTCTGTCCGAAATGAGAACTCAGTGGCGCAGCCGGCTAAGACCCACACCGCCATGACCAGACCCCGAAAATTTGGCCTCCAGCTCGACATGACCGCAATCCAACGGGCTAAGCATCTGGCAAAAAATATCGAAGAGTTCGTCATCGCCGGTCGTGTGTGACTTTGCGCCATACAGATATGATACTGCTTTTCTGGCAAAAATGCACGAAGCGACAGATCAAGCAGCTCTTCGAGGCGACCGAGAAGACCAAATGACCATGGCTCAGCGGTTCACGCTGCGACGGTCGCGTGGAGTCACATCAGCGTAGCTTGAGCGCGAATCTTGAAGTTGCATTCGTCGTTCTCTCTGCCGAACCGGCAGGTGAGAGTTCTTTGTGTCGTCCGCCGGTGATGTAGCCTTTCATTCCGAGATCGCTCAGCGCGGCACCAGCAGATCCTCGACATCCCGAAAGCTCAGAGGAAATCGGAGATACAACCAAACGGCATACTGGATGACCTCGGCTGGAAAGCGGTAGCAGTGATATTGAGAGATTGTACACGGGCAATTCATCGCAGGCCCAACGCCGAGAGTTAGTCTGACAGCGCCGCAGCGCGAGCGCCAAGATCGGAACCACCATGATCATTCGCGATCCCGAAAAGAATTTCGAGGAGCTGTGGGAGACCTTTCACCACAGGTATCCCTTCTTCGAGCTGCGAAAGGTCGACTGGCGAAAGCAGTACGACATCCATAGGCCGAGGGTCACGAGTAAAACCAGCGATGACGAACTCTTCGATATTTTTTGCCAGATGCTCGACCCGTTGGATGATGGGCATGTCAAGCTGAAGACCAAAGCAGGTGATAAGGGGAAGAAGCGCTACTTCACCGCGGAGAAGAGGCCCCGCTTCTATGAGGAGTTCACGGAGCGCCAGATCAAGGAACTCTTCAAGACGACCGAGAAAACGCTTGTTGCAAACGGCTTCGGGCGCCTCGCGGAAACCGGCGCTTGGATGCTTCGGTACTGCCGGTCAAAGACCGTTGGGTACATTCGGATCCTCGAGCTCGAGGGCATCAAGAAGAGCAAGTTGACAGCCGCTCTGGACAAGATCGCCCTCGACTTCACGGATCTGCAGGGCTTCATCATCGATATCCGCGACAACCCCGGCGGCGACGACAGCACCGCCGTCACCATCATCAATCGGTTTTGTGACCGCATAAGAGTGGCGTTCCACAGGAGGACAAAGATCGGTCCTGGGGACGATGCGTTCACACCGTTGAAGACCTGGCAAATTGAGCCTGAGGGTGACGTGCAGTTTACAGGGCCGATCGTGCTGCTGACCTGCGATGCCGTTTTCAGCGGCGGCGAGGTGTTCGCCTTAGCGATACGGCAGCTGCCCTACGTCACGATCTTGGGCGATCATACCAATGGCATATTCTCCTACCAACTGGAGAAGAAACTCCCGAACGGCTGGAAGTACTGCCTATCGTACCAGAAATACTTCTCGGCCGACATGGTGTGTTACGAAGGCAAAGGCGTACCCGCCGATATAGAGCTGCTCAACAGCATCGCTGATATCGAGAACGGGGCCGACCCGTTGATCACCGTCGCCCTCGCAGTGTTGAAGTCTAAGCGGCCGGTAGCGTGATTTCAGCTGACTCGTGGCATGTGCCGGATGGTCAGACATCACTGTGGATGGCAAGAGCTGCGCAGCTACCGGCCGTCTCAATCGCGTAGGCGCAAAATCGCTCCGGCCCACCGTACGCTTGTGGCGCATCGACGATGCGGATGCTTGGCTCGAGCTCGAATTGGAACGCGTCGAGGCCGAAGGGCAATCCCTCTCCGATGGATTTCAGAGCTGCTTCCTTGAGCGTCCAGAGTTGGAAGAAGGTTCGCATGCGGGTCCCTTCGCTGGCGTCTTCAACTGCCTTTGCCTCAGCTCTTGAAAAATACGCTTGCGCGAGCTCGGTCGCCTCGACATGTCTTGTCTGATCCTCGATGTCGACACCGATGCGCTGTGTCGAAGACCATGCCCCGAGGTATCCGAGCCGGCAGGAGGAAAAGCTGAACCAGCAACCCCGCCGCTCGGAGAGGTAGGGACGCCCTTTCTCCGTTGCGTCGAAGGCGATGCGCGATAAGGGCAACGCCGAGCCGACCGCGAGGGCGCCGCAGTAGCGGCGAAACGCACGCTGCTGCTTAAAGTATGCTTCGTCGCCTTGCGCCAGGAAGCTTTGCGCTCGCCGTTTCTCCGCATCCGAGAGGACGGACGCGCAACGGCTAACTGCCTCCGGATCGCGCGAGACCGGCGCAAACAGAACGCTCGCCATATGACGTGCCGGTGCCGGGGTGCAGTCGCGCGCATTTGCGGCGAATAGGTCGAAGACGCGCGCGCTAGCGTCCCATGTCATCCGAACCGCGAGCCTCTGCAAGCAGTTGACCCGGCCACGGGCTCCACGGGGCTACCCTGGTACGTGGCCGAGAGGAGGTTCATGTCCTTGAGGACGAGCGACAACGGCAAGACCGTAGTGTCGCGCTCGATAACCACGCCACTCATCACCGTCGCGCCGGAGCATATAGCACACCCGTCCTGGATATGGGTTTGCTTCACCTTCAGCATCATGTTTTCGAAGGTGTGGAACTGTAGGAAGCCGCCGACGACACAATTGTCACCGAATTTCACCGCGTTCCAGTCGGAGCAACTCATGGGCTCGATCACGATCGTCTGCTGTCCGATCTGGCATCCCATCCACCGTAAGATCGGATTCGCGAGGATCGTTCCTGCGAAAAAGTTCAGAGGTCTCTGGCACCAGACGAAAAAGCAGTCCTGCGCGAAAAAATAGGCGAAGTGCCGCAAGGACCAGAAGGGCGTCGCGTGATTGACGCCCCAGTCCCTGCCGACGAGAGCCTTCTTGATCGCGACGCTGAGCAAGATCAGATGGGCCTCAGTGAGCAAAAGCGCCAGCAGCCCGCCGATGATTAGGCCGAAGCCTATCTGCAGCGAAAAGATGATGTACAGGATTGTAAAGATCAGTCCCTCTGTGACGCGCAGCATCCCGATGCTGAAGAAGTCGTTCAGGAAGACGCGGGTTAGAAAGAGCGGGAAGGTCGGCAGTTGGTCGTTCTCGGCCTCGGTACTGGCAAACTTCAGCGGCGGGTTTCCCGCCACAGTGCTCGGCTCGGAGAGTCGCGACCGCATCTGTCGCCGGAAGTCTATGTCGCTGCACGGCGTCGATACGCCGAGGAGGAAGTTCGTCGGCAACTGGCCGTATTCCGCCACGCTGTTGTTACCACTGAAAAAGTTCCGCGGCATGTCGAGATGGCGCAACGTGAGGTGCTCGGCGCCGTAGTCGAGCATGTTAGTGAAACAGCCGTTTGACCAGAACACCTGCGCGTCGGCCGTGGCGAATTCGGGGACGAGGTTGACCATCAGGTCGCACTCGGACGCGCCCAACCGCGTGAAGTGCATACCGGCGAGCGCCCGCAAGTATTGCCCTGTGATGGTCCAGGTCCACAGCCGCTGGATGTTGTTGAGCTTGCGCATTCGGTACATGAGGAGCGGGCCACTGAAGCCGCGCACACTGTGCAGCCCTGGCGACGCGGCCGTGTAGCGAATGAAGAAGCAGGCCAGCAACGAGGTAACGACGATCGTGAGCCAAGCGGTAATGAAGGTGTAGAGCGTTAGGTACCCGATGATTTCGTACAGCGGCGTCACGCTGAAGTAATTGCTGGATACGTCGGCGTCTGCGAGCGGTGTGAAATCGCGGGCAAACCACAGGATCACGGCGACGGGTACCACGCTGATCGCAGAGAACCCTGCGATCTGCATGAAAAGGTTGCAGGCCTCCCATAGCCAGATCGGGAGAGCGGTCCGGCAGGCGCTTGCCGTACGCCGCAGCTCCGTGCAACGGCCGGCAAGGCGTGCCGGAGCCCCTTCCCAAATCTCATGCGCTCCGACGTCTCGCAAGATGGGTGTGAACGGAGTGATCCAGCTGCCGCGGCCAACCCTCACATTGTTGGCGATGGCGGCGCGCATTCCGATCTTGCAACCGCTTTCAAGGTGGATCGGGCCGACAAGCAGGTTCTGCCCAGACCATCTCGTCGTTTGGACGTAGGCGCCGGTCTGGATGGCGACATCGTCCTCGATGGCAATCAAGTCCAGAGGCCCCGACAAAACGGCGTCGGACGCGCATTGAAGATTTCCGCCGACTGTGGCGCCGAGCTGTCGCAGCACGAATGCCATGAGCGGCGCGCTGCGGTAGATGGCGTGCACGGGCACGAGCACCAGGCTCTCCATTCGTCCGATGCACCAGACCCGCAGGTGCATCTTGCTCCACTTGGAGTAGACGCCCGGCGTCACGTTGTTGCGGTAGATGTCGCCGCCCAGGAAAAACTTGATGCCCATCACCCAGAGCAGACAGGCGAAAGGCAGGAGCAGGCTGAGTAGGTACAGGCCGACGCCGGCGACGATGAAGGACCAAATGCCGGCGGTCGCGAAGAAGGTTCCTATTTCGATGGCGCTCAAGACGTCTAGGGCCAACAGCAAGCCTGGCGAATAAAGCAAAGTCGCAAAGAGGATCTGCAGGACCGTGAAGCGTCCGACCGAGAGTACCTTTGCCGCGCTCTCATCGCGTGCGGCTGTGGTCTGCGCGGATTTTGTAGTGACCGTTGCCGCCGTGGCGGGCGACTGAACCTGCCGCATTCGGCTCGCTACCTTGCGTGGCGTATTGCAGTCGCTGAGCAGCGCACGCACGGAGACTGCCCATCCCGCGGCCTGCAAGCGCCGCGCTAGGCGCGCGATGACGATCGAGTGTCCGCCGGCCTCGGCGAACCCGTCGTCCCATCCGATGGGCGTCTCGAACACGTGCCTGCAGATCGCCAGCGCTTCCTCGGCGCCTGCCTCCAGGCCCGCGTCGGCATCAGTCAACGTCGCTTCTCCAAGTTTCGTGTCTTGCGCTCTAGGGGGTGTCTCGAGGTCGCCGTTCCGCAGCAGCAGCGATAGGTCCGGTAAGCATTTGCGGTCGATCTTCCCCGACACCGGATTCATAACAAATTTTTCTACGAGGAAGATTCTGGTCGGGACCGACGGCGCCGGAAGTTGCTTGGCGAGGATCGCCGTCACCCGCTCGGTCCACCCCGCTGGCGCAGGTGCGACCACCGAGATTTCTCCTGCGAAGATCGACGGTGCCATCACAAAGGCGACGAGCGCCTCGTTCTGGTAGTCCAGCACGGCGGCCTCGATCTCGCTGAACTGCGCCTGCAGGATGTCCTCGACGGCCTGTGCCTCGACGCGGTGTCCGCGCACTTTGAGCTGCGCGTCGATCCGACCGAGGAAGTGCACGCGCTGCGTTCGAACGTCGATTTTGCATTTGTCCCCGGTGCGGTAGAGGCGGCCGAATTGAGGATGCGTGATGAACTTCTGCGCCGTCTGCTCCGGCAAGTTGCGATAACCGCGCGCGAGGTGGACGCCGCCGATGCAAAGCTCTCCGACCTCACCGTGGAGCAGTGGTCGGAGCGCTCCGATCTCGAGGATGACGTAGGTGACGTTGGCGAATGGCGAGCCGAGGGTGATCGGCTCTCCCGGCCGCAAATTCTGGCGGCTCGTGTCGGTGCTCGCCTCCGTCGGGCCGTAGGTGTTGATGAGCTGGCGTCTACATCGCGTCCACGGTTCTACGAGCGCGCTGGGAAAGGCCTCGCCTGCAGGCACAACGTAGCGGCACAAGGGATATGGAAGATCCACCTCTGGTGTTGATGTGAGTGTGGAAAGCAGCACCGGTGGACAGAAAAGTACCGTGACCTCGGCTTCGCGCAGCACGGGAACAAGGTCCGGGCCGGAGCTGATCTCCTCCTTGGTCAGCATGACGACGGCGCAGCCCGACACCCAGGCGCTGTACATCTCTGAAATGCAGCCGTCGTAGCCCAGCGATGAGGTGAGCGAGCTCGCGTCCATGCCCGGAATGAGAGCGAAATAGTCGGCGTAGGTAAGAGCGAGGTTTACATAGCCAGCGTGCGGGCACTCGACGCCCTTCGGCATCCCGGTGGTCCCGCTCGTATAGAAGATGGTCGCGAGGCGCCGGGTCGGATCGTCTAGCCAGGACGGCGGATTTCTCTTCGGCGCTCTTTCCGGCAACGTCAGAACGTCGAGTGTCGGCAGGTCGCGAAACTTGCCTTGTCCGCGCGTGAGAACGACTACAGGCCGCGCGTCGTTGAGCATGTGGGTAATGAGCGCGTCGGGCAGGGTGGTATCGAGCACCACCAGCGTGCCGCCCGCCCTAAGCACGCCGAGGTGCGCGGCGACGATCTGCCAGTTGTCCTGCGACATGGCCACGGCGACCACCTGGTCCTGCCCCGTCAACAACGGCTGTACTGCTGCGGCCACGTTTTCTGCATGCGCATCGAGCTCAGCGAAGGTAAGCGACTCTCCGGTTCGTGGGATCTGCAAGGCCGTAAAATTGGGATACTTCTCGGCGGAACGGCTGAAGACCTCCGTGAGCCACCGAATACCTTGTTGATGCGGAACGTTCGCGAATGGGCGATCGCCGAAGACATCCGTCAAGCTGTACGGACACGTGTCCTTCGGCTCGTGCGCCGCCTTCTTCGCCGCCCAGAGGTACTGCCTCCACGCTGCAAACGTCAGAACAAAGACGGCCGCCAGAAGGGTAGCTGCGAGTGCCAAATCTATTCCTCACATGCTTGCGCTCAGTCGAAGTATCGCTGCAACGTGCCCCGACGGCGAATATCCAAGGTGACGCAATGGGGTCCGCCGCCCAACAGCTTGGAATGCCGCAATTTCAATGGGATGACATCAAGGCCGTGCTTCTCGAGAAGCTTGATGAGCGAGGGCTGGTTTCGGTCGACGACAACCAGATTCGGATTGATGCTGAACGCGTTCATATCGATCCAATCGCTACCGATGCTTTTGGAAATGTAATCGGCATCATGTCTGTCCGTATTCTCCATGGGCGGACTGTAGATGACCTCCCACTGTTTCAATATCGACGGCAGCGTATCGTCATTGAGACGACCGGGATTGCACAAGATCAAGCCGGGACGCAGGGCCACGAGGGTCGAGTCGATGTGGCTGCCGAAATATACGTCCTTGAGGAAATGGATCCGGTATTTATCGCCTAGGATGCCCTGCAACCAGTGGCCACCCATTTCGTTGCCGGTGGCGCTGACGAGATAGATCAAGTCCTGGCCAAAACGCAGGACGTTTGCCGCATCGAAGGCCGGCTCGTCGTTTCGCGGCGTAGGCTTCTCTAGATCGACGCCTTCGAACAGCGAGTCTAACAGCATCGGCTTCGGCGCGCTGTACCACCGTGCGCCCGACTTCATGTAGTCGATCAGCAGCGTGCGATAGCTGAACGTCTCCTGGGTACGGCTGCGGATCACATTGGGTGTTTCAATGATCTGGTCACCAATCACCAGCATGATGTCCCGCGGGCAATAGTTATAGTATCCCTGGGATTCCCAGTTGATGGTCGAGAATGTGGTTTCGTGGGGCCAGGTGTCCGGGCGCTTCACCGTGACGCCGGCCTTCTCCAGGATCTGCTCGAACTCGTTTAGATCCTCATCCGTCTCTTCGATGATCCGTTGCGGAAAAGCGCCGCGCGGAATGTCAGCGAGTGAACGGTCGGGGAATTCTGCCAGCTGGGTGCTTAGATCCGGCGTCGGATATCGTGCGTTCAGCGGATTGCCGACGATGACTTCCTCAAGCGGATCCCACTCGTTGCAGCTCCAGACAAGTGACATAGATGCGCCGCCTCCCCCAGCCGGTTCAAGATCGTTCTTCTAACTAGATGCTGCGCTCCCTTTGCGTGCGTGTTTGCGCACGAGCTACGGAGCTTCTTTAGTCCCTCACCATCGGACGGAGTTGCTGAAGAAGTCAGGCATCGCCAGCGCCGTACCGGAGTTTACGGCTTCCTGAAGGACGATATCGCTCACCGCAATGTCGAGGATGCCCAGCCCGAAGGGAGAAAAGATGCGCGCCTTGCCGAGGTCCTGCTCAAGCTTCCCGTCCAGAACATCCACTAAGGTGCCGTCGATGAAGTCTCTGCTTCCGCGCGCCGTCTCCGCCAGATGCAGTGACGTGTTCGCTTTCAGGCAGTGGTCGACATCGTCGACGATGTTTTGCGACGCCAAGATCACGTTCACCGAGATGTCGCGCAGCGATAGATGTAAGACCGTAGGCGAGTGCGCGAACAGCTTTTCATCGGCGAGGTAGGGCTCCAGGGCCGTGGTAGTGAACATTATGAGAGACGCATCCCTGAGAGCGCCCTCTAGGCTGCTATGCAGCTCCGTCTCGAGGCCCTGCTGATCGCGGAGCCACGTGGCGAATCGCTCCGACTCTGTTCGGTCCACATCGTACAAGCTGATTTTGCGGAACTTCCATTTTCGAAATAGCAGCCATTCGGTCGTGCTGCGGGCAATCACCCCGGTGCCGATAATGCTCAGCGTGCCTTCGAAAGGCGCAGGCGACATATGCTCAGCCGCAAGTGCGGCAGAGGCGGCGGTACGCGTCGCGCTTACCAGCGACGCCTCAATGCAGGCCAGTGGATAGCCCGTCGTGGCGTCGTTCAAAATCTGGACTGCCGACGCGCGCGCAAGGTTGGCGGCCCTGTTGGCCGGGAAGCTCGATATCCATTTGATGCCGCTCTTCTTCACCTCGCCGCCGAGATGAGCCGGCAGGGCGATGATGCGGGCGCTAGGGTTGTCCGGATAGCGAAGAAAGTAGCTGCTGGGGTTTACGGATTCGCCGGCGGCGTGGAGACGGTATGTCGCCTCGACGGCTTCAAAAATTTTCTGCCGGTTGCCGTCGATTGCACTCTTAACTGCCGAGCCGGGAACAACGTGGAAGATCGGAACGTGTGTCAAGCCTCATGCCCTACGAGCACCTTGGCCTGAGGCGCGATGACATTCTTTACCCAGGCCGGGTTGTATACCGTGTCCAGATACTTGTCGCCGAGATCCGCGGAGATGGCGACGATGGTCTCGCCGGGCGTGAACTCCGAGGCCAGCTTCTGCACGGCGGCGAGGACGGTTCCGGTGCTTCCGCCAACAAGCAGATGGTAATCGCGCACGAACGACAGACACGTTTCGACGGTCGTCGCTTCGTCGATCACGACGATCCGGTCCGGATTGCACAAGTCCGCCAGCTTCGGCCGCAAACTCGTTCCGATACCGGGAATATTTCGCTTACCAGGGCTGCCTCCAAACGTGACGGAGCCGGCAGGCTCGACGGCTACGATCTTGATTTTTGGGAACTCGTGACCAAGGCGCTCTGAAATCCCGGCGAGCGTGCCTGTGGTTCCCGCTCCCACGAAGATCCAATCGACCTTTTCGAACTGGTCGGCGATCTCTTTTGCCGTTTCCGCGGCATGAACATTCTTGTTGGCTATGTTGTCGTACTGATTGAGCCAGACGGCGGTCGGGTCCGATTGCAAGATGTCGTCTATCGCCCTGAATCGGTTGGTGAGGAAGCCGCCGTCGGCGTCCCGGTCGTTGACGACGAGTACTGTTGCCCCGTAGAGCTCCATGCCTCTGATGTTGGCGCGGGTGGAGTTGGAATCCGTGACGCAGATGAACTTGTAGCCCTTGGTCGCGCAGACGAGGCTGAGCGCTATTCCAAGGTTTCCCGACGACGATTCCACGATGACGTTTTCATGCGGCCTGACGATGCCGCGCCGCTCTAGATCTTCGATGAGACCTATTGCCGCTTTCACCTTGATCGAGCCAGATACATTGAACCCTTCGAGCTTTAGGAATACGTCGTGGCCCCGCGCAAAGGAGCGGAGACGATAAAACAGGTCACGAAAAATTATGTCTAATGGCGACTCGATGATCATGGCGCGCCATTCCGATGGTCCCCATCGCGGTGCTGATAGGGTAGGCTGTGACGCGAAAACTGCATAGGCGCGGTCATGCGGTCGTGTTCGCCTCTGTTACTACGCGACGCACCAAGCCGAAAACGTCGGCGTGCCCCCTTCCGCTCGGTTCGGTGGGCGTCTCTAGCTGAGGATTCGTCGACGGATATTGCCGCGGGCGATTCCATAGCCGAAGGCCTATAGCCGTACGGCCTGTAACCCGTAGTGCCTACATGGCCTGCGCCGACGTTGCAACGGCTAAGGCAACGTTGCTTCGCGAGATAAAATTCAAATCGGATGGAAAACAAACAACTGGCCGGCGACTTGCAGTATTGGGCTAGTTCTTGCGGTTCTATGCTCTAGTCCCGCACTAATCGCTTCTATACAAACTTTGGAACTGGCCTTGTCGGGCTTCGACTTCCTTTGCATTCCGAACGGAAGGGGACCAGGACCCGCAGCGGCTCCACCAAATTTTCGTCCTTGGATCAAGCGGCGAAACCAGGGAGGATAAAGCGGGGAATAGAGCAGACGTGTCTCTAGGAGCAGGGCAATGAGCATTCTATGGACAATCCTAATTGGTTTTATCGCGGGCGTGCTGGCGAAACTGATTACCCCTGGTTCTAATGAGCCAAGTGGTTTCATACTGACGACCATCCTCGGCATCGTGGGAGCCGTTGTGGCCAGCTATCTTGGACAAGCCTTGGGCTGGTATAACGCAGGCGAAGGTGCTGGCCTTATTGGGGCGACCCTCGGTGCAGTCATTGTGCTCCTTGTTTGGGGTGCAATTGCTGGCAGGCAGAGACCTGTTGTGTAAAGTTGTGCGCTGGCGGCCAAAGCCAGTATAGCCCATTTCATGACGTTGGCTCCCTTGCGGAAGGGGATCACTCCCGGGCCTCGCGTCCGCGCATGGGCGCCCGGATACCGAATACTTTCTCGAAGAGATCGCATCCAGTTGTCGCCTGCGCTCGGTCTGCCTGATGGCACTGACAGAGAGGCGTAGTTGGTCCGCATTGGATGGGCCGTGGTGCGTCCAGATCCCAGACATTCGTGTGCATTCGAGCAGCAGAGGCCCGAATGAGGTCCGCTATGCGTCAGAAGCCGATCTGGGCTTGGCTGAAGCGATGGTCCGCTTGGTGCCACATGCAGACTTAAGGCTCCCATCGCCCATGCGCAGGGTAGCCCAGATCTACTGGCTCCCGCCTTCAGCCGGTCGCGCCGTCAACTTTATCGATAGCATCGACCCATAGCTGGCTACGGGCACCTCCAGTACGAGAGATGTCGGCCACTTCCCCAATCCGTTACCAGCTGAAGGTCTATAAACACGACGCAGATCGATGGTAGATGCGCCGCGCGTAGTATGTCGATGATGCCGGCGAGCACGAGATCAAATAAGATACTTCTGATGTCCCTGCTTTCCGATCATACATATGATAGAATATAGCGCCAGAGATGCAATCGCGACACCATCGCTCCTTGATGCGGCGCTCCCTTGTGTTGCGTTAATTGTTCTGCTCGGACTGTCCTTTTTTCTTTTTGGCAATGACGCCTCTACAGGACCCAATCAGATCGCTCTGCTGTTCTGCGGCGTCATTGCGGCGGGCATTGCCTACAAGAACGGCATGCCCTGGAGCGGCGTCCGCCAAGCCGTAGTCGACGGCATCGCTATTGGGCTTCCGGCCATCATGATCTTGCTCGCGGTCGGTGCTCTAATCGGCACCTGGGCTCTGAGCGGCACCATAATCACAATGGTCTACTACGGGCTCAAGCTTCTTAGCCCGACCTATTTTTATGCCACCACGGCTCTGGTCTGCGCTGTCGTTGCCTTTAGCATCGGCAGCTCATGGACAGTGGCGGGAACCATAGGTATCGGACTTATGGGTGTGGCGGCAAGCATGCACCTTTCGCCCGCCATCACTGCCGGCGCGGTCATTTCGGGTGCCTATTTCGGCGACAAGGCTTCGCCCCTGTCGGATACGGTGAACCTCGCTACCGCCACTGCGGGCTCGCAGATCTATGACCATATTCGCGAGTCCCTTTGGACCTCCATTCCCTCACTTGCAATCGCAGTTGTCCTGTTCGCGTTTATGGGCACGGCCAGTGAGTTCGATGCGACCCAACTGCTTTCAGGGATCGAAACCAAGGTGACAGTGTCGGTCTGGGCCCTTTCGCCATTGCTCGTCGTCCTTGTGCTATCGGTCCTGAGATTTCCGCCGTTCGTTGCAATCTTCATCGGCGCGCTGGCAGGTGCCGTCGTAGCAGTCTTGCAGAACCCAGAGGCTGTCGTGGCCTTTGCCGCCGCGCCCGACCTGCCTTACGCGCTTGCCCTGCTCAAGGGCGCCTGGGCGGCGCTTGCTACCGGTTATGTGGGGAACACCGGGGTCGCCGCACTCGACCAAATTCTGACCCGCGGCGGCATGTCGAGTATGATGACGACGGTGTGGCTAATTATAACCGCGCTCTCCTTCGGTGCCGTGGTTGAGCATGCGGGCTTGCTCAATCGTCTCATCGATCCTCTGGTCAAACGTGCGAAATCGGTGGCTGGCCTCGTCTCAACGACGGTGGCAACGGCAATCGGCCTAAACGTCATGGCCTCGGATCAGTATATCGCCGTTGCCCTGTCGGGCCGAGTGTTTGCGCCGGCATTCTCTAAAAGGGGACTGCAACCGGCGATACTTTCGCGGGTGGTTGGAGACTCTGCGACGGTGACCTCTCCCCTCATTCCGTGGAACAGTTGCGGCGCCTACATGGCCGCCGCTCTGGGCGTTCCAACCGTACTCTATGCGGGATTCTGTTTTTTCAACATTCTGAACCCGCTCTTCACAATTCTTTTCTCCGTACTAGGGTGGAGGGTATTGAGAGTCGCGCCTGCAACGCAGCCTGCGCCTTCCCGCCCCGAATAGCTGTCTGAAAACTTCTCAGCACTGGGCGGCGCCCGCCCGTGGCTATTAATGCGAACCGTGCGAGAGCAAACCCGACCAGGTCATACCGCGGGAGTCGTTCAACCACTCGCGCGTCGCGGCCGCCTGCAAACTCACCAAGCTAACGCAAGCGAGAATTCGATTCGGTTCTTCTCCCTTTTGGAGAGAGTTCAGCGGCCAAAATTAAGCAGCCCACTCAATGGAGGAAGCGCCGGCATCGACTGTGGTGCCCGCCTCTCCGCGCAGCATCGACTTTAAATCCTTAAGCGCTCCGATGGCGGCCCGCTTACCAGTTGCTTCTGCAAAATGACATGCCGCTTCGACCTTTGGACCCATGGAGCCGGCGGGAAAGCTAAACTCCCGCATTGCCTTTGGACTAACTCGCCTGAATGCCTTCGCTGTGGGCTTTCCCCAATCCAGGAATACAGCCTCAGCATCAGTTGCCATGATGAAGACATCGGCATCCAGTTCTCGGGCGAGAAGCTCAGAACAAAGATCCTTGTCAATCACGGCTTCGATGCCGCGTAGCACGCGCTTGGGTTCATAGACCGTGGGAATACCACCGCCTCCGGCGGCAATGACGACAGTTCCTTTCTCGAGCAGCCATTTCATCGGGCGGATCTCAAATATCCGCTTGGGCCGCGGCGAAGGCACCACGCGACGCCACTTGTCGCCGTCCATCTTCATCGTCCAGCCCTTCTCAGCGTCGAGCGACTTCGACTCGGCCTCGGAATAAACGGGGCCGACGAACTTCGTCGGATCTTTGAAGCCGGGATCATTACGATCGACCTCAACCATTGTCAGCATCGTCGCGAAGGGCACCTCAAAGGGCAGGAGATTGCCGAGCTCCTGTTCAATCATGTAGCCAATCATGCCTTCGGTCTCAGCCCCGAGAACGTCGAGCGGATAGGCTTCATCAGGTTTATAGGCTGCGCTTTGAAGCGCCAGAAGGCCGACCTGTGGTCCATTCCCATGCGTGATTACGAGTTCATTGCCGGGTTGGATTTCAGCAATTGCGGTCGCGGCAATCTTTACATTGGCACGCTGGGCTTCGGCCGTCATCGGCTCGCCTCGACGAAGCAACGCGTTCCCACCGAGAGCTACGACGACCCTCATGGCTAATCTCCCAACGTTGCGACGAGGAGCGCCTTGATCGTATGCAGGCGATTTTCTGCTTGCTCGAAGGCAATGTTGGCTTCGGACTCGAACACGTCGTTGGTGCACTTCCAGGCCGTTTTTCATGCCGTAGTCTTCTGCGATCTGCTTGCCCATCACTGTTTCAGTATCGTGAAATGCCGGCAGACAGTGCATGAACTTGACCTGCGGATTGCCGGCAGCCTTCATGAGGGCCGCGTTGACCTGATAGGGCGTGAGCAACTTGATGCGCTCCTTCCATACGTCCTTAGGCTCACCCATCGACACCCAGACATCGGTATGAATGAAGTCCACGCCCTTGACTGCGCCGGGGATCTTCGGTCACGAGCAATCTGGCTCCCGATTTCTCAGCAAGATCTTCTGCGATTTTGCGGTATTCTCGGAAGGCCACAATGACTTTGGGCCGCAGATCCGAACGTCCATACCGAGCAGACAACCGATAATCAGTAACGAATGGCCCATGTTCGATCGAGTGTCCCCCACATAGGCATATTTGATCTCGCGTGATCGGCTTATCGCTGTGTTCACGCATGGTCATGACGTCGGCGATCATCTGTGTCGGATGGTATTCGTCAGTCAGCCCGTTGAACACCGGTACGCCGGCATATTTAGCGAGTGTCTCGACACCTTTTTGCGCCGAACCGCGATATTCTATGGCGTCGTACATGCGCCCAAGCACGCGAGCGGTGTCCTTGAATGATTCCTTGTGGCCGATCTGCGAACCAGACGGGTCGAGATAGGTGACGTGGGCTCCCTGATCGTAACATGCCACTTCGAAGGCGCATCGAGTGCGGGTCGATGTCTTCTCGAAGATCAGGCAGATTTCCTTGCCATCGAGATGTTTCTGCTCGGTGCGCGCATATTTGGCGCGCTTGAGGTCGCGGGCCAGATCGAGCAGGTAGCGAAACTCGCGTGGCGTATAGTCCTGAACCGTCAACAGTGAGCGATTGCGAAGATTTAAGCTCATGAAGCTCCTCCATGGCAGCATTCTTGTCGCGTGCTAATAGGCCGGATCGCGCGAGATGGGGCAGGTCATGCAATGTCCTCCCCCGCGCCCGCGGCCGAATTCGGATCCCCGTATGGTGATCACCTCAACGCCTGCTTTTCTCAGTAGCGTGTTGGTGTAGGTGTTACGGTCATAAGCGACGACGACGCCTGGCTCCAGTGCCACGACGTTGTTCCCGTCATCCCACTGCTCGCGTTCGGCCTCATAGGCATCGCCGCCGGTTGCC
The DNA here is from genome assembly GCA_963821255.1 of uncultured Alphaproteobacteria bacterium. Taxonomy (GTDB): domain Bacteria; phylum Pseudomonadota; class Alphaproteobacteria; order Rhizobiales; family Methyloligellaceae; genus Methyloceanibacter. The sequence goes on along the minus strand of CAWGCX010000001.1, from coordinate 3,327 downwards.
ACGGTCCGCAGCTTGTTAAGTCCAAGCGCGTCTCGCACCACCTCGAGCATCGGCATCTTTTCCAGGCGAACGTCAAAGCTGCCGTCATCGCCGGTCGGTTGCATGCTGTAGCACCTGATCTGATCGACGACTTCAGCGAATATCGTCACGAGATCGCGGTCGCAAAAGCTGAAGACCGTGTCGAGATGCATAGCCGCTCGGCTCTTTGGCATCAGGCAACCGATCACGCGTGTGGCGGCCTTGTTCTTAAACAGCTCGCGCGCGACCTGGCCAACCGCCTGGTAGGTCGTGCGCTCGCCCATGCCAATCAGAACGATGCCCTTGCCGATCGGCATGACATCTCCGCCTTCGATGGACGAGTTGGCGAAAACTTCGTCGGAGTCGCCCCACCAGATCTTGAACTTTCCCCCTTTGAATGACGGATGATACTTGTAGATTGCCCGCTGCAGCAGTGTCTCGGGCCTGCGGGCCGGCCAGTACATCGGGTTGCAGGTCACGCCGTTGTAGATCCAGCACGACGGATCACGCTGAAACAGCGTGTTGGGAATCGGCGGCAGCACGAAATCGGTTCCGCCAAATGCATCGCTCAGCATTCGCTTCGCCGAGCCCCTCGGGAAGATCGGAAATGGCAATTCCGCCGATCAGAAATGCGGCAAGTTGAGCCGATGGCATTTCGTCGAGCCACGGCCTGATGACGTGCGGCATTCTGGATGCCGAGCGGCATTCTCCGTTATTCGCCTGTCGAGCACGAACTCGCGAGCATCCGGTCGTCCAAGGTCTGGGCAACCAGATCCTGGAGCTCAAGCACCTCGACTCCGCGCTCTCGCATCTTCAACGTAAAATCGTAGTGGTCCTTCTGCGCCTCGTGGACCCAGATGACGTCGTCAAAGAGCAGATCCTGGCAATTGCCGGGAGTCAGCCGCTGATGGGCCAATGAGGGTCCGCAAACCATAACTGTCCGCAGCTTTCCCGACCTCCGAATGGACGCCGAACTCACGCATATTGCCTCCCTGAATGTTGGTTCTCTATCCGCGGCTTCGCTTCTCATAGTGGGCTGATCGCTCCGGTCCACATGAGATAGGCGGCAACGACGGCCAGCAATGCGATGAGAACTGCGAGCGCCGCCTCGAAGCCCACAAAGACGCGGCTCTCCGCGTTCCCGTCTCGCCCGCATATAAACAAGGATGCCGGGTGCGAACAGGACGGCGCACATCAGAAGGTAGTTGAGTCCGGCGGCATAGACGAGCCACAATCCATAAATGGTCGCCAACGCGCCGACCATTATGTCCTTTGTTGCGGCTCGTTCGCCGGCTCCATATCCCTCGCCGCCAAGGCAAGCTTCAGGCATAGCCGCCGGACAGAACGTAAGGCGGCAGGATTGCCACCGAGGCGATGAAGAAGAAAAACTGATAGGCGTTCTTCGAGAAGAGACTCAGTATGAGAAAAAGCTGTATCAGGACGGTGGTAGCCAGCAGCGCATTCGCAGGCGACCCGTTCTCGTTCTCGACCGCGAACCATTTCGGAAACGTGCCGTCCTTCCGCAGGTGAAAGGTATCTCCGCGCAGAGAAGGGTCCATGACAGGAACGCGCCGCCGACCGAGATCATAAGACCGAGATTGATGAGCGCCGCACCCCAGGCGCCCACCAGCGGCTCGAACACTCCCGCCATTGAGGGAACTTTGCAGGCCGGCCAGTTCCGACTGGCTCAAGATGCCCGGTCGCTAGAAGTGAAACGAGGACATAGATGCCCAGCGCGCCGACAAAACCTATCAAAGTGGCGCGCCCTACGTCAGACCGGCGGGCTGCGCGCGCTGAGTACACGCTTGCACCTTCAATGCCAATGAACACCCACAACGTCACCAGCATCGTGCTTCTCACTTGATCCATGATTGAACCGAGATTGCCGGCCCCTTGCGCGTCCCCTTTGTCCCCAGAAATTGAAGGTGAACTTATCCCAGTTGAAGCCGATGATCGCGACCAAAATGAAGAGGAATATCGGAACCAGCTTGGCGATCGTCGTGACCACGTTGACGAAGGCCGCCTGCTTTGATGCCCTTCATGACCAGCGCATAGATGAGCCACAGGCAAAGGGATGCGCCGAGGATCGAAGGCAAGGTTGTTGCCGTCTCCAAAAATCGGAAGGAAATAAGAGAGCGCCGAAAATATTGCGACCGCGTATGTGACGTTGCCGAGGAACGCGCTCAGCCAGTAACCCCAAGCGCTATTGAATCCGACAAAATTGCCGAATCCCGCTTTGGCGTACGCATAGGGACCGGCATTGAGCTCCGGCTTACGTACTGCGAGGCTTTGATACACGAAAGCAAGCATCAGCATGCCGATGCCGGTGATGAGCCAGCCGATTAGCATCGCGCCCGGCGAGGCGCCGCGCGACATGTCCGACGGCAAATTGAAGACGCCGCCGCCGATCATCGACCCGACAACCAGGGCTATGAGGGGTATCAGCGTTAATTTTTGCGATTCAGGCGAGCCGTATCAGCAGTTGTTTGCGCGCTCGTCATGACCGATTCTTCCCTCCCAAATGTTCATGTTCAGACGCCGGCGCGCTTGTCCCTTATCCGGAGTCCTTCGCAGGCCGAGTTCAACGATGTTTCGGGAGCCGGAGAGTACAAAGATTTTCTTTTGCGCGCGGCAAACGGAAATGCCTGACGAAGGCTGGGGGAGCAGCCGCGGCTTTTACGAAAGGTGGCAAAGAGGCGTTGGGCACGGCGCGGCAACTCTAAGTTTTCCTATCGCACAAAGCGGGCCGAGCCGACCTCGCAACTCATCGGGATCACGCGTTCGAAGGACGTCACCGTCCAAGAGGCTCGCTGAAACCGATAGTCGGGTGTTGCCCGCTTGCCCACTAACTAGGCCTTCTGCGCGAACAAACGCGCGTTCCTCGACCGCAATAATTACGTGATAGCGGGGCTGCCGGACATACAAAATTCTAGGAAGTTCTGCAGTTTCAGGCCGAGGTCTGCGGTTTTGCGCAGTATTGCGGAACTTTTGTACGTTAGATCGCGAAGGACGGGGCAGTGCTGTAAATGAGCCACAGGCCGCATATTTTGCCTGATGCCAAACGAGGGAATTTTCGCCGCGCGCTGATGGCGATAGACTATCCACCGGATACAAAAATTTTTTTAGTTGGGGGGCAATGATCATGGGCGCCAAACGCTGGAACGTGCTGCAACAGCTGCCGCGGTGGCGATCATACTCGTTTGGGCGGGAAGCGCCGAGGCTCGCGAAGATGAAATCGAGCCTGTGCCCCGCCGCCTCCGGCCGCTGTAGACAAATTCAATATGGCTATCGGCGTGGCAGGCACGACCG